>OZ253447.1:4800000-6666500 GCA_965261115.1 Candidatus Poribacteria bacterium | reverse complement strand
GCCTAACTTTACGCTTGAGCAGGTGCAGGAGCTCCTCGCTGAGTATACAGATGCCGTTGGACAACCTTTCACCGCAGAAGTTATCCAAGTACTTCACAGACAGACAGCCGGCCAACCGTTCCTTGTAAACCGATTCGCGCAGATCCTTACTGATGAATTGAACATTCCAAAAACCGAGTGTATTGACATGGCGCACTTTTCAGAAGCACACACACGGCTGCTGCGTGAACGAAACGTCAACATTCAGCATCTCATTACCAATATCCGAAAGAATCCACGCTTTGAAACCCTTCTGATGGGAATTGTTTCCCGCGATAGAGGTGTGGATTTTAATCTGGATAACGAATTTATTTCGGAACTCGCTACTTATGGTATCCTCGCGGAAGGTGCCGACGGAATGTGTGAGGTTGTCAATCCAATTTATCAGTATCGTATCATGAAAGCGTTTCAACCGCTGATAAACGGATTGGAACACGAATATTTTCCTGAAGATGCCGATACCGATTTTTTGGATTATCTCACATCCGATGGTCAGATTCGCTTGCAGCCGCTGCTGGATAATTTTCAGAGTTTCATCGCACGGGTGGGATATCGCATCTTACAGGTGCCGGAGACCCCGAAAGAGTTCGTTGGGCAATACCTCCTTTTTGCCTATCTTGATCAGTTTGTACGGTTGGTCCGTGGGCGAATGTACCTTGAAGTACAAACAGGACGTGGTAGAATAGACCTACTTATTCTGCACAATTCGCAAAAGTACATCGTTGAAACCAAGATTTGGGAGGGTGAACGTTCCTATACAGCAGGCAAAAAGCAACTCGCAGCGTATATGCAACTGGAGGATGCAGCGGAGGGATACTATATTGTGTTCGATCATCGGAAGAATCCAGTACCGCGGATGGAAACAGAGACTATCGAAAGTTTCGCCATTCGGAGTTACACCATCCCTATCATACAGGAAGCACCGTCCCAGGCGATATAGTGAAATTTTAGTCGAGCCAGATAGCAAGGCATCGAGCACTGTCAACAAAGGAAACTGAAATGTTAATAACACAAGACGATCTTCAACGCATCGGCGATGAAGATACGCTGATGCACTTCTTAGAAGAAAAACTGAACTTACCCATCCCGGAAGAGGCATCACTTGCACAAATTGCACTACCGTTGCCATTACCTTTCCTTGGCCTTGACGGTACGATCACTGGACAAATCATAGACTGTCAAGATGTCAGTGGACTTCCTAAAGATGCTTTGGGCGGGCGGCGACCGTTTCTCATTCGATTTAGACGTGAACAGGACTATCCAGAGATTCTCCGTAAGGTCGCGGAAGGCTTATCTCAGAAAAACATTAATCCATCTGAAGTCTTCTTTATCTGTGCGGATGAAAACTTTCAACCCTTCGCCTTTGCTTACTTCAACAATACAATAACGGAAGATTGGAATGCTGGAGTGTTGAATATCTTCATCTGGGCACATGGGAATACGCGCATTAATGCCGGTTCTGAACATGACCTTTCCACCATTTTTTCCTCCGAAAAATCTTTCGTTGATACCAAAAATACCCCTGAAACCAAGGATGTGAATTCAGATTACAAAGATAAACCAAACCAGTCTAAAAACTTACAGAGCAAACTACAAAATATTGGAGTACCTTTGGGCAGGGATGAGGATATTTACCGTGGCATTTCACTCGGACATAAGAAAGCGTTCGTCATAGACCAAACGACTTATGAACAACTTCTTGCTAAAGACCCTAAGGTTGTCAATATTATGGAATTGTTCCCTGATAAACCAGAAAAATGGAAGTGGAAACCAAGGAACGTGATCTATATTCCGAGCAGTAAAAACAGACAGCACCCTTGGTCAGGGATAACGAACGAATTAGAAGCCGAGCGGATTTTTCAAAAGACTTATCCAGCAATTAGTGGGCACATGAATCACCATAAAAACAGGTTAAAGGAAGCGAAAATTCAGGTCGAATTTTATTGGGTGTACTGCCACCGGAAATTTAGACCACTCTCTAATATAAGATTGTGCTACAATGATAATCTATATTTCAAAGGAGCATTCCGATGGCGAAACGCAGAAGATTCACACCTAAGTTTAAAGCAGAAGTTGTGCTTGAGGCCCTCCGTGGTGAAACTTCACAAGCAGAACTGTGTCGACGTCATAACCTCAGCGAAAACCAAGTCTCCACATGGAAACGCCAACTTCTTGAAAATGCCGAAACCTTCTTTGAGTCGGAAACCGATAAGCCGTCAAATGCGTCAGCGGAGCGGATTGCTCAACTTGAGCAACTCGTTGGACGGTTGACGCTGGCCCTCGAAATCCAAAAAAAAGCATTGACTTTATTGGATTGACGCCTTCTCAACAGCACTGTCTCGTTGAGACGTTGCGCAAGGAGTATTCGATGCGGCAGATTTGTCAGACGCTGGGTTTCAACAAGAGCACCTTCTATTATCAACCCAAAAGCGATGCCTCTGAAGAAGTCCTGCGATCCGAAATACAGCGGTTAGCGGCGGCGTATCCGACTTACGGGTATAGACGTATCACGAAGGTGTTGGTCGCCGAAGGACACACCGTTGGGTATAAACGCGTCGCCCGCTTGATGAAAGAAGAGAACTTGTCGGCTTCCGTCAAGCGTGCGTGTCAAACGACCCACTCCATTGACGGTCCGCAGCCGTGGCAGAATCGCCTCAAAGACCTTGACATCTGTCGATGCGATCAGGTCTGGGTGGGCGATATCACCTACGTTCGCCTCAAGCACCGCTTCATCTATGTCGCTCTGCTCATGGATGTCTTCACGCGCATGATTAGAGGCTGGAAACTGAGTCAACACTTGACGCAATCTCTGACTTTGCAACCCTTAGAGCAAGCTTTAGACGACAGGGTTGCGGAGATTCATCACTCCGATCAAGGCGTGCAGTATCTTTCAAGGGCTTATCTCTTGAAACTCAAAGCACACGGTATTCAGATTTCAGTCGCTCGCAGAGGGTGTCCTTGGGAGAACGGATACGCCGAAAGGTTGATCCGAACGCTCAAGGAAGAAGAAGTTCACCTCAATGATTACCAAGATATTACCGAGGCTCGAGAACGCATCGGTCATTTTATCGAACAGGTGTATAATCAGAAACGCCCACATTCGGCGTTAGGGTATTTGACACCTATAGAATTTCAACGACAAACCTTCTCTTAACTTTGCTAAATTATGGTCTAAATAAAGGGTGGCACTTCAGTCCGTTTAATAATATGCTATGAAACCGCAACAAAACATTTCACAGAAGGAACATATATAACTGATATTCCATTCTATAATCAAGGTGAATTTGGTCAATACAAGCAATTTGGTTTTGATAAAGAATTGTATATTCAGTCAACTAATCCCAAAAGGTTTACCAAAGAGGACGGAGATAATATAGATATACCACAGAGTGTATCTGTAGAAATTAATACTGATGTCCTTATAGAACAAATCATAATTTCACCTTATGCGGAAACTTACAATTTAAGTATTGTGCGGGATATAGCAGAGAAATATGATTTTGATCCAAATAAAATTGAAAACTCTCCAATTAATATAAAGGCATAATGACATACCATGAAACTCCTATGTTTTTATGAACATCACAAATAATGTGAAATCCAATTTAACTGATCCCAAAACGACTTATTGCAAAAATCCGAAATATTCTCGCGAAATGAAGTTGACATGAGAGAAGGAAAAAAATCCGCGTCATCCGTGTAATCCGTGTAATCCGCGATTCAGACAATAGGGTATTAGAATTATGAAACATTATCCTGATAATAAAAAGAGTGGTGTGGATCCGGAACAACGCACCACACTGATAAATCAGGTTGTGACGAAGGGACTTGATCCAAATGTAGAGATGAAACCGTCGGGCGTGGAGTGGATTGGCGAGATACCAGTGCATTGGGAAGTTAATAGACTCAAACACGTCGCGAAGATACTACCAAGTAATGTTGATAAACACATCTATCCAGATGAAATCCAGGTCAGATTATGCAATTATACAGATGTTTATTACAACGATTATATTACGGTTGATACCGTTTTGAAAAAGGGCAGTTGTAAGGAAAGTGAATTTGCAAAATTTGCTTTGAGGAAAGGCGATGTTATAATTACCAAAGATTCTGAGACCCCAGATGATATTGGTGTTCCAACTTATGTCAAAGACGATTTGGACAACGTTGTGTGTGGCTATCATTTAACAATGATTAGACCCTATGCTTGTCTTGGGGAGTTCATTTTTAGATTTATTCAGTCCGATAGGACGAGGAGGTATTTTGAGGTGAATTCAAATGGAATTACCAGATATGGGTTGGGAAAATCGTCAATTGAAAATCTACTTTTACCCATACCTACTGACTCCGAACAGCAACAAATTGCTGACTTCCTCAATAATAAGACAAAACAGATTGACGAACTTATAACTGCAGAGCAGCGAAAGATTGAACTTCTCAAAGAATACCGTCAATCCCTTATCTCCGAAGCAGTGACCGGCAAGATAGATGTCCGAAACGAGGTTTAGTCCCTATTTTTTATTTTCTGAGTCGGCGTGCGATGTATATAGCGTTGATTTTTCGGTATTTCCATGCTATACTTTACAAAACGTTTTTTCAACACTTGGAAACTATAGACATCTATGCCCGAAACACAAGATCCGCAGATAGAACACTTCCCCGACCGGAGTCTCAGACGCTTGCTGCAAGACAAGGAATATGTGCGGGGGTTAGTCCAAATTATCGCACCCGATATCGAGGTGTTCCTCGACTTCAGCCGGATTACATACGAGAAAAGGAGTTTTATCTCTAAAGCACTGCAAGAACGCGAGTCAGATGTCCTACTGAGTGTCCCGTTTCAAGAAGACACAGATGCCACAGATACCGATGCGCTGTTCATCTATATCCTCATTGAACACCAATCGACAGTGGATAAAACGATGGGGTTTCGGTTGTTATCTTACATGGTGCAAATCTGGGAGTCGCAACGGCGGGAATGGGAAACGGAGAAACTTCCTGAAAATGAAAGACGTTTACAGCCGATCCTACCGATTCTGTTTTATACAGGTGATCGTCCGTGGACCGTGCCGGTGTCTCCAACAGCGATCATGGATGTTCCTGAAATCTTGGAGCGTCTCGTCCCAAGCTTTGACACGCTGTTTTTAGGGGTCAAGGAAACCGAAGCAGAAGTGTTGACACAATCCGGCCATCCGTTGGGTTGGTTGCTAAGTGTGCTTCAAAAGGAGCATTCGGACGAGACAGAGATAAGCGAAGCCTTAGCAGATGCTATGTCGCATATAGCATCAGTAAATGAGGATTTCGCCCCGCAAATTGCGGAGGCACTCCGGTATTTTGTGCAGTTGATATTCCACCGACGTTCTCTTGAGGAGCGCGATGCGTTAGTAGATATTATCAGACAACACATTCAAAATCCTAAGGAGTTAGAAACAATGGCACAAACAACAGCCGAATTTCTCGTAGAACAAGGCGAAGCGAAAGGTAAACAGGACGCTGTCCTCAAACTCCTGCAGTTCAAATTTCAGAACGTGCCGGAAGTGCTTTCGCGCGAAATTAGCAACATCCATAACCTAACACACCTCGACGTGCTTTTAGAACAAGCCATGACCGCGCAAAGCTTAGACGAAATAGATACGCATTCCGACTTGAACTCAAACTGAAACGATTGATAAAGGAGTTGGAGACGATGGCACAGACAACAGCCGAATTTCTCAGAGAACAAGGTAAAGCAGAAGGCAAAGTAGAAGGTAAAGCAGAAGGCAGAGCAAAAGGCAGAGCGGAAGGCAGAGCGGAAGGTAAACAGGACGCTGTCCTCAAACTCCTGCAGTTCCGATTTCAGGACGTGCCTGAAGTGCTTTCACGTGAAATCAGTAACATCCACAACTTAACGCGCCTCGACACACTCTTAGAACAAGTCATGACCGCGCAAAGCTTAGAAGAAATAGATACGCAGTCCGACTTGAAGTCAAACTGAAATGATATGCCGATGATGCAGCAACACCCCTCATCTATTTAACGAGGTTTAGACCGTGCCGACGTATACAGAAACAGATTTTGAGGATCACATCGAAGCACACCTGAATCAGTCGGACTACCGGTCATTACAATCTTCCCATTATGATAAATCCCTTTGCCTGATATCCAGTGAGACCCTGCGGTTTATTCAGATGACGCAACTGCAAGCGTATCAGAAACTGGAACGCCAGTACGGCGAGGAAACACCTGATAAACTCCTCAATCGTGTGGGCAGAGAGATTAAAAACCGTGGCGTGTTGGATGTGCTTCGGAGAGGCGTTAAAGATAGGGGTTGTCTCTTTAACCTGACCTACTTCCTTCCGTCAAGTGGCATGAACCCCGACCATCAATGGCTCTACGCTCAGAACCGATTCTCCCTTATTCGGCAGTTGAAATATTCAGAGAAGAACGAAAAATCGCTCGATATGGTGTTGTTCCTCAACGGGTTGCCGTTGGTGACGATGGAACTGAAAAATAGCCTCACAGGGCAGGTTTTCACGGATGCCGAGAAACAGTATCGGACGGATCGGGACCCGAGGGAGCCGTTGTTCCAATTCAAGCGGTGTCTGGTGCACTTCGCCGTAGGCAACGAGAAGGTTTCCATGACAACCCGATTACAAGGAAACAAGACACGCTTCTTTCCGTTTAACAAGGACATCGAAAACCCTGTAAATCCAGAGGGACACAAGACCGCCTACTTGTGGGAAGACATTCTGCAACCCAATAACCTGATGGCGTTAATCAACGACTTCATCCATGAGCAGGAGACCATAGAAAAAGTCTACGACCCCAACAGTAAGACGGTGAAAGATGAGAAGTCCCGTGTACTCGTTTTCCCACGATACCATCAACTAAATGTGATTCGTCAATTGAGAGCCGCTATCGTAGCGGAGGGTGTTGGGCACAACTACCTAATCCAACACACCACCGGGAGCGGCAAATCGAACTCTATCGCATGGTTAGCACACCTACTGACGCATCTCTACAGTTCACCAACCGATACGAATCGAATCTTCGATTCTATCATCGTCGTGACGGATCGACGCGTGCTTGACAGGCAGCTGCAGAACACAATCAAGCAGGTCGCACAGGTTGACGGCGTGGTACATGCCGTTGATAAGAATTCAGCACAACTCAGGGGTTTCCTCGAATCCGGCAAAGACATCATCATCTCGACGATTCAGAAGTTCAGCGTGATTGCGGAGGAGATTGGCAAACTCAAAAGCAAGACCTTCGCTGTGATTATCGACGAAGCGCACTCCTCACAGAGCGGTGAATCTGCGAAAAACCTCAGAGTTTCACTCTCGCAGGGAATTCCGACAGAAATTGAAGATGATGAGGCTGTTGAAGCATCGGATATAGACACTAAAATCCTTGAGCAGATGGAGCGGCGCAGAATGCAGGAGCACATCTCCTATTTCGGTTTCAGCGGCACACCGAAGAACAAAACCTTAGAACTCTTCGGACGGAAGGACACAGAAGGAAAGTTTGTCCCGTTCCACGTCTATTCCATGCGTCAGAGCATCAGCGAAGGTTTCACACTGGACGTGCTACAGAACTACACCACCTTTAAGCGGTATTTTGAACTGGTCAAAAGTGTGCCGGAAGATGAAGAATACGAGAAGGCACGGACGCTCCGTACACTCACTAACTACGTTGACCTACAACCTCACAGTATTGAAACCAAGACTCGGATTATGCTGGAACACTTCACCGAACACACCGCAAAGACAATTGAAGGGAAAGGGCGGGCGATGGTGGTTACACCGTCCCGACTGCACTGCGTCAGATACAAGCAGGCGTTTGATCGGCAGATGAAGGAAATGGGGTTGCCCTACGGGTGTCTGGTCGCGTTCAGCGATACCGTCCACGACACCGACAGCGGTGCGGACTACACGGAAAACGGAATGAATGCGTTGCCACCAAGCACTTCGATTGTGGACAGTTTCAAGGATCCGCAATATCGGATTTTGATTGTCGCGAGCAAGTTCCAGACGGGTTTCGATGAGCCGATGCTACAGACAATGTACGTCGATAAACGGTTAGACGGGCTGCAATGTGTTCAGACCTTGAGCCGTCTGAATCGCGTTGCCTCTGGTAAAACCGACACGCTGGTACTCGACTTTGTGAACGAACCGGAGCAGGTCCAAGAAGCGTTTCAGCAATACTATCAGACTACGATGCTCGCGGAGGAGACTGACCCGAATCGGTTGTATGATCTACAGAATCAGTTGGAAGATTTTGAACTTTATGACGAGGCGACCATCGAGGAATTTTGCGGTATCTTTTATGATGCTGATCAGCCCGACGAACTTTTACAGGGTATTCTTGATGGCGTTGTTGAGAGGTGGTTAGTACTTGAAGAACATGCGCGAGAGGAATTCCGTTCTACCTTGCAGAGTTATATCCGCCTCTACGGATACATCTCACAACTGATTACTTTTACCGATGTGGCGTTGGAGAAGTTGTATATCTTCAGTCACAGTCTCAACAAGAAGCTGCCAAAACGGGAACACCCCGACCTACAAGATGTCCTCGCGTCTGTGGACTTAGATTCGTTTCGTGTGCAGAGAATGCATGACAGGCTACAACTCTCACTTGAAGCGGCGGATAGCGAGGTCGAAGAGATCGGCAGCGATGTCGCTACCATGAGGGACCCCGAGCAGGATTTCCTCTCCAATATCATTAACGCGCTGAACGATGCCCATCAGACAGATTTTACGGCAGAAGATAAGGTTGACCTTGCGACCATTCATCAAAAGGTGCACGAAAACGAGGCACTTCGGCAGGTGATTGAAGGGGATAATACGGACACCAACAAACGATATAAGTTTGAGCAGGTGATTGATGAGATTTTGCTGAGTTTCGTCAATAGTAAGCTGGACCTCTACAACAAATTAACACAAGAAGAGATCAATGCGGATCTCAAGCGTCAACTCTATCAAGCCTATTGTAAGCAATTGTCCTCTCCCTTGTAGAAGCGATCTCCGAATCGCAGCTGCCTCGACAAAAACAACACCTCCACATTTTCTCTTAAAGTCCCCCTGATAAGGGGGATTTAGGGGGTTTATAGTAAATCCCATAATTACTTGCACACATAATAGCTCGTAGGGGCTGGGTCACCCAGCCCCATAAGTGAAAAAATAACCGCCTCAGACCCAGGTCCGGTAGGTTCGGTGTTTTTGCTGGGGTGTTTCCCTCCTAACCGAACCGGATCCTACGCGGAAATCTTGAAGATTCCAAAAACCTCTTCAGTCGCGTAGCGACGGAATGTTTATAGCAGCGCATGACCCAAAAACCTAAGCCCCGTAGGGGCGGCATGTATACAGAATAAAATGCGCGAAAGAAAGTCGAAAAATATTTGCATTTAATCGCTTTTTAGTATATACTTAATATAATTATATCTTTTTGAATTTGCTTATCTGTTTTAAGTATTACGCTTTCCTAATAACGGAGGACAGGAAATGACTGTCGAAAACACGAACACGCCACGCAACACATCACCGCTTGCAGAGTTTTTGCCCGAGAATACCCTAAAAGTCCGTTCAGATTTGAAGCATCTATTCGATACCTTGAAGGGTGATGAACTTCTCGAAGCAGTTATTGAACGGCTCCAACGTTATGCAATTGAAGAATTACATGAGTCGGAGCGCGCGAATTTTAGACAATACAAACGATTACATATATTAGGAACAATCAGAGAAACCATCTCTGAGGAATTAACAGGATGGATCTCACATTTTATCTCAGACGCACACCGAGAGTTTATCGTCCATTGCCATGCACGAGGACTTCCCACTGCCGAGGCAGTTTCAACATTGGTCCAGGAAGACAAGACGCTGAGTCGATTGGCACAGCCAGATGTGATGGGGACAAGCACGCTCCGGAGGGTATTAGTCACACGGTTGGCATATCTGAAACCGGGTACCGCACGGTGGCCCGAAAAGAAATACGGCGCACTCTGGCGAGAGGCACGGGAACAGCATAAACAGGATATACGGGATAGTCCACTCACATCGCCAATGGAACAGAGCGCACTGTTAGCCAAGCATGTGGATTATATTAACGAATTGTTATATGACAAAAATCATGATGTGAAAGATGTTCAAGCGTTGACAGATTCACTCATTAAAACGGTGGAGGTGCTACAGAAGTTAGCCGCGATTGAACAGCAGGTACCCCCTAACGACTCTCGGACACAACTCGTCGCCGTCTTAGAACGGTTAACACTCGCATTGGATACGCCGGAGCAATTCGCACTCAGCGGCGACACCGAGGTACTTCTTGAGGTGCTTGAGCAGCTAACGTTTGCTTTGAAGTCAGCTGATCAGAAGGCAATTACGGGCAAAACTGAAAGCGTCCCTACAGATACCGATCAGGACAATCCAGCGCGAAGCGATCCCGCAACTCCTCAACACCCTTGACCCGCAAAATTTTCATAGCAAATTTCATAGCAGCCTTCATAGCGACCTTTGATGAAAAGTGCCTAAAACCCAATCGTAGTAAAGGTTTATAGCCTTTCGAGAAACATATTGAATTCACAGTTTTGCTATGAAAACTGTGAAACGCATCTATGGTGAATTATAGAAATAAGTTGACATTTATCAATAACCCCGTCCTTCTCAAAGCCTTCAAAGTCCCCTTGATAAGGGGGATTTAGGGGGTTGACTTTGCATTGAGAATGTCCAAGTAATTCTAAAATCTACCATAAATAGCCCTGGTGCGTTTGATGTTTTGGCTTGATTTTTTTCGTAAAATCTGTTATTAATTCTTTGCTGAATGAGGTGTTGGGTTTATGAGGTCTGCAAGTCTAAAATTTTGTAGGTAGCAACTTGGGTTGTTGTCGGAAGAATTTAAAATGATTTTATCCGCTTACGGTATTCTGGTACTGATTTTCGTCGTAATATTTCTGATAAATAGCATTCGGCACAGAAAAGAGATTAAAATCTATCTGAAATATGGCATTCTGTTTGCTCTCATTGTTATTGCACTTGACATTAGTGTTGTCATGTTGATTCCGAATTTCTTTGAAGTGATGCCGCTGCCTACGTTGCTCGTAATGGATCTGATTGTTTTTCTCAGAACCCTAATATTCACATGCCTCGGGATCTATTATTGTACGAAACTCGGAATTGTAGAGATTCCACTGATAAAAAGGTTGTCCGGTAAAACTGATAATTTTGAAACGATCCCGTGGCGGAATTACATTACCACCATCATCGGCGTGGTCGCTGGGGCTATACTGTTTTCTGTTATTCTGTTTAAATTGACTTCTCCAGAGGTATCGGATATGGTGAAGCAATTATCAGAGGCTCAGGGCAGCAAATTAGGCATTAGTAGTGAACCAACAGTGTTGACAGCCCTCGTTCTTATCGCATTTGCGTTTGGCGAAGAAATACTTTTCCGGCTTGGTATTCAGAATTATTTGGCACATCAATTTCGACTCGATGGAAACAGGTATTGGGTCGCTGTTGTTTTAACTTCGGGACTCTGGGCACTGGCGCATGCTAATATTCTCACACCTGAGTGGGTAAAAATTGTTCAGATTTTCCCATTCGGAATAGTATTAGGGTTTGTTTTCAAAAAATATGGCTTAGAGAGTTGTATACTTGCGCACGGAATTTTCAATCTGAGTATGATGTGGATAGGTCCATATCTCATCACTTAATGCGGGTTGAAAGCATAGGTCAGAAACTGGAACGGAAAAGTGAAGGCTTGCTCGGTCTTCTGCTCGTGTTAGAGGATGATGCCGTAATTGATGTAGACACCGAAATCCAATACGTACATCGGATTCTTAACCGCGTCAAACTCCAACACTATAACGCTACCAAATCCGATAAATCAAAATAATTAAGGAGGCACCACATGAATTTGAAACAACTTACAAGCACCGAACAGATGATCCTTGACGAACTTCGGGACATCCGAAAAGACTTTCGCAAACAACTCAATCGCCTCAACGCAAAGATAGACCGAATCGAAAAGGCAGTCGCTAAACCCGATGCCGAAAAGAAATCCGAGCCAGTTAGACAGGATTCCGATACCTGATTACAAACGCAACGCGGGTGCCGTACTGAGTACTGATAACTCACAACCATTTCCCCTTGACTGTTTTTACCAAAAGGGTTATGATTGCTTTATTAAGACACATAATGGAAAAGGAGAACACCATGCAAGACCTCCAAGAATTAATCACGCGGCAACCTTACACGCAACTCATCACTCCCAAACGGGTGCTGATTGCGATACTCGGCATTATAATCCTCGCGTGTTTAGCGACGAGTTTTTATACCGTTGAGGCAGACGAAATCGCTGTTGTCCTGATGTTCGGGAAGTCTGTCCGGCAAGCCGAACCCGGACTCCACTTCAAATTACCGCTCGGTATCGAGAGAGCCATTAACGTTCCCGTCCGGAAAGTCTTCAAAGAGGAATTCGGGTTTCGGACGCTGAGAGCAGGCGTGCGGACGCAGTATGACACCCGCGATTTTTCAGAGGAATCCTTGCTGCTGACAGGCGACCTGAGTATCGCTGATGTGGAGTGGGTGGTTCAGTATAAAATCAAAGACCCAAAAAGTTTCCTGTTTTCTGTCCGGAATCCGCAGCGCGCTTTGCGAGACCTCTCAGAATCCGTAATGAGCCGAATCGTTGGGGACCGGACTGTGACTGAAGTGTTAACTGTCGGTCGTATCGAAATCGCCGCAGAAGTCGAACAACATTTACAACAACTTCTCGATCTGTATCAGACGGGTTTAGATGTAGCGTCAGTGACCTTGCAAGATGTCAATCCACCCGAAGCAGTGAAAGCCGCGTTTAACGCCGTTAACGAAGCGAAGCAGGAGAAGGAACGTCTAATCAACGAAGCGTGGCGCGATTACAACCAATCCGTACCGAAATCAAAAGGGTTGGCAGCGCAACAGATTTCGGAAGCACAAGGCTACGCCTTGAAACGTGTTAACGAGGCGCAAGGTGATGCGGATCGGTTCAAGGCGATTCGCACAGAATATCAGAAAGCGAAAGAGGTCACCCGCCGTCGCCTCTATCTCGAAGCGATGCGAGAAGTTTTGCCACAGGTCAAGGAGATCTATGTCATTGACGGTAAAGCGAACACACCGATCCCGCTTCTGCAACTCAAAGAATAGCGGATCCGCAAAAGGAGTTTACTAATGAAATCGAAAAAGATACTTATACCCGTGATCGTCATCGCTATTCTCGCGATTCCAGTTGCTTCAGGGATGTTCTATACTGTCTATGAAGGTGAACAGGTGGTGATTACCGAATTCGGTCGTCCTGTCGGACAGCCGATTGTTACCGCCGGATTAAAAGTCAAAACACCCTTTATTCAGCAGGTGCATCGTTTTGAGAAACGTGTCCTTGAATGGGATGGGTCGCCAAACCAGATCCCGACAAAGGACAAGCGATTCATCTGGCTCGATACGACAGCGCGGTGGCGTATTAAAGATGCACTCAAATTCTATCAAGCACTCGGCACAGAACAGTTCGCACAGTCCCGTTTGGATGACATCATCGATTCCGCAGCGCGGGATTTAGTGACAGCGCAACTCTTGATTGAAGTCGTGCGAGATTCAAATCGCGTCTTAAGCCTCGATCTAGAAGTACTCGAAGGAGAAGAGGGACAAACGGGTGAACCGTTGGAAGAAATTCAGATCGGCAGGGAAGAGATTACGCGCAGGATCCTTGAGAAAGTGCAGGAGACTGTGCCACAATACGGCGTTGAACTCGTCGATGTTCAGATAAAACGCATTAACTATGTAGACGAGGTCCGCAAGAAAGTCTTTGACCAGATGATTTCGGAACGGCAACGTATCTCTGAAAAATACAAATCCGAGGGTGAAGGTGAAGCCGCTGACATCAAGGGACAAAAACAGAAAGAGTTAGAACGGATTCAATCGGAAGCCTATAAGCAAGCCGAGCAAATCAAGGGCGATGCGGACGCACAAGCCATCCAGATTTATGCCGAAGCGCACGGTCAAGACCCAGAGTTCTACGCTTTCATTCAGACCTTAGAGACGTATCGGAAAACAACCAGTGCCAGTACAAAACTCATCCTCTCGACAGACAGTGATCTCTATCGCTATCTCAAGAACAGTGAGTGATTAGGCGTTGAGCGTTGTATTAGCGGTAATTTCGGTATTTTAACCCCCTAAATCCCCCTTATCAGGGGGACTTTAAGAGTGTCTATTCTCACTGCGAGGCAAACTGATAACCATCCCCCGTGCAACATCGGCTCTCTCCTCTCAGTTTGAAAGCGGTCTGTATCGGGCTGCTGCTGATTCCACTGAACGCGATGTGGCAGATGATGGGACTACGCTGGGACATCGCACACATGTCGATGATCTCCCTGCTCTATAACACCGTCACGCTGCTGTTCGTGCTGACAGTCCTGAACCGGTTGGCAAAAAAACTTTCGCCGCAACTCTCCCTCTCCGCCGCTGAACTCCTAACAATCTATGTGATGTTGTGCCTCTCAACCGCCATCGGTGGGCACATGTGCGTGCAAATCCTCCTTCCGATTATCAGTTACGCTCACGCTTATGCCACACCAGAGAACGATTGGCAATCCCTATTCTGGCACTATATCCCGTCGTGGACATCGGTTACCGATAAACGTGGACTGTCAAATTTCTTTGATGGCGACTCTACATTCTATCCACACTTTGACGCATGGCATACGCCGTTGTTGTGGTGGGGACTTTTTCTCGCTGCACTGTTCTCGGTGATGCTGAGTATCAACTTTATCTTCCGAAAACAATGGACAGAAAACGAGAAGTTAAGCTATCCGTTGATCCAGTTGCCGCTTGCGATGGCGAATCCGAGGAGTGGGTTTTTTCGCAGCAAGGCGATGTGGATCGGGTTCGGGATCGCCGCGGCTATTGATCTCCTCAACGGGATTAATTATCTGTTTCCACAAGTGCCACGGCTTAGCGGTATCCGCGCCTACGACATCGCCGATTTCTTTACCGTCCGCCCATGGAACGCGATGACATGGTTCCCAATTGGCATCTACCCATTCGCTGTTGGCTTGGCGTTTTTCATGCCGTTGGAGCTGTCATTTTCCTGTTGGTTCTTTTATCTGTATTGGCAAGCACTCCGCGTGTTAGGGAGCGCAGTCGGTTTGTCAGCCCCCTTCCCTCATGCAGCGGAGCAGTCTTTCGGGGCATATCTCGGTATCGGCATCGTCGCAGTTTGGAGTGCGCGTCGATACTTGAACCAAGTTTTCCGTAGGCTGTTTGGCGCGCAGTCTACACTCACCGATAGCGATGAACCGATCTCGTACCGTGCAGCGGTGGTATGGATGTTGCTGAGCGTGGTGTTTCTCGTTGGATTTTGCTATAAACTTGGGATGTCGTTGTGGGTGATTGCGTCCTTCTTTGGACTCTTCTTCGGGTTGGCAACCGGGATTACACGGATGCGTGCCGAACTCGGTTCACCCGTTCACGATCAACATTATGCGGGTCCCGATAGGATGATGTATTCGGTATTCGGCGCGAAACAACTCGGTGCAAGCAACCTGACAGGCTTGGCGTATCTCTACTTTTTCAATCGTGCGTACGATTGTCTGTTGATGCCGCATCATCTGGAAGGTTTGAAAATAGCAGAACGCGCCAATATCGAAAACAAGACTTTTGCGAAGGCAGTGATTGTCGCGATTGGTGTGAGCATCGTTGCCACGATCTGGGCATATTTGCATGTCTCGTATCAGGATGGTGTCTATACGGCGTGGGCAGGCAGAGAGACCTTCAGTCGGCTCGGTAGAAGGCTCGTCCAACCCGCCGCTCCTGACATCGCTGTGCTTGGTGCAATCAGTGTCGGGACTGTTGTCGCCGTGCTTTTGGCTTTTCTGCGGAGTCGATGGATGTGGTTGCCGTTCCATTCGGCGGGATATGCCGTTACCAGCACCTTCACGATGAATTTCTTCTGGTTCTCAATCCTCGTGAGTTTCCTGCTGAAGTGGATCATTACAAGACATGGTGGGATCGGTAGTTTTCGGAAGGCAGCCCCGTTCTTTCTCGGTCTCGTGTTAGGTGAGTTCGTCGTGACAACCTTCTGGGGTACAGTGGCGATCCTATTCCGGGTAGAGACATATATTACGATTAATTTATAGGAATCAGTTGTCAGAGGACTGGTTGTCAATCATCAGTCGTCAGTTAAGAGGTTCCATCAGCGGTCAAGAAGTTTGTAAGTGTATCTAAAGTTGCGAAGTGTCCTAAAGTCGCTGCCCCCTTTACTATCGGAAACACCCAAGCAAAACACTTTAGCACACTTTACGGACTTTAAAACTTTCTGATAACTGACAACTGACGCTAATCTATCTCCCATTCCTTTAAACCGAGGGGTACAGGTTCAGGACGTTCCGTCGTGCTTTCGATGACAACGTGTTCACCCGTTTCGGAGGATTTATCAAAGGCGCACATTACTTCAAGCACGTGATACGCCAACGCACCGTTCGCACGATGCAGCCGTCCTGATTGGATTGCAGATACCATATCAATGACACCGATCATCCGAGCGTTGTTCGGAAAACGGATTTCCGCCTCTTCCCAATTGCCGCCTGCTGGACAAACAGGAACAGGACCACCAAATCCGTTCGGATCGGGGACTTTCATTGAGCCAGTCTCACCGTAGATTTCGATGCAGGGTAGACTGTGCCGCCACATATCGAAACTCATAATCATTGTGATGATCGCGCCGTTCTGGAATTCGATTGTGCCGGTGAGATGCGTTGTGGTTTTGACGGGAATCTTCAAACCGCGCACCGCTTGGCTCGTTGCGATGCGTTCTTCAAATGCCTTTGTGGTAATCGCCGCAACGCGTTTGACGGGACCGAGGATGTTGACAAGCGCGGTCACGTAGTAGGGTCCCATATCCAGCATCGGTCCGCCACCGATGTCGTAATAGAAGGCGGGATTCGGGTGCCAACTTTCGTGCCCGTGTCCGCACATGAAGGCGGTGCCTGCGATGGGTCTGCCGATTTTTCCAGCGTCCAGTGCTTGCCGAGAGGTCTGGATGCCTGCACCGAGGAAGGTATCGGGTGCCGATCCGACGCGGAGCCCTTTTTCTGCTGCAGTATCAATCAGTTGTTTTCCACTTTCGGTATCAACACCGAGCGGCTTTTCGCTGTAGACGTGTTTGCCGGCTTCTAAGACTTGCAAACCGACTTCCACGTGTGCTCGCGGGATAGTAAGGTTCACGACGAGTTCTATCTCTGGATCTGCAAGCAGTTCATCAACGGTGCAAGCGTGGGCGTTGTATTTTTGGGCTTGTGCTTGTGCCGCTTCCGGACGGAGATCCGCACAGGCTTTGATTTCTAAAATGTCGGTTCTTCGCGCGCCTTCAAAATAGGCACTGCTGATTGTGCCACAACCAATAATTCCGATTTTCATTTTTTAAATTATGTGCTCCTGGACTGCCCTCCACTTCGTTTCAGGCAGGTTTTGGGTCAATATGAATTTCAAATATCTACTACACAATAAACTAACACAAGTGCTACATTTTTTCAAGTCGCAGGAGAAGGGTGTAGGTGCTTCGGTCAAAAAGGAGTTGGCAATTGCCTATAAGTGTAGTATAATCTGATTGAAAACGTCTTGGGCACGACACAAAACTGCCCGGAGGTATTCAGCATGAAACAGCAAAAGCATCGGAAACCCGGGCGTAATTTTACGATCAGAAAAGGTGGATACATCACTAAATCGCAACTCGGAAAACGTGGGACGATTCTCTCCGAATCCCAACTCCTCGATTTTGAAGTAAAAAGAAAATTAGGGAGAACGCGGGGCGGTGTTACTGTGATTACAGTAGAGGATTTAAACGCGGTTCGGCTCTTTCGCTACAATGATATTGAGAAAGCAGAAAAAGAATTGATGCTTGAGAATATCCACGATGTCTCAATGCGAGAAAGATTCTGTGAGATTTGGAATATAGAAATGGAAGTCCATCCCGACACCCACTTCTCACACGAAGAATTGTTGAAGCGTGGACACTGGACCCCTGAACGCGTAAAGAGATTCTTGTCGTGTGAGTCTTTCTCTCTGCCCTTTTTAGGCGGGCGTTTAACCTATCCAATTTATCTGAAATCCGATGTTCGCAAAGTCGAACGTTCAGACGATTACAAAATATTGTGGCAAACCGAAAAACAGCAGAAAGCCGCAGCACGCCAGGCAGTGCGTGAGAAAGAAAAAATCACCCCGACACGGCTCATCTCTGAACGTGGCTGGACAAAAGGTCTCATCAACGATTTGTTAGGCGAACCAGATCTGTTTGTGGATAACCCGCATTATAAATCTGCGGCTCCCATGCGCTTGTACTTCCTGGATCGTGTTAAACATATTGAACAGACAAGCGATGTGTTTAAATCGCGGCGGAAGGATCGGCAAAAATCCCCTATCAAGAGAAAAAACCATCCGAATTCCCCCAACACTTAATTTATTAGGACTGACGCATTTTCTCTTAAAGTCCCCCAACCCCCCTGATAAGGGCGGATAAAGGCGGGTTGGGGATTTAGGGGGTTAAATACAATCAAATAACAACTTTTCAGCAAAATATATCTTTTCTCTCGTCAATTTGCCTAAGTTCTATTTATCAAAAAATAATTGACAAACTGCAGATTTGTTGCTATGATATTTGGCAATTCAGGCGAAATTGGTTGTCGGTGCAACGAGGCATCGGCTAACGAGGATTCAACACCATACAGCACCTTGGGGAGAAATAGCATGGGAAACCGGATTGAAATCGGTAATCTCAAAATAGATGGAGATTTGTACGCATTGGTCCGAGATGAGATCGCGCCCGGCACCGGAGTAGAAGCGGATGCCTTCTGGAAAGCCCTCGGCGATATTATCGCTGCGTTCGCGCCAGAAAACAAGACGCTTTTAGAGAAACGGGACACGCTCCAGCAACAGATTGACGCATGGCATCTGGCACGTAAAGATGAACCGCTGGATGGCGAGGCGTATAAGGCATTTCTTACGGACATAGGCTACTTGCTCCCTGAAGGGCGAGATTTTACCGTGATTACCGAAGATGTTGACATAGAGATTTCGCTCATCGCAGGTCCGCAACTGGTTGTGCCGACCGATAATGCCCGCTATGCCCTCAATGCTGCGAACGCGCGCTGGGGAAGCCTCTACGACGCACTCTACGGCACCGATGTAATTGACGAATCAGATGGGGCGACTCGGAGTGCCACCTATAACCCCATCCGAGGTGCGAAAGTCATCGCGTACACCGAGCAGTTTCTGGATGAAATGACGGGACTTGAATCTGGGAGTTATGCTGACATTACGCAATTGTCCGTCAAAATCGTTCAGGGTGAGCAACAGTTACGCGCAACACTCAGTGATGGTAGTGAGGTCGGCTTAGCAGATCCAACGAAATTCGTGGGTTTTACGGAAAATAACGGCGAACTCAGTGCTATTCTGCTTCGCAACCACGGACTCCACATTGAGATACAGATAGATCGGGAACATCCCGTCGGAAAGGCGCATCCTGCCGGTGTATTCGATGTAATTCTTGAGTCCGCTATCACAACGATCCAGGATTGCGAGGATTCGGTCGCTGCAGTGGATGCAGCGGACAAGGTGCAGGTCTATAGCAACTGGAACGGTATCATGAAAGGGACGCTGGAGACAACGTTTGAGAAGAACGGTAAAATGATGACCCGCCGACTCGCACCGGATAAGACCTTTACCGCACCCGATGGCGGTACAGTGACGTTACCCGGCAGAAGCCTGCTCCTGATTCGTAATGTGGGACTCCACATGTACACGGATGCCGTCACGACAACAGATGGTGAGGATATCCCGGAAGGCATCCTTGATGCCATGGTAACGAGCTTCGCTGCAATGCATGACCTACAAGGCAAGGGTCCCCACAGCAATAGCAAAACGGGTAGTATCTATATCGTCAAACCGAAGTTCCACGGGCCCGAAGAAGTGGATATGACGATCCGGTTGTTTGAGTGGATAGAATCTGCGCTTGGACTCCCGACGAATACTATTAAGATCGGGATTATGGATGAAGAACGGCGGACGACTGTCAATCTCAAAGAGGCAATTCGGGTGGCGAGGGAACGACTCGTCTTTATTAATACCGGATTCTTGGATAGAACCGGCGATGAAATCCACACAAGCATGGAAGCAGGATCGATGGTCCCTAAAATGGACATCCGCAACGAACCGTGGATGCTCGCTTATGAGGATTGGAACGTCGATATCGGAATTGAGACCGCATTGCTCGGGACCGCACAGATTGGAAAAGGGATGTGGACGAAACCTGATCACATGGCGGAGATGGTTGAGACGAAGATGAATCATCCGCTGGCAGGTGCGACAACGGCATGGGTGCCATCACCGACAGCCGCAACGCTACACGCCATGCACTATCACCGGGTCGATGTTGGGAACTGGATAAAGGAGTTAGCCGCGAGGCAGCGCGCAAGTTTGGCAGATCTGCTAACACCGCCACTCTTAAAAGAACGCGAGTTACAACCCGATGAGATTCAGCGTGAATTGGATAACAACGCCCAGGGGATTTTGGGATACGTCGTGCGATGGGTAGACCAAGGCATCGGCTGCTCAAAGATACCCGATATTAACAACGTCGGTTTGATGGAAGATCGGGCAACGCTACGGATTTCGAGTCAGCATATCGCAAATTGGCTACACCACGGAATCGTTACGAAGGAACAGGTAACGGAGACGTTCCAGCGGATGGCGAAGATCGTTGACGAACAAAACGCCGGGGACCCGAACTATCGAGATATGTCGCCAGATTACGATCAGAGCATCGCGTTTCAAGCAGCCTTGGACCTGGTTTTTAAAGGGTGCGAACTACCCAACGGATATACGGAGTTTGTTTTACATCCGCGCCGACGAGAAGTTAAGGCTGGCGGTTAAGGAAGTGACGGGGTAGTGGAAGAATGAAAGAAGGGAAGGTTGGAAGATGCCACCTTCCCTTCTTCTTTTTTTAGAACTTACGCATTTCCTCTTAAAGTCCCCCAACCCCCCTGATAAGGGCGGATAAAGGGGGGTTGGGGATTTAGGGGGTTAAATACAACAAAATAGACTTTTCAGGAAAATATACCGTTTTTTTCCTCAATTTGCGTAAGTCCTGTTCTTTATAAACCCAATCTATAAAATTTGATGGCGTTGTCACGGAAAAGGTTCCGCAACTCCTCGGATGAGCAGCCGGATACAGCGTCCTGCAATGTTTGCACCCACCGTGGATAATCGCTGGCTTGCGTGGAGACGGGCCAATCGCTGCCGTATATAACCCGATCAAAACCGAAGCAAGCGATGATGTGTTCAATATACGGCTGTAAGTCGGCAGGTGTCCACGCCTCAAGATTCGCCTCCGTTACCACTCCTGAAATCTTACAGTGGACGTTTGGAAACGATGCAAGCGTCAGGATTTCCTGTTTCCACGGGTCAAAAAGTTGGTTTTTAATGTCAGGTTTGCCGATATGGTCCAAGATGAATTGGACATGTGGGCACTGTTCCACAAGCCGAATCGTATTGGCGAGTTGCGGGTGGAAAATACAGAGGTCGAAACTCAATCCGTAGCGGGGAAGCACTTTGACACCGCTTACAAAGTCGGGTTGGACACAGAAATCCACGCTTTCGGATTGGATGAGTCGGCGAATACCTTTGACGAGTGGATTTTCTGCCAATTTTTCGATGAAAGGTGCTACTTGTTCGCCTTCTTCAAGGGGTGCCCATGCGACGATACCTTGAATTCGGGGGTCCACCCGTGTTGCGAGATCGGTAACCCACGCCGTCTCTTTCAAACCGTCATCCGGGTGTGTATCGCACTGGACAAAAACGATGGATTCGATTTCTAATTCACCGTACGCTTCGATGTAATCTTTGAGGAGATAAGGTCTGTTGAGTGTAGGGACTTCCGCAAGCCACGGGTATCTCAACTGTTCTGGGTGCCATAGATGAACATGTGTGTCAACAATCGGAAATTTCTCCATTGCGTCGCTCCTTTATTGTATGTGGATTTGAGGTATTTTAAGGCTGCTCTGTAGGATTGTCAAGTATTAAAAAATTGACATCCACAATGAGAACGTGTATAATACTTTAGCATTGCGATAAAGACATTTTTCACATTAAGGAGGCACTAAAATATGTCAAAAAAATCTCGAATTGTTATGGTGGCAGGAAGTGCAAGTCATGGCGGCGGTTCACATGAGCATCCCGCTGGGTGTGCCCTCTTCGCAGATCTACTCAATAAAAATGTTGAAGGTGTGGAAGCCGTGGTTTCTCAGGGGTGGCCCGAGGATCCAGAAACTTTCGCAGATACAGACGCAATCATTGTTTATTCAGATGGCGGCGCAGGACACCTCAGCATTCCACACCTCGAACAAATCTCTGAACTGACGAATCAAGGCATGGGCATCGCGATGTTGCATTATGCAGTCGAAGTCCCGAAAGGTGAGCCAGGCGATCGCTTCTTGGACTGGATCGGCGGCTACTTTGAGACGCACCTCTCAGTCAATCCATATTGGACGGCGACGTTCACTGGGTTTCCTGAACACCCGATAACGCAGGGATTGGAACCGTTCTCACTGGAAGACGAATGGTATTATCACATGCGGTTCCGTGAGAATATGGACGGTGTGACACCACTGTTGAGTGCGATCGCACCTGAATCGACGCTTGAGAGACCCGACGGACCACACAGCGGTAACCCACACGTCCGCGCATCGGTTGCGAATGGTGAACCGCAACATTTGGGGTGGTGTGTAGAGCGTCCAGACGGCGGACGCGGATTCGGGTTTACCGGTGGACACCTCCATAAGAATTGGGCAGATGACCAGATCCGTAAGTTCATCCTCAACGCGATTGCTTGGACAGCGAAGATGGATGTCCCTGAAGGGGGTATTTCTACGCCGACACCAACCGAAGCGGAATTGGATGCGTATCTGTAATTGCCTAATGATTGAGGCAATTCTGCATAGGTATTCCCAACGGAGGATCCAAAAAATATGGCAAAGAAATCTCGAATTGTTATGGTGGCAGGAAGTGGAAGTCGTGGCAGTGGAGCGCATGAGCATCCCGCTGGATGTGCCTTTCTCGCCGAGCAGTTAAACAATAATGTGGATGGCGTAGCAGCAGTGGTCTCTCAGGGGTGGCCCGAAGATCCAGCGATTTTCACCGATACAGATGCAATTATTGTTTATTCGGGGGGTGGTGAAAACCATCTTAGCATCCCGCATCTTGATCAGATCGGTGAATTGATGGCACAAGGCATAGGACTCGCAATGTTGCACTTCGCAGTCGAGGTGCCGAAGGGTAAGCCGGGGGATTGTTTCTTAGACTGGATCGGTGGCTACTTTGAACCAGGCCTTTCCGTGAATCCTTATTGGACAGCATCCTTTACTGAATTTTCTGAACACCCGATAGCACGTGGGATGGAGCCATTTTCATTGAAAGACGAGTGGTATTACCATATGCGGTTTCGTGAAAATATGCAGGACGTGACACCCGTGTTGAGTGCGATCGCGCCTGCTTCAACACTCAAAAGACCCGATGGACCATACAGCGGCAATCCTCAGGTCCGTGCATCGGTTGCAAAGGGTGAACCGCAGCACTTGGGATGGTGCGTCGAACGTCCAGATGGCGGGCGTGGGTTCGGATGCACCGGGGGGCATTACCATCAGAATTGGGGGCATGATCAATTCCGTAAGTTAATTCTCAACGGGATTCTCTGGACAGCAAAGATGGAAGTCCCTGAGGGAGGTATCTCCACACCGACCCCGACTGAATCGGAATTGGAGGCATATCTGGAGTCTTACTGTGAATTATAGGATGCCCACCCCGCGAGATTTCAATAGAAGCAAAACTGTCACACCTGCTGGTGAGGTTTCTAACCTCGCCTCTTTAGAGTATCTATGAACTGTCTCATAAATACTAATTTTCATGTTTCTAAGGAAAGTCTTTTCTTTATTAGGAAATGTTTGACAAGTCCCCTTGATAAGGAGGACTTAGGGGTTGGATACCGAGTATCGAGAATATCTAAGTAATTTTAAAATCTATCATAAATCCTTAATCATCATTAAACGATGACCACAGGCTAAGGAGATGGAACATGGACCAAGACATACAAGATTATCTCTTCGACCTACAAGGCTATCTGGTTTTAGAGAATGCAATCTCGAAACCCGATCTGGATGAGATGAACGCGTGGGTTGATGCGCATTGGGAGTACGTCGAGGAACCATGGGAAGAAAATACAGCGGATAAACGGATTCCACGCTGGATCGGGAACATTGAGACGCATACCTACAATATTGAGAACGGTGTCAATTTCCAGAATATCATTGAGGGTGGCGATGTTTTCGAGAAGTTAATCGACCATCCAGCATGGGTCGGTCTGGTCCGGAAATACATCCACGAAGTGAACGGACTTTCGATCCACGAGAATTTTCTCAATGTCCGCGGTCCCGGCGGTTTCATTCATATCCACTGCGGTGGGCACGTCCCTTTAAGTTATCTGACATTCCGGCAAGAGAACACAGGCGAATGGATGGTCGGGCAGATTAATGTCCTCATGGCACTCAACGATATTGGACCCGGGGATGGCGCGCCTGTCCTCGTACCAGGAAGCCATAAATGCACAGAGATTCATCCGCGTTTGAAGCACGACGGAAAAGGCTTGGTCTACGACGGCATTACCGGTAAACCGGCAGGAACAGCCTTTGGCACACAAGAGATCTATCTCAAGGCAGGCGATGTCGTGATGTTCACAGATGCGATTACGCACGGATCGGCAGAGCGGACGAATGAAGGGTATCGCCGATCAATCGTCTATCGCTACTCGCCGAGATATGTCCGTGAGCGTTTTGACTACCCGCATTCGGACGAGTTGTTAGCACGTTTGACCCCAGACCAGCGCAAGATTATCCAACCGATGTCAATACGCCGTCCACCACAGGTTATGTAGCAATAATTGTGTTATTTCAAAATGGAGGGTATGATAATGCAGAAAATCGAATTACAAAAACAGGCGAATATGTTAATCGGACAACTTTCTACTGAAAAACTCAAAGAGGCTGTTGATTATCTTGCTGATCTTCGGGCTAAAGACGCAGACAACATATTACCTATATCTTATGCCCAAGAGATCCCAGAGAAGGGACTTGGAACGTTTATCCACAAGCTCTTCAAACAGATCGGCGGGGTGGAACTTGAGATCCCCCCACGGGAACCCATGCGCGAACCACCTCGCTTTGACTAAAATACCAACATGGGAAAACCGAAAAAAACACTCTGGGGTGGACGTTTTAGCACAAGCCTCACCACAGAGACAGTAGCCTTCACACACTCCATTGAAGCCGATACGCGACTCATCGGATACGATATCTGGGGCAGCCAAGCACACGCGGTTATGCTTGCCCAGCAAAAGATCATTTCCGATGCCGATCTACGCGAGATTTTACGGTGGCTCCGAAAAGCAGAAGAAGATTTTCAGAACGGCGATTTTGTGCTTGATCCGAATAAAGAAGATGTCCACATGAACGTCGAAGCCTACCTGATTGAGAACGCAGGACGCGAGTTCGGCGGCAAACTCCACACTGCTCGGTCTCGTAACGATCAGGTACTTGTGGATGCACACCTCTACATTCGAGATGAGATTCTCAATATCCAACGCGGCCTCTCTACGCTCTGCGAAGCCTTTCTACAGATTGCGAAAGCACACGCTGACACTGTGATGCCGGGTTATACGCATACACAACACGCACAGCCAATCAGTCTCGGTTTCTGGGCAACTGCCTATGTCAGTATGTTCCTACGGGATCAGAAGCGTCTCCAATCTGCTTATGCACTCGCCAACACGAACCCCCTCGGCGCATGTGCTTTGGCTGGCACGACTTTCCCGATTGACAGAGAACTGACAACAAAACTCCTCGGTTTCGACGCGCCACACGAACACGCACTTGACGTTATCAGCAGCCGAGATTTTATCGCAGAGACACTCTTCGCGTTGTCGCTCGTGATGGCGAATCTCTCACGGATTAGTGAAGAACTCATTTACTGGACAACCTATGAATTCGGGATAGCGGTGCTTGACGATGCGTACAGTTTCGGGAGCTCTATCATGCCGCAGAAAAAGAATCCTGACATCGCCGAACTCACACGCGGGCGCACTGGACGCGTCTACGGGGCATTGTTGGATCTATTGACGAATCTCAAGGGGCTGCCGATGGGCTATAACCGCGATTTCCAAGAGGACAAACCGCCGTTGTGGGAGGCGTTTGATATCGTGAAGGCGTGTCTCGGTCTGCTGCCGGAACTCCTCAAGACGACAGATTTCAAGACGGAACGGATGGCTGAGTTAGCAAATGCGAACTTCGCAACCGCAACGGAGTTGGCGAATTATCTTGTTAAAGAGCATCAAATCAGTTTTCGGGAGTGCCACGAGATTGTTGGATGGCTTGTCGGGGAACTGGTAGAACAAGAAAAAACGTTCGTCGATTTGGAGCTAACGCAGGAATTGTTGAAACAGAAAGGGATTGACATACCGATTTCGCAGTTGAAACAGATTTTGGATGCAGAGTTAGCGATCCAGAATAACCAGAGCCTCGGCGGCACGTCCCCCGCGGAAGTTCATCGGATGATAGATAATTTTGAAGCACAACTCAATGCGGTTGCACTGAATATCTATAATTGCCAGACACAAATTGAGGATGCACACCGAGAGACGCTACGGATCGTTGATGAAGTTTTGGGTAGTTGAGGTAATTCTGAAAAATTACAAGAGTGAACTATGTTAACCGAAAAACACCCTATACCGCAAGAATCACAAATGGGATTTAGAGACGGTATTCCTAACAATTCCCAATCACTTCCGACAGCACTGAAAGTTTTAATTCATACAGTTAGCACATACAAAGATGATGACTTCATCCCTTTGACAGAAGAGGACTACGATTCTCTTGTTGTGCTGTTGGATGAATTAACGGACGTAGTACGTGCAGACGAAAATCATTTTTTCGCGTCCTTAATGGAATTCGTTATTGTGCTTATTGAAAAATATGATCATGCACACAACCCAGAGCTGGCTGCGCGTATTCGGAACGATAGAGCTAAACACGCCTCCAATACGGAAAACGATCTTGTTACCGGGTGAAAAGGCTGCGAGCGGCTATAAAAACTTGCCAGTCCAGAATAAGGAGATTAGAAAATTGAGAGACAGATTGATCGTTGCATTGGATAGGGATGATGGTGAAGAGATTGATCGGCTATCTGGAACGCTTATGGATAGCATCAGCTGGTTTAAAATCGGCTTTCAGGCGTTCAGTGTGCTTGGGATGGAGGCTTTTCCATTGTTCGAGCAGAACGGATATAAAATCTTTGTTGACCTGAAAATCCACGACATTCCTAATAGAGTGGCACGCGACGTCGGCACGATGACGAAACACGGCGCAAATATGATTACCCTGCACGCCTCCGGCGGTTTTGAAATGATGCAAGCTGCAAGGCACGGCGCGGATGATGCTGCCTACAAAGCAAATATTTTGAAACCGATTCTGCTCGGCGTGACCGTTCTGACAAGCATGGATGAAATCGGATTTCAGGAAACTTTCGGATCAGCACGGCAACTCCCTGAGCAAGTAACGTATCTCGCGCAGCAGGCAAAGAAAGCCGGGTTGGACGGTGTCGTCGCATCGCCATTAGAAATTGAAGCGATTCGGAAAGCCTGCGGCGATAACTTTCTGATTGTTACGCCGGGTATCCGTCCAAAATGGGCAGAGACCGGCGACCAGCGTCGGATTACCACACCAGCAGAGGCAATGCGCCGAGGCGCAGACTATATTGTTGTCGGCAGACCTATTATTGAGGCGGAGGATCCGTTGGAAGCCGCCGAAATGATCCTTGATGAAATGGGAGGGGCTTAATAATTATGAACATCGTCTGTATCTGTTTAGACACATTCCGCGCCGACATCATCGGCGAGGGCAAGAAATATAGCCACGTGCAAACACCGAATATGGATGCGTTCGCATCGGAGAGTGTCCGTTTTACACGCGCATTTGGTGAAGGGCAACCCACGCTTCAGATACGCCGTGGCAACTTCACAGGGATGCGGAGTTTTCCGTGGCGATATAACTTCGATCGGCGTGGACATTGGCATCACGCACCCGGTTGGCATAAGATCCCACCAGAACAGGACACGATTGCCGAAGTGCTACTGGAACGCGGCTACCTAACAGCACTGATTGCCGATACCTATCACATGTTCAAGCCGACGATGAATTTCTCGCGCGGATTTGCGCATTTCGATTTCATCCGCGGGCAGGAATCGGATAACTGGCACAGCGGCGATCCACGCCTGATTGAGGATCAACTCCGAAAACATGTCCGTGAACCGATTAACTGGCAACGACACGCCGGACTCGTCAACTATCTGTTATCGCAACGGCATCGTCAATCGGAAGACGATTATAGTTGTGCGCGTGTCTTCCATGCCGCATCGGACTGGCTTGAGGATAATCACACCGTCGGTCCCTTCTTCTTATGGATAGATAGTTTCGATCCGCATGAACCGTGGGATCCACCGAAATCCTATGCAGATCTCTATTTTCCTGATTACTCGGGTAAGGATTTTATTACGCCGGGCAGCGCGAACGAAGGCGACGGTCCTACCGAAGATGAACTCCGCCGCATTGAGGCACTCTATCTCGGTGAAGTCACGTTCGTCGATAAATGGGTTGGCGTACTACTTGATAAGATCGAGCAGTTGAACATCAAAGACGATACATTGGTTGTGCTGATGTCCGACCACGGCACACAACTCCGCGACCACGGTAGTTTCGGGAAGGGCGCGAACAAATTGCATCCGTTCAACACGCAGCTAAACCTGATGATCCGACATCCTGAAGGACCGAACGACAAGGAGATTTTCGCGTTTGTGCAGAACCACGATCTGATGCCGACACTCTTAAGCCTGCTTGACATTCCGTGTGGTTGGACAGATGGTGAGGATATGTGGCAACTCGTTAGGCAGGAGAAAGCAAGGCTCCGAGAACGGATTATCACGGGTTGGGCTGGCTTTGCGACGGGCAATGCCCGAGGACGCGTCAGTGTCCGCGATGACCACTGGAACTTCTGCACTTCGGTAGGCTATAACGATGAGAAGGGTGATGAACTCTTCGATGTTCGGAACGACCCAGAGGAGACAGTGAACGTCGTGAGTGACCATCCGGCAATTGTCGCCGAACGGCGGCGGGATGTTGAGGCGTTGATCGGTCAACCGCTACCGGGACACTTCATCGAAGTCTGCGATCCGGGACATGCACCGATGACGCGGTGGCTGCAAAAGAAATTGGCGGAAATGTAAACGTAAATTCTATCCGGCATTATAGTAGATTCCGTAATTATTTGCACACACGGGGGACCGTAGGGGCTGGGTTACCCTAGAAGAAACCCCCCAGCAAAAACCCCGGACAGCAGGTGTAATGTGGGATCCTATTCAACTGTTGAGGTTTTCTGCATAAGTCTCATTGATCAAACAGTTGAGATTCAGGAGGCGATAAAATAACCTCCGGCAGTTCTGAAGGATCTGGGGGTGGCTCTGTGCTATTGAGGTCCCCATAACAGAGTGCGAAGCCGCCCTTGCCGAACCATGAACCCAGTGATAGTAAGTAATCGTCGATGTTATCGTGTGCTAAAAAATCTGCTCGCTTGACGTAATCATGCCGCGCGAAGAAGTAGTGGCGATCCCCTTGCCACCGCAGCTCGCCGTTCCTTGAAATACGATAGGCGGTGTTCGGTATGGCTTCCATATCCTCGGGATTGCCATACTCGAGCGGTATTTTGAGTTCGGTGATGAAATCCGCCATTGAGCCGCCTGCCTGGTAGTAGGCGAGGATGTCATTCCAATCAGCGAGGCGTACGCCTTCACCGAGGTACGCTTTACATTCAGCCTTGAGGTCTCCGGTTTCGTCCAGATTGTGGGAAACGACGTGGAACTTTTGGTAACTTATTAAAACCTAGATACCCTGCTGGTGACCTTCGCACGTAAAAAGTTGGGTACCGGTGGTAGTATCCCATGCGATAATCGTGCCATCTCTACTGGCAGTGAGCAGCGTCAATTCGTCAGGCGAAAACGCGAATTTGTAAACAGCGTCTTTGTGTCCTTTTAAATCCATGATGTTTTGATACGCACCGATTGCATAATCCCACTGCTGCACCTCGCCAAGCGTATAATGCCACAAGCGAACCCCATCAGGATGCCCACTGGTAAGAAATCTACCCTTCGGCGAAAATGCTAACGCATGCGTTGCGGTGCGATCCCGCCACTTCATTTTCGATTGTAGGTTGCCGGATTCGGTATCCCACACACGGATGGTCTCATATTCATCACCACTGACTAATGTCTTGCTGTCGGCTGAAAATGTTAGCGCAGTAACCGATCGGGTATGACCCGTCAAAGTATGCAAGCGTTCTCCTGTCTGACCATCCCACAATTGGATTGGGAACTCTTTATCTTGCCAATCGGGTATTGTGATAGCAAGAAAACGCCCATCCGGTGAGAGTTCAGTTAGCCAATGATCACCCCAACTTTCAAAAAATAACCTTACGTCTGTAACAAGCACGGGGGGTGTTTCGGGACGAATCCTCCATACATGAACACGCCCAACAATGCCTGCACAGGCGAGTTTCGTGCCATCCTCAGAAAAAAAGAGAGAGGAGATGCCCCTAGGGGACGGTAGCGTTGTGACAGGTTTGCCAGCCGCTTTGTCCCACAATTGAACTTCTCCACGTCCGTTACTGCCCGTTGCACAAGCGAGAACGTTCCCATCTGGTGAGAATGCTATTTTCCCGTAACCGCGACCAGGTTGCTTCAGCACGGTGATTTCTGCCCCAGTTTTCGCATCATATATCCAGATACCAATATTGGTAGTAACAGCAAATTGCGTGCCATCTGGGGAAAATGTGATGTCATTTGCTCTGCCTTTTCCGAGCCGCATTTTCGCGCCTTCAGGTAAGTGCCACTGTGTATACTCTTGGGCAAGGCTTGCATTTGACAACAATAAACTTGAAATTAACAGTAAGGCAATATAGAAAAGTATCCGCTTTTTCATTTTCAAAATCCTTTTTGTAGTATTGGTATTGGCGATACGCTATAACCGTTAGGTCATCACCTATTCCCGGCTTTTTTGAGTGTTTCCCAGTCCCATATTAAGATTGTGCCGTCCCAAAAACTGGAGCTAACGAGTGTCCTACCATCTGGAGAAAATTTCAGCACATTTGCCCACCGTGTATGTCCCGTATGAGTGGACAATAGTCCACCGGTGCGGACATCCCATAATTCGAGGATACCGTCCCAATTTCCAACAACAAGCGTTTTGCCATCTGGCGAAAATACGAGCGTCGAGATCCGGGCAGTTAACTCACGAGGGTTTGTCCGAAGTTGTGTAGCAGTTGCGGGATCCCAGAAGAAAAGCTCGTTACCACCGCTTGCGAGTATTTTGCTATCTGGTGAAAATGCCACTGCGGTGACCCACGATTTATGCGCTGTGGACTTAAAAAGCGAAGTGCCATCTGCGACACGCCACAAGCAGAGCGTTTTCCCGTTACCGCCGCTTGCGAGCAGCTTTCCGTCAGGTGAGAACGCCAACATCCGAAGCCCGCGATTATGTCCTTTAACTGTAAACCGATGCCGAACCTTTTTGGATATGGTGAGGTCCCACACGTGAACTAAACCGTCTTCACCACCAGCGGCCAACATTTTGCTATCTGCGGAAAACGCGAATCTGACATTCAAACCGCCCCCCGGGAACCCCTCCAAAATAAACTGATCTATGATACGTGGCGGGTCGGTGTTAATATCCCATAAAACGCATTTGCTGCCAGAGTCGTGCGTAACAAGTGTTTCACCGTCCGGTGACAGTATCATGCTGTATGCCTCCATACCTAAAAAACGGGTGGACAGTTGGTCCCTTGTAGTCAAATCCCATCGTTGCTGCTGAAGGTTTCCGGGCGGATTGAATGGCTGATTCAGGCTTACGAGGGTGTCGCCGCTTAGGGTAAATATCAAATCGCGAGTACCTTCAATATGTCCTGTACAAGTAAAGCGATAGCTACCGGACGCGGTATCCCACGCTTGTATCGTACCGTCTTTACTTCCGGTGAGCAGTGTTTTTCCATCTGGCGAGAATGCCAACTTAGAAACGTAGTCCTTATGTTCGCGGATTTCTAAAGTGTGTTGATAATCACCAATAGTATCGTCTGTCTGTTGTTTCGGTTTGACGGTGTTATCCCATAACTTGACACCATCACGGTGCCCACTTGCGATGAACCTACCACTTGGCGAAAACGCTAACGCGTAAGTTGCAGTGCCACGTCTCCAGTTCAATGTAGCCTTGGGTTTCCCAGTAGCGGTATCCCAGAGTCGAATCATTTCGTGTTCGTCGCCACTCACCAGCATCTTGCTATCAGCAGAGAATGCTATGGACTTAATCCACCATGTGTGTCCAGTCAAGGTATGCAGCAGCTCTCCGGTAGAAGTGTCCGACAATTGGATTTGGAAAATTCTATTTTTCCAATCCGTAGTCGTGTTGGCAAGCAGACGTGTATCCGGTGAAAGTAACATCAGCACATTGCCCTGCCACGATTTCTGACCTTTAATCGTTCTCAAGAGTACTGGAGGGTTCATATCTTTATCGAGTTGCCACACATTGATCTCCCGATTCTCTACTGCACCCATGAGTTTCGTTCCGTTCGCAGAAAAGGCAAGTGCCCTGAGTTTGGCGTATTGTGGGGCTGGAACCTCTTTGAAAGTGGCTATCGGTTCGCTGGTGGTTACATCCCACAGCCTACCAACACCGCCTTCCTCACCACTCGCAAGTGTTTTACCATCTGGTGAAAATGCCATGGTTGTTACATCACGTCCTTCCCCGGGCAGCACAGCGATGAAGGAAAGTTCTTCGCCTGTTTGCGTATCATACATCCAGATACCGATAGAAGTTGCCACTGCGAACCGCCTGCCATTCGGCGAAAACTTGATGTCGTTTATTCTACCTTTGCCGAGCCGCATTTTCGCGCCTTCAGCAAAATGCGATCCTGCCTCATCCTGTGCAAGACTCCCGTTCAGTGAAATTCCAACAACCCATAAGATGAGTATGGAAAACAGTCCAATTTTTTTGGTCAAACCTTTCTCCTTTCTCTCAGAATCATTCACGAGGCAACTGGATGTTTATCTATTCTTCCGAAGGATGTTCTCTATATCCCAGAAGAGAATTGTGCCGTCGAAACCACCGCTAAGGAGCATGCCACCATCCGGTGAAAATGTGAGTTCATTGACCTGATTAACGTGTCCTATGAGCGCGTCTCCTATCGGTGTATACGCGCTTGGATCCCATAGCCGTACAGAACCAGCAGCACTGCCGTTTGCGAGTATCTGCCCATCCGGGGAGAATGCCAACGCAGTAACGTTACCAGCATCGCTTGTGAAAGTCGAAAGTTGATTGCCGGTTGCGACATCCCATAAATAAATCATCCCGTTTTTATGCCCGCTGACAAGTGTTTTGCCATCCGGTGAAAACGCCACTGCCCCAGTTTCAGTGATATGTTCCGCCAATAGTCCGATTTTACGTCCAATGTTGATAACATCCCACAATACAATAATTGTTTCACCTTTCGCTGCGGTTGCAACGGTCTTTCCATCCGGTGAGAATGCCAACACCTGAATCTCATCCTTATGCCCTCGTAGTGTGGTAATACGTTTATGGTTCAGCACATCCCATAGTTCGACTGTTCCGCCGCGACTCCCACTGGCAAGGATTTTATCATCTGGCGAGAACGTAACGGCATTGACATAGCCACGATGTGCTGTTTTAAAGGTCGCGGTAACATCTTCTGTATCTGTATTCCACAATCTCACATTGCTACCAGTACTCCCAATTGTTACCGTTTTACCGTCTTGAGAGAAGGCAAAATCCAAAGTAGCACCCCGGTGTTTGACTGGGATAAGTTGCTGCTCTTGCGTCTCAGTGTTCCATAATCGCAGTGTGCAGTCAGAACTACTATTCGCGAGCACCTTACCATCTTTGAGAAAACCGAGTGCTTTGACCGCTTCCGTGTGTCCTTCTATTATTAAGTGCGGGTTTCGGGTGTCAACATCCCATAACCGGATCGTGGCATCGCGACTCGCACTGACCAAAGTTGTTCCATCCGCGTTGAAAGCTAAAGCCTCAATAGGGCGTTTGTGTTCGGTAAGGGCGGGATTGTCAGAGAGCGGTTTACCTTTACCGGTAATGCCGCCGAGTAGCCGTGGTAAACTGAGTTGGTCGCCGCCGGTACCGATGCTCCACAACCGGATCTCCCCACTGGCATCACCGCTTGCTAACATTTTTCCATCTGGTGAAAAAGTAAGCACATCAACGACACGGGTGTGTCCATCGAGTCTGGACATTTGCTTGCCGGTTTCTACATTCCATAGCCGGATCGTCGCGTGTCCGCTGACAAGCGTTTTGCTGTCCGGTGAGAATACCAAGGACGAAGCGAGATCTTCACGTCCCTCTATGGTATGCTGTAGGTTGCCCGCGCGTGTATCCCATATAAATATCTTGTTTCTATTAGCACCCGCACTCGCAACAAAACGGTGATTAGGTGATACTGCTAATGCCCTACCTCTCACTGAAACTTGCTGCCCAGTGAAGTGTGCCACCTCAAGTCCTGTGCCTACATCCCAGACATAGAATCGAATTACCTTGCCCCAGCCAACACTCGCGAGCGTCTTACCGTCTTCCGAAAAGGCTAACACGCCAACGGAACCTACACCTTTACCCATGATAGATACCTGTGTGGCGGTATTAATGTCCCATAATTGAATCGCGCCTTCCCGCGACCAACTGCCAGTAGCAAGTGTTTTGCCATCCGGTGAGAAAGCGATTGTTCTGACGTTTTTAGGTCTGTCGTTGAGTAGTGCCATTTCCGCGCCGGCATGTGCGTCATACACCCAAACACCGATATTGGTTGCGACTGCTAATAGGTCACCATCGCGTGAAAATTTCACATCGTTTATTTTTCCTTTTCCGAGTCGCATTTTCGCGCCTTCGGGCAACTGCCACCGTGTAGAGTCTTGGGCGAGGCTTCCGTTTGACAGCAGTCCTATAATAAACAGAAGCGTCCAGCAAAAAAGCATCAATTTTTTCATCGATCGAATCTCCTTTTTATTCATTTTGCTCCAGGTCCCAGATGAGGATTGTGCCATCCCAGCTGCCACTAACGAGAGTTTTGCTATCTGATGTAAATGCGAACTTCGTGGCCCATGCGGCATCTCCCGTCCGGATTTCTTGACGCACGGTTCTCGTGTCCACGTCCCATAGTTGGATTAAACCGTCACGCGACCCAGTTACGACCGTTTTTCCATCTGGTGAGAATACCAGTGCCATAGTGCCTCTCGCGCCTATGATGTCTGCTATGTGTTGATAGGTATTTGCATCCCATAGTTGAACTATCCCATCCCGACGCGCGCTGACCAGCGTGCTGCTGTCCGGCGAGAACGTCAATGCTTCAACGCTACTATTAGGTTCCGTGGGCAATGCCGCTTTTTTCTCGGTCTGGAGATCCAACAGGTGAACCGTTCCATCTTTACTTGCACTCGCAAACTTTTTACCATCTGATGAGAATACCACTGCCTTAACTTGATCTGTGTGGCTGTCAAGCGTAGAGAAGTGCTGACGGTTCTGCACATCCCACAATATAACCTCACCTCCCACACTTCCGCTCGCAAGGCGTGTGTCGTCGGGCGAAAATGCCACTGTCAGCACATGACTTTTGTGTCCAGTTAGCGGTGTGGAAAAACTTTGCGTGTCTGTGTTCCACAATTGGACCTGACTCCGATACTCCATCCCAATAGTTTTTCCGTCTCGCGAGAAAGTAAGTGCAGAGGTAAACCGAGGAAGTTTTATTTTCATGATCTGCTCGGTCCGCGTGTCTATGTCCCACAATCTTATAGTTCCATCATTCCCGCCACTGATAAGCGTTTTACCGTCTTCAAGGAATCTCAGCCCTTTAATGAAACCTGTATGACCTGTAAGGGTAACAAGCGGTTTCTCTGTTTCCACATCCCACACGATGACTGTTCCGTCCTGACCGCCACTCGCAAGTTTTTTGCTGTCAGTGGTGAAGTCTAACACCCCAATAGGGAGTGCATGCCCCGTCAATATCCGCTTCTCGTTGTTCCGCGCGCTATCTTGTTTGCCACCAGTAAAGGAACGCAATAGACGCGGCAGTGTGGATTTCTGGTTACGAGCATCCAAACGCCACAATATGATTTTCCCGCTGGAGTCGCCACTGGCGAGGATTTTGCCATCTGGAGAAAAAGTGATAGCCTTCACTAACAGCGTGTGTCCGTTAAGTTTAGACAGTTCGTTCCCGGTCTCGGTAGTCCATAGCCGGATCGCTATGCCGCCGCCAGCGAGTGTTTTACCATCAGGTGAAAAAGCCAAAGTCTCTCCGTTGCTACTATCTTTTAAAGTATGCCGAAGTTCTTCTGTAGCCACATCCCATATTCTAACAGTATCCATATTCATACTTGCAACAAGATGCGGATTTTGCGAAAGGACTAACGCCCCTTTATTAACAAGTATTACGTCTTGTGCTTTTGTAAAATGCAAGACTTCGCGCCCTGTAGCGACCTCCCACATATAGTATTCAACCCTTTTTGCCCAACTTGCACAGACGAGCATTGTGCCATCGGCAGAAAATTCCAATTTCTTTACACTACCAATGTTTTCTTTCAAAATAGCCAGACGTTCTTGAGTAGTGGCATCCCATAACTCAACTGCACCGCCCAAGATCCAATTCCCGACAGCAAGCGTTTTACTATCTGGTGCGAAAGCGATGGTGTATGCTGTCTGGATTCCGCGCGGTTCTACTTTTATTAGGACAATCTCGGCACCGGTGTGCGCGTTATAGATCCAGACCCCGATATCGGTTGCGACCGCCAACCGATTCCCATCGGGTGAAAACTTCACATCGTTGATCTTTCCTTTGCCGAGGCGTGCTATCGCGCCTTCGGGAAGGTGCCATTGTCTCCAGTCTTGGGCAAATCCGTCTGACAGGAATAGATTTGAAATTAACAGTAAGACGATGTAGGGAAGTATCAGCTTTCTCATCAATTGAATTTCCTTTTTCCAAAGGGTGTTTTACGAGTGCAGGCTGAGTATCTATCTATCTTTGTGCATGATGTTCTCCAAATCCCAGACGAGAACTGTGCCATCGAAACTGCCACTGGCGAGGGTTTTACCATCCGGCGTAAATGCGAACTGCGTCGGTGCCGCGGCATATCCTGTACGAATTTCTTGACGCAGGGTCCTTGTATCCACATCCCACAACCGAATTAAACCGTTACGCAGTCCGGTCACAACTGTTTTTCCATCTGGTGAGAATGCCAGTCCGTTAACAGTCCCTCGCGCGTCTATGAAGTTAGCGATATGCTGATAGGTTTCTACATCCCATAGCTGCATTGTCCCATCTTGACGTCCACTCACAAGCGTGCCACTGTCTGGAGAGAACGCCACCGCTCTAACACCGTCATTAAGTTCCGTGAACAGTGTTGTTCTTTTCTCGGTGTGAAGGTCCCACAATTGGACTGTTCCATCTTTACTCGCGCTCGCAAACTTTTTACCATCAGGTGAGAATACCACTACATCGACTTCATCTGTGTGGACATCATAAGTAGAAAGGCGTTGATGGTTCGGCACATCCCATAATATAACCCTGCCTTCCCGACTCCCGCTGACAAGACGTTTATCATCCGGCGAAAATGCCACTGCCAGCACAAAACGTTCGTGTCCGGTCAACGGGGTAAGAAAACTTTGGGTGTTTACATCCCATAACCGAACTTCACCCCAACACGCAGAAGCGATCATCTCGCCGTTGCTGGAAAATGCGGATGCAAAGGCAAACCACGGCGGTTTTGTATGGATGCGCTGTTCAGTGTTCGCGTCTACATCCCACATCCTTAGGATTCCGTCAGAAGAGCTACAATAGAGCACTTTTCCGTTCTCAAAAAATTGTAAGGATTTGACAGAACCTGTATGTCCGTGTAGGGTTAACATCGAATTTCCGGTTGTAACATCCCACACCTTTGCTGTGCCGTCTCGACTCCCACTCGCGAGCCTTTTACTGTCGGCAGTGAAGTCTAATGCTTCAACAGGTAGCGTGTGCCCCATCAGGGTGCGATTCTTGTGTTTGGGTGATTTGTCGCCAGTAGCAGCACGCAATAAGCCGGGCAGTGTAAGTTTCTGGCTATTAGGTTTCTGACGACGGGCATCAAAATCCGACAACATGATTTTCCCACCAGTGTCTCCACTGGCAAGGATTTTACTATCCGGAGAGAAAGCGAGCGCATCTACTGTCCGAGTGTGTCCCTCAAGTTTAGACAATTCCTTTCCGGTCTCTACGTCCCATAACCGCATTGTTGTGTATCCACCAACGAGTGTTTTACTGTCTGGTGAGAATGCTAAAGTCCATGCAAGGCTTTCATCACCTTCTATGATATGCCGAAGTCCTTCCGTCGGTACATTCCATAAAAATACTGTCTCTCTGCCTGCACTTGCAACGGAATGTGCGTCAGGTGAAAGTGCCAACCCGTTATGGAGTACGTCCTGTTCGCCTATGAAGTTTATCACCTCTCGACCTGTAGCAACTTCCCACATGTGATATTCAACGTTGCGGTGCCAACTTACACAGGCAAGCATTGCTCCATCCGCTGAAAATTCTAATTCTCTTACGCTACCAACCTCTTCTTTTAAGATCGTTGTGCGTTCTTCTGTGGCGAAATCCCACAACTCAACCGCCCCACCGAAGATCCAATTTCCAACAGCAAGCGTCTTGCCATCTGGCGCAAAGGCGATAGCACTTACAGTTTTGTGCCCGCGCGGTTGCACTTTAATAAACGAAACCTCGGCACCGGTGTGTGCATCATAAATCCAAATCCCGATGTCAGTTGCAACGGCTAATCGACTGTCATCCGGCGAGAACTCTATGTCATTGATTGATCCTTTCCCAAGACGTGCTGTCGCGCCTTCGGGGAGGTGCCATTGTGTATAGTTTTGGGCGAATCCGTCTGACAGAAATAAAATCGGAATTGACAATAAGACAATGTAGAGAGGTATAGATTTTTTCATTACTAAGCTCCTTTTACGGTTTTTTTAGAGGTAATCACCTATCATCTGTCTGAACGATTGTCTCCCAATCCCAGAGCAGTATTGTGCCACCCCAACCTGTACTTGCAAGCGTTTTGCTGTCTGCGGAGAATACCATCGCATTTATCCAAAATGCATGCCCCGTGCGTGTCGATAAATTATCCCCAGTGTATGCATCCCACAATTGAATCACACCATACTGATTCCCACTCACAAGAATGCTGCTATCGGGTGAAAATATCAGCGTGATGTTTAACTCCCGCTGTTGTATGCGGATTGAGGTTATTTGATTGGATGTTGTAGTGTTCCATAGGTAGAGTTCAGAGAACGCTGCACTTGCGAGCATTTTTCCGTTGGGTGAGAATGCCAACGCTCTGATGTCGTTCTTATGTCCTGTAATCGTGAAGACAGAATCACCTGTTTCCACATCCCACAGTCGGATTGTCTTGTCCCGGCCTGCGCTTGCGAGTGTTTTGCCGTCGGGCGAGAATACCAACGGTTCAATGCTGTCTGTGTGTCCTTGAAGTGTAAGGTGCGGGTGAATTGCTTCATCGGAACCGAGGAAGGTGCGCTTTAGCTCCTGGTAATCCGCTGCTTTCCACACGTAAACGGCGTTATTTTCACCACCTGTTGCCAAAGCGTTTCCATCTGCACTGAATGCGAATTGGATATTCATTCCGCGCCGACGATGCCCTTCTAAAATGCCCCAAGTATGTTTGGGGTCCGGTCCCCCTATATGGATGATACCATTTAGCTGCCGTGTGATGAGGATTTTGCCATCCGGGGACATCACTGGATCGGTCACAGTATTAAACACATCGGTGGCGAGTTGGCTTCCGGTTTTAATATCCCATTGCCGGAGTTGCGGGTTACCTCCCGGATTTACGGGTTGGCTCACACTGGTGAGGGTTTCGCCTGTCTGAGAAAATACAAGCCCGTAAGTTCGCCGAATGTGCCCCGTGCAAGAGAAGCGTTGCGTCCCGGTAGCAACATCCCACGCCCGAAGCGTTCCATCTGCACTGCCAGTCAGCAGCGTTTTTGCGTCCGGCGAGAATGCCAAAGTATAAACATAATCCTTATGTCTGTCGGAACCTTGCGTCCGTAAATTTGGGTACGGCTGCGCGCCCGTGCCAACATCCCAAAATCGGATCCCATCGCGCCGGTCCCAACTTGCGAGGAGTCCATCGTTCGGTGAGAAGGCTAATAAGGATGCCGAAATTCCGCGCCGGTTGTGTATAACGGGCGACTGATCGGCGGTGTCCAGGTTCCACACCAGGATCTCCCGATAGTTGCTTGTTGCCAACATTTTACTATCCGGCGAAAATGTCAGAGATGCGATCTTTGATGTGTATTCGGGCGAGGTGTGTAACAGTTGTCCTGTAGTGGCATCCCAGACTTGACTCTGAAAAATTTTATTTTCCCTATCCTCGGTTGCAGCAGCAAGAAAACGTCCGTCTGATGAGAGTTTCAGTAGCGAAGTCCGCCACCACTCTACCGTAGTATCCATTTCTATACGTTTGGGCACCCGTTGACCTGTCTCCACGTTAAGTTCCCATACACGAATTACCGGTCCTCTACTATTCATTGTAGCAATAGCGAGTTGTCTGCCATCCTCAAGGAATACTAAGTGTCTGGGATTTTTGTACCCCGAGGTAACCCTTTCAGTCAATTGAAACGCGAGCGGCGGTTCTCCGGTGACTGTGTTCCACACTTGGACCTTACCGTTTGCATCATAACTGGCGAGCCTTTCGCCATCTGGTGAAAAGGCGAGTGCCCAGATCCTTCGCGGTGTCTCGTTGAGTAGTGCGATTTCTGCTCCAGTGTGTGCCTCATATATCCATATCCCGATCATAGTTGCGACAGCGAACTGTGTGCCATCGGGTGAGAACGTAATGTCCTTTATCCATCCTTTTCCGAGTCGCATTTTCGCGCCTTCGGGTAAACGCCACTGTGTAGAGTCCTGAGCGAGGCTTCCGTTCGATAAAAGCCCAACCATCAACAGAAAGACTATGAAAAGCAATCCTATCTTTTTCATGTAAATCTCCCTTTTGCGTCCGGTTCATAAAGAAGTTGTGACTCGCAAGCACGTCACTACTGTTCCATATCCCAGAGGAGAATTGTGCCGTCTGAGCCTCCACTTGCAAGCGTCTTGCCATCGGGCGAGAACATCAGCACATAAATCGATCCTTGATGTCCACTGAAAGTAGTTTGTATCTGCAGGTTTGGCATTAAATTCCAAATCTGAATCTGTCCATCCTCGGTCCCACATGCGATCACCTTTCCATCAGGGGAAAAGGCTAACGCCTCAACGCTCACCGCGGCATCAAAGCTACCGATCCGGTTTCGAGTGTTGACATTCCATAATCGGATTTCATTTCCGCCGCCACTTGCAAGGATTTCGCCATCCGCGGAGAAGGCTAACGCGCTAATCGGTTGTGCATGCCCTATGAGGGTACCAAATCGGCTGCCGGTCTTGACATCCCATAAGATAATAATCCCGTCTCTATCGCCACTCACGAGGATCTTACCGTCTGGAGAGAACGTGTATTCGCTTACAGCACGCGTGTGGCCTTCAAGCGTAAACAGATGCGCACCCGGATCCGTCTGCCAAAGGTCAATCTTGTTCCTGACTATTATGTCTCCACTGGCGAGGATTTTTCCGTCTGGTGAAAATACCCGTTGCCCAGAACGTAACATGCGATCTGCCGGCACAACAGATAGCTGTGCTAAAGTCGTAGCATCCCAGACCCAAATTGTGCCCTGAAGATCAACGCCAGCCAGCTTTTTGATGCCCGGCGAAACCGTTAGGTCACGGATGGGGTTAAAAACATCACCTCGCCCGGGTGTCAAAATGGCGTGTTGTGTGGTGTTTTCGACATTCCAGACGCGCATCCTTGCTTCAAATCCATCATTACTGGCGAGATATTTACCCTCTTCAGAGAAAGCAAGGACACCGACTAAAGCACTATGGGCACCGAGGGAGAAGGATGCTTGATAGAGTCCAGTTTCAACATCCCAGATATGCAGACTTCCGTCCCGACTGGCACTGACAAGTTGTGTAGCATCTTGAGAAAATCGGACTGAATGAACATCGTCCCGTCGTGTTGGAAGATATGCCTGATGAAGTGCTTCGCCTTTTAAGATAGGTGGCACGGGTTGCGGTATTTTATCGTGAGGTGTCGGCAGACTCTTCAGCGCAGTACCGGTATCCACATTCCACAGGCGCATTGCGTCAGCCCCCACGGAGACGAGTGTACCACTATCCGGTGAAAATGTAATATCGTGAATCTCACCGGTGTGGCCTTTGGGCGGTTTCTGGAGGGTGCCGGTGTTCACATCCCACAGATGTACCGCGCGGTCCCAGCCGCCACCCCCGGCAAGAACTTTGCCGTCGGGTGAGAAAACGAGTCGATCAATAGAACCTAAGTCTTTATTGCCAGCGTGTCGCAATTCACCGGTGTCAGCATTCCACAAACGGAGCGTGCTACCCGCGCTTGCAAGGATTTTACCATCTGGCGAAAATGCAACTGCGTTTATTGCCCCTGGATGCCCGCTAAGACTATTGATATACTTGCCAGTCCGAACATCCCATAGACGCACTATCCAGTCTTCACCCGCAGTAGCGAGTTTCGTGCTGTCCGGTGAAAGGGCAATCGCTGTAATGGAATCAGGGTGTTCGTCGAGCAGAGCAAACGCCGCACCCGTCACAGTGTCCCAGATGTAGATGCTGTTTCCGTGTGCACTTGCAATAAGGACCGCGTCCGCGGAGAACGTCAGTGCTGCGGGTGGTTTTGCGGAAAAAAATTTTTCCATTTCACCAGTCTGTACCTCTGCGAACAGTGAGACGGCTTCCTGAGTAGATACATCATAAACCCAGATACCGATGGGCGTTGACACAGCTACTCGCGTGCCGTCCGGTGAAAATAGGATGTTGTTTAATTTACCTCTGCCGAGGCGCGCTTTCGCACCTTCGGGTAAGTGCCATTGCGATGCATATTCTTGCGCAAAACTGTTTGATAGCAGTAGACACAGAATTAAGAGACACACGATATAGAGGCGTTTTGTCTTTTTCATAAATTGAACTCCCTTTTATTTAACAGGAAATTTTATCTTCAGAATATCTATATCATAGTTTTTAGCAAATTCCGTGCCTATTTGAACAATATCGCGCAATAAACTTTTAGCAAGGTTCCCAGCAAAACTGCACAAAATAGGGCATATCTTAGGACTCGATTGCACAAAATGGGGCAGCTACAGATCCACAGACCCCTTCAAGTTTATCACAAAATACATCCGAATTCAAATGTAGACATGTATAGTTCAGGGCTATTTTTTGATCTTCCCAGGCCCGGTAGGTGCGGTTTGCAACCGCACCGGACCTGTAACAGAAAGCGTAAAACCCGAGAATCTCTTAAAACTAAATAGTCCTGTGTATAGTTAGCGTTGATCCGTCTTCCATTTTTAGTTTATCTGTTGTGATCGCGGTATTTCCCAGACGCTGTATCAGATATATCTGAATATTAGTGACGCAATCTTCCAATAGAAAAGGTGCAATAACTTCGGAAGCATCAAACCGAAAAAACTTGATATGAGTTTCTGTTTTGCATATAATATATGGAAAGGCAAGCGAAGATTTTACCATTTTCTATTTTTTGAAGGAAACAATTATGCAAAGAAGACGCGCCAGAACGCAATATTGTAAAGGTGAACTCATTGAACGTGAAGACTTTTCCGAAGATTTAGCCGCGTTCAAATTCCGTGTTGATAAGCAGTTACCATTTATACCTGGACAATACGCCACTATCGGCTTTGAGGTTGATGGAAAGATTGTCCAACGTCCGTACTCAATTGTCTCCTCTCCACACGAACCGTTTATGGAGGTTTTCGTGGAATTGGTGCCAGAAGGGGCAACCACGCCTCTATTTTGGGCATTGGAGTTGGGTGACACCGTGTTTATCCGCGAGCGTCTCGTCGGTAAGTTTGTATTGGACACAGAGAGCGGGATGACACGCCACGTCATGGCGGGAACTGTGACCGGAGCCGCACCCTATATAAGCATCGCACGGACGCAAAAAATTGAGCAGGAACAGGGTAAAACAAGTCCGCATCAGATCATAGCGATCGTCGGGGCAAGCCGTTCGTGGGAACTTGGGTATTATATGGATGAACTCAATGAACTCGCGGCGCAGGAGGAGTGGTTCACATTTGTTCCCACAGTGAGTCGTCCGTGGGAGGATCCTGACTGGCAAGGCGAAAGCGGACGTGCCGAGGATGTCATCCGGAAGTACGGCGATCAACTCGGATTTGACCATACCAACGCTGTCGTCTATGCGTGTGGACATCCGCAAATGATTGAGAATGCGAAAGCAATCTGGGCGCGCGCACGTTACCCCGAAGAACGGATTAAAGAGGAAAAATTCTTTGTGATTAAAGAAGAGTAATGTGAATAGGTGTGATCATCCACGTTTACGGAAGGACTTTAGCTGAACAGCAATAGCGCATTGATGTAATGCTGATACGGGCGCGTTTACACAGCGCGCCCTATTTCTTGGCGTTATCTGTTGTCTGCTCTTTGGCGCATCTGATAAATAAACATGTTTGTCATGAACCGGTAGACATCCGAAGAACGCCTTGACGCGAGGGGTGCGCGGCTATCGACTTCGGCGGTCTCCATACTGCACAAGTAATCGAGCGGGCAAAACACGACTGCCAAACGCTGTTTACCTAATCGTCCTGGCACTAACATCCCTTTAATATACCGCCACTTTATGTTCCCACCCTTGTAACCCGTTCCCCAGAACGTTGAACCTCCGACAGGCGTTTTCTTCAGTTGGAAATAGGCTTGAAAAACCTCATGCCGGACTTCAAGTGTTTTCATCGGATACTCAGGAAATACCTCGCGTAACTCCGTCTCTACAAGATTCGCAAACGATTTCTCGTTACCGCCATCACCGCAATAGTCGAAAAACAGCATACCGCTATGATCAAGAATATATTTCCGAAGGGCTGCACGTTCTGCATCAGTGAATCCCGCTGCTTGCGAATTATGATCCTTTAACTGTTGATAGCCCCCTGACATCGCTTGGTCGTGTCCTGTCATGATTACGAGTGGGGCATCCATGATGCGTTTATCCGTTAACGGTAATGCACCACCCGCATACTGCATATCAGCGGTAATCGCAGGCGTATGCTCACGCAGCCATTTGATGAGTGACGGGATTGCTGTCGGATCCTGCCACCAGTCGCTCATTTCGTGCTTTAGGCGTATCAGCCGGATATGTCCACGCACGATGCCGTCCTCTTCGTCAATAATGCTGCCGAGTTTGTCACCAATCTCAGCCTTGTAGCTGCCAAGCGTTTCTGGAATCCCCTCACCGAATGCATCTTCTCCGCCACCACCGGATTGCGTTAAGTTGCCGAGACCTTCGCCAGAACCGCCACTGCGTCGTCCCACAATTTCGCCGCTTGTACCTGAACCGAGTGCCGCATCTCCGCCCTCAACTTCTCCACTGCCTCTTTCTATCGTAGGTGAGTTAACATCGGTAGGTGTGAGAATAGACTCTGGCGAGGGTGCAAGGTCTGCCACTGTGGCGAGCGGTGGTGCCTCTAACGTCGGTGTCTCCGTAATCTGTGGGATTGCTGATCTTGATGTCGTTGGGTGCCTTGCTGCTGCGCTACGAATGGAGGGGCCTGCTGTAGACTGGCTCGGTTTCACCGCCCGGACGATCTTTTTCGGAACATGGGTCCGCGGTTGCTGCTGCGGTTGGACAAAATCCACAGCGATACTATCCTCTGTCTGTTCTATAAGAGGTTTCAATAACCATACAGATATCCCGATAATTAGGATTGCATGCACCACCAACGAAAATATCAGTGCCCTATTTCTCCGTTGTTTGGCATAGTATTTCTCAATCATCCGTGTGTTCATGGCAAGTCCTCTATTCTCGTTTATAATGGGATATAAAAATTATATAGCCATTCACTGACAGGCGCGCTTTGTAAGTGCACCACAGGGGTCAATTTAAGAAAAATAACCTCGCGGACCCCAGACTGGTAGGTTCGGTTTCTTAACTGAACCGGATTTTACACAGAAAAGTTGTTACGGTAGCTGCTTTTTCATATCCCATAGAAGAATCGTGCCATCCTTACTGCCACTGACGAGTGTTCTACCGTCTTTAGAAAACACCAAGGCCGTAATTTTACGGGTGTGCTGTGTGAATATGATACTTTCGTTTCCTGTCTTAAAATCATATAACCAAATTTCCCCGATTGCGTCACCGATTGCTAAAAAACGCGTAGCTGGAGAAAACGCAAGGGCTCCGATTGCCCGCGATTTAAGCCGGAATTTTTTGACTTCTTCGCCAGTAAGGGAATCCCAGTATCGGAGGGTGCTGTTCTCTTCGCCGCTTGCAAGAAAAGTACCATCAATGGCAAACCTCAAGGCAGTAACGGCACTCTCTGGCCCCTGGAACTCTTCCAATTTCTGGCGAGTAGTAATATCCAACAAATGAATTTTACCGTCTAAGCCTCCGCTCGCAAGCGTAGTGCCGGCTGGTGAGAACGCTAATGCCGTAATTCCATGGTCGTTGCCGACAAGGGTTTTCTGCAGACTGCTGTTCCCCCAACTCCCATCATTGCCGAGAGCGGTTTCCACATCTGATAAGAAAATTTTGCCATCTTTACGCCCTGCACTTGCCAAGGTCTTTCCATCCCAAGAAAAGGCGGCAGTTTCTGTCAGCCCGGTGTGTTCTCGCATGACAGATAAAATGACCCCTGTTCCGGCATCCCATAATCGAAGTTTACCGTCTAATCCAGTCCCGCAGGCATAAATTCGATTATCTGCTGTATACGCCAACGCCTTAACTGTACCGGTATGTGCTGGTATTGTGAATCGATGGCGTTTAAGTGCCGTATCCCATATTCGAACTGTCCCATCTAAACTAGCACTCGCAAGCGTGCGACCATCCGGTGATAACCTGACTTTTCTGACTGAATCGTTATGGTCATCAAACACTAAATCGGGGTCTCGTTTAAGCATGTCTACTAATCGATCATTTTCCGTGCGCCATATTCGAATTAATTTGTCTGTGCTTCCACTCGCGAAGGTGCGTACACCGGTATCCGGTGAAGCTGAGTTGGGGGCAAACGCTACCGCATATACAGGAACGCGGTGTTGTTGTGGCGGTGATATGTTCCCCCCCGGAGCGACGAGGTCCCATAACTGAATTGTACCATCTAAACTGGAACTGATAAGGATTCTATCGTCGTCTAAGAAAATTAACCCTGAAACCAATCCTGTATGCCTGTCAAAACTGTGGATTTGCTTGCTGGTTCCAGTATCCCAGACGAGAATCGTACCATTCTCACTCCCACCAGCGAGCATGCTGCTGTCTGACGAGAACGTTAACGTAGAAACTGTCGAGTCATACCCAGGGAGGATTCCCCTGAGTTTTTTAGCATGAACGTCCCATACCCGAATGGTTTTATCTCTTCCTCCACTGGCGACCAGCCCACCATCCTTTGAAAAAGCGATAGCGCGGATATCCCCGGTATGCCCTACAAAAGCGTGTTTGCTTCCAGTAACGTTATTCCACAAGTAGACTGTGCGGTCCTCGTGTGCAGCAGCAAGGATACGACCATCGGGGGAATATGTAATCGCATTGGCACCACCCATAAAACCTCTCAGCAAATTTCTTTCTTCTCCAGTGGTAACATCATAAATCCAAATACCGATAGTAGTTGCGACCGCAAGTTGTGCGCCATTTGGAGAAAATTGGAGATCCTTTATCCACCCTTTACCGAGACGCGCGGTCGCTCCGTGCGGTAACCTAAAGCGTGTAGAACCTTGGGCAAAAACGTTTGGTAAAAACAGCATACCGATGAACAGCACACCTATAAGTAAAATAATCCCTTTTTTCACTTGATTTTCTCCTTTAAACCTTTATGTCAACTCATGCCAAATATAGCGCGTATCCCATGGATCAAAACGTTGCTTCAAAGAGCACCCACTAGAACAGAACATCGTTTACCGATTTCAGTCAGCTGCTGCAATGATAACATCCAAAAGTCGACGTGCTTCTTCGTATGCTGAATCAATAGCCAGAGCATCCTTAACGGCATTTTCTGCATAAGCATAGTTGTGTAAATTAAAGTAGGCGACACCGAGATGGAAGTGGGCTTCTTTGCGCTTGGCATCTATACTGATAACTTTGTCGAATTCAACAATAGCGGCACTGTACTGGTTTGCGTCGAGGAGCCTAAGTCCTTGGTCGTAGTGTTTTTTCACTATCTTTGACAAAAGTTCGTTGGCTGGTGAATGATTTGGATCAAGGTCTAAAGCCTCTATTGCCTTCCGCTTGGCTGCCTCAAGCTCACCTCGGTTACAGTGTTCTAACCCTTGTTGAACAAGGTCGTCTGGCGATGGCGGTGCCGGTGGATTCGGTGGCTTAGGCGTCTGTAACTTTTCGACAGCTTTCTGTTTGATTACCTGCATACGTCTCCTCCAATCGCCAACTTTAGTATTATCGTTTCCCCAATATTTTTTCTTCGCTTGCTCTACGGTGCTAATTACCAACTGATATTTAGATTTGTCGTCCCCATTTCTTTCTGCCCAAGTGTAGTATGCTTCTGCTAAATCGTGATATGCTTCAATAGCGTTCGGACTGTAAGCATAGTCATCAATGAGTCTCTGGAACGCATCAACTGATTGAAGGTAGAGAGCCGCGTCGTAGTAGCATCGGCCTGTCCAATAGAGGGCGTACACTGCCTCTTCAACAGGCAGATAGGTATTCGCGAAGGCTTCGTATTGTGTGGCTGCTTCCTTGAAACGCTTCTCAAAACGAAGGAAAGTCGCCTCTGCGAGTGCTGCAAAATTCGGAGTGTCGATCTCTTCCGCTTCTCCGGGTGTTGGTTCTGGGATAGGTGGAGGCTTAGGTGGGTTTATAAGAACGAGTGTCTGTTGATATTTCTGATGAATTTGTTTTTTCTGTTCCGCGTTGACTATAGTATCTAACGCTTGTTTGTATGCCTCGCTAGCAGCTTCATAATCCTTTCGACCAAAATAGATGTCTCCACTGTTAATATAGGAATCGGTTGCATATTGACTGTCGGGGAACTGGGAGGCGATAAACCTATAATGCTGAAGTGCCTCATCAATTCTGTCGAGTAATCTTAAGCAGCCTGCAATTTTATAATTAACATGAGCCATGAAATCCACATTAATAGTCTCGATCTTTACGCCAACCTTTTCTGCCTCTTTGAGTACTTTGTTATATTTTGTAATTGCCTCCTCATATTGCCCGTGGTCATACAATTCTTCGGCAGCTTCAAACATTCGTTCCACTTTTTTGGTGCTACTCAACACAAGCGGCGATAATAAGGCAAGAACCAAGGCAATGCCGCCGATGATTCCCCAGATTTTTTTATCCATTACTGTCTCCCTGCTCCTCGAATTTTGAGAGGAAAGTCTTTAGACGCGATGAGGGTTCCGTCGTTTTCAACCAGGAACAATAAGATTTTCAAGGATTGCGTTCGTGTACGTACTCGCTCAGATACAGTCATCTCTACAGCGACATTTTTTGTGCTATTTTTCCCCAATTTTGAAATAAGATCAGGCTGCTTGTAGCTGACTCCAGTGATAAAGACAGGATCAAACTTGATCCGGATATTGCGGGCCGCACCTCCCTTATTGCTAATGGCTAATCTGAGGCGGACCGTCTCGCCCGCGTCAAGAAAACCGTTTTTTGAAGGCTCCTCTAAAGAAACTACCATTGAAAGTTCAGGAGGTAAAGGCCCATTACAAGAAATTATATCTGATCTAACAGCGGCGAAAACACACACTGTGAGAATTCCTAAAATAGCCGCATAGGACAAAACTTTCTTCCGAATTCTCTGATTTCTCTCTATGTTTCTGGCGAACTTTATCACTTGGCGCAGTTCACGCGCCTGATTATGGTTTGGGTTGAGCCTTAACACTGCATCCGCTGCAACTGTAGCATCGTCAAACGCTCCTATTTCAAGATATGCCTGCCCTAATCCGTAGTGCGCCTCTATAGAATTCGCATCTGTCTTTATGACCCGTTTGAACGCTGCCGCTGCTTGATCATACTGCCTATTGTTAAGAAAAACAAATCCACGTTCTAAGTCTTGTTTCGCATCAGGCGGGTCTGCGGGTGGAGGTGTTGATTCTGTCGGTTCAGGTTCGGGAGGGACAGGACGCGCCTGTTCGATGTCTTCTAAAAGTTGACGTGCGGGTTCGGAGTCGGCATCAATCTTTAACGCTGCTGTCGCTGCACTTTCCGCGTCATCAAGTTGCCCCATTTCAAGATAGATGGCACCTAAACGCACGTATGCTGGCACAAAATCAGGGTCTATATCAATCGCCTTTTGGAACTCAGCAATCGCTTCGGCGGGCATTTGCGAGTCCAAGTAAGCAGTACCGAGTTCATAGTGCATCTCCTGTCTCGATTTTGTATCGGGTTGCGGATCTACGGGGTGTTCCGATGCTGATGGTGTCGTGTCCTGCGTTTCTGAGACTGCGGAAATTGGTAGCGGCGTAAAACTCGGATCAATGGCTTCTAAAAGCGAGCGAGCGGGTTGATAGTTAGGATCAAGTTTCAACGCTTCTCTTGCTGCATATCTCGCCTTTCCGAGCTCCTGTTGTCCAAGATACGCGAGCGCAAGCGCGTGATGTGCAGCTTTATGATTCGGATCAAGCGTTACCGTTCTTTCGAGCGATGAGACAGCACGCGGATACGTCTCCATCTTGAGATAAGCCAACCCCAAGTTGTAGTGTGCAGTCACAAAATCGGTGTCAAGGGTTATGGCGTTTTGGAAGGCTGTAACGGCTTCACTATAGCGTTCATCGTTGAGGTGGGTAATACCGTTGTTGTAGTGCGCCTGCTTTATTGTATCTGCAAGTTGGTGTGCGGGTTGATAATTGGCATCAAGCCTTAACGTCTCTGTGACGGCATTTGTCGCCGCCTCCAGATTTCCTGCTTCGCGATAGGCGCGTGCCAAGTTGTAGTGGGCACGTTTGAGATGCGGGGCAATAGCGATGGCGCGTTCAAGATGTGGTATCGCTTGATCGGACGCACCCTGTTCCACGTAAGCGTAGCCGAGATTATAGTGCGCGTCAACGAGATCGGCATCCTCTGCGATGGCGTGTTGTAACGCCGCAATTGCCTCCTGATATGCTTTCATGCCGATATAAGCAGCACCGAGATGGACATAAACGTATGTGTTCCCGGCATCAGATGCATCGGAACTATCACCTAAATCTGCGTCAAGCGTTATAGCTTTCTGGAATGCTGCGACAGCTTCCGCGTAGCGTTTGTCATCAAGATAGGCTTTACCCTTGTCTTGGTATGCTTCTGTTATAGTGCCGGATAGCAGCACTGCAGGTTGATGGTTGGCATCAAGTTTCAATGCCTCAGTAATCGCCGTACCAGCCTTTTCGAGTTCATCCTGTTCAAGGTACGCGCGACAGAGCGCGCAATGCGCACCTATAAAATTTGGATCCAGTTTTATAGCTGCCTCAAATTCAGGGACGGCTCTGTTGTATTCTCCCGCTTCCAGATAAGCGATGCCAAGGTTATAGTGTGCCTCTTTTATTGCATTCATTTTATTCTATACGACTTACGCAGCCCCCTTGCAGGTGGGATTTCAAATCCCGCCTGCAGTGCGTCCGATGTCCGTTATCATGGAAAAATGCGTAAGTCCTGTTCTATTAGATGAGGGGTTAAGGTGGTCTTAATTTTAGTACCATTCTACCAGATTCGCTTTAATCTCGCAAGCAAAATTCTTGAGTGCGTTTCAATGCTAAGGTATAATAGCATCGTGAATTGATAGGTAAAACAAGACACATCCTGACTGGGGCTATTCATGCTGCAACACTCGTCCGCCCTTCCTACATCTCCGCCGCGCCAAAAGATCCGCTGGTGGATTATTTGGCTTGGGCTCGCGCTGATTCCCTTCAATAACTATTGGGTCTTCGCATCGCTGCGTTGGGATCAGGGGTTCCCAACGACGATGTCCCTCTTTTTCAATGCGATCTTCGTGCTTGTCGTGCTGATAGCTCTGAACACGGTGCTTCGCAGGTTCACCCCGCGCGCCGCATTCACGCAAGGCGAATTGCTGACACTTTACACAATGCTATCTGTAGCCTCCGCTATCTGTGGACACGATCTGTTTGAGGTCATCATTACCAATATTGCCACGGTCGGGTGGTTGGCAACAGAAGAAAATGAATGGGCGACACTCTTCCACCGCTATATCCCAGAGTGGCTCGCCTTGACAGACAAAAATCAGTTAACCGTCTATTTCACAGGCGAATCCAGTCTCTATCTACGTCCGCACCTCCAGTTGTGGTGGAAACCTGTGCTGGCGTGGAGCGGGTTTATTATTACGCTACTTTTCACGACGTTTTGCATCAACGTTATTCTGCGGAAGCAGTGGATTGAAATCGAACGGCTCAGCTATCCGATTATTGAGTTACCCTATCAGATGACAACGGCACGCTTCTTCCGTGCAAAGTCGCTCTGGATCGGGATGATTCTGGCGGGTGGGATAGATGTGATTAACGGGCTGCATTTTCTGTTCCCCAGTTTTCCGGGACTCGGTGGCGAGTTCTATGATTTGCGTCCGCTGTTCACAACAAAACCGTGGAATGCGATTGGGTGGACACCCATCGTTCTCTTCCCTTTCGCTGTCGGAATGGCATACTTTATCCCGCTTGACCTATCGTTCACATTCTGGTTTTTCTACATCTTCTGGAAATTTGAGATGATTTTCGGTAGCATCGCTGGCTTGCAGCGGATTCCCGGGTTTCCGTTCATCTTTGATCAGTCGTTTGGGGTCTGTGTCGGTGTGTTGTTGATGGCGTTATGGAGTGCACGACACCATCTGCGGCGCGTCTTCCAACAAGCGTGGTTCGCAAACGGTGCCTCGGCATCAAACGAACCGATGACCTATCGCACCGCAGTGTTAGGATTGATCATCGGATTTTTACTGCTGACCGGTTTTTGGTGGGTCGCAGGCATGTCTTTCTGGGTGGCGGTGCTTGTCTTTGCCATTCATCTGACGACAGTGACAGTGATTACTCGCGTCCGTGCCGAACTCGGTCCACCGATCCACGATTTGCGTTCCATGGGTCCCGATGTCCTACTTCCCAAAATGTTCGGGATGCGCAGGCTCGGCGGGCAGAATTTGGCACTATTCTCGCTTGTTTTCTGCTTCAATCGCGCCTACCGAGGCAATACGATGCCGCATCAATTAGAGGGTTTGAAACTGGCGGAACGGTCACGCAGTTCTTCGCGACGGATGGCTATCGCAATGCTGCTTGCAATGGTGATAAGCCCTTTCGCTGCTTTTTGGGGCGCGCTCCATATCGGTTATGAACATGGCGCGATTGAGGTCTGGTCAGGCTCCGTATTTAACCGCACACAGAATTGGTTAACAAATCCGATGCCTGTAAATATTCCGTCGTTGATCGCTACGGTTTTCGGACTGCTGTTCGCGTTTTGTCTCACGTTGGTTCGACTCCGATTTTTCTGGTGGCCCCTGTATCCGATTGGATACGCGATCTCAGGTACCTGGGCAGTCAATTTCTTCTGGTTTTCGGTTTTTATCAGTTACTTTATCAAGTTAGCGATCCTACGTTTCGGTGGCGTGCGGACGTTTCGACGGGTTGCCCCATTCTTTCTCGGATTGATTTTAGGAGAGTTCTTTGTCGGCAGCGTCTGGGGACTTCTCGGTATCTTCCTACAAAAGCCGATGTATCGGTTTATCTGGTGAAGAAACAGATAAAGCCGAACGAAGTTTTCCGCTTGACAAAGACTCATATATCTGATTAAAATATAGTGTATGCTAAAAACCTATTTGAAAATCTAAGGACTGTCAACTACCCAAGCCTAAAGGCTTGGGCTTGTGAATATCCGTAGCCACACGGGGACCCACAAGGTAAACGGTTTTCTAGAGTAAAATATCGCGTCCCTGGTGGTGGCACACCCCAAGACGGTATGGATGCTCCCCAAGTCTATATCCGCTCTGGAACGTGATCTCGAAGGGGCAACATATACCCCGTAAGGGAGAAGACAAACTTATGTTTGTGCCTGTAAAAACCAAAGATGGACAGCAACTGATGCCTCTGCACGCCGCACGCGCAAGAAAACTTATCAACCGTGGCGAAGCAACACCTTATTGGAATAACGGCATATATTGTATCCGTCTCAACAAAGCCCCCTCTGATAGAGACACCCAAGAGATTGCTGTCGGTATTGACCCCGGTAGCAAAAAGGAAGGTTTTAGCGTCCAATCAGAAAAACATACCTACTTGAATGTGCAAGCCGATGCTCACAGCAAAGTCGGTAAGAAAGTTGAAAAGCGTCGCGAGTTGCGTAGAGGTAGGCGTTGTCGTAAATGTCCGAACCGCAAGCAGAGAACCAACCGTATGGCGAACAAGGAACGTATTCCTGCTGGCACGCGTGCGAGATGGGATTGGAAACTTCGGATCCTTGATTGGTTGCGTCAAATGTTTCCAATCACGCATGTATGTGTAGAGGACATCAAAGCACCAACGATAGCACATGTCAAGAAGTGGAACACCTCTTTTAGCCCACTTGAAGTTGGCAAGCAATGGTTCTATACTGAAATAGAAAAACGTTGGAAACTGCTAACCCTTCAAGGGTGGGAAACCCAAGAGATTCGGGAGAGTCTCGGTCTCAAGAAGTCTTCCAAGAAACTCGCTGAAACCTTTGAGGCACATTGCGTAGATGCTTGGTGTCTCGCTTACCATGTCGTTGGGGGTGAGGGTGTTGTAGATAACACAGATATATTCTGTATATCGCCTATCCCGATACGCCGGCGTGAACTCCATAGGCAGAACCCACAGAAAGGCGGGAAAAGACCGCGCTATGGTGGCACGACTTGGTATGGATTGGTAAAGAACACTTTAGTGAGACACCTCAAGTATGGTCTAACGCGTATCAGTGGTTTTGGTAAACAGGGGATAGCGTTGTATTCTTTGGAAGGTAAACGCTTGTGCCAAAATGCGAAAGCCCGTGATTTTACGGTGCTCACGCGTCTTAATTTCAATTACAGGAGCGGGCATTCCTCCCAACGCTAAAGCATTGGGTTTCCTGCCCGAAGATTAGATGAACTCACTGAGTTAATTGATTTCAACCAACTCACACAACTCAATAGGAGTTTTGTTTCTGATACCTTGCGAGAACAAGAGTCTGACATCATATTTAGGGTTCCATTTCATAGCGGCACAGAAGCCGATGAACTTCTCATTTATATTCTCATTGAACACCAATCGACCATTGATGTGACGATGGGTTTTCGGGTACTGTTTTACATGACGCAGATTTGGGATTCCCAGCGTCGGGAGTGGGAATCGAAGAATGTTCCGAAAAGTGAGTGGTGTTTGCGTCCGATTCTTCCGATAGTGTTTTACACGGGGCTGCAGCGTTGGAATACCCCACTCACGCTCAATAGTATAATGGACATTCCCGATGTTCTTTCTCGGTTTGTTCCGACCTTTGACACTCTATTGCTAAATGTAAAGGAAACAGATGCAGCAAATTTCACACGAACGGATCATCCGCTCGGATGGTTGCTGACAGTCCTTCAAAAAGAAAATGCGGACAAAACATCAATAAAGGGTGCCTTGCTCGAAGCAATATCGCGTCTGAACACGCTTGAAGCAGAGCAGACAGCACAGCGTCATCGTGCGATTATATATCTGATTTTGCTGATTCTGCATCGCCGCCCGAATAAAGAACAGGAGGAGCTGTTAGCACTCATTGATGAACACACAGACACAACGGAGGTAGAAACAATGGCACAATCAATCATTGAACTCAGCGAAAGACGTGGTGAGGAACGTGGCGAGAAACGCGGTGAAACACGCGCGAAGCAAGCGGCAGTGCTGAAACTGCTGCAGATTCGGTTTGACCCGGTTCCTGAAACCTTCATTAGCGAGATTAACTCAATCCGAAGTCTTTCACGTCTTGATTCGCTTTTTGAGAGAGTAGCAACGGCTCAAACACTTGATGAAATTGAATTGTAGGGCCGCGATGGCTAAAGACCTGCTTGAGGATGTCCCACGGTATGTTTACAGATTTAAGGACCGTTCGTCAAATTACTATATGGGGAGTTGGATTAATCGGCGGTTCGCTTGGGCTTGCCCTAAAAAAGAACGGATTTCAAGGACAACGCATCGGATTAGGACGCAATATCGGTAGACTTGAAAATGCGCTTGAACACGATGCTGTCGATGTGATAACAACAGAGGTATCGGACGGACTACAAGACACCGATCTGGTTGTGTTGTGCACGCCTGTTGCGTTAGTTCCGACGTTAGTACAACGCATTGCTGAATCTGTTGACACACAACGCCATCGGATCGTGCTAACGGATGTAGGCAGCACGAAATCAGTGTTAGTAGAGACAGTTGAAGCACAACTACAGGAACAGAGGGCAGATGCCCTCTCTTTTGTTGGTGGACATCCGATGGCGGGTTCTCATGAAACCGGTGTCGGGGCAGCGAAGGCAACGCTTTTTGAAAACGCGACATGTATCCTAACGCCGACAGAAAACACCGACGCGGATGCCTTAGCACTCATTAAAAACTTGTGGGAATTTGTTGGCGCAGTACCACATCTCCTTTCGCCTGAAACCCATGATTTGCTCATCGGTGCTGCAAGCCACCTCCCGCATCTTGTTGCAAGTATCCTCGCCAACACCGTCGCGAATGCGGAAACTGAAGAGGGCAAAGCACTGGATTTCACAGCGACCGGCTTTCGAGATTCTACCCGTATCGCAGCGGGATCGCCAGACTTATGGACCGGCATTTTCACACAGAACAGAGATGTCCTCGTATCGTTGATTGATAACATCACTGAAAACTTAACCGAATTCAAAACTTTGCTTCAGACGGATAACCTCGCTGAGATCGAACGTGTCCTTCTGACAGCACAAGTTACCGTCAAAAAACGTAGAGAAAAATTGGGAGGCGCATGAAAAAGATTGGATCTCAGGTAACGATCGCGATAGACGGACCCGCCGGGTCTGGAAAAAGCACGGTTGCACGGCGCATCGCAGAAACACTCGGACTCCTTTATCTTGATTCTGGCGCGATGTACCGAGCCGTGACCCTGTTGGCAATACAGGATAGACTTGCAGCAGATAGTCCCGAACTCATTGAACGGGTGAAAATGTGTCACATCGAATTCGCGGATAACGGCAAGACCATTTTGCTCAATACCAAAAATGTATCTGTCCAAATCCGCACCCCAGCAGTTAACAGACGCGTTGCGGACGTTGCAAAAATACCGGAGATTCGCCATGAGATTGTCAAGCATCAACAGCGGATCGGTGCCGAGGGAAGTATCATTGCTGAAGGCAGAGATTTGACGACGATTGTTTTTCCAGATGCCGATTTTAAATTCTATCTTGACGCTTCTGTAACAGAGCGGGCAAAACGGAGACTCGCCGAACTTCAAGCGCAAAACGTCGATATAACATTAGCAGCGGTTGAAGCAGAAATTAGTTCACGCGATGAGAAAGATAAAACACGGGCACATAGTCCGCTTCGTGCCGCAGACGACGCGATTACCATTGATACAACCGATAAAACGATTGATGAAGTAGTTGATTTTATTATAGCAAAGATAGGCAAAGACGAGGGCTGCGCAAAGTAAGTTATGTGGTATACCAATAATCAATTTTGGACCCCCCGTTCACTCTACCGATGGGGACATCGACTCACAAATATCTTTTGTAAAACCATGGGACACCTTGAGGTTCAGGGTGTTCACCACATTCCAAAAGAGGGTGGCGTGCTGCTCGTCTCAAACCACGTCAGTTTCCTTGACCCAGTAATTGTCGGTTCCGCCGCAAACCGTGAAATTCATTTCATGGCACGGAGCACCGCGTTCGACATCCCCGGTATAGGGAAACTCATCTCAATGTATAACGCCTACCCTGTAAATAGAGGCGCGCCTGACTTAGGCGCGCTGCGAAAGACTATTTCGCTTTTAAAAGCAGGCAACGTCGTACTTATGTTCCCAGAGGGCACCCGGAGCGTTGATGGGACATTAGGGAAGGCGCGCGACGGGGCGTGTTTTATTGCTGATAGGGCGGGTGTACCGACAATTCCTGTCTTTCATAGTGGGGCGGAACGGATGTTACCCCGCAGCAGTAGACGGCTGCGCCGAGCGAAGTTGATGGTCACCTTTGGTGAGCCGCTTGAACTTATCGCCGAGGCATTCGAGACGAGACGTGAAATGTATCAGCAGATGGGCAACCAGATAATGGAAGCAATCGCGGATTTGCGAGACAGCATGTTTAGTTCGTTGGATTCGCCAAAATGAGCAGGACATCCCCCTCTTGAACCTGATACGTTTTACCTTCGGCTCTCAGCAAGCCTTTGCTCCGCGCTTCGGGATAACTACCACACTCGACTAAGTCAGTCCAGCTAAGCGTTTCGGAACGAATGAACGCGTCCGCAAAGTCGGTATGGATACGTCCTGCTGCGTCAACGGCAGTTTGGCCTTCACGCAGCGTCCATGCGCGTGCCTCCGTCGGGTTGGTTGTGAAAAACGTGATTAGCCCTAATAACTTATATGAGGTCTGAATAAATCGTTCTAAAGCGGATTCGCGTAGTCCCATCTCTTCCATAAAAATCTCAGCGTCAGCCGCATCAAGTTGTGAGAGTTCCATCTCTAATTGCGCGGCGAGTACAATCACTGCTGTTTGCGGCTCCGCTTCATATTTACTGAAACGTTCACGAATTTCATCAACCGCTTCGAGTTGTGTTTCGCTGATATTACAGACCAGCAACAATGGTTTCTGTGTCAAAAATCCGTAGCCGCGTATCAACTTTTCTTCGTTGTCAGATAAATCAAGCGTGCGAAGCGGTTCTCCCTTTTCCAAAGTCGCTTGACACGCTTCTAAAATCCGAATTTCGTTTTGCTGTTCGGGTAGTTTTTGGTTTTGAAACTGCTTTCGGAGTCGGTCAAGTCTATTTTCAACGATTTGCAGATCTGCCAGCGCAAACTCAAGGGAGACACTTTCGATGTCGCGTCCGGCATCAACACTGCCGTCAACATGTGGCACCGATTCATCTTCAAAAAGCCTAACGACATGCGCAAGCGCATCGACGGTACGGAGTTCCGCCAGCATCCCAGAATCCAATTCTGCCTGCTCCACATCCGATTTGGTCACCCCAGCGACATCCACATAGTCGATTGTCGCAGGTGTCGTTTTCTGGGAACCAACTATCTCTGCCAAACGCTCCAGACGCTCGTCTGGTACATTGGCGGTGCTGAGATTGATCTGACCGCGACTCGTGTAGCCCCCAATTTCTGCATTTGATTCGGCTAAGGTGTTAAACACTGTCGTTTTTCCGACCTGTGGTCTGCCCACAATACCAATTCTCATTTTTCTGCTCTCGCTGTATTTTTCCTGACAACCATTCCACTGACGGCTGACCGCTGATGGTTAATATTCTGACAACTAATAACCGATAACTGATAACCATTCGCGATAGAAAATCTATTGACAATATCTGCGTAAAGTGTTAGTATAAGAAGCAAATATAGGATCCAACTCGGAGGTAAATTAAACGTGAGTATCCAAAACGGAAAGTGGAAACGCCACATCGTCAAAGGTTTGACGGTTCTTTTAATCCTTACAATATGCCTTGCAATTTTGCAATGGTTTATCATCAAGGAATTATTCGGTTTCGGCGCGGATATGGTGAAGGACGCACTGATGCGACAAGCCCCTGAGGGTGTCAACCAAGATGACATTGAAACGACGTTTGATCGGGTTAAAACCGCTGGCATGCAGCTTCCGTTCAGTTTCCTAACCGGGAGAATCAGCCTCCGTAAGATTCAAGCTGTTGGCAGGTATGCGATAGAAGCCAACGATGATCAAGTTTGGGACGCTGATGAAATTAACACACTCCTCCGAATGATGAATGCTTCTGTCGGAGTTAAAGGAGGCACTGAGTGACTTGCATCATCAGTTGCTGGCGACACTTAAACAATGCAAACAAACCTGACGCCCCCTTATGAAAAATTTGCCTACGCCTATGACCGGATGATGACAAACGTCAATTATACGCGCTGGACCCACTACATCGAGTCACTCTTCGACAAATATGATTGTAAACCGCGCCGCGTTCTCGATTTGGCGTGCGGTACTTGCGCATTGACAATACAACTCGCACTGAAAGGCTATGAAATGACGGGTGTTGACCGCGCAACCGGTATGTTGGAAATTGCGACAGAGAAAGCGACTGCACATGACGTGGACATTGCGTTACATCACGGTGATATGCGTGATTTCCAGTTGAACCAACAGTTTGACGCAATTCTCTGCACCTATGATAGCATTAACTATGCCCACGATGAAACCGAGTTGCACAATGTTTTTGAATCCGTCGCGAAGCATCTGGAACCCGACGGTCTATTTATTTTTGATGTGACGACTGAACGAAACATCGTTGAACATTTCCACAACAAAACGTTCGCCTCAAATCATGAGGACTATACCTATATCTGGAAAAACACCTATATCCATCACACCAAAATGTGCCGCACCTTACTAACCTTTTTCATCCGTGAAGGCGAGTTATTTCGACGCTATGAGGAGGTCCATCAGCAGCGCATCTTTGAAGTCAGCACCGTCAATGACCTCCTTAAAAAGGCGGGGTACAAACCCTTGAGTGCTTACGATATGTACACCTTCACTCGATGGAACCGTTATTCAGACCGGATTAACTTTACAGCACGTCTCACCTGAGATTACAACGCTCCAAATTTTTTAGGATTTACGCATTGCCTCTTAAAGTCCCCTGATAAGGCGGATTTAGGGGGTTTAACTCTTAAAGTCCCCCTGATAACGGGATTTAGGGGGTTTAACGGATGCCATCACAGCCCTTCTGCTATGAGGTCTCCAACCTCTTCAGTGGTATAGCCCATCCGCCCTGCACCCAGATCTTTGATCTTTCCACTCGCGAGTAGATCACTGATGGATTTTTCCACTTTTGTCGCTGCGTCTGCATACCCAAGGTGATCAAGCATCATTCCTGCTGCCCCGACCGCCGCGATTGGATTAATCTGGTTTTTGCCAGTGTAACGGGGTGCGGAACCGTGGATCGGTTCAAACATGGCAACGCTCTCTGGATTCAAATTGCCGGATGCAGCGACACCCATACCGCCTTGAATCATCGCGCCAAGATCGGTAATAATGTCGCCGAACATATTACACGTCACAACAACATCGAACCACTCCGGATTTTTCACCATCCACATCGTTGTCGCATCAACAAATGCGTATTCTTTTTTGATGTCGGGATAGTCTTCACCGACTTCGTCAAAGACACGCCGCCAGAGGTCATGTGCGTAGGTGAGGACGTTTGCTTTATCGCAGAGCGTCAAGGTATTTTCTTTGTTCCGTTTTTTGGTGAGTTCATACGCATAGCGAACGCAGCGTTCCACGCCTTTGTAGGTGTTGATCATCTCCTGAATAGCCACTTCGTCGCGCGTGCCGCGTTTCAGGAAACCACCGATGCCTGCGTATAAGCCTTCGGTATTCTCACGGACAATGATAAAATCAATTTCCTCGGGTCCTTTGTCTTTCACGGGGGTTGGCACGCCAGGGTAGAGTTTGACGGGACGCAAGTTGATATAGAGATCGAGTTCAAACCGGACTTTTAACAGGATACCTTTCTCTAAAATACCGGGCTTAACATCGGGGTGTCCGATAGCACCAAGATAGATAGCGTCAAGTCCTCGGAGTTCTTCTAATACGGAATCCGGTAGCACCTCGCCGGTCGCGAGATACCGATCGCCACCGACATCGTATTCAACTGTTTCGTATTGTATTCCTGCTGCTGCGGCTGCTGCCCCGAAGACTTTCATCGCCTCGCGTGTTACTTCGGGGCCGATTCCATCGCCAGGGATGAGACCGATTTTGTACATAAGTTTTCTCCAAAAGTTAGTGTAATATTTCGGCGTAGCTTGCAAGCCGAAACTTGCTCTAAAGAAGTCGACGTAACTTGTCAGCTGAAACCTGCTAAAAAATGGATACCTTATATTTTACCACATCTGGCGTGATATTGCAAATTGGAGTTTCCGTAAAAAGTGAGGTGTGCTATAATGAACGTCTATGCTCGGTGGATCGCAAGACATCGGAGGGACATCTTGATTAGCGAAGCACGCCTAAAAACTATCCTCAATCGTTTTGGTGATCAGCGAATCCTGGTCGTCGGGGATTTTTATCTCGATGCCTACTGGTATATAGACAAAGTCCGTTCAACGCTGTCATTGGAAACACCTTGGCATACAAATCCTGTTGTTGAACAACGTTATAGTCCGGGCGCGGCAGGGACGGTCACAAACAATCTAAAAGCGTTAGGTGTAGAGACGGTCTATACGTTAGGCGTCATCGGTGAAGACGGATTTGGCGGGACGCTGCGCAATTGCCTACAAACAAATGGATGCCTGACGGATTTTATGATACAGGTGCCAAATTGGGTCACGCCGACCTATCTCAAACCGATTCACCGTGGTTATGAAGGTGTGGAAATAGAGGGACCGCGGTTTGATATTGAGAACCAATCCCCAATGGGACCAGAAGTTGAAGCATCCGTTATTGACGCACTTCAAGCGTGCATTCCACTTGTTGACGGTATCATCGTCGGTGATCAGATGCCGCTTGAGAACTTAGGGGTCGTGACAAGCCGTGTGAGAAACGTATTATGTGAGTCAGCATTGGCATTCCCTGAAAAAATCTTTTTCGCTGACTCCCGCACCCGGATTGGTGCGTATCAAAATGTCATCGTTAAACCGAACCGATTTGAGGCAAAACGTGCGATTCAGCCAGAATGGAGTGGACATCAGGTTGATATCGAAGAAGCGAAGCAGTGCGCGCTTACCCTCGCGGCACAGACCCAAAATACAGTGTACGTCACGCTCGGCGAAAATGGCATCCTCGTCTACCATAACGGTGCGTTCACACACATCCCCGGTATCCCGATTGATGATGAGACCGATCCGGTTGGCGCAGGCGATAGCGTCTCGGCGGGACTTGTGACGACACTCTGCAGCCTTGGAATCAATGCGGCTGTCGAAGCGGCTTATGTTGGGAATCTCGTCGCTTCAATTACTGTCACCAAAATCGGCACCACCGGCACCGCATCACCCGCAGAAATCCTAAAACGCCATCGGAGCCTTGCGAACTTATGAACGTTTTTGACGCAATGACGCAACGCCGAAGCCATCGCGGCGCATTCCAAGAACGCCCGATAGCACCTGATGACCTTGAGAAACTCATCGAGGCTGCGCGGTGGGCACCCTCACCCTTCAATGTCCAACCTTGGGAACTCGTGGTTATTCAGGAAGCAGAAGGCAAAGCAGCACTCGCCGACATAACAGAACGTGCCATCGTCGAACAATTCAAGGATCCAAAATTTCTTGATGACAACAGTCGGTGGATGCGTCTCACGGAGGCAGAGTGGCACGAACGCGGTGATGGTGTTCTCCTGACCGATCACGTCACGCTACCAAAACCGCTGCAGGATGCCCCTGAAAAACTACTGCAGGGGTTATTAAAAAACGCGAAATCATTTACAATTTTCGGGCATTTAGGCGCAGGTAAAATACCCGCCAAAGAGATTGCTACACAGGTACGAGAAGCACCCCTGCTTATGTTAGTGACGATGAATTGTAAGCGGTATCCACCCGGTGAAGGCGGGACTCGGTGGATGTGGCTAAGCATGGGGATGTTGATCCAAAATGTACTCCTCGCTGCGACCGCCCTAAAAATCGGTGTGCAGTTTGTCAGCGCACCGCTGGAGCGTGCAGCAGATCGTGAACTCATCCGCCAACACCTTAACGCTCCTACCGCTCATGAGATAATTACCTTGCTCAGAATGGGGTATCTTGAGGAGAGCAGTGCGGACGCTGTGCGGTTAGATGCCACAGAATTTGTGCATTTTGAAAAGGTGGGAAAAAAATAACATGAATAGCGACGCAGGCGGGCACGGCAACCCGCCGCAACTCAAAATGCAGGCGGGGTTTGATGAAGTTTAAGAAAATATTTCGGTAATTCTATATTTTCCCCAGGCCCGGTAGGTGCGGTTTGGAACCGCACCGGGCTTCACCAAGAAATTACCGAATTAAAAAGTTAATCTTCATCAACCCCGCCTGCAGTGGGGGATGCTTAAACTTCTCGATTTTGCAAGATTTCTTTCAATGCCGCTTTCTTTCTTTTCAGTCGCCGTAACTGGCGTTGACGGATTTGTGTCCGACGCCGGACCTGTCCGCTTTTACTTCTTGGCACAATTTTACCCCCTTTCTTCTACTGTTTTAGCAAGGTACATCACTCCCGATGTACAATGTGATTCTACTTCTGCCATTGCAGTGGCAAGTTCTGCCTCTGAACACGCATGTAACTCAAGTCTGTCTTCGGTAATCGTAATGTAACGTCCGTTTTCTTCATCAACAAATTCAACCTGTTTTTCGCTTTCGCTTACCAAAGTATAGTTTGCAAGCCCTTCTTGTAAAGACCCATCATCTGTTGTCCCCTTGAAACTCTCTTTTACAGCCAATCCATCGAAATTTTTATAGAGTGCCCGAGCCGGAAGTTCGTCAGGTGAGAGTGTCGGTGGCGGCGATGCTACCTCTGGTGGCGCAGTTTCTTGTGGAATAACCAACTCCGGCTCCGAAAGTTGTACAGGTTCCGGTGGATCTATTTCCGTTTTTGTAGGAGTGGTTAAAGCGGATTCAAGATCAACATCTTCCGCATCGACTTCAAAAGCAATCAATTCCATAGCAGCGGATTCAATATCCTCATTTTTTTCGTCTGCTTCGTCTAAGCCAGTGTTTGAAAAGGCAGCAATGGGTTGAGATGGATACGTTTCCGAATCTTCCTGCGCTAAGACATCGGAGAGAATTTCTTTAACATCTTCTCGACCGTCAACAACTACGTCAAGTTGTTCCACAACCATCCGTAGGCTTTCGATACCGATCGTTTGAATCATCGGGTGGAACGCCAATATCTCCGGTGGTGCTGCTTCAAAAAGCGAAGAGGTAACGAAAGCGACCTCAGCGAGGTCTCGGTTGCCAGTTAATTTCAGGCGTCTTTCACATGCTGTGAGTGCCCGTTTTAATTGTTCCATGAAGTCCGGTGTGACCAGATGTGGGAGGACCTCTAAACGAAAATGATCGCATGCCTCTTCCGCTTCCGACATGACAGCTGGTCGTGCCGCATTGATGGACGCTTCATCTACATATATATCCGTGAGATGGATAGGATCGCCTTCAGGTTCAAGCAAAGGCTCTGGTTCATCTATAGGTGTCCCTTCACTCTCTGTTTCAACGCGGTCAAGGACTTCCATGACCCGTTTCTGCATCAGTTCGGTGTCGAAAAGTATCCCCTCAAACTCAGGTTCGTCAAGCAATTTTCGGCTCGCTGAGATACAGGCATGTAGATATGCTTCTTCCGATTTTTCATGAAGCAGCTTACGTTGCTTTTCGAGTGCAATCTGCTTTTGTCTGGATTTCCGGTCGCGATTTCGTTTCTCACGCTTCCGTGCCACATTTGTGGTGCGGCGACCTTTTTTCTTTGCCATGGTAATGTATTTTAGGACTTACGCAACCCCGTTTGCAGGCGCGGTTTAAAACCCCGCCTGCAGTGCGTAGGACATCCGTTATCATAGAAAAATGCGTAAGTTCTGGTATTTTTGCGACTAATGAGTTATTTGATAGATGCCTCAGACAACACTTTCGTATCCCAAGCAGGATATGGCATTAATTTAGCACATTACTTAAGTATATACCAACATATTTTCATTGTCAAGTCTAAATCAGGTTTCTTGCAGGGTCATTCAATTGTAGGTTTTTGGTGTTTGGTGTTGTCCTTTTCGCAGGCGTTAAAACTTAATCTATGTTATGTATTAAAACAAAACGCAGAAATTTTCGCTAGATTTCGCAGTATTTCGCAGCGGATTCTGGAAAAAAAGACGTCCAACCGAATAATTTCTTAAAATTGAATAGCTCTGAGGTTTCTCGCCTTACTCACGAATTAGCCTGCAAATGTTGATGCCTCAAATCGCCGAATACAACAACCTTGGCACCTTAATATTACATTTTTTGCGCCGTAACTTGCATAATGGCATTATATTCAGTATAATTATAGTATTAACCTGTAAAGGAGACGTAGATTATTTGCTACGTTTTCTAACTATATCATTCCATAAACAGCCGTGTTAATTTATCACCAATTGTGAAATCAGTAGTGAAAACCTGGCGTTTACGCCAAAATCATAAGGAAAATTGTATGACATACAAAAACGATATTAAACCGATCTTCTTCGTGCTTGGTATTGTTATAGGCATTTTGCTGTGCACGTTTACGACAGTTATGGCAGACCAACACGCCGAACCGGCAGAGGAAGCAGAAGAAACGACGAGTGAGGCAGAAGCAACCGAAGAAGCCTCTGAAGGGGATGCACCTGTCAGGCTTGAGAGCCTTGTTGTGGTCGGGACTCGGGCACAACCGCGTTCTGTTTTAGATTCAGCAGTACCGATCGATATTGTGTCAAATGAAGCCTTTGAGAAGCAGGGTGGCGCGGATCTACCGGATCTGCTGAGAACTTTGGTGCCATCTTATAACGTCAATACACAACCGATTAGTGATGCGTCAACGGTCGTCCGTCCGGCGAATTTACGGGGACTTGCCCCAGACCATACACTCGTGCTCGTCAATAACAAACGACGACACCGTGCAGCAGTGATTCACTGGCTCGGAAATGGTCTGTCTGATGGCTCACAGGGACCTGACCTGGCACCTATTCCCGCAATTGCTCTGCAACAGGTAGAGGTCCTCCGTGATGGTGCATCCGCACAATACGGTTCTGATGCCATTGCGGGTGTGATGAATTTTCGATTGAAAGACAACTATGAAGGCGGTTCGTTTGAATTTAAACCCGGTATCTACCAATTCGGCGACGGTCGGCAATTTGCGCTCGCCGGCAACATCGGGTTAGGGAACCCTGACGCGTGGAGTAGCCTCAGTTTTGAATACGGCGGCGCAGATCCGACCATCCGGTCTATCCAACGTACGGATGCCATCAAATTGATTGAGGCTGGCAATTTCAGTGTGAAAGACCCCGCGCAAATTTGGGGACAGCCGATTATAGAGAATGATGTCAAATTGTTTGCTAACTACGGGGCCACCCTCACAGATACCATCAATTTCTATGGGCATGCCAACTACGCCCGAAAGCGGGTTGAAGGCGGGTTCTATTTCCGAAACCCAAACACTCGCAATGGCGTGTTTAGCCCAACTGGGAAGGATGATACGTTGCTCGTCGGAGATTTGCGGGGTTTGACAGCGGAGATGGCGGATTGGGAAGCCCGAAAGGCGGCGTGGGAAGCCGAAAATGCGGCAGCAGTGGAAGCCGGGGAGGCGTTCCCCGAACTGTCGCCTCACGATGCTGACGATATCCCGATCGTCAACCACGTTCCTGATCCCGAACGGTTGCAAGCCGTCAGGAATGACCCGAATCTTTTCAATTTCCAAGAGATGTTCCCAGGCGGATTCACACCCAGATTCGGTGCATTCATGTGGGATAGTTCCGTCGTCGTTGGCGTTAAAGGCACCGCTCTGGAAGAAGCGTTAGGCAAACCCCTAACGTGGGATTTGAGTGGCTCTTTTGGACGCAACCATGCTGATTTCTTTATCTTCAACACTGTTAATGCTTCGCTCGGCCCTGATACACCGACGTATTTTGATCCGGGCGACTATATCCAGACGGATTATAACCTCAACTTTGATGTAACCTATCCGCTCAGCGACATGGTGTTCCTCGCCTCCGGTTTGGAATATCGGAACGAAGGATTTGAAATCATAGAGGGCGAACGTGAGTCGCATCAGATCGGGCCCCTCGCAGCGCAAGGCTTCACTGCCGCATCCAACGGATTTTCGGGGTTCAGCCCAGTCGCGGCAGGCAAGTGGCACCGTTACAACGTTGCCGCCTATCTGGAAACTGAAATCAGACCGATTGATCCGCTCCTGATCGCGCTGGCTGTGCGCGGTGAACAATTTGAGATTTTCGGTGGCACCCTGAACTACAAAGCCGCTGTAAACTACAAGGTTACGGAAACGATGCGGTTGCGGGGAAGTTATAGTAGCGGGTTCCGCGCACCGACACCCGGGCAGCAAAATACGTTCAACATTACCACTGAATACGATTTTGCGAAGGGTGATCTCGTTAATAAAGGAACAATTCCTTCTACCAACGCTGCTGTCGGTGTTGTAACAGGTAAGGAAGATAACTCGCTTGACCCGGAAACATCAAATAACTTCACAGGTGGATTTACCGTCGATATTTTGGGCGTAAACTTCACGATGGACTTTTTTGATATTCGGCTGAAAAACCGGTTATCGGTGTCACAACACTTTACATTGACTGACGCGCAGAAGGCGGACCTCATCGCCGCAGGTGTAACCAGTGCAGCGAATCTGGAAACATTCCAGTTCTTTATCAATGACTTCTCTACGACAACCAATGGTATTGATGCCGTCGTTACGGTACCTATACCGAACGGAAACCTCATCGCTGTGTACAACTTCACGAACACCACAGTTACCGATCACAATCCGGCCACGCTGGACGATCATCGAATCAGGGAACTGCAAGAGAATTTACCCGAACACCGCGCCAGTCTGACTGTTGCTCAATCGATAACGGATGACTGGGGAGTGCTCGGGCGCGCCAGCTATTTCAGCGGTTGGTTCGATTCTGAAGATTACTTACAGAATCCAGATGTGGAAGGCACTGGAGAATACACTGGAAGGGTTATTTTTGACTTAGAAACCACTTACACCGTAGGGGCCGGATTGGCACTCACGCTCGGTGGAAGAAATATCCTGAATACCTATCCCGATGAAAATCCGAATGGTGCTGGTTCTGTTGGCAACAAATATGGACAGTTCAGTCCGTTTGGGTTTGATGGCGCGTACTGGTATGCCAAAGTCGGATACAGTTTCTAAAACCTATTCATGAAGGCACGGTTCTCAACCGTGCCTTCTCAATTTGCATCAACCCTCCTAATAAACAGTCATATTCATCATTGCGAAAATAAGGAGTTTCATTTATGAAAGTCGCACTTAATTTTCAGATGCTGCTGCTGGTACATCTTGTTATCGCAGTTTTTATAGGTTTAGCACCAGTGGCAATAGCGCAGGAGAGTGGTGAAGAAGGTTCAGAAACAGAATCAAGTAGTGAAGAGATTGTAACGCTTGAAGGTATAGTCGTCGTAGGAACGCGGGCAAAACCACGTTCGATTCTTGAATCTGCGGTGCCTATTGATGTTTTACCGAGTGAAGATTTCGTCAAACAAGGTAACACGGATTTACCTGACCTGTTGAGAAACTTAGTGCCATCTTACAATGTCAACGCACAACCGATTGCTGATGCGGCGACTGTCGTCCGCCCAGCAAATCTACGAGGATTGGCACCAGACCACACATTATTGCTGGTTAATGGCAAACGTCGTCATCGTGCCTCCGTGATTGCTTGGCTCGGAAATGGATTGTCTGATGGCGCACAAGGTGCTGACCTTTCTCCTATCCCTTCCATCGCTCTGAAGCAGGTAGAAGTGCTACGAGACGGCGCATCAGCGCAATACGGTTCCGATGCGATCGCAGGGGTCATGAATCTACAGCTTAAGGACAATTATGAAGGCGGCTCTTTTGAAATCAAACCCGGTATTTTCCAAGCGGGTGATGGGCTTACATATTCTTTCGCGGGTAATATCGGTTTGGGACATGAGGACCTCTGGACGAATCTCAGTGTAGAATACGGTGGCATGAATGAGACAGATCGTTCTGTACAACGAGATGATGCTACTGCTCTCATAGATGTTGGAAACACGGATGTCGCTGACCCTGCCCAACCGTGGGGACACCCTATCATTAGGAACGACATCAAACTTTTTGCGAACTACGGTGCAAGCATTACCGATGACATTAAGTTTTACGGGCATGCGAATTACGCTCAGAAGGAAGTTGAAGGAGGATTCTACTTCCGAAATCCCAATACTCGACCCCACGTCTTCAGTAACGATGATGGAGCGACTTTGCTTGTTGGAGATTTGCGGGGTTTGTCAGCGGAAGCGGCGGCTTGGGATGAACGGCTTGATGAGGCAGTTAAGCAACCGCTTGAGCAGGCGCGTGAGCAGGCGGCGGCAGCAGGAACCGAATTTGACGAAACCGAATTTAAAACCAAATTTAAAACCGAATTTAAAAAAGAGGATCCCCATCCGCACGATATTGACGATATTCCGATAACCAATCACAAACCTGATCCCGAACGGTTGCAAGCCGTCAGGAATGACCCGAATCTATTCACATTCCAAGAACTCTTTCCGGGTGGATTTACGCCTCGCTTCGGTGCCGACACGCAGGATGCCTCGCTCCTCGTTGGAGTCAAAGGGGTGCTTATGGCGGATTTGGGATGGGATTTAAGCGCTGCCTATGGACGACATGCCTCTGATTTCTTTATCAGAAATACGGTCAATGCCTCCCTCGGACCAGATACACCGACTGAATTTGACCCGGGTGATTATATCCAAGCGGACACGAATATTAATCTTGACTTAACCTATCCGCTACACGATATGGTGTTCCTTGCTTCCGGTTTGGAATACCGAACAGAAACTTTTGAAATTGTGCAGGGACAGATTGAGTCTTGGAAAATCGGTCCGCTGGCAAGCCAAGGATTTAGTTCAGGCTCTAACGGATTCCCCGGCTTCAGTGATATTGCCGAGGGGAGTTGGACCCGATATAACTTCGCTGGCTATTTGGAAAGTCAGTTGAGACCTTTAGACTTTTGGACGGTTAGTGCTGCGGTCCGCGGTGAATATTTCGACGATTTTGGAAGCACAATCAACTATAAAGTCGCAACGAACTACGGCATCACCGATACGCTCAAAGAACTGCTTTCGATTGATCCTATTGTTGACTTAAGGGCACGCGGCAGTTACAGCACCGGCTTCAGAGCACCGACCCCCGGGCAGCAAAATGCCTTTAACGTCACAACGGAATTCGGTGAAAACAATACATTGGTCAATAAAGGGACAATTCCTTCTACGCACGCCGCCGCAAGTTTGGTGGGTGGCAAAGCACTTGAACCAGAAAAGTCGAAGAACTTCACCGTTGGAACAGTTATCAGTTATGCCATCGCGAGTATCACTGTTGACTATTTCAATATCAAGGTAGAGGATCGGTTGGCTCCGACAAAAGACTTCCAGCGCGGTAAAGATATCACAGAGGCACAAATCCAGCAGCTCGTGGCTGAAGGTATTACGAGTGCAGGCAACCTACAAGAGTTCCGGTTCTTTACCAATGAATTTGAGACGAGCACCCAAGGGATTGATGTGATTCTCACTGCACCAATACTCGAAGGTGCGCTGAGTCTCGCTTATAACTACACGGGGACTACTGTAACCGAACGTAATCCTGATATCCTTGACGACACACGCGTCCGACTATTGGAGGAAGGTGTCCCTCGTCATCGCGGAAATATGACGTTAACACAAGCCATCGGTGATAGTTTAGGCGTATTGGGACGCGTCAATTATTATGGACCTTGGTATGAGAACGCTGTAGGCGCGCAAACCTACGGGGGCGCGTTTTTGGTAGACTTTGAAGTCAGTTATGCGGTCATCGAAAACTTAGGCATCACGATTGGTGTGAATAATGTTCTCAATGTTGAACCGGATAATATTACTTCCGCAGAGGGACCCGACGTGCCCTTCAATATTAAAGAATTTCCAGCCAGAATCGTTGGCAGACCCTTCGGTGAGTATAGTCCTTATGGATTTGGCGGCGCGTTCTGGTATACCAAAGTTGGTTACAGTTTTTAGGAATCATGTGGTTTTTAGTTTGGGTTAGGAAGCGGCTGCCCAGCTGCTTCCTAACGTGAAAGGAATTTTCATGCTATTTCAACGGAACAGCAAAGTGCTTAGATATATAACGATCTTCGGAATTTTCATCTCGTTCTTCTTACTAAGCACTTTCTTTTTAAGTTGTGATCGTATTCAACGAGTCGTTGATCCCGAAGCGGTAGTGACTGCTGACGGCGCGCTTACGGTCAAAATCGGTTTCATTTACAGTCCACCTGACCCCGGAACAACTCGGAATGGTGCTGAATTGGCGGTTACCCTCGCGAATGCGGCAGGCGGAATCAACGGGCTACCGATAGAACTACTCATTAGAGACGACAAGCGAGATGCCGCACTCAGTGTTCAACACGCCGAGGCGTTGATTGCTGCAGGCGTGTCAGCAATTGTGGGACCTGATTACAGTGCGTTGGCTGTGGAGGTCGGAGCTGTTGCCCAGCAACACGGCATACCTATGGTGACAACCTACCCAACGAACCCAGATGTTCCTCGAAATGGGAACTTTTCATTTATGGGTGCCTACATCGATCCGTATCAGGCAAGCATAATGACAGGTTTTGCCAGGCAAGAATTGCAAGCAACGACAGTCGCGGTCCTCACAGAAACAGGTAACGCATATTCGGAAGGGCTCTCGAATACTTTCGTTGAGGACTTTACTGCACAAGGCGGCACGGTTGCTATCCATCAATTTTACGAGACAGGCACCACAGATTTTACCGAGCAGTTGCTGGCGATTGCTGCTGTTGAACCAACCGTTGATGCTGTTTTTTTACCAGGTTTAGGGCCCGAGTTCCCACTGGCGGTTAAGCAGGCAAGGGCCGCCGACATAGGTATCTCTGCGACCTTTCTCGGTGGTGATGGCTGGGATCGACCCGATTTAGTTGAAATTGGTGGGATGGCACTCGAAGGTAGTTTCTTCGCGAACCATTTTGCATCCGACGGTCAATTAAGCGAAGCAGCACGTCAATTTGTTGACGCTTACACCCAAAAATACGGCATCGCACCCGACGGACCTGCAGCACTCGGATACGATGCTGCTACCCTTCTCATTGAGGCGATGCGCCGGACAACCGACCTAACCCCCGCTGCAATTCGAGATCAAATTGAGGCGACTCAGGACTACAGCGGTGCTACGGTATTATCCCACTATGATGAAAATCGGCATGCAGTCAAGAGTTTACTTATCAATACTATCAAAGATGGAAAGATACAATTCCATCAATTGATTATCCCATAATACTTAGCAATTATAAAACGCGAGGTCCCTGGACATCGCAATTTTCCCGAAATGAGGTAAGTGAAATGAGCAATCAGAACAGAGATGCAGAATATACAATGGGGCGCAGTGAGGAAGAGACCCAACGCTTAATCGAACAATCGCAGCTTTATGACGATGTAACACGGCGTTTTTTTCTCAGAAGCGGTATCGCTAAAGGCATGAAAGTACTTGATGTCGGCAGTGGGGCAGGAGATGTCGCGCTTACGCTCGCTGAATTTGTCGGTCCCGAAGGAACCGTCGTTGGTGTAGATGTTAACCCAGACGTCCTCAAAACCGCACAAGAACGCGCCGAGGCAGCCGGTTTTTCAAACATGGAATTCATCGCCGGTGATGTCCGAACGCTTGAACTCCCAGACGACTTTGATGCCATCGTCGGCAGACTTGTCCTGCTCTATATGGCAGACCCAGCAGATGCACTGAGACATTTGGCAACGCGCCTACGTCCCGGTGGAATTGTCGCCTTTCAGGATACTGAACTCGCGCTCTACCGAACGGTTATCCATCCGGATACACCTTTGATAAACCAGTTGGTTGAATGGGGGCTCACAGTGTTTGAACGTTCAGGTGCCCATCTCAACATGGGTATGGAACTTTACCGGGCATTCGTTGATGCGGGTTTGCCTGAACCTACCTTACACTTTGAGGCACCCATGGGCGGTCCTGAGGGCTGGCCTGGATTTGAGTATCTCGCGAACAGCTTTCGGAGCCTCGTTCCGCTCATGGAGGCGTATGGCATTGCAACGGCTGAAGAGATAGATATTGACACACTCGCAGATCGGATTCAAGCGGAAGTCACAACATCAAAACGACCGCTCCTATTGCCGCCGCACATCACTGCGTACGCCGCCCTACCGACGTAAAGGGGTTCCATGTATGGCGAAAGATTACGCAGAGCACCTGCACGCCTCAAAGAGCGATGCCACCTATACGTTAGGGCGCACTTCCCACGAAACAAACCGCCTCATAGAACAGTCGAGAATCTATGGAGAATCGACACGCCGTCTTTGTAAGCGGGCGGGTATTTCAAAGGGAATGCGGGTGCTTGAGATCGGTAGTGGTGCAGGGGATGTGGCACTCATGCTCGCTGAACTCGTCGGACCAACAGGGCAGATCGTTGGGGTGGATGTCAACGCGGAAATCCTTGACACAGCGCGCCAACGGGCAACCGATGCAGGTATGCAGAACGTCGAATTCATTGCGAGTGATGCGCGATCCCTCGTATTTTCAGAGAAATTTGACGCGATTGCCGGACGGTTCGTGTTGATGTATATGGCGGAGCCAAGAGCGGCATTCACCAAACTCATAACACACTTAAAACCGGGCGGTATCGCCGCGTTTCAGGAACCGGAGTATACGCTCTATCCTGCCCTTTTACACCCAGATACACCACTTATGAATCAGCTGATCACATGGATTGTGGATGTGTTTGAGCATTCAGAAGCGCACCTCAACATGGGCATAGGGCTTTATCAGGCTTTTGTTGATGCAGGCTTGCCACCACCGACGATGCACCTTGAGTCTCCGATCGGTGCTGCTAAAACATGGGCAGGCTACCGATACATGGCAACTATCTTTCAGAGCCTCCTTCCGCTCCTCGAAAAGTACGAACTTGCTACAGCAGCGCAGGTGGATGTGGATACATTAGCCGCACGAATTCGGCAAGAGGTTATCACATCAAAACGTCCCTTCTTTCTACCGTTACATGTGACAGCATACGCAACACTTCCAACCTAATCAAGATTTAACGCATCCCCCCTTGCTGGCGGAGTTTTAAACCCCGCCTGCAGTAATACGCGGGTTATCATAGAAAAATGCGTAAGTCCTGAATTGACTACTAATAACTGAAAACCGATAATATTCCCCTGATTGTTCTCACTGCGAAGCATGCTGATGGCTGACAGCTAATAGCCAAAAAAACGCGATTTTTGGTTGATATACGAATCGAAATGTGGTATAATTATATAAACTAAAATTGACGCATAGAATTCCATCTGAACCTGTAATCGCACTTTCAAGGTGCGGACATTGGATGGCGTTAACTTATATTTATTAATCTCTGCTCCGTGCTTTTATTATCAGGACTTACGCATTTTTCTATGATAACCCGCGTATTACTGCAGGCGGGGTTTAAAACCCGGCCTGCAAAGCGGAATGCGTAAGTACTAATTATAGCAGCGGAGCCATCAGTCCGAAGAGAGGCATGAAAATTTGAAACCTTACGAACTCTTGCTTATCATTACGCCTGATCATGATGAAAACGAAGCAGAAGCACTTACGAATCAGGTAAAGGGCATCATCGAAAATGGTGGAGCTCTCCTAAAGGTTGATCCTTGGGGAAAGAAACGACTCGCCTATCCAATCCAAAAACGGAATGAGGGCTATTATGTGCTCTATATTTTTGAAAGTGCCCCCAGTTTTGTCGCACAATTAAACCAGGCCTTGCATGTCATTGAATCGATTCTGCGCTACATGATCGTGCAATACGAAGATGATATAGATAAGTTGAAATCCGAATTAGCCGCCGAGGCAGAGCAGCCCACATCCGAAGCAAAGGAATCAACATCGGAGGCGGATGCAGAAGCTGCAGCTGAAGATGAAACTGAAGATGCGGTAGATGATGACCCAGAAACCGCAGTTGAAGATGTGACAGATGATGACGCAGAGGCTGAAAATACAACAGAGTCTGCTTGAAACTAAGTATCACTTGAATTTTAGACAATGGGCTTTGGGCTTTTAAAGAGCATCAAAAGCCAAAGCATGCATATAGAGAGGAAAAACCATGGCAAGTTACAACAAGGTTATCCTAATGGGAAATCTTACTCGGGACCCTGAAGTAAAATTCCTTCCAAGCGGAACAGCCGTCGCGAATTTTGGGTTGGCTATGAGCGAGCGTTATACAGATCGACAGTCAGGCGAACAAAGGGAAAATGTCTGTTTTGTGGATGTGGAAGCATGGGATAGGCAAGCCGAGATTGTAGGCGAGTATTTCAAAAAGGGTAGCCCAATTTTCATAGAAGGGTCTCTTAAATTTGATTCTTGGGAAGCCGAAGATGGCACTAAGCGGAACCGGCTCAAAGTCCGTTTGCAGCGATTTCAGTTTGTTGGAAGGCGCGATGAAGATGAAACGAGTGGCGGTTATGCTGATGCACAACCCGCAGCTGCACCGACGCAATCCGAATCTTTTCCTGAACCACCGGCTCCCGAAGCAAGCGATGCACCCTCCGCAACAGAGGACGACATCCCATTTTAAGTGAATGTATCCTGAGAGAACCTCCATCTGATGGAGGTTCTCCCGCGTGCTAAGCTCCTAATGGATGTATTGTAGGATACTATAGATATGGCGCGTCAGAAACGTTTTGATGCACAATACGTTAAAAACGAAGGAACTAAATCACATGGCATTCCGTCGCAGGCAGCGCTATCATAAGATTGAATCTTTCGACTACAAAGATATAGATACGCTGCGAAAATTTATTAACGAACGTGGGAAAATTGTAAGTCGCCGAGTTACAGGATTAACGGCGAAACAACAGCGAATGGTAACGCGGGCTGTAAAACGCGCACGTAATATGGCACTGTTACCGTTTACACGATAGCAGTAGGGTTCAGCCACGTACAACTGGCACGCCTACAAAAGATAGTTTAGGTTTTCAATTATGGAAGTAATTCTAAAGAAAAGCGTTGAAGGACTCGGGGCACCGGGCGATGTACTAAACGTCGCGGACGGATACGCACGCAACTACCTCCTGCCGATGCAGTTGGCTGTGCATGCAACAGAGCGAAACCGTCGCTATCTGGAGCATCAAAAACGAGTCATCAATCAAGAAGAATCAAAGAATAGAGAACACGCCCGTGAAATCGCAGCGCAGATTAGCGGTGTTACATGCACCCTCAAAAGACGTGCTGGCGAAAATGACCGACTCTTCGGCTCCGTTACCTCTATGGATGTCGCAGAGGCTGTCCGCGCTGAAGGCTTTGAATTAGAGCGTCGGTTCTTTGAACTCGCAGAGCCTATTCGTGAACTCGGTGTGTTCATGGTCCCAGTCAAATTGCATACAGATGTTGTTGTTGAACTCCGCGTTGTCGTTGAACGTGAAGAGTAATTATGCAAGCACAGGCGGTTGACTCCCTCTCTGACAGAGAAGCTGAACAAGCCGTACTCGGCGCGATGATGACCGAGAAGTCGGTTATTCCTCGGGTAATTGCCCTGCTTGGGCATACCTCTGATGCTTTTTTTACAACCGATCATCAACTCATCTACGCAGCGATCCTTGCTGTATACGACCGTGTTAGCAACGCTGACCCGCTTCTCGTTGCCGATGAACTGAAACGCACGAATCAGATCAATCGGACAGGGGGTGCAGGCTACCTGTATGAACTTCAGGCACCTATTGTCGAAACGGAAAGTACGGAGTTTTATGCCGATATTCTGCATGAAAAAGCGACACGCCGCCAGTTAATCCAAGCAGGTGGTGCGATTCGCGAACTCGCCCAAGACGAAAACATAGAACTTGCTGAGGTACTCAATCAATCGCAAGAAGCCGTCTTTGAACTCGGACAAAACGATGCACAGCGCGGATTTCAGCCTATTAATCCACTGGTCACCACGAGTATCGATGCAATAGAAAAATTATTTCACAAACAAGAGCGATTCTTAGGTGTCCCCACCGGTTTTATGGATTTCGATCACATGACATCAGGGTTGCAGCCCGGTAACTTTATCATTATCGCTGCGCGCCCGAGTATGGGAAAGACGACCTTGGTCCTGAATATGGCACAGAATATCGCAATCGACCAAGAACGTCCGGTTGCGGTTTTTAGTTTGGAGATGCCCGCACAAGACATCGTCATGCGGATGTTATCGGCGGAATCCCAGATCGACTTTGGGCGACTCCGAACCGGGAACTTCAGCGAAGATTACTGGCGACCCTTGACAGAAGCTGCCAGCAGATTGTCAGGAGCCCCCATTCTCATTAACGACAACCGTGGACTTACCGTTCAAGGGCTACGCGCCGAAGGGCGGCGGCTCAAAGGTGAACACGGCGATCTCGCCCTTATCATCGTTGATTATTTACAACTCCTCAGAGGGACAGGCAGGTACAATCAGCGTGAACAAGAAATTTCCGAAATATCCCGTGCTTTGAAAGTCCTCGCCTGGGAACTCAATGTACCAATTATCGCTTGTTCCCAGTTGAGCCGTGAAGTGGAACGCCGTCCAAATAAAGAACCACAACTCTCAGATTTACGGGAATCCGGGGCAATTGAACAAGACGCGGATATCGTCGCTTTTTTATACCGAGAAGATTATTATGAAGATGAAGAAGCCGACGATCGCGTTGAAGCAGTCCTCATGATTAAAAAACAGCGTAACGGACCGACCGGAAATATCGTTCTCTATTTTACTAAAAAGCAGATGCGATTTGAAAATCCGAGTTAAAGAAAAATGAATCAGCAATCCGCTACACCTGAACCCTCCGGTCGGTTTCAGGCACACTCAATATTAAGAAGTATCACAACTCGGCTGCACAATGTGCTTTCTGAGCTTGGACAAGCCTTTACACTTTTTTTTCAAACGCTCATTCAAATTTTCCGTCCGCCTTTTCAATTCGATCTACTTGTTAAACAATTATTACTCGTAGGCTTCAATTCTCTGGCTGTTGTTATCGTTTCAGGGTTCTTTACAGGGATGGTATTGGGTGTTCAAGGCTACATTCAACTTAAACCGTATGCGGTGGAGGGTTCAGTTGCAAGGTTTGTCTGTGTATCCATTGTTAAAGAATTGGGACCGATGATTACCGCGTTTGTGCTTGCCGGACGTATCGGGGCATCAATTACCGCTGAACTTTCAACGATGAAGGTCACAGAGCAAATTGACGCGCTTGAAGTCATGGGGACGAATCCCGTCAAATACCTCGTTGTGCCTCGCTTTCTCGCATGTTCCATCATGTTACCGACATTGACGATCTTCTCAACGTTCGCAGGCATCGCAGGTGGATTTGTCGCTGTTGTTACCCTGTTTGATGTAAATGGTTACTTCTTCCTTCTGGAGGCGCAAAAAAACCTTTTTGTCGGCAGCGTCCTCATTAGTTTAATTAAAGCGACCTCCTTCGGCATGGCGATTGCGGCGGTCGGCTGCTACAAGGGGTTTAGTATCTCAACTGCTGGCGGGGCTGAAGGTGTCGGCACCGCGACAACCGGTTCTGCTGTTATTTCGCTCATCACTATTCTTATTTTAGACTTCGTTTTAAACCATATCCTTTTTAACATCTTGGGATTGATCTAATTATAATCCAAGTTGCTACTCACAAATTTTAGACGCGCCACTGACAACTGAAAGGTTTTTCGCAGAAAAACCGCACTGATAACTGACTCCTCTAAAAATATGATTTCAGTTAGAAATATTACTAAAAATTTTGGCGGAAAAAATGTTTTAAACGGACTAAACCTTGAAATCCCACGTGGCGAAACCCTCGTTATTATGGGACGCAGCGGGTGTGGTAAGAGTGTACTTCTGAAAATTATCACCGGACTGATTGCTGCTGATTCCGGTGAAATTTGGTTCGATGGCACTGAAATCTCGAAACTGAAAGTCAAAAAGATGAATCTCCTTCGCCAAAAGGTCGGAATGTTATTCCAGTCTGCCGCCCTATTCGATTCGATGACTGTCGCTGAAAACGTTGCCTTTATGCTCGATCAGCACACAGACTACAGCAAACAGGAAATGCGTAAGATCGTTGACGAGAAACTTGCGCTTGTTGATTTAGAAGGTGTTCAAGATTTACGACCTGCCGAATTGAGCGGCGGCATGCGGAAACGCGTCGGTCTTGCCCGGGCACTCGCTTTTAACCCAGAAGTTATTTTATACGATGAACCGACAACAGGACTTGACCCAGTTACCTGTAACGAAATTAACCAACTTATTCTCGATTTGCATGAGCGGCTGCAAGTCACCTCTGTTGTCGTAACACACGATATGCACAGTGCCTTTAGTGTCGCAACGCGAATGGCTATGATCCATGAAGGTAGACAGATCGCTTATGGGAGCCCTGACGAGATTATCAACATTGAGGACCCGATTTTACAACAGTTCGTCCTATTTGGTGCCCCCGACCAGATCCTCAATATGGAAAACCCGATTTTGAAGGAGTACTTAAACAGATAGTGTTAACTACCCCCAACTGAAGTCAGGGAAACTTGTGTGAAGTGCCTGCCAAGCACCCCTCCACAAACCGAACGGTTTTCTACAGCAAAATAAGGTGCGCACGCGCCTGAATTTCAACCACAGGAGCGGGTTTTCCGTCCCGAAGAAATTCGGGGGTTTCCAACCCGAAGAACTTGATGAATTTTTGGACAGCATCTGTGAAAGTCGGTGTGATGGTTCTCATCGCAATCGTTTTTTTGACAATTCTGCTTACAAATGCTGAGAATTGGCCCTGGGCAACTGCCGGCGATGAATTGACTTTCCAATTCCGATCCGTCAATGGCCTCTACGTCGGCGCGGGGGTTTACCTATCTGGCGTATCAATCGGCAAGGTAACTGCCATTGAACTCCGACCTGATACGAATGATGTCTACATCACAGCGAAAGTCAAAAATGGGTTTAAGTGGTTGCGGGAAGATTGTGGTGCCAGAATTTCTATGAACGGATTCGTCGGCGAAATCTACATCGCACTTGATAATGGACCCATCGGAAATCCACCCCTGAAACCAGCGAACTTACCTATTATCGGAACAGACCCCGTTAATGCCTTAGAACTTCTTGAGCAGACCAGTGCTGGCATGACACAAGCCATCGAACTCACGGCTGCCGCTAATGAAGTCCTTCAGGCGAACCAAGAAGCCATTCAACTCGCTATCAAAGAGATTCGCGATGTCGTCGCACTCACCGGAAAAACCATTGAGAAATTAAGTGTTGATTCTGGCGAAACAGTCAAAACTTTAACAGAACTCGCACAAGCAAACGACAAACGCTTTGGAGAAACCCTTTCAAAGGTTAACAATTTTATCGTGCAGCTGGAAGGTGATTCTCTCATGGTCAGTAGCCATGTGAGTGACATTACGCGCGAAATCTTAAGATTGATGAACCAAAATTCACCAAAATTAAATACGATCTTTACCGATGTCCGCGCAACCACATCAGAATTCCGGCGTATCACACAGAATTTCCGTACAGACTTTAACACGTTAGCAAATCAGGTTTCCACGCTTGTTTCGCAAGGGAGCGATGCCATTAAAACCGGCGAAGCCAATATCGCACCTATCATAGAAAATTTACAGAAGACGACCAATGCAATCAACGCCTTAGAGACAAATGTCAGTCAACTCCTTACCAAACTCAGTGAAGGTAAAGGTACTTTCGCGCAATTGCTTAATTCACCGGAACCGCTTGAAGAAACGAGGCATATCCTAAAAAACGTTAATAAAGCGGTAAACGCTGTCGCAGAACTCTCACAACGAACCGAGAGACGACTCGGCAGCCTTGAGTCACCTCAATTCGGCTGGGATTATGAACTCCGCTATCTCAGTCTTGAGGAACGACTTTACAACGAATTGGCATTTTCAATCGCGCCACAATCAAAGGCACGTTATAGACTCGGCGTAGGGGTTCGCGACGAAAAAGTTCGATTTGAAATTCAGTATGCATACGATTTTACAGACCACCTCCGAGCACGGGCCGGTTTCATGCGGTCCCGAGTCGGAGCAGGGCTCGATTTGTGGTTGTGGTCCCGGCGATTGGGATTCAGTGTTGAGGGCGTGGGATTGACAAGCAAAGACCCTGAGTTGAATACAGAAATCGCATTGCGGTTTTTTCGGTACGGACAAATCCTGCTGGGTGCAGAGAATTTAATCGGGGATCGACGCTGGACAACGGGATTCCGTTTTTTCAATAATCATTGGTAACTGAACGCGTATGAAACCAAGTCAACAATAGAGCGATGGGTACCGTTAAATATGGCACGAGAGAAACGTAAATTTGTCTGTCAAGAGTGTGGATATACAACGCCAAAGACACTTGGAAGGTGTCCAGGCTGCAAAAGTTGGCAGAGTTTCGCCGAAGAGGTGGAAACCCTCATTACGCCGTCACGGCAGCGGGGTATTGGACAGGCATCCCGTGAGCCTGAACCCATTTCGCAAGTTACAGCAAGCGAAGTGGAACGCCACTTAACAGGAATGTTGGAGTTTGACAGGGTCCTCGGTGGCGGAATTGTGCCGGGTTCGGTCGTCCTTATCGGTGGCGACCCAGGTATCGGAAAATCTACCTTACTGCTACAAGCCAGCGATGCGTTAAGCCAGAATTATGGAGATGTGCTTTATGTCTCCGGTGAGGAATCCGTGAGTCAGACGAAACTCAGAGCAACTCGGCTCGGTGTTACGTCTGATACACTCTATGTACTCTGTGAAAATAACCTCGAACAGATTGAAAAACATATTGAAGCTCAGAAACCGAAGGTGGTCATCATTGATTCTATCCAAGCGGTCTATTTGTCAAGTATTCAATCTGCACCGGGAAGCGTTACCCAAGTGCGTGAGTGTACTGGACATCTCCTGATTTGCGCAAAGAATCGGAATATTCCTGTATTCCTTGTCGGGCATGTGACAAAAGAGGGAGCGATCGCCGGTCCACGCATTTTAGAACACATGGTAGATACGGTACTCTATTTTGAAGGCGAACGCCATCACATCTATCGGGTCCTGCGAGCAATCAAAAATCGGTTCGGTTCAACAAACGAAATCGGAATATTTGAGATGCAAAACACAGGGCTTGTGGATGTAATGAACCCGTCAGAGATCTTTTTGAGCAATAGAGAAGAACAGGTTTCAGGCGCCGTTATTGTCTCAAGTATGGAGGGAACCCGTCCCTTACTGATGGAGGTCCAGGCACTCGTTGTACCTACTAATTACAGCAATCCGAGAAATACAGCAGCGGGGGTCGACCGGCATCGGATCGCACTGCTCATCGCAGTACTCAATAAACGCGTAGGGATCGATGTCGGGGATGCCGATGTTTTTGTTAACATTACAGGTGGGTTACATGTTGATGAACCCGGCATAGACCTCGGCGTGCTGATGGCGATTTCTTCAAGTCATCGAGATATTCCTGTAGATCGGCAAACTGTGATTATCGGGGAAGTTGGGCTTGGCGGTGAGATTCGACCTGTGACACATGTCGATAGGCGAATCCGAGAAGCCGCAAAACTCGGTTTCAAACGGGCGATTTTTCCTGAATACAACCGTAAAAATTTGGATATTGATGTAGATATTGAACTGGTAGGTGTGAGTGATGTATATGACAGCCTCGGGGCTTTATTATAGGAACGCGGGTCTGATTTAAGAATCACCACAATTCATTTTGGCGTAAGCACGCGCCGTGACGCATGGAAACCGTTCGGACAGAGAGTAGTCGGTTCACATATTACTTCCTTACTATTAAGTGATAGACCCCCCGCTAAAGCACGGGAGTATTAGTCCCGGAGTTTTGATAAAAATTTGTTTTCATCTTGGTTTATTTCTTAGATTATGTTATCATTATCACGTAAAGAAAGTATTATAAAATATATAATACTAATGATAATGTTGTCTTTATACGGTTTTAGTCATTAGATCCCTATTGCTTTGCTGAGATGGAAACTTAGGTTATTATAGCAAACCTGAAAATAGGCAAACATGTTGGGTTTTAAACCTACTTATTTCTGTCGAGGATAGCAACCGAAAACCGTCGAAGACTCCGTGTTTTTTATACCGAACTTGTGTTATATTAATGGTAGATGCTGCAAGGTATGCAAATACTGATGCTATCAAATCAACAATTTTTGCAGACTTGAAAAGAATAAGTTTGCAAACAATTACCAATACTGCATCAACAATAGCCTTTTTAAATAGAATTAACAATTCTGTTGATCTTGGCAAACCTGTACATACTTGTTGCGGGAACACACCACAATAAAGGTGCAGTTGGAATTTTAACGCAAATATTGCCTGTCATTAAAAACATTGGCATAAAACTTGCTCTATATAACAACATAGTTCGGTTTAAAGTTTCCAAGTTACCCGTTCTCAGGTTCTAAATTCTTAAGTCGAACTCACCTTAGATACGGTTCATAATTGATCAGGAGTCGTTAGATAACATAAATGTTCTCGACTTGACCTGTTTAATAAGATATATCTGCAGATGTAAGCACAGATGCATAGAACCGAAGGATTTGTGAGCGTTGATGGAATCTCGTTCACAAATAAAGGGGCACTTGGATAAAACATAAAGGACAAAAAATGCAAGTTTGGGGTGTTCGTCTTCTTTTCATAATCGTAAGCACTGCAAGTTGTTACATTATCTACCGTGACCCGCTACTCGTACTTATTGGACTTATTGCAGCACTTCTCTTGGTTGGAGCAGAACTTTGTCTACATGTGTCTACCACACGTAGCATTATCGCCAGTGTAATAGGGTTCTCTGTGGGTTTATTGATTGCCGTCGGTGTGCTGCGCCTTCTTCCCGGGGCTGATGATAAACTCAAGATAGTGATTACCCTCGGTGTAGGCTACGTCGGTCTGATGAGTGGTTACCGGTTCCCTACAATAGCGAATTTACCGCAGCTATTAAGCGCAGACACATCTGCCCGGTCCGGTGAATCGCGCGCGGGAAAGACTACAAATAACTTAAAAATTTTAGACACAAGTGTTATAATTGATGGTAGAATTCTCGAAATCTGTCAGACAAAATTTATTGAAGGCACGCTTGTTATCCCACGGTTTGTTCTCAATGAATTGCAACACATCGCAGATTCTACGGAACCCCTTCGCCGAAATAAAGGGCGACGCGGTTTTGATATCCTCCGCGCACTCCAGAACAATCCAGCGATTGTTGTTGAGATCTCCGAGGAAGAGGTGCCACATCTGCCAGAAGTTGATGCCAAGTTGGTGCATCTCGCCCAAAAACGAGATGCCACAATCATTACAAACGATTTGAACCTCAACAAGGTCGCCGAATTACAAAGTGTAAAGGTGCTTAACATCAACGAATTATCAAACGCCGTGCGTCCTGTCGTCATTGCCGGTGAAGTCATTCAAGTGCTGCTTCTTAAAGAAGGGAAAGAACCTAACCAAGGTGTCGGCTACCTTGATGATGGCACTATGGTAATCGTTGAAGAAGGCAAGCCATATATCGGGCAAACGCTTAATGTTGAGGTCACGCAGATGTTACGGACGAGTGCCGGTCAGATGATCTTCACGCGCATCAAGGAAGATGAAGTGGACACTGATGAACAGCAGGGTATGCACCCTTATTCCCGCAGCTGGTAAGGGAAGCCGAATGGCGCATTCCGTTAAAAAACCGTACCTAAAATTGGCAGAGAAGCCGATTTTGGCGCATACCATCCAGCGGTTTGAGCAAAATACCGCTGTAGATGCGATCTTCATCATCGTTGACGAAGCGGATTTTAACGAATGTCGCAAAACGGTGCTGGAACCCTATGCGTTCACAAAAGTACAAGAACTCGTCGCAGGTGGAGAAACTCGGCAGATGTCTGTCTATAACGGTATACGTGCACTGTCCGCAGATGTCGATTTTGTTATTGTTCATGATGGCGTACGTCCGTTTGTAACGGACGAGGCTATTTTTGCGTGTCTTACCGCCGCGGATGAATGCGGTGCCGCTGCCGCCGCGATGCCAGTTAAAGACACAATCAAAGTCGCCGACGCGAACGGTTTCATTGTTGAAACACCAGCACGAGAACAACTCTGGGCAGTGCAAACACCGCAGGTCTTTCGGAAATCCGTGTTGGAAGAGGCGCATCGGACAGCACAAAAGCGTCAACTTGCCGGAACAGATGATGCTGCGCTCGTTGAACAACTCGGCTTTCCTGTTAAATTGGTAAAAGGTAGTTACGCAAATTTGAAGATAACCACGCCGGTGGATTTACAGGTCGCAGAAACCTTGCTTTCGGATCCTACACTTTGGTAGGTGTCTTCTGTTTGGTGCTACCTAATTGGAAATCATATCAACCAGAACACAGAAAAAAATGCGAGTAGGTATCGGTTACGACGTTCATCGGTTAGTCGAAAATCGAAGATTGATTTTGGGCGGTGTTGAAATCTCATATCATTTGGGACTATTGGGGCATTCGGATGCGGATGTCCTCACACATGCAATCATAGACGCGATCTTAGGGGCAGCTGCACTCGGTGATATCGGTACGCATTTTCCAGACACCGATGACCGTTACAAAGGAATGGACAGTTTTATTTTTCTACGTGACACGGTCTTGAAAGTGAGAGCGTGTGGTTACCAGATCGAAAATATAGATAGTACAGTGATCGCGCAACGCCCAAAATTGGCACCTCACATTTCGGAAATGCGCGCAAGGCTCGCTAAAACACTTGATATTGCCGTAGCGCAGATAAACGTTAAAGCCACCACAGCGGAGGAATTAGGCGTTGTCGGTGAGGGTAAAGCGATTGTCGCTCACGCCATCGCCTGTCTTTCTCGGTTGTAGGTGTTTTTATATGCGATGTCAGGAGGAGTCCAAAATAAAAAAAACAGGTATGAAAATCTATAACTCGCTGAGCAGGCAATTAGAGGACTTTGTGCCACTAAATCCCGAGCAGGTGTCGATTTACAGTTGCGGCCCCACTGTTTATGACTACATTCACATGGGCAATGCCCGCACTGCTTTGGTAACAGATATTATTCGACGCTATCTCGTGTATAAAGGGTACAACGTCAAACTTGTTCAAAACTTGACGGATATTGACGACAAAATTATCAAACGTGCCGCAGAGTTAGGTGTCAGTGCGAAGCAACTTGCGTGCGAAAAATGTGAAGCCTTTTTTCAGGATTCGCTACGCCTCGGCATCCAACCCGCAGATGTTCATCCGAAAGCAACTGAACACATTCCAGAAATGATAGATCTGATTCAAATCCTAATTGAGAAGGGCGCAGCTTATGTCGTTGATGAGAGCGTCTATTATCGCGTGAATCAGTTCGCTGAGTATGGGAAACTTTCTAATCGGAAACCGGAGGACTTACTCGCGGGTGCCCGCGTCGAGATCGATGAACGGAAGGAAGACCCACGCGACTTTGATATGTGGAAAGCCGCTAAGCCGGGTGAACCTTCTTGGGAGAGTCCGTGGGGCAGAGGTAGACCCGGATGGCATATAGAATGCTCCGCTATGGCTATGAAACATCTCGGTGAAACCATTGACATCCACGCCGGTGGCGAAGATTTGCTGTTTCCACACCACGAAAATGAGATCGCACAAAGTGAATTGGCAACAGGTGCAACCTTCGCACGCTACTGGATGCATGTCGCTTTTCTAAAGATTGATGGCACGCGGATGGGAAAATCGGAACAGAACTTTATCTTGCTCCGAGATGCGCTGGATAATTATCCAACCGAAGTCATTCGTCATTTTCTTATCTCCGCACACTACCGACATCCGCTCGACTACAATCAAGAAAGTTTGACAAAATCGGAAGGCGCGCTCAGACGTTTGAACAATTGTTTGGACGCGATAAAAAAATACGCTGGACCTGTTGAAACCAGTGAGACACCGGCTACATCTTTGCAGCAGTCAGTACAAGAAATGAAAGCGCAGTTTACGCAAGCAATGGATACAGATTTCAACACCGCACAGGCACTCGGCGCTATTTTTACGCTTGTTGGTGCGGTTAACAAATCACTGACCTCCGATAGTGAAAAAACTGATCCTGCACTTGCCCAAGCATACCAAGCGTTGATCGAAACTTGTCAAGTCCTCGGAATCTATGGGACGGATCCCCAAAAAAGTGATGACGATAACGTCGAACAACGCGACCAACTCGTTCACCTTCTCTTGGAAATCAGACAAGATGCGCGTGAACGAAAAGATTGGGAGACATCCGATAAAATTCGGGACCGGCTTAAAGAACTCAACATTGAAATTAAGGACACCCGTGAAGGTGCTACTTGGAAAATCGTCCCTTAACTGAAGGCATTCGCGTGACAACTTGTGCCTGAGTACTTATCAAAGGAGTAAAAAATGATTTATAGACTCGCAGTTCTCTTTTTCCTACTCTCTTTCTCTATTACACTGATAGGGTGCAGCGCACTCTTTTCGGAGCAGGAGTGGAGCGAAAATTACGCCCTCATGGAAGGCGTACAAGCATCAAGCCCACAGATGATTGATGGCAAATTGAACACCGTCGGTGAAACAACGTTCCCCGCAAGTACGGAAGGGTTCATGGGAGCGAACGCTGCATCGCAGGTGATAGTCACTTTACCAGAAAAAAAGATTATCCGCCGAATTGTGATACACTCGGATAATTTGTCATCATTTGATATTTACGCAGATAAAGGCAGTATTGCCGTTGATGCGGATTGGCAGCTTATTAAAGACGTGAAAAGCGTCAAACAGAGCCCAATTCAGATCTCACTGTTGATTCCGTTCCCAACAAATCGGATTCGGTTACGCGTTTTGGGCACCAAAGATGACGCGCTTCTGAATCGGCAGCGACGCGCAAGGTCGGGCGGATTCCGTGGATGGGATACGAATCGCCGCGCCGCTGCGAAGATCCGAGAAATCGAACTCTACGGCTACAAAACCGCTGATCAGGTAGAGGCAGAGGAGGCTACCGATAAACGGGAAAAAGAACTTGATGATTTGCTCGACTTAGAGTAACATAGAGCGTTGAAGATCAAGGCGGTTGTTGCTACAACGCCGCCTCAACTTTACACTGTTCGGAACAGCATCCGTGCCGTTCCAAGCGATAAGGAGACAATATATGCGTTTTATATTATTGATGATAGCTCTCTGTGTGGTGGTTGGGCTATCGGGGTGTATTCTTGCGTCAAACCCATCGTTTAACCGGAGCAAGAATATCGCACTTGACGCGACGAGCGAGGATACAAAGTACCATGACGACAATATCCACACACGCGGCGAAACGGGTCCCATTCTCGAAGATGAAAAGGATGAAGCGTCCCAACAAGAGTCTGATGACTACACCGAAGCAGTCCTCAAATGGCGACAACCCCAAACGATTCAACAGGTTGTCGTGAAAGCCGAGCCAGGACAGCTGGAATTCTTCTATGTACAGTACACAAATGAAGATGGCGAATGGGTCACGGTTAAACATGTCCAAGACAACATGCGTCCTGTTTACACGTTCACCTTGAGAGAACCGGTTGTAACAACTAAATTCCGCTTGAAGGTACCACGGCGTTGGGATTCACGTCGGGTCGGTGGGCAGAAACGCTCAACACGCGGTGAAACGGGCGCACCGAGTATGCAGGAGTACAAGAAAATTCAAGAGATTGAACTCTATTACGCACTCCCGCCAGATCCCGTCGAAGCAGGAACAACCGAATAGCACCAAAGCCACTGTTAATTTTCAGAGTCGTCAGTTATCAGTGAAATAGCCATCAGCCATCAGCAGTCAGTTAACAACTTGTGGCTGTCGCTCTGTAAGTTACTGCTACAAGGTCTCTCTGGAAACCGAAAGCCGATGGCTGATAGCCGAAAGCCATTCTTACTGATAACCGATAACTGACAACTATTAAAAAATGCTTTCTAACGAAACAGTCAGTCTAATCCATTTAAACATGATTCAAGGCGTTGGACTAAAACCGTTCAAGTCTTGCGCGATGTCTTTGGGAGCGCAGAACGCGCACTCCAAGCAACATCCAAAGAACTCAGTAAAATAGAACAACTTTCGCCTACAATGCGCGACCTCTTAAGTCGTAAACCTGTTCAGTATCCAATAGAACGTGAATTGGAATGGATACACGAGTATGGCTGTCAGATTGTGACGCTTTATGATGACGCATACCCGGCGCGCTTGAAGGAGATTGATACCCCACCGCTCGTGTTGTATATTCGGGGTGAGTTAACATCGGATGATGCCCTTAGCATTTCGCTCGTCGGTTCGCGAGACGCGAAGGATTACGGACGGAAAGTTGGCTATCGACTGAGCTTTCAACTTGCACAACGCGGACTCACGATCGTTAGTGGGTTAGCGAGAGGTATTGATACCTCCGCGCATCGCGGGGCACTTGAAGCAGGCGGTAGAACAATCGCCGTAATGGGAAGCGGATTGAGTTTCATCTATCCCGCGACGAATAGTGACCTCGCTGAAAAAATTACGGCATCCGGTGCCCTAATTTCCGAATTCCCAATGGGGGTCAAGCCGAAACCGAGGAATTTTCCACGCCGAAACCGTATTATCAGTGGACTCACGCTCGGCACTGTTGTGGTGGAAGCGTCAAACCGCAGCGGCGCACTCATTACCGCACGCCTCGCTGGCGAACAGGGCAGGGAAGTCTTTGCTGTGCCGGGAGAGATCTTTTCTGAACTCTCAACGGGGACCCATAAGTTGATTAACAACGGTGCGAAACTTATTAATACTGTGGATGATCTCCTCAATGAACTACCACCCTACGTGCTAAATCAGATCCAATCCGAGTCATTAACAGCATCGGTGCCAGATACGGAAACCGAATCTGCACAAGAACCACCTATTGAGAAACCTGATACGAAGTCCGAAGCTGTCCAACCTCCCCGTGAAGTCCCGCAACCTGTCCAAAGCACACCGCCACCGGACTTAACACCGGACGAAAAAACCGTCTTTGATGCCATTGAAACCCCATCATCGCATATTGACACCATCGTCCGGACGACCCAACTCCCGATTGGTCAGGTTTCAAGCGTACTCCTGATGTTGGAACTCAAAGGCATCGTTCAACAGTTGCCGGGAAAACAGTTCACTAAGGCTGGTTAGCAAATTATCTCACAACAAAGGGAATAGGCATTGAATGGAAACGAACCTAACCTTTCAATATGACAGAGATGCCGATATTTTGTACGTAAACACTTGTCCTCCATATCCCGAACAGGAGAGCGAAGAACTTGCTGATGAGATCATCGCGCGTTTCAATCCAGACACGGGAGACATCGAAAATCTTGAGGTCTTATTCTTCTCCACGCGCTTGTTACGCGAAGAGCTATTTCATCTACCGATTTCTGCCCGTTTGCAACTAAACAAAGACTGACGAGATTTACCCTAAAAATATGAAAATACTCGGTATTGATACCTCATGTGATGAAACGGCTGCAGCAGTTGTTGCGAATGGCAGAGAAGTGCTTTCTAATGTTGTCGCCTCACAGATTGAAGTGCACCAAGAGTACGGCGGCGTTGTACCGGAACTCGCATCCCGCAAACACATTGAAGCGATCAACTTCATTGTAAATAAGGCATTGGCAGAAGCGGATGCCACATTCAAAGACCTTGAAGCGATAGCAGTGACGAATCGTCCGGGCTTAATCGGCGCGTTGTTGGTCGGTGTCGCATCAGCAAAGAGTCTCGCCTATTGCCACAACCTACCGCTTCTCGGTATTAATCACATCGAGGGACATATCTATGCCAATTATATGGTGCATGATACGCTAACGTTCCCACACATCTGTCTGACAGTCTCTGGCGGACATACTTTACTCGTGGAGGTTCACGAAGGGTGGCAATACAAGGTCTTAGGCAGCACACAAGACGATGCCGCTGGTGAGGTTTACGATAAGGTTGCGAAATACCTCGGACTCGGTTTCCCAGGCGGTAAGATTATCGATGACCTCGCGCAAAAAGGCGACCCGACAGCAATAAAATTTCCGAGACCGATGCGCAATAGTGGGGACTATCAGTTCAGTTTCAGCGGTATCAAAACCTCAGTCCGTTATTTTGTAGAAAAAGCGCGGCGCGCAGGTGTCCTCGTGGAAAACGGGCAAGAGGATGCCAAAGACACAAATCCTGATACGATAACCGTCGAAGATATTGCAGCGAGTTTTCAGGCTGCTGTCGTTGATGTCCTAACTTACAAGTCGATCCGCGCGGCGAAATCCACCGGTGCCAAAGCGATAACGTTGACTGGCGGCGTTGCCGCAAACAGCCAACTCCGGTTTTCCTTGAAAACCGCTGGTGTGGAGATCGGTGCCGAAGTCTACTACCCACCGATGAACTTGTGTACAGATAACGGTGCGATGATCGCCGGGATTGCTTACGAAAAATATAAGCAGGGACTTCGAGACAACCTTTCTCTCAACGCCGCAGCGAACGGCTCTATTGTTGATGTCTAATGGAGGAAACCGATTTTGGAAGCAGACGTGTGTGTTGAAGCTGTCCAATGCCTGAAATCAGGCGGAATTATTGCTATTCCTACCGATACAGTCTACGGATTGGGAGCAGACCCATTTAATGCAGATGCCGTGCAAAAACTCTATACGATAAAAGGACGGCCAGATGGCAAACCGATTCCGCTTGTGCTCAGTTCAGTCGTAGATGTCCATCGCGTCGCTCGAAACTTACCTGATTTTTTCTTTCATCTCACAGACCGGTTTTGGCCCGGCGGTTTGACAATTATTGTTGAGGCAAAGGAGCTACTGCCGGTATTGACAGCCGGTGGTAATACTGTCGGGGTGCGCATCCCGGACAATCCGCTACTCCTACAAATCCTTCAGGCATTTGGTGGACCGGCAGCGATAACAAGCGCGAATCTCTCAGGCGAACCACCCGCCACATCTCCGCAAGAAATTGGGGACGCACTCGCATCGCGAATTGATTTAATCGTCGATGGCGGCAAGACCCCAGGTCCTATTCCCTCTACAGTCTACGATATTTCTGTTTCACCGCCTATTATCCGACGGCACGGTGTGATTTCAGAAGAGACCCTCGCCAAGGAGTTCGCGTGCTACAACAAGCCTTAAAGCAGCTGCTGCAGTTCTTAGCCACTCCCACCGGAAATTGGGTTGTCCTTGGTGTCATCAGTTTTGTTGTATTGGCGATCCTTTATCACAAAAAACGACAGATTCCGGGATTAACGGTGGAAGTTATCCCCGAAGATACGTGGTTCATTAACCGCGACGACAACCATCGTCTCGCCATCGTTGTATCGCTGCATCTGATTAACAAATCGAGCGCGCCTATTCGGATACGGAACTGTAAATTGAGTGGATATTCGCCGAAACCCCCACCTGAAAAATTGTTTTTAGAGGGACATGACACAAGTGTTGACCTTGCGTATCCAAAGCACGATCTCTTCGCTGACGTAGGCGGTCATCCTTCCGACCACACTTCAGAGTACGTTCTCAATCCATACACCGAACAACGGATGTGGGTTTTCTACCACTCCGGCATTGTCACGATGACGAATATGCTTCGCGCACCGATTGTGATCAGAGATGCGAATCGGAAACGCAAGTCCATCCAAATAGCAGTGCCTCGCAATATGGAACAGATCCAAATCTATCGCGAGGCAGCCATGCGATGGTAACCTAAGCGAGTTCGGACAGTTTGACGGTTCTGCCATCCGCTTCCGCGGACATATCGGCGGCAAACACAACACGATGCGTTTCAAACGCCGTATCAAAATCGGTCAACGGCATCGGTTCGTTTCGCCTGATGCTGTCTATAAAGGCTTGGAACTGCGGTTCATACGGATGGTCGCTGACATCACCGGAATCAATGAGTGAAGTTTCAAGTGTGCTCCATTGACTCTTATCCATCCCTTTAAGTTTCGCAGAATAGATGCGGTTGTCAAGCAAACTTCCTTCACTACCGACGAGGTGGATGTGGAAATAGTAGGGCTGCAAGCAATCGACGCAGGAGGTAACTTTCCCAATCTTCCCGCCGCCTTCAAACTTAAGGAGACTCACACTCGTCGTCTTATATTCGTAAGGTTGAAAATCAGCACCTGTCGATTGTGTGTGATAGCTGGTCACCTCTTCGACGTTTCCGTCCATAAAGAAAAGGAGTGCATCAAGCGCATGGCATCCAGCAGTGAGCAAGGTGCTACCGCCGAAGTCCTTTTTGATGTTCCATTCGTATTGTCCATACCAAGGTCCGATACCGTGGTAATAGTCAACTTCGGCGTAGTGGAGGTCCCCCAACAGTCCATTATCGATTACCGAACGAATCATCGTAAAATGCGCGCTGTATCGGCACTCAAAGCAGACGCAGACGTTCACACCAGTGCTTTTGACAGCGTCGCGAATGGCTTTCGCATCATCGTACGTGAGGCAGATCGGTTTTTCAATAATGAGATGTTTTCCCGCCTCTGCAGCAGCGATGGCTTGTTCAGCATGAAACGGGTGTGGCGTACAAATATCAATAATATGTACGTCCGGATCGGCAAGCATTTTATCAAAATCGGTATACGCTTTAAGGGGTGTCCCATAAGTTTCTGCTAATACAGATTCATCGTGTTCACGCCGTGAGCAGATAGCGGTGACATCCGAACCTGTAACGGCTTTGAAGGCTTCAATATGAGCACCGGCGACCCAACCAAGCCCGACAATTCCAACGTTTAAGTTATCCATTTCGTGACTCCTTTTATCCAGGGTAGGGTATTCTAATATCCACAGCAACACCCTGTCGATAATTGCGAATTTTACGTTGAAAGTATTGTATCACAGATGCAGATTTTTGAGAGAAAAAATTGGTTGATATAATTTTCGTTTTACGGTATAATTTAAAGAGAAAAAATGTTGTCTTCATTAAAAAATGATTAACAAATGCCTTTGACAGATAAAAGAAAATGTCCTATAATGTGCAAGAAAGAATTGGGAAGCAACGTTTTTTCGGTGTAAATGTGCAATGTGTCAATCCGGCAAACGGTGTCGCTAAATGCCGTTTCTCTATTCTGTCCATTTTAACTCGCGATGAAGGAGACGATTCCGATGGAGACTAAAATTTCTGAAGTCTTCCCCCCGAAATTTGCAAAAGAAGGGCTAACTTTTGATGATGTTTTGCTGATTCCGGCTGAATCGGAAGTGCTACCGGAGCAAGTAGATACGAGCACACAACTGACACGTAACCTCCGGCTAAACATTCCTATCTGTAGCGCACCTATGGATACCGTCACCGAATCTACCCTTGCTATTGCACTCGCGCGGGAAGGCGGCATCGGAATAATTCATTATAACTGCTCCATTGATGAGCAGGTATCTGAAGTCGACCGGGTGAAACGATCAGAGAGCGGCATGATTACCGCACCGATTACGCTCACAGCGGATAAGACGATTCGTGACGCGCTCCAAGTCACAGAACGCTATCATATCGGCGGCGTACCTATCGTTACCGAAGATGGGTATCTCGTCGGTCTAATTACCAACCGTGATCTCAAATATGAAAACAACTTGGAACTCCCTGTAACCGCACGAATGACACCGAAAGAAAAATTGATTACCGCGGCTCCCGGAATTACACTCGATAAAGCGAAAGAAATACTCCATAAATCTCGTAAAGAAAAACTGCCAATTGTAGATGAAAACTTCCGGCTCTGTGGGTTGATTACTATTAAAGATATCGATAAGGTTCAGATGTTTCCGCAAGCGTGTAAGGACAGCGCGGGCCGGTTACGTGTCGGTGCTGCTGTTCTGCCATCAACACCTCTGGAAAACGTTGATCAACTGGTGGCGGCGGGTGTCGATGTGCTTGTGTTAGATACAGCACACGGTCATTCCAAAAACGTTATCCGCTCAACAGAGTATCTTAAATCTCATTTCCCGGACATTGACCTCATCGCAGGCAATGTCGTCACACCGGAAGCCACGCGAAGCCTTATTGATGCCGGTGCCGATGCAGTGAAAGTCGGTGTCGGTCCGGGTTCCATTTGCACAACACGCGTCGTGGCAGGCGTTAGTATCCCTCAGATTACAGCAATTCACGATTGTGCAGCGGCAGCCGATAAGACAGAGGTCCCAATTATCGCCGATGGCGGTATCCGCTACTCCGGAGACATCGCGAAAGCCATCGGGGCAGGCGCGAGTTCCGTGATGATCGGCAGCTTACTCGCGGGGACAGATGAAAGCCCCGGAGATACAGTCATTTATCAAGGACGCACCTATAAAATTCACCGCGGGATGGGTTCAATCGGCGCATTACGAAAGCGGAATACCCAACACGCAGCAGACAGTGCAGAGGATCTCTCCAAAATCGTGCCTCGCGGCATTGAGGGACGTGTCCCGCATAAAGGAAAACTCAGCAATTTTGTTTATCAATTAGTCGGTGGCATCCGATCTGCTATGGGGTATTGTGGAACCCCGGATATTAACACATTACGCACGAATAGTCAATTTGTCCGAATGACCAGCAGCGGTTACCGAGAAAGTCATCCACACGACATCGATATTACAGAGGAGGCACCGAATTATACAGTTGCGAATCTCAACTCGTAGGTATTATTCAACATTATCTCGTCGTGCATTTCGCCACGTTTTTGATAGCCAGCGGTTTGCACGAACACAGAAAGGATGTGTTTTATGAAAGTTAACGAAGAAATGTCATTTTGGGATAGGCTCTATATTCCAGCGTTGATTAAGGGACTGTTTACCACGCTGAAGCATATTCCAAAGAAAAAACTGACATATCAGTACCCTGAAGATCCGAGGAGTGTGGATGAGCGGAACGAACGGTATCGCGGCATTCACAAACTCACGACTACAGAGAAAGATGAGATCAAGTGCGTAGCCTGCTTCTTATGCGCTACCGCCTGCCCCGCTGACTGTATCACAATTCAGGCGGCACCCGCACCGGAAGGCTGGACAACCAAAGAAGGCTATCAGCGCGAAAAGTTTCCCGAAGTCTTTGAAATCAATATGCTCCGTTGTATCTTTTGCGGGTATTGTGTTGAGGCTTGCCCCGAAGACGCTATCCGGATGACAGGTTTAACGCTCCCGCAATACTTCCGTGAGCATCAGAAAGAGGGAGAAAGTCTTGGAAGCTCGCGTAGTGACTTCATTTTTGATCGGGACATGCTCGTCGCTAACAATGACATTCCTCAAGAGGGACTCAGTGTTGAAGCGAAGTAGGAATTGATGGCACCATACGCTCCCTTCCCGAACAAAAAGTACAGTATTATCTATGCGGACCCACCGTGGGATTATAGGGGACAACTTCAACACACTGGTGTCGGCGGTAAAGATAGCGGCGGCGCAGTTCGGCATTATCCGACGGTGTCAGTTTCAGAAATGGAGACGTGGGATATTGCCGCAATCAGCGAAAAGGATTGCCTACTTTTTATGTGGAGCTCATCTCCACATCTGGATCAGGCAATTCAACTCGGCAAAGCTTGGGGCTTTCGATGGGCAACAGTCGCCTTTGTATGGGATAAGCAACGTGTAAACCCCGGGTTCTATACGATGAGCCAGTGTGAGTTGTGTCTCGTTTTTAAACGCGGTAAAATTCCGCAACCGCGAGGGGCTCGGAACATTCGGCAACTTGTTCAAATCAAACGGACACGCCACTCTGAAAAACCGGATGCGGTACGCAAGCGAATCGAGGAAATGTTTCCACATCAGTGTAAAATTGAATTGTTCGCACGCAAACAGACACAAGGCTGGGACGCATGGGGACTTGAGGTCCAAGAGCTTTCGTGAAATCTGTTGCGTTGTTATGGCACTTCAGATGAGCCGATAAGGCGGGAGCAACATATTTATTTTTTTCGTTATCACTTCGGTTGATATAAGCACAAAATGTGCATTCTGGCTAAAGCTACATTGATCTTAATGCTTTTTTACAACGACCAGAATTTTTCAGCACAGCACCATACAGAAAATATCTGTTGCGTGTTCTGTTTATACACAACCTAAAATTCATTTAACTGACTGGACATAACGCTTTTCGGTGAAACGAGAGTGTCGTGTATACACCAGTCATCGCAAATTTATTTGCCTAACTTTATTTGAAAGGCACATATCGAATCGACCCAATGCAAGGATTATCGCTTAATTTTTGTTCAGAAACACTTCTCGCGTTAACGGATAAAATTAAATCCAGTATTGAGGGACGGATGAGTTGGGGTGACACCTTTGGCTTGGGGCTCGGTGTCAAATCGGATAAACATCTCATTGTTTGGACGCCGAAGGAAACGACAGAAGGCGACATTCTACCCGGTTTTGACTCAGAAGATGGCAAACTTACCCTGAAGATGCGACCGCGTCCAGGGGCATGGGTCTCTTGGATTGACGAAGCGAAAGTTGCTGCTGAGACACACGACGACTACGACCGGGTCCACAGAAGCATTCAGGAATTGGAACGGAATGCACGCCAAATTACAGACTTCGCCGATGGCATCGTCTCGAACATAACTATCCAAAATTTGGGAAAATCCCTGACGCTTTCCGAACTCACACAGGACGTTTTGAAAGCACGCTTGGCAATACCGACCACCATCAAAACCGGCGGGTACGTACTCGCGCAAATTGATGAGGCGCATGCTGAAAATATGCACGCGGCGACTGTTGTCATTCCAGAACAAACCCACATCCATCGCGTTCATCTCAATGAGGATGCACTTTTTGACCAAATACTCGTAGAGGACTACAACGTACTCCTCGTCGTGCTTCGAACGCATATAAAGCAGTACCCTGACCTCGCTGATTTAGGGTATAGCCTAACACTTCATACCCGGTTGTCCAGTATCTCCACTGATGAGGACGAGGAGATACCAGACGCTACCGAAGCGCGTGACCCTATTCAAGTCCTCGCCACAGCAGCAGTTTATAATCCGCTTGAACCGGAAACGCTCAAGTTAGTACCTATCGCATTCAATGCACCTGCTGAAGAAATTGAAACCGCGATTGGTGAAAGCTCAAAGAAAATTGAAGCGTACACGGTGAAAGCTAACCAGCACGCCCACCAACTTATGACGCAATTCCAACAAGGCGTAGAGACCCGTTTGAGAGCACTTGTGCTTGGACCTGGACAACGCGTTCATAATAAGGTATGGGACGATCTGGTGATTCGAGAACTGCAGAGCACAATGCTCGCTTTCGTCGAGTTTTATGCGGAACATCTTACCGAACATTTTGAGGAGGCAGTCACGGCAGCGAAAGCGGAAGCACTCGTTCAGAGCATTGACCCGATGATAGAATTTTGGCAGCTACAAGATAACCAACAATTAACCCTGAATCACCTCATTCAATCCTCTTACAGATTGGCGAATCAGGTGCTGGACCGAGCTGCCGGATTATTTCACGATTTAGTCTTTGAGCAAGACTTTATCGAAACAGGTCTCGTCAAACAGGTTGAACTCCTAACGTTTGAAGATAACGAACTCTTGGATGAGATTTATCTGCCGCAATGGACGCGTGGCACTGTCCGAGAAAAAATAGCAAGCATCAGCCTCCGATCAACTTTGCATGCTGCACAAATCGAGCGTTTGACAACGATCTGGCTGGAATTGCTGGAACTCGCGAACTTCGCAAGTCAACATAAGCAGGACTTTGAAACCGTTGTTCAACCTTTAACGGATCTCTTATTAACCGCGAAAACTGGACAAACACAGCGCCGAGCACAACAGACACAGCAACGCGGCAATGCCACCAATTTTCCAGGGTTTGAAATCCCTGATGCGACTTTCAAACAACTGCTTGACCATGTGAAGTTGCACTTGCCGACCATACAGCACTGGTTAGCGAACCTTCCACCGAAGGCGGACGCACAACAACATTATGCAACCTTATGGACGTTAGTGCTTGATGGTAAACTGCGTGAGCAACTCCTCGCTGATGTCCAACCCACATGTGACATTAATCTCAGCGTACCAGACCAGACCAAAAGGCTGATTAACCTCATGTTGGAAAGTACGCTCATTATCCAAGCCGAAAAGGACCGGAAGTCGATAGAACGCAATCTGAATCGGGCAATCCTTTCAAAAACCGGGCATGAATTGGCGAATATCACTACGGAGACGTTGCTCGCTATTCATGGTGATACGCTACTCGCGACGCTCTACGAGGAACTGCTCGGCTACCACGGGACTTTAGCCAAGCGCGCAAACAGACTCACAAACGCACCCCCGAAAGGGAAACAGCGAAAACGTGGGCGGCCACAAAATGGCAGTACCGCAAACGTTGAGGAAGTTACAGCGGAACAGCAGAAAGTCGAAGAACTTATGACTTTCCTAAGACCTTACCGCCAAGAAGAGGTTATTAGCACTTTAGCAACTGCTGGGCTTGACCCGCGCGCTTCTAATCTTGAAGAAATTCGGAGACAGCAGGTCCTTAGTTTCGATGTCAGCGATTTGCCCGCAATAGGTGAAACATGGCTTGATGAGAGTAAGAGCGTTGAAGATTATCCAAATCTACGGGTGTTCCTCCTACAAAATCAACTGCCGATATCAACAACAGGCAGATTGCTAATGGAGTTGAGACAGCATTTCTCGGATGAACTCTTCAACCACGTCTTAGGGCTTATTCAAGAGGTCAAAGCACTTCAAAGCACCGATTACAAAGGCGATCTGCTTAATCAATTTGTCACTTATATCTCTGAAAAGGTATGGCGATGGGAATTAACCCAGATTACAGAAGCCGAACTCCCGCTCTTGTTGAAGGAGAAGGTACTCGCATCGGCGGTCTGTTATGAAAAAGAGGTTGATACTTTGCTGGAATATGTTGAACGCTATGATGAACTGGTATCAACAAAACTGTCAGTAGACTCCGAAATGGACAACCATCGTCAATATATTGAGGAACAATTTCAAGCAATCGTTGAGACGCTTTTAGTATAGTTTTAGGTTTCCAACGCACATCAGCTACGAATGGACTTCCCGCAAGTCCGCTATAGAGTGATAATGAAAATAATTTTATTGGGCAACAGTCAACTTGCCATTTCAGCCGCTTGGGGCTTATGTCAATCGGAGACGGCACGTGAAATTGTCTTTGTGTCGGATGCGACATCAAGCAAAAACAAAAATAGGTTCGTCCCGTCGAAAGGAGATGCCTCAGGAAGACTCCGAGACCTCGTGGAATCAAATGCACTAAGTGCAAGTGATACCGAAATCTCTTTCTCCAATTCACCGGAAGGCTTGTCTGGCGCGGACGTGATTATTCTGTTACCACCGATGGGGCAATCCGGGTTCCGATCCGCCCAAGCGTCAAAGACAACAGGCATCGCCCTTGTAAGGCGTTTTGTCCCAGAAATCCAACAGAACGCATCGGACGCTAAGATCTTGGTGGCAGTATCACCCGCAAATTACATCGCTGCATGGATGCATCAAGCCCTGGACGGCGGAAACATTATCGGTCTCGGAAATGGAACCGCTACTGCACACTTAACCGCTGAAATTGCAAAACGTGTTGAGGTTTCAGTAAAAGATGTAACGGCTTTGGCGATCGGGAGTGACTGGGAGACGTATCCACTTCCGCAATACTGCCGAGTCAACGGCATTCCGTTAGCACAACTGATGCCTAACACTGAAGTTGATAGCCTTTGTGAAGCAGTCTCGAAACGTTGCCCTTATACCACACAATCGGAATATACTTTGATCAGTCATATCTTGCAAGTGGTTTCCGCCATTGCTCTTGACAAAAATCGGGTGATGAGTGTCGGCACGCATATATCAGCCGGTGAAACATCGGTTTACCTGAATGTTCCTGCGCAGATCGGAAGCGACGGCATAACGTCAATTGTCCCGCTTGAGTTGGATCAACAACAACGCGAGCAATTTAAAAAATTAGTCGCCCAGAGTGCCGAAGACCAAGCTCCCTAACACTTTCGCAGAACCTGTTCAGTCATCTTTTCCCCAGACCCGGTAGGTGCGGTTTGGAACCGCACCGGATCCAGAAAAGAAGATATGAAACCTGATGATTTCTTAAAACTAAATGCCCCTAAAACCAATGACCCTCTGACGGCTGACAGCCAAGGGCTGACCGCTAACAAAAAAATGCGAGAAATATACCAAAAAATTCCAGAACTCATAGAATCCGATCAAGTCGGTGCCTACTGTACTGTGGTGGAAACGAAAGGTTCAACCCCACAAAAACCGGGGTCGAAGCTGCTCATTCTCCCCAATTTGCGGAACATCGGCACGCTCGGCGGTGGTTGCGTTGAAGCAGAAGCACGCCGACAAGCCATAGGGTTGATGCAGGGCGGGACCCCACGGCTCCTTGAGTTTCAATTGGATAGCGATTACGGTTGGGATGACGGACTCATCTGCGGCGGGAACATGAAAATCTTCATCGATCTGCCGAAGACCGAAGCGGAAGCCGAAATGTTTGAGCGGCTCCAAACGCTGAACGCCCAAAAAACGCCGCTCGTCTGTGCAACAGTTGTAACGAGTACAAAGCAGGGTGTCGATGTCGGCATGAAAATGATTTTCGCTACTACTGGTGAACGGATCGGGACACTGGGCGATTCCGTTTTAGAAGCCGCGATTGAAGCGGAAACCGCCGAAGTCCTTGAAAAAAACCGAGCAAGTCTGTTCCGTGAGGACGAGACGGCTGCAGTTTTCTTGGAACCGTTGCAACCGCGTCCGACGTTGCTTATTGCTGGTGCCGGTCATGTCGGTCAAGCCCTCTGCCATCTCGGCAGCTGGTTAGATTTTGACATCGCTATTGTTGACGACCGCGCTGACTTTGCCTCCGCGGAACGGTTGCCAGAGGCAGACGAGATCATCATCGGTGACATCGCCACCGAACTCCGAAATTACCCGATTACGCCACTGACATACGTTGTGATTGTTACCCGTGGACATCAGCACGACGAATCTGCGTTACACAGTGTCGTTGAGTCAAATGCCCGTTACATCGGCTTAATAGGCAGCCGCCGCAAGATTAAACTGATCTTCGACGACTTAATGGAGGCTGGAATTTCCAAAGAAAATCTCCAACGGGTTTATGCACCGATCGGGTTAGATATTAACTCGAAAACCGTACCGGAGATTGCGGTCAGCATCGCATCACAATTGATCCAGATCCGAAATGCAGCTGACACTATCCATACCTTCGATGCCCAACCTGAACGAATGCCCACCGTTAAAATAGCAGAGGCGTAAAAAAATGAATGATACTTATATACACGATCAAGATGTTGCCCCCATTGATCAACCAGCCGAACTGGAAGGTATATGGCTTAATTGGGGTCCATCAGAATTTGTTGAAACTCGCAGCGGTCCCCGCGACCTTCGCATCGCACCCGCCACCCCGGAGTTTTGGGATATTTGGGGCAGGAACAAGGAGGCTCTCAAAGCCGCCGGTATCTCCTGCTCCCGCCACCCACAAGGAGGCTGGCAGGTGGAATGGTGGATTGACGTTTCGGGTGATGTAACTGATGTAACACCAGTGGATGATATTCAGATACCTGAAGACGAATCTTATGCACTCAGTTCGGCTTATGTAACACCAGTGGATGATATTCAGATACCTGAAGACGAATCTGATACACTCAGCTCCAGTGATGTAAGACCGGAGGATAATATTTGTATATCTGAAGGTGAATCTTATACACTCAGCGAAGTCATTGATCTTGTTAAGCAGACGCTTGATGGTGTAAGTGAAAAGTCAGCACAGAACAAATTCCGGTATTCGTCCACGGATGTCTATTGGCTTCTGCATGATATGCTCCGGTATGTGAATCAGAATGTTTCCGGGGTGTTTGTGCTCCGTCAAATTCAAAAGGGCATATACCGGGTGAAATGCATGGTCGAAGATTTCGCGAAACAGAGGTCACGTAGAAAACTCAAAGCAGAAGTAAACCGAACAGCCAAGTATCTCGCAGAGCTAACAGGCAGACACCCCTCCTGGGGCGAAAAAGAATAATTATAGACATACCCTCGAATGCCGCAGCGTATGAATCAAGGAGAATATTTCGTGAACCAAGAACCAAAGGTAACAGTTGAAGATATTGAGATGTCCGTGGATGCATTAGATGTCCAAAAAGCCGCAGACATCTTTGAAGCACACGGGTGTCTTGTCGTGCGTGGTCTGATGGCACCTTATATTGAAGCACTACATCAAGATATTGAGGCTGCCGCTGCGGAATCCATATCATTGCTTGACAAGGCAGAACGGATTGTTGAAGGATGGCGTACACCGAACGGCACGCTCTTCTTACCGGCACCAGAAGGCTACGAGCGCGACAAACAGATTATGGTCCTGTCGGTAGGTTATCAGACGAGCGCGGCGTTTTTCCAGTCCGCTTTCGATGAAAATACAGCCAATATCGTCGAGGCGATCCTGGGACCGAATGTGGAGATCTTTGGCAACGGGCAGTGCCTCTACAAGGAACCCGTTGGCGGGCATCCGAAACATCTACATCAGGATTCTGCGTATTTTGAACACCGCTATCAGGGCCCCGTCGGCATCCTGAGTTATGTTGTAGACACCGACTTGGTAAATGGGGCGTTACACGTCGTGCCGGGTTCACACCGACTCGGACAACTCAAGCATATTGACACGTTCTCGCACCTCGGTCTGGCGGAGGATGAATGGCCCTGGGAGAGCGCGCTCCCCGTCAAAGGCAATGCCGGTGATTCGATCTTCTTTAACGTCAAGACGGTACACGGTTCCAAACAGAACATGTCGGACAAACCGCGTCCGATCTTCATCAACCGCTACCGCCGAACAGATGACTTTGTCATCATCGGCGGGACAACGACAGCAAACCGTGCAGAAGCAGAGAAACGTGCCGCTGCAGCTGAAGAAGCAAAGAAATCTAATAGTGACCGAGGTTTGATGTTGCGAGGATTCCGTCCCTTTGAAGCATAGAGACAGTGATAGGCAGATATAGAAATCTTTACTTTGGTAGGCGCGGTTTGAAACCGCGCCTATTTCTTTAAGAATTACGGCTCTAATTCCCAAATCAGAATCGTCCCGTCTGAACTGCCGCTTGCAAGCGTGCGTCCATCGGGACTGAAAGTAACTGAGCTCACCGAATTTTTGTGCCCAATAAGCGTCGTTTTGAGTTGATGCGCGTTCATATCCCACAGGAAAATCGCACCTGACCACCCTCCGTCTGGAAGCAATGTGCTACTCCCACTCGCAAGGATGCTGCCATCCGGACTGAAAATGAGAGAATTAATAGCAGCGCGGGCGCGTGAATCTACTACAAGAGCCGTTATCCGGTCAGTAGTTATGGGATCCCACAGATAAATTGTGCCGTTCTTATCTCCACTGACAAGCGTCTGTCCATCTGGACTGAAAGCAACACATTTCACATCTATTTCATGTCCAGCGAGAGTCGACTTCAATTTCCGGCGGGGTAAGTCCCAAAGACGGACGGTTTTATCCGAACTGCTGCTTGCGATTGTCTGTCCATCCGGACTAAAAGCGACAGAAAGTACATGATATGTATGCCCTTTGAGTGTTGCCTTATGGTGACCAAAGAGAGTACCTCGCAAACCGTGAAGGAATGAGTCGCGTGCTGTAGTTTTGGCATCCCATAACCGAACCGTTCCGTCGCCACTGCCACTTGCAAGTATCTCGCCATTTGGACTGAAAGCAAGACCGCTTTGGTTTGGAATCCACCTGTTGGGAACTTTACCGTGTCCTTTGAGAGTAACTTGGTATTCACCAGTGGTAGCATCCCACAGGAGAACCTCGGCTTTCCCGCCAGAACTCTGTATGCTGAGACTTAAACTCGCAAGTGTATCTCCATTCGGCGAAAACGCAACAGATCGAACCTTTACTTGATGAGGATGTCCTTGACAGAGGATTTTGACTTTTTCATCTGTAGTATCCCATAACCGGACTAAATATTCATGCCCAGTGGCAAGAATCTGACCGCCTGGACTGAAGATAATAGAATTCGTCCCCCGGTTATGACCGGTAATGGTATGTCGAAGTTTGGATTTTCGGATGTCTGTGGTGTCTATGTCCCACAGATAGATACCGGATTCACTTTTGGGTGCGTAGCTTCGTGCAGCGAGAGTGCGTCCATCGGGACTAAACAACAGACTGTAGAAATAACCTTTTCCGGTCAGTGTTACCTTACGTTCCCCGGTGCTGGGATCCCAAAATATAATCTCGTTGTCACTTGCGACCGCGAGGGTGCGCCCATCCGGGCTAAAAGCAATTGATCCGACGCGCTTCGTTGCGAAATTCACGAGTTTGGGAACGCCATCGGAAATCATAATGCCTTTTACATACTTTGGATCACCTACAAGGGCATTCTTCAACTGTCCGTTTTGTAGATTCCATAATTGAACCGTGTAGTCGTTTCTACCAGCAGTCGCAATGGTTTGTCCATCGGGCGAAAATACAGAAAGGGGCCTATTATGAGAAGAATTTGAGATTCCTAATCTCACCTTGATTTTTCCAGTGTCAGGGTCCCACAAACGCAGTTCATTCCTACTTGCACCATAGAGAATCGTTCCATCGGAATTGAAAACAATGTTGTTGATTCCAGTTGTATCCTCCAGACGTGCCTTAAATTCACCAGTAGCAACATCCCACAATCGGATATCCTCCCGTCTATTCTCCCGTCTGCTGCTCACGAGTGTCCGTCCATCCGGACTGAACATCACTCCGTCGACAATTTTATGCGATGTCCGAATTTGTCTGTGTTCACCGGTGTCAATGTCCCACAACCAAATTACGCCATCAAAGTCACTGCTTGCGAGCATCTTCCCATCTGGGCTAAATGCGACCCACTCTACTCTCTCTGTGTGTCCTTCAAAAGTGGTTTTGATTTCTCCAGTGTGGGTATCCCACAACCGAATTTCGTGATGTTCCCAATTATTCCTTGGACACGTTAAATACCGCCAATCCGGACTAAGAACAGTTTTGTCAATTGCTCCCTCCCGGTGATCCGTTAGTAGTTTTATTTCTTTCCCTGTTTGGACATCATATATCCAAATGCCGATTGAGGTGAATACAGCGAGTTGGTTGCTATCGGGTGAAAACTGATATGAGCGTGCTCTCCCAATATCAGTTAAATGTCCCTCACGGTCCTCTATCGTCCCCTTTCCAAGCCGCATCTTTGCCCCTTCAGGCAATTCCCATCGTATGTAGTCCTGCGCGAAGGTGTGTGGGAGAAACAGCGTGCTGATGAACAGCAATGTGGAGATAAAAAGGCAAGTCGGTTTCATGAATTGGATACTCCTATAGAAACACTTGTAAGATTCCATGCCACAATCCTACTTTCGCTATCGCAACTAACCTAACTGATATAGCATCAGATAGATAATCACGCCTGTTACGGAGACATACAACCAGATCGGGAAGGTTATTTTCGCAATACGACGGTGCGCATCAAACCGTTCCCGCCACGCCAAGTAAAGCGTGCGTAACGCCAACGGCACGATAACAAACGCTAAAATGATATGTGAAATTAGGATGGTAAAATAGACAGGACGAATCCAACCCTGCTGTGTAAACGGCTTTGATCCCGCGTGATAGTGATAAATAACATAGGAGACGAGAAAAAGCACAGACACACCAAACGCCGCGAGCATACATTTTTTATGTGCCGCAATCTTCCGCTGCCGGATGAACACATACCCTGTCATCAGCAGGATGCCGCTAATTGTGTTTAGTGTTGCATTGACGGTTGGTAGATCTGAAATCTCAAGCACGTTTTCCTCCTATGTCCTTGCTTCGGCACAACGGAGTGTGCCTGCTACTTTCTAACGGGGCCACCGATAGGCTTGCGCGCCTTTAGAATTCTCTAACGCGAACTCCCACCGTTGACACCACGTTTCATATTGCGTATTACCGGCTTCCGGACGCAGACGACTCCGCATCAGAAACGCAGGATAGAACGGACGACCCGTCGGTTGATAAACGTCGTGATACCGTAGGTCAAAACTCCATCGGACACTCTCCGATTCGTTCGGTTTCGCACTGTGGAGCGTGTAATTATGGAACAGAATAACACCACCTGCCCGGATTGGCAACGCTTTCGGTGTGAGATTAGTCGGTTGATTTTCTGGTAGAACTGTCAATCCTGCCTCGTTCCAATCGTGTCTGAAAAGTCCCATCTTATGGCTGCCTGGCATAACCTGTAAGCATCCGTTTTCCAATGTCGCATCTACGATTGGAATCCAGACAGTTAGCATAAAATACGGATCCGTATCGGGCCAACACACACCTGCGTCTTGGTGCCAAGGGGTCGGTGCGCGCTGTGATTTCTCTTTTGGTAAGACGGCGCGGATATGTTGGATCGGGTTACAGATAATCTCGGAACCGACGAAAGACTCTGCAATGTCAAGGATCTTGGGGTTCTTGAGGAAATTGAACGTCGCTTCACCGCGTGCCTGCATAATATCGAGGTTTGCGGTTATTTCCGGTGCCGCATTCGAGAGGTGGAGCAATCGTTCTGTGAACGGTTTATCGGCGTGTGTATCGGTAACTTTCCCTTCCGCGTGCAATTTCTCAGCACGTTCCGCGATAATCCCCTCGTATTCAGCAATCACAGGCCCCAAATCGTTCTCATCAAGCGCATCTTCAAGCAATAGATACCCGTTGTCGTGGAAAAACGAAACATGAGATTCGGTTAAACGCATAATTGCGTCCTCCTTGCGTTATGGACTATCCCCACCGCTGTTCGGGCGGATCAAAGACGAACCCGTGGAAAAACTTCCGTTGTTCAGGCGAGAGTTGCCTGTTATAGAAGTCTTTAGGATATCCCCAATGCTCTTGCGAGGCGATCATCCACGGATGTTCATAAGCGTAATAGAGCATTTCACGCCGACCTTCCGGTTTCGTGAAGATACCCGCGGAATGCCAGACAGCGTTATGGAACAGAATCGCACTCCCCGGTGGCGCACACACTTCAAGCGCGCCTGGATATTCATACGGATACCGCAGGTCTTCATGGTTCGGGTCATACATCGCCGTGTGGCTGCCCGGTATGAGCCAGAGATTTCCCTGTCCGCCTCCCGTCATATCCGTCAGATAATAGCCAATTTTGAGTTGTAGAAACGGGATTGGACGTAAGTTCCGATAGCCTTCATCGTGTCCATCAATGTGCCAACCCATCGGACGTTCTATGAGTTCCGAACCGTCTTCAACGATAGCGTCCGATGCATGGTGATGCGGCATCTTATTGAGCAACCCTGTGACATAAGGCAGAATCGGTTGCCAATCCAGAAGTTCCAAGAATGCCGGATGGTCACCGAGGATATAGAAGATACGGGTGCTTTTCTCACCGTGAATGTGTGTCATCCCGGTCTGGGGTAACCCTTTCTCCTCCCGTTCCCGCCGATTTTCAATGACTTCAGCGAGGGCATCTCTGAGCGTTGCAACGTGCGAAGTCTCAAGAAAATTTTCTAAGACGAGATAACCGTTGTTTTCAAAGAAAAACTTTTCGGCATGGGTCAGTTCGTGTGGCATGTCGTAAATCCCCTTTTCCTGCACTGACGAGGTTCTCAGTTTAAATCGAACAATGCTATGGCGTTTTCACCAAAAATTTTTGCTTTATCTGCTTCAGAGATAGGCAGCCCCTCAATTAAGCCGACAAATCGGGGCATATCCACCCACGGATGATCTGTTCCAAACAACAGACGGTCCGCACCAGAAAATTCATAAGCATACTGCAGTGCTTGCGCCGATGGCGATACGGTATCCAAATAGATACGTTGCAGATACACGCGCGGTGGTTGTGTTATGTTATCTCTCGCTCTCCCCAACACCTCGGTCTGATGATCAATCCTACCACTCATATAAGGTAAAATACCTCCGACATGGGGCATCACGAGCTGGAGGTGTGGATGGCGTTCAAGGATTCCACTCAGAATCAGCCGTAAAAGTGCGAAACTGTTATCCACCTGTAACCCCATCATGCCAATCATCCAGTGGTCTTTGATTGCTTCTCCCCACGTCGGCACGGTGGGATGCATAACAATCGGCATCCGTAGTGTTTCGGCGTAGGCATACACGGGTTCAAACTGAGGTGCATCGACCGGTTTCCCACCGATATGGGAGTAAAGCATGATCCCACAAAAACCGAGTGCTTTCACCCGATCCATCTCTGTTATAGCTTCATCTGGATTTTGCCACGGAAGGCACGCCAATCCTGAGAATCGGTGTGGGTATGTGTCCACAAGTTCAGCAATGGCATCGTTGATCGCTTGCGCACCTTCGTTCCCTAATTCGGGTGCAAGCATACACGGCGGCGGTATATTGGTGCTGAGCAGTGCCATATCAACCTTCGCTGCGTCCATGTCTTTGAGTTTGCGTTTCGGATCGTACGCCTCGTCCTGTAGACGAAATGTCTGGACATCGCCGTACGTAACGACAGCCTCGCTGCCGCTACGAATCACTTGGGGCGGGTGCGGGTTCTGGGCAAGGATTTCTATATAGGCGTTTGGAAATATATGGCTCTGACAATCAATTCGCATTTTTTTCGTTGAAGGTGTTTGAATTTCGTATGTCTTTTAGTATGCCATGTCTAACCTATTTTTTCAAGGGGTCATTTTCAGTAATATAGGAGAATTTGTGGTGAATTGTCAGATAGCCCTCGCGCGGTAGGCGAGGTTTCCTATGGGAAACACCCAAGTAAAACACCTCGCCATTGCATTTCGGAAACATTCTTGCGTTGTGAGACAGTTAGTGTTATTATATAAAATATGATGGTTAATTCTCAAGAAAAAGCGTACCGCGTTTATGAGGCGATATTGGAGGAAACCAATGTCTGATGATCCCGGAAAAGACATCCTTGAAGCTAAAGAACGTCTTGTTGCGCTCTTCGGCGATTTGGAGACTTATATGGAGTTCATGATGAAACGCCAGGAAAAACGGATAAAGCAAGGTGTAAAATATGTTGATTTCTCACCTTATCGCAAAAAGAAACGGGAAAAACCTAAGTCCTAAAGGTGCCTACACTACATTCTGACAAACTCCGCTGCTGATAAAGTTTACAATTCTTCGACAGATACCACAAGTATTCGCGTCGGCGATACTTCTACCGTCCGCGTCAACGTTGAAAAGGTTGCGGATTTAGCAGGATGGCAGTTTAACCTCACATTTGATCCTGATATGCTTGAAGTCGTTGAAGTCGGTGAACCCGTCGCCAGTGGTGTCTATTTTTATACGCTTACCGCAGGAGAGTTCACATCGACACGCAAAATGTTAATCCGCAAGTAGAGCTGCAGTGGTAGAAGAATAAAAAAGTAGGGTGGAAGTTAAATACCTTCCGCCCTATTTCTCTTTAACGGACACGCAGGGAAAATTTTGCCCTTCGAGACTTTTTGTGTTATTGTATAAAGTATGGTGCCTAATTTCCAATCAAACGCTATGATGTAGAGCTAAGGAGAAAACGTGGCAAATCACAAATATTTCATCATAAACATCGGTCTCCTACTAATATTTCTTGTAGTGCATCAAAATGTTGATGCACAGCAGCAACTACCCTTCGGTGCTAAAGCACGATTCGGTATCAACAAAGGCGTGATAAGCGACACAGCGTTCTCACCGGATAGGACCCAAATCGCAGTCGCAAGTAGCATCGGTATTTGGCTTTATGATGCTGCCACTGGAACTGAAACCGCCTTGGCACCCGCAACGCCGTTTGGTGTTTCTGCAATAGCGTTCTCACCCGATGGTAAAACAATTGCCTGCGGTAGTGATGAAGGGACAATTTGGTTGCGGCGTTTAGATACAGGCAGAATCAGGCATTTTCCGCCGATACATACACAACACGTTTTGTCAGTTGTGTTCTCACCCGATGGGGCAACACTCGCCACCGGAAGTCGTGATCGGACAATCGGCATCTGGGATACAGAGACAGGTAAACTGCGTAGACACCTCACCGGACATACAGATGCTGTCAACATCGTTGCGTTTTCACCAGATGGTAACACACTCGGCAGCGGAAGTTCAGACCAAACGGTGCGTCTATGGAATCCAGAAACGGGTGAACATTGGTATACTTTCCTTGAGCATAAGAATATTAATATTGAGACCTTTATTACTGAATTAGCGTTCTCACCGGATGGAAAGATGGTTGCCAGTGGTGGGGCCGAGTGGCCAACGCTATATGTGTGGGATATAAAAACCGGTAAAGTGCAGCAGGAGCATCATTCGCATAACTGGTCGGTCGACGCGTTAGCATTCTCACCAGACGGCACGAAACTCGCTGTTGGTGGAGATTCAGATGCAGTTGAATGGTTAGATGTGAAGCGGGGAGCCACTGGTACCGCTCTGTTTCCGACACATCATCCGGGTTGGGTGAGTGCACTGGTGTTCTCCCCAGATGGCGAAACGCTTACGACAGTGACGCAAAGCGGCACAATCCGGTTTTGGAATACGACTAACGGCGAGCAACCTTTTCCTGCGATAGCACATAAGCGCGTTGGAACTGTGTTGGCGTTTTCGCCGGACAGTCGGACGCTTGCCACTGGAAACGCCGACGATACGATCCATTTGTGGGATATTGAGAAAGAAAAGGCAGTAACGATTCGTCATGAAAGTATGAGGACTCCAACAGCATTGGCATTTTCACGGGATGGCACCATGTTTGCTAATGGGAACGCCAATGGGACAATCCATTTGTGGGATATGAAGACAGAAAAAGCGTTGTTGATTCGCCACGAAGATATGAAAACCCCCACGACATTAGCGTTTTCAGCAGATGGCACCACACTCGCAAGTGCAGGGCTGCCTCAGAAAATATGGTGGTGGGATGTCCAAAGCGGAGAATTATTGGGAACCCTTAAAGTTGGTGGAGGGATATCCAAAATGGTTGCGTTTTCGCCAGATGGTACAATCTTCGCAAGTGTGGATCGGAATAACGTAGTTCGCCTGTGGGATACGATTAATGGCGAATTGTTATCCACTTTCATTGGTGACAAACGCGCTGTGCGGGCAATCGCGTTTTCATCGGATGGCAGTCTATTCGCAAGTGCTGGATGGGAGGCATTTTTGCTGTGGGATGTGGGTCGTCGCCGAAGGGTCGCGACTTCTGAAGGAGACCATCGTTCAATATGGACCTTGGCATTTTCGCTTGACGGGGAAACATTGATAAGTGGGTGTACTGCTGGCAAAGTACAGTTATGGGATGTCGCTACTGCTACCCACCTCGTAACGCTTATAGATGATACAGAAGAGGTTAATGCAGTTACGTTTTCACCCGATGGCAAGGTGCTTGCCAGTTGGAATGCTAACGGCACAATTCTGCTATGGGATTGGGAGAAGATCCGTCCAGATCGATAAATAGCCGTTAACTGCAATCTACAACTTTAAACACAGACATGCAGTTGATCGCCTATCCGCGCCGTGGTTGAGGCCATTTGATTACATAGTTAGATGGCACCTCACGAACAAACATGGAGACAGCGCGATCCCGATCTCCGGTGCGATAGACTGTAGTTGACAGATAAAGTTGGTTTTGGGCGCGGGTCATACCGACATAGAAAAGGCGACGCTCCTCTTCGATTTCCGCCTCAGTAATATCCTGCTTCCACATCGGGAAACTGCCCTCCTCCATGCCAAGAATAATAACGACCGGAAATTCTGTGCCTTTCGCTGCGTGCAACGTCATTAAGGTCAATTGCTCAGTTTTATCGTCGAGTTCATCAATATTGGTGAGCAACTTCTGGTAATCCAAAAAGTTGGTGAGTTGCTGTTCGTCACTCACTGATTCAAACTGGACCATTGCGTTCATGAACTGAATACGGCGTTGTCGCCATTCAATATCTTCTCGGAATTCTGGGACAACGGTATCCTGTAGTTCTTCTATATATGCTGTCGCCTCTGCTGCCTCTGCTGCTTCAAGGGGTAGACGATCCGGCAGGACAACGTTATGTGTCTGGACAAAACGCTTTGCAGCATTAAGGTACACATCGGTTTCGGTTAAGGTATCTTTTGTAGTTGCTGCTTCTTGTTGCGATGCCTCCATTTTGGCGAGGATACCAAGTCCCACAAGCGGTAGCAGTTCAGTGAGGGATTTCACTTCACGTTTATAAGCATCAATTTTGATGAGTTCTTTGAAGATATCTCTATTGACCCTAACGTCCTCTAAGGCACCGTGTAAGCGTCCGTGTTCAATACCAAATTTTTCGGCAAGTGCTCCCATACTGCACCGTTGTCGCGGGAAAAGCCTACGCGCTGTAATAAGGGTATCGTAATGCGGTGCTGATAACCCTGTTTTTAAATACCTTCCGAGGTCTCGCGCAAGAATTGGGTTATCGTATTCCCCCACATTGTGTCCAATCAAAATCCGATCTTGGATAAACCCAGAAAATTCAGGCAATACCATCTCTATCCCGGGGGAATTTTTGACGGTTTCTTCATCAATTTGGTGAATGCGCGTGGCTGCACGCGGGATGCGTCCACCCGGCGGTTTTACTAAGCAGTGATACCGTTCAACCTCATCCCCAATTGCGCTGAGGCGGTGCGCGGCGATCTCAACAATTTCTGCTGTTTTTGGGTTGATACCAGTGGTTTCTAAGTCATAGACAACCATATCCGCCATATTTGGGCTTTCAAAACGGTTAATAAGACGTTGGCAAAGTTTGAGTGCCGCAATGCTCCGAACGTCTTCGGTTTCGAGATGGATTACATCGCTATCTGCCATCTCTGCTGTACCGATGAGAATTGTCCGCGCTTCTCGTCCTGTTTCTCCGAGTTCTTCAAAATCACCAATAAGTAGATGCACGCCGTTGTCAAGTTGCGGCGGTCTATTTTCATCAGGCGGTAGAAATTGAAGTTCCGCAGGCTGATCCAGAAACATTTCAAGCGTCTGGTGAATGATATGCGCTGCACAATACGCGTCAATGCCGTGACACGCAGTAATTTGAATCGGTTCGTCAAGGTCAAGTGCACTGTAGAGGACATCCCGCGCCGTCACAAGGTTCGGCAGCTCAGGTTGTTGTTCGATGACTTCCAGTTCTTCGGCGCGGTAAGGTGACCGAGAGAGTTCCGAGACATCAAAGAGTTTGGGGATAATTCTATCAATCTTTTCGCCTTCAAATTCAGTTGATAATCTCTCAAGCTGTGCCCAGAATTGGCGGACGTTTCGACGTGTTAACGGACCGACATCTTTGGGGTATGCCTCAATATTTCTCAGAAGCTCTATAAACGCAATATGTTCACGCTGTGCGAGCCATTTCAGACGCACCCATGTCAAATCGTCAATACAGGTCTCCGGGAAATTAAGGGCGTGTTCAAGGTCTTGTGGAAGTTGCCATTGGATGAGTCGGAGATACGCGAGAATGCCCTTGCTGTGCCTTTCACCAAAGGAATTCGTCGGTAAAATCCGCTGGAATTTGATGTCTGCGCGTAGCAGCTGCTCCGCCAAAACATCTGCGAGTTTATGGGTTCGGTAAAAGACCGCAATATCGCGATAAGAATAGTTGCGTTTTGTCACTAAATTCTGGATAACATGAATGATGCCAAGTGCTTCCGCTATCGGTGTGTCAAAAGTGTAATGAAAGATGTCGCGTCCGGCATCTTTGTGGGTTCTGAGCGTGTGCTGTTTCTGTCGCTCCGGATTTCTGGAGATAACTTCTTCTGCAGCACGCAAGATTTTCTCGCTACACCTATAATGATCATCCAATTCAACGGTTCGGGGATCGAAATCCGCTCTGAAATTGTCAATATACTCTGGATTTGACCCGCGCCAGCTATAGATCGACTGATCTTCATCGGCGACGACCATGAGATTATGCGCCGGTGCGGCACAAAGCAGTTGGAGTAGATGATACTGTACGCGGTTCACATCGTGATACTCGTCAACAAGAATATAGGAAATTTCCGTGTGATAGGCTTCTTTGACTTCTTCTACACCTAACAACTCAACGGTTTTCAGCAGAAGATCATCAAAATCAAGGGCATCGTATTCGTCGAGTTTGTGCTGGTAGGTCTTCAGTACACTTCGAATATTTTCAAGAGTTTCTGGGTCGTAAATATCCGTGTTATCTACTGCTTCAACTGGATTCTGGAGTGTGCATTTGGCATCGCTGATAATGTTTCGCAGTAACCATGGTGGATAGTCGTCAGCGTTGAGGTTCAACTCACGGGTGCTTTCTGTTAATATCTCGTCTTGAAGCTCCTGATCAAAGATGGTGAAATTCTCACTCAATCCGATCTTCAGTGCATGTTCCCTTAGCACTTTGACACAAAATGCGTGGAAGGTGCAAGCCTTAACGCTGGACCCGTGCGGTTCACCGATCTCACTGTTGATACGTGCCTGCATCTCTTCCGCGGCTTTATTGGTAAACGTAATTGCCAGGATCTTTTCAGGTCTGATATTGTGTTCGCGGATCAGATGCTCAATGCGGTGTGTGATAACTTTTGTTTTCCCCGTGCCGGGACCTGCGATGACAAGTAGGGGCCCGTCTTTGTGGGTTACCGCTTCTACCTGTTTTTCATTTAAATCGTGCAGAATGTTCATCGGGGTTCCCTCCGTACATTCTATCGAGAGAAATTCATGCGTTTTTTATAGCCGATGTGATATAATATTTTCGTTGAGAAATATAGTGCTAATAAGTGATTTACCACTACGAATAGCCTACAATTATTATACCTTATTCAACGTGAAAAAACAAGGCGTTTTGAAGGAACTCAGAACTTATGCGGAAACTCCCTCATCCTGAGCGGACTATCGTAAACATTGATAAACTCGTAGGTTATTGCTTAAATCCGGAACATTCAGATGGTCAGCATAAAGCGAGAGTTTTTAAGTCCGCTTTGAATATAGGAATAGAAGATGTTGAGCTCTTAAAAACTGCCCTGTTAAATGCAGTGCATCAAAATGTGGCTATTCCTACAAAGCGTAATGCCTACGGTGAAAAATATGTTATTGACTTTGAAATGCATCATTCAGGACAAATGGCAATAGTCAGAAGTGCGTGGATTGTCCGAGATAATGAAAATTTTCCGCGATTGGTGACTTGCTATGTTCTTGAGTAGAGGAAAACGCGATGAAATTACTTGATACTGTTGCCCTAATGGTAGATATGCCTGCACTCAATTTATACCGTGGACAGGTCGGCACAATTGTTGAGGAATATGAACCTGGCGTATTTGAAGTTGAATTTAGTGATCTGCAAGGCAGAATGTATGCTTTGGAGACATTAGAGGCTTCTCAACTCATGCTGCTCCGGCATCAACTTCTTGAAGAAAGAAAGTCCGCTTAGTGCTCGTGTTTGGCAGTAAAACACACCTATTATCTCTCAGATTTAGATGACATGAACACCCAAAACCCACAGTCCTACACACAATGGCAGCTGCCTCCAGGTGCCTTAGCGCGTCTCGGCAAAGGCGCGATAGCGGATATTCAGTATTCACCAGACGGAACCTGCCTCGCCGTTGCCACTTATATCGGCGTTTGGCTCTACGATGCACATACCCGCACCGAACTCGCGCTCCTTAAATACGGGCAAGATCAAGGTACCACTTCGCTTGCGTTTTCACTCGATGGGGCGCTGCTTGTAACTGGGAATTGGAATGATACAATTTCGCTATGGGATGTTCACACCGGACAGCGTCGCACTACAATGACCCTCGGCGATGCTGAAGATGAGGTCTGGGCATTCGTCGTCTCGCCGGATGGGAACACCCTCATCAGCGCAGGACTGGACGGGAAAATTCGGTTTTGGGACATTCACACCGGTCGCCTCCTTTTCGATGTCATTGGTCATGCATATCCGATCAATGCCTTGGCGTTATCACCCGATGGCAAAACCCTCGCCAGCGGCTGTAATGATTTCACTATCAAACTTTGGGATGCTCAAACTGGACGCCAACTCTCCACACTCACAGGACATACACATGGCGTTATGGCGTTGGCATTTTCTCCGAATGGCATGAATCTTGTTAGCGGAAGTCGGGATGAAACGCTCCGTTTGTGGGATACCACTACCGGTGAAAAATTGGCGACCTTCGCCACAGACATCGGTGTTGTCGGTAATTTGGAGTTTTCACCTGACGGAACCCGCCTCGCAAGCGGGAGTGGTGACCAGACCGTTCGGCTCTGGAACGCCGATACAGGCACTGAGCAAGCGACCCTCAAAGCACATAAAGAAACTGTTTGCGCTATCTCTTTCTCACCGAATGGCGCAGTGCTTGCCAGTGCAAGTCGAGATCATACTATTCGGTTCTGGGATCCGGCTACCGGGGCAGAGAAGGCAATTATTGACGGACATATTGAATGGATTAATTCCGTGGCGTTCTCTCCTGATAGTAGCCTGATCGCCAGTGGCAGTCATGACGAAAAACTTCGATTGTGGGACCTATATACCTACACTGAGTCACAAGCCTTCAACGGTCATGAATATCGGATTGAGGATGTCGCCTTTTCACCGGACGGTGCCATCCTCGCAAGCGCGAGTCAGGATGAAAGGATTTTCTTGTGGAATGTAGATACCGGCACCGAGACGGCGATATTGACACATACGGATATAGTTACGGCATTGGCGTTTGCACCGAACGGCACTACACTTGCGAGTGGTGGTGAAGACAACATCGTTCGACTGTGGGATATTGATACCGGAGACCAATTAGCAGTCTTAACAGGCCATACGGATGATGTTAACACAGTTGCATTTTCCTCAGATGGGAGAACGCACGCCAGTGGTGGTGAAGATGGAACAATTCGATTATGGAACGCTGTTACAGGTCATTATCTGACTGTGCTTACGGAACATACCGATGCTGTTAAGACACTCGCGTTTTCGCCAGATGGTAGAATCCTTGCCAGTGGGAGTTCGGACAGGACCATCAGACTCTGGGATGTGAACAGTTGTCAGTGTGTCGCTACGCTTATAGGGCATACCGATACTGTTGAGACGGTTGCGTTTTCGCCAGATGGACGCACCCTGATAAGCGGCGGTGATGCTGAGGACAACACGATCCGATTATGGGACCCTGTCACCAACCAGCAGCGCGCAATCATTAAGAACTACAGAGTCCGCACATTGGCATTCAGTCCAGATGGTAGAACACTTGCCAGCGGCAGTGCAGACGGCACAATCCTCATCTGGGACCTTGCAACCTTTGGAAAATCTCACGATTATTGCCGCGGGATCCCTAAAAACTCGTAAGGGTCAATCCCAGCGTTTTTATGCAGCAGAACCGTGATGTCATCAGGGAAGTCATCCTCGCTAAATTCTTCGCCAGCTGCCTCTTTCGCCTCTTCAAGGGCTTCAATACGCTCGCATGCCGCCGGGTCGCCAGAGAGACCAGAGATATATTTGTGGTTCCCGGCGGTGCTCCATTCAACATAAACGGTGCCCGGAATCGTCGGATACACTCGCGTCTCGTTGCCATAGATCCCTTGGCAGTCTATACCTTGTGAAATGAGTTTGATCTGGACACGCATGAATAATTCAAAGATTCGCTCGCTACAGGGAAAAGTATCTTCCGGCCAGTTTGCTGGAAGTTTCGGGTATGCCCCGAGACCGAACGGCGAGAAGTAGCGCGGGTCCTTCTCAACAGCCGCTGTTATGAGTCGTTCTAACCGCCTATCCACGGTATTAAATGAAAGCAGCGTACCATTAGGGTCAATAAGCCATTGAGAATGGGTCATGTGATCGTTGGCGTATTTGACGTTTTCGCTGTTCTCGTTACTTGTGATTCTGGCGTTGAGGATTTGTCGCCACGGGATGTCGGCTGTCTCCAGCGACGCTCGGAGTGCTGCTGCATCAGTATCAAGGCTGATGCCGATAACATCAAAACCTTTGTCCTTATAGCGATTGTAGAGCCGTTTGATCATCATTAGGGTGTCGCCAATGCAGTGGACGCACGACGGCTCCCAGAAATCAACGAGAACGACTTTACCCCGGTAATCCGAAAGCTTCAACTGATTGCCATCAATGTCGGTTGTCAGTAAGTCTATCACGGGTTTACCAAGCATGCGGATCTCTATGATTTTTTGACCAATGGCGGGATCATTCGGGTGTCGCGCTTTCAGGTGCTTGAAAATATCAAGTGCCTCCGCATTTCGGTCCAGCGATAAAAGCATCATGGCAAGCACGATCTGATCGTTCTTCTCCGCGGGGTCCATCACAGATTTAAAATGTGCAACGAGGCGTTCCGCGTCCGTGTTTCGTTTAGCTTCTGCGTAGAGATCCATCAAGATTATAAAGAATTTGCGCCAGTCTTTGTGAGCACCTTTACGGGCGACTACGCCTTCCATAACTTCTATCGCTTCATCAAGGCTATCGTAGATTGCCGGAAGGTTGGTATACCATAACCCCGTCGATGGATAGACCTCGTACGCGTAACTGAGATTGAGACGGTCAAACGTTGCTGGATGAAACCCACATCGGACAATCGGTATCACATCCCCGTATAGTTCGAGGGCTTCGGATATATATTCGCGCACACGCGGGTTCAACTCGTAGATGTAACTCGTGGCGGCATCCTCGCGGTGATCGGAGTCTATCCGGAGTGGGTCTGGATCCCCAGGACAAAACAACATGTTCGCATTTGGCAGATAGTTCGGGGGTAGATGTGATAGCCACTCCGGGAAATCGCCATGCGCCTGTTTATAAGCCTCAAGTGCCTTACCGATCGCAACAAGATTTTGTTTACACGTTTCGATGTCTTCCTCGGCACGTTGTGGCTGCTCCGACAGTTCTTGGTGGTGATCCGCTACTGCCACATTCACTATGAAAACCAATACAAGAATCGTGCATACGTTTTGATACATCTTGACACCTCTATGTAAGCAGGCGAAGTCTAAAAGCACGCCAGCCTCAATGACCTCGCTCGTAAGTCTTTATTCCATCCGATGCCTTCATTTACTTGCGCAGTTTTCAACTTTACCTTTTAACTCATGGCTTGGTATCGGTATTAACAGGCGGTTCATCGTTGTTAAGAAATCGTTCAATCGTGTTAATTGTTGCCGGACTCGTCCGGAAATCGGCAACCCACGGTTCACGGAAGTATGCCTGTTTCTCACGCGGTAAGGCAGCGAGCACTTCAGGTGGTGTCTTCAGTCGATGCCAATGTGTCGCGAGATGCGCGTAGGCGTTTAGGACTGCCACGCGCGGTGCCTCTCGTTGCCATACGGGACCGGCATGACAGAGGTTTTCCGTAAAGAAAATGGCACTGCCAGCCGGGCAATCATACGACATCAAGAACGGACTCCGTTTCCCTTTTTCTAATGACATGTGATCAGCGTGCATCGGGAAGTTAGATTTATGACTACCGGCTATAAAATGTGTTGCTCCGTCCTTTTTGGTGACATCTGTGAGTTCAAAAACGACGCGCACCATTCCCGCGTGAATCCGTCCGTTATTGACACGGTAGCCGAAAATCGGATCGCCTTGTTGCGGTCCGCCACCGTGAAGTCCTCCGTGTTCCTGCCCTTTTTCACGCCAGACAGAGGAGCAATTCTCCAACCGGACATCGGGTCCAATAATTTCGTGCAACACATCAAGCACCTTCGGGTGGTCAATCAGGACACTTGCCGGACCGCCCGGTACAGCGCGGTGTTCTGGCGGTAAAGATTCTGGGTTGTGGTGTATCTGCTCAATCTGATCAACGATTGCGTCCACTTCGTCGCGTTCAAGGATCGCAGGACGCACAAGGAATCCGCTCAAGTCAAATCGAAATTTTTCTTCATCAGTCATAGGTTTATATCTCCCTTCTTAATTCTTTTGAGATGGGGATTATAATATATTTCCATTTTTGCTGTAAGCATCTTTGGAAATTACGAAATTTTAGAGTCTCTTTACTCTTTTAAAACTAAGGCGAGATTTCTTGGTTCGTTACATTTACGTCTCTTAATTGTTGGGTTCTGCCTAAGGAATCGGATTTTAGCGCGTTCGAGTTCGCGGAGTTCAAATCTGTCTATGCGTTTACCATGGAACAGCGCAGGAATGCATATAATTTCGAGCGTGCTTAGTGCTGATTTCGCCTCCTCAGTCAATTTTTCAAATACCTGTGTGACGAAGTTAGCAGCACCTTGCAGCTGGTCGGTTACTATTGATGTTTTAAAAGTTCCACTTTTGAGTTCTATGAAAACAACAATTAAATTGTTTTGAGAGGCATCCCCACAGAAGAGGACATAATCACATCGTCTTGTATCCATTTTACGCTGTTCAAACTCGCGTTCAAGATTTACGATAACCCTGTCAGATGGAGTGCCAGTTAGATAGACTCGACATCCGTCTCCACTACAAGATTTACTGATGCATTCTTCATTTACTTGCTTCTCAATTTCTGTAAGAAACTCTTTCAATCTCACTCGTTGCTATCCTCCATTGACTTTCTCAAGTAAGTCTTGAAGGTTAACAGAACGGTCATAGAGTTTATAAGCCACATCCTCATAATCTTTCGGCTCTATACCTTCAGTAGGGTCAAACGGAATATGTTTAACTATCCCGTCCTTTTGGAACCACCATGTTCCTACTTCTTCTGGTAACAACCAATGTGCTGGTGCCATCTTTTCCACTTTCTGGACCCCTTTTCGCTTGAGTTCACCTATCCGAATCAGATTCGCGATTTCCTTAAGGAACCAATCGCTATGCGTTGTCACAACCACGCGGACACCAGCGCGGACTAAGCCAGCGAGGGTTAACGCTATTTCAGTTTGTGCACCGGGGTGCAGATGCGCTTCCGGTTCCTCGATGATGAGCGTATCGCCAGGACGAATGCCACCGCGAAGAAAAAGCACTAAGGGGGCAAGTTCAGATACCATTGACGAAACACGAGTTAGACGAACCTCTTCTTCGACTTGTTTTGGATGATATAAGAATTCTGGATATCCTCCAGGGACAGGTTTTATAAGGATTTGTCCTGCTAGCACATTTGATTCTAAGGTATCAGCTAGGTAAGTTACTCTTTCGTCAGGTTCGGTAGTTTCACTATGGAGTATGAGTTTTCGCATGAAGTCTGCGATTACCCCTGAAAAGGTTGGAGCCGCCAAGGGGGCCAGGCCCGCGCGGGTTGCACCACCAACAACGGAACTTGCAATAACACGGTGGCTCTGCATGATGCCACTTCGCGCGGCTGGTAAATAGTATCTTTCTCGTTTTGATACATTAAGTCCGGGGAAGATTTCGGGGCAGAGTGTCAAAAGTTCTTCAAGGTTACCACCATTTTCTGCCAACCTCTCATCCTCTGTGAGAAACACCATGTTTTCATTGAGGGCACCATCTACAGTAATATCCGATTTGGTGGTCTTTATATTAAAGTTCCAGAGATCCTGACTTTCTCCGTGGACTTTCAACGCAACTTTCATCTCGTCAGTTTGACTGTCCGTTCTTTGAATTATCTCGGACATTGAATCAATATCAAAGCAACGTCCAAGTTCAACCTCTAAATTGCGTCCAAACAATTTTGAATCCTTCAGACTTTGCACCGCTAACTCACGGATTCCCGGTGGCAAATCCGAGAATTTGAAAGGTTTGTCACTTTTGCCCAACGTATGAACTATCTGCTGTGTTTCCTCTTCAGACGCGGCAAAAGCAGCAGATAAATCGTTTCGAGAGCCATAATGAATTTTCGCCCAACTTCTGAAGGTTTCTGGCAAAGGTAATCGTGAGAAACCATCAAAAATACCGTGCAACGCATAGATAAGGGTAGAAAAGTAGGTTTTCCCAGTGTTACTTGGACCTACAAACACTGTCAATGGATGGAGATCTATTGTCGCTTCTGCAATCGGACCGAAATTCTTGACAGAGATTTCAACATTTGGATGCTTGGGCATTTTTGATGTTTCAGAAGTTTTTGTTTCATTCATCGGGTTTTCTCCTTTGAGGAGATGAATTATTGCAGCTTACCGTCAACCCATAGCTCATATTCAAAGGACCATGTCCGGTAGAAAATCCGGACGATATAGGGTAAATCATCGACTTTGAAGCGATGCTCAAGTCCTGTGTCAAACAATTTACGAGGTCTTTCGTAAACTAATTCGTCATCAACATAGATATGTACCTTGCCGGACCACGTATTCCAGTGATCAACTCGAACAGTATGAGAATTCTCGGTTTCTACTGACCATTGACGAGTCGTCATAGAAAAGACCACCTTGCTATTTTTCAGCATGCACTTTCTGAACAGCGTCAACGAGTTTATCGGCACCGAACCGAACGACATCTGTTGCTGGCAATCCTGTTTCCGCCTCTGCTGCTTTTATCGCCGCTTGTGCCTCATTTTCAGAGAGATCGAAACAGTTCAACGCCAGTCCAATCACTTTAGCGGGTTTTATCGGTGCAGCCAACGTCTCGTAATGTGCGATCATCTCAGTTAACGATGGCAACGGCACTGTGTACCGCGCGACCGTATCCCGCGACGGCTGATGACAGAATATCATCGCATCCGGTAGACTGCCGTGCAATAGACTTAACGTTACGCCTGAATACCCAGGATGTACCAACGAACCTTGTCCTTCAACGATAAGCAACTCGTGATCTTTTGCCCCTTGCAGGACAATCTGCTCCGCTGCACCCGCAGTAAAATCGGAGACGACAGCATCAATCGCAATACCCCAACCCCAAACCATAATCCCATTTTGCCCTGTCGGGCAGAATTCAGCATTTACACCACGGCTACGCGCAGCACGCGTCACCTCTATCCCAGATAGCATCTTCCCAACACGGCAATCTGAACCGACAGTCAGGATAACCGTGGCATCAACTGCATCGGCTTTACACGTCGCGACGGGGAGATCAGCAGGCGGTTTTCGGGCATCCCATAGAACCACATCGTGTGTCGCTGCCAGTTCCACGAGTTCCGCATCTTCACTCAGGAATTGATGGAGACCGCTCATGATGTGCAAACCGTTGTGTATCGCTTCGTGGAGGATCGCGCGCCAAGGGTGTGGTAACTCGCCGCCGGGTGGCGCGATACCGATAGCAAGCATCGTCGGATTGAAACGCATTGCTTCAGCGAGATCGCGGACAATCGGAATCCCTTCCCCAATCTCAATAACTTCACTGACATCTCGTCCCGCATTGACACTATCAATAACTGCAACAACATTGTCCGGGAGATAGCGAACTAAGACCGTAGCCGTTTTCGATTCAAGGATGCCAAACGAACCTTCCGCAAGAATCGCAATTCTATGTGATTTCGGTTGTAACTGCTTTTCCATTTTTGTCCATCGTTTCAGGCAAGATAAATATACCCGTAAATTACCACAAATCCCAATCAATTTCAAACTGAAAACCGACAACTGAAAACTATAGTACTTACGCATTCCCCTTTGCAGGGTTTTTGCTGGGGGTCTTTGATAGGGGTCTTTGATAGGGTGTTTCTGCGTATTTCTGCGTATTTCTTCAGGGTTTTAAACCCCGCCTGCAGTGCGTAATACTTCTGATTGCTGATTGCTGACTGCTGACAGCCACTTACAGAAATTGCCGGAGATACCTACCGCCGAGCGCGAAACCGTCTAATCCGGGTGCCCCTCGGTCCTCATTTTCGACACACAACACATAGTCGTAGCCAGATTCTTGTAGCGCGCCAGTGATCGTTCCCCAATTCAGTTGTCCGCGTCCAGGTACCCGATATTGCCACCACCAGTTCCCGATAATCCCTTGACGGAACTTCATCTGAGGACTGATTTCACAATCCTTCACATCCGCATAATACCACTTGCCGTTGAACATACGGATAGCGTCCTCAGCCGGTAAGATACCCATCCAGAGCCAATGCGACGGATCACAAGATAAGCCGAGCGAATCTGACGGAATCGCATCAAGGATCCGTTCCCACATTTCGGGGTTACAGGCGATGTTCCCCATCCGTACGGCACAATCTAACGCAAGCTGCACGCCTTTCTCTTCCGCAAATCGGACGACAGGTGTCCACATCTCTTTGAACCGTCCGACGAGTTCAACTGATCGATCACCCGGGTTCCCCGGTTCCGAAGAGAACTGCCCATAGAAATGCCAACTGACGGGACTCCCCGCATACGTCACTACCACCGGTGCGCCGAGGATATGTGTCGCTTCGATTGCCTGCATCAGTGTATCGCGAGCACGCTCCCGTGTTTCTGCGTCATCGTCAAGAAGGTTACAGTGAGAAGTCAAAGCGGCGAGATAGATACCGTTGGCATCCAAAATTTCCTTGACTGCTTCGTCACCCGATTGTATAATGGCACTCGGTTCAAAAGTACCAGTAGCATTCGGGCGGATTGCATCAAATCCGTTCGCTTTTGCCCACGCTGCGCATTCAGCAAGGCTCCAACCGCCGTTGCCCGCGCCGGTGCTAAAACTTAAATCCATAATTTTCCCTTTTTGTTAGAGGATTATCTACGAATGCAAATACTATATGAAGATAATATAACCGAAAAACTATTTTCGCTCTATAATCAATTGCTTGCACAACACGGGCATCGTAAATGGTGGCCCGCAGATACACCGTTTGAGGTGGCACTCGGTGCAATTCTAACACAAGCCACATCGTGGCGCAATGTCGAAAAGGCGATGGAGAATCTGAAAAACGCTGGTGCCTTTACACCAGAAGAGATAGCCTCTATCAGCCAAGCGGCATTGGAGCGACTGATCCGCCCCTCGCGTTATTTTCGTATGAAGGCACAGAAGGTGCGTGCGTTTGTGGATTATATTTCGGAGCGTCCCATGCACGTAATGTTTCAGCAAGATGTCCCTGAATTACGTGAAGAACTGCTCTCCATCTACGGTGTCGGTCCCGAAACGGCGGATACGATTATCCTCTACGCTGCGGGTAAACCGAGTTTTGTTGTCGATTCCTATACCTATAGACTCTTCTCGCGATTAGGATGGGTTGAAGGGAGATACAATTATGCCAAACTCCGCGCACTGTTTATGGACAACCTCCCGCATGATGTCGATCTCTTCAACGAATACCATGCGTTAATCGTTGGACACGGTGCCAGAATCTGCCATAAGAAAACGCCAAACTGTCAAGAATGTCGTTTGCGGGAGACGTGTGCATATTACCAGTCGTCTGAATGATAAAGGCACAAGCGGGTTGCAATGGATGTGCTGTTATAGTTTTTGAAAAAAATCGGCTTCTGTCAGTATTGGGATATCCAGTTCTACGGCTTTCGCGTATTTGCTACCAGCACCTTCGCCAGCAATGAGGTAGTCCGTCTTGCTTGTCACACTTGATGTCACCTTACCGCCTCGCGCTTTAATTTCCTTAGATGCCTCCGTGCGTGTCATGCCTTCAAGACTTCCCGTAACAACGAATGTTTTCCCACTAAAGAAACTATCAGTCACCGCGCTCACTTCCGTAGGAGGTGTGTCTGCCGCTACTGTGAAACAGTGTAAGCCTGCTTTCCGCAATTTGTCGAGCAACGGTTGGTTTTGCGAAAAGAAGTTGACGACACTTTCGGCGATCTGAGGACCGATACCATCCACCGATTCAATTTCTTCGGGTGTCACTTTACTGAGCGCATCTAAAGATAAAAAGCGTTCGATGAGTAGCTCCGCGACAGTTTCCCCGACATGAAAGATGCCGAGTCCAAAGAGTACTTTTTCTACAGGTGCCGTCTTACTCTGTTCTATTTGATGGACAAGGTTACGCGCAGACGGGACACCCATCCGCTCTAATTTGCTTAGCGGCTTTATTTCCAAAGCGTAAAGATCGGCAACATCGCGAACGAGTTTTTCATCCACCAATTGATTAATTGTCGCGGGACCGAGCCCCTCAATCTGGAGTGCGTTGCGCGATGCATAGTGCGCAATGCGCCGTTTCAGTTGTGCGATGCACGATACATTGACGCATCGAACGGCGACCTCATCTTCCGTGCGTTGGACAGGAGTCTTACACACCGGACACTGATCTGGAAATTCAAAAATCTTTTCATTACCTGTCCGGTCTGCTGTCAACACCTCAACAATTTTAGGGATGACATCCCCGGCGCGTTCAAGCACAATCCGATCACCGATACGAATGTCTTTCGTTTGGATTTCTTGCTCGTTGTGTAAGGTAGCATTCGTAATTGTCGCGCCCGCGAGTGTCACAGGCTCCAAAATCGCAACAGGTGTCAGCACCCCTGTGCGTCCAACCTGGACATCTATTCTTTCAATGGTCGTGATGGCTTGTTGTGCATTGAACTTGTAGGCGATTGCCCAGCGCGGATATTTGGAGGTGAAACCAAGTTCATGCTGTTGGGAGAGTCGGTTGACTTTTACGACGACACCGTCAGTTTCATAAAGGAGTTGATCGCGCGCTGCTACCCAGTGTTCGTAATAACTCTGAACCGCTTCTATTGATTTATGGCAGTCAGTATGCGGATTACACTTCAACCCCCAACGCTTCATCTTCTCAAGGGATTCTGTATGCGTTGAGAATTCTATCCCTTCCACATAATTGAGGTTATACACAAAAATATCTAACGGACGTGAGGCAGTGATAGAAGCATCTTGCAGCCGTAGCGAACCGGCAGCGGCGTTCCGAGGGTTCGCAAAAGGCGGTTCACCTTCTGCCTCACGCTGCACGTTAATGTCGTTGAGACAATCCTTCGGAAGGAAAACTTCACCACGGACTTCTAACACCGGAGGAACTGCTATTTCCGTTTCAACAAGTCGCAGCGGTACAGAACGGATTGTCCGTAAATTGTCCGTTATATCCTCGCCGTACTCACCATCCCCACGCGTTAAACCGCGAGTGAATATCCCGTTTTCATAGATTAACGAAACACCTAAGCCGTCTATCTTTAACTCTGTAATATATTCGGTAGGTTCATCTTCCAATAACCGCCGCACACGTTCCCCGAATTCGTTCAGTTCCTGTTCGTCGTAACTGTTATTCAGACTCAACATCGGGTTGCGATGCGGTATGCGGGTGCCTAATACAGCACCACCACCGACCCGCTGCGTCGGTGAATCTGGTGGGATAGGCGCGTCAGATGCTGCTTCGAGTGCCTCAAGCTGCTTCATGAGCACATCGAATTCAGCATCAGATATTTCCGGCTGGTTTTCGATATAATATTTGCGCTCATGCTGGCGTATTAACGCCCTTAGCGCATCAATTTCTGTCTGCATAACACTTGTATCCGGTTTTAGAAAATTTTATAGTAGATCCTGTAATTACTTATCCAACCGAACCGGATACTACGCGGAAACCTTGAAGACTTCAAAAACCTCTTCAGTCCCGTAGGGACGGCATCTGTGTAGAAACGCGGTTGCCCAAGTTCTTTAGCCCCGTAGGGGCGGCATCTACACGGATCTGCGCGGAAAATGTCACCGAAAATCCTTAAATTGACACCTATGGTGCGGTTAGGAAACCACACTACCGGGGGGTGAAAGTGTGTATTTATTTTTGGAATTTACTATAAACGACTTGACCAGTCGGAAATAAATCTACTTGCGTCACAGTGTATGTGCTGACAAATTGTTTGCGACCGTTAATCGTCGCTGACGGGTAAAGGTGCGTGGACGGGTATATCCTTCGCCTGTCGGACCCGCGATCGTCATCGCCAAGAAACCCTCACCCTCTAATCCACAGGATGCGTAAGAAGGAGCATTGATAACCACAACGCTGCAATCTATCACTTTGTTGAATTGCGTGATCCGTTCGGTGTTATTCGTATGCAGCACTGCGGTGTGCCCGCGTCCGCCCTCTGCTCTCACTGCACCTGCCAACGCCTCGTCGAAATCGCGGCACCGAACCACTGGCAGGATCGGCATCAAGTATTCGTTGATCACAAAATCGTGGTCTGCCGGAACTTCTACGACAATTGCGACTGTCTGTGCCGGAGCAGTAATACCCGCAGCGTTCAAGATAGCCGTCGCATCTTTGCCGATGTATTCCTTGTTCGATTCGCCTTTTTCAGTGACGACCGCTTCCAATGCCTCGCGTTGGCTCGCATTCAACAAATGTCCACCGTTCTGTGTGAGCTCTCGAACCGTCTCATTCGCAACGGACTCGATGACAAAGAGTGCCTTTTCACCGATACAGAGCAGGTTGTTATCAAAACTGGTCCCCGCGATGACATGCTTTGCTGCTTGTTGAAGGTCAGCGGTTTCGTCAACAATCGCGGGGGGGTTGCCGGGACCGGCAGCGATTGTCTTTTTACCGCTTGATAATGCCGTTCTCACGACGGATGCACCACCAGTAGCGACGAGCATAGCGATGTCGGGATGCTCCATAATCTCTTTTGCGGTCCGTAGACTCGCATTTTCAACAGAGGTGAGCAGATTCGTAGGACCACCCGCCTTAACGATCGCCTCGTTGATGACGTGCATCGTCTCTTCGGTACAGTCACGCGCATTCGGGTGCGGACTGAAAACGACAGCGTTGCCTGCCGATAGCATTATAATCGCGTGGTTGATTACCGTCGATGTCGGATTCGTGGTGGGTGTGATTGAATTGATAACGCCAAAGGGAACATATTCAATGAGAAGTGTTCCTGCGTCCCCTGATATCGATTCCGAGATAAGATCCTCAACGCCGGGTGAAAGTGTTACAGCACCTTCATTTTTCATCACCTTGTGTGCCGCATTGCCCATATTCGTATCTTGCACCGCTAAATCGGCAAGCCGTTTCGCATTCGCGAGCGAAACCTCTTTGATCGCGTCAATAATTTCGCGTCTTTTAGCAAACCCAAGTTTAACGAATGCTGCTTGTGCTGTTTTCGCGGCTGCGATCGCCGCTTCCGCTGTTGAGAAAACCCCTGCCCGGCCGGAACTCGTGCCAGCGGATGGCGTAGGTTTTGCCGTCGCTGTTCCATTTTGTTGCAGCGTTCTCAAAACTTGAGAAACAATCTCTTCAATCTGTTTTTCGTCAATTTGTGCCATTCAGCCCTCCAGTACCTCAAGGAGAACGTAGTAAAACCACGAGGCGGCACCTTAGATACAAAACCCGTGGTCATGCTAACATGTTCTCTGGTAAAGCGGCGTAGGGCAAAGGCGAGAAAATCATCCCCGCCCTACAAAGCCGATCTATTTGCTACTACTCTTCGGTTCTTCCGCGCTCGCGCTGCTGCCACCGCTGCCGCCGAGAATAGTCTCCACATCTGAATGTGGGCGAGGGATGACGTGTACCGACACTAATTCGCCGACCGCTTTCGCGGCTTCCGCCCCAGCATCCGTCGCGGCTTGCACCGCACCAACATCTCCGCGAACCATGACGGTGACAAAACCGCCACCGACCTGTTCTTTCCCAACCAACTTGACGTTTGCGGCTTTCACCATAGTGTCGGCAGCCTCAACTGCCCCGACGAGTCCGCGTGTTTCAACCATTCCTAATGCTTCATTGCGCATGTAGTTAGCTCCTTATCTGTAGAAAAATAGAATGCAGGGTACCGTGCAGCGCGCCACCGATATATGTTGTAATCTTGCTGTAGTGTTGGTACGCGCGGCCGCCCCTTAATCAAATACGTTCGTTAATAATGATACTACAAAATCCGCATTTCTGCAAGTCAAATTTTTCCTCAGAAGCATTCCATTCTTCCAACCTTCCATTTCTCCCGCCTTCCAACTTTCCTCTTAAGTTTCGCTGCCAACTTTCTAACTCACACTGACAATTGAATGTCTCTGAATTTTTTCCAATTTTACCTTGACTTTTAATCGGAATTCTGATAAAATATTATAGGATATGGCACAGGTCAATCAGAAACTTTTTAAACCGAAGTTGGAACACCTTACTGTTCTATCGCTTGAAAGGTCGTTGTGCGGATTCCGGACGAGAATAATTTCGACGAAGTTTGCAAGACGGAACGTATTATTAAATATCCAACGAAGGAGAACTCATTTTGAACAAGAATTTGGAGGCAACGCAGGAAGCCGCACTCCGAGAAATCCTGTCAGAGGTGCCAGAAACCTCGACACATACACCGGTAACAGATTCCTTGAATAGGGCAACTGAGTTAGGAGAGGATAAAATTGCAGCGGTACTCAACGGTTTCAGTTCGATGCCCCAATCTACGACCGTTTTCGCGAATCCGGTACTCCACAAAACCGTCGTCGATTGTGACGGCACACAAATAACTTTGAATATCCGCAGTTTTGCGATCCGCGGTATTGTGTCCGAAAGTGAAATCGTCGCAGATAAACTCAGCCCCGCAGCTGTTATCTTCGCTGGGCTTTTCGGCAGACGACCTAGAACAGATGACAATGGACTTGATGAGGCAGCGGTACTGTCGAATCTAATAGATACGAAATTTTATGAATTTATTACAAATCGCAGAGAGAGTCTAACCAGTGAACAACGTCTCGTCAATCAGGTCGCCGAATTTGTTAAAGCCTTCCCTAACGCCGGTCCCGAAGCTGCCATTCAACACTTCTCAACACTCCGTAAACTGAGTATTCCAGATCAGAAAGGCATTAACAGCACACGAGAACCCGATGCACTCCTGCTCGAATTGATTGAAACACACATGGAGAATGTCGCTGTAGGGACAGTTTCCGCGTATATGCGGCATCAACTCCGAGAGAACACCGCGCTCCATCCACAGGTCCTCGCGATGCGCGCAACTGATCTGATAAACGCACACCAGAAAAGTGAAAAGACCGCCTTCCAAACGTGCTATAGCCTCCTCTTGGGACGTGAAGCGAGCACTGTTGAAGCGAATATCTTAGAACGGATGGGCGTTATACAGACACACCACGGTTCTGCGGGGTCTAACGTCGTCGCACGCTACCTTGCGACTTTGCACACCAGTGCGGTCTCCGACTTCTTTGTGGCTGCACAGATGGCTTTGGATGGCGATCGACATTTCGGTGCTATCCACGATATGACGACATTTATCAATCAAATCGAACCCCTGGATGCCGATGCCCTCGAAGCAGCGATCTATGAACGGATGCAATCCGCACTACCGACTTTCGGACACCCAGAAATCGCCGCTGCCGGACGCGCCGATGAAATCCAGCAAGATCCTCGACCTGCTATCTATTTCAACCCGTTCCTTGAGGCTGTTGATAACGGCGACATTCAACTCAACGACAGGCAGAAAAAGCGGTTGGGTATTGTGCAACGGATTTATCAACTCGCTTTCATTGAAGGTTTCGTCCGCCCAGGACGTGAAAACGAACCGCCCCTGCGATTAACGCCGAACACCGATTTCGGTGGATGGGCAGTCCAAGAAGGATTGGACATCTATGAAAGCGACAGAACGCTATTAACCTACATCTTCCGAGGCTTCGGTTGGATGATGGACGCCCGCGAACAACTCCCGTTGAAGATTATCCGACCCGTTATCCCACCAGCCCCAGAGGTCATCCCAACGCCGACTGACGATATGACAATCGCAAACGAAGTCGTGGCGTTACATAAACGGATGGCACGCGCGAACGCCTTTTAGAGAGGAATAATTAGTGATTGAATTAGAGCAATTAACAGTACCAACAGAGGGTGAAAGAATAGGATTCGTTGACGGGCAACTCGCCGTACCGAATGAACCTATTATTCCCGTCATTGAAGGCGACGGCATCGGGCGAGACATCATGAAAGTGACGCGCCGCGTCGTTGATACAGCTGTCCAGACGGCTTACAACGGCGAAAAACGGATCGTCTGGTTTGATGTCTATGCTGGCGAAAACGCCATGGCAAAGTACAACGAATGGCTGCCACAAGATACCTTTGACGCAATCGAATACTTCCGTGTCGCTTTAAAGGGACCCTTGACGACCCCTGTCGGCGGTGGGTTTCGGAGTTTAAACGTGACCTTGCGTCAAGTCCTTGAACTCTATGCCTGTGTCCGTCCCGTCCGCTACTTCCAAGGTGTCCCTGCTCCCGTTACGCACCCCGAAAAGATGGATGTCGTTATCTTTCGTGAGAATACCGAGGATGTCTACGCCGGTATTGAGTGGGAACAAGGCACCCCCGAAGTGAAAAAGGTTATTGAACTCCTCCGCTCCGAAATGGGTGTAGAGATCCGCGAAGATTCGGGGGTCGGCATAAAACCGATCAGCATTTTCGCCACGAAACGGTTGGCACGCATGGCGATCCAGTACGCAATCGACCACAATAGACGCAGTGTCACTTTTGTCCACAAAGGCAACATCATGAAGTTTACCGAAGGCGCGTTCAGTGCCTGGGGATATGAACTCGCCAAAGAGGAGTTCGCCGCGCAAACCATCACGGAAGACGAACTCTATAGCGATTATGACGGTAAGTGCCCTGAAGGCAAGATTATCGTCAATGACCGAATCGCCGACAGCATGCTCCAGCAGATTTTAACGCGAACCGACGAGTACGATGTAATCGTCACGCCGAACCTGAACGGCGATTATCTTTCCGACGCAGCGGCAGCCCAAGTTGGCGGTATCGGCATGGCACCCGGCGGTAACCTCAGCGACGAAGTCGCCCTCTTTGAAGCGACACACGGCACCGCACCAAAATACACCGACCAAGACGTTGTCAATCCAGGCTCACTCATCCTCTCCGCGGTGATGATGTTGGAACATATCGGTTGGCAGGAAGCCGCTGACCTCATTATCAACGGACTTGAGAAAACCATCCTCCAAAAGCGGGTCACCTACGACCTGGAGCGTCTTATGGAAGGCGCGACAAAGGTCCGTACCTCCGAGTTCGGCGCAGCGATTACCGAAAACTTTTAGCGAAAACACCCTCGCCATATATCAAATAGAGGAGCATCACATGTCCTTAAAAACAAAGATTATTCTGGGAGTAGGCGTTTTCGCTGCCATCGGCATCGGAATAGGGCTTGAATTACATCGGCTTCACAGGCGTATTCTGGAAGAGTTAGTCGAAATTCGCAAGCAAGGTGAAAAGTAATAGGCACACTCCGTGTGCCGTAACTCTGCTCGGAACGCAGCGGCAAACGCAGGAGGTATGTTGTGATCCATGAGATAAGAACCTACAACTTGAAACTCGGTCAACTCCAAGAATACTGGAAACGCTTCGGTGAAAAACTACCGGGTCGTCAAGAGCTCTCGAAACTCGGTGGACACTGGTACACCGAAGTGGGACCGCTGAATCAGATGGTCGCCATTTGGCCCTATGAAAGCCTCAAACAACGGGCAGAAATCCGACGCGCTGCAGAAGCCGAACCGAATCCGGTATGGCCCCCCGATACCAGTGATCTCATCGTATCAATGGTATCCGAGATTTATCTACCAGCCCCCTTTATGGAACCCTTAGACAAAAAAGACATCGGACCGCTCTACGAAATGCGTCTGTACACCTATCCTGTAGAAGGCATGCCGCAAGTGCTGGAGGCGTGGGGTGCAGCTATCCCAGAACGCGTGAAATTCTCACCATTAGCGGGCTGTTGGTACTCGGAATACGGCGGTATCAACAATTTCATCCATATATGGGCATATAAAAGTTTTGAAGAACGCGCCCGAATCCGAGCAGAGACACGAGAGAAAGGTGTCTGGCCCCCCAAGGGTTCCGTCAGACCCATCACACAAGAGAGCAAACTCCTGCTGCCTGCGCCTTTCTCACCGATGCAATAATCTGACTTCCACTACAATAGATCCGTTCATATCGCTGGCGAGATTTCCTGCGGAAACACCCAAGCAAAAACACCTCGCCACCTCAACGTTTACCTTCAGATTGGTAGGTTCGGTTTCCTAACCGAACCGGATCCTATGCGGAAACATTGAAGACTTCAAAAACCTCTTCAGTGAACAAATTTGACAACGGTGGTAAAATATGTTATGTGGTTCATTAGGTCTTTGGGCCTACTGTCCGAATATAAATTCTGAAAAAACACGAAAAATGGAAATAAATTAATAGGTATTCTATAGTAAAAAACTTGAAAAGGTTAAAACATCAACATGAATCAACGAGGTTTAACACGGACTGGAAATATCGCCGTAGGTACTTATATTACGGCGTCCGACATAGGTTTTCCAGATTCTACAGAAGATTTAACAACGATTCTAAGCACGCTCGATTCTGAGAAAATTTTGATAATTCTAGCAGGTATCAATTGTTTGATCCAGCATAGTGAAAACTTATCCGTAACTAACGCTGCTTTTCAACAGGCTTTTTGTTCACGTTATTTGCGGGATCAAATAGATATTAATAATCTGACCGGAAATTTCATTTTCGGTAGACAGTCTACCCTTCGCTTGTTGGCGGAAGTCGCTGATCTTTTTGATACGCGTCTGGAAAGTGATATGAATCAGACGGAGTTAAAGAACAGGTTGGCGAGAAGTTATCTGATTGTTAATGGGTTATCTGAAGCGGAAAAACCTGATTCGCAAAATGATTTGGAAATGGATGGAGAAAACGAACAGGCAGCTCTCAAAAGAGACGTGCTGGTTGACTTCATTCCACTTTCGGAATATAGGATACGACCACTTGCTTCTCGGAGTACTAGTGAATTTTTGGTTCGCACCTACGAATTACTCTGTCTACTTGAAAAGACTGATTTGAATATTGATGTGAACGACATATTTTATCAGGCAACAGGATTGACCTTACGGAACTACTACCATCTTATTGCATTAGTAGTGTTGAAGTACCTGAATCTTTCACTTGAGGCAATTTTGAAAGGCGAAGAAAGTCTATTCATCGATCTTAAAGGTTCTCCATTCCTAAAACCCCTGTACGACAAATTACTGCCACATGATTGTATTTCAGTAAATACTCTCGCTGCCAAAACTGAAAAATCTACCGGCTTGACAAACGAGTTTCGCTTGTGGAGACAGTCCCCCCTTGTAAGGCTAAGCGATGATCGTATCATTTGCGTTGATATCAGTTTCCTCTTGGATAAACTCCAAAGTGGAATATTTTGGATTATCCGGGACCAATTGGAAAAACGTAAAAAGGGCGACGGTCAGAAAATTATTAGTTTATGGGGAAAAGTTTTCGAGGATTATGCTGCATCAATAATCAAACGTGGAATCAATTCCCAGACACCTTCTATGGAAAAGTGCATCCTTAACCCTAAATATATGGCAAAAAGCGAAAATGAGTGTATCGATATTGCAGTCTGTAGCGATGACAATCTTATTTTATTCGAGTGCAAAGCACCTCTTTTAAGTGCTAAAGTTAAGTTTAGCGGCGAATTTGATAAATTGCGTCGAGAACTCCGTACTAAACTTGTTGAAACGAGAACCAACCGTGGTAAAACAAAGATCAAGGGCATTGGACAGCTGTGGGATGCAATTCAAACTTTAGGACACACAGATCGAAAAAAAAGGCGAAGGGTTGAAGGAGTAGATATTTCCAAAGTGAAAAAGATTTATCCTGTTCTCGTTCTTTCCGACAGCGTGTTTGGGACTCCATGCATGAACTGGTTCCTGAACTCAGAATTCCAACGTTTTGTGAAGAACAATGCACTGAAGAAGCACCTTACAATTATGCCACTTACGGTGTTAACAGTTGAGCATCTTGAACAACTTGAACCCTGGCTTAGAGATATACCTTTCCATACACACCTTGATAGATGGCTGCAACAGTTTGAAAAGAATGGGGTCCGTGGTTTTGGCGAGTATGCGTATTCTTTGCATGAGTACACATCTCGCGAAAACCAGTTTATGAGTCAACAATTTGAGAAGATAAAAGATGAAGCATACGAATATTTATCCTCACAGGAAGTTAATTCATGAGCTTGACGGTGCCCAAATACTTGTCTCCATTGCGTAGAGTTCTGTTTTGTGGATGATAGATATTAGGGAAACCACACGTTTGCGCGTTAATGGTTATATACATATCGTGCTTATAGAGATAAAAAGAGAATCTATTTCCTTTAGGTAGAATCTTTTAATCCTGGCCATTCTATAATCTTGTAAATCCTGATTCAGATAACAAGAAACGACTTGACACCAACCCTCTTTTATCGTATAATCAGCAATAACAAAGGAGGACACACAATGGCGAGAAAGAAACGCACCACACAAAAAAAAGAAGTCCAAGACTACCGACACGACACCGCAACCCGAAAAAACAACCCACCCGCGGGGATCGCCGCACAAGGCAAAATCAAAGAAACACCGAAACAGGAATACGCATACAACCCGCACCTACCGCCCAACCTCCGCTTCGATCCAAACGGAGACGCGGATAAACTTCCCGAATTACTCCAAAAAGCACAGCAGCGCGCACTCACCGCCGAGGAAGCAAAAACCCTTGCCGATGCCCTCCGACACTACGACGGACCATGGCTGGAATGGGCAGGCAAACAAGAAACCAAATCATTCACCGTCGATCCTGTAGCATTGCACATCCACGAACGCGTCAGTGCCAAAGCCATCTTGAAAGTCGCAGAACGTCAAAACGTCCAACGCGAACTCTTCGCCGACCCACAGCAAGATTACAGCAAAGCCGTTGACTTCTACCAGCACGATGTAGATTGGGCAAACCGTCTCATCCTCGGCGACAGCCTCACGGTCATGAGTTCCCTTGCACATCGGGAAGACCTCGCTGGCAAGGTGCAGATGATCTATATTGATCCACCCTACGGCATCAAATTCGCCTCCAACTTCCAGCCCACTGTCTTTCAACGTGGTGTAAAGGACAGAGCACAAGACCTAACTCGCGAACGAGAGCAGATAAAAGCCTACCGCGATACGTGGACGCTCGGTGTCCATTCTTACCTTGCCTATTTACGCGATCGTCTAATCGTAGCCAAAGACTTGTTACACGACAGCGGGAGCATCTTTATCCAGATTAATGATGAGCATGCTCATCGCGTGCGGTGTTTGATGGATGAGGTATTTAGAAGTGAAAATTTTGTCAGCTCCATAGCACTAAGAAAATCTGGTTCAACACCATCAAAACAAATTGCAAACGTAACGGATCATTTACTTTGGTATGCCAAATCAAAGGAAATTGTGAAATTTAGGCGATTGTTTCAGGAGAAAAATTTAAATATTTACAACAATATGGATGAAAATGGTGATGTATTTTCTTTTGGAGACTTACAGTCTGCTGGTGAAACCCAAACGGATCAAAGATTTTTGTTTCAAGGAAAAGAATACACCTCAAGAAAAGGTTATCATTGGTCAACAAACGTGCAGGGATTACAGAATCTTTCAAAGGCTGGTCGTATTGAACTCGTTGGGAATAACCTTAGATACAAGCGTTATGCAAAAGATTTCCCTGTCACGGAGTTAACGAATATCTGGGGGGATATTTCAGGAGCTGCGGGAAACATCTATGTCGTCCAAACCCCTACAAAGATCGTAGATCGTTGTGTCCTCATGACTACGGACCCCGGTGATCTTGTTCTTGACCCAACCTGCGGCAGCGGTACCACTGCTTATGTTGCTGAGCAGCGAGGGAGACGCTGGATTACAATTGATACAAGTCGTGTAGCGGTCGCCTTAGTTCGCCAACGTCTCTTGACAGCGAGTTTCGATTATTACAAACTTAAAGATGAACCTAAAGGCATCGCGGGAGGCATTATTAACACAAAAGTCTCACACATTATGCTTAAAAGTATTGCCCATAATACCGCATTGGGCCCCATATTTGCAAAGCATGAGCCAATTCTGAAAGAAAAGTTAGACACACTCAACCGCGCCTTGGCAGAAGTTACGCCGGAGATCCGATCGAAACTCCTCGCCAAACTTGCAGAAAAAGAGAGACGCGAAGGAAAAAGATCTATTACCGATACCGATCAACGCCGTTGGCAGCTTCCCGATACAATATGGCAGGAGTGGGAAGTGCCGTTCGATATCGACTCTGACTGGCCCCAAGCATTACAAAAAGCACTAACGGATTACCGCGAGGCGTGGCGTGCAAAGATGGATGAAGTAAACGACTGCATCACCAAATCCTCTGAAGGTGAAGAATTAGTTGATCAGCCAAAGAGAGACACAAAACGGACACGTGTCAGCGGTCCCTTCACAGTCGAAGCCGTACAACCCGCCGAAGAATCTCTGGATGCCGAGTCACCCATCGGTGGCGAACCCGATGAGTCTTTGGACACATACCATGCAGAGACAGATGGAAACAACGCAGTCAATGCCGAAACTTACCTTGAGGATATGATCCGCCTACTCCAAAATGATGGCGTACGATTCCCTAACAACCAAACACTACAATTCGCCACACTCGACCCACTTGAAGGAGATCTCCTCCACGCCGAAGGTGAATGGAAAGATGACGATACAGAACGCCGCGTCACTGTCGTGTTCGGTCCACAACACGGTCCCGTAACCGCGATGCAAGTCGAACAATGCCTACGTGCTGCGTATCGGTTTGGATATGACGATCTCGTTTTTGCAGGCTTCAGTTTCGATGGAGCGGCACAAGCCACCATCCAAGACGACCTGAATCCCAATGTCCGTATCCATATCGCGCACATCAACCCAGATGTCGCAATGGGAGACTTGCTCAAGGAAACACCTTCAACACAACTATTCACCGTATTCGGAATGCCGCGCACACAACTTGAAGAAACAGCCGACGGAGAGTATTACATCAAAATGGAAGGTGTAGACATTTACAACCCCGTAGACAACACGGTGAATTCCGCAGGTGCTGACCAAGTCGCCGCATGGTTTGTCGATTCTGATTACGACGGACGCACCTTCTGCATCACACAAGCCTTCTTCCCCGACAAATCCGCATGGAACAAAATCGCCCGCGCCCTCAGAGGTGTCATCGACGAAAATCAATTCGAGAAATTCAGCGGCACAGAATCCTTCCCCTTCCCTGCTGGCGAACACGCCTGCGTCGCCGTCAAAGTCATTGATCCACGTGGTAATGAAGTGATGGCGGTGCATAATTTGGCAGATCGGAGGTATTGATTTTTCTGTTGTTTGAATCGCGAATTGACGCGGACGACACGGATTAACGCGGATTTTAAGAGACATTCCTCATCTGAAACATGAATTTCAGCCCCAGCGGGGTTTTTGCTTGGGTGTTTCTTCAACATGTCTATAGAAAAGGACGACACCACCCATCTTTAGCCCCAGCGGGGCGATATGTTTATAGCAAGGACAAGCGTTCTCAAAAGTAGTCCAGTTCGTAGTAGCGCAATTCATTGCGCCTTGCATAAATCCTAAGGAATCGAAAAATGAAAGCATTCATAACTTGTTTCCTATTAGTGGCACTATTAGGAATTGTATTCGCCGCGTCCTTTGCACAGCAGAACCAAACTTCGCAAAAATCAAATCAGGACATTGAGACACCTGAAGAACGAATTTCGGTACTCGAAAGCAAACTTCAGACTGTAGAAAATGTTGAAAAAATGGAACTCGCAGCCAAACTCGCTGACGCGAATGCAAAACTTGCGAATACAGAGTTTAACAAATTCAAAAACGAATTGAGAGAGTCTAACAATCAATGGCTGAAGTCATGGAGTACTTGGTTTCTGACTATAATTGGGATTTTTGCTGCAATTCTCATTGGTGTTAGTTATGTGTTTTGGTACTGGCTTAGATCTAGGACCGATCAATTGATAACCAATAGCGTTGAAAAGCACCTCAACGGATTTAAGGAAGCTGTGGAGCAATTAAACGTGCTAAAAAGTCAACTGGATGTATTAGAAAAAGAACATGCATCTTCTGTGTTAGAGAACTTTGTACATTCTTACATTGGAGACGAGCATTCCCATCCCGAACAAATCAAAGCACTCCGGGAAGAAGTTCTTTTACAAGAATTTAGCGATGAAAAACGCCCCTTAATAGTTAGGCTCAAGGCAGCGGAAGTCCTAAGTGCTAGAAAATCCACGCGATTGGTTTCGCCTACTTTAGATTTCTTGAATTCCATCGTTGATTCAGATCTCGACACAGACTGGAACACAATTATTGATATAGAGCACACTCTGAATCGCCTCGTAAATTTTGTGGGCGGAATCCATACAGACGAGACTTGCCAAGGACTCAAAAAATTCCTTAACCGTTTGCTAACAGAAAATCCAAAACATAAGGAATTGTTCCTAACAAGGACAGTATTTTCACTTGCTTGGGTTAGTATTAAATTAAATAGCGGAGATTCAGTTTATGTCCTGAGAATGGCTATACCTCACTTGAAAGTTGGACAACATTACTCTCCAACTCTACAAAACTTAGCAAGGTATTTCGATATCTTCAATGAACCTATAGGTATAAGGGAAATCCTGAAGAATGGTTTAACAGATGGAATACCTGAAGTAGAAACCAGATGCTTAGAATTACTACAAAAACACGATCCCGAATTTGTAGAAAAATGGAAAGCAGAAAAAGCAACTGCTAACCCTGAAATCGAGGAATCCGAATGAACCAAAACCAATCCGACATCCCAATCCAACCCGTACAACAACCCATCCTGTGCAATCCGTACAACAAACCGAACGCACACTGGGTTTACGACACGCAAACCGGAGAAGCAGCCAAACAACCCGGATGCCGCGACGCAGGCTACTGGTACAAAACCCAACGCACCGGCAGCGAGCAACTTAGCCTCTTCCGAGAAGAAGAATGGGACGACCTCCCGTTAGTCAACGCCCTCCGTGCAGATGTCGAGCGGTGGCGCGATGCGAATTACAGAAACGCTACACCTGTAACCCGTGAACTCCTACGGCATTGGGCACGCGATGACCTCTTACGACGGCTCTTTTTCTGTCAACGCGAAGCAGTTGAGACAATCATCTACCTTGCCGAGATTCGTCAAGGCGGAAAACGGATCGGCTTCACCCCACAATTCACCGACGAAAATCTCGCTGAGTTAGTGGATACACCCAACGAACCCGATATTCCAGACCTCATCCGTTACGGATCCAAAATGGCAACAGGCAGCGGCAAAACCGTCGTCATGGCAATGCTCATCGCATGGGCGTTTTGCAATCGCGGCAAAGTTCCATCCGACGAACGCTTTCCACAGGCAGCACTCGTCGTCTGCCCAAACCTCACCATCAAAAAACGGCTACAGGTTCTCCGTCCCGAAGACAACGATAACTACTACGACGATTTTGAACTCATCCCGACAAAACTCCGCCCACTGCTCAACAGCGGAAAAGTGCTTGTCACGAACTGGCATCAATTCGCACCGGAATCCCCACATAGCGAAGGCGGACAAACCTTCGCGGTTGTCGATAAAGGCGACGAAACACCCGACGCTTTTGCCAAACGCGTCTTAGGCGAACTCTACGATCGCGCCCCCATTATGGTGCTAAACGACGAGGGACATCACGCCTACCGTCCTGCACCGACTGAGGAGACACTCTCTGCCGATGAAAAGAAAGAGCGCGAAGAAGCCACCGTCTGGGTCAGTGGTTTAGACACGTTCAACCAATCTTGTGGCGTGAAGTTCTGCGTAGACCTCTCCGCCACACCGTTCTACATTCAAGGCAGCGGACATCCAGAAGGCACACCATTTCCGTGGCTCGTCAGCGACTTCGGTTTAGTAGACGCTATCGAGAGTGGTATCACCAAAATTCCACGACTCCCCGTGAGTGATACCACAGGCAGACCGGAACCGAAGTTCTTCCGATTGTGGAAAACGATTAACGACGATCTCTCGGCTGCAGACACCTCCCCGCGCAGGCGTAGAAGAAAACCGAACCCAGAAGCCATTTATCGCGAGGCGGAACCGGCACTCCTCACGCTCGCAAGCCAATGGAAAGAACGCTTTGAATACATCCAAGAAGCATCGGATGCACAAGAGAAAACACCACCTGTCCTCATCGTTGTCTGTGCCGATACCGATATTGCCGAACATTTTTATCGAAAAATTTCGGGTGAAAGTGAGACGGAAGTCGTTGATGATGAAAACACCACAAGCAGCCGACGGAAGAAAAAGCAGATGAAAACAGTCTATGAAGATAGCTCGGTTTTTCCTGAATTCAGCAACGAGGAAGGCATTACGCGAACCCTCCGCATTGACAGCAAAATGTTGGCAGCAGCGGAGAGCGACGATCCGAATAAAAACCGAAGCCAAGCCGCCGAAGATTTACGGCAAATCGTAGCCACAATCGGAAAACGCGGACAATCGGGTGAACATATCCGATGTGTCGTCTCTGTCGCGATGCTCAACGAAGGATGGGACGCAAACAATGTTACACACATTCTTGGACTCCGCGCCTTTACCAGCCAACTGCTCTGTGAACAGGTCGTCGGGCGCGGGCTGCGCCGCATGAATTATACACCCGATCCAGAGACAGGTCTACTGACCGAGGAATACGTCGATGTCTACGGTATCCCCTTTTCCGTTATCCCCTTCAGAGGTAGGGCAAAAGGGGCGCGTGTCCCGGATGACAAACCGAAAAACCACGTCCGCGCACTCTCTGAACGTGAACACTTTGATATCCGATTTCCAGTCGTAGAGGGATACGCCTTCGCGCTCCAAAAGAACGAGATCAAGGCAGACATTGAATCCACAGAACCGCTCAGCCTCCAGCCGGAAGTTAACCCGACCGCGCTTTACGTTAAAGCCGCTGTTGGCTACGAAACCGGTACCCCTTCTGCATCAGGTCCCGGCGGCGCGATCCTACAAGATCGCGAAGAATATTATCGAACGACACACTTGCAAGCCATTGAGTTTGAGATTGCGCATCAGATTGTCCACAAGTTGGTCGGCGATAGCCAAACCGCCCCAGATCCGAACAGCGATCCGAAACTCCGATTGCTCTCTCGACACCGTCTCTTTCCGCAAGTCTTCAGGTTCGTTGATGCCTATGTGAAAACAAAGGTGGATTTCCGCGACTGTAATCCGTGTGAACTTGGACAAGAGAAATACGTTACACGTATCGTCGAGCGACTCATGACCGCGATCCAACCCGATGAGACAAAGGGTGAAATCCCACTCCTACCCATCCTAAACCGCTACGCACCCATCGGCACATCTGCAGAGGTCGATTTCCTCACGCCGCGACCCTGCACCGAGACACAAAAAAGTCACGTGAACCAAGTCGTACTGGATACCGGTACATGGGAGCGCGCAGCCAAATTTCGGCTTGAGCAATCGGATATTGTGGAATGCTATGTACGCAACGATCACCTTGGACTTGGAATTCCGTACGAACACGACGGCATATCCCATCTCTACGAACCCGATTTCATCGTCAGGCTCACCAACGGTGTCCACGTTGTTTTGGAAATCAAAGGTTTTGAACCCGATCAAGTCCACGCCAAACACGCCGCTGCCAAACGATGGATCTCCGCAGTCAACAACTGGGGCAAACTGAAAAAATGGGATTTCCTCGTCTGCAGAGACCCGCAACTATTGGGTCAGGAATTGAATAAACTGGTTGCCTCTGAAAGTTAATATTTTTAATTCCGTTCACTATCAGTGCTGTTGGGAAACCGCACCATAGAGATCAATTTAGCGATTTTGGACAGCTGCTATAAACATTCCACCCCTACAGGACTGAAGAGGTTTTTTGAAGTCTTCAAGGTTTCCGCGTAAATCCGGTTCGGTTAGGAAACCGAACCTACCGGGTCTGAAACGGTTGTTATTTCTAAAATTGACCCTATGGAAACACCCAAGCAAAACACCTCGCCGGTCTGATGAAATCATAAATTTCGCCGGACAGAAATACACTTGATTTCTGGGACCTAATCAGTTAAAATTGCGGTATGAATAGAATAGACCCCTTGCTTGACAAAGCACGGCGAAACCCGAATGGCTTATAATTTCGAGAGTTTGAACGTCTTATGCGTCAATGCGAATGGACGCAACGCCGACAGCGAAGAAGTCACTGAATTTGCTACTCACCAAACGGATACCGACTCATTGTCCAACCTAATGGTTCAATGGCAAAGGGATATCAAGTTCGGCAGTTCCTCAAACAATATAATCAGGAGAGAACAGATGGAGAAGAATAACCACGGCGATTTTGACGGCTTCATGGTTAATATATTTTTTGATGAAGACAGCCATTATCTCGCGCATCTCGTGGAACCCCCTAACGTTTCGGCTTTTGGAGCAACACCTGCCGAAGCGTTAAGTGAATTGAAAACGGCATGGGAATTGATGAAAGAATGTTATGAAAAAGATGGCGAACCCATTCCGAAAACATCTTCTCGGAATGGCTACGAGGGACCGTTCAATGTTCCTATTGATGCGCAGCTCTATCACGCCTTAGTTGACGAAGCGGCAAAATCCGGAATGAGCCTTTACGCACTTGTGACACAGAAGTTGTCAAAAACGACAGTACTCAATACAGAGAACATAAAGAAAATGTAGTGTCTCAAGTCAAGGAATCGCGATCGGGAGTACTTCGCAGTGAGAATCCTACAGAAGAACTCTCCGAAAAGGTTTGACATAAAGTTCAGAATGTGCTACGGTATTAGAAGTTAACCTTTCAATAAAAGACAACCACGCCAATCATATCAAGGAAAACTCTATGCCACGTACGAAACAGTCAGACCTGTCAATGATGGAACTCTACAAACAGGTAAAAAAACAGCACGAAGACGCTATACTCTTGTGCCGAGTCGGTGATTTCTATGAAGCCTTCTTTGAGGATGCCGAGTTAATCGCACGCCTCCTTGAGATCGCCTTGACAACAAGAAGCCATAAAAACCAGAAATCCCCACCGCCACCGATGGCAGGTATCCCACACCACGCACTCGACTCCTATCTCTACAAACTCGTCAAAGCCGGACACAAAGTCGCTATTCTGGAGCAGACCGAGGACGCAAAAGTCGCCCGCGATGAAAACCGGCTCGTCAAACGCGATGTCGTCCGGATCGTTACACCCGGCACCGTGACCGACCCGAAAGTGCTTGAGCATAAACAGAACAATTACCTCATCTCAATCTATCCCAACAAAGATGTCTACGGTGTCGCTGTGGCGGATCTCTCTACAGGCGAATTTTTGGTAACCGAACTCACGGATCCTTCACGTCTCTGGGCAGAGATACACCGCTTTTCGCCGAAAGAGTGCCTCTTCTCCGAATCCTTTGAAGATGCGGAGATGTTTGACCGCCTCAAGACCGAACTTAAAGCGACGCTCAATTACCTACCCGACTGGCGGTTTGATCTCGACACCGCCCGAACGGAACTCCTCCAACATTTCCAAACGATTTCACTCGACGGATTTGGGTGCGAACACCTGCCCACTGCGATCGCTGCTGCCGGCGCGCTCATCTACTACCTAAACGAGACCCAGAAACAGGAAGTCGAACACATCGTCTCCCTTCACACCTACACACTCTCGGATTTTATGGTACTGGATGCCGATACGCAGCGCAACTTGGAACTCACGACCTCCATTCGCGACGGTTCCACAAAAGGCACGCTCCTTGAAGTCCTCGATCAGACGGTGACATCAATGGGAGGTAGAAGGATACGCCAATGCCTCTTGCAACCCTTGCTCGATGAAAAAGAAATTGAGGAACGGCTTAGCGCGGTTGACGAACTCAAAACCCAGATTAGCCTACAAGAGGAACTTCGCGAGGCACTCGGACAGATGTACGATATTGAGCGGCTCATTTCGCGGATCAGTCTCGGTTCCGTCAACGGACGCGATCTGCATTCGCTCAAAGACTCATTATGCCTGATTCCCAATGTCAAAGCGCAGCTCCAAAACTGCAGCAGTTCACTGTTGGTATCCCTTGATGGGACCTTGGATCCGCTGCCCGCGTTAGTTGAACTGATTGAAAACGGCATTCATCCGAACCCACCTGTAACAATTCGCGAAGGCGGTGTAATCTGTGACGGTTATAACGAGGAACTCGACGAACTTCGGCAGATTGTAGGCGAAGGAAAGGACTGGATCGCTGCTATGGAAGCAGAGGAACGCAAACGCAGCGGTATCCAATCCTTGAAGATCGGATTCAATCAGGTCTTCGGATATTACATCGACGTAACGAAACCGAATCTCGACATGGTGCCTGAACACTATATCCGTAAACAGACACTTCGGAATTCTGAACGGTTCATCACACCCGAACTCAAGGAGCAAGAGGCAAAGGTCCTGAACGCCGAAGATCGGATCCAGACCTTGGAATACGAACTCTTTTGTCAAATTCGGGATGAGGTATCGAAATACACGGAAACCGTCCAAAAAATTGCAGCCGCGCTCGCACTGATCGATGTTCTCGCCAATTTCGCATACATCGCATCGAAATACAACTACGTGAAACCGACAGTCGCATCCGTAGACGAGATCGTTATCCGTGACGGTAGGCATCCGGTCGTCGAGCAGCTATTTACGCAAGAGGGTTTTGTCCCGAACGACACACTACTCAACTGTGATGACGAGCAATTACATATCATCACGGGACCGAACATGAGCGGTAAAAGCACCTATCTGCGTCAAACGGCACTCATCGTTTTAATGGCACAGATCGGATGTTTCGTGCCTGCTTCCGCCGCGAAGATCGGTTTGGTAGATCGGATTTTCACACGCGTCGGTGCTTCAGACAACCTCGTAATGGGACAGAGTACGTTCCTCGTCGAAATGAACGAAACGGCGAATATCCTCAATAACGCTACCCGAAACAGTCTTGTCATCTTCGATGAAGTCGGACGCGGTACGAGTACGTTTGATGGGCTTAGCATCGCATGGGCGGTTTCTGAATATCTCTTAGATGAGAAACGGATGGGTGCAAAAACGCTATTCGCTACACACTATCACGAGTTAGTGGAACTCGCCAGTAAATATAAACGTGTGAAGAACTATAACGTCGCGGTTCATGAAGATGGGCAGAAGGTGACATTTCTCCGAAAAGTTGTTCCGGGTGGTGCAGACCAGAGTTACGGCATCCACGTCGCACGGCTCGCGGGGTTACCCCAAGTCGTAATTACACGCGCCCAGCAGATACTTGAGGTACTGGAACAACACAATCTCAGCGTTGAAGCGGACGGGGCAACGGGACAACCGCCGAAAACACACCCGACAATGCCGAAACCCAAACGTCGCGTCTCTCGAAAAACAATGCAAAGCGATTCGCTCCAGATGGCACTCTTTACACCGAAGACGCACCCACTCGTCGAAGAAATCCGACGTTTAGAACTCACGCAGGTGACACCCTTAGATGCTGTGAACATTCTCTACGATTTGAAAGCAAAGGCGGAGGGATCTGAAGGTTAAGCGGCAGCGATGCAATCCCCTTCTAACGCACCCAAAGTAACGCGCTGAATCTGATTGATGGCACTCTCGGGGGCATCTACGAGGACGCGGAGGTAATTGTCCGTGAAACCGGCGAGGTGATTGTTTTCGCCTTCTCTGCTCGCTTCGATGAGCACCTCTTTCTGTTTTCCAAGCATCCGTTGTCGAAATGCTGTATTGAGGCGTTCGCCGAGCGCGATCATTGCTTGGCTGCGTGCAGCAGAGATGTGTGGCGACACTTGATCCGGGTAGGTCGCCGCAGGTGTGCCTTTACGCGGAGAATAGCGGAAGACATGCAGTTGGCTGAAACCGATCTTTTCAACGAATCGGCACGATGCTTCAAAGTGTGCATCCGTTTCGCCGGGGAATCCTACCATAATATCGGTCGTAATCCCAACATCGTCGCCGAAGACGTGTCGTAAGTTCTCTACGAGATGTGCGAATTGTGCCGTGGTATAACGCCGACGCATCCGACGCAATACCGCATCCGAACCGGCTTGGAGTGGCAAATGAAAGTGAGGCATACATTTCGGCAGTGCCGCCATCCGTTCACCGAGCACATCAGGAAAATACATCGGTTCAATCGAACTGAAGCGGATCCGTTCGATGCCTTCAATGTCGTGGATGTGCTCTAAAATATCGGCGATGTCTTTGTCCCTACCGGTATCCATACCGTAGGCACCCAGATGCACACCGGTAATGACGACCTCTTTGATACCGCTGTCAGCGATACGATGTGCTTCATCGGCGATGTCATCGAGTGGACGGCTTGTCATCCGACCGCGAACGTAGGGGATAATACAGTAAGTACAGAAGGCACTGCAGCCGTCTTGTACCTTGATGAGCGCGCGGGTACGTTTACCAGCATCACTAACGCCTTTGCTAAAACGTGCGTGCTCACGGATAGCATCGTGTTGTACGGGTTCTATGGAGAGCAGCGGGTTCGGTGGGTGAGATGCCTCTTCCGAGGATGATGGCGTTTCGGCGTTTAATATATCCAGATAGTCCTGAAAATCCGTCTTTTCTCGGTTACCGAAAACGAACGTTACACCCGGTATCTTTTCGATCGCCTCGCGGTCGCTTTCAGCATAGCAGCCGGTAACGAGTACTTTTGCGTTCGGATGCCGTCGAATCGCTCTCCGAATCGCTTGCCGTGCTTTCTGGTCGGCGACATTCGTTACGGTGCATGTATTGATGAGATAGAGGTCTGCCTGCTGCCCCGACATCCCCTCGTCAACGAGTGTATATCCGTTGCGTTGGAGTGTCTCGCGCATAGATTGCGTATCGTATTGGTTCGCCTTACATCCCATCGTAATCAGTTTTGCGGTTCTCATGTTTTTAAATATGGGCCTCTCCGCTCATTTTTTTCACGATGTGAAAAAAATGGTTTCTTGTTACATCCGGTACGGCTTCGCGAGGGTGTCTGTTTTTTAAGTATCTATCAAACAATCTCTGGTTTGTCGATAAATATTATACCCAGTTTTCGGCTGGATTGCAAATAGAGTTATTGGGTTTTCCTACTAAAGTTAGCTGGTTTGTAGTAGGGCAATTCATTGCCCGTTCCGATAATTGTATGACGTGCGATGAATCGCACTACTACAAACATAATTGCTTGTGCGTAGGACATCCGTTATCATGGCAAAATTCGTAAGTCCTGTCAGTTTTAAACGGTTGTCGGTTATCGATACGGAGATCCTTATCAAAAGCCTCTCTTAACCGACAACCAACAACTTTGACCAAGAACTCGTCTACAGATAATTTTGCTAAGGCGCGAGTTCTTGGTCAAAACTGATAACTCTATATTATGATAATTCAACCGCTTTACCAGTGCGAGCGCATTCATAGATAGCCATGTTGAGTGCGACAGAACGTCTGCCCTCATAGCCGTCAACTGCCGGTGACGCGCCATCGTTGATAACACGGAGTGCGTCTTCAATCACATTACCCGGATAAGGTGGCAACTTAATTTCGGGTTCATCGTCGTCAACGAATGACCACATCTCGGGTCCGAGACCGACGATGCCTTTTTCACCGTGGATGTGGATCATCGAAACGCTGCTGCCGGGGAAGGTTGTCGTTGTCAGGACGTGCCCCAACGCACCATTTTCAAATTCGAGGATCGCCGAGGTCATGTCCTCAGTTTCACAATTTTCGTGATCATAGACATCAAAATGTGCACCAATGACCCGTTTAACGGGACCCATAAACCAGAGCATGAGGTCGATGTAATGCACACCTTGGTTCATAATGGAGCCACCGCCGTCAAGTTCCCATGTGCCGTGCCAACCGACGTAGTAACTATCTGGACGCTTCCATTTCATACGGAGTTCGCAGAGCAGCGGTCTACCGAGCGTACCTGTTTCGAGGACCTGCTGGATCCGGCGATTATGCGTACCGTAGCGTTCACCGAAATCAACAAGTAATTTGACATCGTTGTCTTCACATGTTTTAATGAGAGCGTTGCAATTTTCGACGCTGACATCCATCGGTTTGGTGGTGATGACGTGTTTGCCGCGACGTGCCGCTTCCTCTCCGAATTTGCCGTGCAGACCACTTGGGGTCATAATCATTGCGACATCAATATCGTCGCGATCGAACATCTCAAGTGCGTCGTCGTGGCTTTCGCACTCGAAGCGTTCTTCGGCTGTCTTACGCCGTTCTTCAACGAGATCTGCCACAGCGACGAGTTCCGCACCGTCTGTACTGTGAATTACACCGGAACGGTTCATACCCATACCTAAACCGACAACGCCAAAACGTAGATTATTAGCCATTAGAATTTCTCCTTTTTTCTGAGTCGTCAGTGATCAGTAGTCAGTTACCAGTTAAAGAGATATACTGTGGTAATCACCTATAAAGCAATACGCAGAAATACCCAAGCAAAAACACCACAAGATATTAACTGAAAGCCGATGGCTTCCGATAACCGATAGCCACTCCTACTGACAACCGACAACTGATAACTAATAACCATTATAGCATATACATAGACGATGCGTTACAAAAAATTAACCAGACTATTTCTGGTTCTCTTTAGTTTTTACGTTGTGCCACAGTTTGCCTTTTCACAAGCGGGCACAATACGATTCACGGATGTGACGACCCATTTCGGTATCGACTTTACCCATACTAACGGTGAGAGTGGACAGAAATACTTTATTGAACCCATCGGCAGTGGGGTTGCCCTCTTCGATTTTGACAATGACGACGATTTAGATCTCTACCTTGTCAACGGAAGCAACTTACCCGGACGCACCTCACCAACCCTACCCACAAACCGTCTCTATCGCAACGACGGTGACACCTTTACCGATGTGACAGTGGAAGCGTCTGTCGGCGATACAGGCTATGGATTGGGATGCTGCGTCGGTGATTATAACAACGACGGTTTCACCGACCTCTATGTGACGAACTACGGAACGAATGTCCTCTATCGCAACAACGGCGACGGCACTTTTACAGATATTACCGAGTTCGCCGGAGTTGGTGGGAATCAGCTTAGCAGCGGTTGTGCTTTTGTAGACCTTGATACCGACGGTTACTTGGATCTCTATGTCGTCAACTACGTTCAATTTAATCCTGAGACAAACCCAGAATGCACTCGGCAGGGCGTTCGGACGTATTGCACGCCGGAGGCACTGCAAGGTGCTGAGGATGTCCTTTACCGGAACAACGGTAATGGCACTTTTACGAATATAACGGCGAAATCCGGTATAAGCGGCGCAAATGGAAAAGGGTTAGGTGTTGTCTGCGGCGATATAGATAACGATGGCGATATGGATATCTTCGTCGCGAACGATACCACCCCAAATTTCCTCTATCGAAATGATAGCGATACGACTATTAAGATGACGGAGGACGCGCTTTTCGCAGGTGTTGCACTCAGTGAGGAGGGACGCGCCTATAGCGGAATGGGTGCAAACCTCGGCGATTTCGACAACGACGGCTACCTTGATATCGTGATTACAAACTTTCAGGATCAGACGAATAGTCTCTACCACAACGCACAGAGTGGGTTTTTCAACGAGGTGAGTTTCGCCAGAGGCATCGGCGAGAAGAGTCTCCCCTATTTAGCGTGGGGTGTCGATTTCGTCGATTTTAATAATGACGGTTGGCTGGATCTGTTCGTTGCCAACGGACACTTGGACGATAACGTCGCTGAGATTGATCCGATCGGGACGTACGCACAACCAAATCAACTTTTTCTCAGCAATGGCGGCATCAATTTTGTGGAATCCGTTGATGCGGCAATAGCGAATCAGAAAGTGAGTCGTGGCACCGCATTCGGCGATATAGATAACGATGGCGATGTCGATATTGTTGTCTCTAATCTCAAAGACGCACCGACTGTTTTACGGAACGACAGTGACAGCACAGCACGATGGTTGCGTGTTAAACTCATCGGCACGCACTGTAATCGTGATGCGATTGGTGCCCGGGTAACCGTTGTTTCAGGCGACTTGACGCAGATCCGTGAAGTCAAAAGCGGTTCCGGGTATATCAGCCAGAACGATCTCCGCTTACATTTCGGGTTGAGTAACGCGACGCGGGTTGAGACACTAACAGTGCGATGGCTCTGCGGCAGCGTCCAAACGCTACAGAACGTTGAAACGAATCAGATGCTTGTTATTTCGGAGGAATAGGATGTTTCCTACGGCACTGCGTAATCGTCTGGGTTGTTCTTCCGCCAGTTCGGGAGATACCCTTCTTTGTGTTCAAAGCCGTAAGAAGGACCGATTTGGTTTACGCTCGACCAGGGCCAGGCTTGTCCACCGATCAAACGGAATTCGTCACCTCTGCCACACAGCCAATAAAACATGTGCGCCACGTATCTCGCGACACCGTGTCCGCCATATTCCGCAGACTGGAAATCAAATTCTGGTTCTTCCTTCCAATCCCGTGTCGGTGGCACTGTCCGCCAGTAACTATATTTCAGCATGTGACGCAATCCTTCCGCAGTGGATTCACCCCGACGATGGAGGATACTCTGTGAATGGATAACAAAAGAACCCGCAGGTCCATCGCTTGAAACGCCTTTCTCAGCTATATCCCGACTTGTGGAGCGGATATGCGAACCGGGCAGAAGTTCCGTCGGGCCCATTTCCAACGGTGTATCCTGTGGGAAATAGAAGACTTCAACGAAATTGGTTTCGGGTCCAAAGACGTGATCGGCATCGTGATGCCACCCCTGCGCAGGCATCGGGCACTCAACACGATGGTTGCTTACCAAGACAGGTAACCCGACATTCTTACCAAGCAGTGAGCGCAATGCTCCGGCGAGTTCACGATTGAGTAGCACATGCTCAATATACCAATCCTCTAACATAATGGAACTCGGTTCATGCGTATCCCGCATGCGTTCTAAGTCGGCGTGCGTCATACCGGGTGGCATAAAACACGGATTTATCGGTAAGTCGCCGTTGAGATAATCACACGTCCGCTGATTAATCTCATCGGGGACAACGCCTTGGAGTTGTAGGTATCCATCTCGGCAATACTGTAGCACCTGTGAATCCGTAAGTGTCGGTTCACAGTCAAAGGTGCGATTTACTTCATCATGTTTCATCGTTGATTCCCTCACACTTTTCATTTTTCCATTCTATAGACACCAATCCTGAAACCGTAACGCTTGTAAAAAGCAACGGCATCCTCGTTATGAGCGAGTACATCCAATCGGACTTTCTTATCCGTCCATACGTTCTCGTACAGCCAATCAAGCAGCTGCGTCGCGATGCCTTTTCGTCGATGCGCTCTATCTACATACAACTGCCGCATATAGTAGTACCCACCATCATCTCTATATAGACAATATGCGATGATATGTCCCTTCTGCTTCACCGTATGGCAGAGATAATCGGTTGCCAACCATTCTTCCATCCGTTCGGTGAGTTGGACCATATTCATCGGGTTGGGATGCTGTTCGTCCTCAATGAGGCACTTGTTCAACTCAGCAAGTCTTTTGACATCACGCAGTTCTGCTTTAACAATTTCCATTGCAGTATTAACCTGATTATGTCAACGTTACATTATCCTGTTTCACAAGGTCCTTTGTTTCCCATTCTGAAGCGTAAGCCGCCAACGCTTTCGTCTCTGGAGAGAGTCGTTCCATCACTTCTGGTGGAAAGACTTCTCGGATCCCGCGTTCATCTTGAAAAAACTGGGTCTTATACCGCAAAATCAGGAACCGCCGATCGCGATCCTTTGGTTTCCATACCAACACACCGTGTGTCAACATTTCGGTGATCATCACAACATCACCCGCTTTCGGTGTTACGTTAACAATGGCTGGATGGAGCGGAGCGTCTGGATTGTCAGGTTCAGGGAAAAACAGGTTTTCCGGACGCTTAAAATTGCGTTTATGGGAACCCGGCAAAACTATCAAACCCCCGTCCCCGGGATAGACATCCGTGAAATAGAAGAAAACAACGATGTCGTTCGTGAAGATCCGATCGTTTTTGACATCATACCGTCGCGTCCAGCGGAAACCCTCACCCGCACAATGGAGCGGTGTCATATCCTGACGTTCGTGCGTATTGACAACAAGCGACCCACGATTGAAACGCGGTTTATTGAAAGTCAGTTCTTTAATAATGGGCCATGTGGTAGGGTGAAGCACCAACGCTTCGAGCGATTTATCCGCTGAAAACCCGTTTGAAAAACCTTCGCCACCGCTGCTAATCCCAGGAGGCAATTCATCTGGCGATGCTTGCACAAGCCGTTCAATCGCTGCTTGTGTATTGCTAAGCTCCTCTGGTGTCAGGACGTTTTTTAAATGTAGGTAGCCGCGCAGGTCAAAGAGGTATTTCTGTTTTGGTGTCATGCCCGTCCCTCAGAGAGGATAAGGTTATTTTTTTGTTCCTAAACATGATATAAAGGTTTGCTTTAAATATCAAGATAATTTATAATATTCACAGTAAGGAACGTTAATTGCAGTGAACACGAAAAACTGATGCCCCGCCTAAGAATTGTCATACAACGGAGTAATACAGATTCACGGCCATTGAGGAGAGATTTGATGTGGAAAATCAAGCAATTCTTAACAAGCACCTTATTAAACAGACCCTTCTGGAGAACCGAGAGACGCTCAGGAAATACGGGGTTAAACGCATTGGACTGTTTGGATCTTACGCGCGCGAGACAGCAACCCCTGAAAGCGACATCGATTTCCTTGTTGAACTTGAAAGACTGACTTTCCGCGATTACATGGGGTTGGCTGTTTTTCTCGAAGATCTATTTCAGAAAGATGTTGACCTTGTTACTCCTACCTCCATCAAACCGGGTTACAAACCTTACATTGAAAAAGAGATAGAGTATGTCACGGAACTATAGCCTATATCTTCAAGACATAGCTGAAGCAATTGACCGCATTCAGTCGTACCTTGAAGGCGTTGCTCGCGACGAATTTGAAACGAATCAGATGCGACTCGATGCTGTTATCCGCAACCTTCAAATCATTGGTGAAGCAGTAAAGAAGATTCCCGATTCAATTAAAAAGAAATATCCCAACATTCCATGGCAGGAAATTGCTGGATTAAGAAACAGAGTGACCCACGCATATTTTAATGTAGATATCAATATTATCTGGGACGTGGTACAGTCGGAACTGCCAATCTTGCAGCCCCAAGTCCAAAGAATCATTAAAGAAACAAGCGAATGATTGCTTTTCAGGCAATTGCTTCATCCTACCGAAGGTTCAAACTCACTCATAATCCTCCAGTTCATTGCGCAACCGTTCTAATTCCGCTGTCAATTCTACAACAATTCCCGAATACGCTGGATCTGCATAAATATTGTGCATCTCATGCGGGTCTTTCTCCAGATCAAACAGTTCCCATTCCGGCGGTGTCGAGCGATCAATCGCACCTCCCGACCCTAACGCCTCCCCATAATAGTAGATGAGTTTATAGCATTCCGTCCGCACACCGTAATGTGCCGGGATATTGAAATGCGCGAGGTACATCTATTCCCAAGGCTTAAGGATAATCTTAGAGCTTTCGTGAGATGCGGAGGTCTCAAATGCTTCCTGAATCTCACGCATCGGATAAACATTGCTGATAAGCAGATCAAGGAGCGTTGAACCTTCGATGACCTTCATCAATCCGGGGAATTGGTTCAGGTTATAGTGCCACGCACCCGCAAGACGTAATCCCTTGCCGATGAGATCCGGACTCACATGGATAACAGTATCGTTTCTCCCACTTTGTCCAACAAAGGCGATTGTGCCGCGCCGACGCGTTGCGTCAATGCAAAGCCGATGCGCTTGGACGTTTCCAGAACAATCAAGTGCGAAATCGACACCGCGTCCATCTGTTGTGAGATCGCGAATCTGGTCGACAGCATCTTCATCGGTCGGATTGATGACCGCCTCAACACCCATCTGCTTCGCACGTTCAGCGCGCCACGGAATCAGTTCTGCTGCAATAACTTTCGCACCGCGGAACCGGGCGTTGGTAATCGCACCGAAACCGACAGGACCAATACCAGTGATTAACACGGTATGTGTCGCGTTAACGCCCATCTCGTCGAAGGCCCGGTATGACGGTCCCAAAGCGCAACACGCAAGTGAGGCGTGCTCGTAGGAGACGTTATCTGGGATCTTTGGGAGCAACCAAGATGGCTTCAGAATATACTGCGCCATCGTCGCACTGCCATAACCGGATCCGACGAATTCCTCAAAATTGTAGTTGTTTTCGCAGTGGATGTAATCGCCGTCAGTGCAAAGCACACATTTCCCACAAGGATATTGCGGCATCACAACCACCCGATCACCTATCTCCACTTTTCCGGGTTGGGCGATGTCTACAACTTCACCAGCCGCTTCGTGTCCCATCCGATCAGTTTTGCTTCCGTGCTCAAAAGCGTGGTATTCGGTACACATCGGAGATGCATGGATTTTCACAACGACCCAATCCTCTTTTGGTGTCGGATCCGGTGCGTCAACCAAGCCTGCTTGTCGTTCACCTAAAATCGCTGCTACCTTCATAATCGCGCCTCACTATTGCTAAAGATATAGGGGTCCTTTGGTTAAATCTCCGCATATTTTAGCATAGGTCATTCCATAAAGCAAATCGTAGAATAGCATTTTTGACTATTTTCGTCAAATATGTTACCATATTTACAGTTAGTGCTGGACTTATTAGCAATCAAGAGAAAACCGCTAATTCTGGCACCATTATTTCCTCAAAATCCTCTTACTTTTACGCGTTTTATACTTGTTTGTCCATGAATATTAAATACGCTACATACACACTGTTAATAATCCTCTCTATCGCGACAGGTCTCACAAGCGGTTGTGAAAAAATTCCGACACAGGTTGTTACGACGGAACCTGTCGAAAAAGTTGCAATAGCTGTTATTTCAGAGAAAGATGGAAGTGGTCTGACGGGCAAAGCCACATTCGCGGAAATGGATGGTCTGGTTCACGTCAGGATTGAGATTCAGAACGCGACCTCCGGTTTGCATGCAGCGCACCTCCATATAGGCAGCTGCACCGACGTGGGACCGCACTGGCACCCTACGGGAATTCCAGCAGGCACAGTCGGCCTACCCGTCGCCGAAGCGACACCTGATATGCCACCCATCGGTATCGGTGAAATTGGTAACATCCCTGTCGGTGAAGACGGTACAGGGGTCTTGGAATTTATTACACCGCTCTGGTCTCTTGGCGGCGACCCAAGCACCGACATCCTCGGAAAACTAATGCTTATCCACGAAACAGGCGATACCTTCCAAACGAATCCGCACGCACACCATACCCCAATGGAGATGTCAGATATGTCTACCACCGATGCAGGTACAGGCACGCATACCCATAACATAGCACAGATGCAGATGGAAACGGAGAGGGTGGCAGCCACGCATACCTGTACGCTGACAGTGCTCGGTCAGCAGATTGACTTGGAATTGGAACATCATCTTCCCGGTCAAGTGGTGGACCCGCATAGTCACGACCCGCTGGAACTGCTGCTTAAATGCTTTTTTACCACTGAGCAACTGCTGGATCTTGCGTTTTTGTCTGTGATTCAGATCACAGAATCGCTGGAATACCAAGCGTTTTTGGAAAGTGAACCCAATAGTTTAGCCGCCTATCACGATTTTTTTCTGTCTAACGGGGCACCTATTGATCCTGATTTCTTCACAAACCAATATCTGCAAACCTTCCCCATTGGTACCCCTGAAGCATTTGAGCAGGAGATGCGGATGCGGTTAACGCATCTCTACATCGCATCGGGCATAGATTTTGAAACCCCTGCTGACTTGGTGGGTTACAACCAACTCCTCATCACGTTTCTGGATGCTCGAACAACTGCGTGGATGTTAGGCTACTTCCAAGGGGACGATGCAGCGTTTGGCGAATGGATTGTTGAGGTGCTTAGAGGCGTGCAAGTTAGAGCAGGCGGCGGTGATCGCATCGGTTGCGGCGTGATAAAATCAATGGAATAAATTTCCGCTTCCCGCTGTAGAAGTCCCTCCTTGTTACGACCCTCCAATAAACCAATCTCTTGAATTAAACACTGTGTTATGGTATCATGCGACAAACCTTCAACGGAGTGAGCGCATGAAAATCAGAGACATACAGACAGTCCGAATCAACGTGCCGCCGCGAGGCATCAAACGCACAGAACCCCGACGCGAACCGTGGAATGTCCACGCCGAAGTCGCGAATCCGATGTCGCGCTACCCGCAATACAAACGCCATCGTTCGAGTTGGATGCCGAAATGGGATCAGGTCTACGTCAAAGTCACCGCTGAAGATGGTACTTGGGGAATAGGTGAAACCTCGTTTGGCACACCGGTCGCGGCAATCATTGATGAACACTTCGCACCGATGCTAATCGGCGAAAACTGCTTCGCTGTCGAGAAAATTTGGGATATGATGTTCCGTATGTCCAAGCCTTACGGTTCGCAAGGTCTAACGAGCTGCGCGATCAGTGGCATCGACATCGCTTTATGGGATCTGAACGGCAAAATCAAGAACCAACCCGTCTATGAACTGCTCGGGGGTCCACTGCGTGAGAAGATGTTCGCTTACGCCACAGGTAACGATACCGATTGGCAGTTAGAACTCGGATTTAAGGCGGTGAAATTGGCGTGTCCATACGGACCCGTAGACGGCGAATGGGGATTAAAAGAGAACGAAAAACTGGTCGCAAAAACCAGAGAGACAGTCGGTGATGATGTCGAAATTATGCTTGACTGCTACATGGCATTCGATGTCGATTACACCATCCGCTTGGCACACCGCCTCCGTCCGTATCGTCTCAAGTGGATAGAAGAATTTCTCATCCCAGAAGATATTGACGGTCTGGTGAAAGTCAAGGAGGCTGTCGATTGGATAAGTCTGGCGAGTGGTGAGCATCACTACACCCGCTTCCCATTTCAGCAAATTATCGAGAGACGGTGCTTGGACATCTTGCAACCCGATACGTTCTGGGTCGGTGGTATAACTGAATGCGTCAAGATCTGTCATCTCGCGGATGCAGCAGGACTTACCGTTATTTTTCACGGGGGCGGTCTCCGTCAATCTGGACTCCATCTCTCTGCTGCGATGCCGAATACACCCTGGGTGGAGTATTACCTCGGCACCCCACCCGGCGTCCCGTTAGCAGAAACGAAATTATTTGAAGGCGAATCCCTCCCGAAAGACAGCTACATTTCTCCAAACGACGGACCTGGCCTCGGTTTACATATTGAAGAGGAGTGGCTAACACCGAGAAACCCAAGATAACATGCAACGCTGTATTATCTTTTTCCTCTTACTCTGTATCAGCAGTAACACGCCCGCGCAAGTGCTTATTGATGCTGTCATCGCAGTTGTCAATACGGATGCCATCACACGCAGCGAACTCGAAAATGAGTTCCGAATCGCTGCGATTATGGGCAAACCCACTGCCGAAACACCAACTGCCGCTGAGAAACGCGCGGTATTAGAGACTATCATTAACCGCAAATTCGTCTTACAGGAATCAGATCAGATTGGCGTTGTAGTTGCAGAACGCGATGCTCAGATTGCAGAACAGATTGCAGAGATTCGTGCAAGGTATACTTCCGAGACAGATTTCCAAAACGCCATGCAGCACCACCAATTGGAAACCGAAACTTTGAAGATGTGGGTCCATGAGCAGCTCATTTACGGTGAATTTTTCCGACGCAAATTTTTCAACGCCATCAATAGTGCGGAGGTCGAAAGATTGACCCAATCGTATTATGAAAAAAATAAAGCAGAATTTGTTGCGCCGTCCACAGTCACCTTCAACGCACTACTGATAGTCGTTCCAGATGCTATATCAGAAACGGAAAAGCAGCGCACAGAGAACTTGGTACAGAAACTCAGTGAGCGTTTACAGAAGGGAGAAATATTTAGGACAGTACGTGAGGTTTATGAGACGCAATTGTCACTTCAGTTTAATATCCTAACAGTTGAAACAGATACACCGTTGGGAACCCTTGTAACCGAATTGCAAACATCTGAGCGAAGCAAACCGCTCGTTGTTGAGGAGGGATACCAGATTGTTGAACGCATTCGGAATAACCCGGCTCGCCAAAAGACGTATTCAGAGGTCAGTGAGGAAATCACAGAACGGATTCGACAGGCGCAAGCGGAAAAGCAGTTCAAAGCGTGGTTGGAGAAAAGAAAAGAAGAGGGCGTATGGCATATTTTAGATGACGCGCTCACGCAACCGGAAAATGAGGTGAGGTAAACAGATGTCGGATTATCGGGAGTTGAAGCATCGTGGAAATGGACGATCATACGGGACCGTTCCACCGGTAAAATGGGAGTATTTTGTCATTGGAATGCTTCTGTTTGTGTTTGCTGCATCGATATCTGGAGACATTTTACAGACGGATATAAGCGACTATTCTAAAACGTTTCAGAAACGGTTGAAAGCGGCACAACAGGCATTTCAAGCAGAACAATGGGAAGACGCTCTCCGTTTATATCGCGCCCTCGCCAAAGAGGCTCCTGAATTAGCCATTGTTTATATCGGTGAAGGGGATGCCGCCGCAAAACTGAAGGACTATCCGGCTGCTATTGCTGCCTTCGAGCATGCCTTGAAACGTCTCTCAACAGAACAACAGACCGATATCTCGATCGCACGCCTGCAATTCATCGTGCAAGCCAAACTCGCCACCGCATACCACCGCAACAAACAACTTGACGCAGCAGATATATGGTTCCAAAAAGCCATCAAAGGTGCGGGTGAAGATGCACCGGCTGCATGGTACGTTGCTTTAGGACAGATTGAAACCGAGCGTGGGAACTTAGAGCAGGCGCGCAGATACTATATTGTCGCTGTGCAACTACATCCAGACACAACCGCTGCTTACAACAATCTTGGACATGTGCTTCTCAAACTCAACCGTATTGATGAAGCCGATGCCGTTTTTAGGGAGGCACTCGTCCAAGACAAAACACTTGCCAGTGCAGCGTTCGGGCGCGGCGAGGTCGGAGTGAGGCGCGGACAACTCACTGTTGCCCAACGTTTTTATCAAGATGCCATCCAACACGCACCACACGAACCGACATTTCACAAATCGCTTGCAGAGGTGCTCCGAGATCTCGGGAATGACAAAGCAGCTGAAGTCGTCGAAGCACGTTACCGTCGGACGCTTGCCGAACGCTACCTCCGTCAAGCGCATTGGTTTATTGAGAGACAGCAGGCACAGCGTGCGCTAACACCGCTGCAAAAAGCACTTGACGTGGATGCAACGTTTACACCTGCGCTGAAAGATTACGCCTATGTTCAGATGCAACTCGGCGAATTAGCAGCCGCCAAGCAGACGTATCAGCGCGTACTCACGATAGAACCGACCTCCCGTCAGGCACTTTTACATCTCGGCATGATAGAAGCCAGACTCGGAAACTCAACAAATGCCGTGACACACTATCTCACACTCATCAAACACGAACCGGATTTTATGGATACCTACGTACAACTCGCGAATCTACACGAGCGATCAGGAGACTTGGCAGCTGCCGAGCAAGCACTCACGATGGGAATAGAACACGAACCGACATGGGCACCCGGGTATCTATGGCGCGGAAAAATTTACCAAAAACAGCATGCGTCTGGCATGGCAGAAACCGATTTCCGTCGCGCAATCCAACTTGCGCCGGATGTGCCGTTTCCGAAAGAAGCGTTGGCAGCCCTACTCACAACAGAAAATAGAAAACTTGCCGAAGCACGGATGCTTGCTGAGGCTGTCGTTAAAAGTGATAGCCGACCGGCACACCGTGCTACGCTCGCCTTCGTTTATTACCGCCTCAACCGTATTTCCGACGCACGACGTGAAATTGAAACCGCTTTTACACAGGATCCTAAGCACCCCTATATCCTGAAAATTCGCTCCCAAATCCTAAAAACCCATAAATAGTTACCCTGTAATCCTATTTTTTCTTGAAAATTAAAACAAAATATAGTATTATTTACCAAGGTTGTGTATACATGAACCCGAAGGGTTAAATTCTTATGTGAATGGGCTTTGTCGCATTAAAGCTCGTAACTCTTCGTAATTTACTTCAAATATTGAGGAAGGAGCATTAGTAATGCTTAAATTTCAAATAGCCTTGGCTATTATTTTGGTTGGTTGTGTCGCCTTTGTAGCTTGTGAACGTGGCATGGTAGACCCCGGCGATATGACGGATCCCGGCGATGACAAGCCCATGGACATGACCATGGATATGATGGACATGACGATGTACACGTCCAGTATTACGCTTGACGCACCCACGATGACCGTCGCAGAAGCTGCTGCCGCTATGAATCCCGGCGGAACCGGTGCAGCACACGGCATGGGCAGTCGCACTGTCTATTTCAACGAAGCTGGTGCGATGGCAAACAAAGCAGGCACAGCGTATCCTGCTGGGACGATGATTCTCAAGAAAGTCATGGATCCTACTGAAACATTTGTCATGCAAGTCGTAACCATGATGAAAGTGGACTCCACCGACCCGATGTATGCAGCGTACGCAGCGTATAACGATTGGGTATACGGTGCGACCCAACGTGCTTCAGAAACCGAAGAGTTAATGATGCCACAAACTGTCCCGATGGAAGTGGCTGCACAGTGTCACGACTGCCACATGAAAGCGGGCGAGGGGCGCGACAGCGTCTTTGTGTCACTGACAGTTGATGAAACAACGGATCCACCAGCAACGGATCCACCAGCAACGGATCCACCAGCAACGGATCCACCAGCAACGGATCCACCAGCAACGGATCCACCAGCAACGGATCCACCAGCAACGGATCCACCAGAGAATAATAATGCCCAATAGTTCCATCTAACAACGCTTATAAGAAGGGGATCGGTAACAGTATTCTATAGTTGCCGATCCCCTTTTTCTTTTCTACCAATGTCTTAGGCGATAAACGCCCCACTCTGCGCTGCAAGCGAGACCCTTACAGAACTCTCTGATACTACCACTCGGTTTCCATTGAGCATGTCTTCAGCGGAAGTTAGAAACGCTGAAATCGGAAGGTCAATTGTTTGAGAACGCCGACTTGTGTTCAATGCAATCAAGACAGAATTAGTTTCTAAAGTGCGTAGGTACGCATAAGTGCCATTTTGGACATTTAGATGGACAACCTCTCGTTTACCCGAAGCGAGTAGCGGAAACTGCTTCCTTAATGCACCCAAACGTCGAAAATAAGTCAATAAATCTTCATCCTGTTCATCCCCCCATAGCATCGGTAGACGTGCTTCCTCAAAGCGTCCGAGAGGGTTTCGTTGAGAAACGCCGACTTCAGTACCGTTGTAAATTATAGGGGGTGCAGAGAGTGTGAATAAGACCAATGCTGCCAACCGAACCTTCGCCTTATCTTCACCTGCCAAGTAGAGGATACGCGTCATGTCGTGGTTGTCCAAAAATGCGGGAAGTGAAAAGTCTTTCGGGAAATAAGTTTCATGCGCTGCTAAAAACGCTTCAAACTCAAGCAGCGTCAAAGTTTCAAGGACAAAAGTTTTTCTGAGTGCGTCCGCGAGTAGAAAATCAAGGCATCCATCAAAATGCGGGATGTAAGACGCTATCGTTTCCGAATGGCTGACCACCTCACCGAAAAGAAAAGCATCAGGATTTACCGCTTTACAAGCTTGGCGAAAATCTGCCCAGAATGTATGCGGTGGACCTGGCGCATAGTCAAGTCGGTAACCATCAACGCCATTTTCTAACCAATACTGTGCGCATTTTAAAAGATAGTCGCTTGCGGGTTTATGTTTTAGGTTGAGTTGTGGCATCCCCTTCACGCCGAAAAAACTGGTGTATTCATCGGGCCACCGCTGCCATGTGTACCATGACCGATACTCGCTGTTTTCGTCACGTCGCGCCTCTTGAAACGTCGGATGATGGTTGGACCAATGATTTGCGACGAAATCCAAGATAACTCGGACATCGTGCTGATGTGCTTTTTCAATCAGTTCAATCAGTTCTGCGTTCGTGCCGAATCGAGGCTCAACCGTGTAGTAATCTGTCGCATCGTACCCGTGATGCGATGGACTCGCGAAGAGGGGTGAGAGCCAGATCGCATTACATCCGAGCGATTGAATGTAGTCAAGTTTCTGAATCACGCCGCGGAGTGTACCACCGAAAAAACCAGAGAGGTTTGTCGGTTTTTCCCACGGCACACCATCTCCCGGATAGAACCGATCTAAGAAAATATGGTAGATAACAGCATCGCGCGCCCACATCGGTATGTCGTAATCGTCAACTGAGATAGCAAATTCGGTTGCCTCCGATAATACGCGCGCTTGGTTGTCCGCAAAGACCCATCTGTCCGAACCCACGACGCGTCCACCAATTTTGTAACGCACGATTCCCCCTCTCCTTTGCAGTGGGATTTGTCCAACCCAGTGGCGAATATACCGCCATTCAAGTGCATTCCATACGGATTCTCCTGGCACCAATTCAAATGTGGATTCCTCACCATCTACATTCATCCAACAGCGAACCGAATCGTAAGCAATACCGCCGGAGGTCGTCACGTGAAGCGTGATCGGTTCATTCGATTGCGGGCGCGATGCATAAACAGACGGTGTTTTCGATCGGTGTAGGTGCTTAATACCTGTTAAACTGTTGCGATATTCCATGAGACGATTATCAAAATCCCTTTGTGTACCAAACATGATGTCCCTCTACCGTTTCGTGGTGTGCGTTTAGACAATAAAAAAGCCGTGTCACGCGTACACGGCTCTTCTACTTATATTTACGGATTTTGGCTACTTATCGCCCCAGGCAGGTCCACGTTTTATCCATAAAAATTGCCCGACGCTCAATTTCGTCCGGTCGAAGATGTAATCATCTTGATTACCAGCAACCAGTCGTTTCCACTTCTCCGGATCATCGTAGATTTCCGGACGTGCAGCGATGCGCTTGAGGGCTGCTTCACCATTTTCTTCCTGAATGTCCTCTTTCTGTACATGGTATCTGTCGAGTTTTTCAGGACTGGTTATACTGAAACTGAAACTGTGTGGACTTGCGAGTGCATTTCCTGCCATATCAGCGGCACCCGAAACAGTAACGGTGTACATACGTCCTGCACGCATCGGCATATCGGATGTAAACGTCACAGAATCGCCAGTTCCGCTCACTGTGCCTGCCAGCGTTGCGTCCATCGGTTCGCTCATCGAATCTTCGGTTTTCGCGATCGCCACACTCACCGAAACGGTGTTGCTGTCTACGGGTTCACTAAACGAGACAGTCAGACTATTCATTACATTTAGCGAATCTTCATATTCGGAGATGACTGTCCCATCCGTTGGTTCGGTCATCGTCACGGTTGGTGGTGTTGCGTCGGTGTAGGTAAATTGCTGTGAGAGCGTGACCGGTACTTCGGGTTTCCCTTTGTTGGTGATGACAACAGAGACGGATTCTCCCGCCATGCCCCCGGGTGTCACTGCCGTAATTTGGGTTTCACTGGGAACTGTCACGCTTGCGGCGTTTTTCGCACCAAACGTCACGGTTACTCCGTTTTTCATATCAAATTTTTCGCCGGTAATCTGGACAGTCGTCCCGCCGGTTTCGGGTCCCTGTGTAGGACTCATCCCGCTCGGCACCGGTTCTGGATTACAACCGCCGCAGCCTACCATCCACGCGCAGACAATCGTAAGGATAGCCAGCACGGCTATGTTTCTCGGTTTTCTCATTAATTCGATCTCCTTATCATCGGAAAGGGTCTCATTAGTCTCACGGACTTTAGGATTTCCTGGATTAGAGGGATACCTCTAAATTACACCTTAAATTATTATACACACAAACGGGTAAAGTTGTCAACATTTTTTGCGAATTTACCAACAAACACACGCTATAAAGACCTAACCGCGCCAACTTGTCCGCTTTAACGGGTCTCGGACAGCAACGGCGAGTTCGGGACCGAAGCCTTCTATTGCCAATTTCACCGTGTCCCCATCGCCAACTGCGGTCAGTGCTTCATGGTGTGTGCCGGTAGATACAACGTCCCCCGGTTCCAGCGTTACAACATTCGTCACCTCTGCGAGTAATTCCGGGATGAAACGTGCCATAGAGTTGGTCGAGAAATCGTGTTGCAAGCGATCATTAATCCAAAGCTTCACGCCAAGCGCGTTCCCATCAGGCACCTCGTCGGCGGTGACAAGTGCAGGTCCCATAGGGGCAAACGTGTGCCAACTTTTTCCTAAGAAGAACCCACCGGGCAAACCGCGTGCAGACACGTCAATGAAGTGCGTGTAACCGAATACACAGTCAAGCGCGTTTTCTTCGGAGAGATGCTTCGCCGTTTTGCCAATAACTATCGCTAATTCTGGTTCAAAGTGGAACACTGTGACATCTGCCTCGGGCAGTTCTACTGTATCCTTTGTAGCAACAATGCCGGTTGGCGACTTTAGAAAGGCGTTAAACTCACCGCGGGACGGGCTGTCCGGCTCAATGTAATTCCCCGCAAGACATACCAGTTGACCCGGACGCGGTAATGGTGCTTTGAGACTCACACTGTCTAAAGGCGTAGCAGTCCCGTTTTCAGCGGCATCCGCTATTGCTGGACGTAGGTTATCAAAGTCTTCAATCACCATTCGTATCTGTTCTTGCGGCGTATGATATGAAATACCACTGAGTGCATCGCTAATGTCAACAATCCCACCCTCTGTGATTACACCGAGTTGGTAGTCATTAAAGAATACAAATTTCATTCAGTTTTTGCTCCTGTATTAAGACGTTTTGCAAGCGGATGGCTCCGCTCCTCCAACGGCAGTTGCACCTTTTGTCCACTGAAATGAGAAGCGTAGGTTGCACTTACACACTCAAGCGATGTAAGTGCATTGCGACCACCGAGTTCTGGTTGATTTCCATTAAGAATTGCGTCTCGCATATTTTTTGCACTCCAGATGGTATGGCGAGAGTGCCACGCTTTTCCAGAAATAAAAAATGCCGACGCCTCAAGTTCTATCTGTTCCCACGCGGGTGTATGCGCTGCAAACGAGACATCAAACGGACAGTACCACATTTCATCTATGCCTGTATCGGGGTTCGGTTTTATCATCAATTGCCCCTCTGAACCAAGAAGGTGTGGTCCCATCATCCATCCATGTCTCGGTTCCCGGCAATAAAGTTCCATGATACCGTAGGCACCACTGCCACCACCAATATGCACGAGCATCGTATCTCCAGCAACGATGCCATTATCGCGCCGATCAGTTTTGCACAATTCACTGCTGTGCATAATATCTGCTTCCGCGACATCGTGTCCCTGATAGGTAATATGCGCTTGAATCCAAGAGATGCCATCTAAGAAGAAATCCATCTCGTCAAAGTAGTGAACCCCCATTTCCATCAGTTCAAACCCGGCTTCGCGGCCTTTACCGACTTCTCGAATTGAACGGAGTTCACCAATTTTGCCTTCATCAATCAAGGCTTTCGCGTGCCGGAAAAGCGGTGTAAATCGGAATTGATGGCTGACTGCCAGATGCACCCCCGCCTCATGACATGCAGCAAACATTTGGTCCGCGGTTTCCAAATCAACAGACAACGGTTTCTCAGATAAAACATGGATACCCGCTTGTGCGGCAGCAATCGCAATTGGTGCGTGTAGCGGGGCATGCGTACATACGCTTACAAGATCGAGTGATTCGCATGCGAACATTTCCGCATAGTCAGTATATCGTTTTGAAACACCGTATTCATCGGCACGGTTATTGAGGGCATCACGATTGATGTCGCACATTGCAACGAGGTCAACACCCTCAAGATTCGCGTGTGCTGCGGCGTGGCTTTTACTAATCCCCCCACAACCGACAATCCCTGTCCGTAACGTCATTAATTTCCCCCACATTCGGTTTGCACATATTTAACGCATCTCCAATAACCCTTGCCATTGCGTCTCGTCCACAAGCACCCCTTTTTCGAGACTTTCTTGTCGCGTCCTCAGCATGCCTTCCCCCGGATACCTGACGCTTTCATTTTCATCTAAGGGTGTAGCCGTATGGAAATCGTTAATAATCGCTGCGACTGTTTCATCCAATACCGCTTGTCCCATTAAACCTGTGGCGTTAATAGCAATATATACCTGAGAAACCGCGTATTCTGAATTTTGATTTCCGATTTCGTGTGTGGCTTGTCCACCCGAAATCACGGATGCCATTGTGTCAAGCACCAATGCTAACCCGGATCCTTTCCAATAGCCGATCGGAAGTGCTCTTTTGGAATCAAGGATCTCGCCAGGGTCAACCGTTAGTTCTCCATTCGTGTCATATCCACCGGGTAGTGGCAATTCTTTTCCCTGCAGCTTCAGGACTTCTAATTTCCCGTTCGAGTACTGACTCATCGCCATGTCAAGCAGAATGTGCCCCTCTTCTCGCGGTACGGCAATCGCCATCGGATTGTTCCCGATCTTTTTTTCCGCGGAACCCCACGGCGGCATGAGCCGAGTCGTATTCGTCCAGCAGATACCGATATACCCAGCTTCCGCGGCTTGTAAGGCGTAGGCACCGCCGCGCATCCAGTGGTTTGTGTTTGAAAGTCCGACGCATCCGATGCCGTGTACTTTGGCGAGTTCCGTTGCACGTTGCATACAGATATGGGCGTTGACAAGACCTACCCCCATCTTACCGTCCCATCGCTCTAATGCACCGAAACTCTCGATTTGCTCCGGTTGCGCACGGAACTTAATCTGTTTACTCGCCAGACCAGCAACGAACCCGGGGAAACGGTTTAATCCGTGTGAATAGACCCCGTCACGTTGGTTTTCAGCGAAAAGTCGGGCGCATAACACCGCTCGCTCATCAGCAAAACCGACCGAAGCGAGTACACGATAAAATTCGTCTCGTAAAGTTTCAAAAGGCACACGTATCATTGTTTTACCACATTTCGAGCCACTGCTCCACAGGTGTCACGGGTTGCGTTTCGCTACGGATGACCCACTTAAAATCGGGGTCCCCCCAATAAATCGTGCCGGGATGGTCACCGTCACGGAGATAGCGGATGTCAATTGCCCAACGGACGACTTCACTTGTGGTATGCGGTAGCGATCGGTGGAATGTCAGATTGTGGAACACCAAGGCATCCCCTAATTCCATCGGGCACGTTACAATATGGGAATCTTCAATAAGTTCGTCCATCACCTCAAGAAACTTACCTTCCCGTTCTTCTGTGTGATGATTGACCACACCTAACCGATGTGAACCCGCAACCACTTGTAGACACCCATTGCTCTCGTCTACCGGTACCAGTGGTATCCATGCAGTCGGGATAAGCGAACTTTCGCTGACCGTGCCGAAATAGCCACTATCCTGATGCCACGGGACAACAGTCAATTGTTGACCAGGAAGTTTCGGACGCGCGTTGAAGACGGGGTGCCCGATGACATCTGTCCCTGTGAGTTGTCCGATTGCGTCAACAAGCGGCGGCGCGTGATGTATCTCGAAGATTTCAGGGGTCGCAACTTGGTTACGCCAAGAACGACCAAAACGGTTGGCATGCTCACCAGCGACTTGTGAAAATCGCGTTTCAAAGGGAAGTTCTAACCCCTCATCTTCAATAATCCCGTCCGCTTTCAACTCGCGAATTATACCATCTACGACGCGGGCGAAACTGTCCCGCACACCGTTGATAGCAGACTCCGGGACAACGTTTTTTAGCAACAAATATCCGTCGTTTTCCCACTGATCCATCTGTTCAGGCGATAGTGGGGTTACCTGTTTTTGATCGTTTTTCATTTTTTCGGCTCTAACATTTAGACAATTTTGAGAATTAAGATGACAAAAGTAGAAAAGATTGTAAAATAATAGCATATCTGGCAAAAAGAGTCAAAGAAAATAGCCCGATCACGTTGAGATTTCGTTTGGTAGATGATCCGCCATACATCAAAGGAGAAGGCACGATGGCAACTTTAACACAGACCGAAAATCGAATCAGACCGCTCTATATTGACGGATATACACATCAACTCAGTTATGCACCCGGTGAAGAAATAGCATTCAACGTTTCAACGAGTGCTGGCAGCTACTCCCTTGAGATTGCGCGTATCGGTGCGACACGCGAGGTTGTTTGGAGCCAAGCAGATCTGCCCGGTGAAGCGCATCCAATTCCGGCAGATGCGTCATCGCAGGGATGTGGGTGGCCCGCTTCTTTCACACTTGAAGTGCCTGAAACGTGGCAGAGCGGCTATTATGAAGGCACACTCCGCACTGCAGACGGCGGCGGTGACACCATCTATAGGAATCACCGGACTGCCGAAAGCACACTGTTTTTCATTGTACGTCCTGCGAAGCCGGGGGCAAACACCCCGATGCTGCTCCAACTCTCCACCAATACCTACAACGCTTACAACAATTGGGGCGGTTTTAGTCTCTACGGGTATCACGGGGCAAGTAAGATACAGGGGAACCGCGTCTCGTTTAATCGACCCACTCGCGGCATCTTCAGTAACTGGGAGGCAGCTTTTGTTGTTTGGGCAGAACAGAACGGATATACGCTGGATTACGCAGCAAATAGCGATCTGGAATTCCATCCTGAGATGTTATACCATTACAAACTCGTGTTAAGCGTCGGACACGATGAGTACTGGTCTGCGCCGATGCGCGATAATCTTGAGGCGTTTATCGCGAATGGCGGAAACGCTGCCTTCTTTAGCGGGAATTCCGTCTGCTGGCAGGTGCGCTCTGAAGATGATGGCAGGGCACTCGTCTGTTGGAAACAAACCTACAACCAAGACCCAGTCTACAAGACTGACGACCTTAGTACCCTCAGTACGCTGTGGAGCCACTATATGGTAGGTCGTCCTGAAAACGAGTTGACTGGTGTCGGTTTCCTGCAAGGGGGTTATCACTTGAGCCACGGGCAGTTTATGGATGGTGCAGGTGAATACACAGTCCATCGTCCGGAACATTGGGTGTTTGAAGGGACAGATCTCGCACGAGATGATACTTTTGGTGGTGCAAATACCATTGTCGGCTATGAATGTGACGGATGCGAGTGGACCCTTGAGAATGGTTTGCCAGTACCGACCTATCAAGACGGCACGCCTGAAAGTTTCACGATCCTTGCGACTGCGCCTGTCCGTTGGCATCCTGATGATTGTGAATGGTATGAGCGTTGGGAAAGAGGGAGAACGGGTGCCGCGACGATGGGTATTTACACACAAGGCGGAACCGTCTTTACGGCTGCCACAACGGATTGGTCACACGGATTAGCGGGCGGCGATGCAGTGGTTGAACACATCACGCACAATGTTCTGCGCAGGCTTGCTGAATAAGCACGCGTGATTATATTTCCTTCCGTTGAAATGAAAGGTGTGCCGCCGCAAATAACGCTATGAGAATTGAAATATGTTGCTAATTGTATGATGACATGCTATGCTATTTACCATGAAAATGGGAACGCGGATCACCTCAGCGATGCATGCCCCTGGCGCGATACTCCTGATCTCCTGCTATGAACTCGGACACCGACCGGCAGGACTTACGCGTCCGCTCCGCGCGCTCGAAGCAGCAGGATTCGCGCCTGACGTAATTGATATTGCTGTCGAACCGTTGGACGTTGAAAAAGTTGCACGCGCAAAGTTTATCGGTATCTCCGTTCCGATGCATACAGCATTGCGTCTCGGTGTTCATCTCCTACACCGGATTCGAGAGATTAACCCGGATGCCTCTATATGCATGTACGGACTTTACGCAACGCTTAACGCGGAGTATCTGCTTTCACACGGTGTCGATTTTTGCCTTGGCGGTGAAGCGTCAAAACAACTCGTCAAGTTAGTAGAATCCTTTGGAAAAGAAGAACTGTCTGAGGCATATAGAGATGGTTTGTCAATTGGGAAATTACCATCTCTGGAGGTTTATGCCCAATTCGAGGACAAAGATGAGGTGCGGACCGTCGGTTATACCGAGACAACGCACGGATGCAAGCATCTCTGCACGCACTGTCCTATACCGCCGGTTTACAATGGCAAATTTTTCGTTGTCCAATCCGATATCGTACTTGCTGAGATACAGGAGCAGGTGACGCAAGGTGCAACGCATATCACGTTCGGCGATCCAGATTTTCTCAACGGTCCGATGCACGGACTCCGTATCCTCCGTGCAATGCATGAAACGTATCCGAATCTCACTTTCGATTTTACGACGAAGGTTGAGCATATACTAAAGCATAGAAAACATTTCCCGGAATTCGCACAGCTTGGATGCCGGTTTATCATCTCTGCTGTGGAATCATTGAGCGATAGGGTATTGACGATTTTGGAGAAGCATCATACGCGCGACGATGTGAAAACCGCACTTGACATTGTTCACGGTGCTGGCATCGCGCTCCGTCCGACTTGGGTACCATTTACACCGTGGACGACCTTAGACGACTATCTTGAGATCCTCCAGTTTGTTGATACGCATCGCCTTATCTATCACGTGGATCCGGTGCAGTATGCTGTTCGGCTATTAATTCCGCCGGGTTCATATCTGCTCAACCGTCCTGAGACGCAAGCACTTTCACTCACGCTCGATGAAGCCGCCTTCAGTTATACATGGACACACCCGGACGCACGGATGGATGAACTTCATAAAACAGTCAACGTACTTGTTGAAAATGATGCGCGTGCCGGTGTGGATACCTTAGAGACCTTTTATCGAATATGGTCACTTGCTGCGGATATGCACGGTAGCAGGCACACGCCGTTGGGTCTCCGTAGCAAAGAGGCGCATCAACCCGCACCACGGATTACCGAGGCATGGTTCTGCTGAGCGGAACCCACCGAAGGGCAGTTCGCCCCCATACATGTTTAAAATGACCTTCATACTCAGTTTCATCTAACCGAACCGCAAGGAAAATTAAAAAAATGTCAGAACAAATCCAACAACTGCTTAATTTACAAACCGCTCCGGTTGCTGTAACGTTTCACGATGCGAGACCTGACGACGTTTCACGTGTAGAGAAAACGGAAGCCTCCGGTTGTACCTATTGGCGACGCGCAGCAGAGGGCAAAACTTTCTATACCGAAGCCGCTGACCATTACAACTGCCCCATCGGGTGTTATACACATAACGTTGAATTGCCAGACGCACAGATGGCGGAACTCGAAAACACGCTCGGACTGATGGGAGAACTCGGCTATATTTCTATGGAGGAGGTTCCTGGTATTCCACGACGCGAAGATCCGTTCAAAACTGCAGTCTATTCTCCATTAGCAGATACAACTGACACACCGGATGTTGTCATCATTTCTGGCACGCCGAGACAGATGATGCTCTTGATGGAAGCCGCGACCGCTGCTGGCATCGGTACGGAGAACGGCGTTATGGGACGACCAACATGTGCCGTTGTTCCGGCTGTCATACAAGGCGGACGGAGCGTGAGCAGCTTGGGTTGTATCGGCAATCGCGTCTATACTGCGCTTTCCGACGACGATTTCTACTTCGCTTTCCCGGGTGAACACATTGAGGCACTCGTCGAAAAGTTAGCGACGATTGTGGATGCGAATCAGGCGTTAGCGGAATATCACCAGCAACGTCAAGCGGAGATTTGAGCGTCATGCAAAAGGTTGCCGTTATTACGGGTGCAGCGAGTGGGATTGGAAGAGGACTGGCAGAACGGTTTGCAGCAGAGGGTATGAAAGTTGTCCTTGCCGATGTTGAGGCAGCACCGTTAGCCAAACTTGAGACAGACTTAAGGGCTAAAGGTACGACTGTTCTGGTTGTCAAAACGGATGTCTCAAACGCCGCTGATGTCGAAAACCTTGCAGCGCAGACGCTGGAGACCTTCGGTGCAGTGCATATCCTCTGTAACAATGCCGGTGTCGTCTGTAGTCGTCCTATCTGGGAGCATACCCTCGCCGATTGGGAATGGGTGTTAGGCGTTAACTTATGGGGTGTAATCCACGGCATCCGAACGTTTGTACCGCGTATGCTCGCGCAAGGGGACAAGTGCCACATCGTTAACACTGCGTCCATTTTGGGTTTAGTGGGAGGCAGTGGCGAAGGCATCTATAAGGTGAGCAAACACGGGGTCGTCGTGCTTTCGGAGACGCTCGCCGATGAATTGGCACAGAAAAGGGCAAATATTCAGGTACATGTGCTGTGTCCCGGATGGGTCCGCACAGGGATTCTGGACTCAACTCGGAACCGTCCAGATGCATTGCAAAATCCAGAAGTAAAAACACCGTCGCGTCATGAGCGTCTCGGTGGTTCTCAGAATGTTCGCGCCGAGATGGAAGCCGGGATGTCGCCTGCGGAAGTAGCAGAACATGTTTATAACGCTATCCAGACGGGAACCTTCTATATTCACACACATCCTGAGCACAAAGCGTGGGTTCGCGAACGTATGGAGCGGATTCTTGAATAGTCAATGCCTTAAGATCTAACAAATGGGAATTTTTATCAGAGAAACGAGTCTAAAAGTGTAAACCTGAGAAGACAATGGAAAATCATAATATCGAGGTTAATAGGAGCAAATGAAACGTAGATTGGAAGTAGAATTAGATTTTATCACAGATTTATCGCCGTTGGAACTCGCGTCGAAAGTTGCCCCGCTCGTTCGCGAGGCTGTTGACGCGGTGAAAGAGTCTTTGGGTGCCGAATTAGAATTTGATATTTTTCTTATGTTTGATGGACAAGAAGTTCGCTTCGTGATGGAGTCAGTGTGACTTGCTCTGCACACATTTTTTAAGTCAAATCCAGCACGCTTCGGGCAACTTCACCTTTTGCCAATGCATCAAATGCGTCGTTGATTCCCTCTAACGGATAGGTACGCGTGACGAGTTCGTCAAGTTTGAGTTGCCCAGATTTATAGAGCGAAACCAACCGTGGGAAGTCCACATGCGGACGCGCAGTCCCGTACATTGAACCGATAACCATTTTCTCTGGCATCAACATCCGTGCATCAAATTCGACAGGCGTGTTCTCCGGTGCATGTCCGACGAAGACCGTCACACCTCTGCTCCGCGTACAGAGGATCGCTTGCCGAAACGTTTCACCGATCAATCCAATCGCTTCAAATGCGTAGTGGACACCGCGTCCGTCGGTAATCTCCTTAATCTGTTCTACGGGATCCCCTTTGGAAGCGTTAACGGTATGCGTGGCACCGAACTGTTTGCCGAGTTCCAATTTGTTATCCAGCACATCAACAGCAATAATGGGTTCGCCACCAGAGAGGGCTGCGCCTTGGATACAATTTAACCCGACACCACCACACCCAAAAACTGCCACTGAACTGCCGGGTGAAACTTGCGCCGTGTTGATAGCGGCACCGACACCTGTCATTACACCACATCCGATGAGTGCTGCCTGTGCCAACGGCATGTCTTTATCAATGGGAACAACAGCGTCTTGAGGGACGAGCGTTTCGGTGCCGAAGGTCCCTAATCCCGCCATCTGGTCAATTTCACTTCCGTCCGCTTTTGTGGTGGGTCTACCTGAGGCATCAGTCGGAAGCGCGCATAGGTTCGGATACCCTTTCTGACACATCTCGCAAAATCCACAGTTCCGTTTCCATGAGAGGATAACGTGGTCACCGACTTGGACTTGGGTTACGTCGCTGCCAATCTCTTCCACAATTCCGGCACCCTCGTGTCCAAGGATGACAGGCAGCCTAACGAAGGTCCAGTCGCCTTTAACGACATGCCAATCGGAGTGGCAGACCCCGCTGGCTACCAATCGCACCCGCACCTGATTTGCACTCGGACGCGGTAGGTCAAATTCTTCAATTTTTAAGTGTGTGTCAGTCTCATACAATACTGCAGCTTTCATGAGGTTCCTCCGAAATTTAATACGGCAATATCTCTACTTTCGTTGAAAATAGAGGTTGCCTTGAAGAAAAGGGATTAAGGCAAAAGTTACAGCTTGTGTATAGTTTTGTAATCTGTCTACCGCGCCCTTCGTAAAAAAACCACTGGCACTCTGTTTCTCTCTCGTGTTGAAATCTCCGGTAAGTTCATCAATGATGTGTCCTAATTCGATGCCTACCAAGAGTTTTTCGACAATCCAGTCTGGCAATTCATACAAACCAGTTGTGCCAACACTTTCTCGGCACTGCTGATCCAATATGTGGATGACGGTAAATTGGAACCATCTATTATGGAGTTGAAGGACCCCACCTTCAATACCGACGAAAAAGTTGGCGTTTAGGCACTGCTTAGCGTTGATCCGCTTTGCATGCTCAGCACGGTTCTTAGCACCGACGAAGGTGTCTTGATTAAAGGGTTGAACAGAAACGCCGGAGTCAACGGATAATCCGTGAATCTCCAATGGATCGAAAAATCTTGAGAAACTTTGCCGGACACTCTCAATTTTGACGCGGTTTTCCGAGCCAATCAAAACTTTAGTAAATTTCATGGGCATTATTATAGCACTTCTGAAAGGAAATACAAGGCAAGATTTAAAATTGACATTCATCACCTAAAAAAGATATAATAGATTAGATGGACTTCTTGATACGCGAGGTCCGTAAGCCGTATTGAAAATGTACAACAGGAGAGTTGATGTGTTTCGTTTCAATTTCCAATTAGGAAAAGTCGCTGTTGTTGGGATCTGTGTGCTTGTAATGCTTTCATGTGGAAGTGGAGAGATTCAGAATTTTGAAGGCATCGCAATCCACGCGGATCCGCGTGTTGACAGAATTGATTTGAGAATCTATTTGGTTGACAGAAATGGCACGCCGTTAATATGGAACCAGAGCATTCTCAGCCCAAGCGTCGGTGTGAGTACCATTTCTGAAGCCGATTTTACCACCAACGCCAAAGTCTACTCCATGCGCAATGGCGAAAAACATAAGAAAGTCTATGACGGACGGTTGGTTGACCTACGCTGGTCACAAGAACTCAATAGGCTGGATCGACTTATGACTGCGGAGATCCCACGTGTCTTCATTGAAGAAGACCCGGAACGTGATACACCGTTAGGGATCATCATCGTTGAAGTCCAGACGGAGAAGCAGGGTCCCTTCACGGATACGTTGGAAAAAGCTGAAATCTATAAATTCTAAACCAATTTTATGCCGATAGAAGGCACACGCCGCGCCCCGTCACCTAATGCATCCGCGTGAAGGGTCGTTTGCTATGAAAGAACACAACCGCTTTTTACTGAAAACTGAAAACTACGCAAAAATATGCCTATTCACACACAAGATTACCGACACTGGGAAGGCACACTGAAACCCCGTAATTATACACGGTGGTGGATCATTGCCAAGGCTGAACTTAAACTGCTTGCGCAACGCAAGATTGTCCGATTAATCGTTGCGATTCCACCGATAATCTACATCTTCGTTCACGCGATACTCATCTATATCATTAACCAAGTACCAAATGCGACGCTGCCGTTTGAAGTGAACGCTGATTTTTTTCAGAAATTCCTATTCCGACTTGTGCCGCCATCAGCGATGTTAATTGCCCTGATAGCCATTTTTGGCGGTTCCGGATTAATCGCTACAGACCTGAAGAACAACGCGCTTTCCCTGTACCTATCTAAGCCTATTTCATGGATAGATTATCTCATCGGAAAATTTGCAGTCATTGGGATCTTACTTGGCTGTCTTACGATGGTTCCCGGACTTTTGTTATTCCTTGAGCAGGCACTGTTAGCCGATATATCCTTTCTTAAAGAGAACTATTGGCTGCCTTTCTCGATCATCGCCTATTCGGTGCTAATTGTCCTCTCTGCCGGCTTATTAATACTACTCTTTTCATCACTCACCTCAAACCCTCGCTATGCCACGATCGGTTTCTGTGCTGTGTGGTTTGGTTCGCCTGTCATCCAGCAACTGCTTAAAACGATTAGCCGCACCAGTAAAACGGCTGTCGTCTCGCTTTGGGCAAATTATGACATTCTCGGTTCAGTACTCTTTGACAGTTCACACAGCCATGCTGTGCATTGGGTTTGGTCATTCCTCACTGTACTGGCACTGATAGGCCTCTGCCTTGTCGTGCTTCATCGCCGGATTCGAGCAGTTGAAATCGTTAAGTAACCGTTAGCGTAACCTTGCGCCGTTTGCATCCCACATCTCACCCTCCGAATAGACCTGCGGCGGTGTTATCGGTGTCAGTGTTGGTAACCAATCTTCACGGAACTGTTGAACCAATCGCACCGCATTCTGATAGGCGATCCGTTCTTTTGTTTCATCATCAAGGCGTGCCGCTTCAATTTGCGCTTGGACCAAGCGAAAATCGTAGTACGGTAGATCACTGCCGAACATAATCCTATCGCTGCCGAGGTGATTGACGAGATGTACCAGGTCCCAACTCTCATCTGCACCGTCTGGTTTTTGTGCGACATCAAACCAGATATTCTCCTGCTTCCCGCACTGCTCGATAGCATCAAGATGCCCAGCTTTGGTCATTGATACATGTCCAATGATAAACGTTACCGACGGGAATCGCCTCGCATAAGCAGCGATGTTTTGCGTGGAACCTGCCTGATGTAATAGACACAATCCGTTGTGCATCGCCACCACTTCAAGGAATGCGTAAAGTTCACCACCGAGTGAATGTCCTGACAGCCCTGGGTGGCACATAAATCCGACTAAACCGTCTTCCTGCATTGCTCTGTCGAGTTCATCCACACCAGCCTGTTCGTGTCGCACTTCCACGTTACCAATCCCAATCGGAAAGCGTTCAGGGTACAGCCTACAGGCGTTGGCAATTGTTTCGTGTTGAGCACGCGTATCCAATACACCGCGTGCCTGCGGTCCGCCGCCTGTTGGACACGGAATCGCACCGATAACGTTTGCTGAAGCCATCCTTGCGAGGCATCGTCCAACGCTCTGTCCTACAGTTGGGGCGCGCGATACCGTCATACCAATATGACAATGTACATCAAAATAGGGACGCATAGTTCATCCTTTCTCAAGGTTAGCACTTACGCATTTCCTCTTAAAGTCCCCCTGATAAGGGGGATTTAGGGGGTTAAACTCTTAAAGTCCCCCTGATAAGGGGGATTTAGGGGGTTAAATACAGCCAAATACTCTCACTGTGAGGCACTCCATCTTCTCTTCAATTTGCGTAAGTCCTAAAGGTGCTAAAATTCTGGAACAGGTGTATAGGTATTAAAGCCGTCTGTTCTATCTTTGCCCTGCAATAGATAGATGTAGTGTGCGCGCCGCCACTCTGCGCCGGGGTACCGGACATCCGCTGGCATATAGCGCATTGTGTAACCGCACCGACGTTTCTGTGAGACGTTCGGACTAGAATTGTGGATTGTCCACGCATCGTGAAAATGGCATTCGCCGACCTCTAATTCCAAGTTGACCGCCTTGGATGTGTCAAGGTCATCTTCCACTACTTCGCTTCCGAACAAGTTATTTTTCCGATCAACAGATTCATAGCGACGATCGCGCAACTTGTGGCTGCCAGAGATAACGCGCATACATCCGTTTTCGACCTTCGATTCATCAACCGCCAGCCACATCGTGATAACGTGCATCGGATCGAGAGACTCACCCCAATAGACACCGTCTTGGTGCCACGGGACTGCCATGCCGTCGTGTTCGCGTTTGCTAATAAAGTGGCTCGACCAGAGAACGATATCCGGTCCGATAAATCGCTCTATCACCTTCAACACGCGTGGGTGCGTCAGGTATTTGAATAGGTACGGATGCTCAAAATGCGGCACATCCATCTGTTCTGGACGTCTACCGTCCGGTAAATTCTCGATCATATCGTCCACATAATCCCGAAGTTCGTCTAACTCCGGTTTCGTGAAGATGCGTCCATACGTGAGATACCCGTTTTCTTTGTAAAATTTGACCTGCTCATCAGAGACAGTCGTTTCCAGTTGCCAGTCCATGTGTCACCTATTTCTCTAAAATTGCGATCCATTGCTGGCAGCGTTTCAAACGCCATCAGCAACAGTGCGTCGTTGGTTGTGGGTTCTACTGTTTTAGCCAAGAATCCAAAACGATCCTAAGAAAGCCTTTATTCTGCTTTAATTTTTCCCCAAGCGGTAGCCAGTTTACCATTTGGTGAAACAGCTTCCGCCCCTAATGCACGTGCAAGACCTTTCTCGGCGATTTCCGTTATCTGATCTTCTGTTAGTACAATGTTGAAGAGTGCGACTTCGTCCATTGCTCCATCCACAAGGGTCCGGACTGCGACACCGACTTCACCACCAATCGTGAAAGGCTTATGGTTATCCTCATTCTCTTTTTGCTGCGCGGAAATATCTTTTTCAGCCTCCAGTTTCCCGTTTCGGTACAATTTCATCGCACCTTTTCGGTCAGCAGTTGCGGCGAGATGGTACCACTTTCCATCATTGATGGGTGATGTACCAAAAAGGTGAACGCCTGCACCCTGCGCCAATCCGAACCAGAACAGCGGTTTCCCTTTGTTATTCGGGTCAAGGTTTCCGCGAACGCACAAGATATAGCCGTGTCTCGGCATAGCGAGGTCAGCCTTTGAGATGAGGCTTGCATGCCATCCGTCGGGTGTCTCAGAATACTTGAACCATGCTAACATAGAAAAATTTGCTGTTCCTACATTCAAGAGTTGTGAGGTGCCAGCGTTAGCCAAACTGCCGCTCTTGAATTCCAATCCGCCATCAAATTTACCATCAGTCCATTTCACGGGGTCCAAGAACTTCGCATCAAGTGCGTTTTCCGTCAAATCTTTGGCGACATCCCCTTTTTCTTCATTAAAGAGCCAAACACCCACTGCGGTTTCGGGATCAATTGCAGTAAATCCTTGCGTGACAGACATTAGTATTATCACACTGATAACAGACCCGAAAATCATCAATTTGTCACATTTGCGTCTCATTTCCGTTCACCTCCAAGAGGATTCATTTTGAGATTTTGGCACAAGTTTACATCGGATGTCAAGCAATTTTTTTAATTGCCAATGGTGTGTTCAGTTTTCCGACAACTGACAACCCATAACTGAGTACTTCCGAACGCATCAGACATTGGTTGACTTTTTTGTTCGGTATGTTAAAATATTCTATAGTTTGGACAATTTTTAGAATTATAATGCGAAAAAGCAGAAAAGTAGGTATCCTTTCATAAAAACATACCACTGTTTTGAAAGGAACGTAAAAATGAACCTCCTTTTCTGCTTAGGAGATATTCTATCGGATTTTCGACTTTTATTCAATCAACAAAACTTCGCACTCTTTGAAGCGTTTATCTTCGGATTCATCGCCAATAGAGGCAGTGGAACGCTGACGGATCTTTATCAATGTAGTGCTTCAGAAACGAAGTATTGGTCATTTCCGAAGTTCCTTTCCCGGGGGCGATGGAATGCGGATGCCGTTGCTGCACGGCTCATCAAACGCCTCCAAGATGTCTTTGAGGATTGGGTTTATGTCTATGACGAAACCAAAGCCCTGAAGACTGGCAAAACCCAATGGGGTTTACATTTTTTTCGCAACTGCGGTTATCAAAAGCATCGCGTGAATCAATCAAAGTTTCACTTCGGACACGAGTTTGGCGCACTCGGTTTGCTGTGTCCGACACCCACGGAGTGGCAGTTTTTCCCAGTATGGGTGAAACTCATTGTTCCACAGACGATTCGCGATAAGAGTCAAGCGGTTCTAAAGCGCATCTGTTCAAAGATCCTCCCGGGACTTATCATCTTTGATCGTGGCTTCGCACGGCGAAAAGTCTTTACAATGGCACTGAGTTTTGGACATCATATTTTATGTCGCGCCAAATCTAATGCCGTCTTCTATCGTTTACCGAAGCAACCGAAACGCCGGCAACGCGGGAGACCCCGGAAATACGGAGACCGGCTTGATATTCGCAGGTTGCGGTATGAGACGATAGACATAGACGCAAAAAGTTATTCAATCGCCTCAAAAGTTGTGCGGACGAAAATGTGTGACGCACAGGTTCGGATCGTCGTCATCCGCAACCGTCCGAAAGCCTCAAAACCGTATCGGTATTTCTGCGTCTTTACAACAGACTTGACGCTTGAGATACCGAAGATCGTTGCGTATTATCGACAAAGGTGGCAAATAGAAACAGCTTTTCGGGACGTCAAACAGCACTTCGGTTTCGATGCCTATCGCTTGAAATCTCGGAAAAGCATCAACCGGTTCGTCCAACTGAGTTTCGTTGCAGCAAGTCTGACGAAGTTGGTATTCACGACGCGCACTGTTATGTGCAAAGAGATAAGTGTTGAGAAGGTCTGTGAACATCTCAACATTCATTGGTATCGTCCTGAAAAACTTACACAAGGCTTACGGGTGGCTTATCTCCGCTCGCAAATGGCGGTGGCATCATTTTCTGCCAAGTTCAAGCGAAAAACAAACTCGCAGAATATTAGCACCGATTTTCAACCCGATACGCCCCTGCCTTTCGACAAGGCAGCATAAACTTTACAATATCGTCCAAACTTTAGTAAAATATTGTTTGTCCATTATACGCAAGATGTGGCGTTTCTACTACCGCGTCACTATTTTATATCAATCTTTCAGATACTATTTTTGAGGAAAATATGAACTTTAGCAAACAATTTTATGCTTTGGCTTTCTTGATGATGTTGTCTCTATCTTTAACGGTTATTGCCGATGAGGAGACCGAAGAAGTTGTTAGAATGGAAGAGGTCGTGGTTACCGCGCGTAAACGTGAGCAAAGCTCTTTTGAAGTACCCCTCTCCGTTTCGACGCTCCGAGGGGAGAGATTCGATACGATACGCTCGTCGGGGATGGATGTCCGTTTTTTGTCGAATCGCACGCCGAGTTTACAGATAGAATCGTCGTTTGGACGCATTTTTCCACGCTTTTATATCCGTGGTCTCGGCAATACGGACTTCGATCTCAACGCCTCGCAGCCGGTTTCGCTGCTCTACGACGGTGTTGTGCTTGAAAACGCCTTGCTAAAGGGATTCCCCGCCTTTGATTTGGATCGGGTTGAGGTGTTGCGGGGACCACAAAGCACGCTGTTCGGACGCAACGCACCCGCGGGTATTGTGAAGTTTGAATCGGCGCGTCCGACGCAGACCTTGGAAGGGTACGGACGGTTGAATTACGGGCGATTCAATAGTAGTAATTTTGAGGGAGCCGTGTCGGGACCGATTGTTCCATCCGTGCTGTCGGCGCGGCTTTCCCTGCTCGCACAGTGGCGAGACGACTGGGTGGATAATGAACATACAGGCGAAGCTGATGTCTTAGGTGGGCATCAGGACTTGGCGGGGCGCGTCCAATTGTTGTGGACACCTATGCCGGAATTAGAAGCACGATTCAAGTTCCATGCGCGCGACCTTGACGGCACCGCACGCCTGTTCCGCGCCAATATCTTAGCAGAGGGTGAAGGTGGACTGGTGCAGGATTTTTCCCGAAGCAGTATCGCACACGACGGACGTAATGAGCAGACCCTCAGCACACAAGGTTTCGGAGTTGAGGTGCGTTATGATATTGGGGACTTCCAACTGGTTTCGCTAACCGGATTTGAACGATTGATTAATTTTTCGCGTGGTGACATTGACGGCGGATACGGGGCTGCGTTTCTCCCGGCGAGTGGTCCCGGTGTGATTCCCTTTCCGTCTGAAACCGCGTCCGGTATTCCGAACCTGCAACAGTTTAGCCAAGAAGTCCGATTGATGAGTCCCGCAGCGCGCCGTCTTGCCTATCAGTTTGGGTTGTACTATTTCCGTGAGTTTGTGGAGATGGAGGATTTCAACTACGATACACTCGCTGGCGGTGCCTTGGATGGCGTAGCACGACAAGAGCAGGCATCTACAGCCCGGGCAGTGTTCGCAGCGTTGACTTTCCAAATGCTTGAGAATTTAGAACTCGGTGCTGGATTACGATTGTCCCATGATGTAAAGGACTATACGGCGTGGCGAGATCAAGCACCCACTGTTACCGGTGCCGGTCCGTTGGCTCCTATCCACCAGAATCCGCAGGACACAGTGTGGAGCGGGGATCTGAGTCTGCGTTACCAAGTGTCTTCTAATGTGCAGACATATTTGCGTGCGGCGCGTGGATTCCGCGCACCGAGTATTCAAGGACGTTTGCTATTTGGTGATGTCGTCACTGTCGCCGATACCGAGACAATTCACGCTTTCGAGGGCGGCACGAAACTACGTTTGTGGGAACAGCGGTTGCATCTGAATATGGCGGCGTTCCAATACTTTATGCAGGATCAACAATTGACTGCGGTCGGTGGTGAGACGAATTTCAATCGGTTAGTGAACGCTGATAGCACGATTGGACGGGGTGTTGAGGCAGAGTTGACCTTCTTACCCATCACAGCATTGGAAGTATCAGCAGGACTTAGCTATAACCACACACGCATTGACGATCCGAATCTGGCAATACAGGGGTGTGGCGCACCGTGTACAATGCTGGATCCTTCTGTTGCTGATGGAATTTTCTCCATTGATGGCAACAGTCTGCCGCAGGCTCCGGGATGGATTGCGGATGTGGCACTGAGTTACGCGCTCTCGCTTCCAGCGGGTGTCCGGCTTCTGATCTCGACAGACTGGGCATATCGGAGTCGAGTGCGGTTCTTTCTTTATGATTCCGTGGAATTCGCCGATGATTGGCTCTTGGTCGGTGGTGTTCGACTTGCCTGCCTATTGCCTCATGCCGATGTAGAGGTGGCACTTATAGGACGCAACATCCTCAATGATACATCTCCGACGGGTGGCATTGATTTCAATAATCTGACGGGCTATGTCAATGAACCACGGTTTTGGAGCCTGGAAATAGTCCGGCGTTTTTAAGCACCAATGCGGTTGGGAAACCAGGACATGAAAAATGTATAGGACTTACGCATTCCTTCTTAAAGTCCCCCTGATAAGGGGGATTTAGGGGGTTTAATGGACGGAAATTACCACTTTTTGCGTCTAAATGTCCGATATTTGTCCAATTTGCGTAAGTCCTGATGTAGATTTTTCAATGAAGTTTATGTGTCTTCACTGCCCCCCATGTAGTAGTGAGTGAGTGGGGTTGTGGTGAAACGGGCAAGGTATACGCCGGATCGAACCAATCGCCTCCAGAATTCCGCTTAATGTGTGTTAATTGCGTCTGAACGCCGCTGTCCACATCAACTTTGAAGATTTGTAGATTCCCATTAATTTCCTGTGTATAAAGGACTTCTTCCCCATTTGGCGATAATGCGGGAACCATTGCCCTAGGCCCCGCTTCATCAACAATTTGTCGGAGACCGGTGCCATCACGGTTGACGATGTAGATTGTCAACTTGTCCAGCCATGCCTCGGGCACACGTCCACCAGCTGCGAGAGGCGGCAGTGGATTGTTATTCCAAGAAAAGGCAAGTCTGTCCCCCGCAGCAGACCAAGACGGAAAGGATTGTCCACCCCTTTCCGTCAAAGGCAGAAGATGTTCCCACTCTCCTGTCCGGATGTCGATAAGTGCAAGTCGTGACTCTTGACCAGGGCCACCTACTGAACAGGCGATTTCTTTTCCATCTGGTGACCATGCCGGATACAGCGCATTCACGAAGGATTTCTCTTCCTGTTTACCTAAGGTTGCAGTGTAGATAATGGATGCGCGAAGGTCCTGAGCCTTGTGCATGTGAGCGATCTGTTTACCATCGGGTGCCCACGTCGGATGGTATCTATAAACGAATTTTTTGAAGACGCGCCGGACGTTAGACCCATCTGGATCCATCAGATAGAGGTCTCGGATGCCATCGCGATCGGAAACGAAAAGAATCTGCTCACCGGTCGAGGACCAGACAGCCTGAAGATCCTCTGCACGATGTTGTGTGAGGTTCACCTGTTTAGAGCCATCTGGATTCATGACGTAGATTTCGCGATTGCCATCCCGTGTGGAAGTAAACAGGATTTTGGGGGTCGTTGGTGCCTTTGCGAAAAGTGGAGAAAGGCTTGCACATAACACGATTAGGCTGAATACACTAAAAATAAAGAATTTCTTGTTATGCATCGGACGCTCCTCTGTAGTTAGAAACTAATGCTGGACGCACATTTAGCGTTGATTTCCGCTGCGATGAAGTTTTTTAAATTGACACCTACAAGGGATTTGTGTAAATCCTATTATTAATGACACAATTTATCAGCGAAAAGGGTGCATAATTTCGGAGAAATCGTGAGAAGTTATCAGTTGTCAGAAATTGGGTGTGTAAAGTTACTGAAACCCTAACGATTTACAAAATATCTTTCTTATTCTCACAGAAGCGTCTCCTTCCTTAAAACGCATTGGCGACAAGCACTAAATCTTGGATATTCACAACACCATCGCCATTGAGGTCCGGTTTTACTTCGCCAAAAGCATTCGCAACTATTACAAGATCCTGAATATTTACAACACCATCGCCGTTGACATCCACAGATGTACCGGTTTCCTGTTTCAGATAGATTTCGCCATCTAAATCGGGGACTGTATGGGTTCTGCTTGTGGTACCGCTTTCGACACCTGTCGTTTGTATCCGGAAGCTAATTTCTTGTGCTTTGCCACTTCGGTTGTAGACCGCCCAGCCGTTGGTGAACTCTCGAATAAATAAGCCTTCTCGATTCTCGTAAAGTTGACCCTTCGTTTCATTACCGCCGATCGGATAACCGAGGGAGTCATCCCAGAACTCCAGCCAGACAGAATGTACGCCCTTATATGTGATATCCACTCCCCAAAGTCGGTTACTGATTATTCCGCCATTCTTGAATAGCAGATAAGCATCGGAATGTGTCAGTGCAAGTGTCGTCAAGGAACGCACGACCTTCCATGTCTCAGATGAATCCGGAGGGATCCCCGGATTACCACCACCGGATATAGCATTGATGACCGGTTCTCGGAAAGGTGCTTCTGTTTCTGCCCAAAGGAGTGCTTCTTGGATTTTGGCAATTTCATGATCGTCGTATATAGAATTAGCACCAGGTCCCGTCTCCAGCCAAATACCATTGATATAGGGTGCCCATCTCGGAATCTTTGAATGCGTCCCTGTACCCGCGTTTACGAGAATTAAAAAGTCATCATCTATCTCACGGATACTCTGCAGAATAGCATCTCTCGCTGCATATTCTTCCTCAAGCGTTCTATACCCTTCAAGTTTTGGCTTAAGGTCCCAATGGTCGAGGATTATCCCGTCAAACAACCCGCATTGCGAAAGTGCTAATACCTGATCCTTGACCCATTGCTGCGTCTGAGGTAGCGTGAAATCTAATCGTGCTCCCCCTTCCGCGAATTCTTCAACAATATTACCATGTTCATCTCGGAGGAAAATATCATCACTCGAAATATAATCCAACCCCACCTCTTTGAAATCCGGTATGTCCCCCGTGTAATAGGTAACAGGCACTAACATCACTAAATTAGGGTTGAGTGATAACAGTTCAGCACGTCGCTGCCTCGCCTCAAAAATATGATCTATCAATACGGGTTTCGTCCCGCTGGCAGTGCTACGAAGTTCCCAGTAAAGATACAGATCGTCTGGGCAACAAAAATAAAGATCATGGATTGGGATATTTTCAAATTTATGTTCGTGGACCTCTAAAACGTGCCCCCAAGAAGATAAAAGAGACGGGTAATCACGACTCTGGACACGTTCATACGCTGAAGGGCGTTGAATATCACACACCAAATCATTCTCAAGATTTGTAATCCTGGATGTATTAATCATGCTAAGATCAACACCAATGTTACGCTTTGTATTTAGGCTTTGGAGATTTAACCTCGCGAGTGGTGAAAAATCTGTAATTCGATTATTCGCTATATTCAACAAATTGAGATTGACTAACCCCGCGAGCGGTGAAATATCTACAATTTGGTTGTTCGCAAGTTTTAAGCCACCTAACCCCGTGAGACCTGCAAGGGGTCGAACGTCAGAAATCCTATTGTGTGACAAATCCAAAAAAGCAAGTGTCGTAAGTCCGGACAAAGGTGATATATCGCTAATTTCATTCTCTTCCAGAATAAGGGCATGACAATGGATTGCATGTTCTAAGCCTGTAAGATCAACAATCCCTTTGTCTGGCACATCGAGACGCCCTAAGGATTGAAGGTGTGCCGGTGTTAAGGGGACATCTGCAGGAATGTCAAGTGTTTCCCGGACAGCTTCGCGGAGCGTAGGGTCTGGCATCCACTCTTCAGCATGAACACTCGTCGCAACACATAAACAAAGCACTATCAAAAAATATCGAACATGCATCTTCATATCTTATTCCGTCACGCAACGCCGTCTAAGGATTGCCAAAAGCATTCGCAACAATCACAAGATCAAGGATGTTCACTATCCCATCACCATTGAGATCGGGTTCTGCCTTGCCAAGCGCATTGGCGACGAGCACTAAGTCTTGGATATTCACAACGCCATCGCCATTTATATCAGCAGAAGGTTTGGTGTTTCGCTTTAGATACATCTCGCCATCTAAATCGGGGACGGTGTGCTTGAAACTGGTGATACGGCTTTCAACGCCGGTAGTTTGCATCGAGAGACTAATTTCTTGCGCTTTACCACTGCGGTTATAGACTGCCCAACCGTTGGTATACTCGCGAATGTAGACCCCGTCTCGATTGTCGTAAGATTGTGACTTCTCGCCGACAGGTGTGCCGAGGTCAGCATCCCAAAAAAGTCTTCTATACATACTATCCTCATAGATTCATATTTTTGAAGGGCAGGTACGAAACCTGCCCCTACATCTCAGGGATACCGCCTCGTCGAGCAGCACCTTCAGCAAGAAGTCTACGGTCAGGACGAGTGTCCAAGTTTAGATAGGTGAACGGATAATTAGGATTTTTGCATCTACTATTTGAGGATTACCATTTTGCGCAGGAAGGACAACTGATCCGCCTGAAGTTGGTAGAAATAGATGCCACTGGTAACGTGTTCCCCGACATTGTTCCTGCCATCCCAATAGGCGGCACGGCTCCTGTTGGTGTAGTAGCCTGCCCGTTGATGTCCGAGATTCAGTTGGCGGACGACAGAACCGCGTGTGTCATAGATGGTAATCTGCACATCACTCGGATTTGCTAAATGATACGGAATCCACGTCTCCGGGTTGAACGGATTCGGGTAGTTGGCAAGTAACGCTGTTTTTTCTGGGATTAGTGATGCTAAGAGGCGTTGAAGGTTAGCCATACCGCGTTGAAAGGCGATAGAACCGTCATTTTCAAGTTGCGCTTGTGCGATCCACGCCTGTATCATCGCGGTATCCAGACCGTGTATACCGTCCACGGCAAGAACCGAAGGGGCAGCCGCGTCAATCACTTCGCCCAAATGTGCTGCCACAATGATAAGGTCCAAGATACTGATAACACCATCACCATTTACATCAACTGCTGAGTTCGCAGGTACAGTTTTCCCGAATTGCTTGGCAACAAGCACCATATCCAGAATGCTTACCTGACCGTCCCGATTCACATCACCGGTAGCGAGCCGCTCCTCTATAGTGATGACGATCTCATGCGGTCCTGCAGTGATGGGCGTACCCGTGACAGCAGCGAATTGAAAGCTATCGAGTCTCAATTGGGTTTGTCCAACTGTTTTTGCTGTGAATGTCACTGATAACAGGGTGCCGCTGCCGCTGACCCCTTCTTCGCTGAGTCTCACTGAACTAAGTTTGGTAATTTTGCCGGTCGCGTTATCAATGCTACCTTCCTGGAAGAAAGTTGCGCTTCCCTCGGGATTGAGGAAATCACCCTCGCTCAATTCAACCGCTTCAAACATTGTTGGATCAAAAGCAATATCAAATTGCCACCCCGCTAAATTGTAGATATCTTCTGCTCGAATTTCAAGCGTAAACGTATCCCCGGCATCGATAATAGGTTGGGAAAAAGCGTATCCGACACGCGGGTTTAACACCGTATATTCTGCGTCGGGCTCAAATCCCCAAAAACCGTTACCACCCGTCATTGTTGCAACTAACAGGACATTTGCCCCCTCTTTGAGTGTAACAGGAACAAAATGTTGGTAATCCGCACCACGTGCACCCCCTTCCTCATGAACCAAAGCACCGTTGAGCCACACTTTACCACCACCGTCATTACCAACAAACAGCGTTACCTCTTGTTGCCGGGGTGCATACAGAACAACACATCCATAAATAACGCCATGCCGAATAGGAGGCATTAACACCTCCGCAATGTTATTCCGCCCCGTAGGCGATATTTTGTCGGAATACCAGACGCTATCTCCAACAGAGTTGCCTTCGGTCGCGCCATGGGTTGAAACCTTTACTTCTGTCACCGCGCCTCCACTCGCTTCTGCAAGGTAATCTATGCGACCTTTAGGATTAAAATTTATCCCAGGCAGCAGCACCCATAACCAGGGACCTTCTATTTTAGCACCCCCCTGAGGAAAAGCAGGATTGTTGGACCAGATGAGCTTTATATTCTCGCGTAATCCATCTAAAGGCGAAAAGTCAGATACCATATTTCCACCAACGTGCAGCCATGTCAAGTTTTTCAACTGTGCCAAAGGCGATACGTCCGATATTTTGTTATCTGCGAGCTCTAACCATTTCAGGTCGGTTAACTTTGCTAAGAGCGATATATCCGATATACGGTTGCCTGCAAGACCTAAGCGTGTTAACCCCGTTAATTTTGCCACAGGTGAGACATCTGACACCCCGCACCCGAGCAAATACAGTTCTTTTAAATTTCTTGCGCCCTCCAGTGTTGATATGTCTGGCTCCCCACCACAAATATCTATGATTTCAAGCCCAACGAGTGACGATAGGTCGGACAAGGGGTTGCCCCAAGAATCAAACCTTTTCAGGTTCGATAAACCCGCCAGAGGTGAGAGATCTGATATGTTGTTATGGCTAACCTTTACATGTCTGAGATTTTTTAATTCCGCCAGAGGTGATAAGTCAATTACTTCATTGCCACTGATATCTAAGAGATCCAATTTTGTTAATCCCTTTAGTGGGGATAGGTCAGATATTTGGTTCCCCTGAATTTTTAACCATTCCAAATTCGTTGCAAACTCAAGTCCCGTCAAATCGCTGATGCCCTTTTCTTCAGGAAAAATTCGATCCAAAGTCGCCATGTCTTCCACTGTAATTGGAACGTTTGGTGTTTTTCCTAAAGCTTCCGCGATCGCTGCACGCAAGTTCGGATCGGGCATATAGACGGATGCCCCGGGGATGCGTTCCGTCTGAGGATCAACTGGCGTTACAGCACTTTTCGCCGGGAAATCCAGCGCAAAAACGATTTCACTAAACTGATTTGTCCACGTATCGCGTTTCATCGTGCCAGTTTCTAAGACCAACAACCCTAAGTTTTTCAAACCCACATTTTGGCGAATCTTCTGGAGAAACGCCTCGGTTTCTAATCCTACTGAGGCAGCAGCAGCTGGAGCATCAAGCGGTCTCCAAAACGCCTCGTGAAACCGCTGGACAGGTTCAATCCCACCGAATACACCCCCAGCGGCTTCGAGTGCCTGACGGTAACGATCAGTGTCCTCGTCCACGAGCCCATCCATCGTCTCTTGCTCCACATATAACCGCAACGCTCGATCTTTGTTAAAAGGCGGATCCGGATTTTTCCCAACAACACCACGCACCTCGTCTTCAAACGTCTTCATCCCTTCGGTATGGCAACCGATGCAGGAGAGCCCATTGCGGACGGTCGGATCACTCACAGCCGGGTTGGAAACGATCTGTATAGGTGCTTCATCAAGCCGTCTGCCGCCAGCATCTGCGAGATAGTATGCCTGTAAGCCGTTCGGCAGGTTGAAAATTATCTCGCCGCCATCGTGTTCAAAAGAAAGTGGATGTTTAAAGATATCCTGTTTCCCTACACTCCCCGCAAAGTCGTAGCTTTTCCAATACGCACCATAACGCGAAATATGTCGTTCAACAACCCGGTTGTGATTGGAGACACCCGAATTAGTGAAACCTGCACGCCAAACGCGCTTACCTGCTGCATTTCGTATATTTTCAACAACATTCACCTCAAGCCGTGCCTCTAACGCTTGATCGGTCTCTGGGAGATCCAGAATGTCATGGTAGAGCGGTGGCAGTGAAGCATTGGCAAGAAACCAATCCACATGAACAAACGGCACTTCGCAGTCCAGTTTTTCGCGTAGCGTTATCAGTTTTTCACGCAAATGCTTCTGTGCTAGTGCCAGAAACTGAATCTCGTACGGATAGACCTGCTCAATCTGTGTCCATCGATTGGCTCCGATCTCCCATTCATAATCTCGGAGATCGATGTAAAAGATGGTTTCTTCGGTATCAATGGGCTCCGGTTTGATAACCTCGCGTCCCCAAGAGAGACTGTTCACCAATTTTGAGAGTGCCCGTTGATAAGCATGGAGTGCCTCCGTGGTTTCGCCAGCGTTATACAGATGCGTCATCGTAAAATAGCGAGCGAAAACGCGATCAAACGGCGCGAGCGAGTTAACATGGTTCTCAATCGTTTCAAGCATCTTCTTAGGTGTAATGAAAGTGCCGGCTGCCTGGGAGGTATCCTCCCAGTTCGGTGCCCCCGCGAGAATCCATTGGCGAATGGTATCAATTGCAGCAGGTGTCAGTGGCGGTTGTCCGAGAGGCATCCGTTTTTCAACACGTTCTTCAATCAGCCGTTTATACAGTTCGGATGCATCCGGTTTGCCCGAAACGACTGCGCCAGTTTCAATAAGAGCGGTGTACTCAATGACGATTTCTTCAGTAAACGCGCCATCCGCTCCATGACAGTTGAGACAACTTTGCTCAAAAATCGTATACGCCTGTTGTGCGAGGTTTTGTTGGGCATCAACACTGTGAGCGTTGACCAAAATAGAGGTCAGCAAGCAAACGCATATAATAAATTTCCTCCAATTTTCCATGTATTTTTCTCCTTTTATTAAGGCTTGATTGACAAGTTGTAATGCATAACAGATGAACCTGTTTTCTATTTCAAATAAATCTCACCGTCTAAATCAGAGAGAGTGTGATTAACACCAATAATCCCACTTGCGACACCGGTGGCTTGCATGGGGAGTTGTATATCCTGTTCCTTTCCGCTGCGATTGTAGACCGCCCAACCATTGGTGAACTCACGAATAAATAATCCGTCAATTCCATGTCCCTTACTATTATGATAAAGCTGTGCCTTCTCGCCCACAGGGCGACCCAGCGGGGCATCCCAGAAGGGATACCAATAGTGTTGGTGGTTGTGATCATGCGATTTACCTTCTATATGCGCCCTCTCATGTCCTGGCCAGATCTCGTATTCATGTTCATGGATTGTGCCCCTTACCCCTATGTCGTAGCAAACGTAGCCATCGGAATGTGTGAGGCTCAGGGCTGTAATGACACGCATCGTTTGCTGGTTACGCGGGGAATCTGCTGGCTCAAGCGATATTCCACACCCTTTAAGAGCATTTATTCGGGGTTCACGAAAATTCTGCTCCGACCATAACAACGTGCTTTCAATTTCACGGAGTCCAGCATGTGTGTAACCTGTGTCCTGTTCGTCCAGAATTGCTTCCATGAACATCCCATTAACGTAGGGGGCAGAAAGTAGTGCTTTATGCTGGTTCGTCTTGACAATAATCAGAAAATCGTCACCAATAACCTCACGAATACGGCGCACCATGGATATTCTTGCCGACCACTCGGCTTCAACACTTCGATAATAAACACCTTGGTCATTATTAAGCGTAGCCTGATCTTCCTGCCACCCACCCAAGAAGATACCGTCGTAGAGACCACATTTTGCTACAGCAATGGCTTTCTGAACGAGAATATCCTGCACGACAGGGTGCGTAAAGTCTATCAAGAGGTCTGAATCACCAGCAGAAGCTCGAACGCGATTGCCGTTCTCATCTCTTATCCAATACGGCCAATCTTCAGGGTAATCGCCAGGATCAGTATCGGTGTAGTCAAGACTCACAAGTCTTATAAAGTTAGGATTTTGTGAAAGAAGATACTCTCTTTTCCAATAAGCATCGTCTATCCTACCAAAGAACCGAAACCCTTCAGGTGTAGGATGCCATTGCAGGTGAAACCCCAGCCCACCCCAAAACAGATCGTGATATATGAGTTTCTCATCATCAGATAAGTTTGGTAAGTTGAGAATATCGTTGCCCGACCCTGCTGCAAAGATCGAAGGGTAACCTCTCTCTCTGATACGAGGGCCTACTGCAATCCTCGATATATAATCACCGATCCGAAAATTGCCATTAATGTTTACAACCTCTAAGTGCCTCAGCGCATCGAGGGGTGAAAAATCCTTAATATCATTATTCTCTATCAACAACTTTTTCAGATTGACTAACCCAGCGAGGGGCGAAATATCTTCTATTCGGTTCCGCCAAATGTGTAAAGTCTCTAAACGCTTGAGTGCTGCAAGCGGACGTAGGTCTGAAATCCGGTTGCCGCCCAAATCCAGAAAACCAAGTTCCGTTAGACCGGACAAAGGAGATACATCGTGAATCTTGTTTTCTATCAGAACAAGTGCCTGCAAATCAGTCGCATGCTCTAAACCTGTAAGATCAACAATTCCTTCGTACCGCACATCGAGACTTGTTAAGTGTTGTTGAAGATACGCCGGGGTCAAAGGGACATCTGCCGGAATATCAAGTTTTTCTCGAACCGCCTGTCGCAGTGCAGGATCCGGCATCCAGTGTGTCTCCGAAACTCTGAGTGAATCCTCCGAGACATTGCGTATTGCATCACTTGCAGAAGTTTGTAAACCGGCACTACCGCTTTTAGCAGCATTCACTGCACGTCCCACCTGATTTCGCACAGCAGGTTTTGACGCAATATCAAGAACAATAGCGGTATCAACGATCTCAATGGTAGGTTCAGACGATGCCTCGAAACTATAGGGTCTCTGAAAACGGATGAGGTGTTGATTGCTCACACCGAGCAATAAGGCAACCAAAACCACGGTGGTGCCGACAGCCGCCCATGGGAGCAACGGTTTTGAAGCCGGGGTCGGTGTAAGCTTTATGTCGGTGGCCCGCCGCATGATATTTTCTTTTACACTTATCGGTATCTGCACACTGCTGAGGACTTCTTGAACGAAGCGTTCTTCTTGCGCTTTTAACCGTTTTCGTGCCCGATACAGTCGATTGTGAATCGCGCTGACTGAGATCCCTAAGAACTTGCTAATTTCTTTGACCGTCATTTCGCCGAGATAATGGAGCGTCATGACTGTCCGCTCACTCTCTGGTAGTTTTGCCAGAAGTTTTTTGACGATCTCACGGCGACGTTCGGAGCTAGCCATCTCTGACTGCTCCGATACGTGATGGGTATAAGAGGCTTTTTCAACTTCTTCCACAGGTGTGTCCTCCAGCGATTGGATCCCAAGATTTTTCTTCCGTATCCAATCAAGGCAGAGCCGGTTTGCAATGACATACAGCCATCCAGCAAACTTATAGGGGTCTTTAAGTGTCGGTAGTTTTTTGTACACCTGAAGAAACGTGTCCTGTGTAATCTCCTCGGCATCGTGAAAATCGCCGATCTTCCGCCACGCAAGGGCGTGGACACTTCTCTGATGCTTTTCGACCAAGACACCAAACGCCGCTTCATCCCCCGATAATATTCTCTGAATGAGTTGAACATCGCTTTCTCTTTCCATGAGGTGTCCTCCTAATGAACAGTTGGGTCGTAGCCGTATCCACCAAAAGGTTTACTCAGATAAAATTTACGCAGCCCCTTTGCTGGGGGGGTTTCATGAAATTTAAGAAAATATTTCGGTAATTGACGGGCAATGAATTGCCCTACTACAAACGGGCCGGTTCGTAGTAGTGCGATTGATCGCACGTTCTGATATTACCGAATTTAAAAATTAACCTTCATCAAACCCCGCCTGCGGTGCGTAGACCGAGTCTTGTAAAATCACGCGGCGCGATACGGTCCATACCCTCTAATATTAAAGACGAAACTTTGGACTGAAAATTCGCATAATTTGAAAAAATCTGGAATTTTTGGATTGAGACCCACAACGGATTTGCGTAAGTCCTATTACCAATGACACAATTTGTCAGCGAAAAAGGTGCATAATTTTAGAAAAGTTGTAAAAAATAGTCAGTTATCAGGTGTCAGTTGTCAGAAATCCGAAATTGCTCGAACTTGACAGATTGCGGTGCTTGTGATAGACTTTTCGTCATGAAAATTGTAGTTGCACCTGATTCATTCAAGGGAAGCGTGAGCGCGCTCGAAGCTGCGAATGCGATTGAGCAAGGACTCCGTCGCGTGTTTCCTGATGCTGTTATTGACAAAATTCCGATGGCAGACGGCGGCGAAGGGACCGTGCAGTCGCTCGTCGATGCCACCGGGGGGCACCTCCAGCCCCAACGCGTGCTTGCACCACTCGGCAATGCAGTTGACGCACAATTCGGCATCCTTGCAGATTCGGAGACCGCTGTCATTGAGATGGCATCCGCCTCCGGTCTCACGCTTGTCGCACCACACGAACGGAATCCACGCCGCACCACCACCTACGGTACCGGGCAGCTGATCCACGCCGCTCTCGAAGCAGGGTGCAGACGCTTAATTATCGGTATCGGCGGCAGCGCGACAAACGACGGCGGTGCCGGTATGGCGGAGGCACTCGGTGTTCGGTTACTGGATACAGATGGCGAGCAGATTCCACGCGGGGGTGGAGGTCTCGGACGATTAGCGTCAATAGATATAACAGGCTTACATCCTGCTATTGCCGAGACCGAAACCGTTGTCGCTTGTGATGTCAACAACCCGTTGACGGGTCCTGAGGGAGCATCACACGTCTATGGACCACAGAAGGGTGCCACGCCTGAAATGATTGAGATGCTGGACGCGTCCCTCGCACATTTTGACGAAGTCTTGACGCGGACACTCGGCAAATCTTTTAACGACATACCCGGAGCAGGGGCTGCCGGTGGACTCGGTGCCGGACTGATGGCGTTTCTCAACGCCGAATTACGACTCGGTGTTGATATTATGATTGATGCCGTTAATCTCAGAGAACGGGTGAAGGGTGCTGCCATCGTTTTCACGGGTGAGGGGCAACTGGACTTTCAGACGGCATTCGGGAAGACACCCGTCGGTGTTGCGAAGGTCGCAAAGGCAGAAAATATCCCGGTCATTGCGATTGCGGGTGGCATTGCTGAAGGGGCTGAAGCCGTTTATGAAGCGGGTATTGATGCGATGTTGGGCATTGTACAAGAGCCGATGGCATTAGCGGATGCGGTTGCGGATGCCTCGCGGTTAATCACTGACACGGCGGAGCAGGCTGCACGATTGATTAAAATTGGCCAACGTGAACGTTTTAGGTGAATCACGGCTAAGTTAAACGAAAAAAGGCAAGAGCGGAAGGATGGAAGAACGGAGAATGAACGGAAGGATGGGTCCCCCCAACCTTCCAACCTTCCAATATTCCAGTCTTCTCTTCCAGCCTTCCAATCAATCTTCATCTTACATCGGCAATACCGGCGTGTCTTTCATGAAATCGTCCGTCTCGTTTTGCCACATTTTCATATCTGCAGCAAGTGAGCGGATGCGGTCAGCATGTTCAGGCAAGTCGGCAAGGTTTGTTGTCTCCCACGGATCCTGCGCCAGATCAAAGAGTTGGAGGTAATCTGTACCTTTGCCCGTTTCTTCAGAGACATAGTAACGGATGAGTTTCCAGCGTCCATCGCTGATAGTGCGATGAATATCCTTATACGCCGCGAAGACTGTAGCACGAACCCGATCTATACAACCTTCCATCAGTGGCACTAAACTGCACCCTTCAGTCGTATCCGGGCACTCGACACTGGTTAGGTCACAGACGGTCGGAAAGACATCATACAAGTAAGTGAGCGCGTCAACTGTTGTGCCTTCGGGGATACCGGGTCCCGCGAATATAGACGGCACACGGATACTATGGTCATAAAGGTTCTGCTTGCCGAGCAGTCCGTGTTGTCCGACAGCGAGTCCGTGGTCGGCGGTGTAGATGACGATTGTGTTATCAAGCTGTCCTTTCGCTTCTAACGTCTGTAGGACCCGTCCCATTTCGGCATCTTGGCTGGTAATCATGCCGTAGTAATCCGCAATATGTTGCTGAACGATTTCAGGAGTGCGTGGGAAGGGTGCCAGTCCTTCGTCTCGGATACGCATTTCGCCGTTATCGAACGGGTGTTCCGGATAGAAGTTCTCTGGAACAGGTACCTCTTCTGGTGGATACATCGTCGCGTATTCCCCCGGTGGTGTTCTCGGATCGTGCGGTGAAGTGAACGAGAGATAAACGAAAAACGGATCCGTTTCGTCATAGTTTTCTATAAATTGCACGGCGGCATCCGTAAAGAGTTCCGTAGAAAATTTTTCTCCAATGTACCTGGCATCCTGCGGGTATTTCCCTGTTGAATCGAAATCGAAAACTGGTACTTTATACTGATCGCTCATTCCACCGAAGAAAATCTTAGCACCGTCATCAAAACTATCTGCAAACGTTTGTCGGTCATTGTGCCATTTACCAGAAAAAAATCTGTGATAACCCGCTTGACGCATCACCTCGGGCCAGACAGCGTAATCTCGGTTAATCTGGTTTGCACCGCTTCGGAATAGACTCGCACTTGTGAGAACAGCGGCGCGACTCGGAACACAAACGGCTCCGGAAAGCGAACCCATGATGTGGGTCTGGCGAAAGGTGGTTCCACGTGCCATGAGCGAATCCATCGTCGGCGTTTTCACCGTTGGGTCGCCCATACCACCGATGGCATCCCACCGATGGTCATCGGCGATCATAAAAAGAACATTCGGTTGTGAAGACATATTTTTAATTTTCCTTTCGGTTCGGCTCTACTACAAATAACATCAACCCGGTCTTGAATTAACCAGAAACCACCGCACAATGAAATGGAGCGGTGCCTAGGAGGCTATAGTTAAAGAAATGAAAATTGCGACTATTGAACAATTCTACCCGCGTCGCCGGACGCGACTCGTCAAAATTACGACAGACACCGGTATCGTCGGCTGGGGTGAAACGACACTTGAAGGTAAACCCAGAAGTACGTGTATGGCTGTCACGGAACTTGCCGACTATTTTATTGGCAAAGACCCGCTGCAGATTGAGCATCACTGGCAGCACGTCTATCGTTCCGCCTTCTTCCGAGGCGGGAATATCTTGATGTCCGCTTTGTCCGGCATTGATCAGGCACTATGGGACATCGCTGGTAAATACTACGACGTGCCTGCCTATCAACTTTTGGGTGGTGCCGTGCGCGACCGTATCCGCGTCTATGCACACTGGGGCATCGGCAGTCTGACGGATGAAGGCAAAGCCGCCGCGAAAGAGCGTCTCGAATTTTTACAGCAAAAAGGCGGTTATACGGCGTTTAAAAGTGGGCCCGGCGGCAAGTGGCGCGGACATGAACCTCCCGCGATGATTGATGAATTTGTCGAACGTGCCTATCTCATGCGCGAGTGGGTCGGTTCTGATGTTGAACTCGCTTTTGATTTCCACGGTAAGATGACCCCTGCACTCGCCATTGAGATTTGTCATGAACTTAAAGGGATGCGCCCGATGTTTGTTGAGGAACCCGTTCCACAAGAGAATGTAGACGCGCTCAAACTGGTCTCCGATCATGTGCCATTTCCGATTGCCACAGGTGAACGGCTGCTAACACGTTGGGGGTTTCGCGAGGTCTTTGAGAAACAGGCGGTCGCTTACCTACAACCCGATACCTCTCACGCCGGTGGCATCACCGAACTGAAAAAGATTGCGAACATGGCGGAGGTTTATTATATGCACATCGCACCGCACTGTGCTATCGGTCCCGTCGCTTTTTCTGCCTCCCTTCATGTGGATGCCGTTGTGCCGAATTTCCTGATCCAAGAGCAGATTGACCCCGGATTAGGTGACGGTCTGTTCATCAAGGATTGGCAGGTTAAAGACGGACATATTGAATTACCGACAAAACCCGGACTCGGCTTTGAGATTGATACGAAAGAGGCGGAACAGACACTCGACACCTACCCTGAAGAACTCGGCGGCGAGTACTATTATGATACCGACGGCAGCGTCGCGGATTGGTAGAGATTGGCTGTCAGCAGTCAACCATCAGCAGTCAGTAGGCGAAGTTTTGCAACCTCGCCATCAAAGAGACGTAGAAAACGCTCCTTTAACTTGCCCCATGCTTAGACGACCGGTTTGCGGTGTGCGACGTACGGTGGTTCCAGCATTAACTTCTGATCTTCCTCTGACATCAGGTTACGGAGTTCGTCGTCGTATCTGCCTTGTCCCCATGAGGCATGCCCGGGTGAATACTTGAATAGGATTGAACGTCGCTCGTGTGAGGCAGTCCACGGGAGTGTGCCGTGTGTTAACGCCTCCGTAAAGATGACCACATCGCCTGCCTTCTGATGCACCGGTGCCATACAGGTTTTGTTATCTACCACCGGTCGAAATTCCGATGGACACGGGTAGTTGCTCTTATGGCTGCCCGGGATACAACAGAAGCCACCGTGTTCTGGTAGCATATCTGTTAGTGCCCACGAGACGACGGTTAATCCGTTATACATCCGGTCGTTTCGGAAGACATAGTATTGCGAGGGATCATAAGGCGTGCCGCCACCGTGCAGCGTCCCGCCTGGGTTGCCTTCTATCATTAAGATGCCATAGACGTGATCCAATCGGAATTTTGGACCGACGATCTCCGCCAAAAACGGCATAACATGAGGATGGTTGAGGAGTTTACGGAACGCGTCATTCTCCCAACTCAAGAATCCGCCGAACCGTTGCGAATGGACATTATCATCCACTGGATCTGGGTAATCTTGTGCATCGATAAGGGCATTGAGTTCCGCGAGTTCTTCAGCCCCTAAAACGCCTTCAATGTTCACGTATCCCCAGAGATCAAACAGATATTTTTCTTTGGGGCCCATTGAGACACCTCCATTAAAAGTAGCAGGCACACGCCGTGTGCCGTAGTCCTGTTTTACTGATGTGCTGAGCGTGAAGTCGGTTCAAGCCGTGTGACAACGATTTTTGATCTGTCAATGAGTTCGCCGACGCGTGGTGAAATTTCGTTTACCCAGCGATCGTCTTCATAAACCGCTGCGTAAAGTTGCTCACGCTGTTCTTCACTCTCGAACCGTCGAATCCAGACGTAAAGATCGTCTTCCTCTTCACCGATAAAACTGCCAATCACAACCATCCCTTTAGAAATTTGGAACGGTAGGATTGTTTCTTCCATGTATTTCACCCAGTTTTCGCGTTGACCGGGTTGCGTTCTGTACTGTCTTAATTCAAAAAAAGCCATAGAAATCTCCTTTTTAGTTCGTAGGGGTTGGGTTACCCAACCCCTACCACTGACGACCAATAACCGATAACTAATAACTATTTAGAGGCGGTTATAGCCATAGCCTTTGCCTGTGATTTCAAAGAGTGCTGCGGCTGCTTGGAAATGGATTTCTGCATCCTGATCTTCGAGGATTAACTCAAGCAGTGAGACAGCGTTTGTGTTTTTCGCGTCGCCAAGAGCCTTGATCGCATCAAGTCGGAAACCTCTTGTGATTTGGGCTTCATGCAACGCGTTCAGTTTTTCTACCAATGCCGTTACCGCTTTGTCGGTTCCGATATCACCCAACGCCCGTGAGGCATCACGCCGGATTTCAACGTGATTATCGTCGTTATTCATCACTTCGATGAGTGCGTCGGTTGTTGAAGGATCCGCCAATACCCTGAGTCCTTGTGTTGCGGCGCGACGAACGTCCTTGTTGTCTTCGTTTTCACCCTTCATAATCTGAACGAGGTCCGGTATAAACTCCGAAAGACCGGCTTCGCCAACAGCGAGTGCTGTGGCTTTGCGGGTGTCCACATCTGGATCGGTAAGCCGCCGTTTGAGATCAGAGACATCGAGTGCTGCTTCTGCTGTTTTGCAACGCCCTAAAGCGACCATGGCGGCGTTTCTCACAGCATTATCTTCCCATTCATCTGCGGCGCGTTCTGACATCTTAGGTGCGACAAATGCAGGAAGGTCAAGTTTTTTGGCGGCAACGACGAAAATCTCCCAGCTCCAATTGCGTTTCAGATCATCAAGCCCGAGGTTTTTCCTGTTCGCCGCATCCTCAAGGGCGACGATATATTCCGTATCGTCGATGAGTTGTCTCCCGAGGGCTTCAGCGGCACGGGGTCCACCGATAGTGCCGAGTGCACGTGCGGCTTTTGTGCGTGTGGAAGCGTTCGCTAACACTGCTGTGTCAGCGTTTACCGGTATCTTCTTATCTTCAAGCATAGCAATCAGTTTGGGAATTGCCGTTTTACTTTCGAGTTTTCCGAGCGCGATTATGGCGTTGTTAGCGATGTTCCCGACTCGGATGTCGAGTGCGCGAATCAGCACATCTTCTGCCGTTTTGTCGCCGATATTACCGAGGGCACCTACTGCAACGGCACGCACATCGTCTGGCTCCAGCGGATTTTCAACGATCTCGCTGAGTTTGGCAACCGCTTTTGCATCTTTGAGGGTTCCCAAAGCAGCGGCGGCTTGTAATCGAATCTCGGCATTTTCGTCGGAGAGTGCTGTTAAGAGGGGCGCAGCGGCGCGTTCGTCTTTGAGAGCACCGAGCGAGATGATTGCGGATGCCCGAATAGATTTCATCTCATCACTATTTTCGAGCACCGTGATGAGTGGATCAACCAACCGCCGTTCTTTAAAGCCACCGAGCGAGTTTGCCGCCCGTTTGCGAACAACATAACTCGGATGTTCCAGTTCCGCCAGCATCGCATCGGTAGCGATTTTTTTCGTAGATGCCCCAAGGATATGGACACATGCCCACCGCGTCCATTCATCATCCGCGGACTTAAGTGCATCGAGAACAAATTCTGCCGTTGCGTTATTATTATTTAGGATTAGAGCCCCGATGACCTGATTTTGTACGGAGAAAACTTCGTATCCGTCATCGAAACTTCCTAAGCCTTTTTTCAAAACATCAACAAGTCCCTTATCCGCTGCTTGAATCTCTCGGAGTGCAACCGCTGCTTGAAAGCGGGTTGTCTCATACTTGTCGTTTCGCAGCACATCTAAAAGCGGACCGATAACCTTCTGTCCTTTTATTTTTCCGAGGGCAATAGCGGCTTCCTGCCGGACAACCCCCTGTTTATCCTTTTTCAGTGCGGTGATCAAAGCCGTTGTTGCGGCATCTCCCTTGACTTCACCGAGTGCCCACGCTGCACTTTGTCTCACCGTCGCACGTCCGTCGTCCTCAAGTGCCTGAATAAGCGGTTCTACCACGGTGTCGCCTTTGATGATGCCGAGTGCGTGAGCGACTTCACTCCGCACGAGACTCGGTACCGGTTTGAGTTCACCCCACGTGCGATAGTTTGCGCGCGGGTAATCAACTGTCCATTCGATGTTGAAGGATTCGACCTGTGTTCGGAGTGTGTCGAGCGTTTTATACTCGCGTTTCATGTGCCGCTGGAAGTCGGAAATTTCATCAAATTGTGTAGACAGCACCCAAAGCAACACAGGTGTAGTTTCGGGTGCCTTAATACGACTTAGGACCTTGACAGCATTGGCACGTATAACAGGACTGGTTTCGTCGCTGAACATCAGAAGCAGCATCGGTTGTGTTGCTGCTTCAGGTTTAAGTTGCCAAAGTGCACTGATAGCAGCGATACGTAAGGTTTCGCGCATCTGCTTATCCATCGCCATGATGATTAACTTTTCAACAGCATCTTCTGTAGACACCCCAATTGTTCCGAGTGCCGCTGCGGCGTTGGTAGCAGTGGTATCATCGTAGGTGAGCGCATCCGTAAGTGCCGAAACAGCACGACGTGCCCGCATGTTGCCGAGGCCTGTCGCTGCCAGTGCTTTTACCTCTTTATGCGGATCGTTATTTAATGCGTCAATCAGCGGTGTTATTGCGCGCCGGTCCCCGATTGTTCCGAGTGCCTCTGCGACCTTTACCCGAATTTCATTGGTGCCGTTTTTGAGTGCGTCAAGCATCGGTGGTACAGCAACACCACGCATCTCAATGAGTGCCGCCAAAGCAGCATTTCGCAATTCCTCGTTTGCTAACTCTTTTATCAGCGGTCGGACAGCCGCTTCGGGTCTGAGGAGTCCGAGGGTTTGAATTGCGGCGGACTGAGTGCCGATTCGGTATTTTTTCATCCACAAATCGTCAATATAAGCACTCGCGATGTATTGATAGTCCGCGGTGAAGCCGGTGTCCTCGTCGGGAATCAGGTTTCGCGCGCTCGTCTCCAAGACCTCAAGGAGCGCGGGAGTTGCAGGATTTCCTATACGGTTGAGCGCAGCTATGGCTGTATCTTTGACGTAGTTATTCGGATCTGCAAGCAGTCGGACGAGGTCGGGAATAGCAACCTCGGCTTGGATGCTGCCGAGTAATTTTGCGGCGTGCATCCGGACCTGCGCGCTATTGTTTTTGAGTGCAAGTTGGAGTCCCGGCACAATAACGTCGCTATCAGCGGCACCTGAACTCGCCAATTGTTCAAGCGCAACAATTGCCCTATAGGCAACTTCAGGGATGTTTACCGTTCTCGTGAGCACCTCTTCAAAGGTCGGAATTAATTGGGGGTTCTGCATCGCCCCAAGATGGCGCACTGCTTCTTTTTGTATGGCGGAATCTTCGTGGCGTGTTGCCTGCTGCATTAATTCAATAACAGCATTTCCGCTTCCGAGTTTTTTGGTGAGTTGTGCGACCGCCGCGCGTGGGGTGGGCTGGTAGCACTTTTCCGCGGCTAACAGTGCTTGGACGACAGCAGCATCCGAGTGTGCGACGAGTTCTGTTAGCAATTCCGCCCGTTTTTCGACCGCCTCAGCAAGCGACACAGCGAAAAGTCCAGAGATGGAATTCTGTGCACGGATAAGCCGTTCCTGTTGGTCGAGGTCATCAGAATCCGGATCTTCCAGCAATGAAATCGCGCGGATTTCGGCGGACAGTGTTTCCAAGTAAACGTTCGATTCGGCGATTGCTTGGTGCCAACCCTGTGTATCGGTGCGCGTCCGGTTTTGTAGGAAAGCCTTCAGGTGTCGCCCTTCCTCATTCCCGGAATCTGTTTTTTCGACTGCCGTTTGTGCAGCGGTATAGTCTCCACGAACAATAGCGGCTCGCGCTTCAATAATATCCCTGTTCTCTTTCTCACCACACGCAATCAGTAGGACAATAGCCGCGATGATCGGAAGATGGATACTGGTTTTTAATATATTACAAATACGGTGTCGCTTCATATTCTTCTCCTGTAATATCAGCAGGCGCGTTCAGATGTCTCTTGCAATTTAATCTCCCGCGATCACAAGTTTTGTTAAGTCTGCGATAGCATAAATATTCTGCCCGATTTTATTCAACAACGCCAGTCGGTTCGTACGCAGTGCCGGTTCCTCTGCCATAACCAGGACATCATCAAAGAAACTGTCAATTACTGGTTGTAAAGTGGCAAGTTGTGCCAAAAGTTTAGCGGAGTCGCGTTCCTGAATGCTCTTTTTGAAGTCCGGTTCTACCGCAATGATACGATCAAAAAGCTGTTTTTCCGAATCGTCTTGCAGTAGCGTCGCGTCTACGGTCTCCGGTGCATCCGGCGGTAAAATTCGCAGGACTCGATTGAGGGCATTATATACTTCCTCAAAGTTTGATGTCAAGCGAAATTCCGCAAGTACACTGGCGCGTTTGAGAACATCAATGATGTTGACATCACCGACTGCCAGGACTGCATCAGCAAGGTCAGGTGCGTATTGCTGGTTTTGCAAGATGACGCGTAGGCGTTCTTTGATGAAACTGAGAACACTGGTTTGTGTATCGTCGGCTAACGGTACCGTATACAGCGAAAGTGTCCTTTCGATCACAGTATCCAAAGAGAGCGGCAGCTGCCGATCTTGGAGGATACGGATCGTGCCGAGAGCATGTCGTCGCAAGGAGTACGGGTCTTGTGAGCCTGTGGGGCGTTCTTCTATCCCAAAATATCCGACGATGGTGTCGAGTTTATCAGCAATAGCAAGAAGTGCTCCGACTTCAGTTTCAGGTAGTGGTGTATCCGCACCAAGCGGTTGATAATGCTCAGCGATAGCGGTAGCGACAGGTTCAGGTTCTCCAGAGTTTTGTGCGTAATATCTCCCAGTAATGCCCTGCAATGTCGGGAATTCGATGACCATTTGGGTCGTTAAATCTGCCTTACAGAGCCAGGCTGCCCGTTCCGCATGCGCGGCGGTCGTTTCTGTGTAGGTGGGGTTTGTAACCCCGATTTCCTTAGCAATAAACGCAACCAACGCTTTAAGCCGTTCCGCCTTATCTAAGAGTGACCCGAGTTTGGCGTGAAAGACGACCGCCCCCAGACGTTCAACTTTGTCGGCGAGACTGGTTTTCTGGTCTTCCTCGTAGAAGAACTCGGCATCGTTGAGCCTTGCCCGGAGAACGCGTTCATTTCCGTGCTGAACACCGTCGAAATTGCCATCCGTTCCGTTGGAGATCGTGATGAATTTCGCCGCCAATTCCGATTCGCTTTTCCATATCGGGAAATAGCGTTGATGCTTCTTCATGGCGGTAATCAGCACTTCAGACGGTAGTTCCAGATGCGATTGGCTAAAATTACCGATGATGGGTTGCGGGTTCTCCACGAGGTAGTTCACCGTATCCAACAGTTCGTCGTCAAGTTTCGGGAGATAGTCCTCTGCTTTTAAGAGGGTTGTTACCTGTTTTTTGATTGTCTCGCGTCGCTCACTCGGACAGACAACCACATCCACAGCGCGCAATTCTTCTATGTATGTGTCTAAGTTTGCCGATACCAAGGTTATCGGGTCAGGATGCAGGGAACGATGCCCGTAGGTTACCCGTCCTGCCTGTGCGTCTCCGTAAGCGCAGTTGATAACTTCATCTCCTAATAGTGCGACAAGCCAACGGATCGGACGCGCGAAGCGAGCGAATGCGCTCGATTCTTCGGATTTGGTTTCCCAGCGCATAGTTTTCGGAAAGCGGAGCGCTTCGATCCATTCAGGTAGAAGTACTTGCAATACCTCCTGCGCTGCAACGCCCTTTTCGAGTTTTGAGGCAGCGACGTACTCGCCGCGCTCGGTTTCGACGATACGGAGTGCTGAGAGCTCAACACCTTGTGTCTTTGCGAAACCGATTGCTGCTTTTGTCGGTTCACCGTTTTCATCAAAGGCGATGCGTTTTGGGGGTCCTACAACTTCTGTCTCCTCGCTTTCTTGGAGGGTCTTCAGGTCTTTGATGCTAAGCGTAATACGGCGCGGTGTGCCGAATGTCTCGATCTCACCGAACGGGATTCTGTGATTTGTGAGGGATTCAGTTGCGATTTGACGGAGCTGCGCAAGGGCAGGCGGGACATAACTCGCGGGTATCTCCTCCGTACCGATTTCAAACAGGAGGTCAGCGGTTTCAGTGCGGTTAGAAACCGCACCTACCGCGGTGGGGGTTGGTTCGGTGCGGTTAGAAACCGTACCTACCGGGGAAGGTGTTGTTTCTGTGTCGAAACGTCCCATGAGAGGGTGTTCCATCTCCTCACGCTGTTTGACGTATGCGCGGGCTATCCGCTGTGCAAGTCGCCGCACGCGTTCGATGTAGCTTACACGTTCCGTGACGCTAATAACACCGCGGGCATCTAACATATTAAAGGTGTGCGAGCATTTTAAAACATGGTCGGTCGCCGGTAGCACTAATCCTGCATCCAAACAGGCGTGCGTCTCCTTCTCGTAGGTGCTGAACAACTCAAAGAGCATCTCTACGTTTGCCTGCTCGAAGTTGTACGTTGAGTATTCCACTTCGCTTTGGCGATGCACATCCCCGTAGTTAACGTGTTCGTTCCAGCGAATATCAAAAAAGTCGTCCACATCTTGCAAATAGAGTGCAATGCGCTCAAGTCCGTAGGTAATCTCGGCGCAAATCGGGTCGAGATCAATGCTCCCCATCTGTTGGAAGTAGGTGAACTGTGTAACCTCTGCGCCGTTCCACCAGACTTCCCAACCGAGACCGGAGGCACCGAGCGTCGGTGATTCCCAGTCATCTTCGACAAATCGGATGTCGTTCTTGCGGGAAGAGATACCGAGACTATAGAGGCTCTCAAGGTAGAGTGGTAGTACATTTTCAGGTGCAGGTTTCAAGATCACCTGATACTGGTAATACGCGCCGACACGGAAAGGGTTTTCTGCATATCTGCCATCGGTTGGACGCCGGACGGGTTCTACGTAAGCCACTTGCCACGGTTCTGGACCGAGACATCGGAGGAAGGTTGCCGAGTTAAATGTGCCTGCGCCGACTTCTATATCGCACGGTTGTTGAATAACGCAGCCGTGGTCTGCCCAAAACTTTTCTAACGCTAAAATTATTTCTTGAAGAGTCATATCTGTTTTTGTTTAGACGCTCCGTTTGAATTGATTGATACACGTTTATTGTAACACAAACAGATTTCTTTAAGCAATAGATTTTCAAGACGTAAATTTTCATTGCATTTTCAAGGGTAAATGGGATACAATGGTTAATCAACGGGTTTATTTGTCAGAGTGATTGCGAGATTATAGAGAAAGCATCAATGCGTAACGACGCACATCAAAGAGAGATACAATACTAATGAGAGAAATGGGAAATTGGCGTGAGTACCAAAAGGAGAGGCTTGCTAATGATCAGGAAGCAGCAATTGACTATCTCCAATTAACATTGGAGGAATACCTCGCTGACGGTGATCTACCTTTCTTTCTGAAGGGACTCCGGACCTTTGTAGAATCACAGGGTGGGGTTGTTGAAATTTGCAAACGAACTAGTATTGATGCCAAAACACTCTCGGATGCTCTCTCTAACGAAGATGCCCCGCTATTCGATATGCTCAGAACTATACTGAATTCGCTTGAATGCCGATTATCAATTGAACCTCAAGCACATGCGAACGCTACTCTTGAAACTGCTACTGATTCACCGTAAGTCTGAATAAGGAGCCTGGACAATGAAAACGGAAACAATACTTAAGCAGATTACAAAGCATCCTTTCTGGACTGGGATTTCAAATTCGATTGGAATTCGCTGAAAATTAACGACAATCCCCTAACTACCATCCCACCGTTCATTTCAATAGCAATTTGCTCGTCCTATTCAATGGCGATTTTGACAGCGTGTTTGGCATGTTCTAAGAGGTCTTTGGAACAATTGCGTAAGTTGAATTAGAGAGAATTGCTGAAGTTTTTTAAAAGGGACCAGTCAGGTTCGTCTTCTGGATCGCCGAGCGGACCGTGGGCGTTACGGACGATGCGGCGTTGTCTGTCATACCAGTCGGTGTAGTTTGTCGCAGGTTGGAGTTTATCATTGCGAGCGTCCATTAGGTTTGTGAGGGTATTCTCCATTTCGTCTGCCAACGGTTCCGCTTCGGGATTGTCAATGAGATTGTTCATCTGCAGCGGATCCGTTTCTATATCATACAGCATCCGTTTGCCATCCAACCAGCGTGCGTAACTGTGCGTTTTTGTCCGGGCACCGCGCCACTCGTTGCCATCAATGAGATAGTCGTAGGTTGCACCAAAGTTCATCGTTAAGACGGCTTCCTGTTCAAGAGCATCTGCTTTGCCACGCCAAGCGTTTGACAGATCGTAGCCTTCAACGGTTCGCGGCGGTTGGATACCGCATATCCCACAAAGCGACGGGAACAGGTCTACAGGTGATGTGAGTGTATCACAGGTGCGGTTCCCATCAAAGACCCCGGGAAGTCGCATAATCAACGGCACTTTGATGGATTCTTCGTAGGGTTCGCGTTTCGCCCAGAAATTGATGCCTTGTGCACCGCCTTGTGTGCCGTGGTCGGATCCGAAGACAAGTAGCGTGTTTTCAACGCGTCCTGTTTTTTCGAGATATGCCATCAGTTCACCGAGCATATCGTCCACAGTTAGAACCATGGCGAGGTAGTGTCGATAGATATTCAACGACTGTTCTCGAACCGAATCTGGGACGTTTTCGGGGAGTTGGAGTTCAGCAGGCAGCCGGTCGTAGTATGCCTCTGGAGCATACGCATAAGGCGTGGAATGTGCTTGGTGCGGGGAGATAAATAGACAGAACGGACTATCGTTATCTACATCATCCATAAATTGGAAAGCGTAGCGGTTTAGTGCGTCGGTTTCGTATCCTTCCCATCTCTCGTTTCGCCAGTCTGCGTCGAGGTTCACCGTGCCATTGAAATAGTCGGTGTGGAAGTTATAGCCGCGCCAATGTTGGAATCCGAGGCGGTCGCGTCCTTCAGGGACGTAGTCGCGTCCGCCGATTTCCGGAAACGAACCGGTATGGAGATGCCATTTCCCGACCCATGCCGTTCGATAACCGTTTCGACTGAAAACGTCGCCGAGTCCGATTTCATCGTGCCGGGTTTTGACGAAGTTGATGAGATGTCCCGTCGTCTGTGGGTGCCGCCCAGTGAGGAGCATGGACCGATACGGGGTGCAGACGGGTGCGGTAGCGATTGCGTTTGAAAAAACGGTGCCTTCCTGCGCCAGCCGATCAATGTGCGGCGTTTCAATCTGCGTGTCCCCGTATACCGGCAGTGAGCATGCCCGGATCTGATCTGCAAGGAGATAAACGATGTTCGGTTTGTCTGTCATATTTTCGTAGGGTTTGCGAGTTTTCAGAATCCGCTGTTGGCAGTAATGTTTTTCAAGACAGGATTAGCGTGGGTGCAGTTCAATCGTTCCTGTTGAGAATGAGATATTGACATCAAAATGCCTCAGAAAATTCAGACCTAATAACCCTTCTATGATTGAACCTTCCGGTAAATCGTGACACACGACATCAATATTCTCAACTGTTTCACCAATTGCTGTCAATTTACGTACAGTGATACGTTTTGCCAAGACGATTCCGCTGGCAGTCACTATCTGTTGGTTTGGATTTGATATGTCATACCCCAAGTCGGCAGCCACTCTTGTTGGAATCATAGTAGTTGAAGCTCCGGTATCCAGCACCACAAACACGTTTCGGAAGGTATTTGCATCAACACCGCCAACCGTAAGACGGAGAACAATCAGTTCGTCTATTGGATTGAAGGAGATATGTCCCACTATAATAGGTACCCCATACCTTCTGGAAGTTTGCCCGTGTAATGTATGGCTGCGCCGCCTTTGTAACGCGATGAAGCCTCATAAATATCAGAGCGAGAAGGACTATGGACAAGGACACATCCCGATAGTAGTTCGGTATTCTCGCTGATTTCACAATCAACTATGAACAGCCATTCGTCCGGGTATTTCTGCTCCATCTCTTCAAGTGTGAGACGTTCGTTTGTCATTTTTATCTCCTCCTTTTTAAAGAGCCAGCACGATTGATCTATATCTATTGTAGCACAATGACTCCGTGTTATCAATAGGTTTTGAAACGAATTTAGGGCTGTTCAACTCTCTGTATCATCGCGCTCTAAAATTGTAGTCCTAAGCTGACCCGATGTGCTTGTTGTAACCGTCCGAAATCAGCATAAGCATAATCAAGCGCAAGTACTCTTTTACCAAGTGCAAGGTGGATACCTAAACCGAGCGTGAGACCTTCTTCATCATCTCTCCAATCCTCGCCTAATCGGAATTTGTAGCCACCACGAATCGCCGCCATCTTTTTAAACCAATACTCCATGCCGATGTTCAACCGTTCGCTGTTGTCGTTCGGATGATTGGCATCAAGCGCGAGGGTGAGGAGGTTATCGCCGGAATCAATAATATCATAAGCGATACCGAGTCGGAAATTGGACGGGAGTGGGAATTCGATCGTCTCTAACGCCGCCTTCCGTGCTGGGTTCGTTGTATCCGGGAACGGGCGGTAATCTGCTGTTCTTGGGTCACCGGCTTCTTCGGCACCGCTCTCCAGATCGGGACCGCTGAAACGCATCTCCGGTCCGAAGTTCGAGAAACACATCCCGATACGCAGGCTCCGCCAACCGGTATGGTACAGCGTTCCGACATCAATCGCGACACCTCTGGCACTTTCGCGATGGATCTGCTGGTGGATGTATTTGGCGTTGATACCAAAGGAGAGTTTAACACCGGATTCCTTTTCATAGAGTTGTCTGGCATACGCCAATGAAAGTGCGGCATCATAAGCGGAATACCAGAGACCGGTACCGTCTGGTTTTGTGAGCGTGGTGATCTCAGTATCAGGGACGTTGAGGAATGTGACGCTTGCACCTATAGTCCCAACGTTTTCTATCGGCGTGGCGAACGCGAGATAGTTGTAGCGAATATCGGCGAGCCAAAATATTTGTGTGTCAGAAAAACTGGTTTTTTCGAGTTGGCTGATGCCTGCAGGATTCCAGTAGATACTCGTGACATCGTTGGCGATCGCGCCGAATGCGCCGCCGAGACTGTCTACGCGGGCACCGGGACCGATTTTCAGAAACTGGGCACCGGCTGTGCCGACGTTGGTTGTGGCATGACAGGGAACGCACCACAGTACCAGAAATAAAAATAAAAGAGTATAACTTATTATATATCGCATGTATGTCTCCTGTTATCGGATAATAGCGAATCTACCGATTTTATTGCCGACGACTGTGTCACTTTCGTCACGGGCTTCAACATGATAAATATAGATACCGCTTGCGAGTGCCTGATTATAGCGATTGAGCAGTTCAAACGTTGCTGTCCCCCCTTTGTCCCCTTGTAACGAACGGTCATCCGAGGCGACATCCGGGTGGTAAGCGGCATCACTTTCGTGTTCAATTGTTCGGACCAATTCACCGGCTAATGTATAAATCCGAATGGTGCAGCGCGGTGGTAGATGCGTGAAGAAGATTTTGTCCGTTCCCTCCGAAAGTACTGCCCTATTTGTAACAAAATAAGGGTTTGGAACGACGCGGATTTTTCCGAGATCGGCTTCAATATTTGCAGCATCCAGGGTCTCTTCCTTTGTTGTCAAAAGGAATTCGTCGCCATCTCGTGGGGCACTGGTCCCACCCATCTCAACAGTAAAGACATCCCCCGCTGAGATTTCAGCGTTTGGATCTCTGATGTAGACATAGCCGCCTCGGATGTAGATACGAAAGAAACCGGGTGTCTCGGCAGGCACGTATTCATCACGCCAACCTGTGCCTGTTAGAACAGCGTACCCCTCAGCACGTTGGTCACTGAATTTAATTTCCTCACCTGTATCTTCGTCCACGACCTTGACGTGTGTATCATCAGTAAAAGTGATTGAATATGTATGTGGACGGTAATACGTTGACCACCAGACGTTGGGCCAGGTGTTTTCACCGAAGCCGGGGGATTGGATGTCTACAGACCAATCTGTTACTGAGCCTGCTGTCAGTTTAACATCGTTAATCGGGTTTTCGGTTGGCGTTCCGTAGGACACATCAACGCCTGTTATCTTCAGAACGATGCCGTCAAACATCGGCGAAAGGACTTCAGCGGCTTCTTCATGGGGAGGATCATACCAGTCAAAGGGTTGCCTCTCAACGACGGTTTCGTTTGTCGTGGTGTTGATAATCTCATAAGCCGGTGGTTGATAACCCGGACCGGTGATGTATGCAGCGGCACCTGTCTGTTTCGCACCGTACCAGACGATTTTATATTGGTGTCCAGTTACTTTATCGGGTGCGAGGACCATCGGTTCAAGGGTAACACTCCCCAGCCCCTGTTGTACTATATCCGTAACCTCAGCCGCTCGATACCCGGCAGGCTGTGCGCGCGGCACAACCCGAACCATCGTCTCAATCTGACTGCTCTCCATCGAAACTAAATCTGCTTTGGGGTTGCCTGTGTCATAAGAGGTGACGGCGTAAGTGTATTCGAGTCCGTTAGTTAACCCTTCGTCGGTGTAGAAATTTTTGATGCCGGCATCCTCACCAAGAGCCTGTGAAGGTGTAGAAACGACGCGGAAAATATCACCAGCGACAGGCGGTCCTGAGGGACCGTCACTAATCTTCACATAAAGCCCACCGAAGTAGATATTAGCACCAGAACGATACGTCCCGTCGGGATAAGGTTCACCAGTATTGGGATCCTTGATGACAACATAACCGCCACCATCTGCTGGAAACGCCGCGTTATAAGGCATGACTTCCCAAAGCGTTGTGTTAACGACTTCAAAACTGGTGCTGGAATTGAATTTGATCATGTAGACAGCGTTTTTGAAGAAAGCACCGAAGAAAGGTTCATCGCCCTCACTTTCAATCTTAGCGTCCGACTGCTTACCGACGTGCGCGACTGTGAAGAAATTACCCGTCGCGCTCGGCTTATCGAACTCCATCAGCATCGTCCAGTCCTCGACAGGATCGCCGGTAGATTCATCGTAAGAGACATCACGTCTATAGACCCGATAGCCTTCAAAGATTTTTTCTGGATCGGTTACATCAACATATTCTTCAATATTTTTACTAACACCCGCATCAACCCAGCGGCCTTCGCTTTCCCAGACGAGGGTTACCTGTTGGTCAGCGGGATAAGCCGTTACGAGCGGGGAGGGCGGTGGTGCGGGGGCAACATAACCATCGTCATATAACTTCTGTGCCCAGTCAGCAGAGGCTTGCAAGCCAGCAAGTCCCTCACCGATTGCGACTGCAATGATGATGTTGAACGACTCGCCGGGCGCGAACGATTCGACAGGTCCGTAGGATTGGATGAAACGTTGATCATCATAGTTGGCAGGAAGCGGTTCAACACCGGGGACACTGATAAGGGCGTACTTCTCCGCGTCCGTCGTTGGGTCCGTGGAAATCGTAATCCGTTTGTGTGCCGTGAAAGGAATTTTTGCCGTTGGGTCCTCTGGATTGTCGCCTCTGTATGCATCCAGTACCCGTAAACCGATGTAACCGGGCGCGGAGGCGTTGGAGAATCCGTAAGAGAGATAACGGTTCGGATGGTCTTCTGGATTGAGTGCGTCCGGTGTCTGATCCAATGCAACAAAATCGTCAGCGGAGTAACTTGCCGTTCCTGTTTCGTTACTGGAGATGTCCACGTCGTATCGGAACGCCATAAACACATCTTCAAGCGTGTCGTTGCCGACATTTTTGACGTTGTACTCAAGAATAAAGAAGTCGTAGAGCGGTGCGTAACTCCATTGGAACCCATTCACCTCAAGTTCTAATCCGAGAATTGTACCTTTATTTGCATCAGGGTTCGTATCAGAGCATTTGAAGAAGATGGCTTGACTTGTCGGTGTCCCTTTTGTCGTCATCCCGGGCTTGTCTGAAATGACTTCCGGTGCATCATCAGTGGGCCAAAGTTCGCTTTGTCTGCCATCTGCTTCAGAAACGGCGACCTCGCCGCCCTTTTTGGCACCGATCCAGATGTCGCCTTCATAGATGTAGGAATCGTTTGTGCCGGCGGGCCACCATCCTGACGGATTCGCGACAGGGTTACTCGGATACCCGACGACTCCGGTGTTAAAGATAGCAGACGACAAATTGCCTACATCAAGTGCTTTCCAATCCACTTGTGCACTTGCCGATAGGGTGGCGAGTGTGAGAATTGTGGATAGGAATAGTGTATATCGTATTAGTTTCATAAATTGCTCCTATGAATATCTATAAATTATTACTCTTGTGTTTCCGTAATTTCAAATACCCGATACCGTTGCGTTTTTCCGTTTCCGACATCTATCTCACCTTCGAGAAACAGCGGGTAATCGTACGCTGTGTCCTTGACAGAGAAGATATACGGAATTGCCCCGGCTTCACGTGCTATCTTGGCTTGGCTCTTAAAATCTCGAGGCGTTTTCATGTGCACGTTATAAATCTGATATGTTGAACGGTCAGCATAATACATCAGATCGAAGTGGGCACCGACACGTTCGTCGTCAAGAAAATAGCAGGCGTTCTCTGGCATCTCACGTTGAAGGCGTGGACCACTCTTTTCATACAGAGGGATTTTGCTGTTGCGTTCCGTGACTTTGTACGCGGCATCCACATAGCCTCTTGCATAAAACAGAGCAATCGCCAAAGCGACTATCCGAAGTCCAAGCCATAACCATCTTTGCCAATTATATCGGCGAATCAGCATATATATGCCAGCGAAAGCTGCGAGCAGTACGCCGAATCCGATAAGCTGCTCAACAATCCAGAAATTCGTCTCAATAAAGGGTGCGATTTTTTTGAGTCCATCGAACTGGTCTCGCCCCTTGACCAAAGTCCGCCCGCCAGAAATGATTGTGATCGCAAGCATCCCGGCAATCCACATAGATGTATAGACCCAATCCCGTCGTTGCCATGCGCGACTGATAACTGCTGCTAAGCAGATCAACAACGGTGGCACGGCGATCATTGTTGCTGATGGCGTTTTTGTCTCTGCGAGCGTGTGCGGGACAATGACCCCGATCCCCCACGCTAACACGAACAGTTCGGCTAATCCCCAGCGTCTGAACATAACGACCAACAGGCACAAAACTACCGCGAAAAGGGCACCATAGAACACCGGATAGAACAGCGGCATATAGTCAAACAGCGGTCGATCCCAACTCGCGCCCCAACTTTCGACATCCGTGTTAAGATGGTCAAGAACGCGTTTATGTTCCCATAAAAATTCTTTCCGATAGTAGATCAGACAATAGGTGACCCAGGGTGCAACTGTCGCGATTCCTGTCAAGAGTAGTAATCCGACATCGCTGAGTCGGATCTTTGCGTCTATTGCCTCGGTCTCTGCACTATCATCTGATGCACGTCTATTGTAATAAATCTGTTTCCCACGCGCGACACCCCAAACGACGAGCGCGATACCGAAAGTGATACAAGCGAGATAGCTTTTCGAGAGATACGCGATCCCCATCGCGACACCCGATAAAACGTAATTCCGTCGTTTGCCTGTCCGAACTGCGCGGAGCAGGAACCAACACGAAACCTGTACCCAGAGTAGCAACGCAATATCAATGTGATCCGAATAACGATAGCCGTGAACGGACGCAAAGAGAAATGGGTTGAAACCGACAAGAAACGCAGCGATAAGTCCCGCCCGTTTGTCAAAGAGATCCGCAGCAATCCGATACGTCAACCATGCGACTACCACAAGACTGATTGCAGATGGCAACCGGAGCGCGAACGTGTTAATGCCGAAAATCAGATGCGAGAGCCAGATCGTCCACATCGCGACGGGCGGTTTGTGCAACCAGATGTGGTTCTCACCCCACCCTTTGTAGTCGTAAGGGAGCCACGGTTGATCGTAGAGCGTGAATTTGAGCGGATGTTTCGTCAAATTCCGTGCAACGACCGCGTGAAACCCTTCGTCCCAATAGGTAATCCCGCTGTGTCCAACATTCCGCAACACCAAAGCACCGGAAGCGATCAGGATGCAGATTAAAATAATTTTTATAAGTATAGATTCGTTTTTTGAGCGATCTCTATCGGAATTCATCTGTTATGTTTTGAATCTGTCCGCAATACTTGTGTCCCTTTGTATTGTCCCTATTTCCAACTCCATTTCTATCTTTTAGAAGCTTGGACGCTCACATGATGTTTTGAAATAACAACGACATTCCGATTCCACCAATCACCATAAGTACGCCCATCACCACAAAGAAAATACAAGCGGTTAGATTCGTAGCGGCAGCCGAGGTTCGGAAATACTCGTTCATTGTCGTCGCGATCTTCGCAAGAAGCGAACCGTGTCCTCGCTGTTTGACCTTGATCTGCCCTGCTCCCATCCACGACTGAATGGATACTTGTAAGTCGACTTCAACAGAGGTAAGTCGCATTGTGGAGAGCGTTTCCTCATAGGGTAACTCTAACTCCTGTAAAGAGGCAAGGAGTGCCTCACGAAACGACGTATCTGTAACTGCGTATGCAACGTAACCCCTCAATGCAAAACACATCATCACAAGGAGAACCGTAAATATCATAGGATTTAACCACCTCATTATAAACGGAGAATCAGATCCTTGCAGAAAGACAGGTATTAAGATTGTGGGTACAAGTGCTATGAACATCACCGCCAGCAGCCACCTATTTGAGATTAAGAAAGGACGCTTTGTAAGGATACCTCGCAGTCCAATCACAATGAAAAAGAGCGCGAAAATCCCGAACCAAATTGGAATCACAATAGAAAATATCGTAACGTAGAAATCGGAATCCATTATCACACTCCTTAATTCATGGATTGCCGGATGCCTCATTACTTCAGCAGGCATCCCTTAAAGTCCTTCAAACTCGCTTGGTGTTAATCCTGCTTGGCGTAAAATACTTCGCAGCAGACCCACTGACTTTCGCCTCAAATTTTCGGATTATCGGTTTTAAATTCGGTCGAGGTGACTCAAAGTACAGCTCCAATGCTTCTGTCAGATTGTCCAAAGCCGCTTCTTCACTCTCACCTTGACTTGCAATATCAACCTCTAAACATTGAGCGATAAACCAGTCGTCCTCTTGCCAGATACTCGCCGTAAAAGTTTGAGTATTCATTTCCGATTTTCCTATCTCCACATTTCCGATGACAGTACATGACCCTTCACATACATTACTCGGTGTTTCTGAAATCTCAATTTCACCATCGCGATCTACGCCTCAGATTCGTTAATCTTATTGTAGATGTCAGTGCCCAAGCTGACTAATTTCTCGCGGATTTCATCCCAATCGCCGCGATCCTTTTTGCCTTTGTCAAGGACAGGGAATTTAACTTTTGTCTCTTTAGGTGAGTCCTTATATTCGTAGGTATAGTCTGATTTTGGAAACAATGTCATGACCTTGTTTCTGCGTCCCTCCGGGTCTGCTCCCCTAAAGTACAATTGAACATAACAGTCGTGGTTGTTAAGATGGAGGTTTACTCCGATAGTGCGGATATCCGTGGATATCCAACTTTCGTTCCTGATAAGTACTGGGCTCCCAGCAAATATTTCCCCGAATTCACCAGCACGGATTGGTGCCCAGAATTCGCTATATCCAGATTCAACTCTCCTCTCGGTTTGAATATCTATTGCCCGTCGCGGGGCGGGACGATTGGATACGTGCTTATCCAAAAGTTCTTCTATTTGCATCAAACGCACCAGAGGGCATTGGATATTTTTTGTTTCAGCCCTTGCATAATTCCTCAGTTCCACTAAACACTTTTGAAACCTCTCATTGACTATAAACTCAATTTCAATGCTATACTGCTCCTGGATATTTGCTTTAATTTCTTCAAGATGTCGGGTCTGATTGTTTTCAGGATTTCCTTGTGTGTCTTTAACTATTGGGCTCCAAAGCATGAAATGCTGGTTGTATTCATCAAGGTATTTTCGTGCGTATTCAATGTCTCTAGAAAACTTGTCGGTAAGTTTCTGAACATTGTTGGGTCTCTTGTTTTTGACGTACTGGAGTCCAGTTGTTAGATGGATAGCTACCTCACAAATGTAAACTTGCTGTTCCGCTATGTTCAACCCAACAACGTCAATTTCACCTTGGGATTCAACAGTGTACAAGTTCGTTTGGATAAAATCGCACTTCCGGATGTATCGCAAGTACGAGGATACAAGTTGTTCGCCTACATTTAGCATTTCGGTTTCCTTTTAGTGTTTTATATTAGACAGATGCCGCCCCTATGGGGCTTATGGTTTTGGACCCCAAGGTTCTATACAGATGCCACCCCTACGGGGCTATCGTATTCCGATAACCCTTGATTTTCTATGTAATGGAGGATCGCTTCTATTCTTGTAGGGATTTTGGCGTTGTTTCATAGGATTGATTTGCGCGCCCTTTGCAATATCCGCGTGAAAAGCGCGGACTCCAGCAAGCATTTTTGCATGATTCGCTTTATCCAACTTCATCCGTTGTGAAAAAACAGATGCCATACGAGGATACGTCTGTACCCACTTTTTAAAGTCCTGTTCGTTATACTGAACACACATTAAATTAAAGACACTCTGCTTATACATATCTGTATTAAATAAGGATTCAAGTTTTTCCATGCTTATATCAAACATGTTTGCAAGGTTTCTGTTTGATGTTTTGCGCCACCAGCACCTTTCAGCGACCTTAAAAGCAAGGCTTGACGTTGATACAGGTTTATACGTATAATCAAACGTTGCTATGTTAACAGCCTCCTCGGCTGGGAAATCCTCTGCGACCTTTGGTTCAAGTCGGACGAGGTTTGTTCCAGTGGCATATTGTTTTGTATATTTACCACGAATTCCATTTTTCAAAGAGGTTTCGTCGTACTCAGGAGGCAATTCGTCATCAAGTGTGGTTATATCAGCAGTCTCCTCTGGACGCGCCCCTCTGTTCCAAATATAACTATCAACTGCCCGGACAGAGAGTCCCAAACGTTCACAAGCTGCTTCCAAGAGGGCATGTGCTTCTAAATCTGATACGTCTCGGTTTAAAACCTCAGATACAAATCTGATGATATAGATGTCCGGTTTCGTAGTATCCATACCGAACAATATGCAGAGGTACTGAAAACCAGCAGGCCCAAAACCCCTGATGCTTAATCTGTCGGTCTGGGACTGTGCTTGCACTACCCACTGCTTGAGAGCCTCCTCTTCAGAGATCGTTGGTGTTTGCTGAACAATTTCACAAAGGAACATAACTACCTCATACAGAATCCTTGCACGATCCTCGTGATTATAATTGAGTTCCTGTTGCACGAACGTGTGAGGCGTTGGATAACTTTCCATCAGATTTGCCAACTCACTTACCTGCTGTATCTTAGGATGGTTACTCATAAAAGTTTCCAACCGAGGAACCACTACCGTATCGTATGGTCTATTGAGTGAAAGGACACAGTCAATAACTTTAACATCAGGAGAACGGGAATCCACCAAATCCTCCGGACTTGGAAGATCTGATGCAAACTTTGCTATCTCAGTTGCTACAGCAGCTACATCTGCCTCTGTAATGTTGATTCTTCTCATTACCTACTTCCGCTCCTCAACAATCGTTTGTGAGACAGGTTCTCCCTTGATCTCAATGAGTTGCCGCTCAATCGTGGCAGTGCCATGAGATTTCTTCACTTCTTTAACTAAACCTTGCGACAGCAGGGCTTGATGAAATACTGCGAGTTTATCGGCTTCGTCCTGCGCTTTCAATAGTTCCTGTAAGTGATACCGATCAGTGGGGCTTAATGTTTTTATGGCTTCTGCGATTTCCTGCATTCGCATAGTTTGCGTCCTCATTATATCTTACTCAACTAAAAATCCAAACTCACGCCCATCATAATCAACCGCGGTGAACTCCATGACAAAGGATGTGAATGCTTCTGACTATTCAGCGGAATGCCGTATCGGTCATAAGTCACCGCATCTAAAATATCGTCGAGATTCTTCGTGTTGAAGATGTTCCGAATATCCACAAAGAGGGTATAGGTCAACCCAGCAATCCGACTCCGTTTGCTGATAAGCGCGTCAACATTGTAGGTTGACGGATAACGTTTCGAGTTGATGTCGGGTTTGATCGGTGCTCTTGGATTAGGTGTATAGGGCAAGCCACTCCCGTATCTGCCAACAAAGTTAACAGCAGCATCGAAAGGCAATTGAATATCCAGCGTCCCTGAGAAGATATGGCGTTGATCCCATGCCAATGGATGGCTTTCGGTTACGTCAGGCTGCTGCCGATAGTAGGTAAGATAGCCTAAGTTTCGGCTGGAGCCTTTTCCTTTCGCGACAGAATAGGTATAACTGAGCAATCCAGAGACGCGATTCCCACTCGTGCGCCACTTGCGAATCGTGAGTTCAAACCCTTGAACGCGACCATAGATCCCGTGGGTGACACCGTTGAATTCATCATTAAGGAAATAGCTATAGTCGTTAGTAATGTCCACATGCACACTGTTGACAAGCTTATCAATATCCTTAGTAAACCCAGTGAGATCAATCGTTAAGTCGTCGGTCAATTGTCGGATGATCCCGACTTCATAAGCGATCGTCTTCTCTGGATTGAGGTCGGGATTGCCCCTTCTTCGGATCGCACCTCGCATATCGAAACTGAGGTTTTCGTAGAGATCATCACCTTGTGGGATCTGGTAGTAGTGTCCATAGGTGAAATGCAATTTCGTGCGGTCAGTAATCGGATAGGAGATACCGAGACGCGGCGCGATCATGTGTTTCGTAGAAGCCTTAACTGGGTCTTTGATGATCGGTAGCCCAACTTTATAGGTCTCTTTGTCGAGTTTGATTGTGCCGTCGTCGTTGAGTTCAAGCGGGTCCAGCGGGTCCGCGGGTGAAACACCATCCGGGTTATACAGGTCGTATCGTAATCCAGCATTGACGATCATGCCTTCATACTCCATTTTGTCTTGGACATACATACTCAGAGATTGCGGTTGGACATCATAAAACTCCATGTAGAGGTTGGAGCTCCCGTAGTTTGTCGCGCCGAGGTTATAGAGATCGTACGCCAAGAATTCGACACCTGTCTGAATCAAGTGGTTCGGCGTAACTTGGCTGGCAAAGTTTCCTCTCAATATTGAGGTCGTCGCCTCGCGAGTCGTCCAAAAATTGCTATCTCCTGCGATGGAGTAGGTTGTATCGTTGTACGCCTGTTGGGGCGGATTTCTGATTCTGCCTTCTTCTTCGTTCTGCTGAGGTGTTTTTTCGGGATCCCAAGCGTTTTCATCAAATGTTTTTTCTAACGGATCCCACACTTTATCCGGTTGATGGCTCTCAACAGCACGCCGGAATTGACCGAGGGTCAAAGTGTAGAAGGTGCCTGAGTTGATATTATGTGAGAGTTGGAAGGAGAGGCTCCGGGCATCTCTCGTTCCAACCGGAATAGCACTCGGCCAGAATCGAAGGCTTCCACCATAAGATTGGTTCTCTCGTTGATCGAACAGTCCACTTGCGTGGAGTTTGATGTCGGGTGTTACCTCAAACTTCATTTTACCCTGAAGGGTATACCCGGTTCCACCGTCATTCGGCAGGTAACTCTCATCACGCCGCAACTGGCTGTCAAATGAGAAAGTCAGACGGTTACCCCATATCGGTCCGCTGAGCGCGAATTCCCCAATGTGGCTCGGAGACAGATCATACTTTTTCGTATCGTTGAACAATCCACTATACCGGTTTAAATCCACGACATAACCGTCTAACAGTGTAACCTGTTTCTTTTCGTAATCAATAACGGTGCCGTCGGCATCCTTGTAAGGTTGGCGCGCCATGACGACTTCGCCCGTCTGTTCATTTACGCTCGGTTCACCTGTTTCCGAATCTATCACGGGTTGAAGTGGGTTTTCTGTCCTATCAGCGTAGACACCCGGGACAATTTCAGTGAAGACAATTTGATCATCGCCCTCGCGTTCTGCCAACTCTGCAACTGTGGTAGGATCACCGCGATAAGGGGTCTGATAATCGTAGGGTTTACCGAGGAAGATGCCTCTGAAGGGTTCAATTGCAACCGGTCGGAATTCATTGTCCGGATCCAACCAGGGACCGTAGAGCGGATCGCCGTAGTGCGTTCCCCATTGTCCGACGCGGTACCTAAATCGACCCGAAAATTTGTGTGAACCTGCCTTCGTGATGAGGTTAACGATAGCCGATTGTGCATCACCGTGTTCGGCGTTGAAGCCCCCCGTGATAACTTCCATCTGCTCAAGAGAATTCGCGCTGATGTTTAAGCCTAAACTTCTACCGATCGGATCACTGATCGGGATACCGTCAATAAGATATTTGATCTCCATCGACCGACCACCACGAACATGCAGCGAACCCGTTGAATTGAGTACCGAAACCCCCGGCAGTGTTTGGAGAATGCCGTTCACGGTATCGCGTGGCATTGCAGCGATATCCTCTGATTCAATAATCCGTGTTGTTTGTGTGACATCTTTCTTAATCAACGGTTTAGTAGCCGTTACGGTTATCCCTTCAAGCGTGACGACTTCAGAGGTTTTCAAGGTGAAGTTGAGGGTCGTAGTGAGCCCAGCAAGGACTTTCGCGCCTTCTACGGTTTCGGAAGTGTAACCGGTCAGTTCAACTTTCACATCATAGCCACCGGGTCGGATGTTCGTCATGACATAGTAACCAGCATCGTTTGTTGTTGCCGTGGTACTTGTTCCGACGATCGTTACTGTGACGTTTGCCAGTGGCTCGTTTGTTGCTTCGGCGGTAATCACACCAGAAATCTTCCCGGTAATAGCAGCAGAGGCATAGAAGATAACTGCTGTTAGTAAAAATGCAACAGCGATTAGCAGAAATACTGTTTTGATAAGACTTGAAGATCCGCCAAACTTGCTGCTAAAAACCTTTAAAATATTGTTCTTCAATTTTATGACTCCTTACGATATGTTCTGAATGTTGTCGGTTCATGTACGTAGTCTCAATAGTGGACACTACGCTGTAAGGTTGTAGAATACCTACAAAACATTCTCAATAAACTTAAGGCTTTTTAGACTCCGTTCTGTATGATATTCGATGAAATTGCCGAGTACCCGTTTGAGTTCTTGATGATTGCGGGCGGAGGCGCGGATTCGGTTGAATCGTTCCCACTCAGACCTCCGAAGCATCTTTAACAACTCGCAACTGCCGGATGCGATTGTAGCGGCGGCACCGTCTCGATTTTTACAATCGCCGCAAAGGACACCGCCATACCGGACGCTGAATGCGATGCCGAATCTATCCGATGTTGTCCCTTTTGCCTCCGAACCGCAATGTACACACCGCGAGAGTTCGGGGCCGTAGCCAGCACAATCAAGGAATTTAATTTCAAATCCCCTTGCGAGCAATAGAACATCGTCGGCATGCATTAAAAATTGATAGGTGGTTCGGAGCAAATCAAAAATTTCAGGACTCGCGAGCCCCTCTGATGCAATGCTGTCTACGAGTTCGGCAAAATAGCATCCGTAGGTGATACGCGTGAAATCAGAGCGAATTGCATCAAACCCGTTAATCAGACTGAAGTCGGTGATGTTTTGCAGTTCTCGGTTTTCGCGGTGTTGAAAGATGAGTGTCCCGTGGTTGAGGAGTTCTAAACTCCCCCCGAGTTTGCTTTTCGGGCTTTTCACACCGTGAGCGACCGCTTTGACCTTTCCGAAGTCAGGCGTGTAGAAGGTAATGATTTTGTGAAATTCTTTAAGGGGAAAGGTGCGGATGACAATCGCTTGAGTCTTTTGGGCTGCCATGGTTTTAGGTATAAAAATTTTATGACTGAAGGGATAGAATCGGGGCGAGAGGATTTGAACCTCCGACCTCCTGCTCCCGAAGCAGGCGCGCTAGCCGGGCTGCGCTACGCCCCGTTCTTGTGTTTAATTATACCTTATTCTAATGGGCTTTGTCAAATTAATACCAATTTTTCGCACTTATGCCTTAAAACGAAGCATCGTTACCATTGAGCTCCGGCATCTCAATATGAATCCGCTGGATGCGCCGTTCATCTGCCTCAAATATGGTGAAGCGGATGCCGCGGTAGGTAAATTTCGCACCTTGTTCAGGCACACGACCGAGATGGTCTACGACGAACCCACCGATTGTATCAATATTTTCTGCCTCAAGTTCAGTACCGAGTTTTTCGTTCAATTCAATAAGATTCAGCCTTGCATCAACTGAATAGGTATTTGGCGCGATCTCAATGTAGTCATCCTGTTCGTCTATTTCATCTTCATCCTGAATTTCACCGACGATTTCTTCAATGATGTTTTCGAGTGTTATGATGCCAGCGGTACCGCCGTATTCATCTACAACGATCGCGATGTGCTGTTTGTGCTCGCGAAGTTCTCGGAAGAGTTCTGAGATATTTTTACTCTCCGGTGTGAAGAAAGGGCTTCGATCGACAATAAGTTCTTCCAGGTTAACTGGCTTGCCTTTTGCCCAGTAATCCAACATATCCTTAACGTGCAGGATCCCAACAATTTGATCAATGGTCTCTTCATATATCGGAATACGCGTGTGCCGAGAGGTGATTGCTGTCTGTAACACTTCAGTTTCAGGCGTTGTAACCTCAAGACATATCATATCGGTTCGGGCAACCATGATTTCTCGGGCGACTTTATCTGGTAAATCTAAGATCCGGGAGATCATTTCTCGGTCATCCGGCTCTAAGAGTTCTTGACTGCCGGCAACGTTATCGAGTGTTTCTAAAACTTCTGGAGATACGAGTGTATCTTGCGCGGACGTAACTTTGCCACCGAAGATACGGACGATGAGGTTGGCGAGGAAATTTAAGGGGATTAAAACAATGAATCCACACCAATAGACGGCGCGGAGGACACTGAGCGCTCGGATGGTTGCCGCCCCAGTGCTACCTTGTACATAATTTTTGGGAAACAATTCAGTAAAGACGACAAAACAGGCGACTGCAAGGGCTGCGTTTGCGAGAGGGTATTTACTGCCCCAAAACGTCATAAACACCGTGACACCTGCCACGATCAGGATCGTTTTTGCCGTGATAATGGTCAACGAGTAACGGCGCGGGTGGTGCAGCAGCGATGTTAAAACCTCATAACGTTTGCCGCCTTCTTCAGCAAACTTGAGAATGTCGTCCCGTGTTAAGCGGGCAAGCAACGCTTCAGCGGTTGAAAACAGCGCGCTGAGAATTAAGAGTATCCCTAAGCTAACGAGTTTGATGACTAAGTCTAGGTCGTCCAAACGTAAAATTACACCCCCTGTAAACTGGTGCTGTAAAGTTAGCGAACAATCGTGCTACGGTGCCTCCAACAGACTGAAAATGGCTTTCTCCTTCTCAAACATAACTGTGGCTTCCGCTTGTGTTTGATGATCGTATCCAAGCAGATGTAGGGCACCGTGTACAGCGAGTAACGCGACTTCAGTTTCAAGACTGTTGTGAGTTATCTCTTGTTTTCCGGTTTCAAGGCTGCTATGAATTGCGCTAAATGGGTCGTCTGTCGCCACTTGTCGCGATGCGGTTTCGAGAGATATAACGAGATCACCGAGTAGGTTCGGGTTTACATCACCGTCTTCGCCATCACGCATCGCAAACGCCAGCACATCCGTCGGTGCATCAATCCCTCGATAGTCGCGGTTAAGATGCTTAATGTCAGCATCATCTGTTAAGAGAACGCTAACTTCACACGCTTCCGCGTTATGTGCCTTTAAAGTTGCGAGCACTGCGTTGTGAACCACTTTTACGTCAAAGGTTGTGTTGCGACTCGTATTCGTAACGCGAATCAAAACGGTTACTCTTCTATGTCAGACGCATCTGATGGGTCTACGCCATTCCGTCTCTGATTGTGTGGTGACACCTGTTCGTAAGCCTCAACGATACGTTGGACGAGTTCATGCCGCACGACATCAACCTTTGAAAAATAGATGAACTCAATGCCTTTGATGCCTGAAAGTACTTCTTGCGCATCTGCAAGTCCTGAGACCTTGTGTGTCGGCAAATCTGTCTGAGTAATGTCGCCCGTGACGACGGCTTTCGAGTCAAAACCGAGGCGGGTTAAAAACATTTTCATCTGTTCAATAGTCGCATTTTGTGCTTCATCAAGGACAACAAACGAATTGTTGAGTGTCCTACCTCGCATGAAAGCGATTGGAGCCACCTCAATAACATTACGCTCAATGTATTTGTCGAGCGTTTCCGGTGGCATCATATCGTAGAGTGCATCATATAAGGGACGCAGATACGGATGCACCTTGTCTGCGATGTCACCGGGCAAAAAACCGAGTTTCTCACCGGCTTCAACGGCGGGTCGTGTCAAGATGATACGGCTTACCTGTCCACTTTTGAGCGCGGAGACAGCCATTGCCATGGCGAGATAAGTTTTCCCTGTGCCTGCTGGTCCGATACCGAAAACAAGGTCGTTGTGTTTGATGGCTTCAACGTACCGCCGCTGACCGGCAGTTTTGGGACGAATGACCCCGCGTTTTGAGAATACCGGAATAGACTCGGCTCCGGTTCCACCGAAGGTATCTTGTTCACCGACTCCCGATGCGCGGATCGCATAGTTGACATCGGTTACCTCAATGCGCTCTCCTTTGCGGATACGGTGAAGCAGTGATTCAATAACCGTTGTCACCCGGTTAACCTCGGTGACGTTTTCACCAATGACAGCGATATTGTCACTTTTCAAAACAACGCGCACATCGAAATTGCCTTCAATGATCTTTAAGAAAGCATCGCTTTGTCCGAAGAGGGCTTGCACTTCAGCGTTGCTCTGTATGGGAACACCCTTTGATTCTTGTTTTTGCAGATTCTAATCCTCCAGTTTTTTTATCGGAGACTCACAAGTTTCCCGTGTATACACCGTTTAACCTAACAAAATTAGTAAAAAAAGTCAAATTTTCAGGGGTTACGCAAACTCCAGCACTGTGCCATCACTAATTTTTGCACGCACGCTTGCCGGATGTCTTATACAGTTATTCTTATTGTATAATATCATCAAACAAAAGTCAAGCGGTTTTTATTATCGTCCCAGAGCCATTCAATTCTCTGGAAAACAGTTAAATTACCTTATGATTTTGGCGTATCTAAACACGAAAATCCGTGTCCTCCGCGTCCTTCGTGTCTTCCGAGATTTGCGGTGTACTCGCCCAAATGCGACCTGCATTCAGACAATTTGAAAATTGAATGACCCTGATTATCGTCCATAGAATTTGACTTCGCGAATCGCAGCACCTTTGAGTGGAATCCACATTTCGCCGTCAGCTGCTGTTTTTTTCCAACGTCCGCGGAGTCGGTCAGCAATCTCTGGATTTATCTGTTGCAGTTCCTTGAGGGTGGCTTCCCGATCCGCTCGACTCTCTGGAGCTTCCAATGCGTTAGCTCCCAACCGGAGATAGAGAATTTTCCGTCCAATCCGGAACCTCACTGGCTGTGTACCTTCTATTTTTTCAGTGCGCTTATCCTCCACAGCTGTAAAGGACAGCTGCCACTTTGATGACTGCTCTTCAGCAGTAGCATCTAAAGTGAAATGAGGGATCGTCGAGGCAGGGTAGACTTCGATATAATCAATGTATGTTGGTACATCCAATTTAATCAACGCGCCCGTTCTGAGGCTGCCTATCACCTGACGTTGATACTGCCTTCGGTCATTAGTGCCCTCAAACCTTTTTCGGATAACACCTGCTGCTTCAAAGGTGTCTACTGTTTCCAAGTCCCCGTCTACTATCGCCGGGTGTTGTGGGCAGGAGAGCCGTGCAGGCGGTAGTTCGACAGATGGTGCCTCCTGCAGCATCGCACACCCTGAAACGCCGAATATTAACGTTAGCACAACCAAATAGTTGAGCATCTTCAAGCTACACCTGAAGTTATCAGTTGTCCATTTCTTACGCATTGTACGCCTCCTTAGTAGGTATCAGCTTGTAACGTGTAACCATGATTACTGTGGCTGTCTTCCGTAGAATTTCACCTCTCGGATGGAAGCACCTTTGAGTGGAATCCACATTTTCTTCTCCTCATCGTCGTGTCGGACGTTTTCCGGGTCTTCGAGTGCATTTGCTGTCAATCGTAAATAGAGAATTTCCCGTCCGATCTGGAATCTAACTGGCAATGTGCCTTCCACTTTTATGCCGCGTTTATCTGCTACTGCCTCAAACGAGAGTCCCCCATTCAACGGTTTTACTGCAGCATCCAAAATAAGATTACGGATGGTTGATGCCGGATAGACTTCAACATACTTAATATAACTGGGTGTGTCCAGTTTAATCAGCGTTTCTGTCTTGAGACTGCCTTCCACTCGACGCTGGTACTGTTGGGGTAGGTATACCTTTTTTCCTTTTCTTTCAACAAATTCTTTTTTGATGGTTCCCCGTGCTAAAAAGGCACCAACTGTTTTTAAGTCACCATCTACCATCTCAGGGTTTAGATGGCACGTCAGACGCGAAGCCGGAATTTCGACAGTTGGTGCTTCTTGCAGGATAGCACACCCTGCAACGCAGAAAATCAATACCGCTCCTACCACATAAAAGGACGTTTTCAATCGATGTCCAAAGTTATAGCGCGTCTGTCTCTTTTCCATAATGCTCTCTCCTTAGAAAGGGTACCTGCAAGACGCACCCACAAATTTACCCCAGTTGTTCGTAAAGCGCGCCTATAGTTCATTTAAAGGGCTTGTCTACCGAAAAATTTGACCTCGCGAATCGCAGCACCTTTTAGCGGGATCTCAACGACCGAGTTTTCACCCCGGACAGAATTCTGTCTATCCTCAATCCCGTCCGCACTCATCCGCAGATAAAGGACTTCTCGTTGGATACGAAAACGAACCGGTTTCACCCCTTCTATGTCCCGATGTTGGTTGTCGGATACGCGTTCAAAGGCGACATCAAAACGCGGTGGATCATCGGTTGTTGTCATCATCGCGAAATTCGGAATCCGCGGTGATGCTGGATAGACTTCCACGTAAGAGACATAAGTCGGTGCATCGAGTTTGATGATCGCTTCTGTTCGGCGATTGCCCTCAAGCTGCGTCATATAACGCCTGTGCGCATTGGAGCGCCTTGGTGTTTCCTGGACAAAGACTTGATACGCTTTTCGGACGAAGCCATTCACTGCGAATTCGCTCTCTGTCTCCAGATTCCCGTCTACGAATTCCGGGTTTGATGCACAGGTGAGGCGCGACGGAGCGATCTCTTCAACAGCCTGGTTCAGTTGGCTTAACACGGCACACCCTGTAACGCCGATGAGCAGAACGACTAAACTGCTTAGGATTCTCATTGCTTTCTCCTATTGATTGTGGCACACGATGCGTGCCTATTCTGTACATATTATGATATTACACAGGTATTTCAACATCAAAACGTTCTGCGGCTTCGACGAGGCGGTTCCAAGTCGGTTCCTCAATCGGTATCCCTTCTCGCAGGCGTTTCTCGCGGCTCCGCTCTTCAAATTCTCCGGGAACATAAACTTCGTCAACACCCGGTAACCGAGCAGACGACTTCACCCACTCTACGAGATACGCGATCTCCTGTTCATAATCCGCTAAGTCGATGAAATCCTCTATTTTGATCGCGAACATCACGATGCCACTTGCACCCCGTGTCGGTTGTTCACGGCTACATCCTGCCCAAGAGAGTCCACCAGCGATGGCATCTATCATCACACCGAGTCCGAACCCTTTGTGCCCGAACTGAAAACCACCGAGCGGCATAACGGCTGTATCTTGCGGACGTTCGCGAAAGGTGTTCGGATCCGTGATCGGTTTGCCTTCGGCATCTATCATCCACCCTTCCGGTATCGGTTCACCGCGTGCCGTCTGGACGAGCAATTTCCCACCGGCGACCACGCTGAGCGTCATATCAAGAACGAGCGGTTCACCCCCTTGACGTGGCACGGAAATAGCAATGGGATTTGGTGGCAGTCTACGAGAGGTCCCACCGTGTGGATGCATAAACCGTCCGCCGCCGTTGAGCAAGACGATCCCAATCATACCCGCACGCGCTGCAATCGGTGGGTATTCACCCATCCTTCCGGCGTGTCCACATCGATGTAAACCGACTGCGCCGATGGTGCAGCTTTCTGCTTTTTCGACTGCCATCTCCATCGCTTTCCGTGCGACAACCATACCGAGCGCGCCGTTGGCGTTGATAACGGTAGCGGCACCGCTCTCTCTGACAATCTCCATTTTATCAACGGCAGGACCACCTGCCATGCCGCCGGCATAGTTCGGCGCGTTGATAACACCGTGGGAATCGTGACCTGCGAGGTTAGAATCAACAACATGGTCGCTGACGATGCGAGCATCTTCTTCTGTGCCTCCAGCACCGCGATAAATGTCATATACAAACGCTCTCAAAACATCATGAGATATTGTCGGCATAAATGCCCTCCAAAGGAGTGGAAGGATGGAAGGGAAGGAAGGATGGTAGGACTTCACCCACGCCTCCAATCTTCCTGTCTTCCAATTCTTCAAGGAAACGAACCAATCTTGCGTAAGTTCTGATTTGGAATTATAAGTTGCTATGCCTGGCGGAACCCGCTCTCCGTACGATGAAAATTCTGTCCGTGATCGGGATGACGGAACTGGATATTTCTGCCCAGCAGCTGCTTCAGGACATCGCTTTCGCCTGCCAATTCGTCATCGGTCAACTGTCGAGGCATATCCTCTTGCGGATAGATGACCGATCGGTTATACATACCGAGCAACCCGACGCGCGGTTTATCCGTCTGATTTGCCCGCGATTGATGCCAGATTGCACCGTTTGTGAACATGATAGAGCCTTTCGGGGCAACGGCAACGCTGCTCTCAAGTCCTTCTGCTTCGCCTAATTCAGGACGGCGGAGCGTTTTGTGTGAACCTGCGATGCACGCCGTTGCCCCGTTTTCTTCCGTGAAATCGTCTAACATCCAGACTGTTTGACCGGTTATTGAACCGGACGGGAAAGGCGATTGCATCGCCCAATACGGGTAATCAATATGCCAACCACCGTCGGGTGCACCGGGTCCGACGATGTTCGCCGTAAACGTGGAGGCGATAACATCTTCACCGAGCATCCGTTTCCATACGGCTACCACAGTCGGATGCTGGATGAAATAGCGGAAGATTGGGGATTTCCCGACAATCGCCCAAACACGTCGGATTTTACCGTCGCCGTAACTGTGGTCAAACCCGTTTTCGATGTCTTCTTCAATTAATTTCCAGATTGCCTCGCGTGCCTCGTCTGCTTCATCGTCGGTAATCACGTTCTCAATGATGTGGAAGCCGACTTCGGTCAAGTCGTGTTCAACGATGTCAAGTCTTTTTGAATCTAACGATGATTTGATTTGTAGCATATTTCACCTCTATACTACCCGATACGCGGTAGATTGCGAACTGCTTCAATAACCTGATCCTCCAGATCATCTGCATCGCTGTCTGGGACCAGATCGTGTTTGTCCATCCACGCGATATTTTCCGCGACACTCTCTGTAACCGGAACTTGTGGACTGAATTTAGGTAACGCTGCTGCGAGCTTCTCGTGGCTGAAGATTTGTGTATGTCCAAAATTGCCACGCAATCCACTGAACCGATCTGGTGACATCGCGATGAGCGTCTCTTGCGAGACATGCACGATTTCTATGTCAACGCCGAGCGCATCTGCAGCGGCACGGTGCCACTCGTCCCACGTTCGCGCCTGTGGGTGGACGATGTTGTATATCTCGCCGAAGCAGTTGGATTTACCGAGTATATCTGTAAACGCAAAACCTGCGTCGCGAGATGACAGGAATTGAAAATAATTTAATCCATCGCCTGCGGAGAGGATCGGTTTACCCTTCCGTAGACGATCAATCCAACCACCATCGCCACCGACTTGACGGAGGAGATTCATCCCCGGTCCGTGCGTATACGACGGCTTGAAGATGGTCACAGGGAATCCATCGCGTGCGTATGCTTCTAATAGGAGATTATCTGCTGCGACTTTGCCGCGTCCGTAGCCTGATTCCCCTTGTAAGGGTGCGGTCTCTGGAAGGTTAATCCCACTGAACGGTGGTCCGTAGGTCATCACCGTTGAGCAATGGACGAAGTGTCCGACGCGTCCTTGGCAAGCGCGGAGTGCGGAGGCGGCATCGTCTGCGTTGAAACTAATCATATCAATAACGGCATCCCATTCTTCCGCACCGACTTTCGCTTCAAAATCGTCGCGTTGCTGTCGGTCACCGTGGATGATACGGACATCTGGCGGTGGTGGATCTCTGTGTTGTCCACGGTTGAATAGGACAACTTCATGGTTTCGGTTCTGCAACGCGGCAACAATCCCACGACTAATGTTGCCCGTCCCACCGATAACTAAAACTTTCATGGGTTAGTTTCCTCCTCTATCAAGGCAATTTCTGCATCCGTTAATTCATAAAGTTTGTATACCAATTGATCTATCTCCCGCTCAATATCGGAGACTTTAGGACTATCGGAAGCATCAAGTATTTGCTGGACTAAATCCGAAAGTTCTACTTTTTGTTCTTCCATTCGCGGGGCTATTGGAGCTTCAACCATGTTTTTCTTGGTGAAAGACAATTGTTTGTTCTGTGGATTTGAAAACTTGTTTTGAGCATACCAATTGAAAAGTTTGCTATTTAGAATTGCAAGTACGGAGAGATCAGTTGTTGGTATAAACAACGTTGCAGCGTAGAGAAATTTACATGATAAGTCATAGGCTGCCCGCATAGAAGCATCGTTAGCACAAAAGATAATTTTAGGTTGTTTTAGTTTCTCATAAATGTGCCGCGATGGGAACTCCCTGAAGTGCCACCGTTTATTTAGACCAAAAATTAGCAAAGTTAAGAGAAGGTTTGTCGTTGAAATTCTATAGGTGTCAAATACCCTAACGCCGAATGTGAGCGTTTCTGGTGATACACCTGTGTGATAAAATGACCGATGCGTTCTCGAGCCTCGGTGATATCTTGGTAATCATTGAGATAAACTTCTTCTTCCTTGAGCGTTCGGATCAATCTTTCAGCGTATCCGTTCTCCCAAGGACACCCTCTCCGCGCTACCGAAATCTCAATGCCATGCTGCGTCAGGGTGGAGATATAAGCACTTGAGAGATACTGCACGCCTTGATCAGAATGATGTATCTCTGGAGACCCGGCTTGGCATAATGCGTGTTGTAGCGGTCGCAAAGTCAGAGATTGCGTCAAATGCCGACTCACATGCCAAGCTCTTATCATACGCGTGAAGACATCCATGAGCAGAGCGACATAAATGAAGCACCTCTTGAGGCGGACGTAGGTGATATCGCCTACCCAGACTTGATCCTCTCGAGAGATCTCAAGGGTCTGCATTCTATTGACCCAAGGCTGTGAACCTTCAAGGGATCTTCTGGTTTGACAGACGCGTTTCACCGATATTGAGAGATTCTCTTCTTTCATCAAGCGGGCGACGCGTTTATACCCAACGGTGTGTCCTTCGGCGACCAACACCTTCGTGATACGTCTATACCCGTAAGTCGGATACGCCGCCGCTAACCGCTGTATTTCGGATCGCAGGACTTCTTCAGAGGCATCGCTTTTGGGTTGATAATAGAAGGTGCTCTTGTTGAAACCCAGCGTCTGACAAATCTGCCGCATCGAATACTCCTTGCGCAACGTCTCAACGAGACAGCGCTGTTGAGAAGGCGTCAATCCAATAAAGTCAATGCTTTTTTTTGGATTTCGAGGGCCAGCGTCAACCGTCCAACGAGTTGCTCAAGTTGAGCAATCCGCTCTGCTGACTCATTTGACGGCTTATCGGTTTCCGACTCAAAGAAGGTTTCGGCATTTTCAAGAAGTTGGCGTTTCCATGTGGAGACTTGGTTTTCGCTGAGGTTATGACGTCGACACAGTTCTGCTTGTGAAGTTTCACCACGGAGGGCCTCAAGCACAACTTCTGCTTTAAACTTAGGTGTGAATCTTCTGCGTTTCGCCATCGGAATGCTCCTTTGAAATATAGATTATCATTGTAGCACAATCTTATATTAGAGAGTGGTCTAAATTTCTGGTGGCAGTACACTCTTTTCAATTCTACCTCGCGTAGTTTTATCTCGGATTGAAGCCAACCATTCCGTGAAGGGCTCTCTTCCACTTGAAGTACGGTACGCTTCTACCACCAGGTTGCGTGTATCATTCATCCATCATCTCCACATTCAAGATTCTCTGCTGAGCGTGTCCCTTCAACTTGAATTCTAACACATTGTATGTTCCAATACAAGGTAAGTTGAGATTCAATCCAGGGCTATTTAGTTTTAAGATATCTCATAGTATGAGTTTAACTGCGAGTTTAGGTTCTGAAGCGAAAAATCGCATTGTTTCAGCGATTTTTGTCCGTCCGTCAAAGCGTAAAACAGACATGGCAGTGTTGCGTAATGCTGCCATGACGTGTGGAAGATTGCCCGTTCTCGCCTGTGAAGCATCCTCACCAAGGACGTTATCTCGGACCCAATGGATCTTGTTCTCTATCGTCCAATGTTGGCGTCGGAGTTTGAGTAAGTCTTTTGCGGAGGCGACTTCTGGTGCGAGACTCGTGATACCATACTGTGTCTGATAGGTGATCTCCCCTGTTTTTGTATGCTCTCGCTGAGATTGGTATTGATAAACCTGAGCGAGTCCTGGCCAGTTGATGTAATCTGTCAACATTGTGCTTGCTGTGAGTGTGCGTGTGGTGGTAAATCCGTGTGATGTTTCAACATCTGTGTGCGTATGAAGATGTGCGTTCTCTTGGGTGTGTAGGTTTTCAAACCGTCGCTTCTCAACTTCCGGGGGGTCTGTTTCCGAGAGGGGTTCAAAGAGTTGGCGAATATCATCATACATCTGTTTGTGATTCTCTTTTACAGGGAGTGCGTAGTCAGCTTGATGTTCTATAATATCTTTACAAAAGGTTCTCTGCGTCAAAAGTGCGTCAGTTGTCACGACTTTTCCGGTGACATCAAGTGCCTTGAGGAGTTTTGTTGAGATCGGAATCTCATTTGTCTTTCGACTGACAGCACATTGTGCGAGTGTAATGCCTAACTCATGAGAGACAGCGGAGAGTAAATGTGTGCGGTATCCGGTCTTTGGGTCTTTGGAACCACATAACTCTTTACCATCAATAGCAACCCCATCTAACTGCTGTGTTTTCAAAACTTGAAAGTCTTCAAGTTTTGAAAACGCCCATTTTGTTAGCGATGCTTCGAGACTCACTACGTCAAGACGCTTCAAAAGATTATGAAGTGTTGCAGCACACGGTGTCTTACGCGATTTGAAACCTAACGCTTTTGCCAGTTCAGGTTGACTCCGTGCCCAAGTCGCTATTGAGGTATACCCTTTATGATTCGACATCAGACCGATGACGATCAAAACGAGAATAGGTACTAAAGGATAGCGTTTACCTTTTTCATTGCGTGGATCCGGCACTTCTGCTAATATGTCAAGTAAGTGACAAGAGGGTGTTCTTGTCATGATTCACCTCAAAAATTATCGAGATTTTTTACGGTGAAGTATAGCAGATGCAGCGTGAAAAGTCACGCTGCATCTGTTTATGTCAAGATATTAACAGATGTGAAAAATATTAGAAAAAATAACGAAAACTAAATAGCCCTGAGATTCAATCAGGACCATTTGGTTTTAAGAAATTCTTGAGTTTCATGCCCTTTTTCGAGGGGCCGGTTCGGTTGGGAAACCGAACCTACCGGGCCTGGGGCGGAGGCGGTTATTTTTCTAAAATTGACCCTTATGGTTCGGTTAGGAAACCGCACCTACCGGGGTTATATATGTTATTTCTCTTACATACTGTTCATACTATTCTGCAGTTTTAAAACCATAAATCTCAATTTCCCGTATTCTGCCCGGTAAATCAATAGATCTACGATTGGTAAATACTGTTCTATCAAGCCTTCCAGATCCTATTGTGGATACTCCATATTTTTGAACTTGTGGATGCGTCTTCAATATACGAATCTTAATCTGATGCGTATAGTGGGGCATCTTAAGTGTCAACTACCCAAGCCTAAAGACTTGGGCTTGTAGTTGCGTCAAACAACAAAAGTTGTGTTGCGTTCTGCAAGCCCGTGTCTCGTGCTTCGTTCTTGTTTCTCGCTTCACAGAGGGTGGTAGCCCACCGCTCTCCACGAAAGGCAGCAGCTGCCTTATAGAGTATGTTTCGCGCAGCATTGTGGTCGCGGTCTAAAGACGTGCCACAAGACTCACAATCAAAACTGCGTATCGCCAGCGAAAGTTTCTTTGGCGATTTCTTACCACAGCAGGAGCACGTTTGCGAGGTGTTCTTGGGATCGACTTGGTGGAAGTGTAGACCGTCTCTTTCGGCTATGTCCGCACACCACTTAAAGAAGATACCCCAAGACGCATCGGATATGCTCTTGCTGAGGTATTTATTCTGAACCATATTGGAAATGCTGAGATCTTCAGCGATAAGAACATTGTTTTCTTTATGATGATAAAGTTTGTAGACGAGTTTACCGATAAAGTCTTTACGCCTGTTTGTCGTCCGCTCATGATGCAAAGCAAGTTTGTGTTGTTGTTTCTTTCTACGGTTAGAACCTTTTTTCTTACGAGAGAGGACCTTGGAGTGTTTTCGTGTAAGTCCTTCGACTTCACGATACCAGCGAGGGTTATCTTCCTTTTCACCTTCAGAAGTCGTCAGATAGTGGGTCGTGCCAACGTCAACAGCGATAGCAGCCGTCGGCTCAACCTTCGGCGTATCAAGGAGTTCACAGGTAATATGAGCATACCAGCCACTCGCTTTTTTAACGAGTGTAACTTCTTTCGGGTCGCCTTGAAGCGGGCGGTGCATGTAGATTTTCACTTCGCCAAGTTTCGGCACTTTCAAGCGGTCGTGTTTCCATGCGGTTTCGCGGATCGGGTTTTCGCGAACGCGTATTGTTTGTTTGTCAGTGTCTTTCGTCTTTCGACGAACCACTTTGGTATATTTGCGAAGACTCCACGTCAGAGAACGCACACGCTTTTTGTAGCGCGGGAAACCCTTTTTCGCAGCACCGTTTTCGCAGCGTTTACGGAAGGCAACAAACGCTTTATCGTTACGCCGTAAAGCGTGGTTCTGAAAATCTTGAGGCACTTCACGAAAATCATCATACCTCTCACGCGCTGCCGTCAACTTGTCTTGCTGCTCGGAAAGCGTGACAAAACGATCTTCAACTTCTTTGGCGACGATTCGATCATGGCGCGCAGAGTTCTGAAGTTCACAAAGGTGGTCAAACCATCGTTCTAATGTCTGTTCTTGTGTCTGTGTGGGATACACAGGATATTTGAAAGTCAATCTCATGGTAAATCGTGTATGGTGCGTTTATCCCCTACACAGTGGGAGGCAAGCACATTATCAAGCGACAATGCTGTGTATGCTGGTTTCCAACACGATACTAATATTATACCAAAATTTGATAGCAATGTCAAATGTTTTTTAGGCGTTTGGTCTAATTCACGAGGGCGGTTTTTCCTCCCAAACCTAAAGGATTGGGATTCCAAAACCGATAATTCTCTTGATGGCTATCTTTTTTCGTCCGTCCTCATTTAAGATGCAGTCCAATCGGCGCAGCACGAGGAATGGGAGGGTGATGTCGCCGTATTCGTGTGGTTTGAAGAGTCCTCTAAGCACATCATCCGCCACGTTCCAAACCAGATTTGCCAGTTCTTGATAATTTGCCATGCGTCTCCTTAAATCTCACCGTGGCAAGGCGGGGTTTGATGAAGATATTGTACCGTAGGCTGTTAGCCTGCGGTAAGAACACGGTTTCAATCTCGTAATCGAGGTTCTTTTGATTTCAAGTATTGTAACTTCTCCGCCTATTTTTGGAACATTACCTGTTTCAATCTCGTAATCGAGGTTCTTTTGATTTCAAGGGTACGTCGCCGGATTATGAAAAGATTTCCAAAGATGTTTCAATCTCGTAATCGAGGTTCTTTTGATTTCAAGTTCCGACCGAGCCGTCGCGTCCTTGTCCGCAACTTTGTTTCAATCTCGTAATCGAGGTTCTTTTGATTTCAAGGATACTCTATCCGTGTTATCGGAGAGCGGTTATCGCGTTTCAATCTCGTAATCGAGGTTCTTTTGATTTCAAGCGGTAACACGGGACACTGCAAGTACGAATAGGGCTTTATCGCGTTTCAATCTCGTAATCGAGGTTCTTTTGATTTCAAGTCACAACTGGAATAATCGGGGCTGCTGCTGGACTGGAGTTTCAATCTCGTAATCGAGGTTCTTTTGATTTCAAGCGAAAGACGTGGCACGTCTGATTTCGGGTGGCGGGATGTTTCAATCTCGTAATCGAGGTTCTTTTGATTTCAAGTGTCGTCTCATAGACATCTTCCATGAGTGCCGAACCCGGTTTCAATCTCGTAATCGAGGTTCTTTTGATTTCAAGCATCAATCTACGGGTGTAATGATTTCAACGTATGCGAGTTTCAATCTCGTAATCGAGGTTCTTTTGATTTCAAGCTATCTGATCAAATCGCTGTTGCTTTTGTTTATAGAACCGTTTCAATCTCGTAATCGAGGTTCTTTTGATTTCAAGATGGCGTTGAGTGGCGACAGTCCGCGGTGCATCGTCGTTTCAATCTCGTAATCGAGGTTCTTTTGATTTCAAGGCAAATTGCCGAAGGTCGAGGTGTAATGCCCACAACGCTGTTTCAATCTCGTAATCGAGGTTCTTTTGATTTCAAGGTGACCAGTTGCTACAACAGATCCAAGAGGCACAGCAAGGTTTCAATCTCGTAATCGAGGTTCTTTTGATTTCAAGAATATCAAAGCGATTTTCTACGGCAGGCGGTACGCAATGTTTCAATCTCGTAATCGAGGTTCTTTTGATTTCAAGAAGTATCTCGGTAACTACGTCGGGCAAGAGTATATCGTTTCAATCTCGTAATCGAGGTTCTTTTGATTTCAAGCTTCGTGATGTTTCAGTCTTTATGGGGCAAGGCTTTCATCGTTTCAATCTCGTAATCGAGGTTCTTTTGATTTCAAGCGATAACTGTTATGGGTTGTGCGTCTTCGCTATAGTTTCAATCTCGTAATCGAGGTTCTTTTGATTTCAAGCATAGTAGACAAGCCAATAGTATTCATTCGCAGCAGGGTTTCAATCTCGTAATCGAGGTTCTTTTGATTTCAAGAATAGTAGGACTTATGCAGTGGTAGTTGTCGTTAGGTTTCAATCTCGTAATCGAGGTTCTTTTGATTTCAAGCCAAACTTCACGAGGCAGAGGTGGGGCAGGGGGCTGCCGTTTCAATCTCGTAATCGAGGTTCTTTTGATTTCAAGACTCATTGTCGCTGGCAGTGCCGATTTCGTCATCAAGGTTTCAATCTCGTAATCGAGGTTCTTTTGATTTCAAGCGGATCAAGGTGTGTTTTCGACAGACAACGCGAGTATGTTTCAATCTCGTAATCGAGGTTCTTTTGATTTCAAGCAGCAAAGCCAGCGATATTTGACGTATTCCCTAACCTGTTTCAATCTCGTAATCGAGGTTCTTTTGATTTCAAGTTGAAGGGGAACGGTATTTCCATAGAGGAATTGCATGTTTCAATCTCGTAATCGAGGTTCTTTTGATTTCAAGAATCAAGACGACATCATCCCCTTCTCACCGATCGTCTAGTTTCAATCTCGTAATCGAGGTTCTTTTGATTTCAAGACATCATCCGTAATCCCAAAGAGCGCACGGGCTACCCGTTTCAATCTCGTAATCGAGGTTCTTTTGATTTCAAGTGTTTGAATACTCGAAATACTGCTCTATCGCATTTGGGGTTTCAATCTCGTAATCGAGGTTCTTTTGATTTCAAGCAGAAAGGGTTTCGTAGAATGGATAACAACAATACTTATAGTTTCAATCTCGTAATCGAGGTTCTTTTGATTTCAAGGGCAAGCACGCCGTGCATACCAGCGCGCATACATGGGTTTCAATCTCGTAATCGAGGTTCTTTTGATTTCAAGAGGGAGACGATCAAGAGTTCTCAACCGCCAAGTAAAAGTTTCAATCTCGTAATCGAGGTTCTTTTGATTTCAAGCACAACTATCTTTTTGCCGTTACGCAGTTTGTATATCGTTTCAATCTCGTAATCGAGGTTCTTTTGATTTCAAGCCAGAGGAGATACTGCACTTCAAATACGTATCACCGACCGTTTCAATCTCGTAATCGAGGTTCTTTTGATTTCAAGCTATTGCCACTAACACCCTGTAAACAATGTTGTTATCGTTTCAATCTCGTAATCGAGGTTCTTTTGATTTCAAGCAACATTAATCAGCATTGGGTGTGTTGCGGAGACGGGCGAGTTTCAATCTCGTAATCGAGGTTCTTTTGATTTCAAGTATCCATCGGGTAAGCGGTCAACTCATTTTCGGTGCCAGTTTCAATCTCGTAATCGAGGTTCTTTTGATTTCAAGGCAACGTCCAGGCGATGTTAGAGGCAGTTGATGCCTTGTTTCAATCTCGTAATCGAGGTTCTTTTGATTTCAAGTCTTTTGGGGTCTCAGGGAAACGCTTGGGGATGTTAGGGTTTCAATCTCGTAATCGAGGTTCTTTTGATTTCAAGTAACCGCTGGCAGTGTCACGGCTGAGCCGATTCGGGTTTCAATCTCGTAATCGAGGTTCTTTTGATTTCAAGCCTGCCCTGCGCATATACTCTCGACCGACCTCCGAATTGATAGTTTCAATCTCGTAATCGAGGTTCTTTTGATTTCAAGTCCATATAGCGATCCCATAGCAACTTCAATTGCTCGTTTCAATCTCGTAATCGAGGTTCTTTTGATTTCAAGCATAATCGTGGCGGAGTGCCAGTGATTCTCAAAGACGTTTCAATCTCGTAATCGAGGTTCTTTTGATTTCAAGTCCGTATTCACGCACGACGATCTCATACAGTACGGACGGGTTTCAATCTCGTAATCGAGGTTCTTTTGATTTCAAGTGCGTGCTCGCAGAAGTATCTTGAGGTGCTTTACGGTTTCAATCTCGTAATCGAGGTTCTTTTGATTTCAAGGTAATGCTTGTTCACCCCGTGTTATGTCGCCTTCCGCGTTTCAATCTCGTAATCGAGGTTCTTTTGATTTCAAGACGATATTATTCTGTTTTACACACGCTCTAATAATGTTTCAATCTCGTAATCGAGGTTCTTTTGATTTCAAGAATCCGAGCATCTGTAAGGAAGCATCACCAATGCGTCAAGTTTCAATCTCGTAATCGAGGTTCTTTTGATTTCAAGCAAGATCGCAAGCTCTACAAAAGCCGTCGGGTTATTGAGTTTCAATCTCGTAATCGAGGTTCTTTTGATTTCAAGCCCTTTTGTGAACGTGGCGACTTGTCCCTGTGCTTGGTTTCAATCTCGTAATCGAGGTTCTTTTGATTTCAAGGATTATCAAGTGAGAATCCACATGTTTGAGTGAACAAGTTTCAATCTCGTAATCGAGGTTCTTTTGATTTCAAGGCATTTACGTCCCCGCTGAAGACGATGACGAGCAATGTTTCAATCTCGTAATCGAGGTTCTTTTGATTTCAAGGTAACCTTTCATGCCCTTTTCCAAAAACAAGTCCGCATGTTTCAATCTCGTAATCGAGGTTCTTTTGATTTCAAGTCGGTGAACCTACAGCCAATGTCGCGCCACTTGGTTTCAATCTCGTAATCGAGGTTCTTTTGATTTCAAGTGGCGAGACGCGGGAAGTGTGGACAGATTTTGGATAAGTTTCAATCTCGTAATCGAGGTTCTTTTGATTTCAAGCAACCCTTTAGCAAAAAATGCACTTGCGGAGCGACTATGTTTCAATCTCGTAATCGAGGTTCTTTTGATTTCAAGGCCAATTAGTGCGCCAAGACTACGCGCTTGGACACATGGTTTCAATCTCGTAATCGAGGTTCTTTTGATTTCAAGGTGGACGGCGTAGGCTTGGGCGTAGTGCTTCGTTTTTAGTTTCAATCTCGTAATCGAGGTTCTTTTGATTTCAAGCCACCAGAAGACACCCTCACTGTCAGTGGATACATAGTTTCAATCTCGTAATCGAGGTTCTTTTGATTTCAAGAAACCTGATCCGATTCAGGCAAAAGTGGTATATCCCGTTTCAATCTCGTAATCGAGGTTCTTTTGATTTCAAGTTGAAGGCGAACCCCCAATTCGTAGGACAGTTTATTGACAGTTTCAATCTCGTAATCGAGGTTCTTTTGATTTCAAGCGGTATCCGGCAGTGCCGATGGAACGCAAGAAACTGGCGTATGAACGTTTCAATCTCGTAATCGAGGTTCTTTTGATTTCAAGTATGGGTTAGACCGATAGAACTCGAACCTTATCGAAGTTTCAATCTCGTAATCGAGGTTCTTTTGATTTCAAGTTTAGAAATCTGATCGTTGAAGCGACTGATATTATGTTTCAATCTCGTAATCGAGGTTCTTTTGATTTCAAGCAATATGATTTGGATACCAAAGCAAAGGGGTAATCATGTTTCAATCTCGTAATCGAGGTTCTTTTGATTTCAAGCCAAGCATGACGTGCCGTATTTGTGGGGGGGCCTGGATGGCGTTTCAATCTCGTAATCGAGGTTCTTTTGATTTCAAGCAACCCTTTAGCAAAAAATGCACTTGCGGAGCGACTATGTTTCAATCTCGTAATCGAGGTTCTTTTGATTTCAAGGCCAATTAGTGCGCCAAGACTACGCGCTTGGACACATGGTTTCAATCTCGTAATCGAGGTTCTTTTGATTTCAAGCGGTATCCGGCAGTGCCGATGGAACGCAAGAAACTGGCGTATGAACGTTTCAATCTCGTAATCGAGGTTCTTTTGATTTCAAGTATTTTTTGCATTTGTAGTAAAAAGGTGATAAGTAGTTTCAATCTCGTAATCGAGGTTCTTTTGATTTCAAGTTTCTGTCCCGTCTCTTTAGATTTAGACGGGTTCTCTGTTTCAATCTCGTAATCGAGGTTCTTTTGATTTCAAGAATCCGAAACGGAAAGCCCTTGACGCTTGACGATATAGTTGTTTCAATCTCGTAATCGAGGTTCTTTTGATTTCAAGAAAGAATAACGATAACTGATGAAGAAGAAAATGAGAGGTTTCAATCTCGTAATCGAGGTTCTTTTGATTTCAAGTGTTGTTGGTCGCATCGACCGCAACCGAAGTTATACTGTTTCAATCTCGTAATCGAGGTTCTTTTGATTTCAAGCCGTTTGAACATGCCGTAACGCTGAAGTTATCACCAGTTTCAATCTCGTAATCGAGGTTCTTTTGATTTCAAGTCTTTATCTAACTTGACGTTGCTGCGAAATTGAAGTGTTGGTTTCAATCTCGTAATCGAGGTTCTTTTGATTTCAAGAGAACCTTAGCTATTGGCACATTTCGTCGATTACTTTAAGTTTCAATCTCGTAATCGAGGTTCTTTTGATTTCAAGCGTAAAACTGGATACCCTCAAGCGTAGGGTTGTCTTTCAGGTTTCAATCTCGTAATCGAGGTTCTTTTGATTTCAAGGCAGCACAAGTCAAGATAGAAGCGCGGAAGTTAGGTATGTTTCAATCTCGTAATCGAGGTTCTTTTGATTTCAAGCACCGCATCGCCTACATCGGCACAGAAACCGAATGCGACGTTTCAATCTCGTAATCGAGGTTCTTTTGATTTCAAGCTATTGCATCTGGTGCAACATGGAAAACAGAGGACGGTTTCAATCTCGTAATCGAGGTTCTTTTGATTTCAAGTTTACGATGATGTCCCTTGACGTGCCAGTGATGTTTGTTTCAATCTCGTAATCGAGGTTCTTTTGATTTCAAGTCTGCAACTTGGTGAGGGGTATATCACGGGCTTACACTTCCGTTTCAATCTCGTAATCGAGGTTCTTTTGATTTCAAGATTCACATGCGTACGACGCTTATGACGCACTACAACGATGTTTCAATCTCGTAATCGAGGTTCTTTTGATTTCAAGTCCTTCGCTGGCTTTACATCATTCATAGGTTACTCCACGTTTCAATCTCGTAATCGAGGTTCTTTTGATTTCAAGTAATTCGGTGTCCGCTCTGATAAGCGATGCGTCTCGTTTCAATCTCGTAATCGAGGTTCTTTTGATTTCAAGGAAACATAGACGTCCGCGTGCAGAGTTTTCGTCACTTGTTTCAATCTCGTAATCGAGGTTCTTTTGATTTCAAGTCGCAAGCTCCGAAGCTTCACGCTCAGAGATTATTGATGTTTCAATCTCGTAATCGAGGTTCTTTTGATTTCAAGTTTCCATGCGGCTAACTCGATATACATGCTCGTGATCGAGTTTCAATCTCGTAATCGAGGTTCTTTTGATTTCAAGAAATCCCGGACAAAAATAAGCACGAAGCAGCAGAGCATGTTTCAATCTCGTAATCGAGGTTCTTTTGATTTCAAGTAAAGAGAGGTAAAAAATTGGCAACCCACAGACTTATAGTTTCAATCTCGTAATCGAGGTTCTTTTGATTTCAAGCATACAAGACGCAGCACCCGCCATATTTTCAACACGCCCCAATGTTTCAATCTCGTAATCGAGGTTCTTTTGATTTCAAGTGATGAATACAGACCAATTATATGTGAAATTTACGAGTTTCAATCTCGTAATCGAGGTTCTTTTGATTTCAAGTTTGTATCTTTAGACCCCCAGAACATTGATTTGGTAATTGTTTCAATCTCGTAATCGAGGTTCTTTTGATTTCAAGAGTGAGAGCATTGTTGGCGGAAACGCTGCACCGCCAGTTTCAATCTCGTAATCGAGGTTCTTTTGATTTCAAGTTGGTATCGGCTGTTTGTATTTTAACACTTTTTTGTTTCAATCTCGTAATCGAGGTTCTTTTGATTTCAAGTCAACGCGAGCGGGAAGCAGCGAAAATGGAAGCGAAGTTTCAATCTCGTAATCGAGGTTCTTTTGATTTCAAGAAACGGCTGTCGACGCGGGTACGGCAACCATCATCCCCGTTTCAATCTCGTAATCGAGGTTCTTTTGATTTCAAGGTGACGTGATACATGCAAAGGTTGCTCCGCCGTGATTGTTTCAATCTCGTAATCGAGGTTCTTTTGATTTCAAGTTGAGTACGCAAACCCCGATAACAGAGCAGTCTATATGTTTCAATCTCGTAATCGAGGTTCTTTTGATTTCAAGCATGAACTACATGCAAGGCAAGCCGGTATCAGATAGAGTTTCAATCTCGTAATCGAGGTTCTTTTGATTTCAAGCCAGATGAGAGTCGGCAGGAAGCCATCAGAACGCAACGTTTCAATCTCGTAATCGAGGTTCTTTTGATTTCAAGCGGGTCGATGGGAACTCCCCCGACTTGATGGTAGTGAGAGTTTCAATCTCGTAATCGAGGTTCTTTTGATTTCAAGACACTGAATACGGGTGCGAATGATCGTGATTACTTGCTATTGTTTCAATCTCGTAATCGAGGTTCTTTTGATTTCAAGAAGCGAAACGGATTCTCTCGGATGCGGTGCGATTTTGATGTTTCAATCTCGTAATCGAGGTTCTTTTGATTTCAAGCATCCTTGAGTTCACCGAAATCACGGGGCAAAACATACTCTTGGTTTCAATCTCGTAATCGAGGTTCTTTTGATTTCAAGTCCTTACCGAATTTCTTGACGCGTCGCGACGCGTTGAGTTTCAATCTCGTAATCGAGGTTCTTTTGATTTCAAGCGTAGAAGGCGGTGATATGACGCAACGACACCCTGACGTTTCAATCTCGTAATCGAGGTTCTTTTGATTTCAAGTCTTCGAGGATGCCGTCATCCAAAATGGTAACCTCGTCATGTTTCAATCTCGTAATCGAGGTTCTTTTGATTTCAAGCTGACTGGCACTCACTTGATGAGCAGTTGTATGCGATGTTTCAATCTCGTAATCGAGGTTCTTTTGATTTCAAGCTGACTGGCACTCACTTGATGAGCAGTTGTATGCGATGTTTCAATCTCGTAATCGAGGTTCTTTTGATTTCAAGTCCCGAATCTCTCCTCAGCCCACTCCGAGTACTCAGTGTTTCAATCTCGTAATCGAGGTTCTTTTGATTTCAAGCAGAAAATCCTTCATCCTCAAAGATGGTTACCTCTACGTTTCAATCTCGTAATCGAGGTTCTTTTGATTTCAAGTTCGACATCAATGGCATCATCGGGAATAATATCCGGATAGTTTCAATCTCGTAATCGAGGTTCTTTTGATTTCAAGCTGTTCTGATTTGGTATGCGTCCATAAGGTCTGTCCTGTTTCAATCTCGTAATCGAGGTTCTTTTGATTTCAAGAAATGGGAAGAACTTGCAGGCGCAACCATATTTTTAGTTTCAATCTCGTAATCGAGGTTCTTTTGATTTCAAGGTTTTTGGAGAACCCGTGACAAGTGGAGGCGATCCATTGTTTCAATCTCGTAATCGAGGTTCTTTTGATTTCAAGCTCATGGGACGCGGGGTATAGATGGTCTAAGCATAGTTTCAATCTCGTAATCGAGGTTCTTTTGATTTCAAGTTTGGTTTCTGCTGAACCGCCTGATGTGCCTGATCTGTTTCAATCTCGTAATCGAGGTTCTTTTGATTTCAAGCCCTTATCCGTCATCGAACGCACCAAACGCCCCGCACCTTGCTTCGTTTCAATCTCGTAATCGAGGTTCTTTTGATTTCAAGTCCGCCCCTTCGGAGGTCTTACGGTACGTGCTTTTAGGGGTAGCGATTCCGCGCGCGAAGAATTTCCAGGAGCGCGGAGATCATAAAAAAATATGACTGATCGGTTCAACACACGGATCATAAGGGTTTTTACCTCTCTGTGAGGGTCAAGGGTTTTTCGGTCTGCTTTCGCTCATGTTTCATTTCAATCTTGCTATCAAGAGGCTTGTCAACTACCCAAGCCTGAAGACTTGGGCTTGTTAAGAGCATCAAACAACGTTAACTGTGTTGCTCCCTGCAAACCTGCGTCTCGTGCTTCGTTCTTGTTTCTCGCTTCATAGAGGGTGGCAACCCACCGCTCTCCACGAAAGGCAGCAGCTGCCTTAAAAAGGATGTTTCGCGCAGCGTTGTGGTCGCGGTCTAAAACCGTGCCACAAGACTGACACTTAAAAGTTCGGATCGAAAGAGAAAGTTTCTTTGCCGATTTCTGACCGCAACTTGAGCAGGTTTGCGAGGTATTCTTCGGATCGACTTGGTGGAAATGGAAACCGTCTCTTTCGGCTATGTTTCTACTCCACGCAAAGAACGTTGCCCAAGATGCATCGCTGATGCTCTTGCTGAGGTGTTTGTTCTGAACCATATTGGCGGTTTTCAAATCCTCCGCAATCAAAACGTTATTTTCATAACGATGGTAAAGTTTGTAAACGAGTTTACCGATAAAGTCTCCGCGTCTGTTGACTGTGCGCTCATGATGCAAAGCAAGTTTGTGTTGTTGTTTCTTTCTACGGTTAGAACCCAACTTCTTACGAGAGAGGGCCTTGGAGTGTTTTCGGAGTAAGTCTTCTGCTTGACGATACCAGCGAGGGTTATCTTCCTTTTCACCTTCAGAAGTCGTCAGATAGTGCGTTGTGCCTACATCAACGGCTATTGCGTCTGTGGGTTCAACCTTCGCGGTATCGGGGATTTCACAGGAAATATGGGCATACCAACCGGATGCTTTTTTCACGAGTGAGACTTCTTTCGGATCGCCTGCCAACGGGCGGTGCATGTAGATTTTCACTTCGCCTAACTTCGGCACTTTCAAGCGGTCGTGTTTCCATGTTGTCTCTCGGATCGGGTTTTCACGAACGCGTATTGTCTGTTTATCCGTATCTTTTGTTTTTCGACGCACCACTTTCGGACGTTCACGGAGACTCCAGGTCAAAGAACGCACACGCTTTTTATAGCGAGGGAACCCTTTTTTCGCAGCACCCTTCTCGCAACGTTTACGGAAGGCAACAAACGCTTTGTCGTTACGCCGTAAAGCGTGGTTCTGAAAATCTTGAGGCACTTCACGAAAATCATCATATTTCTCACGCGCTTCCGTCAACTTCTCTTGCTGCTCGGAAAGCGTGACGAAACGATCTTCAGTTTCTAAGGCAACAATCCGATCGTGGCGAGCAGAGTTCTGAAGTTCACAAAGATGGTCAAGCCACTGTAGTAATGTCATTTCCTGCGTCCGTGTCGGATACACAGGGTATCTAAAGGTGCGTTTCATGTATATCAGGTATCAGGCGTTTATCCCCTGAATAATAGTAGGAGGAAACCAGCACATTGTTAAGCGACAATGCTATTCATGCGGGTTTCCAACCTGATATGGTAGTTATATCACAATTTCAGTCCAAAGTCAAATGTTTTTTAGACGTTTGGTCTCATTCACGAGGGCGGTTTTTCCTCCCAAACCTAACGGATTGGGATTCCAAAACCGATAATTCTCTTGATTTCAAGTTGGATTCATCGAAACCAGCTTCCTTATCAATTTTACACAATATAGGACTGCTCGTCAAGTCCTTTTTTTAGACCGATTCGGTCAATTTGTTTTTCACACGCCGCACAGAGATGGTAAAAGGTGATTGTATCTTCTTGCAAATCAATTACCTTCTCCAAGCGATTTTGGAGGCGTAGAAGTGCGCGGCGATCCGTGTTGCACTCAAAGACGCTGAACTGGATACGACTTCCAAAATCCTTCAAAATTTTAGCGACTTTGTTTCGACGTTTATCGTCAGTTATATCATAAGCGACTGTGTAATGCATTTAGCAACTCCTCGTAAAACTCTCACTTCCAAAGTCCATATAGGTTGGAAGATTGGAAGGTTGGAAGATTGGAAGGATGGAAGGTTGGCAGGGTCTGCCGTGTCCTTTACTCCTCACCTAAAGGTTGGAAGGTTGGAAGGTTGGAAGGTTGGAAGGTTGGCAGGGTCTGTCCTATCCTTTACTTCTAACCTAAAGGTTGGAAGGTTGGAAGGTTGGCAGGGTCTGCCTTGTCCTTTACTCCTCACCTAAAGGGTGGAAGGGTGGAAGGGTGGAAAATTGGAGATTGGAAGGATGGAAGTGCCCCCCATTCTTCCAGTCTTCCAGTCTTCCAGTCCCTCCTTTGATACCGACTGGCATGTTTCCCAAACATAGTTTCAGGTCTATTCTTCCAGTCTTCCAGTCTTCCAGTCCCTCCTTCTTTCATCCGCTTTTACCGAATCGTCAGCGGTGTATATCGATCAATTTCGCCTGTTAGATATTTCGCCAAAAGGCGCACTTGTAATTCCATGGCACGCCGAAATGTGAGTTTATACTTAAACACGGGGTGCGTGATCGTCTCACTTTTTCGTGCCTCATAGGCTGCATAGAATACCTTCCGCCGATGTTCCTTGAGGTACCAACCGCCATGAGATTGTGTGAAATCTTCTGGCTTGATACGCCGGTTGTTGATTAAAGTAATGACAACGGAGTCGGCGATAATGGGTCGGAATTCTTCGATCAAATCGAGCGCAAGGCAGGGTTTGCCATATTTGAGTTGGTGAAAGAAACCGATGTATGGGTCTAATCCAACTGTCTGAATTGCGGACATGAGATCAGCCGTGAGCAATGAATAGGCGAAACTCAAGAGTGCGTTGGTTGCATCAGCGGGTGGACGGCGACTTCGGCGTTGGAAATCGAAACCTATCTCGGATTTGAGCATGAAGTTGAATGCCCGGAAATATGCAGCGGAAGCGTTACCTTCTATTCCCAATAATTCTGGCAGTTCTGTGGCTTTATGGATACGTTTTTCCATCGTTTTCATCGTTTTGATATTAGCCAATAATGGTTCTAATGCGGGATCTTCGTTATCGGGAGCCTGCCATTTTCGGCGTTGGAGCATCGTCCGCATATTCGCGACTTTCCCTTGCACAAATGCTTTTGACAATTCAAGGCATGCGTTGGGGGTATTTGCGACCTTGTGTTGGGCAGACCGTAAGAGCGAATTTCGGGACACTTGTGGTGTCAACGCGCCGTGATACCGTCCGTAAGCGGAGAGAAACACAACAGGGATACCCTCGTGTAAGAGCGTTTGCATCGCGGGGGTCGTGAGATTGACATTGCCAGAGATAACGACTTGTCCGAGATGGATGAGCGGAATATCTCGGAGGGTATCGTTTTCTTTGACAACGAGGAGACGTTCACCCGTCTTTTTGATGGCACAGCCCGGCTCATCGACATATAAAACATTATCAATACCGAGTGCGGGTTTGATGCGTTTTGGACGTTCATCTAATTCGTGGAGATAGGCGACCTCATCCGGTAGGCAGATCGGACGGACGCTACAGCCGTTGCACCGGTTATCGTGAACAGGCTTCGGAATCTTTTTAGAATCCAAGAGCGATCGTGCCTTCGCTACATAACGGAGCGTTGCCTCTCGGAGCTCCTTATCAAACGGAACCTTCCGCCGCCGCTTAGAGCCGATGTAGAAGACATAACCGTGTGGAATCGAAATCCCCGTTTTTTCCTCTAATAACAACCCCTGCAGGCAAAGCTGCACCTGATCGTTCAGCCAATTGCCCATGCCCGCCTTTTTGAATTCGACTGGATACGGGATGCCATCTTTCTCCTCAACAAGGTCAGTATAACCGGAGACACCCAAAGTGTCTGAAGCGAGGTATTGCCGACGCGATATAGTTTTATCCGCTTTTTTTCGGTCCGTCACTGCTGTATGGACGTTTTCATGTTTAATCTTGCCTTCCTCAACATGGTCGTTGACGACCTGATGGCCCTCAATAGATTCATAGTAAAACCGCCGAGGACAGAAGACATAAGTATTTATTTGTGAAAGTGGGATATAATCAGACATGCTAATTTCTCCTATTTTAAGGGAATGGAAGGTTGGAAGGTTGGAAGGTTGGAAGGATGGAAGGTTGGAAGGTTGGCAGGGTCTGCCGTGTCGTTTACTTCTAACCTAAAGGTTGGAAGGAAGGATGGATGGAAGGTTGGAAGGTTGGCAGGGTCTGCCGTGTCGTTTATTCCTAACCTAAAGGTTGGAAGGATGGAAGGATGGAAGATTCCAATCCGCCAATCTTCCTGTCCTCAGCCATCCAATCTTCCCCCCTTCCAATCTTCCAGTTTTCCCCCCTTCCAATCTTCCATTCTTCCAATCTTCCATCCTTCCAGTTTTCTGTTGTCCTATCCGTCAATCTGGTTTAGAAGGTAGATGACTTCATCTTCGCGGAGGAAAAGGTTATCGTCCCATTCGCCTTTTTGCTGTTTTGCTTGAAGTGATTCGATTTGACGAAGTAACGCGTTTTCCATCGCATAGTGCTGTTCATCTATTGCGTCAAACGTCGCCGCTGAAAATTGCCTTGCCCGATAGCAGGCATAGCACCGAGAATATACTTCTCCTGCAGATGCCAATGCAACATTGAGAAAGTAAAGATACTCTTTTAGAGAACGTCTGCAGTACCCTTCAGCGATGTTGGCAGAGATTGATGATCCAGCATCTAAAATTTGTGCAACCAAACGATACGGAGAGCCGGGAATTTCTTTGACTTTTTCAGACAAAAAAGCGTACAATTCAATCGCCATTTGCCATGTTCTCAATTTGCGATACCCACGGTTCATATTCTTCCGACGCTCCAATCGTTCATCCATATCTGTCCTCCTAAATCCATGAATGGAAGGGTGGAAGGGTGGAAGGGTGGAAGGGTGGAATTTCCAACCCGCCAATCTTCCTGTTCTTCGTCATCCAACCTTCCACTTTTCCTCCAATCTTCCAATCTTCCAATCTTCCAATCTTCCAATCTTCCAATCTTCCAATCTTAGTGTACTCTCCTCGTCTGTCCCATGCCCATTGTGGTTTTGTAGCCGGTGCCGCAGTAGAATGCAAAATTTGCCAAGCAGTTCGCTATTTGGAGTAGCTCCGTATCTAATGAATCTTCGGGATAGAAGACGCAAGCACATGTGCCGACCCATCCGACCTCGGTATGTCTTCCGAAGTTGAGTGCCCGTGATTTCGTTGTTACGCTTGTCACTTGTGCGTGATCCGAAATGAATGCGAGGATTTCGGCTTTATCAAGTTTTATAGGTGCGAAGGCGTTCCATTTGTTGATCCAGCTCTGATAGCACCGATCGAGGTCTAAGTAAGCATCGTTACGCGTTTTCTGCCCGCGCGGTGTCAACCGTCGGAACGCTGTCGGTGAATAGAATCGGAAGGACATCCGGGTATCCGTCTTTGCAGATTGGACGAGTTCTGCGTAGGTTTGGCTTTTGCTCCAACTGCGTTCTTCTGTGGCGTATGAGACCATCTGTCTCACCTGAAAAACCGCTTCTCCCAAACGAATGGGTGGCATCGTGAGTGTCAAGAAGGCTTTACCGAAGTGTTGAAACAACGCGTCATCAAGGAAAGTAAATCGGAGTTTGCAGTCGGTACCTGCCCGGATGTGAAGCAGATTGTCGCGTTTTTTCGCCTCCGCGATGAGCGGCGAGACGGTAAACGGTTTCTGTGTGGACTGTGCGTGGAGTGTTTCTGCGAGGTCTGGGTCGCTTTTCCGCATGATGGCGAGAAACGCGGCGTGTGCGTGGTGCCCCATTGTTGGGCGGAGCGTTACATCGGTTTCGGGTATGAGTGAGATGAGTGTACTGATGGGCATGGGTGGTCTCCTTAATCAGCGTTCAAAAAGCGTCAACTGTTTAGGACCTTCTAAAGGTTCTGTACTTTTTTCGGGTTCTCCACTAATTGTTTCTGGGGACTGGAGTTGTATGGTATCCTCTGCTTTCGGATTCTCTAAATTTTTCAAATAGTACAGCCAAATATCTTTAGGCTTGTCGTTTTCATCAGTTGTTTTATAGGCTATATTTTGTCGGTAGCCTTGAGTATAGCGATATTCAAACACTTTTGGTGGTTCAACATATCCGCATTCCTCAGAGAAGTAAGATTCGGGAACTTCAACAAAGAGTTCTTTAAAGTAGATACTCCCACCACGAGTAAGCTCAACAAACTTAAATTCCTCGTTATACTCATCGTAAAACCGTTGGTATACCTTAAACTCTGGGTTGATAGACTCATTATCTTCTCCTCTCGCTATACAACTTCGGATAGACACACTCACACTGTTTTCGGGTTGGTGCTTTGCTCCTTCTTCTGGTACTTTGGTTGTAAGCATGATTGAGGGTTCAAAACTTCGCGTAATCACAAGTCCTCTATCATGCAAGGGCTTGTTCTCAAGACGTGCTTCGTAGACATATTCATACAACATATCAAAAAGCACTTCCGCCCTATAGTCAGAATGCGGTTCGTATTCCATAAGTTCAAGGATGTCGCTCGGGTTAAAGTTTTTTCCATTCTGCTGCTGCAACTTCTCAAGGTATTTCTCAATTTTCTCTTCGGAAAGGATAGAGAGAAAAGAGGGTATTTTGTCACCTACAACAACAATTTCAGCATCTTTTGTTTTTCCTTTGCGGTTGCATCTGCCCGCGCGTTGAATGAGTGAATCAGGATTGCACAACTCAGTAATAAGCAAACGTGCGTCAAGGTCACATCCGACTTCAATAGCACTTGTTGTGAGAAGGAGGTAGCCTTCATTGTTAGCGTTGTCTTCGCACTTTTTTAGTTTACTATAAATCTTCTTGCGTTGATCATTGGTAAGTCGACCGTGGTAAAGGAAAATGTTTTTTCCACCGTTCTGGTCTTTCATGCGTTTATAGACTGAGATAAGGTCCTTAACCGTTTCAATAGTAACAATAATTCTCTTATCCGACTCATAGTGTTCGGTTACATAGGCACAGATTTCGTTTTTAACCTCATTCTTCTGTGCAGCAATATACTTAATCGCCTTGTCTGGATAAGGTCTGTCCTGACATTGCTCAAGTTCTTGCTGCTCAATCCCTGTAGTATAATCGACCGGATCCAAAAAATCTAATTTTGCTTGATACGTTTTGGGCATTGTCGCAGTCATGACAACCATATCCAAATTGGCTTTGTAGAGTGCTTTTATGAGACGTTCAAAATTAACAAATGCAACCTGATCATAGGCATGAACCTCGTCAAAACAGAAAAGATTTTGCTTTTTGCTATGGTGAATTCGGAACGGGAAAATATAAGACTTGTTAGGCTCACCAAAACCGAAAAACCGATACAAGAACTTGTCGAACGTTGTAAGAATAATATCTCCATCATAGAGATGCCGTCTCCCTGTTTCTAATTTTTTCCCATTTTCAAAAACGGTACGGGATGCCTCAGATCCTCTATCAACTACAAGCGCATAAGATCTGTCGGTTTCTTCTGATGCACGCTGGAGATATTTTTCACACCGCCCAATCTGGTCGTCAACGAGGCTTCGCGCAGGGAAAATAAGAAAGAGCCTACGTTCAGCATTAAGACTGGGAATGAGCACTGCCTCTGTTTTTCCGCTGCCTGTAGGTGCTTTGAGCAGAAGGGCAGGATTTTTCTTTTTTGGAGCAATGTGGTCGAAAAGTTCTTCCTGCATCGGATTTGGATCGAATTCCGTAAACTTTTTATATGCCTCTAATGCGTTTTGCATAAAATCATCTCCTTTTGTTGACGTTCTGCTTTGTTGTGTGCGTTAATAATCATATCACGGAGAAAGTCAACACCATTCTCGCGATTATTCTCTTTCAGAGCCTTAGATATTTGATGACGATGTTCCTCACACACATCAAATTCATAATAAGTAAGCGATAGAGAGATCTCCTCGTTATCAAATGGATAAGGACTGACTTCAATTATTCCCTCATCACGCTGGCGCGAGTGAAAATCCATAAAAACCCGCGGTTGAACATCGTTTGTAAAAGCGTAAGTCTCAAGTTCTGCTTCTATCTGATCACACATTTCTAAAATGTAGAGGTCAAACGGAAAGTTCTTAAATTTTGCGTCTGCTAACTCTTTCTCTGTCTTGACTTCCGCTTGTGCTTTGACGATACCCTCAACAGAGAATTCGTGGTGAAGTCGGATTAGCAGTTCAACATAACGATCAGGATCGGAAACCCTAAAGCGGTGCCCAGCAAAAGAATAACCGAGCGATCTACGAGCGTTATCTTTCCAACTCCGATAGGTTACGCGGAAGGTGTCAGGCTTTGCGTTATCGTGCTTTTCGGCAGCACGTATGAGAAGGTCGCGAGTCAATTTCTCACTCTGTCCAAAGGCAGGATAAAAATCTCGTTGAAATTTTTCCACCAACTTGACAACATTACCAACATGGCTATCTAATGTGAGAACAGTTACCTTTTCTACATCAGGTCCATTATCCGGTTCAAAGAAAACCCGTCCCACCTTCACGATATCCGTTGCATTAACCATCTGTCTCTCCTTCCCACAATTCATCAATAAAGGGCTTCGGGAGATGAATGTTCCCATCGGTATAATAGTCAAGTTCAATTGCCTCGCGAACCTCTCCGGCGACAAATGGGATAAATCCTTCAATAGTACTTGGCTCTGGGTGTGAAAGGTTAGTGTTTTGAGTGGCTCCGGTTTCCCAAGCATATCGGTACAGCGGGAACGCCTCACATGGAATTCCAATGAGTGCTGCACCGGGTAGGAGCGTATCGGGCTTTGCTCGCTTTTGTTCCAAAGTGAGTTGTGTGGGACCAGAAACGCTATCCACAAAAGCGTACCCCTCTTTGCCTATCTTACAACCGAAGTTCTCAACAGTTTTTAATTGGCTTAAGAGTTGCTCGTCTTGCGAAACTACATAACCGGTGAGTTTTTCTGCGAAAAGGTATTCCCACGTATGGAGTTGATAGACTTCCTTCGTGGATTGGTGTCGAACGATTCGCGAGAAGGCGTTATGGTTGAAAGATCTGATGCCTTGCCGTTTTGTTGTATGAATGCGATGCTCGTTCACTTTTGGATACGCTCCGAGGGGACAAAGTTGCGAGGGCAAAGCATAGTAATCAGGGTCTTTAACGGCAGTTTCGGGTAGATGTCCAACTTCCAGCATCTTCAATCGACGTAAAAAGCCAGACATCGTTGTCGGTGGTAGAAACGGGTATGTACTGATATGCAAGATAGATGATGGCATCCGTCGAAACGTCAATCCTGATGTCGGTTTAATCACCAATTTAAGCATCCACATTGAGTACATCCTCTTCAAACTTAGTTAGATACTCTGATAACTTGACGATGGCATCGTCCCCAATGTAGCGATGGAAACTCCCTCGGGTCAATTCACTGGCAGGTTCTTGTTCCCTTCCTTCGACTGAAAAGGCAGCTCTCCTAAACTGTTTTTTCGCTGCTTTAATGTCTGTAATAGCTGGGGAAACGACAGGTCGTTTGCCAAGCGGAGCAAGATATTGGTCAACAACGATCCATGGCTCAGCGGTATCTTTGACAAGTGTATCATCGTGAATTTTGACACCTTTAGGATTGCCAGCCCCTAATCGAGCCAAAGCCCCCATAAACGCATAGGCAACAGCAGAAAATTCTGTTTCCGTCATGCTTAAACAGTGATTGTAAACCGGATAGAGCAGTCCGGGTTGATTGTATTCCCGTTTGAAAGGTGTCGGTGTAGGTTCGGATTCAGGTGCTTTCCGGATCATTGAAGGGTGCATTGCCCGTTGTTTTTCCTCGGGGCCCAATTCCTGAATTGCTACTCCCCCGCTATGCGTAAGCCGTCCGATGAGAGTCGTTGCCGGACGTTCTTCGGACTCGCCTTCAACCTTGGTCTTACTTGTGATGAGACCGCCAAAAACACGGCAGATTGGACACTCTGCCTTACTACACGTATGGGGAATGCCACAGTTCAAGGAATCTCCTAACAACCCATTTCCAGTTGGTGCCCAAATTAAGGCACGGCGTTCGACACCACGGCGTTTTGTCGGGGAGAGATAACATTTTTCGAGCCCATCATCTCCATTGGCTTCTTCACCATTACTGGGCAACGGGATAGTGACCGTTTCGACTATGTTAACATTCACCTGTGTTTCGTGTCCAAAAAAGAGTTCTTGCCCACCTTCAAGGATTGCGTAAATGTCAAAGTGGAAGCGCGGTTCGTCCGAATAGTTTTCAAGCCCAGATTTCACGTTAATTGCCATTTGGGTTAATCTCCTTTTTGATTGAATAAGGATGCGAACTTCGCGTGAAGGTTCAGTTTGAGTTGATAAGATAACTTCCTTTGCTGTGCCTTCTTGCAGTACTTCTGCGATATAGCGGCATAGGCGTTGAGAATATCGTCAAAGAAGATAGTTAGTGACTCGTGCCCTTTGTCGGTGTGTCCTTTGCGGTCAGATAGATCCAATTTGAGCGTGTCTTCCAACAGTCGCTTCGCCTCTGCGTAACAGAAATAGTTATCATCGTTGCAGTACATCGTGGCGCGTGTGCCGGGAAGAACATCAGAGGCTTGGTAGTTGAAAAAACTTGGATTCACAACTTTCTCAATGAGTTTTTTGACCTCGCGCACAGTGTCAATATCTGGTTTTTTTCTTAACTCACCGCGGAGGTAGTCGCAATAAGCGTAAGTTAATCCAGTGAGGGCAGCGACATCACGGTAGAATTCTGCTTGTTTCGACATCAATTTATCTCCTTTTGAGGAATCTTTGAGTAAATCACAGTGTTTTTCACGGAGTTCCTCAAGACTCCGTTTTTCACTGTATGACCAATCAGTGAGTTGTCTCGCCTCTGTAGTCTCTGCAGTTACGAGTTTATAGATTGCAGAGATTACTTCGTCTTTCTGAATGAGTCGGATGGCTTGCCCGAGCGGAATATTATCTCGCTGTCCAATGACAAGGCTTGGCGAGAAAATTTCGTTTAGTAAGCTTAACCATACAAAGTGACGTTTTTTGAGTGGAATTTCAGTCCCATCAGCAAAAAGTGTAAACTTCATTGTCTGCAATGCTGCAGCAGGAAATGTACATGCAACCCGCCAAAGCGTGTACTGCCTTTGGCCAATTTTTTCTGAGACTAGTGTACGGTTGTTACCGCTACCTACAAACTCCCGGCAGTTAATCAAAAGATAGCGTCCCGCGACCAAATTTAACTCTCCAAGGGTCAGCATTCTCAGATGATTTTCAATAGAAAAAGATTCATCTGTCCAGTCGTGGGGTGCAAGCTGTACAACAATCGCTCCACTCGTGAGTTTGACAGGACAAGCAAAGGCAACTGTGAGGCATTCACCACAAACCGACGGTTGAGTCTGATTTCCACCTGATTGTAGTCGTTGAGATGGGTCTCCAAGAACAAAACGATTTGCTTGTTGACGCTTCTCATTTGTTGGAAGATGTCGACCACAGCTGTAACATAGGTTTTTGGCATTGTCACCAGCACCGCGCACAACAATCTCTGGCATTTCATTAAGCGACACAAACGGACAATTTGGAGGTGTAATCGATGTGTTCAAAATGTCAACGATTGTGTCTTCAATGCTACTTTTCCCGCCTTGTGACTTAAGTTTAACCGTGCCATAGGAAAATTGCATTGACCCTGTCCGATTGAACTGATGTGAAAGATCTTCGGCATGATCAAAATGGATTGGGTCAGTCTGGTGTCGCAAGTCCGACAAAATTTGATCCAGTGCCTTCTGATTCACTTTCAGGGCAGATTTGCGATTTTGCATCGCGCCATTCAACTTTTGATTTTCATCGTTCAATTTTGTTTCAATACTGGAGCGTCTCTTCTCTGTCAAACTATCAGTATTCAATTGATCTTGATATTTTTTGACATTATCACGTGCCTTTCTAAATGCACCGTCTGTTTCTTTGTAGTTGTCAGCGTTTCGCAAAACCCGCTCACGGAGTGTTGCCATGTAAAATGCTGCTAACCAGTGTCCCATGTCTGGTGTTGCAAGCGGGAAGCAGACATAGCCAAAACCACGATCCGCCAGTTTTAAACTATTCACAAGCAACGTAAATGATTTGTACAATTCTGCTTCTGAATACGCGAATTTGATGAATCTGTTCCATTCGGACACAAGGTCAAATTCGATATTTGGATTGATTTGTGGAACAAAGATTTGGATTGTTAGATCGTTCTCAGACAGGCGAATTGCACATTTTTCCTGTTGCACAAATTTCCAAAACCGGTCAATTAAACTATCATACGCTATCTTAATCTGCATCTCTTGCGGAAGCACGGTCCGGTAATAATTATAAATCTTACCAATCGTCTTTCCGCTGAACTGAATAAGCCCGTTTTCATCCGCAAACGGTTTTTTAGTTGGTTCTGTAAATTGTTCGTTTTCTGGGTTCCGATTTCTAACATAATGTTCCGCAGCTCGGATTACTTGTAAGGCATCCATATCGTCCCACCACAGTTTGAGTTGATTGTATTGGTCCTTATCAAACATTGAACCAATAAATGCCTCTGCAGAGTCATTTGGGCTTGTCGCAGCAAAGTGGGCGGCTAAGATTTTGTCTTTTTGTCGGTTATCTATAACCATCTTGAACCCTCCTTTTTATTAAGTATACCACACGACCAGTCGCACAAACCTGCGACTGATTAAAAAAATCTTGAAAAAAATTTCGCTCAATCTCATTTTTGTTAAAATATTTGGAAAAGCACTTGACTGCTTTTGGGTTAAATGTTATAATATTACTGTGCAGGACTGAACCCTCCCTCGGCGGTGGATGTAGGCCCTGCTTTTTTTATGCTATTTGTTTGTTCAGGAATCCGGTCGTATAATTCCTTCCGATATTGGTGCTAACAGATCAAATGCTTGATCGAGCCCATACTTCGTTTTCGACGCAATCGGACGTTCTTGGCGAAGCAGCGCATAAGCACAGAAATCAGATAACTGAATGAAATATGACTGATCGGATTGCTTAAAAAATGGGTCTTCAATAATACGATCAATTACGCCATTTTCTGAAGTTTGCATGCGCCTAACCAATCTTGTGTAGATAGAATCTTTCCCTTCATCACAGATCAAAATCGCGTGACTATCCCATCTTTGTAGGGTTTGGTTGATACCTCCGAGTAAAGCTTCATAAGCAGGCTCGCTCGCTTTAGTTGGGAACACGGTGTTAAAAAGTCGGGTTTCTGGCAAGGTCGCCACCATTTGAAGCGTCTGTTTGAAAATTTGGCATCGTTGTCCCTTGGGAACTACGTCATCAGCAATTTTGCCGCGCCCTGAAACAAATTTCCACGCATGGAATTCGGTGTAAACAAAGATACCGTCACTCGTTTGTATATCGTGCCGGAATTTTTTTATTGCCGTAAGACAAGGGTTCCATTTGTCAGCACGAATCGTTAAGGCTGAAAATACACAGAGTTCTTCATCTCCAGAGTCATCAATGTAAACAAGATGCATTCTATCTCCTATGTCCCGTTGGTTTGATAATCCGAAAGGTTCGACCCGTCCACCCTTCCGTCTTTCCATTCAATCTCCCGCATACAACTTGACCATCTCCTGGGCTGTTTGTGCGATCCATTTCCGCAACGCTTTCGGTTCAACTACTGCAGCTTCATGCCCCCACCCCAGAATCCACCAACCGATTTCTCGCCAACCTGCGACTGTGACCTCAAAGTGAAGGACACCGTCAGGTCTCTCTTTTATTTTCTGTGTCGGATGCCAGTTCACTTCCCGAATCAGTGGTGCAATGCGCTGAGCGAACAGGATAACAACGCGCGTATCCGGTCCGAGCATGACATCCCAACTTTTTTCGAGGTATCGCTGCACGGAGAAATCTTCGGGGATTTCATAACCCAAATTGGTAATGGAGAGCGAATCAATGCGATTGATGCGGAATGTGAGAACCCTATTGAACGTTTCGGAACGTCCAATAACATACCACGCGCGTTTGCGAAATAGCACAGCATAGGGTGAAAGTCGATGGTGAGTCTTCTGTCCACTGCTGAAAGAATTGTACTCCATCTTGACGCTGCACCGTTCTCGAATCGCTTGGTATAGGTCCTCCTTATACGGCTGGTTATCGTCGATTCCGCTCATCTGTTGATCCGGGACTTCAATTCGCGGGGAAATCTGATTTAAGGTGTCGTTTACCTGTTTCGGCAAAGCAGAGGTAATCTTATTGATGGCACCGTCGAGGACTTCAACTGCCTGTTTCCCTTCCGCTGCCCGGTAAAGACTCGCTGCCGTAATGAGTGCAAGTGCTTCCTTGAAATCAAAGTTAAGCGTAGGCAGGAAAAAGTCGGAGACCATTTCATATCCCTGTTTTCCACGCGGAATGACCTCGATTCCCATATCATATAAGAGATTAACATCACGCTGGATGGTCGTTTTATTGACCCCAAATTTTTCTGCCAACCGGGGGCGCGTCCATTTACGGGGTTCATTGTGAATAAGATGCGCTACTTGGATGATGCGCGCCATCTGATGTTTTCGGTACATAATGTCCCTTATAGATGAAAATAAAGCAGTTAAAAGATATTTGGCTGGAAGGGTGGCAGATTGGAAGGATACGGAAGTGACTTTTTTGTATCCCTTGCTCGTTCCACCTTTCGATAAAAACTCCTTGACATCACGCACAAGAAAGTATATACTTTAATAATGACACCAGAAGTAAAGTCGCAGCCGAAAACTATTGCGTATGCTGAGCTGCCTCCTGACCGGCCAGGAGGATAGGTTGCCCACCCCGCACAGGGGTGGTTTTCTGTTTTAAAGCTCGTCAAAACGTCCGTTCCGTTCTAAAAAGTTGCTTTGGACCTTTCCGTGCATTCCATCCGAAAATAAATGTTGCAACTACATGACGCGAAATCTATATTTTTAAATGCCTGGACCTTGGACTTATAGTGGACCGCGTAATTACTTATACACTCGTATTGTTGTGTAAATGTGTGAAGTTCGTTCTCACGGAGGCACAGGCTAACAGCCTATGCTACAAGTGTGCATATATTTTCGGATTCTACTATAATTTATGCAACAAACTCCACATCTTCCATACTTTCAAAAAAACAACGGAGGAGTTGTTTTATGCTTTCCGTGATTACACGATCTAGAACTTTAGAAAGCAAGCAAGTTTTCGGATATTTGTTTTCATGGGTTTACCTCCCAAAAATGTAATTGCAGTAAAATTACGATGACAATTAATATAATACCACCAATTAGGTTATATGTCAAGAAAAAATTATTTGCCTTCAAAGAAAAACTCAAACTTGAGATTCTTTTGTCAATTGAAAATGGGGTGCAGAAAAATTACGATGTTTCAATCTCGCACTCGAGTAGCTTTTCCCCAGATATTAACAGAACTTACGTAGATTGCGTCCAAAAGCGATATATTTCACCGAAAAAGTAGCGATTTCAATTATTTAACCCCTAAATCCCCTTATCAGGGGACTTTAAGAGGAAATGCGTAAGTCCTACTTAACATAATACCCTATCCAATCCTTAATGTGCAAGGAAAAATTCTCAACACCTCGAAAATAAAAAATCTGAGTAATTTTGTAGACCAACTTGACAACATCGGAGGTCCCTCTTTTCCGCGTTAATCCGCGTCATCCGCGTCATCCGCGATTCAGACAATTAACATCAGATACGACCCTCAAAGTTATGTGACTTTTGACTTGCTAAAATAGAGCCTGTGCATCCGATTCACAATCTCCTGAAATTCCGCACGGAATTCCGGTGGGTCCAAGACCTCTACCGCATCACCGAGACTCAACACCCAAAATGTGAAGTCTTCTTTCGGTACCTCATAACGAACAATCACAGCACCATCTGGACACCGCTCTATAATTTCTTGCGATCGGTGCCGTTCCTTCTCCGTAACGAGATACGCCTTGTGCGCCGCAATCTTAAGCGTCACGCGGATCGGATCACCGCTGAAGAGCTCCCACCGAGATGCTAAATCTTCGGACAACGAAAAATCTGCAGGCGTTTCAAAGGTCTCATCCGTTAGCGTAACCCTTTGGAACCGAAGGATTTTGAAGGTGAGTGAAGCGTTCTCCGATTGATTAGAGCGTGCTTCAAGATACCAATCTGATTTCCTGAAAAAGATGGCGTACGGATGCAGTATATGTCTAACAAACGCTGCTTTGCCGCCGGGTTGATAAGTTGCCCGAACCGCCTTTTGATCGTAGAGTGCCTCCTCCAAAACGCGAAAGTGTCTCTCAACGTCATTATCACTGTCATCATTATAGGCTTCCACATTCTCCGAGAGGTGCAGAGGTTTCTCAACCGCATCGTCATTATTCACACGCTCAAGTTGTGCTGGAACATTCTCTTGTAATTTGGATTGGATATGTTCGGCAAGGGAGGTGTCAAGTTTTCCCAAGACACTTTTAAGATGTGCCTCAAAACGCTGTTCTTTTGCGAGTGGAGAAGCCGTAATCACCAATTCCAGAACCTGTGTTTCTTCCGATGTGATCCGGGGCCAGCTTATCGGACGGGTTGACTCAATCCAATAGGATCCCTTATCCTTTTTCAGGTCGTAGAAATCCCTGATAATTTTCAGGTCTTCATAGATTCGCGTTATATCAACCTCATAGGAGCTTGCCAGATTACGAACTCTGATGCCTCTGCCTCTTGATTTCTGGAGACGCTCTATTATGCTCAAGATACGCCGCACCTGTTTTCTACCATCACTATAGCCCATATCTTTCTCCTCAGTGAATAGCCTTAAGAACCGTTCCAATCAAGCTGAAACAAACGATTATAGAGTTTACGTAAACAACACAGGACTTACGCAAATTGCGTCCAAAAGCAATATATTTCAGCAAAAAAATCGCTATTTCAGTGATTTAACCCCCTAAATCCCCCTTATCAGGGGGACTTTAAGAGGAAATAGTAAATCCCGTAATTAGTTATACACTTTTATAATATCATCAATAGAAGTCTCAGCATTGTATTGACGTATCCGCTTGATGTTGGCAAAATCCTTCTCAATGGGATTCAACTCCGGGGAATACGGCGGTAAAAATAATAAACTCGCACCAGAACCCCGGATCAACGCTGCTGTCTCTGAACCTTTATGAAAAGAAGCATTATCCATAATGACGATGTAAGTATCATCAAGCAATGGACATAACATTTTTGAAAGCCACGTGTTGAAAACTATCGCATCACAACTGCCCTCGAAAAGCAGAGGCACCGTGAAATGCCCGTCAAGACGTGCAGCAATCAACGTCGTCGTCTTATACCGATGACTTGGCACTTTCGCTTCAACACCGACACCTTTTGGGGCATAAGCATACCGACGGAAATCGGTTTCACTGAAACCACTTTCGTCAATATAAACCAGTTTTTTGCCTTTTTCTATCTCTTGCTGAAGTGCCGAGAGATACTCTTGGCGTTTTACGGGACACTGTTCTTTGTAGGTCGTCGTCTTTTTTTTCGCGTGATATTGAGTTTTGATAACGCATAAAAGATGCCGTTTTTTGAAACACCGAAGTGTTTGGCACGTTCGGCGAGAGTCTTATCCGGAAAATCAGCGACATGTTGCCGAAGGGCATCATAATCAATGGAGCGGGGTCCCTTGGGTCCTGGTTTCTCAGAAGTCAAGGGATCTTCTGCTTCTAACCAGTTATAGATCGTCCTTCTTGATGTGCCGAAGGTGCGTTCAGCGTCGGCTTTACTGCCCCCGTTAGCAATGAAATCAAGGACGCGTTTGCGTAAATCTGTTGAATATGCCATAATCATAGATGATAACATAAATCTCGGAAAATGTAAACTTATTTTCGGGATCTACTAAATGTGTAAGTCCTACAAGAAAAGAATCGCGAGTAAAACTCGCTCCTACGGAAGATTTAACACAAGGGACAACTGTTCGTTTGGGGTGCTGCCTCACAGGCACAATCTAACAGATTATGCTACAAGGGTGGCAACTTGTGTTAAGTATAGCAGAAAAAAACACCGAACGCAAACATTCCCATCATTTCAACAAGTAGCCTGCTTCCATCCTTCCTCCCTTCCAATCTTTCACCCAGGACTATTTAGTTTTAGATAAATTATCGGATTTTCTAAATTTTTGAATCTTCTTTTTCAAGTCCGGTGCGGTTCCAAACCGCACCTACCGGTCCTGGGGGTCCAAAATTGGACGAAAAAACCGAGAACTGAATGGCTTTGATCTTTCACCCTTAACTTGTTGACGGAAAGTGCCTTCCTGCGTATAATAGAAACAATATGACACAAGGCATCTTTATTACAGGGACAGGCACGGAAATCGGGAAGACGGTGATTGCTGGGGGGCTTGCTGCGTCGCTTAAACAGGCGGGGACAGATGTAGGCGTGATGAAACCGATTAGCACTGGCGATACCGCTGATGCACGGTTCCTCAAGCACGCTGCACAGGTCGATGATGAACTCTCCCTGATTAACCCCATCTACCTCCGACATCCGTTGGCACCGTCTGTGGCAGCGAGGATAGAAAGTAGAGAGATAGACCTGTCACACATTGAAGATGCCTTTGTGGAGTTGCAACGGAGACACGATTTCTTGATAGTAGAGGGTGTCGGTGGCATCGCAGTCCCCATCCGAGACGATTTTCTGGTTGTCCATCTCATCGAGCAGTTACAACTCCCTATACTCATTGTCGCCACCGCCGGTTTAGGGACGCTAAACCACACATTCTTAACCGTCGCATTCGCGCAACAGTTTAACATTCAAATTGCTGGTATCGTTCTCAACGGACTCCGTCCAGAGCGCGCAGGACTCGCCGAAGCAACAAATCCGGTCGAAATCGAGAAATTGACGGGTGTCCCCGTAATCGGTGTTGTTCCATACATGAAACAATTGGATACGCCGTCCCCGGATTTAAAGTTTTTGGCGGAATGGACGGACCAGCATATCGCATGGAGGAAATTAGAGATACTTTAAGATGGATACCGCAATTGTTCTCGCCGCAGGATTAGGACGCAAGGTGTGGCCCTACGGTGAATTTCGACAGAAATGCACGATCCCTGTCGCCAATCAGCCGATCGTTCGCCGAATTGTAGAGACTTTAGTCGAGGCAGGATGTCAGCGAATTATCGTTGTGGTAGGGCATCACGCGCAACAGGTGCGTGGCGCGCTTGCCGATATACCCAACGTTGTTTTTGTCACACAGCACTCGCTTGATGGCACCGCAGACGCTGTGTTGACAGCATCAGAATACCTCGAAGATCAACCCTACCTCGTCGTTTACGGTGATATCGTAACCACTTCTGACAATCTCCGTAACTTTATTGAAGCGTTCCGTTCATCCGACGTGGAAGCTGCAGCCCTCGTACAACCGCTTGGTCATGAAGACGCGAGCGACTGGCTCTGCGCGGGTATCGGTACGGAGCGTATCGAAAACGGGAGTCTCTCAAAGCTGACCGGTATTGAGGGACACCCACGCGGCGGTTCGCATCGGCTTTGTGGTGTTTATGCTTTTCAGGGTCGCGCGACACCCTATCTGTTGCGGAACCCCGGCATTGTTACAAAGGTACCTGTCGGTGGGATGCCGCCGCCTGAGTCCGAAATTGCGCAGTCCCTGCAACTCATGGTAGACGAGGGAAGGACTGTTTTGGCAGTCGAGGCAACGGATTTTCTCGTTGATGTCGATAAGCCGTGGCACGTCTTGGAAGCGAACAACCGGTTCGTTGATTATCTCGCAAAACAGGTCACGGAGGATCAAGTCGGCGACGGCGCAAATATCTCGGATGCTGCTGAAATCAATGGACATGTCGTGTTGGGAAAAAACAGTGTGATAGGACCGCGTGTTGTCGTCAACGGCACACTGATCGCAGGTGCGAATAATAACATCACAAACGGCGCGATTTTACACGGGAGCATTTTTGTCGGAGATCAGTGCCGAATTAGCGATTATTGCGATGTCGGGAGTAGTACGATCGGAAACCGATGTATTATCGGACACGGTGCCGAGATGGCAGGCGTGCTGTTTGATAAGGTCTATCTCTATCATTACTGTGAAATGTCAGGCGTTTTTGGGAGTGCCACCGATATTGGGGCGGCGACGGTTTGTGGAACCCTCCGATTCGATGATGCGGATACCGCGATACAGGTAGAGGGACGTTACGAAGTGCCACCTTACGGTGCAAATGCTACTTACATGGGGGATTACTGTCGGACTGGCGTGAACGCGATAATTATGCCCGGCAGGCGGATCGGCGCTTATAGTGTTGTCGGCCCCGGTGTCATTTTATATGAAGATGTACCGAGCAAAACGATGGTGATGGCAAAACAGGAACTTATTACGAAGCCGTGGGGACCGGAGCGTTATGGGTGGTGAATGTTATTTTTAACCCCCTAAATCCCCCTTATCAGGGGGACTTTAAGAGTTTAACCCGCTAAATCCCCTTTATCAGGGGGACTTTGACCTTTTTATCAGGGGGCTTTGACCTTATGGAAGAAACCCCTAAGTCCCCCTTATCAGGGGGACTTTAACCTAATTAACTTGAGAGGAGTTCTTTGAGCAGATTTGTCAACTCATCATTGTCGGCGGCGAGTTCAAAAGCGCGTTTAATCTTGTCTTCACGCGTCGTTTCGGATTCGGATTCCGAGGTGCCATCTGGGGACCAGAGGATTTCGAGTGCCTTTGGGTTGAGCCGGTCATAAGTTACTTTGACGAGCGTGAAAGGGTAGTTGTCAGGGATGATGACGATCCAGTCAATAGTTTCACCGCGGGCGGAGTATTGCCTATCCACAGTTAACTTTGAATCTTGATGCGGTACGTTCTTTTTAACCCACTGCTTGCGATCAAGTGCGTCTGTCTCAAAATGGCCGACTTCTAACCAATTGCGTCCCGCGCCGTTCGGTTTGGTGGTAACTTCAATGCGTTGCATGGTTTTTTCTCCATTTTTAACCCCCTAAATCCCCCTTATCAGGGGGACTTTAAGAGTTTAACCCCCTAAATCCCCCTTATCAGGGGGACTTTAAGAAGAAATGCGTAGGTCCTATTCTGTTTAGATTTTGCGCGAAATACGTTTGGTTAGATACAAATCTTGTATAAGAAATTTTAACACGCCGTGCCAAAAAAGTCAAGTGTTCTGAATTACAAGCGAAAAAAGCGGTTTGGACTGCGTTTTCTGTTCGCAGCAGAGAAAAAAGTGGAAAAAAACCGCTAAAACTGGACATTAATAGAAATAAATTTGCATTTTTTCTAAAAAATGAGTATAATTGTAATAGGGAATGGTATTTTCGCGTGGTATGCGCTAACATTGGCATTTTATTACGCAGGCTGAAGGGACAATCTCGAAATGCAAGTGGAAATGAGATACGGAACCGGTACATTACCGATTGAGATTCCGGACAAGAATGTTGCTGGCGTTCTTGAAATTTCGGAAAGCGTTCCGTTGCGGGATGAAGATGGTGCCGTTCGCGCGGCGATTGCTGAACCTATCGCTTCATCACCCTTAGTGGAGCTTGCGAAAGGTCGCGAGTCAGCATGTATTGTGATTTCCGACGTAACCCGTCCTGTCCCGAATAAGGTCATCCTCCCGCCACTGTTGGAAACACTTGAGCATGTAGGCATCTCACGCGAGAAAATTACGATTCTCATCGCAACGGGTATCCACCGTCCTAACGAAGGCGAAGAACTGGCACAAATGGTTGGGCGCGATCTAATGGATTCATACCGTATCTTGAACCATTTTTCCCAGAAGCCAGAAAATCATGGGTATTTAGGCGAGACCGGAAACGGAACACCGGTTTACATCGACAAAGCCTACCTCGAATCGGATCTGAAGATTACCACCGGATTGATTGAACCCCATCTGATGGCAGGATATTCTGGCGGCAGGAAAGCGGTCTGTCCGGGGGTTGCCTCTATTGAGACAATGAAGGTGATGCACGGCCCCGAACTCATGGAACATCCGAAGTCGGCAGTCGGTATCCTCGAAGGGAATCCGTTTCACATAGAAGCGACCGAAATAGCCTTGATGGCAGGTGTTGATTTCAATCTGAACGTTGCCATTGATAAGCAACGCCGAATCACAGGAGTTTTCGCGGGCGACCTGGTTGAATCTCATCGTGTCGGTGCGCAATTTGTCGAAAAGCAGGCGAAGGTTACACTCCCCGCGCCAGCGGATGCAGTCGTTGTCTCCAGCGCGGGCTACCCTTTGGACGCAACGTTTTACCAAGCAGTCAAAGGTCTACTGACGGCTGTAGAGATTGTCAAACAAGGCGGTAGCATCCTGCTTGTTGCGGCTTGCAGCGAAGGTATTGGCAGCAAACCGTTTACTGACCTAATTTTCAAGACTGACGATTTAACTGCGTTTGTGCAAGGGCTTTACAATCCTGCGAACTTTGTCATTGACCAATGGCAACTCGAAGAATTGGCGAAGGTTGCCCGGAAGGCAGATATATATTTTTATACCGATGGCATCCCTTACCATCAGCGGTCAAAGTTGTTCGTGCATCCACTGAAAAGCGCGCAGGAAGGCATCGAAGAAATCTTAACCCGATACGGGGCGGATGTCCAAATTGCTGTAATTCCTGAGGGACCTTACGTTTTAGCACAGTTGGCAGGGGCTTCATACTAAAGGCAACGTTGCGATCGAAATATTTGGGTGCTTGACGGAACAGCGTCAGTAATATCTAAAGTTGAGACTGAATAGCAATGGCAAATCCTATTGTGGCACTTAGAGCGTATAGGGACGGCTTGCATCTGATTATCAGGCCTCACCTATCTATAACGGAGGTTGAAGAGGCGATTCAGCAGGAGATATCCCGCATGAATCGGTCTTTAGCGGGTACATCTGTGCAAATCGTTCTTAAATGTCCCGCCTTGGAAGAGGAGGAGATCTCGCTTTTAAGGTCAAAACTACAGGAGACCTACGATCTCACAGTCCGTGGTGTTGAAGTCGCTGATGCGCCGGTCTCGGCACCTATAGCCGCTGCGCCAACAATGCATACGATTTCACCAGCGACGGATAGCCGTGACTCGCGAGGTAGCGAACCCTCTCGGATCGTCCCGAACACAATCCGTTCCGGTCAAACGGAGGAATTTCCACAAGGGAGCCTTATTATTTATGGCGATGTTAATTCGGGAAGTGAAGTGAGAGCTGGTGGTGATATTGTCGTATTAGGGACGCTGCGTGGGAATGCTTATGCCGGAATGAATGGTAGATTATCCGCTGTGATTATTGCGATGGACCTCGCCGCTTTACAACTTCAGATTGGGAACTATGTGACCCGTCCAACTGTCAATCAGAAACCCCGAGGTTATCCAGAGATTGCGCGCATCGGGGCTGAAGATGTAATTATTGTCGAAAAATTTGTTAAGTTTTAGCATAGGAGGTTCCAGTTATTATGGGAAAAGTGATTGTAGTAACATCAGGAAAGGGAGGTGTCGGCAAAACGACCTCGACTGCCAACTTAGGAACCGCACTCGCGCTGCTCGATAAAACCGTTGTTGTCGTTGATGCGGATGTCGGACTTCGGAATCTCGATATCGTAATGGGACTTGAGAGCAGGATCGTTTACACCTCAATGGATGTTATCGAAAAACAGTGTGAACTTAGTAAAGCATTGGTTAGAGATCGGCGTGTTGATGGGCTCATGCTGCTCGCAGCATCACAGAAAAATAACAAAGACGATATCCAGCCGGAACAGATGAAAGCCATCTGTGACAAACTCCGGACAACCCACGATTTTGTCCTGATTGACTCACCCGCAGGTATTGAACGCGGTTTCAGCAACGCCTCCGCGGGCGCAGACGAAGCCATCGTTGTTACAACACCGGATGTCTCAGCGATTCGGGATGCTGACCGTATTATTGGATTACTGCAAAACGCCAGGATTGAACCGATCAATCTCGTCATAAATCGCTTCTCTCCGCAGCTTGTCGGGAACGGAAGCATGATGGATCAAGCCGACGTACTGGATATCCTCAATATTGACCTCATCGGGGTTGTTCCTGAAGACAGTGAAGTAATCACCTCTACAAATCGTGGGATTCCACTCGTCTATGAAGACGCTTCCGCAGGCGCGCAGGCGTATATGCGTATCGCACGGCGGCTCACCGGGCAGCGAATCCCGATCCCTGATTTCGAGCAAAAAGGCTTATTGAACAATATCATAAACTGGTTCACGAAAAAGAAGTAAGGAGTCTTCTGATGAGTATCAGCATCAAACAATTATTCGGGCGCAAGCCGAAATCGAGCAGTATCGCTAAGCAGCGCCTGAAACTGGTCATCACGCAAGACAGGCTCGACGTTGATGACCGGGTTATGACAAGGTTACATCACGAGTTAGCGGAGGTACTGGCAAAGTATTTTGAATTTTCAGCCAACTCTGTTAAGATGAACTTGAAACAGGAGGGAAATTCCTACATCCTTGTTGCGGATTTTCCTTATACGAAGTTCCACGACTTAAATGTCAGATGATAACCCGTAGGTGGAGAGATTTATACGTTTTGAAAGCATGTTATAGGCAATTGGGTTTTACTGCGTTAGAGAATCAATTCCCAAATCGCTTTCGCGACACCGTTATCGTCATTTGTGGTTGTGGTATAGTCGGCACAGGCAAGGATCGGTGGCACTCCGTTTGCCATCGCGACCCCGAAACCCGCTGTTTTGAGTAGACTCTCATCGTTATAACTGTCGCCAAAAGCAACGACTGTCCCCATGGGGATGTTGAACCGATTGGCGAGAGCTGAAAGTGCGCGCCCCTTCGTAACCTCCGGATTCATAAATTCAATATATTCTGCTTGGGTTTGCGTAACGTAAAGCTTCTCCGTGTAATTGGTTTGAAAACTTCTCAAAAGCGGTTGCAACTTTTCAGGCGTATGGATGATAAGCAACTTCGTCGGTGTTTCGCCTGTTAACTCGCGTAGGTCCCCGACCGCCGTAGCAGGCACCCCGGTTCGTGTTTCATAAAGGTCGCTCCACGCGTTCTTTTCGGCGACATAGAGCTCGTCGTTCAAACAGAAGTTGAGATGTAGACCCTGCTCGATGCAGTCATTGACAACCGCCATGGCGTAATCTGCTGAAACAGGCGTGTGGTGATAGACCTCGGCGGTTGTTGCATGCCGCACCATGCCTCCGTTATAAGAGATGATCGGATTCTCAAGCCCGATCTGATCGCTGATAGGTTGAATAGAACGGTGCATCCTTCCCGATACTAATACGACGAGAATATCGTTCGCCGCTAATGCCCGAAGCGCGTCTCGGTTTTCGGGTGATAATGTGTGGTCACTACTGAGGAGTGTGCCATCTAAGTCGAAAGCCGCTAAGCGACACGGTATCTTTACAGTTTCGCCTTCCATTTATCTTATCCTCCGTGATTTAACCCCCTAAATCCCCCTTATCAGGGGGACTTTGAGAGGAAATGCGTGATTTTAACCCCCTAAATCCCCCTTATCAGGGGGACTTTGAGAGGAGATGCGTGATTTTAACCCCCTAAATCCCCTTATCAAGGGGACTTTGAGAGGAGATGCGTGATTTTAACCCCCTAAATCCCCCTTATCAGGGGGACTTTGAGAGGAGATGCGTGATTTTAACCCCCTAAATCCCCCTTATCAGGGGGACTTTGAGAGGAAATGCGTAATTCCTAATAGAATCACCAGACTGCTTGTTCTGTTTCTCGGTCGAAGAGATGCATTTCTGGTGCATCAAAATCTAACCAGATCGTATCCCCTACCGCAACTTGAAACGTCGGATGTGTTCTAACCCGGAGTAAGATCGGGTCTTGTGTCTCCGCATGCGTACCGAGCAGGATGTCAAGAATATTCACTGCACCGAGTGGTTCAATGAGATGTACATGTGCAGAAATATTATGTTCGTTCGGTTGACTCATAGCTCTGATGTGTTCAGGACGAATGCCAAATACCAAGCCGTTTTCTGCTGCTGTTGAAGTGATACGTGCCTGTCGTTCTGGAGAGAGTCGTAGATGAACATCGGTATGGCTGAGGCGTAGAACGGATTCCCCTTCTTGGCGTGTTAGTTCCGCGTCGAGGAGGTTCATGGTGGGCATTCCCATAAACCCTGCGACGAAGAGGCTTTGTGGCTTATTGTAAACCTCGTTCGGTGTGCCGATTTGTTGGAGAACCCCGAGATGGATCACAGCGATTCTGTCTGCGAGCGACATCGCTTCAACTTGGTCGTGCGTTACAAAGATGGTTGTCGCGCCGATTTCATGTTGGAGCCGTTTAATTTCGGCACGTGTATCCACACGCATCTTTGCGTCTAAATTTGCCATAGGTTCATCGAGGAGATAGACCTTCGGTTGACGCACCATTGCCCGTCCGAGTGCGACCCGTTGCATCTCACCACCACTGAGAACGCTTGGCTTCCGACTTAACATGTCGGATATTTGTAGGATTTCCGCAACGCGTTTGACTTGCGTGTCAATCTCCGTCTTTGAGACATTCACCGCTTTGAGTGGAAAAGCGATGTTATCGTAGACATTCAGATGCGGGTAGAGCGCGTAGAATTGGAAGACAAAAGCGATGTCACGATCGGCAGGGGAGAGATCGTTGACGCGCTGTCCATCAATAAAGATGTTGCCTTCTTCAGGGTTTTCTAAGCCTGCGATGAGGCGGAGGGTTGTGGTTTTGCCGCAGCCGGAGGGTCCTAAAAAGACGACGAACTCTTTGTCCTCAATTTCGAGGTTAAAATCTTTGACAGCGACGACATCGCCGAAGCGTTTTACAACATTTTCAAGTTTGATATGTGCCATATATTAGTTGTCAGTAAGAACGGCTATTGGCTATCGGCTATCAGCAAAGAGGGTGTTTGTTAAACCATAGTTTTCTATCTGATTGCTGACTGCTGATAGCTGAAGGCTATTACGCTGACTGCTACTTTACATCAAGAAGTGCATCACTGCGCCTGAAACGAGCGGCACCGTAAGGTTGTCGTCAATCGGGACCGGAATAAGTTCCACGATCGTTGCGACGAAGGCACCGATGATTGCGATAATAGGATTGAGTTGAACCAAAGCGATTGCAACGCAAACGATGAAACACGCCGCGCTCCCCTCTAAACTCTTTGATCCGAGGAGTTTCGTCCTACCCCACTTTTTGCCTACCAGTGCCGCTGCCATGTCTCCTAATACCATGAAAAAGATGCAAACAATAGCGAGTGTTTTCGCAAAAAAGAAAATACACAGAAATGCACTCATCAGATAATAGGTCGCGCCTGTCATCGCGCCTTTACGCTCGTGCTGTCGGAGAAGCGGGGTGAAAATTCGGAAAAAGAACGCTCCGAAATCTGGAGAGAGCCATTTCACCAATTCCACGGTAAGGGCAAAGCCAATCAATATCCCACTTATTACCAACATGGTTGGCTTCTCTAAAAAAAGATAGATAATTGGTAAAGAGAGTCCTGATAAATGAATACTTTTCCGAAGCAGCTCGCCTATCATCGATTTACCTCCGACCTAACCGAATAACGTCCATTTAATTATTATAGAACCTATAGGCGAAAATATCAAGGGAAATGGTTATTAGTTACCAGTTACCAGTTATCAGTTACCAGACGAGAGGTGTCGGTTTATTCTGATGTCTCTTAACTGGCCACTGAAAACTGATAACTATATATTTTTTTCTATTTTTTTGACAAAAAAAACACACATTTTTGTTGCATTCGGAGATTATAATTTTGTTACCATTGGAACAATATTATAAATAGGACTTACGCAAAAAACGGTTATTTTGGTATTTTCAACCCCCTAAATCCCCCTTATCAGGGGGACTTTAAGAGGAGATACGTTACCATTGGAACAATATTATAAATGGGACTTACGCAAAAAACGGTTATTTTGGTATTTTCAACCCCCTAAATCCCCCTTATCAGGGGGACTTTAAGAGGAGATACGTTACCATTGGAACAATATTATAAATGGGACTTACGCAAAAAACGGTTATTTTGGTATTTTCAACCCCCTAAATCCCTCTTATCAGGGGGACTTTAAGAGGAGATACGTTACCATTGGAACAATATTATAAATGGGACTTACGCAAAAAACGGTTATTTTGGTATTTTCAACCCCCTAAATCCCCCTTATCAGGGGGACTTTAAGAGGAGATACGTAAATCCTAATAAAATTACAAAAGGATTCCAAGTTTGCCTAAAGGGATCAAAAGATACAATGAGAGGACTTCTTAATATGGGTTTGCAAGTTCCACGCTTCGGTGGACGATTTCGTTTCGGATACTTGTTGCTTTTGTTGATTGGCGTAGCACTCACATGCTGCGAAGTAGGTGCCGATAATCATGAAACGCAACAGCGCATCAAAATAGCAGGTATTGTTGTAGATAGCGACACCGAGTTGCCGGTAGCAGCAGTAACAATTCGGGTTGCTGATAGCCAAATCCGAACGACCACCGATGAAACAGGTGCGTTTTCGCTGGAATTACCGGTCGGTACTTATAAAATCCATGCAAGCGCGCCCTTTTATAATACCTATGTCGTTCCCGATCTTGAAATAAAAGCAGGGGAAACACCGGAACCCCTTCGAGTCTTACTGGTGCCGCAAGTCGTGAAACTCGATGCGATCAAGATGCCGGTCCAACTGAGTCAAGCCAGTGAGCGTGGGTTGCTTGAACAACGGATGCGCAGCTCCCGAATTGAGGACAGTATCAGTACGGAAGAAATTAGCCGACTGCCTGCGTCGTCTGCGGGTGAGGCTATTAAACGGGTGACAGGTGTCAGTATCGTTGGTGGACGTTATGTATTCGTGCGCGGGTTGGGAGAGCGTTACAGTAACACACTTCTCAACAATGTCGAAATTCCGAGTCCTGAACCGAACAGACGGGTTGTGCCGATGGATATTTTCCCGGCAAGTCTCCTCGCGAGTTTGCAGACGGTAAAGACTTTCTCGCCTGACCAACCCGGCGGTTTCGCTGGCGGTTCCGTCCAAGTATTTACGAAAGATTTTCCTGAAGAGTTGACGATGTCCTTATCCATGTCAACGGGTTTTAACACACAGGCAACCGGGGAAGAGGGTTTGATTTATCCGGGTGGCGACTTTGACTTTTTGGGATTTGATGACGGTTCGCGTAAACTCCCGAACATCATTCAAGATCGGGCAGCCGATGTTCCTATCCGAGAGCGTGGACGTTTCACACCCGCTGGTTTCACACCTGCGGAGATTCAAGAATTTGGACAATCGTTTGAAAACGTCTGGTCGCCAGAACGACAGGCACTGCCGATCAATCAAGGCTATAAATTCAGCCTCGGCAACAGCAATACCGTTTTTGGTAAACAGTTTGGTTACTTAGGTGTCATCTCCTACGGCAACAACCACAGTTACGGCACGCAGGTGCGTAACGCCTTCCGCATCGGGTTGAATGAGACGCTTTCACCCGTAACCTCGTACGACGTTGAACGGACCGGGAACGAGGTAGAGTGGGGGACTGTCCTAAACACGAGTCTCCGCTTCTCACCGGGACACCAGACCAGTTTACGGACGCTTTTCACCCATACGGCTGAAGATGAAACCCGAACATGGGAAGGCTTCAATGCCGATAGAAACACGGATATGCGGAGTACACGCCTCCGATACGTTGAACGCCAACTTTTCTCCGGACAACTCGCAGGGACGCACGATTTTAATTTCGGTGAACCTGCACTGGAAACACCAGAACAACCGGATGTGTCTATGGAGTGGCGGCTGACATATTCGCGCGCGGCGCGAGATGAACCAGATACACGTGAGAATATCTACGAAGACAGAGGCGATGGTACATACACATTCCGCGATGTCACACAAAGTGGTAGCCGATTTTTCTTTAACCTTGAGGATGATGAATACAACGCCCGTGTTGATTGGAAAGTTCGCGTCGGAACGGAAGGTCTTTTCAAATTCGGGGGGCTCCTCCGAGACAGAGCGCGGACATTTGATGTCCGAAGATTCAGATTCCTGCCTTCTGACCAAGTAGACGCTACCGTCAATCTGTCTGAATCCCCTGAAATCCTTTTCCAAAGCCAAAATATAGCACCGCGTGTTTTTGAGTTGCGTGAGTCTACCCGCTCTACCGACAATTACTTGGCAGACCACAATATTTATTCGGGTTACATGATGCTCGATCTGCCGCTGAGTGCCAAATGGCAGGTTATGACTGGCGTCCGGTTGGAGTCTTCTGGTCAAGAGGTTACAACCTACGATCCGTTTGCTGCCACTCGAAAGGAGATTAACGCGAATTTGGAAACACTTGATTGGCTGCCGGGGTTGAATGTGACGTATCGTCTAACGGAGCGGATGAATTTGCGTCTCGCGGCATCTCGAACGATTACACGGCCTGATTTCCGTGAACTCGCGCCGTTTGAGTTCACAGATTTCGTCGGCGGTAGAACGATTCTCGGTAATCCGGATTTAGAGCGGACACAGATCGACAATTTCGATTTCCGTTGGGAGACTTTTCCACAAATCGGTGGCATTTTGGCGGTGAGTGCGTTCTATAAGCGGTTCCAAAAGCCGATTGAACAGATCGTTCAGCCACAAGCAGAGGTCCGAATCACTTATGAGAACGCAGAAGGTGCACACAACTACGGTTTGGAGATAGAGGCACGCCAGAATTTAGGTGTTCTCACAGACGCTTTGCGCAAGTTTTCGATTAACACCAACGCTGCGCTGATTTCCTCGCAAGTCGTTTTGCCCGAGGATGTCGGCATCCAGACCTCTTCGGAGCGTCCGTTACAGGGACAGTGTCCTTACATTGTTAACATTTCGGTCGGGTTTGAAGATCCTAACTGGGGCATTTCGAGTGCGGTTGCTTATAATATATTTGGACGTAGGCTCTCTGAGGTCGGGAATCACGGTGTACCAGATGTGTACGAACAACCGCGTGGACAGTTGGATGCGAGTTTTAGTCGGACGGTTGCGAATCATTTCAAATTCAGCGTTTCGGCGAAAAACCTGCTTAACCCCTACGTCCATTACAAGATAGGAGAAGCAACCTATCTTGAGTACAAGCTCGGTAGATCGTTCTCGTTTGGGATAAGTTACAATTTGTAGTTTATGGCTGTCAGCCATCGGTTTCCGTCGGAAACCGTCAGTAAAGAGGCTGTTTTTATAGTGGAAAAAAAATCATAATATTGTCATTTTCTTGCAACAATTGAGGTGTATCCTTAATTGTAATAGAAATTTACAACGGCGATGGACATTGTTAAATCGCAACTATCAGTGCCTGTCCGACTGATCGGTTAGGCATCAAAAAACGATAAACAATAAAGGAGCTTAGTTAGCTAATGTTAAATATTGGGTCTACCCCTGCTTCTATAGGTAAAAGGGGTTTGTATCAGAATTGGTTATTCCAGTTAATGGCGATTTTCGCGGTTGGTATAGCGTTGGGTTTTGTCGGATGTGGTAGCGATGAAGAAGATACCGGCGAAACAGATGAAACACTCGTCTCGGAAGAAACGGTTATCGATATTGATGGACGGCAAGTGGTCGTCCTTGAAGGCAAATTGAATGCCGATAAAACGCTCACAGCGGATTACGATTATCTCCTGCGGGGTGCCGTATTTGTTGAAGGTGGCGCGACACTAACGATTGAACCCGGTGTCAAAATTTATGGTGAACAGGCGAGCAACGGCACACTTATTATTGCACAAGGTTCTAAGATTATGGCAGACGGCACCCAGGATGCTCCGATCGTCATGTCGAGTGATGCCTTTGAAGGTTCCCGCGCACGCGGACAATGGGGCGGCTTGATTATCAACGGTAGCGCGCCAACGAACCAAGGTTTAACTTTCGGTGAAGGCGACACTGGCGCGTTCGGCGGGAATAACCCCGCGGACAGCAGCGGCGTACTTCGTTATGTGCGTATTGAGTACGCAGGTATCGAATTTAGCCCTGATAACGAATTGAACGGCATCGCCTTCCAAGGCGTTGGGTCCGGGACTGTTGTAGATCACGTCCAAGTCCACATGAATCAAGATGACGGCATTGAGATGTTCGGCGGTACCGTCAATATTAAATATGCCCTCGTGACGGGTGCCCGCGATGATTCCTTTGACTGGACAGACGGCTGGACGGGTAAAGGTCAGTTCTGGGTTGCGCAACAGTATGGCGATGACGCAGATAACGGATTTGAAGTTGATAACAGTAGCAAAGATAACGAAGCGACACCGCGTTCTGCTGCGACTATCTATAACGTAACGCTTGTCGGTGACCCGGCTGGTCCCGAAAGCGATAACGGGATGTTGATTCGTGAAGGTGCTGCTGGCATGTATGCCAACTTTATCGTCACTGGATTCAACAAAGTCGGACTTGATATTAACAACGCAGCGACGCATGCCCAAGCAGATGCCGGTAAACTGGTTGTCAAGAACAGCATTTTCTTTGAAAATGGAAAAGGCAATTTCGGCGACGAAAAAGACGACGACGGATTTGACGAAGCCGCTTTCGCTGCCGCGAACGGTAACAAAGAAACCGATCCGAACTTGGCGAGTCCGTTCAGCAAAAGCGCGCCGGACTTCACACCCGGCGCAGGTGCTAATGCGGTGTCTCCGGCAGCGCCACCTGCCGACGGTTTCTTTGAACCGGTTAACTTCATCGGTGGTGTAAGTCCGTCTAATAACTGGATATCAGGGTGGACAACGAGTGCGCAGAAGTAGTGAACGCACGCTTCGGACATCTTACATCCTGTTCTCCGTGCTGCTGGTTTATGGCAGTTCGGTCGGATGTGAGAAACCAATCTGGAAAAATAGTCTCGACTCGCCAGACCAACTCGGTCTGGCAGTCGTTGACGCACTTAATAACAAAGATATTGAGCAGTTGAACCGTTTGCGTGTGCAACGCGAAGAGTTTCTCGGCTGGATTTGGCCCGAATTTCCCGCAAGCCGTCCGCCCAGTAATTTTCCGGGCGATTTTGCGTGGTCAAACATGAATAAGAAATGTAACATCGGGATGAAAAAGTGGGTTGACCGTTACGGCGGACGCAATCTAAAGTTCGTTGCCATCCGCTTTGACCGACCACAAGAGACTTACGATGCGTTCCGACTTTTACGTGGAACCGTTTTGACGTTACAGAACGCCGCCGGAGAAAAACGGGATTTGAAGATACTCGGCTCGGTCATTGTTAAAGACGACAGATGTAAGTTACTGAGTTATGAAGATTAATTACTGATAGGACTCAGGGTCATTCAATTTTCAAATTGTCTGAATCGCGGAAGACGCGGAGGACGCGGAGGACGCGGATTTTCGTGTTTAGATACGCCAAAATCATAAGGTAATTTAACTGTTTTCCAGAGAATTGAATGGCTCTGGATAGGACTTACGTAGTATTGACAAGACTTACACAAATTGCATCCAAAAGCAATATATTTCACCCAAAAATGCCTCGCAGTGAGAGTATTTTAGTGATTTAACCCCCTAAATCCCCCTTATCAGGGGGACTTTAAGAAGGAATGCGAAGGAAAAAATATGAAGACTATGGCTGATGTCCAGCGGCAGAATCGAGAAGCCGCCCAACAACGGAAACGAAAAGCGATGCGAATCGCAAGCAGCTTCGCCATCGGACTCCACGCAATCGGGATTATCGTCGGTGCTATCTACTTCGTTCGGAAAACCGTGTTGGAGATGAACAATGATAAAGTAGAGAGTGTCGTTTTGGAAGCCGAGAAACCGCAGCCAAAACGCCGTACCCCGCCTCGGACACCACGGAAACCGAGCAAGCCGAAGTTTTCTAAGATTCGGGTCCCGAAGGGGCAACCTGTCACAACGAGTGCTAAGATTCCGGTTGGGAATGCCCGTTTCACATTGCCAACGAGTGAGGCACCGACACGTCCTGTGATGGCACCGAGTATCGCAGGCATCGGTAAAAATCTGTTTAGAGCCACGCAACAACAGGCAAATATCGTTACAACGATGCCGAAATTCGAGGTGCCAAAATTTGAAAGCACAAGTTTGGTGGCGAGAATGGATATGGGCACGAGTCTCGCGCAGACAGAATTCAACGACCCGGGTAACTTAGAACTCGCTTCCGTCAATTTAGGTGATGCGAAACAGTCGTTTAACGAGTTCTTGAAAGCGGTACGGGATCGGATAAAACAGGTCCAACGGTTCCCGCCACGCGTGCGGAATCTTGACGATGGAACGACAACAACAGTTCGGTTTACGCTTTTCAAAGACGGCACCATTCGGAACCCAGAAGTCACGGATTCTTCTGGCTCAAAGGCACTCGATAATGCTGCACTCGCTGCAGTCCAAAATGCTGTGCCGTACCCGCCATTCCCTGAAGGGCAAGAGGGGAATAGCCTGCGACTTGAACTCCCGATTGTCTTTGAATTGTCGAATTAATGGACGCGTTGCAGGCGCGCTTCGGAAACGCGCCCGTTTTGCCACGATAGAGTTAACGTGGGAAGGGACGGCTTTATGCCGTCCCTTTAGTATTTGAAAGGTGTGGCTGTCATCGCACAACGCAAACCAACAATGCGTATTTTCTTCTGTATAAGTGTCATGGTTTGAAGTGCCAACGGTAATTCAGTTCAGTCTAATAGGTACACATACGGATCTATGCCCGAAGCATCCATGTCTAATACCAGCACGCCTGGGGGAAGTATCCCCTCGCTGACTTGGTCTGTAATTGTGCTATCACCTCCTGAAATCTTAGAGGCATGTTTAGTGATTGTGCCATCAGGCAGTTCGGTATCCTCCCATTTGACATAAACAACATTTGGATAGTACAAATAGACTTTCCCAGTATTCATATCCATGTCAGTCCCAACAAAATCACGGTCCCCTTCATTCCATTTCTTAAGCACAACGAGCCCCCACAATTCTCGCTGGGTCAACTCATCAATACGCACAGCTTTTTTTCAGGTTGTAGCCAAGCGACAGGAAACGGAATATCGGGGGGAACTTGGGGACGTTCAATTTTTTTCGACCCCAATCCCGAACACCCACATATTATGGATACTCCAAATATGACGAAAAGGTGTATTCGTAAGACTTGGCGATATTTCGTAGATTCCATTTTTTACGCTCCTTTTTTGAATAAAAACAGTTGGTTCATGTAAAAAGTAATGGGTTAAGTAACGCTTTTCATTTCAAGTGCCCGCAAATGTATTGCCAAGCGAGGCACCTCCGATCACCGACGACTCTTTATCCGTCCCCACTGCGTTGTTAGTTTTTCGCCGACAGAGACATCAAGTGCCCCCGATATCCAGTCAGACACGAAGTCATTTCCTGGCTTGTTTGTTAGATTGCGGATCTTACCCGTGGTGAGATTGTATCGATAGATGTCATATTCACTTTTCTCAGGCACGTATGCTGAAATGAGAATGTGATTGCTGCTCATCCAACGCAGAGAGGCGGCTACCCAGTCTCTCGGTGTTTTTAGAATCCGACGCCCCTTATTGTTCCAATTTTGAAGGATGATCCGATCAGGCCCATCTTCACCCTCCCCGAAGAGGAGCCGCTGCCCATCACGGGTCCACTGTGGAGAATATCGATAAACCCCATCTGCGGGAATAAGGGCTTTCCGTTTTGTGCCGTTGGCTTTCATCGTGTAGATAGTTCTCCACTTTTTCGGGGCAGTTTGCACGTAGGCGATATAACCGCCATCCGGAGACCAATCTGGAAAATATGTGTCAACATCACTGGCTGCCTCATGACGGGTCAACTGCGTCAACTTCCCGCTGCTGAGATGGATCTTAAAAATATTTTTTGAAGGGTTCTTATCATCTTTCCGACCTGAAAACGCGATCCATTGACCATCAGGGGACCAAGCCGGCTGCCACGCGATGGTAAATCCCGGCGGGGTGATATTTTGCTGCGCGCTTCCGTCACTATTCATGAGAAATATCTCTGACTTTTTGATGACCCGACTGTTCTTCTCCCTATACATGATTCTCTCAAACGCGATATGTGTGCCGTCGGGAGACCAGGTAGGGCGCCCGTCTTTATGCGGATGGTTTGTGAGTCTTTGGACGTTGCTGCCATCATCGTCCATGACGTAGATTTCATAGTTTCCATCGCGTTTGGAATAAAAGGCGATTTTTGCGTCTGTTAGTGGGGTCAATACCAAGAAGATCAGACAAACGAGCCATAGCGGTTTATACAGTCGTTTATACATCGGTATGCCTCCTTAAGAGAATGGGGCTGTTCGTGACAGCCCGGTTGAGAGATGTCACGTTTTGTTCTCATGATTTGCTCCTTACCTATTTGTGAGGGATTTGCAAACTGGGTACTATTTCTAAGGTAAAGGACGGTGCTCTTTGAAGAAACTTTACCTTCCCTTATATATTACTAAAGTTTGGACAGTTTTAAGACAGACATATCGCCCCTACGGGGCTTAGCTTCGCGGAGGATACTTTTTCTATAAACATACCGCCCCTACGGGGCTATGTATCGGTGCATTCATGTTTATTTTTCTACAAGTTGCGTTTGTGTTGGTAATTGTCCGAAAAACCGAAAACTGCAGTGGAAACATATTGTGATCAGGACAGAAACTGTCCAAACTATAGTATATATTAATATACAAATGAAACTGCAAAAGTTAAGGCCTAATTTGCACTTTTTCACAAATTTTTTCAGAATTTATTGTTTTTCTTTCAAATTTTCTAAATATACTTGTGAAATATTAAGATAATTCGAGTGCATATCGTAAAACTTACGACGCTCAAATCCTTCAGCATCTATAATAGAATACCTCCTTAGGCAAAACATTCTTTTTCAAACCTAAGGAGGTATTCCGATGAGATATTCCCTAAAACGGGCTACCCGAAAAAGATCATAGAGGTTCCAAACATTTCAGAATGAAAACCTATCTCTATCTGCTTTCGCCTTTGTCTCATTTACAAGACTCAGCAGTATCAATCCGGTGATAAAGAAGATCATCAATGAAATAATAGCGAGGCGTGCGCTGCCTGTAATCTGCTTGATAACACCAAACGTCATAGGTCCCCAAATCGACGAGAATTTGCTAAAGACGGAATAAAATCCGTAGAACTCCGCGCTTGCCTCTTCTGGAATCATCGCGCCATAGAAGGAGCGACTCAACGCTTGTGTCCCGCCGAGGACAACACCGACAACCATGCCTAAGATAAAGAACTCTATTGCGGTATGGATGAAATATCCGTAAGTGACGACACCACTCCACAGCACCAAGGCGAACATCACAGATCGCTTGGTACCAATACGACCTGCAAGCCGACTAAAGAGAAACGCCCCTCCTATCGCAACAACTTGGACAAGTAGGAGTGTCACCATGAGTTCTGTCGTCGTAAGTTTTAATTCTTCAGTACCATAAATCGTCGCCATGCTGGTAACCGTGTGGATACCGTCGTTGTATATCATATAGGCGATGAGGAAGAGCGTAAGGTGTTTAAAGCGTCCGACCTTTTTCGCGGTTGCGACTGTCCGACTGATACCGATGGTGAGATACGCTAAAATTTTCGGCTGATGCTGATACTTTTCTGGCAGTGCGTAGGGTGTTTTTTCCTCTTTTAGATATTTCATCGTCAACAGCGTCCAACCTGCCCACCATATCCCTGTCATCGCCATCCCGATACGTGCTGCCATCGTCAGGCTAATACCGACAGTCTCATGCATCGCGATAAGTCCGAGGGCGATACCAAATTGCAGTGAACCGCCGATGTAACCGAACGCATAGCCTCTGGCAGAGACGGAATCCAGTTTGTCTTCAGAGGCGATCTGCGGTAAAAACGCGTCGTAGAAGACATTGGCACCCACAAAGCAGACTTGCGTACTGACAAACAACACGATTGTCAACGTCACATCACCAGATTCACAAAAAAAGAGCAGCATTGCCAAGAGACTGCCGACATAAGCAAAACTGGTGAGAAACCGCTTTTTCGCTGAGGAAAAATCGGCTACTGCACCGAGTACAGGTGCAAAGAGGAAGACGATAAACGCCGCCCCACCCAACATAAAACTCCATAACGCTGTAGCACTCACGTTCGTGCCGAAGATGTCAACACCGGCTTCTCCGACAACGGCTCTCGCGAAATAATCGGGTAGTAATGCGACGGCAGCGGTCGTGATGTACGCTGAATTTGCCCAGTCGTACATGCACCATCCGAAGATTGTTTTCTTATCGTTTTTCATGGATCTCCTGTCTGCAAAGGGGTTAGGATGGGATTTTCCGTGTATTTTCTCATATTTTCGGAAGGAAATCAACAAGATTCTTGAGAGCCGTCGGTGTGAGTCGCGAGTAAAACTCGCTCCTACGAGGCGAAAGGAAGAAGGGGAGTTGGACCAATTCTAAGTGAATTGGAAGGTGGTGGGCGCGCGAGGGGTCCACGCGCCCATTGTCTTTACCTCGCCGAGATTAGGCAAGGTTGAAACCTGCACAGGCTAACAGCCTATGCTACGATTAGAATAGATACTTCGCTGAGATTAGACAAGGTCGAAACGATCAAGATTCATGACCTTGTTCCACGCAGCGACGAAGTCCCGCACAAATGCTTCTTGCGCGTCATCGCATGCGTAGACTTCCGCAATAGCGCGGAGCTGGGAGCTTGCACCGAATACAAGATCAGCGCGGGTGCCGGTCCACTTGAGATCGCCTGTCAAACGATGGCGACCCTCAAACACACCCTCGGTTGTAGCGGATGGCAGCCACTCGACGTTCATGTTAAGCAGATTCACGAAGAAATCCGTCGTCAAAGTCTCGGGACGGTCTGTGAGAACGCCGAGTTCGGACTGACCGACGTTTGCGTTCAGGACGCGCAATCCACCGACGAGCACCGTCATCTCAGGCGCGGTTAGCGTCAACATGTGCGCCCGATCTACCAGCAACTCTTCGGCTGTTCGCTGGTGTCCGTTTGCGAGGTAGTTGCGAAATCCATCGGCAGTCGGTTCAAGCACGGCAAACGATTCAACATCGGTTTGCTCCTGCAAGGCGTCCGTGCGTCCCGGTGTGAACGGAACTTGGACGTCAACATCGGCATTCTTCGCGGCTGCCTCGACCGCTGCACACCCGGCGAGAACGATCAGGTCAGCGAGTGATACCTGCTTCCCGTCGGATTGCGATCCGTTAAATTCCGCTTGAATCCCTTCGAGGGTCTCAAGTGCCTTTTGCAGTTCGGGCGGATTGTTGACTTCCCAATCCTTCTGCGGTGCGAGGCGAATGCGTGCGCCGTTAGCACCCCCACGCTTGTCGGTACCACGGAATGTTGCCGCAGACGCCCAAGCGGTCGAAACCAATTGAGAGATAGACAGCCCTGATTCGAGGACCTTAGCCTTGAGGGCAGCGATGTCTTGCGCGTCAATCAATTCATGATCGACATCAGGGACGGGGTCTTGCCACAACTGCGGTTCCGCTGGAACCCAGGGCCCGAGACACCGTGTGCGAGGTCCCATATCGCGATGGGTTAGTTTATACCACGCCTTTGCAAATGCGTCTGCGAACGCGTCCGGGTTCTCATAGAAGCGTCTGGAAATTTTCTCATAGGCTGGATCCGCCTTCAGAGACAAGTCGGTCGTGAGCATCATGGGTGCGTGCTTCTTTGAGGGATCGTGAGCGTCTGGTACGGTGTCCTGTGCAGATTCGTCTTTGGGAGTCCACTGCCACGCGCCACCGGGACCTTTTATGAGTTCCCAGTCGTAGTTGAACAGATTTTCAAAGAAGTTGTTGTCCCACTTGATCGGCGAGGTGGTCCAGGCACCTTCCAACCCGCTGGTGATCGTGTCGCCGCCCTTGCCGCTGCCAAAGGTGTTCTTCCAACCGAGCCCTTGCTGCTCGAGAGGGGCGCCTTCGGGTTCGGGACCGACGTGCTCGTCAGCATCCGCAGCACCGTGGGTTTTACCGAATGTGTGTCCGCCAGCGATGAGTGCGACCGTCTCTTCGTCGTTCATTGCCATGCGCCGGAATGTCTCTCTAATATCTCTGGCTGCAGCAACCGGATCCGGATTCGCGTTCGGTCCTTGTGGATTCACATAGATTAGCCCCATCTGAACGGCACCGAGCGGATTCTCCAATTCCCTGTCACCGGTGTAGCGTTCATCGCCGAGCCATGTAGTCTCGGATCCCCAATAGATGTCTTCCTCAGGTTCCCAGACATCCTCTCGTCCGCCGGCAAACCCAAACGTCTTGAAACCCATCGACTCGAGGGCGCAATTCCCGGCGAAGATTATCAGATCCGCCATCGAGAGTTTTCGACCGTACTTCTGCTTGACGGGCCAGAGCAACCGGACAGCCTTATCGAGGCTGGCGTTGTCGGGCCAACTGTTGAGCGGTGCAAAGCGGAGTGTGCCAGAGGCACCGCCGCCGCGTCCATCGTGGATGCGGTATGTGCCAGCACTGTGCCACGCCATCCGAATGAAGAGGGGTCCATAGTGTCCGTAGTCAGCGGGCCACCATTCTTGCGATGTCGTCATCACTTTTTCGATGTCCTGCTGTAGTTCCGTTAAGTCAATTGTATTGAATGCTTCAGCGTAGTTGAAATCCTCGCCCATAGGGTTGGAGGTGGGTGGGTTCTGGTGGAGCATCTTCAGGTTCACCTGATTTGGCCACCAGCGTTGGTTCGCTATAGTGCCCCGTGCGTCATCGTGGTGCATCACTGGGCATTTACTTTCGTTGCTCATGTTCGCTCCAATCGTGTTCTGGATTTTTTCAACTTATTCTTTGACGTACTTTCTCTAATCCATAATGAGTAGGTAGCAGACACAGAACCTTGTGGTTATGGTTATTATGTTTGCCAATGTGATGTATTATGCCATAATTTCTGACCAAAGTCAAGTCTTTTTTAGCGTTTTGCGCCTTTCCAAAAAGAGCGGATTTTTCTTCCCTGATTTAAGATGATAACAACTTTGCGCGGGAAGTCAATTGAGGCATTTCTACACAGAGACTGAATACGTCTGAAAATCGTAAAGATTAGACATGCAGATTTTCGATGGATATGGTATAATAAAAGGAAGTTTAAGGTAATCACGGAGGTTAAGTTCTTTACTTTGGTACACCATGGATTATCTATGTAGATGGCTATCAATTTTACTTCTCTTATGCTTTAGTGTTGGCGTGCATGCCGATGAAACTGAAGCACTTCAAGCAGAGGCGTATCGCACATACCAAAGCGTTGAGGTTGACGGTGAACTCACAGAAGCCGATTGGCAGAAAGCGACGCCTATCCATCAATTTATTCAATTTGAACCTGATGCAGGTGCCCCTTTAACAGAAGCCACAGAGGTGCGTATCCTTTATGATGACAGACACATCTATTTCGGGTTTGTCTGCAGTGAACCCGACCGCTCTAAAATTATTGCCAATAAGATGCGACGCGACACGATGTTATGGGATAACGATAACGTCTTTGTGTTGCTGGATACCTATAACGACCGGCGCAGTGGGTTCTTCTTCCGAGTCAATCCGCTTGGTGCGCGGGAAGATGTAGCGATAATGGACAGTGGCGACAGCCGAAACGAGAATTGGAACGCAGTTTGGGACAGTAAGGCAAAAATTAACGGTGACAATTGGACGACAGAGATCGCGATTCCGTTCAGTCAGCTGCGGTTTAAGGACGAAGAAACATTGGCATGGGGATTGAACCTTGGACGCACCATCCAGAAAAACCAAGAAGAGGGCACATGGGCACCCGTACCTGCAGCATATACCTTTCAGGCACGTTACCGAACCACAGACTTAGGGACGCTCACCGGTTTATCAGGTGTCTCACAACGCCGAAATATTGAGTTTTTGCCGTATCTACTTCCAGGTGTTGCCCGGACAGAAGCGGATGGAACAGATGGGGTCTTCGACTTAGGGGCAGACCTGAAGGTGAGTCTTACCTCAAATCTGACCGCCGATCTCACCGTCAATACAGACTTCGCGCAGGTTGAGGCGGATCGAGAACAAGCGAATTTAACACGGTTCAGTCTCTTTTTCCCAGAAAAACGCCAATTTTTCTTAGAGGGCGCAGGTTTATTTGACTTTGGGATTCCACGTACGAGTTTCAACGCGCCACCACCGCTCCTACTTTTCTACAGTCGGCGCATCGGTATTGAAGAAGGACACGCTATCCCGATTCTGGGGGGTGGTAAAGTTACAGGTAAGGTCGGCGGCTTCGGTGTGGGGCTGCTGAATGTCCTCACAGATAAGTATGCAGCCGATGCTACAGAGGATGTAGACGCAGTTGATGTTGATAGGACGAACTATTCGGTGTTGCGGGTCAAGCGTGATCTTTTCACGGGTTCAAGCCTCGGTGTGATTGCAATTAACAAACAAGGGCTTGACGCGCACAATCGAGCGACCGGCGTTGATTTTATCTATCGTCCGACTGGCGAAATGAATTTCCGAGGACTCTGGGCGCGCACCTTTGAACCAGACAGCACGCCAGACGATGCCATTAACATACAACAAAGGTCCGAAAACGCGAATGCGTTGTACTTCGGCGGCAATTGGCAGAGTAGCGTGGCACGCGTGAATGCTTCCTATACGGACATCGGTGAGGATTTCAACCCTGAAGTCGGCTACGTCTATCGTACAGGCAGCCGATGGTTTCGGAGCGAAGTCCGCGCCACGCCTTACCTACATTGGTATGGGTTTCGTCGGTTGTGGGCTGGACCGGAGATTGATATTATCCTCAATTCGGATAATGAATTAGAGACGCGAACTTTTATCTGGAGCACGTGGCTTGAATTGGAAACAAACGGTTGGGGCGGTCTCCGTATCTACCGGAATTTTGAGAACCTCACCGAGGACTTTGAAATTCGGGAAGGGATTATCATTCCGAAAGGCAAGTACGATTACAGTAACTATAGCCTCATGCTCAATGCCGAAGGCAAAGTTTTCAACGGACGTGTGGGCTTCAATATCGGCGATTTCTACAGCGGCTCCCGCCGAGGATTTGACATTCGTCTCGATCTTCGACTCACTGGACGCTTTAGTTTGGAACCGAGATACGAGTTTAACCGTGTCACACTGCCGGACGGTTCGTTTGATACCAACGTCTTCGGTGGGCGCGTCGGTTATTCTTTCTCCACAGACCTTTTTGCCAAGCTTTATGTCCAATGGAACAGCGATCGGAATCTGGTCACTACAAATTTCTTAATCAATTACATTTACCAACCCGGCAGTGATTTCTATTTCGTTTTCAACCAGACATACGGGACAGACAGCGTGACATCTGGATTGATGGATACAACTGTGGTCGGTAAAGTGACATATTGGTGGAATCCTTAAGCAATATTCAGGAACAAATTTCAGGTTTTGAGGAGGGATGGAAAAAAGGAAGGTTGGAAGAAACGTTATGTTCGTTATCTTCCGAGGGCAAACACCCAAGCAAAAACACTTCCAGACTTCCAATCTTCCAGTTTCTCTGAAGACCAAAAACCTAAATCCGACATTGAAACTTGCTTAAGTAAGGAGAATTAGATGGAAATTGTTGATGTGAAGACCTATCTTGTTGATGTACCGCCACCGCATTGGGGCGGCAGACGCTGGATTTTCGTCAAGCTGGTGACAGATGACGGCATTGAAGGCGTAGGCGAATGTACGTATCACACGCAACTCAACCATGTCGTTGTTGAACTCATTAAGGACTGGGGTGAACGTTTCTTGATTGGAGCGGACCCGTTTCGGATTGAAAGAATCTGGTCAACGCTCTATGAAGGTCCCTGCGTCAGACACTCCGGGCCGCTGACAACGCCAGCGATGAGTGCGATTGAGATGGCGTGTTGGGACATTGTCGGAAAGGCATTGAACCAACCGATCTACAACCTATTAGGTGGCATGTTCCATGAGAAATTGCGTGCCTACTCCTATCTCTTACAATGGCGACGCGGCGATTCCCCGGAACAGACAGGTGAACTCGCGCTCTCTTACGTCGAGAAAGGTTTTACCGCTGTCAAGTTTGACCCTGTCGATGCGGGTACTGCCGATAGGTTAGATACACTCGACTACGCAGAAAGCGTCATCCGAGGGATTCGCGATGCTGTCGGTGATAGATGTGATATTCTAATCGGGACACATGGGCAATTTAACACGAACAGTGCAATCCGGTTCGCGAAACGCGTCGAGCAATACGATCCGCTCTGGTTCGAGGAACCGATACCCCCAGAGAATATCAAAGAGATGGCACGCGTCGCGCAATCAACGAGTATCCCGATTGCGACAGGGGAACGGTTATTGACGAAATACGAGTTCGCGGATCTGCTGGAACAACAGGCAGCATCTATTCTGCAGATGGATTTGACGATCACCGGTGGTATTCTTGAGGCGAAGAAAATTGCGTCTATGGGCGAGGCACACTACGCGCAGATCGCACCACATCTGTACGGCGGTCCGATTGGCGGCGCGGCGAATATCCAGTTGGATGTCTGTAGCCCGAATTTCTTGATTCAGGAGGGGATCCACACATGGGACGGTTTCCACGCTGATATTCTCAAGGAACCGTTGCAGTGGGAAGACGGGTATATCATTCCATCAACGAAGCCCGGACTCGGTATCGAATTGAACGATGCGGTTTTGGAGAAGCATTCGGTTGTGGTTTGAAAGAATCGTATTATTTGAATTATAAGACCCAAAATGGGTTAAAGAGAATTAATGCGTTAGCTGGAAAGATAAAAGTTAGGTTAGTTCGGTTTTCGTGTATGCCTCGGAGCGGTTAAGAACACAGATGGCAAATGTAAGGCATGCTCACTGCGAAGCAAAATTTGGGTGGGTACGCCGCAGAACCGCTCCTATCAGGTTTGGATATTAATAATGTATTTGGTTTGTTATGCATGCAGGCACGGCTATGGCGTGCATCAAGAGAGTGTTGATTTTGTTAAGCAACAGACCTGTTCAAATGGGCATGTTCACGGCATACGGTGCAGGTGTGGTCGGAAGATATATGCTGTTCAACGTGTCGATTCGAGACGTTGGAAGTCTATTGATCGCAAAGTCCTTTGGAAATATCCGGACGAACGCACACCTGGGAAGTAAGCACAGGAGAACAGAGAAGGCATGTCAACTGCGGAGACGCCAATGGGTACGCTTGACGCGTTGCCCGCTTCACTTGAAGAAACATTACAAAGCCTGAATATACCGACAGGACAGATCCGATTTGCTGTTCAAAGCGATATAAACGCATCGGGTAGTTACGGCGAAGAGTGGTTTGTTCTGACAGAGGCAGCGATATTTACCGTAACGGGTGATGGTGAGGTGCTTCACTATATCCCTTATGAAAGTGTGTTGGGTATCCGTTCGGAAGTCGTAGTGGATGCGGGTCTCTTGGTGCTGGAAACAGAAGAAGGGACAGTAGACCTTATCCAGTATTCCAACGGTTGTGCGGCGAAATTCGGGTTTGTTGCACGATTCATTGGTGACGAGGTTGAGTTCCGAAACGGCAAACGCGATGAAGCACCGATTTGGGACTATAAGCCTGAGGATCATTCCTGTAAAAGCTGCGGACTCCTGTTACCAGACGAGTTCTCACCTTGTCCAGCATGTACCAAGAAGCACAAGGTAATGTTACGCATTTTGTCGTATATAAAACCGTATCTCGGTCGGGCAATTCTTTTTACGCTATTCATCATCGCTGGCACCCTCATTTCACTTGTGCCCCCATATTTCCCTCGCATCTTGATTGATGATATTTTACGGTTGAATGAACTCGCCAACGCCGCACCGGAAGCATCAGAGACACGGTTAGGCGCGTTCTTTCGGGGGATTCAACCCGTTGCTATTGCTTTATCCGTGGCTGTAGGTACACTGTTATCCATACAACTGATCCAAACAATATTTTTAGTTTTCCAAGGACGGTTGGCAGCTTGGTTGACGTTCCGCATCGCTGCTAATATCCGATCTCATGTTTATCGGCATTTACATAACCTGTCCATCCGATTTTTTGATAAACGGACAACAGGAACGGTCATTTCACACATTACCGAAGATAGCGAGAGACTCCAGGATTTCATGTTGGAAGGGCTGACGTTTCTCGCTGTGCAGGTGTTTCTTTTCTTCGGAATTGGCGGTATGCTTTTCTGGATGAACTGGAAATTGGCGTGCCTCATCTTAATTCCGATCCCAATACTGGTCTTCGGCGCAGGTTGGTTTTGGAAGAAAGTACGAAGCCTTTGGCACCGTGCTTGGCGGCGACGCTCAAAGTTGTTCGATGTCGTCAACGATTCTGTATCTGGCATTCGGGTTGTGCGTGCCTTTGGACAACAACGGGGTGAAGTTAGCCGGTTCGGGGCTGCTAATATCGATGCGCGGGACTATGAAACCCACGCTGAACTCATCTGGGCAACCTATTATCCACCGCTGATGTTCGCTATCCAATTAGGAACGCTCATCATTTGGTATGCCGGTGGACTTGATGTTCTCGCGGGGTCAATGTCACTCGGCACCTTGATCTCTTTTAACAGTTATCTCGCTATGTTTTATCAACCGTTACGCTATGTGAGTCCGCTTATTAACTGGGCATCACGTTCGATGACAGCGGCGGAACGACTTTTTGAAGTTATTGACTCGCAACCGGAACAATTGGATGATGGCAGCCTTAAAGCGATGCCGAATATCGCCGGAGAGGTTAGATTTCATAACATGACCTTCGGTTATGACTCGCATAAGCCTGTGTTGCGGGATATTAATCTTCACGTGCAACCCGGCGAGATGATCGGACTTGTCGGTCATTCTGGGGCGGGGAAGTCAACACTTATTAATCTGATCTGTCGGTTCTATACACCGGATTCTGGGCAGTTAGAGATTGATGGCGAAGATATTAAGCAAATCAACCTCAACGATTTGCGCCAACAGATCGGGGTTGTGTTACAGGATCCGTATCTGTTCAGTGGCACTATCGCCGAGAACATCGCCTACGCGCATCCAGACGCCTCTATGGAGGATATTATCGCAGCAGCGAAAGCGGCAAACGCACACGAATTCATCGTCAAGTTTCCAGACGGTTATGATACTGAAGTCGGTGAACGTGGTGGAAGTCTGTCTGGTGGTGAACGGCAACGCGTCTCAATTGCACGAGCGATTTTACACAATCCACGCATCCTGATTCTCGACGAAGCCACCTCGTCTGTAGATGTAGAGACGGAGAAAAAGATTCAACAGGCGATTGACAGACTCGTGCAGAACCGGACGACCTTTGCGATCGCGCACCGGCTTTCAACACTCCGAAATGCCGACCGGCTTTTCGTACTTGAAAAGGGTAAAGGTGTTGAATGTGGTTCTCACGAGGAACTCATGGCGCAAGAGGGTATCTATTACAAACTTGTGGAGACACAACGAGAGGCTGCCAATGTCCGTGCTGCAGCGCAAGCCGTGGAAAGGTAAATATGCAAAACGAGAATGGTGCAAAACAAGATATAGCCACGACAGATGGGACAACAAAACCAGACGCATTTGAGCCGGATGATTTTACGCCGCGTTATTTGGATGCAGCCGAACTCACGTTTACACGGTCTGAAGTCGGGACAGCACGGCTTGAAATTCGGAATGAGGCATGTCATCTGCGTGTAGTGGCACGGCGGCTTACGCCGCTCAGCCATCCTGAGGCATACATCTCGCTCGCAGCGGACGAGGATACTGAGATTGGTATCCTTGTGAACCCATCGGCACTCGCGCCAGAAAGTCTGAAGATTCTACGGGAAGAGTTGGACAAACGATATTTCACACCGACAATTCGGAAGATTTACCGCGTGAAGGAGCATTTTGGTATCCATGAATGGGAAGTTGAAACGGCGCGCGGACGTGTGACATTCTCGGTGCGTGGGTTGAACCAAAACATCAAACAGGTACCGCCAGCACGGCTTTTTGTGACGGATGTACGTGGGAATCGGTACGATATTCCGGACTATCGGGAGTTGGATGCCCAGAGTTATCAGCAAATTCAGCGGCATCTCTAAGCATACCGAAGACAAGGCAAAATTAAAACCTAAGAAACTTCTATCCTGTTGCGGATCTACGGAAAAGCATGGCAACGTTCAAAATCACTTTAACGAACCGCAAGGTAAATTAAAAATATGAAACAGAGACGTTTTTATGCAGTTACTGCTTCAATCGGATTCCATCTGCTTTTCGCTATAATTGTGGCGTTGTTGTTATCTGAACAGAGGATATTAGATAACGGAGCGTTTGAGGCGACCCTTGTTAAGCTCAACCCCACCAGAACGGAAATAGAAATCCGTCCGACCCATCGAACCGTCACCGTCAATCCAACACTCACACCCAATACCACCACATCTCGTACGCCGACACGGGTATCGCGTATCGGACAACTTCCGAAAGCGCAAACAACGATCGTGCGGCAAGGACCCCAGTTTGATGATGCGCTGGAACCTGTAGAAGCAACGGATGTCCCCACGACCTCTAATGTCGAGGTGCCGAACGCTGCATCGGCGCATACATCTATTCCTTCTGGCGGCGGAGCACCAACGATCGAAAGATCCGGCGCGCCTATCATACGGAGCAGACGGACAGGAACAGCCGATACTGGGTTCACGGAATTTCTTGATGGATCTTTACCAACAGGCGGATTAAAAGACGGGGCTGATATTGCGTTGCGATATTCTGTGAAAATACCGAAAGAAAAATTGGGTGGCATTCTTGAGGGAACAGGAAACGAGATTCAGGGGCATATCCGACTGATTCGACTTAAACATTCGCTTTCGGATTGGTGGCAGGACCCGACTGCGATTCCGGCACTTATCAAGTGGTTAGAGACACATACTCCGATTCGAGCAGATATGAGTTTCGCGGGGGGTGCCCTACAACTCACCGATCCACAGATTATGGATGCACCGCTCATCATTATGACCGGACACGATAAAGATATTACCGTCGGACGTGGGCTTGCAAAAGACGGTCCATTACAAACGGGTTTCACACCGGAAGAACGCGCCGCGCTTCGGGAATATATCGTTGACAAAGGGGGAATGCTATTCTTTGACGACTGCGGTTTCAATGGACTCTTTGCGCACATTGTTGCCGATGAACTCAACCATATTTTTCCAGAGTATCCACTTGAGATTATACCACACGATCATGAAATCTACAGTATCCACTACCACTTGCCGAAACCTCCAACGGGTGGCGATGTGTTCTGGGGCAATGAAAACAACGCACAACCGACGCAATTCCGTTATCAGAAAGGGATTATTATCGACAAACGGTTGGCGGTGGTTTATAACCGAAAGGATTATATGTGTGCGATGGAGACCGCGGAGATTGAAAGTCGGACGATGTTACGGCTCCGGCGTTCCACGGATGTTTATCGGTTCATGTCGAATCTGCTGATTTACGCGCTGAAGTATGGTGGCAACACAGATAGGACGGGGTATACGGAGTAGGTGTTGTTTTCTTTTTTGCCAAGTTTCGTCCAATTAGAAACTCTTGGCTATCGCGTCTGCGAGGTTCCTGGGAAAATCGAAAAGGGATGTCAGGTTTGTCCGAATCAACATGCGTTTGATACCTTTGTTGACGTTAACGAGTGCTGTCCGTCCACCGTTTTGGCGGATTTGGGTGCTGGAGGTGATAAGGACTCCTAATCCGGCACTATCTATTGACTCAGCATTCGCCAAATTGAAAATCAGCGTTGGCGTTCCCTCCTGTGTTTCAAGTGTTTGAATGTGCTCCTCAAGCATGGTTTTAAGTACGAGTGCATCTTGCCCAATAACTTTTCCCCGAATCTCCAAGAGTGTGAAATTTTTGTTTTGGATATTGACTTGCATAATTGCTCCCTTGCCATTTTTTTATTATTATCCGAACAGATGTTCTTTCCTATTAGAACGGTATTATAGCCGATTTTTGTTTTTCTTTCAAGAGCGAAATTGTGGCACATTGGGGTTTCGGATTTTAATTGTCAGAATTAGAAGTGTTAGGTTGTGGGTTCTGCATCTCAATATCAAACGCCTCTTTCCGAATGCGTTGGTTGAAGTAAAGAAGCGTGACACCGATAATCCAAATTGCAAATGAGATCGCATGGACAACAAGGTGTATGACAATCGAAATTGCGTGAAAAAGCGGTGTACTGCTCTTAAGAGATGTTCCGAATAGTCCCCATTCAAAAATATCAATAAAATCTATTTCACTCACAAGGTTTGTTGCAACAAGTATCAATCCGATAGAAATTTCAATTATTGCGTGAATCATGGTACTCAACAAAAAGATTGCAAGTAGCGTCCCAAACATCCGCCACCACATCCCGCTGACGAGTTCACTACTCCGTTTCAGAGCGGTACTTATCACTGGCTTTTCAAACATGATTGTGCCGAGGAAAAATCCCCAACGCACCGCAAAATAGATTGCCAAGGGTATACCGATGATCGTAATTGTCAAAACACCTATAACTAAACACCAAAGGAGAAAACAACCCATCAACTGCCAAAATCTATCGATTGTTCGCTGTAAAACTGTATGAATTGTAATGTTCTCGCCTAAATAGGTTGCGCCGCTACCGATAACGACTCCGCCTATACCTATCACTGAAAAAGTAACTGTAATTAGGACTGTTGCTATGCCTAATAGAAGAGAACGGTCAAAGAAAAACTCAGAAAAATCGATTAAAAGATGCGTGGCAAGTTCTGCGAAGACACAGAAAGAGACAAGCCCCAAGAATAGCCAAAAATGTTTCCGATAGAGGCTAAACGTGGTATCCAGAATATCCTCAAATCGCATCGGTTTAAGAGCAGGGGTTCCTGCGGTAGTTTCACTGTTGTGATTTCGCGATGTTTCGTTCTGCTCTCGCATGTTCTCCTCCGATATTAATTAGTACTATAGTTTGGACAATTTCTGTGAGGGGCATGACTTGTTTTCAAGGGGGTTCTGATTGCATCTTTGGTAATTATAACATAAAATTGGACTGAATGTCACGAGATAAATTCGCAATACTTAACATAGAGGATACCTAACGATACCCAACCTAAAATTTGACATATCAGGGGAATCGTAGTAAAATAGTCTGTGATGCGTGTTATGCCCAAGATAGTTATTCGCTATACAACTTTACTCTTTAGCATATTACCAGCAGGCATTGATGGTTAAATCAACGATTTGAGGTAAAACTAATGACCTTAACAACGGAAAAAATTACAAATATTCTTTCTGAAAAATCTGAATACCTTGCCGAGACGTATGGCGTTAAGAGGATAGGTTTGTTCGGATCTTATGCCAAAGGTACACACACTGAAGCAAGTGATATTGACATCATCGTAGAATTTGAAACGCCATTAGGCTTTAAATTCATGGATTTTGCCGACTATCTTGAGGAGATTCTTGGGAAATCGGTGGATGTGCTCACTGTTGGTGGACTTCAAGGAATTCGGATTCCACATATTGCCCAATCAATCAAGGAAAGTATTGTTTATGTCCAATAGAACGGATAAAGACTTTCTGCTTGATATTCAAGAAGCTATACGCCGGATAAAGTCCTATACCCATGAGATGAGGTACGAAGAATTTCTTACAGATACGCGAACACAAGATGCCGTTATCCGCAACTTAGAAATTATTGGTGAAGCGACTAAAAAACTATCCATAGAACTCCGTAACCGATATCCAAATGTTCCTTGGAAAGAAATAGCAGGCACAAGGGATAGGCTTATTCATAACTATTTCGGTGTGGACATTGAAATCGTATGGCAAATCGTTATTACAGAGTTGTCAGACCTTGCCTTGCAAATTACAAAAATCAGTGTTAATAGTTCTGCCACAAATGCCAAAAGTTAAGGTACAATCCGATCTGCTGTACGGTTTCTAACCCCATGCGTCATGTAAGAATCGTAGCCAGTTCCCGTGCATGATGGCGGTAATGTCATCCTCGCTATAGCCGCGTGCTTCCAACAAGCCGGGTATCTTCTGCAGATCGGCGATGGTGTCCAAATCGCTGGGGGACTGTTCGCGTCCATAGCCGCCATCCAAATCTGTCCCAATAGCGGCGTGCCGAGTGTTACCTGCCAATTGGCAAACATAATCAATATGGTCAACGACGTTGTTCAAGGTAACTTTGTCGTGGGGCGTTTCGCCGGTAATCCAGCCCGGTTCGAGCATCCATGCATCAAAGGCTGCACCGATAACCCCATCCCGTTCAAAGATTGCACGCAATTGTTCATCACTGAACTGGCGTTGATGCGGAACGAGCGCGCGGCAATTATTATGACTGGCGAGAACTGAGCCGTTGTAGCGTTCCAATGCTTGCCAGAACGACTCATCAGAGCAGTGCGTGAGATCAAGAATAACGCCTAAGCGTTCCATCTCAGCAAGTAACGGACGACCGAGTTCGGTTAACCCGATTTCTGTGCCTGTTCCACCCGCATAACGTCCGGGACCGTAGTGTGTCAGTCCGAGCAGTCGTAACCCACCCTCAACCCAAGCCTCTAATTGCGTCGGATAGAGTATCGGGTCGGCACCTTCCATGCTAATTACAAATCCTAAAGGTGGTGTATTATCGTAGTCGCTTGCGTCGCCTACCGCTGTCCTCTCCCACGTCTGCCAAGCGTTGATGTGTCCGTCTAACTGTCCGCTGTCTGTGATGATGCGGACGTATCCCATTCTTTCTAAGGCGCGATAGTAGGCGAGTTGTCCTTGTGCGATACCGTAGGATTGGGCAGGCGAAGCGAAATCGGAATGCGGGGAGGGTCTACCTGTTGAGCGAGCAAACAGCGTGACGAAACTCAGCGCAATTCGTCCCTGACGCATCTCCGGGAAAGCCACAGTGCCTTGCCCCTTCCGGGGCAGCCCTACTTCTTGGGTGCGAATCGTATAGGCAGAACTCAGTAAATCTCGGTTGCCTTGTAACGCATTCATAGATAGATCAAGGTGTGCATCGATGATAAGCATAAAGCATTCCTTTCTGATGTGTTGAAATTGGAAGGGGCGAGTCAATTTTCATCCGGATACGCAGCGAGATGTGCGCCGGGTGTGCCGTTTTGATAATCGCCGTCACACGCATTGCGCATCCATCCACTGAGTCGGGCAACGAGGTCAGGATGATCCGTTGAGAGGTCGTTTTCTTCGCGGTAATCAGAGGGGAGATGATAAAGTTGGAAGTTGTCTGTGCGGTTGATATATCGCAGTTTCCAACCCTCTGCTGTTACGAGTGCCGGACCGAGCCGAGAGGCATATATGACCCACTCGTGGTGCTGCTGGTCTTCACACCTTTCAAGGAGCGTCGGTAAGAATGATACGCCGTCTTTGTCTTGCGGCATCTCCGCGCCGATGAAGTCTGCGAGGGTTGGCATGAGATCGTAGTTCGTGAGTATATGGTCGGAGACACTACCGGGTGTAACCTTTCCGGGAAAACGGACCATATAAGGGATTCGCGTGCCGCCTTCCCAACTCGACCACTTCAAGCCTCCCATGCCGTCGTTGCCGTTGAACACATCGCCGCATGTTTCCGAGTAGAATTTGGTTGTGATGTCGTCAAAGCGGTTACCCTCCAAATCCACTTGCCGACCTGTCGTTCGTCCTTGCTGGTGATAATACACTTCGTGCCCGTTATCAGAGGAGAAGACAATCATCGTGCGATCATCTATGCCGAGACGTTCAAGTTCGCCCAAGATAATCCCGACGGTCTCATCGAGTTTTAGGATCATGGAGGCGTACTCTTTTTCAAACGTCGTCAACGCCGAAGCGTGTTTCACCGCGGGGTGGATGTCAGGAATAGCGATCGGTCCGTGTGGTAACTGAGACGGATGATAGAGAAAGAAAGGTTCGTCTTGGTGGCTGCGGAGGAATTCGACAATTTTCTCGTTGAAAATGTCTTGAGAATATACGGCTTTGCCTTGACGATTCTTACGAAACTCCATATTTTCAGGAGATTCCGTATTTGGATTTACCGCACAGTCGGCGTGCGTATTGCCTTGAATGGGCGTGGGTTGCCCGTTCTCAAAGAGATAAGGCGGGTAAAAGCCGTGGCAACGCTGATGGTCGTAATAACCGTAGTGATACTGCCAACCGTGCCGACGGATACGTGCGCCGGTTGTAGCGAAACCCCATTCAAGTTTCCCGATCTGTCCCGTAACGTAACCGGCTTCCTCGGCGATCTGCGCCAAAAACACATCGTCGGGATCCGCCTGAAGACTGGTTGTATGAATCAACTCCGCAATTTGATCCAGCGTCAACTCACCGGCACTCAATCTGTGGTAGATGCCGCCTTGCGTATATGTCCATGTCCCCTCATGGCAATCGTGGATACCCGTCAGCATACTGGCACGGGATGGCGCGCAAAATGCACAGCCGTAGGCGTGGTTGAACCGCATCCCTTCGTTTGCGAGACGGTCGATATTCGGTGTCTCGAAATGTTGCTGTCCATAGCAGCTGAGCATCCCGCGTCCGAGATCGTCTGCGAAGATGAGAATGACATTCGGGTTATCGGTCATAATTCTGATACCAAACGTATGAAAAAATACAGTTTTTTAGAACCTCACCCGCGCTGGAATGCGCGTTGTCTGTAAAGGTGTTCAAACAGATTACCTTCGTGCGGACTGTCCCAAGAGATCTGATTTGTCGAGATTGCCCCTAAATTGAGTCGGTCAATAAGTGGAGTTGCTATGAGATCGCGCGTGAGTGCGGTATCCTCTGTGATTGCGGTAGCAACCAGCGTTGCACCGATCGCTTCAACTAATTCCGTCGGTGGCACTTCTACAACACTCACAAACGGGAACGGGAACTCCGTATTTGCTAACGGATGTTCTGGATCTTCACACCATATCACGGTGGGTCGGAGGAAGGTGCAGCCATCTAATTCGACGACTCGGTCACCGGTTGTCAATTCCGTTGCACCGGGTTCCTTGAGGTGTCGGTCAATCAGCGATGAGATGCCGTGCGCGGCTTTCGGATTTGCCCACGCTGCGATGCCTGCATCAGGATGATCCAGCGGTTTCGGTTCAATGCGCGACAGGCGTTCTGCTAACGCTTCAGCGATTTCGCGCCCGTGTGCCGTTACCCACACGCCAGAGGCGTTAATGCAAGACCGACCCCCATTTTTGGCGACCGATTCCACGATAAGATCGAGATATTGCTCCCAATTGCTTTCACCTTCTTCGTGGATAATTATCTTGCTGCGTCCGGGTCCGTGGATTTCGACGCGCGGTGTGTTCACCCACGGTGCAACAGTTGAACCGCCACCGAAAAGCATGGCGCGTCCACATCGGGTCAGAATCTCGTTGGCACCGGAATAATCGGTGGGATAGAAACTGAACGCCTCTGCCGGTGCGCCCGCTGCGATAAACGCTTGTGCAATGCGATAAGGGGTCCACGGTTCCTCGCGCCCCGGTTTCAGAACGACGGGAACTTTCAAGGCGATGGCAGGCACCCACAACGAATGCACACCCGGCGAATTGCTCGGCAGGATAGCACCCAGTGAATCTGTCTCACAGACATAACTCAACGTGCGACCGTTTTGGACACCCCATCCAGCGTCAAGGAGTTGTAAATCCAAGCCGCGCGTGAGTCCATCTAAAACGGTATCTATGTTTTCCATGACCCCTTGAATCTTGAGCAGATTCTGTTGACAGAGTGCTTCAGGCAGACCCGTTGTTCCAGAGACCTGTTGGATATAGTCCGTCGGGGATTGCTCGGTTCCATCAAAAGGCAGCGTCGCTGTTGAAAAAAGATGCGATGCCTCCTTGCAGATGGAGATTAATTCAGCAATAGGACGTTGTGTGAGTGCCTCTTTCTGGAGTGCGATGTCAACGAGATCCTTTGCTATCAAGCCACGGTTGGCTTGGCTCACTTCGACCAACGGTTCGCCTGTTTTGATATGCGACACGCGGACGGTGTTCAGACTTCTGTAAGAACGACCGGCGCGGAGAATTGGAATGTGTATCATCGTTTATAGTTTCCGGTTTTCAGTTGTCAGTAGTCGGTTAAAGAGAGTAGTTCGTGGTGAGTAGAATGCTGTGCCTACCACAAGTGTCTTAACTGAAAACCGATAATTCTCACTACGAAGCAAACCAATAACCATTTTACCATGTAATCTTTGCCACCCACCCGGAGGCGGCATCACAATAGAGGAAATCGTCGCCGTAGAGGGATAATCCATGCGGTTCAGGACAATCTTCTGGCACTTCAATCACATCGAGCGGTGTGCCGTCTTCAAGGTCGAGTTTGACGATGACCCTATCAGAGGTGTGGGTTGACCAAAGTCCATCTTCAACGCGAACCATACCGTGTCCGCGTCCATGTGGCAGCGGCAACGTCTTTTGCACAGACCAATCCGAAATCCTGACCTTATGCGTGACTTGGTTTTTGAGCGTTTGGACCCAGAGATGTCCTTCATCGTAATGGTCGTATTCGACACCGTGTGTGCCACCGCCATCGGGTATCGGGTAGCGTCCGAGGGTTTCACCTGTATTCGGATCGACTTGGAAAATCTCGCCTGTCTCGGCATCTGTATCTCGAATCGGACGCCAGCGTTCCCCGGATCCATTTGCGGCTAACCAGAGTGAACCGCCACCGGCTGTCATTCCACTTGTGTTAGAGGATTCGCTCGGAATGTCGCGGATGAGTTTCGGCACGGTATAGTCCGGGTCTGATGTAATTTCAACTAATGAGACTCTATCGGTAATCTGATCGACGATCCACAGACCTTCGTCTGTAACTTGTAGACCGTTCGGCACCGAGTAAGGTGACCGGAAAACTTTTTCAATTTTCGTTATCATGTTCAAGTTCCTCTATAATAATTTTAACCCCCTAAATCCCCCTTATCAGGGGGACTTTGAGAGGAAATGGGTAAGTCCTAAGGTTAATAAACACCGACAACAACACTTTCTTGGAGTTCGGTGAGCAGTTAAAGGTTTTCAATGCCGTCCCATAGGTATTCGGGGATGAGTGCCGCACGTTTCAAGAAAAATCACATTAAAACTCCTTCGTTAACTTTCTCTGATGCGTCTCATGTACTCATCGTGTGTTCCAATCCATCGCCAAATGAAATTTCCCTCTTCCCGGTGTGCAAGTGCTCGATAACCCTTACAAATTCGAATCGCCCAAAGATTACCTACCTTTTTAAAACGGAGAGAAGGATGTCTTGGGTTTTGCCTGAGTAGTTGAAATTTTTGAGGAACACGTCTCTGAATATTCAGTGGAAGTCTCGCGCAAAATTTCCAAAAATCCGCTTCAAGAATATGGTTCATATAACGGGCTACTTGTCCAATAATTTCTGGAGATCTTCTATCTCGTAGTACTTGCCGGCTTTGAAATTCTCTTCTGCTTTTTTAGCAAAACGATCCAATCTACCCGCCTTAGAATCTTCCTCAATCTGCTTATCCCATGCCTCTTCTTCAGCTTCTAAGGCTTCATGTAGATTTTTCACGAGAGTTTTCAGCAAGGCTTCTTGCGTGTGTTCTTCGCACCTCACTTCGGGGACTTCCGGTATCCACCCGATCCATGCAGCCCCATTTTTCTGGATGTGGGCGGTATAAGTTTCCTCATATATCGGGTCCTGTATTTCAATAACTTGAATCTTTTCCATGTCTATCTCCTTTGATTAGAAAACTAATAAACACCGACAACAACACTTTCTTGGAGTTCGGTGAGTAGGCGGAGATTTTCAACGCCGTCCCACGGGTATTCGGGGATAGGTTCAGCGCGTTCGGCTTCGTCGCGTTCAAGGAAACGTGGCACAAAAAATTCTTTTGTTAGGGTTGTGAGCATAACGCGCCCGGTTTCGCCGTAATCGACAGTTTCCTCTGGATTATCTGGATTGACCAATTCAATGACAGCGCGCGGTTGCGGCGGATAGTAGATAATCGCGTAGTTATCCACCGGATTAAAGGGTTTACAAGCAGCTAACCCCATCAGTGTATTGCCGTAGGTCGGGATAAAATCGATGCCGGGAACGAGTTCCTCACGGGCGAATCGGTGGAACTGTGCATCCATCTCAGTACCACCGCAAAAGATACCTTTGATACCGGCTTTTGGCAAGGAAATCTTTTCACAGAGTGCTTCAAGCAGTTTCGGGGTCGTGAAGAGGCATTGGACGTTTTCATGGGCGCGTAGCACGTTGAGTGCTTGCCCGATGACATGGTTCTTATACGCGTCCAACTCCTCATTTTTCCCATAACGGACGAGTTGGTTCACCCAGCGTGGATCGAGATCCACATGGAAACAGATACCGCCGCGGTGTTGGGCGAGATGCTCAACGGCGAGTCGTAACCGCCTCGGTCCCGTTGGACCCAACATAAGCCAATCGCTACCGGGTGGAAAGCTTTCATCGGAGAGCGTTTCACTAAAGATTTCATAATCAATGTGGAAATCACGGATGCTAATCCGCGTTTTGGGTACGCCTGTTGAACCACCGGTTTCAAAGACATAAATCGGTTCATCGGCATAAGCCTTGGGCACCCAACGTCGGACGGGCCCGCCGCGGAGCCATTCGTCTTGGAAATGTCCGAGACACTTGAGATCCGCGTAGCCACCGATCTCTTTTCGTGGGTCGAAATCAAGGTTTTCTGCGAACTCCAGCCAGAAGGGGCATCCGGTCTTTGGACTGAAGTGCCATTTGACGATTTCCCGGACGTGTGCATCGAGTGCTTTCTGGGTTTCAGCAATTTTTCGGGTAAGGTTCATTATATAATAGCCTTTTAGGCAGTGCCGTTTTGTTCAACGCCTCCGAGTTTAATCAATTAATTTGTCGGGGTCGATTCCTTAATGTGTTCAACTAAAAGGACATTCACTAAGGTTTCGACCGATACGCCTTGGGCATTCGCTTTTTTCATTAATTCTTCCGCGATTTCGGGAAGAATTGCAACACGAATTGCTTGATTGGTATCAAAGCGAAACCATTCTCCATCATCTTCCATAAAATCAGCGGTATCAAGATTATCCCAAAAAGCAGCTTCTTCCTCGTAAGTCGAAAATTCTGGTACTTGCAACGCTTTCATTTTCGGAGTCTCCTAAAATTTCGTTTTTCGCGGTCAGTCATATCTCGGGCAGTAATAGGCTTATATACAGACTCTTGGACCCGCTCCAATACCAGAAATAAATAACGTCCGTCCGAGGTCTGTCCATAAACGAGATAACGATTCCGACCTTGACGACGCGCTAAATGGAAGTTATCATTACAGACTTCCGACACTTCATGAGGTTCTACATCATGCTTTGCGACATGCTCAATGCGATAGTCATCCCAATCTAATCGGCTAATACGCATGTGTTACCCAGATTACCTTACTTCTTTTCTTCTATCGCGACGAGCATATTGCGGGTTACGATGTAAAGTACGCCGTTTTTTGCCACGGGTGTGGTATAGACAGCACTGCCCATGTTGTTTTTAAACAGGAATTGCTCGGTTTTGCCTGCTTTTAGAACCAGAACATTGCCATCCTCGTCGCCGAGATAAACCTTGCCGTCCACAACATAAGGTGAGCCCCAAATTGCGGCGAAAGTGTCGTGTTTCCAATAGAGATCACCGGTGTTCACATCCAAGCAGTAGAGGAATCCGCTCAGATCGGATATATAGAGAAGTCCGTTATCAATCGCTACGGTGGACATCGTGCGATTGAACTGTTTACCGCCAAAGTGCCATACCCCCGCAGTATCGGTAACATCACCGGTTTGTGAGGCATCAATGCACCAGAGATGTCCTACGCCTTCACCGTGTTCTGGATCTTGTCCAACAGCAAGAAAGACCTTGTCGTCATAAACGACAGGTGTTGAGATGATGTTGTTGCGTGTGCCGCGTCCGCCGAGTTCCCAAACGGAATCTTTCGGGTTACAGTCAAATTTCCAGATAATGTTACCGGTTTCTGGTTCAAAGGCATAGACCCAACCGTCACCGCCGGGGATGATAACCTGCGGCACGCCTTTAATAACACCATAGGCAGGATTTGACCACTGCCCGTGCAGTATATTTTCGCCGGGGGAGGCATCTTCCCAGACGAGTTCTCCTGTGTTTTTATTCAAAGCAATAAAGGACGGCGCATCAGGGGAAGGGATGTGGATATGCCCTTCATCAACACCGTTACTCGTTTCCAAGAAGAGCAGATCCCCCACTGCGAGTGGTGAACAGGTAGCAAGATTATGCGGAAAGACATCCAGCTCGTCCATCATATCATAACTCCAGATGATATCGCCGTCAATCTCGCTTGTTTCAGTCTCTTCCCTGAAGGGACCGTCGTTTTCACCATCAAGGAAGCCTTCAGTGTCAACACAGACGACTTCACAACGGTTAGAGATATAGTAGAGTCGGTCCCCTTCAATAAAGGGTGTGGAACAAATTCCCTGCAGGGGCCAGTCATTAACCCTGCCTGCGGGGAGTTTGGTGTGGGTGATTTGCCAGAGGAATTTGCCATCGGATTCGCGAAATGCCATGAGATTCCCGCGGTCGCCAGTGAGTTTCGGGTTGTAGAGTGCTTTGTTATTCGTTCCGACGAAGATCTTTCCACCGATAACGAGCGGTCCTGCGTAACTTTGCGAACCGAGTTCTGCTGTCCATTTGATATTTTCACCGGTTTCCAAATCCCAACTCGCGGGAATATTCTTTTCGTCGGAGACCATGTTACGGCTTAAGGTGCCGCCCCACAAGGCGATCTCTTTTTCCGCGGCGGCACTGGATACCATAAACGCGAGGAGTACCGCGAGTTTTATGATGTAGATAAATCGTAATTTCCAAAGAGGTTTCAATTGAACAACTCCTTTTGAATAGTTATTGGTCATCGGTTATCAGTTGTCAGTTAATATCTTATGGCAGTTGTCTTATAGGTGACTACCACAGCATATCTCTTTAACTGATAACTGAAAGGTTTTTCGCAGAAAAACCGTATTCTCACTGCGAAGCAAACTGACAACCCATTACCATACTTGTAGATTGTCGTAGTAGATATCAGCGGGGGAGTTACCGTAGATACCCGGGCTTCCCTCGCGATTCGGCAGTGGGTCTTCAGCAGTGATTGTCCATGCTGCCGGTTCAGATTCGCCAGTTCGCCATACTTTTCCACGGATGATTGCTTTATCATCCATAATTTCTACCATCATTTTCATGGTGTACCAGACATCTAGCTCCCAAGCGAAGTCGATTGTCTTCGCCATCCGTAAATCTGATGCCCACGAACGGATTTGTAGGCGTTGGTGTTTACCCTGCATATCCAATGTGTATCGGTTTGCAATGAGTCCCATATCTGGCACTTTGCGTTTGTTTCTTGTGCCCATCAAGTCAACTTGAATCTGATAGTTCTTCATTGTGGAGGGACCGATGTAGACATTGGAGCGGTCTAAGCCGCGCTGGGGAGGGGGTTTGACGAGAATTTTATTGCCATCTTTCTCGCGCACAAAGAATTTGCCGGTCGCGCCAATCCAATGCGTCGGTATTTTTTCGAGTTCAATTGCCTCGAAATCCTCTGTCCACGGGAGTTGTGGTATAACACGGACACGAGCCGTCGCTTTCATATCACCGGATTGTGCTGTAACAGTGCCTGCGTGCGCGCCTGCACTTTTATCGGGTGTGAATGTATTGCCTTGAAATGTTCCAGTTAATCCAGTTTTCATCCATTCTATCGCACCGACTGCGTTCGTCTGTTTTCCGCTTGCATCGAAGCCGATGACACTGAATTCAATCGGATCACCGGATGAGAGTTTTTCAGCAGGCGTAATCAGTAACGAGACAGCAGGGGCAGTTGACATCTTCACTGGCTCTGGTGCCATCTCTTTACTGGCACAACCCGCAGCAAGGACACAAGCAATTAGTATAATAGGCATTGAAATAGAAATTCTCATTATTTACCTCCCCCGATACAGTAAAGGCGTTCTTCCGTTGTGAAATACACGCGTCCATCGGCGATGGCAGGCGACCCGTAGATTTCGACGTAGTGATCGTCGTCGGCTCGATTGATCTCTTGCGTGTTTAATGTTTCACAGGTGTTCTCGTCCGGTTGAAGGATGATAAATCCACCGTTGACTTCCGTGACATAGAGCTTTCCATCTGCCCAAACGGGTGACCCTTTTCCGACTTTTCCGATGTTGTGCATCCAGCGTAACTCACCCGTCTCCGCATTAACGGCGTGAAGGTTAGCGGAGTTATCCACGACATAGAGGTGTCCGTCGTGAATTGTAGGCGATGCGTATCCGACGTTAACGGCATCATACCGCCAGAGTTCGTGGGTTTTGGTGACATCGCCAGCACCGGTTGCGTCAATACAGACGACGCGTCCCATTTCTGTGTTATCTATATTCTCTTCGCTATGCGAGGCGTAGACTTTTGTGCCTGAAACGATAACGGATGTATTGATACCGCGCTGACTGAGTTTAAATCCCCAGACCCTCTCGCCGGTATTCTGTTTCATGGCATAGATACCGCCATCGGCATTACCACCGATGATGAGTTGTTGTCCGTTGATATTCGCGACAACCGGCGTGGAGTAGGTCGTGTCTAACGGTCTACCGCCAGGCGTTGAGATCCAAATGAGTTCGCCGGTGCGTTTATCGAAAGCGAGGTATCGATGGCGTGTCGGGGCTTGGTCGCCCCATCCTGCATTGAGAAAACTAATCACGACGAGGTCGCCAGCAATAATGGGGGTATGGACGCGTCCGCCGTAACCCGATATCCGCCCATATTCCTCTGTGAGTGACCGAGACCAAAGGATGTTACCATCCTTGTCAAAGCAGAAGAAGAGTCCTTGGACCCCGTGTGCGTAGATATTCCCTGTTTCAGGGTCGCCAGCGAGACTCGTCCAACCGACTCGGTTGAAGGTGATCGTGGTGTGGAAGACGTTAAATTGATAATTCCAAATCAGTTTGCCGGTTTCTGCATTGAAACAGGCGACGCGTTCCTGTTCGGTGATGTCTTTGCCGACACGTCCGATGACGTAGACCCTGTCATTAAGGACGATCGGTGTGGAACGTCCGATGAATTCTGCTTCCCAGAGCAGGTTTTCACCTTCGACCGACCACGTTGATATTAACCCGGTTTCAGCAGAGGTGCCGTCTTGATTCGGGCCCCGCCACGTTGGCCAGTCACCCGCCACAGCGGGCATGGAAATGGCAACTAAAACAAGGCAGATGAATAACCGACAAAGGATCGGTTTCTGATAACGCAAATTTTTGTTCCTCCTCGTGTATTTTACGTGTATCTGTAATCCTATTAAGACGCTAAAAGAGGTCTTAATGTTTAACGCTGGGCGTCTGTTAGAAACACGGCATCATGTTGCGCTTATAAATCTGACAGCGCACCAGATGGTTTTGTTCTGTATATCTTTTGGTATATTATTATAGCACTTCTGATGTTTTTGAGAAAGGATAAATTGAGGAACAGTTGTCAGCAAAACGGTTTCTATCAGCAGTCAGCAGGTAGATTCAGTACTTGTAGGTGGGCTAAGGATCTCAAGGAAAGGATGTAGGGTGTGATAGTAGGTGTCTGGATAGAGCCGTTTTTCAAGCGCATCAAGTTTCTTTGGAACTTCGTGTTCATTTTTGGGGCAATACTGCCGTAATTTTCGCTTCAATCTTTCGGGCGACATCTTGGACGAACTGGAGTTGGTTTGACGGGTGATCGTTTGCCATGACGAGGACCGCGACATTGTGTTTCACGAACAAAATTTCAATATCGTTTATCCTTTCCGTCTGTCTCTGGGGGGTGTAGTGCCATGTGGCATTGCCAATGATGTTCTCGGGATTTAGCTCGGGATCAAACTTCGCCGGGCCGGCAACGCGGTATCCGATTGGATTCTTCCACACTTTTTGGGCAGCGTGGGCGGAGTGCAATAAATAATATCGCACAATCAATTGCTTTCGGATCCACCGCTGCTCACATCCTACGATAATAGATGATTCCTCTGGGAATCTATCGAGGCGTTTAGTCTCCATGAGTTGCATTGTCGGGAGATCAGCCTGTGTGAGGATGACCGGATCAAGTCTCATGACACGATTGAAATTAAAGAGAACCCCACACCCGCTTGTCGTTGTTGTCATGAGGAGCAGAAACCCTATGATGTTTAGCGGCGCATGGCACCTTGAAAGTCTCTGTATTTTCATTGATTAGATTTGGATCTGGTTTGTTTCTTAACACGGATTAAGGGAATCTTATGCGATGAGGCATCTTCATATCGCTCGGTTGACTTTCCATCGAAATGGTATAAACCCAGCGTGTCATCGTCTGAAGTAAATGCCCCAGCGGGTGTATTATACGTACCGACATCATAACGTACAACGCTGCTGATTCTCAGTTCGTCAATATACATGCCAGATGGAGGAACGGTTTTCAACCTCAACCCACTCTCCTTTAAAACCGGAACGCCGCCGATCAAAAGAGGTTCACTCACAGATGTGAGTTGGCTCCCGGGTGTTAGTCCAGTGATAGCACCTCCGCATCCGACAGTAGAGCCGCCATCAATTATTGCAACGTAATAGACCCACCGCCTGGTGGGGAGTGTCCCTCATATCTTTCCGGATCCGCCTTCAATATCCTGTGTGACGATAGCAGGACTGGCTTTGTATCCATCACCAACAACAGCACAAGTGAAACGGTCTGTTTGACCGACGATAGAGAAAGCAGCAGGGGATCCAGCAGCCAACGATATGACATCTCGAACGCTCGGTGGTTTGTCTATGTAGACCCACGCTTCAATCGTTAGTGGACCTGGATAATCAGGAAACCACGGTTTTTCCGTTTGCACAAGGGGTAGTTCGGGATTCAGTTCAAGCCAACCACCACCAGCAGGCGAGGGTTCGTGGGGTGCTGCAAGGAGCGTTAAAGGCAGCATTAAAATGATCACCAAACATGCCGCTTTGAACCATTTCATGAGGGACCTCCGTCAAAATCAAGTGTTATAGTGGATTCCCTAATTCCTTATACATCCTCCGAACTCCGAAACCCCTATGGCACAGGCTAACAGCCTATGCTACATGTGTAAACTTATTTTTCGATTTCACTATAGGATTGCTTAAGTTGTAAGCGGAGTACACCGCGATGTCGCGTGCCGATGTAGAAGATACCACGGTCAACCGCGAAAGCCGTTATCTTGTATGGCACCTCGGATGACATCTGAATCCACGTCCCTGTCTCGGTGTCTATGCGATAAACGCCTTGACTACTGATACCGTAGACCTTATCACCATCCACGGCTATCTGAGTCATGGGAACTTGATGTCCCTCGGTGTCGGTGAGTGCGTTCCAATTGATGCCGTCATGCGAATTCATAACGCCTTGATCTGTTACGATATAAACGGTAGCACCCGCAAAAACTATCTCTTCAAAATATGCGAAAGTGAAAGGTAAGTCTGCGGTGATCTCTTTCCAATTCTCTCCGCTGTCAAGCGACTGAAATAGCGATCCATCGCGTTTACCGGCATAGACGACGTTCTCCGAAGCCGCGAGTGTGAGACCTTTAGACGTGTCAGCCTCGGGTGCACGCTCGGTGGTATCTACAATACCTGTATTAAACCATTGTGCCTCATCTTTCCGCCATCTGAAGAGTTTGCGTCGGAATTCCATGAAGACGGTTTCATCAGTCATTGTAAATCCACCATTTGTTAGTCTTTCATCAATGATTCGGGACATATCTGCTTGTCGTTGACGACTCATTTCGCTTACTTTAGCAGGTGCCTTTTCAAATTTCTTTCGCCATTCAACCTCCAATGTATCTTCAGGAAAAATAGGGACCCCTTGAACAGGCACTAAAGCATCTATATGAGCAGAGAGATGCAAAAAGGAGATGTTATTAGATGTACTGTTGCTTACATATAGGAGACCATCAGTTTCTATGATTTTCGCGTGACTCAGCATATCTGGATTTGCCTGTTTTTTTCGCAGTCGCCCTTTTTGCCTTATGTTGTTGCCAGGACCTACTTGAACGAATGCCCAAGATTCTCCGAGATCAGTCGATTTGACGATCCCTTCGGGCGTGAGGGCATAGAGAGCATTTTCAAGGGTAACCAGACTTTGAACGTGTGAGTTTATTATTCCAGTAAGGAAGGAATGCCACGATCTACCTGCATCCGTTGACCGGGCTATCCCGGAAATGTCCGATGTATAAAAGTTACTTTCATCCAGTGCGACAACCGGGAAAATACTCTGACTCAACGAATTTCGATCAGTTTCAATATCTACCCACGTTTCGCCGCTATCTGACGAATGTAGTAAAACGCGTGTCCCCATCACTACGAGCCTCTCGCCGACTGCGGCTAATTGGATACCACTGAACATCTGGAGTCGGAAACTGTCATCTGCTGGTGGTAACTCCATCCATAATCTACCCCCTGCGCCTTTTCCCTCTACCGGTGAAATATCAATCCAAGTATTGCCCAGATCGGTAGAACGAAAAATTCTCGGCGGAAACTTTAATATCTCAATTGAAAGATCTAAGTCTTGTTCTTCAAACGTTGTGGGCTTTGTAAAATCGGGACCTGCTATAACATAGAGTTTATTCTCAGTGGCTATCAACGTATTAATAAATTGGGGACCGTAGAACGGCAATAACTCCCAATCATCTGTAGTAACACGGTAAAGTCCGTGGTTTGTCCCGACGAATATTCTGTTGTCAAGTGCGACAGCATCCGAAATTGAGATGTCAGGTGCGACATTCAGCTTCATAATATAGGCGTATAAATCTTGCATCATCGGTATCCAAGTTTTACCGGCGTCGTCAGACCGAAAGATATGTTTTTCAAAAACGAGGTAGAACGCCTCATCCGTGACAAGCAATTCCAAAGCACGTCCTTCCGGTCGAGAACCGACGGTATCCCATGTTTTACCCGCATCGCTTGAGGCTAATAATTCGTCAGCGGTCAAGACATAGAGGATGTCGCCTCGTTCTGCCATCGGCGTTTGAAACCGCTGGGTTGGGGTGCTTTCGCAGATGAGGGTCCAGGCATTTTCGGCTTCTGTCAAGCGGTAAATACCTCTCGCTGCAACGGCGTAGAGGGTTCGGTTGGATGTCGCAAACAGTCCGGCTCTGCCACCTGACGTGCCTTCGGGGCCTCCCATCGGCATCCATCGCGATTTGCTTACGGTAGATTTCTCAGACTGGTCAGATTGATCGGCGATGACTTGAAGCGTATCTGTCCCACGGTTCGCGTTTCCGTTACGCTTACCCGGTGTATCCGCGTTTCCGATCTGATTTCTCGGACGCAGTTTCTGCTTTGAAATCCTGACAACGGACGCATCAACGAGCTCAACTGTCATCTCCGATGTTGCGTCGAAACTGTAAGGTTGCTGAAAGCGAGGTAGGTATTGCGTACCGCTGCCCATTAGCAGGACTACCAAAGCAGCAGTTGAGGCAGCGACCGCCCACGGCATCCAGGGTTTTCCACCTGATGGCGCGGTCGGTTTGATACGGGCAATTTCTCGCAAAATGTTGTCTGTTAATGTTTCTGGGAACTTAACACCGCCTAAAACCTCGCGAACGATATGTTCTTCCTTCTCCAGTCGCTTCCGGGCGCGGTGCAGACGACTCTTGATGGTGTTCGGCGATACCCCCAAAAACTTGCTAATATCTTCACATGTCATGTCGCCGAGATAGTGAAGCGTTACGACGGTGCGCTCACTCTCCGGTAACTTTTGAAGGAGACGTTTGACGACCTCGCGTTGCTGCTCATTTATGATTTCTTCTTGTTGCTCAGTATGGTATTGCGCATAAGCCAACGCCTCTAATTCTTCTGGCGACATCATTTCTAACGATTCCATCGGAATTTGTTTCTTTTTTAACCAAGCGTGGCATCGGCGCGTGGCACTGACATAAAGCCATCCGGCAAACAGATTCGGATTTTTTAGCGTTTGTAGCTTTTTGTAAACGTTAAGGAAAATGTCTTGTGTAATCTCTTCGGCAATGTGGAAGTCGCCAATTTTCCGCCATACAAGCGCGTGGAGCGGCTTTTGGTACTTCCGCACGAGTGCGCTGAAAGCCCGTTGGTCGCCTTCCAAGGTCTGTTGAATCAATTCAGCGTCGTTGTTCTGCATACGTTACCCCCAAAAACATATTGCCTCTTATAATATAAAGAGACGTGATGCAGGATGGAGGGTTGCATAAAATGCAAGATTTAGGAGATTTTATATTAAAATGGGAAAATTTGAAAGGATAGCACAATGCTTTTCTGTCGTGTAGTGTCCGAAGAAAAGGACGAAGGGGAACTCTTTGCAATATGGGAACTTGAAAACCACACACTAAATCTCAATGCGTACAAATGCAAGGAACGCTCCGGCGAAAAAAACAACGAAAAATAGCGTCAGCAACAACAAATCTACTGCCGCAGCGTTGAAATCACGGCTAAGACTGAGCGTATCTTCAAACGTCGGAATTGATTCTGGGCTGATAGGCTTTTTTGACATACCCTCATACGTCCCAATGATATGGAGACTCTCGGGATCGGCTCTATCCATATCCGTGACAAATTCGCGGTATTCACGGGCGTAACGCTGCACGTTCTCGACAAATTGTTGGTGCCGTCCAAACCCAGTTCCAGCAAAAACTTCAAGAAGATGCTGGACAAGCACGACCGGTGAGATGCGGGTGCCAGAACGCGCTAATTGAATTTGGGCATGCTGTTGCGCTAAGTATTCATGGCTCAAACGTTCCCGTTCCGTTACGTCTTTGATGACATATTCACCCGCTAACTCTATTTTTTTCGCTGGATCCTCACGTGCGTCTTGCAAACGAGCCTCATATTCACCCCTAAGTTCATTTACAAGTTGTCTCGCGCGTTGGTCGAATTGACCATAAGTCATGGATGTTGAAAATCCGCTCGCAATAGAGGCAAGCGTGCTCGGCATAAAAACCACGAAGGTGACCCACGTTAACAGAAGTATTACAAGACTCGCTGCACTGTGCCGCACACGTGAAGACACCAATAAACCTAACGCAATAAACAGACCCAGGTACAGCATCGAAAGAAAGAAAATAATACCCAAACGGCTCCATGCATCGGTACCCAGTTGCACATCGTTGGACGTGGAAATTACCAACAGGTTCATCAACACCGCGAGCGTGAACGGGACGCTAATACTTACCAATGCGCCTAAAAATTTACCAATCAACACGATATGACGTGGGACCGAGTTTGCCAACGTCAAACGCAGTGTACCACGCTCGCGTTCGCCAGAAATCGAATCAAAGGTGAATAGGATCGCGATGAGACTCAAGACGTACCCGATCACAAACGCCCAATCTATTTTGATAGTGTCCGGACGAATATTTTTTGAATTGAGCGTCGCAGGGATATAATCTAACTGCCAGAAGCCTGCTAAGCCATCGGTGGCCCAGGCGTAAAATCCGCCGTGGACACGCTCTGCCAAAAATACCTCACCGCCATCTGCGCAGAAATGGAGAGATGACGGCTTTTTGTAAAGGTATCCGGGACCCTCTTGCGCAATGTGATACAAATTCGTTCGAGATCTTAAGCGATCCAGCGATTCTGTGACGGCATCGTGATATTTTTGCATCCGCACAGGGTGTTCCCCGATATGCACAACGGCATTGATCAGCATCAAGCCGAGAAGCAATACTGTTGCCAGCGCAAACCGGAGGCTATTGAGATTATCATAGAGTTCACGTTTTGTAATATGCCACATTGGTTACCAGTTACCAGTTATCAGTTTTTTATAGTTTTCAGTTATCGGTTATCGGTTATCAGAGGGAATAGTTATCAGTTCCCAGTTAAAGAAGTCTGTAAAGTGTTCTAAAGTTAGGAAAGTCCGTAAAGTTTTCAACTTTGAAACTTTAGCACACTTCACAACTTTCTTACTGACAACTACCTTACACTTCACTTTTGACGAAAATCAGAAATATCCCGATGAATAGGACGAGGTTAATTATCAACAGTAGACAAATGAAGTGCCAACGTTTATTTAGACCATAATTTGGCAAAGTTAAGCCAAGTTTTGCTGCTCGAATTCCATAGGTGTCAAATAGCCTAACGCCGAATGGGGGCGTTTGAGATGATACACCTGTTCGATAAAATGCCCAATGCGGACTCTCACTTCGTGAATGTCCTCATAGTCATTGAGGTAGACTTCTTCCTCCTTGAGTGTGCGGATGAGTCTCTCAGCATACCCGTTCTCCCAAGGCCGTCCGCGACGGGCGACTGAGATCTCAACGCCATGCTCTGTGAGCATCGAGAGATAAGCATTTGAAAGATACTGAACGCCTTGATCCGAGTGATGGATCTCTGGCACGCTTTGACGTAATGCTTGCTCTAATGCTCTGAAGGTCAGCGGTTGGGTCAGGTGTTGACTCACCTGCCACCCTCTGATCCTGCGTGTGAAGACATCCATGAGCAGACTCACATAGACGAAGTGTGTCTTGAGGCGGACGTAGGTAATATCGCCGACCCAGACCTGATCGCATCGTGAGACCTCAAGGTCTTCGAGGCGATTCACCCACGGGTGCATAGCCTCACTGGAGGTCGTCGTTTGACAGATACGTTTGACAGACACCGAGAGGTTCGCCGCTTTCATCAAGCGGGCAACGCGGCGATACCCAACGGCGTATCCCATACGCAGTAGCAACTTTGTGATACGCCTATACCCATACGTCGGATAGCGTGCCGCTAACCGCTCTATCTCCTCTCGCAGGAGGGCTTCAGACGGGTCATTTTTCGCTTGATAATAGAGCGTGCTCTTGTTGATACCAAGCACCTCACAAATCTGTCGCACTGAGAAATCCGTCCGCAACGTCTCAACGATGTAGCGTTGTTGAGACGGTTTCAACTCAACAAGGTTGATGCTTTTTTTTGAATTTCCAACGCCAGCGTCAACCTTCCAACGAGCTGTTCGAGTTGTGCGATCCGCTCGGTGGCTTCGTTTGCGTGTTTATCTGTTGAGGTAAACCCAGTGGTTATATTTTCAACAGCTTGCTGTTTCCACTTCGAGAGCTGGTCTTCGCTGAGGTTGTGTCTGCGACACAACTCCGCTTGTGAACTTTCACCGCCGAGTGCCTCCAAAACGATCTCCGCTTTAAACTCGGGGGTAAATCTTCTTCGTTTGCGTTTCGCCATCGGATGCTCCTTTCAGTAAGATTGTATTATAGCACAATCTTGGTTTAGAGAGTGGTCTAAAAAACCGATGGCAGTACAAAATATCAGGAAAAGCACGTGCAGCATTTATTTCAACATCGCTTCTCTGAAAAGAAAACTGCGGCAAGCTATCCCAATCTACCGCGCCCTTGTCGGCAGAAAACCATTGTTGAGACCCGAAAGCGTCCTTATCGTAATAATAGTCAATCAAGGTCCGTCGATACCTTCGCGCCGTCTCGAAAAAATCTCTGAGTCCGCGCAGGTCTGTCCCTGCCCACGCTTGCGTTGCAGCGTCGTACATCCCGACTGGCGAGCCTCTCAAAAGGATGCGATCGAGAATCGCTGGTTGAACGAAGATCGTTTCGAGTGCCTGTTTTCGGATAAGCCATGCGCGTTCTGCGGTGCTGATGATCTGCGGTCCGAGGAAACGGTGATAATCCTGTGCGTGTGGGACTTGAGGTTTGGATGCTTCACTAAGTCTCTCAATGTTTGAAACAGTGTGGTAGTCATACCTAAGTGTTGATGAATCTCTATGAAAATATTCGTAGTGGTAACCTGATCCCCATATCTGACCAAAATTCGGATCATCTCCTACCATGCCAAAGTGTGGATCTTCTCCTGGAAAGGCATCATTCGCAAGGAACTGCTTTCGCTCCCTGTCGAATTCTTCCCATATCTGTTTAATTTCCTCGTAAGCGGATACCATACGTGTTTGAGAAGTCTGAGGTGGATCAATCGTGGCAAGAACCGCGTTTGGATACACCAACACCCAAAACCCCCAGATAAACATAGCAAGCATGAGCGCGGTGCCGGTTCTGCGGGTTACTGCTGAAATTAGCATGCCGATGAGGTAGAAGACCGACAGATAGACAATTGAACTCAAGATAATCCCACCAATACGGAGGAAATCCGCAATACTCAGAGAAATAGCGGTGGATGTTGTCAGCAAAATTATCGCGAGGAGCAGACTCATCAGCAACGGAACAAGCAAGCAGGTCATTGCACTGATATATTTCGCCAGCAGGATTTGACCGCGACGCACCGGATGCGTTAGCACCAAACGCAATGTGCCACGCTCGCGTTCCCCCGCAATGGCATCGTAGGCGAAAATAAGTGCCATTAAGCTCAGAACGACCTCAAAAATAAAAATAATGTCGATCGAAGTGAAGAGGTTGAGAAGTGGATTCGTCAATCTATACGTTCCGGTATCCCACAGCGTCGGCACAAAAGCGTGAGATATCCAAATCTCGTTGCCCAGCCGTTTATCCAACCCGACATTGAAGATACTCAACGGATTTGGTGGGCGGGCAACGTTCAATCTTCCGCCCGAATAGGTTTTCAATTCCTGCGATTGCCGATGCTGCGTTTTGAGAACAGTGTTGTAAGCCTCTAACCGTCGCTCATAATCCTTGATAAGCACAAAGGTATTGGCAACGACGAGCAGCAACATAATAAGGACGGCTACGGCGAAGCGGAACGTCATCAGATTATCAAGAAGTTCTCGGCGGATAAGCACTGTTAGCATGAAGGCTCCCTTTTAATATCGAAACGCTCTTATTTCTGTCCCAGGACCTTCAGAAACTCTGGATCATCCTTTACATCCGAAAATTCAGGGGTCTCAAGGAAAGACGGGTAGTAACTGTCCTGATAATTATAGCCCCTAACCACATAAGCGTCCTGCGCGATCTTCAAATGGTGTAAAGTCTTCTCGCGATCCTTCTCAGAAGCCCAGATGCTCACAGCAAGCATGAAGTGATTATAATCGTTGTAATTTCCCAAATCGATGGAGAGTTGTAGCAAACATTTCCCCTCGTTATATCTCTTCGCCCATACCAGACAACAACCGACATTATGAGCCGTACAAATCAGCTCGTACATATTTACGGGGTAACGGGCATCCCGTTTTTCTACTTCGCCTTCGATAAACGTCCTTGTATCCGCCCAGACTTGATCGAAACGCTCCCAATCTTCCTGTTTACTATACACGCGAAGTCTATTCTCCGTGATAGCCAGCCAAAATAAAAAATAACTCTGCCAACCGGGGTCGCCATTGGCACGTTCCAACTTTTCTATTTCAAGAAGTGCCGCATCTACCCTGTCGTTCCATATTAAGATATCTGTTCCCGATCTCAGAAAACTGCAACGACTGTACTGACTCACTTCAGGGGTCTCTAAACGCTCAGATGCTTCATTATAAAGTTGAATCCAGTCATCAATACGACCTTCGGCTTTCCAACATCCAGCAGTGTTCAGATTGGAAACAACCCGCAACACATATTTTTCTGAATGCTTGCATGCCCAACGGTAAAGACGCGTCTGTTCCTGAATGGCTTCTCGGTTTCGACTCAGAAAAGCGAGGCTCTGTACTAACGACTTATGTGACCAGTAACGTTCTGTATCATCTGACACGTCATTCATATACTTACGGAGTAGCGGTATCCGTTTTTCCATGCCGAGACTGCCCATAGACGGGTATATTTCATCAACAACAAGATGCACCAGCTCGGGTGTGATTTCCACCTTAAGTGCGTCTTCAATCTCGTTGTTGACTTCCATAAGCATAGTTTCCCGTGACGAAGGGTCAGATCTCATCTGTTCTCTATATGCATCGAGCTTACCACGAATATCATCCAATTTAGCAGACATAATAAAATCTCCTTTGGAACCCGTCCAAATCTTGCGAATTGCGGGTTCTTCCTTCTTCAACCGCTTGCGGGCGCGGTGGAGTCGACTCTTGATTGTGTTTGACGATACACCTAAATACTGGCTAATATTTTCACAAGTCATGTTATCGAGATAGTGAAGCGTTACAACGGTGCGTTCACTCTCTGGCAATTTTTGAAGGAGACGTTTGATGACTTCGCGTTGCTGTTCATTCGCGAATTCATCTCGTTGTTTTGCGCGGTATTGCGCATAAGCCAGTTCTTCTAATTCCTCTGGTGGCATTGCATCTAATGATGCCATCGGAATCCGTTTCTTTTCAAACCAAGCGAAACACTGACGAGCGGCAATTACATAAAGCCATCTGACAAACGTATTCGGATTTTTCAGTGTATCGAGTTTTTCGTAAACTCTGAGGAATATATCTTGCGTGATCTCTTCAGCAATGTGGAAATCACCGACTTTCCTACGTACGAAAGTGTGGACCGGTTCTTGGTATTTTCGCACGAGCGCACTGAAAGCAGATTCGTCCCCCGCCAACGTCCGTTCAATCAATCGCACATCGTCGTTTTTCATACACCACCCCCAAAAATATGTTGTCTTCCAAAACGTTAAGATAGGAATTGGCGATAGAAAGGTTGCATAAAATGCAAAATTTGAGGAAAAGACCAAACTTAGATGGATAGAATAGAAAATGATTTTAGATTGGATCGGTTCTTAGAGGGAAACAAGGGCACCCTATTTATTGTTCTAAAATGCTGTTTTTATGGTTCCCCAAGCGATAGGCAGCAGACGATTCGGTTCAACACTCAAACCTGTTCTGGATTCAAAATTCTGGACCACTTCTGCTTCGGTTAGCGGACGATTGTAGATACGGACTTCATCAATAGTTCCCTTGAAAAAATTTTGGTTGTCTCCAGCACCGAGGTGGACAGGTTTCACAAAAGGGATAAAGGTTCCAGGAAACATCAAAGGGATTTCTAAACTACTTATAGGTTTCCCATCTATATAAATATTATGTTGCCGAAACGTCTTCGCAATAGGGGCAACATCTTTTTTAGCAATTTCATTTGTATAAACGACATGATGCCATTTTCCATCCGAAATCTTAATCGGCCGATCAAGTGTGTTAAAACCTTGGCATGCGTTTTCGCCTGGGGCTTTGAAGGCGATGCGGTGTTTGATACGGTCTTTAATTCGTCTCTCACCACTACGAATATTAAATTCCCATTGCATACAGTCTTTATCACGAACTCTAAAGAGTACCATCCAATCGTTCTTATGACCTACTTTAATCCAGGCTTCAAAGGTTGATGAGCCTACCTGACTTCCAAAATCACCAAGGTTTGTCAGATTAACATAATCTTCTGAACCATCAAATTCCAATGCTTCCCCTATTTGACCGGTAACAACTTTCGGATTTCCCTTAATTGTAGCGTTGTTATCACCCCAAACATCTTCTACTTTTCTGCCGGAAATGTTAGACTTGTCAAAGGTCCAATAACTCACTAAACCGTCTGTAACACACGGTAATCCGTGAACATGTGAAGACAGTGTAATGTTAATTATCACGAATATCAGCAAACCCATTACGCTTTTCATTGTGAATCCTCCTATTGGCAGTGCGCGTATACAAAACGCGTATGTAATAGACAACGCTCTGTTTTCAAGAATTTTTGAAGACAGGTCAGACGCTTTGGACATTTTTAAGCAGCGTCCAATGCTAACGCTCGCTGCACAACTAAGAGCAATTTTTATGCCAACCCTTAAACCGCAATATTCACCGATTTGCTACTTCAATAGATGAAAATCTGAACGAAAATGGTCAGAATCGATTAAGTACTGAACAATACGGCACAGTCCGCTTTAGCAGAACTTACGCAATTTGCGTTCTGCTGTCTATGTTCCGTTAAAGAGATGTGCTGCAGGATGGAGGGTTGCCTAAAATGCAAGATTTAGGAAATTTTATATTAAAATGGGAAAATTTGAAAGGGTAGCACAGATGCTTTTCTGTCGTGCAGTGTCCGAAGAAAAGGACGGCGGAGAACTCTTTGCAATATGGAAACTTGAAAACCACACGCTAAATCTCAATGCGTACAAATGCAAGGAACGCTCCGGCGAAAAAAACACCAAAAAATAGCGTTAGCAACAACAAATCCAGTGCCGCTGTATTGAAATCACGGCGAAAATTAAGTGTGTCTTTGAATTGGGGTACGGCTTCTGGATTGACGGATTTCTGCGACACCCCCTGGCGAACACCAAAGATATGAAGACTCTCTGGATCCGCGCTATCGGTGTCAACAATGAATTCTCGGAATTGCCGAGCGTAAGATTGAACATTCTCTAAGAATTGTAGATGCCGCTCAAAACCGGTTCCAGCGAACGACTCAAGGAGATGCTCCACAATTGTGACAGGCGAAAAACGGGTAATGACGCGCGCCCGCTTCACCTGAGAAATCCGCCGTTTTAAGTGTGCTTCGCGTGAGCGTTCCCGCTGTTCTGCGTCTTTGGTAACGTACTCGCCTGACAATTGTAATTGTTTTCTTCGATCCCCATGTGCCTCATGCCAACGCGCGTCGAATTCTGCCCTACGTTCAAAGAAACGTTGCGAACCGGGTTCCCACCTAAGCGGTAAAGAACGCCCCGCGATTGAAGCGAGTGTGCCTGGCATAAAAACAACGAGCGTAACCCAAACCAACAGAAGTATCACAAGGCTGACTGCGCTCCGTTGCACACGCGCCGACACCAGTAAACCTAATGCCAGAAAAAGGCAGGTGTAGAGAAGCGCGATAAAGTAGATGATGCCTAAACGTCCCCACGCATCTGCACCAAGATAAACATCACTTGATGTAGTGATTACCAATAGGTTCACCAATACCGCAAGCGTAAATGGAATACTAATGCTTATCAATGCCCCTAAAAATTTGCCAATCAGTACAGTGTGCCGCGGCATTGCATTCGCCAACATTAATCGCAATGTACCATGTTCACGTTCACTGGAGATTGCATCGAAGGTGAATAGGAGGGCGAGGAGACTTAAGACGTAGCCAATGATAAAACTCCAGTCCACTTCGGTAGCATCTGGGTCAACGTTGTTCCGATTGGGGGTGGCTGATGGATACCACAGTGACCATAATCCCTCTAAACCCCGCTCATCCCAACTCCAACTCTGAATACTGCTTACATGTACTGACAAAAATGCTGCACCACGTCCTGCGCAGAAGTGGAGGGCGGATGGCTTTTTGTGAAGCGTGCCAGGTCCCTTTTGCGCAAGTTCATAGAAACTTGCGTTGGCATGAGACTTTAAACGGTTTTGATGCGCAGCGACCTTCTCGCGATACTTCTGAACCCGCTCTGGCTGCTCGCGGAGATGCACAACGGCATTGGTCAGCATCAAACCCAGGAGCAGGAATGTTGCGAGCGCGAATCGGAGGCTGTTCAGGTTATCATAGAGTTCACGTTTTGCGATATGCCACATTTTATTATAGCTGTCGGCTGTCAGCAATCAGCAATCAGCAAAGTGTCCTTGTGGTATTCAAGCGAGATGCGCATGCCATATATCAATGGCTGACGGCTGACAGCCGATCACTGATAGCCATTCTACACTTCGCTTTTGACGAAAATCAGAAATATCAAGATGAAGATAACAGCATTCATCATGAGCAGAATGCCTACATCCGGCAATGCTCGCTTAGCGTTTGTGTTCACATCGACCCTTTGAAAAGAAAACTGTGGGAGAATGTTCCAATCCGCTGCGCCTTTGTCTGAGGAGAACCACTGTCGAGATCCAAACGCCTCTTTATCGTAGAGCGCGTTGATCACTTCCTGTCTGTATCGTCTTGCTGCGTTGAAGAAATCTCTGACACCGTGCAAGTCAGTGCCTGTCCATGCTTGTGTTGCGGCATCATACAGCCCGACGGGTGAAAGTTTCAACCAGATGCGCTTCGCATTTGCCGGATGAATGAAAATGTCCTCCAGCGCAGGCTTTCGGATAATCCATGTCTGGTCGGCTGTCCGGGTAACCAACTGACCGAGGAAACGGAAATGATTCTGTGCGTGAGGTATCTTGTATTCTTCTTTTTCATCAAACCCTTCAAACGCGAGAATACCTTCAAAGGAGTATTGTAGTGTCCGGGGGTCCCCCCACATATAAGCGTAAGGTTCGGATCCACTGCCCTTTAGCCCAAGGTTCCAATCTATTCCTGGGAGCGTGTCGGTTTCGAGGGAATGCCTCCGTTCTCTCTCGAATTCTTCCTCCCACATCTGTTCAATTTGACTAAAAGCGGAGGCAGCGCGCGCTTGCGGTGCCTCAGGACGGGGGATCACGGCAAGAATCACGTTTGGATAGACTAACACCAGAAACCCCCAGACGAACATGGCGAGCATCAACGCAGTCCCCGTCCGACGTGTCGCCGCGGAAATCAGCAGCCCAATGAGGTAAAACACCGACAGGTACGCAACGGATGCGAAAATAATTCCGCCGATCCGTAAAAAATCATCGGTGTTCAGAGAAATAGAGGGGGTCGTCGTTAGCAAGATGACGGTGAGGAGCAGGCTTATTAGCAATGGCACGAGTAAGCAGAGCATCGCACTGATGTATTTGGCAAGCAGGATATGCCCGCGACGGACAGGATGTGTCAAAACCAGACGTAATGTGCCTCGCTCGTATTCTCCCGCGAGGGTATCGTAGGCGAAAACCAGTGCTAACAAGCTCAGGATCACCTCAAAGATAAAGACGATATCCATGGAAGCGAACATATCCATAAACGGGTTCGATCCATGCCATCCGGAATCCCACAGCGATGGCACATAAGTATATGATACCGTTACCTCGTTTCCGATCCGCTTATCGAATCCAATATTGAAAATGCTCAACGGATTGGGGGGACGGTTGATGCGCAACTCACCTGCGTATGTGATGCCTGCTGAATAAGTTTTTTTCTCCTGCAGCTGCTGTTGATGCTTTTTGACGGCATCGTTGTAGAGCATCAGTCGCTGCTCATAATCCTTAAGAAGCACAACAGTATTGGCGACAACAAGCAACAACATAATGAGGGCAGCCACGGCGAAGCGGAACGTCATCAGGTTGTCGAGGAGTTCTCGGCGGATGAGCGTTGTTAACATGAAGGCTTCCTTTTATTTCTCTCCCAGAACCTTCAAAAACTCTGGATCATCCTTTACATCCGCAAATTCAGGGGTCTCAAGGAAAGTCTGGTAATACTTACCGCGATTCCAAGCAGCAAGAACAATGTCATGCGCAAATTTTAAGTGATGTAAAGTCTCCTCGCGGTTACGCTCAGAAACCCAGACGCTCACAGCGAGCATGAAGTGACCATAATCGTTGCTATTGTCCAAATCGATGGCGACTTGCAGGAGACGTTTCGCTTCGTTATACTTCTGTAACCACACTAAGCAACAACCGATGTCGTGCGCAGCCCAGTGAAGATTGCCGAGGTTTACAGAATGACCGGCATCCCGTTTTTCCATCTCGTCTTCGATAAACGCGCGGACTTCTGTAAGTACTTGATCGAAACGGTCCCAATCTTCCTGTCCACTATATACCAGAAGTCGATTCGTTCGGACAGCCAACCAGAACCTGAAATAATGCTCCCAATCGGGTTCGTCATTGAAACGGTCCAACTTTTCCATGCCAAGAAGCGTCTCATCTGACCGCCCGTAAGCGCGTAAGATTTCTGATCCGATTTGCAGGAAATTGCAACGTGCGTAGCGACTCAATTCAGGGTTCTCTAAGCGTTGAGATGCCTCATTATAGAGTTGAATCCAGTCATCAATACGGTCTTCCGCTTTCCAACATCCAGCGTGCTCTAAACAACTGCTAAGCACCTGCAACACATCCGCATCTGACATGTGCTCGCATGCCCAACGATAAAGCCGAATCTGCTCTTCGATAGCTTCACTGTTCTGCCTAAGCATAGCAAGGCTAACACTTAACTGCCGATGTGACCAGAAACGTTCCTTATTGTCTGAAGCCACCGTTAGATACCTACGATGCAGAGACACACTTTTTTCTATGCCAGGTTTGCCCATATACTTGTATATCTCATGAGCGAGATGCGCCAAATCGGGCGTGATTTCACCCTTAAGTGCTTCTTCAATCTGGTTGTGTGCCTCTGTAAGAATGTCCGCCCCTGATGTCGGGTCGGATTTTGCTTGCTCTATAAATAAATCAAACTTGCCGCGAATACTTTCTAATTGTTTCACAATATCCTCCTTCAGATTTTCTGATAGTTGTACATCATCAAGAACTTCTTGAACCAAGCGTTCTTGATCTACTTGCAGACGCTTTCGCGCTCGGTGGAGTCGACTCGCAATTGTGTTCACCGACACCCCCAGGAATTTGCTGATCTCTTTCATTCGCATTTCGTCGAGATAGTAGAGTGTTACGACCGTGCGTTCATTTTCTGGTAGCTTTTCCAAAAGCTTTCGGACCAGTTGATCGCAATACTCTGTTTGCTCTATCACCCGCTGTTCCGATATATGATGTGTGTAAGAGGATTCCTCAATTTCTTCCGGACGGGTGTCCTCCAACGATTGCATGGTAGGCTTTCGTATTCGCTTTTGCTTTCGTATCCAATCAGTGCAAAGTCGATTTGCGGTGACATAGAGCCACCCCGCAAATTGATTGGGGTTCTTGAGGGTCGGAAGTTTTTTGTATACCTTAAGGAAGACATCTTGCATAATCTCTTCTGCATAGTGATAGTCATGAACCTTCTGCCACACAAGGGTATGAACGCTTTTTTCGTACTTTTCGACCAAGATACTAAACGCAGCGTCGTCGCCTGATAAAATTTTGCGAATCAGTTGAATGTCGTCTTCTCTTTCCACGGAATTTCCCCCTAATGACCAGATTGGATCGTGTGTGCCTTCGCCAAGAAATTTAATCAAACGCCAAATTTTATGCAATTAAGCAATATGGTGCAGCTTACACTCTCTATTATTAAAGACGAAATTTTGGGCAGAAAGCTTGCATTTTGGGAAAAAAAAATGAAAAATCTGAATTTTTTAGAAGTTATTTTGAGGGTATCCGAAATTTTGTAGAGAGGGACGGTACGGTTAGGCAGGCAAACCGCATTTGGGCGTGTAGGATGCAAAACCGCACCTATCGCGATCGATGAAAAGTCGTGAGTTTAAGAGTGCTCATTGGGAACAGTGATGGTTTTCCATTCGACTGCTGTGCGGGCTGCCATATCAACGGTTGCGGCTCGGAGGCGGTAATTTCCGGGGTGTTTTAGGCTAAAATTGATCGCTACTTCGGCTTCCGATTCCGTTTGATGGATGCGAATTTCGGATTGCTCTCTGTTCAGGAACCGGTAATCTTCTTCCCCTGGACCGAACAACTCCCACAGCACCATCTCGTTATTGTAGACGCCACTTTTGTCAGTACCGCGTGTGTAGTAAACGGAAGCGGACCCTTTGGTTACAGTTGCACAAGCATGAACTTCAAATGCAGTCTTGGCTTGCGATGTAGAGACATCAACAATTAAGGTTGGTGGAATACCGTTCGGACGGGTTGGTGTCCTCGCGGTTTTGTGTAAAACTGTCTCATCATTTTCGGTTACCTCTATCTTGCTATCCTCTCGAATTCGGACGACTTCGCGATAATCAGATAACTCCAATCCATCTAAATCCCATAGAAGGTCGAAGGCGACACCGAGTCGGATGGCTCTCTCAATCTCGGTAAAAAAGTTGTGCATCACGGTACGGTATTTGACACCTTCTCTATTGTGCCGCTCTAAATTGAGTTCGCCTAAACCCCAGAGGTTGCCCCTCCCCATCTCAACATGTCCGAGATTGTAACCCGGTGGAAGGAGGATGACGATTTCTGCTGCGGCGCGTAGTTTGTCAAGACTTCTATGTGGATGGCTTTCGACGTGAGCACTTAAATTTCTTGAAAGGGCAAGAACTTCGCTGTAAGGCACACAGGCGAGTTGATAGTTATCCCAGTAGTGAAAATGTCGCGCCCCTAAGTCGTAAGCATGTGTCTGGAGCCAGAACGCGTCGGCGCGGTGTACCTGTCCGTAGATACTCATACCCCACCCTTTATCGGTTTGTCTGGCGGCACCTCGTAGAAATCCGTAAAGGAGACTCGCCAAGTTTTTCGGGTTGTCTATCGGAATCTGGCAGCCGTAAGTCATATTCATTTCAGGGAGTGTTCGCATCGTTCCGACACGACCGGGTGGCTCAAAAACTATTGCAGCGGGCGTTTGCGTATCGCCTTCTGACAACTGGTATACGGCTGAACTGATTATGGTCTCCCATGTGTACAAATTCTGCTGAAGAAACTTCATATCGCCTAAATCTATATCGGGATCGGATTCTAAACCTTTGCCTAATCGGGCAGGTGCGCCGTCGTATTTGGCGGTGTGGAAGTAATCTTGAAAGGCTTCAAATGCGATCTGTGGTGTTAATGCCTTCCGAAACGCAGCATCTTCTGCCAATTTAGGTCGTAGCACGTGGTCGCGTGTACAGACAGCGGGTTCGTCCATGAAAATAGCGGGACCGAGATAGTTACTTCGGTATAGACATTCAGGATAGCCGAGCGCAGCTGCGTCAATTCCCCAATAGAAAATGTCGCGATTTTTAACCCATTCGACCTGTTCTGTATCAACGCGGACGCAGTTAATGCCAGCCTCAAACATCTCGTCATAATCGGCTTCCGTCAAAGGTATGAGTTCATAATCGGACATATCGTAGCGTCGCGTTTCGTCTTTTTGTCGTGTGTTGCTTGGCGGTCCGATAAGGACATCGGGACGGAGAGAGAGGAGATGTGTGTCGGGTAGTTCGACAGATCCATCTGAATCGGTTATATTCGTGAGATGATAGGTATGCCCAAGGTACTTCGCTATTTGTGGGAAAACCGCGTTTTGCGCTGTCGCGTCGGCGGGTTTCGGAAAAAGATATTGCCACGCACCGAGTCCGGGTAAGACAGGTTTCCCCGTGAACCTATCGTGGAACGCTAAGGGGATGTCGTCTCCGATTTGTAGGATGTAGCGAGATATGGTGGTACGGGCTATCGTGAGATCGTCGGAGGGTATGTCTTCGCTGAGCAACCAGACTGCGAACCTTTCACCGTTTGCTTTCGTTGCTCGGAGACACATCCACTGATACGCCACGCCTGCCTTTTTCTCAACCGAACCGATTGTCCAAGTGAATGCTCTCACAAAGGTGTTCGGCAGCAGGTCTTCACCTTCATACTGGTATGTTGCCATTTGTCCCGGTTCACCGAGTGGATACGGCTTGCGCTCGGCAGTTTCACATTTCTGCATCGCAAAACCTCAACTTGTGTCCAATTCACTTAGGATGCGCTCTACTACCCGCTTCCGCTGCCCTTGGATTGCGGGTTGTTCCAATTCATAAACATCATCCGAAATCAGGTGTTTATGACTTTCAATCGGAAGGGAATTGTGTGATGCATTATCAATATAGCGGTTGAAAATAGTGTATCGGGGATAGTTTTCCGTCCAGCGTCTTCCGCCGTGATAGAGTGCCTCTGTAAAGATAACACAGTCGCCAGCGTTGACAGGGACATTGATAACCGTTGGGGATCCGTCGTAAATAGAGAGGTCATCGGGAGGATCGAAGTTGCGTTTATGGCTTCCGAGTAGACAGACGAAACCTGTGCCTTCTGGCACATCAACTAAGGAGGTCCCTGCATTGAGAAAACCGGCGCGAGGTCCCAATTCGTCAACACTGTAATCTTGACCCGCGGCATGGAAGTGGATGTCATCGGAGGTTTTATAGTTTTTGGTTAAAGCACAATCAACGAGACAGGGTGTTCCGCGCGTCAGTGCAATAATCACGCGCATAATCTCTCGGTTGAGGACAAGCCGTTGGAATGCCGGATCCCCGTATTGGATATGATTGATCCAGTGTGCAATCGTGGGTGAAGTGTCCCCAGTCCGGGATGTAGAGGTCAGCGGTGGTGGCAGTTCATCAACGGTCATATCGTGCCACCGGTTACCGAGTTCAATCATCCGTTCGATATCCTCAGGTGGAACGACTTTGCGGAGGATAATAAATCCGTGATGATCAAAGAACCATTTTTCGTCTGGTGTTAGCATTCAAATTCCTTATCGCACCGTGGTTAACGCTATTTTATTTTGCTGTTTTCAAGTTGCCCCAAAGGACAGGCAGTTTCTCGGATGCCTCAACGGATAACCCTATTTTGGATTCAAAATTTTGGGTCACTTCGTCTTCAGTGAGCGGTCGGTTGTAGATGCGGACTTCGTCGATGATGCCGTTGAAGAACGCTTCTGCCCTACCACGATTGTTCCCCGCGCCAAGATAGACAGGTTCAGTGAACGGCATAAAATCATCGAATTCCGCTATGATACGCCTGCGCCTGAGATGCCTATCGATCTCGATATGCCTATCGATCCGTTCACCATCTACAAAGCTGGCTTGTCCTCGCCATTCGCGTCCGTTTTCATCTACATAAGGCATACCATTCATATAAACAAGGTGATGCCATTCCCCATCCGAAATCGGAAACCGCCATGGAGGGGCTGAAGTGCTGCATCCACGCTCCCCTATTTTATAGGCAAGATAAAAGCGAATAGTATCCTTAGCGAAACTAATGTTATCAAAGAGATTTCCTATACGGTTTTCCGGGTTTACCGCTAAGTTAGGGGGCTCCGTCCGTGCGTTGAGATCGATTCCCCAACCTATACAGTCTCCCTCGCGGACTTTGAAAAGGGTTGTCCAGCGTTCTCTCTTAAGGCTGGTTTTGACCCAAGCTTCAAATGTAAAGGTACCGAGTTGATTCCCAAAATCGCCGAGGTTTGTCAGGTTCACATAATCGTTAGAACCATCAAATTCCAAAGCACCCTTTACTCGCCCGGCAACACGTTTCGGATTTCCTACAATTGTTCCATTGTTTTTGCCCCAGACATCCTTGGCTCTTTTGCCATCAATGTCCTGTTGGTCAAACGTCCAGTAACTCACAAGTCCATCTGTCACGGGTTCCGTGTTCCCGTTATGGGAAAACATGGTAATCGTAAGCGTGAATGTAAGGAGAAAGATGAGTTTTTTCATGGCGATTATTCCTGTGAATGCGCGGTAAGGTTATGCCTACACAATAGACCCTTATGGAATCTACTTCAAATCTTTTTGATGAGCAGATTCTACCATTTTCCAACGTTTTTAGACAAGTCTAAATTTGGAGAAGTTAGGGCTTATATGGTAACTGATCCAATTCCATCTTATCATTGTGTCTTCAGTTTGCCCCAAAGGACAGGCAGTTTCTCGACTGCTTCAACAGATAGTCCGGTTTCAAAGTTCTGGCTCACTTCGTTTTCAGTGAGGGGTCGGTTGTAGATACGGACTTCGTCAATGATACCGTTGAAAAACCTTTCTGCCCTACCACGATTGTTCCCCGCGCCAAGATAGACAGGCTCCATGAACGGAATACGAATGACGGGATTCCCGCTGCCTCTACCGCGCACTTTCCATTTACCGTCTATATAGATAGCACTTTCTCGATGCTCGCGTCCGTCTTCATCTACATCAGAAACACCATTGACCCAAACAAGGTGATGCCATTCTCCATCCGAAATTGGGAACCGCAATCCCTCGGTTGAATGCTTGCATACAGGCAGGCCCACTGGAAACACCATTTTATTCGTACGATAAAAGCGAATGACATCTTTAGTAAAATTAATGTTCTCATCAAAATTTGGACCAAACTCAAGAGAGTTATCAAAAAGAAACGTCCGTTCCAATTTCAATGGCAAGTTAGGGTGTTCCCTCCATCCATTGAGATCAATTCCCCAACCCATCGCACAGTCCGCGTCTCGGACTTTGAAGAGTGTAGTCCAGCGTTCTTTCTTGAAACTGGTTTTGACCCAAGCTTCAAATGTAAACGAGCCGAGATGACGCCCAAAATCGCCGAGGTTTGTCAGGTTCACATAATCACCAAAGCCATCAAATTCCAGCGCACTGTTCACTCGACCGGTAACAAGTTTGGGATTTCCTACAATTGTTCCATCGTTTTTGCCCCAAACATCCCTTGCTGTGTCGTCAATAATGTCCCGCTGATCGAATGTCCAGTAACTCACGAGTCCATCTGTCACGGGTGCCGTGATCCCGTTAAGGGAAAACATAGTAATCGTAAGTGTGAATGTAAGGAGAAATATGAGTTTTTTCATGGTAACTGCTCCTTTGAATGCGCGGTAAGGTTATGCCTATACAATTGAAAGGGTATAGTCTTTTATCGCTCTATCTGGTGGAAACACCCAAGCAAAAACACCTATGTGTAGGTTGATTTTTATTATTGAACTCACGTTATTCTATAATTCTGTCTTCAAAGTTCCCCAGACGATAGGTAACTTCTCGGCAGCCTGAACGGATAACCCGATCTTTGATTTAAAGTTTCGGGTTACTTCCTTTGCGGTAAGTGGACGGTCATAAATACGGACTTCATCAATGGTGCCTGGAAAATGCCGACTAACGGCACCGCGATTATTTCCTGCGCCGATAAAGATGGGTTGTACAAATGGAACAAAATTGTCGAGTTCCTTCACGTCGCCGCGGATGACCTCTTGTGGCTCACCGTCCATATAAATGCTGACTTCGGCTTTGCCAGCATCCTCAATCGCGAAAACGATATGGTGCCATTGCCCATCGGAGATCGGAAATTCAATTTCAACGGGGATAGCGGTACAGCCTGCCGCCGATTTTTGACGGACATAGAAATGAATGACACCTTCAGCAAACGGGAATCCCGCTAATGCGCTCCGGTTGGGTTCAATTGCCCATGCCATGTTACACCCTTCGTCGAGAACTTTGAAAAGCGTTGTCCAGTCATTTTTAAAGCTGGTTTTCATCCAAACTTCAAAGGTAGATGTGCCGATTTTCTCTCCAAAATCGCCGAGGTTCGTCAAGTTCACGTAGTCGTTAGCACCGTCAAATTCGAGTGCCTCTCCGACTTGTCCATCAACAATCTTTGGATCACCGACGATTCTCGCGTCATTTTCACCCCAGACATCTTTAACTGTAAAGCCAGCAATGTCCTTCTCATCAAATGTCCAATAACTGACGAGTCCATCTGTTACGATGGGTTGGGTATGCCCGTTTTGGAGAGACATCGTAATAATTAGCGTGATTGCGAGGAGATAGATGAGGCTTTTCATAGCAACCGCTCCTTAGGTGTGCGAAAGTCGCGCAGTAAAGTCCTGCCTACACAATAGACACTTATAGTTCTGTCTTCAATTTACTCCAGACGATAGGTAGTTTCTCGGCTGCTTGAACAGACAGTCCGATTTTCGACTTAAAATTTCGGGTCACTTCATCAGCAGTGAGGGGTCGGTCGTAAATGCGGACTTCATCAATGACACCCGGGAAATGTCGCTCGACCTTGCCACGATTGTTCGCCGCGCCTATGTAGACCGGTTCCACAAACGGAATAAAAGTATCAAGTTTCTTTACATCCCCCTCAATAATCTCTTGAGGTTCACCGTCCATATAGATGCTGACCTCGGAGTTACCCGGATCTACAATCCCGAAAACGATGTGGTGCCATTTGCCATCTGACAGCGCAAATTCGATCTCAACAGCGATGGCGTTGCAGCCCGCAGCAGATTTCTGACGGACGTAGTAGTGAACAATATCCTCAGCAAACGGGAATCCTGCTTTCGCGCTCCGGTTAACATCAATCGCCCACGCCATATTACAACCTTGGTCAAGGACTTTGAAAAGCGTCGTCCATTCTTTCTTGAAACTGGTCTTGACCCATGCTTCAAACGTAGATGCCCCGACCTTTTCCCCAAAATCACCGAGGTTCGTCAAGTTCACATAATCGTCAGAGCCGTCAAATTCGAGAGCTTCGCCGACTTGTCCATCAACAACTTTCGGATCTCCGACGATCTTACCATCATTTTCACCCCAGACATCTTTGACTGTACCGCCAGCAATGTCTTGTTTGTCAAACGTCCAATAACTCACGAGTCCATCTGTGACGATCGGTTCCGTGTATCCGTTATGTATAAACATCGTGAGCGTTAGTGTGGAGGTTAAGAAAAAGATTAACATTTTCATCGAGCGTTGCTCCTTGCGGAAGACGTTCCCGCATCTATAAAAATTTTTGGTGTCGTCTTTTAGGTCCTTAAGTTTCTCAAAACCGGTAAAGTCATTATAACATCTTTGATGATTTCTTACCAAATTTATTTGTCTGAATCGCGGATTGTCGTGGATTACCCAGATTTCGCGGATTTTTGGGAAACTGACTGTCAACACAACACCTTATGTGTGCAGGGTATTCGGGAGCAATCGGGGTTAGAAACCCTTTGACAAGTAAAATGCCAAAAACTTTACACACCCTAATTGACATCTCATAGAATTTATGGTATACTTTCATTGTTTTCAAAAAACTTCCATATAGGCGAAACCGATTAGGTATTCATGAAGTCAACCCATTATAATGACAACGTTTTTATTAATTGTCCATTTGACTCAGCGTATAAACCGCTGTTTGATGCTATAGTATTTGCTGTGCATGATTGTGGTTTTGTTGCCCGTTGTGCCCTTGAAGAAGGAGATGCAAGCCAAGTTAGGATTGAGAAAATCTATAATATTATTGAGGACTGCCGCTATGGAATCCATGATATATCTCGGACGGAATTAGATGAAGTTTCGCGCCTTCCTCGGTTTAACATGCCCTTGGAGTTAGGAATTTTTCTCGGAGCGAAGCGATTTGGTGTAGAAGACCAAGAAAGAAAAAAGTGTCTTGTAATGGACAAAGAACGGTTTCGGTATCAAAAATTTATCTCTGATATTGCAGGTCAAGACATTTCGACGCATAACAACAACCCTGAAGAAGTCGTAAGAGTTGTTCGGGATTGGCTTCGTACCTCGTCAGAACGCCAGAGAATTCCAGGAGGCGGCATTATTTGGAGACATTACCAAGATTTTCTGAATGATTTACCTCAACTGGCTCAAAGATTGCAGTTAGAAATTGAAGATTTCAAATTCTTCAATGCCTTCAATGATTATACTTTCGCCATTGCGGAGTGGCTGAGTCTTCAGCCTCGTAGCGAACCTTAACATATTTTCAGGAGGTAATTAGAATGGCAGGACAAAGAATTGTCAAATACCCCCCCAAACGGGGACAGATCCCAAGATCAAAAGTCAAGCGAGCAGTGAGAGAGGTTCTTGAGGCGAGAGGGGTCCCTATAGAGCCTAAACGTGACACCTATAAATATCATCTGAAGCGCGGTAACAAAGTTATCCGTAGTGGAATCACGAACGACTTAGACCGCCGTGAAAAGGAGCACCAACGGAACTACGGTAAAGATGTCCATGTTCAACAGGTTGGAAACCGTACAACGCGAGAAGGTGCGAGGGAATGGGAAAAGAAGCAACGGCGTGGCACGTCTTAGTTTTTGAGTCTCTTCATTTCCCTTTAAAAAAAGAAAGAGGGTTTCGACCTGTCTATTCCCAGGCCGAAATCCACATAACAAAATTTTGGTAGCAACATGCCTACCTGTCAAGTTATTCAAAAGAAACTTTATAGTTGTAAATTATGTCTAATTGGTTCGTAGTAGTGCGATTTATCGCACGTTATGAACCTGATACTTCATCTTCCTCAACCTCATCGAAATCATATTTTCCTAAACGCAGTAAAGCTAATATCATCAGGTTCATGTAGGACCAGCCGTACCCCTGAAATGGAAGCAGAGAATGGGCAATTTTATGCCGCAAATTATACCCAGCTTTTTCGACTAATAGGAATTTAAAAAATAGCAAATCATTCTCGTCGAAAAGCTCTGTGACTGCCTCCTCACGTAGAAGGGTATCAATATCTTTCTCAAGGGTGACATTTCTCCCGGAATTATCTCTTCTCTGTCGAGAAGTTACGACTCCAGACAGTTGGCACAAGTCCCTAAAAAGTCCTTCTATCTTTAAAGTCAAAGAATCCAAACACAAAACAAAATTAGGATAATTGTGTGTTGGATCTGCTAAATAGAAATCCATCTGAAGGAAATACTCATTGAGAGCAGGTGCGATTAAATCCATCCAATTATACGTGTAGGCTCGACCATTAGGTAACGATCTCGCCAAGTCTTTTCCGTACCAACAAGACTTATTCAAACAATTTAGTAACACATTTATAGTCAATTTCCTTTCTAAGATTGCTTCAATGAGAACAGCATTTATTAGGTGGATATGTCCCACTCTAAGCTTCAATTCATAACTTTCAAGTATACTATGATATGCCTTTTCCTCATCGCTATCAAAATGTTGGGCTACATTTCCGTCTCGATCATGGATCACTTTCGGCAATAAACAGAGTGTTGGTGATTTCTTAAACTGTTCTTTCACAGACTCTCGAATTTCTTGATACATCGGCAGAAAACTTTGACCTGAAATTAAACAGCCGATAATTTCTTCAGAAGTTGCTTTTTTTATAAAATCCCTCGCAAACTTTCTGGACTCTTTTACCCCTTCTGTTATGTCAATTTCTACTTTGGAAGTCTGGAATGTGTACTGCCATCGGTTTTTTAGACCACTCTCTAAACCAAGATTGTGCTATAATACAATCTTACTGAAAGGAGCATCCGATGGCGAAACGCAAACGAAGAAGATTTACCCCCGAGTTTAAAGCGGAGATCGTTTTGGAGGCACTCGGCGGTGAAAGTTCACAAGCGGAGTTGTGTCGCAGACACAACCTCAGCGAAGACCAGCTCTCGAAGTGGAAACAGCAAGCTGTTGAAAATATAACCACTGGGTTTACCTCAACAGATAAACACGCAAACGAAGCCACCGAGCGGATCGCACAACTCGAACAGCTCGTTGGACGGTTGACGCTGGCGTTGGAAATTGAAAAAAAAGCATCAACCTTGTTGAGTTGAAACCGTCTCAACAACGCTACATCGTTGAGACGTTGCGGACGGATTTCTCAGTGCGACAGATTTGTGAGGTGCTTGGTATCAACAAGAGCACGCTCTATTATCAAGCGAAAAATGACTCGTCTGAAGACGTCCTGCGAGAGGAGATAGAGCGGTTAGCAGCACGCTATCCGACGTATGGGTATAGGCGTATCAGAAAGTTGCTACTGCGTATGGGATACGCCGTTGGGTATCGCCGCGTTGCCCGCTTGATGAAAGCGGCGAACCTCTCGGTGTCTGTCAAACGTATCTGTCAAACGACGACCTCCAGTGAGGCTATGCACCCGTGGGTGAATCGCCTCGAAGCCCTTGAGGTCTCACGATGCGATCAGGTCTGGGTCGGCGATATTACCTACGTCCGCCTCAAGACACACTTCGTCTATGTGAGTCTGCTCATGGATGTCTTCAGTCGCAGGATCAGAGGGTGGCAGGTGAGTCAACACCTGACCCAACCGCTGACCTTCAGAGCATTAGAGCAAGCATTACGTCAAAGCGTGCCAGAGATCCATCACTCGGATCAAGGCGTTCAGTATCTTTCAAATGCTTATCTCTCGATGCTCACAGAGCATGGCGTTGAGATCTCAGTCGCCCGTCGCGGACGGCCTTGGGAGAACGGGTATGCTGAGAGACTCATCCGCACCCTCAAGGAGGAAGAAGTCTACCTCAATGACTATGAGGACATTCACGAAGTGAGAGTCCGCATTGGGCATTTTATCGAACAGGTGTATCATCTCAAACGCCCACATTCGGCGTTAGGGTATTTGACTCCTATGGAATTCGAGCAGCAAAACTTGGATTAACTTTGCTAAATTATGGTCTAAATAAACGTTGGCACTTCAATTCCATAGAATCTTTGAGTTCAGTGTAACGCTGTTCTAATTCCTTCACCTTCTCTGTATCGTGAATCCTTTTGTAGTTTTGAATCGCATTCATGCAAAAAACTAAAGCAACATTTGGCCCCTTTTCAAAAAGTTTCATCATATCTTCATAATGTTGGGCAATTCGGAGAATCCAACTGTGAGATTGCTTTTCAAGTCTCCGGTCAACCTTTTCCCCCAGTGCGAGAAAAACAATTGCTGTATGCCCATCCTTCACAAAGGCTTCAGCCAGTTGCCAGCATACATTCTCTAAACCCTCAAAGTCATCTTGATTAAATCCTATCTTGGGCTTTAACATGAATTGAATGAGATCGCGAACAGAAAATGCTGCTCCGGAACTGAATTTTTGGATTAGCCGCTTTAACTCTGATTTAATTTCCTCTACCTTATAATTGATTCGACGAGCAATAGAATAGGCGTTGATAACAGTTTCTGAAATTTCGTGGCTAAGATTTTCAACCTCGTTATATTTTTTCTCATAGATCGAAATCAACTCAAGGTATGAATCAATTGCTATTTCGGCAAATCTGTTATGCTTTTTGGGGCTTCCCCAAAGAATATGGGTGTACCGAGCTTTTAGTTTCGGGGAATCGGCGGTATCCGACCTCATAGTTAGATACTCGTATGCTCTCTCATCAAACAGGTCCAAATATGGATATTCAAACACTTGACCTTTTTCGTCGGTTCTTACCACCTGGGGTCGAATCTCGCCTTGCGTTAAAAAAAATGAAAGATAATGAATTTCCCATTGGGCTTTTTCTGCTTCTTCATGATTGTTTTCCTCATGTTTTGCATCTCTAAATTTCTTAAAAAGACTTATAGCCTGATGGAAATTGTCGTCTGTTAAAACTGTATCTTCTACATGATCATAAAGAGCGTCAATATTATCGAAATCTGTCATGTCGTTTATTCTCCTATTTTGGTACTTTGTCTGGTATACAAATGACAAGTGTTGAAATATATTTCCACCGGAAGTCCGGAGAAATGAGTTTTTATTAATCAGGATTTACGCAAGGCGCAATGAATTGAGCTACTACGAACCGGACTGCTTTTGAGAAACACAAGAATTTTCAAGGTTCATCTGTTTGTAGTCGGGCGATTCACCGCCTAGCTGTGTAAGTTCTATTAATGTTTGTTTTCTGATATTATGCGGCGGACACGCAGTATAACAACTTTAAGTTTAACAATCTCCACCGTTTTTATCACTGAGTTTGCCACTCTGTACCACAGCAATAAGGAAATCAAGAAATTCTACAGCCTCTTCAAGAATTTTAGCAAATGCCTCTGGACGATTTAAATTCTCAAGGTCGAAATGTGCAGCTGCCCTTTTATATCGCGAGTCTTCCAAGAGTTCAGGATGGGACCCACCCCGGGTATTTCGCAAATCCCATAAGCATCGTAAAAAAATAATATGTTTTTCAGCACCCTCAGCTTTTTGGAAATCCAAAACATATTCAAGGCGGTTAATACCTCGTTTAATATCCTTGCGTTTGCTAACAGGTATCAAAACTTCTAAGTGTTCTTCGTTCAATCTCTCAATTAATATATTGGCAAGATCCAAAATTGAGTCTTTAAAGCGAGATTCCTCGTCAACAGCAAAAATTCTTAAGCGTTGAAGTCGGTAATCGTCTCCAGAACTCAGCGGCTTCAACAATTGCCAATCAAGGCATTCGTCACATGCCTTTCGCAACTGCTCATAACTTTGCTTGAACAAGTGATCCGACTGATTTGAACTTGCCCATTCCCCTTTAACCATACGCCTGTAAAAGGTTTCACTCATACCACCTTCTGGTGGGATGTTATGGACCCTCCAATGTTCTTGTTCTGCATGAGGCAGAGAAATCCCAAGATCGTCTAAGAAAACACAAACTTTGTGAGGATCGTGATTGTCGATTCTCATACTCCACATCCCACAACCTACCATTGAATCCCTAACATAGTATTTGCTAGGTTCGTCAAAGTACTTATTCAAAACCTGCCTATTGAAATGAACAAGTGTAAGTTTCCAAGCCGCGCTCTCTTCAAGAAAATCGTTCAGCTCACTTGGATCGCATGTGTGACAAATATTCTCCCCATTCTCGTCGGTGTCAACAATAAATTTGACGTACTGCCGTTTCTCAGCGAAATCCCCTAAACCACTCTTAGACTTGGGTAGAGGTTCGATAAGTCTTCTTCCTCTCAGTCTACTAGCTGACCGAAATCCTCGGTAGGAAGGAAAACTGGATAGAGACGGTGAAACAACATAATAGTGATGCCTACAAAATATGAGATCCTGCCTCATGAATTTACATGGTTCATCCTCGCTGAGTCCGAGTTCTTGAAGGGAATATGTCGAATACTCATCGAATACAAACAGCCTTGACAGGTACATCTCTTTGATAGCTAAGAACTGCCGAATTTCCTGGTACCTGATCTGAACCTCGTTAGGTTTGACGATAGCGATTTTATTTTTATTGCCAGCATCATCAATCTTGATATATGTATCTGTCTTTTTTTCGTGATAGAGGTTGTGGAAAAGGCGAAATTCTTCTAAAATCTCAATATAATTCTCCTCCATTCCACCAAACCAGCGCTTGATGACTAAAGGTTCTGCCCCATAGATATCTTCATCAACGCCCCAACGAAAGTATTTAATTTCACTTTCTCCAGAGGGACAGTAAGCCGCGGGCATACCATCCATATTTTCTGGATCTCCTGCTCTAATATGTTCATCAGAAAGTATGCACTCAATCTGTTCTGGAGGAACCAAAGCAGAAAAAATGAAATAATCTCGAGGATCACCCATCTGCCGGTACACCGTCACCATGTCGGTTGATTTTAATTTCCGTCCAATCCACTCCAAGTTATGTTTTTGCGATAACCGTTCCCGGTCTGCATCAATACTCATAACTCCACTTTCTCCTTGTTTTTAACTAACAAAAGGGCACAAAGCGCGCTTCCTAAGAATAGGAGCGTACTCCAAGCCCATTGTCTTAATGTATGTTAATTTTTGTAAAAATAGTATATTAGGTAACTTTACGTTTTGAAAAAATATGAAACTGTTACATTCCGATCTCAATAGTTCAAAATTTCCACCGGTTCTCTATTTCGCAAGATTCAATGTAATGCTTAAGTTTCCGTAAATTGATCTTATGTTTATGAGCCACTTCCTTGGAAATAACAATCGTCAACCGTTCACAAAATCTTTTTTCCTCACAGGCAGCTTTAATAATTTTCCTAACCAGTATATCTAACGGAATCCGAATCACAGCAAGGTCATCACTTGAAATAGTTACTATAAGATCCCCTAATTCACCTTGAGTGCCAATACCCTTAAGAGATTTTCGCAATTTCTTGAGATATTTTCTTATTTTTTGCGGTGAACTAAATTTTTGAGATGGATAAGTTATACCCCCCCCTTATTATTCAATGTTAAGTGTTTTCCCACGTGGATTTCTACCAACATACCTGTATCCAACCTGTAATTTAACGAAGACAACCAGATTTTACTAAGAATCCGGCGTGTAAAAAGATAGAGAAAGCCTATAGTCGTAACTAAATCTGCAAATATGGCATGACCTTCTATCAAATTTTTCAACATGTCCTTTTATCTCCGTAAATCAAGTTGCAAAATAATGGGTGATTGGTGAAAATAAGTATAACACACAAAACCCTGCAAGTCAAGGGAAAAGCGAGAATATCATATCTCCATCCCGGCATCGCGATAGGTTTGTTTAATCAGTGCTTTCTCCACATCGGTTAAATCATAGAGTTTATACACCAATTCGTCTATTTCCCGCTCAATGTCACGGACACCATCACTTTGTGGATCTGCCAGTATCTGTTCAACGAGATGCGACAATGCTGCTTTCTGGGTGTCAGTCCGATCCGCTATTGGTACATTCTCCATACTCACTTTTTTGAAAACCATACTGCCACCTGTCCACGGATCTTGAAGAGTCTGAAATTTGTATCGTGCATACCAATCAAAAATTCGACTACCAAGGATAGCAAGCAAAGAAAAATCACTACTTGGGATAAAGTATATTGTGTTTACCCCAAATGCCTCCTCTATATCATAACAAACATATAGAGATTTTGCTATATATGGATATATGATCTTAGGTTTTTCAAATTCAGCTGAATACGCGGTAACATCTTGAACTTCATACCATTTATATTTCCCCATTTTCCGTCCGCGTTTTTGCACCGAGTTTTTCTTCGGTTCAAGATCTAATCTATATTGTTCCAGATACTGATAAATTGCTGGATATTGTTCAATATCAATACCGTGGTGCGTGAAAATTAGATAATCACCCGTGCTTTCTGTCTTCCACTTTTTAAGGTCTCGTCCTCTCAGTACCGGTTTTATGAGTTTATCACTCTTCGGGTCCTCGGCAATCAATTGTTGTCGGACAGACTCACTGATAATAAATGCATCGTTGAACCCAGTCGTCATGCCGCGATAGAAAGTATCATCTACATATTCTCCTAAGGGGGTCCCAATACTCCCGAGTTTTTCGAGTAGATCCAAGACCTTAGGGGACGTCAACGTCCATCCATCCAGTAATAAGTCCCGAATACCCATTGGAAAAGCAAGGTCTTGAAAAACTTGGGAGATACGAGGAATATCCGCTTTGTCACGAAAGGTCGCGGCCAACACTGTTCCTCCATCTGGCACAGTATTTTCAGCAAGAAGAATACAAGGATCCACCTTTGCCTTCTTAAAAACTGGAACGCTTCCAAAATCAAGTAATCTATGAAGGCAAACTTTATTAGGTAGTGTTTACATTTTTTTAGCAGTGATAAGTATGGCTGCGAAATAGACGAACCCGAGGTATCGCACGGCGTATTTATCATACCGTGTCGCAACCCGACGATATTGTTTCAAGCGATGAAAAAACGTTCTATCACATTGCGAAGTTTATAGACATCTTTATCATAAGGAATATCTTCAAGACGACTCTTACGCGGACGGATAACTGCCTCCGAACCCCCGGCAGCTATCTCCGCCCGAAACGCATTCGAGTCATAGGAAGCATCCGCAATAACATAGGCAGACTTGTAATCCGCTATCAAGGCAGACGCTTGCGTGACATCATGACGCTGCCCCGCTGTCAAAGTAAAACGCAAGGGGAGAAAGTCCACACTCACTGCAGCATGGAGTTTCGTCGTCCAACCGCCACGACTCCGACCGAGTGCCTCATTGACTTGACCTCCGTTTTTTTTTCGGGGCACCCGCTGCAGAAGTATGAGCACGCACAACCGTCGAATCAATCAGGAGCGCAGAGACTTCACCCGCAGCATGGAAATGTTCATGGAGTTTTTCAAAAACACCCGCATCGCACCATCTACCGAATCGCCGGTAAGTTGTGTTCCAATACCCGTAGACTTTCGGAAGAGCGCGCCAAGACGCACCTTCTTTCGTCATCCAGACGACTGCTGAGAGAAATCGTCTACAGTCTTCAGGATTACCGACATAGACGTTGGGCAACGTTTTCAGAAACGGGTGGATGCTCTTCCAGGCAGCATCAGAAATCATCATAGGTAGGTTTTCAGTGGTTTCTATATGTGCAGTTTTCATACCTGAGAGGCTACCAAAACCTAAGCAAAATGTCAATAACTTATACAATGTAAACACTACCTAGTAAAGAATGAGCGGAGTTTCTCGCCGAACTTTACCCGCAAAAATGTATTAGACGAAATATAGGTGAGTATTCCACCTACACGGAGCAATTCTATCCCCCGTTTGTAGAAGTAAACATAGGCATCTGCGGTTCCTACGTAAACCTCTGGAAAGAGAAGCTGTAAAGTTGGCTTAAGTGCCTTAATACGATCACGCTTCTGATGTAAATATGGTGGGTTACCAATGACAATATCAAATCCACCCTCTTGGAATACCTCTGAGAATTCAACTTGCCAAATAAATCCATCAACGTTTGCCTGCCACGCCTGAAGGTTTTCTTTTAGTCCAGCAATTATCTCTCGCAGTTCCTGTTTTCGAGTATCGGTGTGGGTAACCAGATAATCGGCTTTATGTTCCTGAATCTGCTGAATCAGCTGCTCTTCAAGGCTGCCCTGTTGGTCCAGTAGTTTGGGGGCAGGACCAGTCAAACTATCTCCTACAGCGACTTTATAGTCTAAGTTAGGCAGCGGCTCAGGTGTGTCCCCCTCATAATCCACAGCAAGACTAAGCCACAAACGGAGCATAGCGATATTGACAGCGAATTCGTCTTCGTCTACTCCGTAGAGGTTTTCTTGAATAATGTCGAGTTTGCGCTGATACCTCGTTTTGGCATCAACCCTCTTACTTTGGAAGAGAGCTTCCCGCAAGCGGAGTAACTCACCCATCATACCGAGTAGATAGGCACCACTACCACACGCTGGATCGCATATCCGAAGCGTTTGTAGCATCTCCAACACCTTTTCTGGATTCCGAATTTCGGTTGCATCCCCATCATCAACGAATGCCTTGAGGGTTTCCGGTGTTTCATCAGTTTTATTTTCGAGGTAGATTTTCAGACTCTCTCTGCACATGAAGGAAACAACGGAACGTGGTGTGTAGTAGCTGCCGGTTTCTTCTCTGCCGGTCACGAGCTCCTCAAACACTTTCCCGAGCATCTCTGGATCAACTGCAACCTCAATGTCAAGCGGTGTGGATTCGGTTACGGTAAAGTTGTATCGCTCAAAAAGTTTCAAGATTTCGGCAAACGCATCGTTGCGGATATGGACAGTATTCTGCACATCGTATTTCTGCATCTCAAAGAGTCCGCCGTTGAGGAAAGGGACATTCCCTCGGCGCTCAACTATCTCAGCAAGGTCCTCAAGTAAATCCACTGTATTACCGAGTCCACGAAAGAATGCCCAATAGAGTCGGTCATTGAGAAAGTTTTCGTCTGTTTCTGCTTCTGTTGCATCAAAGAGGGAACGCAAATAATCACGGTCACCGTTATAGTTGAGCCACCCTTTCTTTTCTATGAAACGGAGGAACATCAATCGGTTAAAGAGACGTTGTGTATAGAGTCGGCGCGCTTCTGTGTCGTCTTCTGGAATGCCCTCAACAGCAGCTTCTACTTGGGCAAAGACGCGTTGGTAGTCGGCAAAGAATTTATCGGTGACTTCTTCTACATCAAACGCTTTTTGCCATTCTTGGAGCCACTCCTGATCGTTTGAAAAACCGTCGCTTGGAAAGGCGAGCGTGGGAAGGTTATATTCACAGAGCGTGCGGATGTGGGTATCTCCCTGTTCCCAAGAGAAAATCGAAAGCACGGCGCGTCGCCAATTTTCTGTAGTGGAGGCAAAGTGTGCAAAAGCGAAACGTTGATAGTTGGTCGTGGTGCAGATAAAGAGGAGGTGGTCATGTTTCCACGCAGGAAGGCTTGCGTCCCGATCTCGCCTTTCAACAAGTCCACGAAGGACGCGACGGAGCGCAGTGCGATAGACTTTTTCGCTGTCGAATTGAAGGAAAAAGATGCCCCACGGTTGCGTGTCCTCGGCAAATCCAAACGTCGGTTGACTGGGTGGGAAAGATGGCAACTGTTTACACTCAGGAATTCGTTCTTCAGTCAGTTCATCAAGACCAAGGTCTTCGGCGGTCCAAGGGAAAGCAATATCTTCAAGTTCAACGTCTTCGGGAATGTGCCAACCGAGTTTCTCGCGTAGAAAATCTAAGAGGGTGTCAAAGTCACGGATGTTATGAATATTGTTTGGTGTTATGTGTAGCATTCGGTTTCCTTATGAATCCAATCGGAAATAGTGCAGTAGAATATAGTCATCAACAATAGGACGATTTTTCCCACTGCTGAAGGACGCAAAACTAATATCTTGAAAACTGGTGGTAGTACAGATAAAAAGCAGTCTATCATAGTTCCAAAATGGAAGCCAAACGTTATGATTGGGTCCATCAACGAGTCCTCGAAGGACTCGGCGTAAAAGGGTTTTGCAAGCATCAAGTTCCACGTCATCTGCAAATTCAATAAAGAAGATACCCCACGGTTGTTGGTTATCCCGCGAATCTAAATCTAAAAGTTGCTGCTGATAGGTATCAGTCTTACCATTAGATTTACGCACCACCGCAGACAAATCAAATTCGAGATCGTAAAGCTGCAATTGTCTACAACTAATGATTCTGGCTTCGGTGTTAGCGTCAAGTCTAAGATCTTCTGCGGACCAGTCATAGGTAATTTCTTCAAACTCCAGACCTGCGTCCGGAATGGGCCAATAGAGCGTATCTCGTAAAAAATCGACTAAAGATTCAAAGTTGTGAACCTTTTGAATATCGTGTGCAATATTATCAAGCATCTGTCGCTGTATCCCCTTATCAAAATTGTTCTCAGGAAATCTCCATCCATGCGATAAGTTTAGGTTTTGCACCCATAGATGTCTGTATACGCTTGAGATCCTTGTCGCGTATGTAGCGTTCAATTTTTTTACGTGCATCTACAAGTGCCCCCGGCCCGTCTTCAGTCCAGCGCGATGTTTCCTTATCACACCGCACCTCGGGCCAGACTCCCTCAATGTTATCAATAACCTCGTCTGTGTGAGCATCGTAGAAGTACCACTTAATTTCGCCGTTTGGCATCTTATAACAACAGAAAACTCCAGGGTTCCCTACACGATCAAGTGGGATAGGTTCACCATCACGATTCAGAAAAAGTGGAGGTTCGTCCCCTACATCTTTCCCAGAAAAGAGACGCATCGGAAGATTTGGCAGTTGTCTCCACAGTTCAGAGTGCGATTCAGAGATGCGTTGCCGTTCAAGATTCATCAGTTCCTCAGTGTTTTCCGTGCCCTCATAGCGTTCATTGAAAAGTCGGATTGTCTCGTCAGGATCATCAGGCGAAACAAACTGCCCTTCAATACCGAGGGTCCGACTGATCCGAAGAATTTTGCCATCAACGCGCCTTCGGAGTCTGAGAATGTCATCAAGCTCCGTTGGTGGCAGGAAATTCCAGACGTGAACGGTAGGGTCTGTACGGTTGAGGATCCCCTCAATTGCTGGGTCAAGCCGTCGGTCTAATCTACCGATGCGCTGCATAAGTCGGACTGGGTTCCAATGTAAATCGTAATTAATGATAATAGAAGCGTCCTGTAAGTTGAGACCTTCAGCAAGAACATCTGTCGTGATAAGCGTCTGAACCGGTATAACACTTTCAGGGGATCTACCGTTGTAGCATGGCGAAAATCGTTCAATAATTTCTTCACGGTTTACTTTGCGTCGGCTATCAATTTGTTCTATATTCTTGAAACCTGCTTGCTGCAACTGTTTGTCAAGGTAGCGAGCCGTGTCACAGAATTCGCTAAAGATCAGTATTTTCTTATTCGGATGCTTTTTTAACAGTTTTAGAAGCTGCTGGAGTTTATCATCTTGTGCTGTATCGGGTTCGTTAGCCAATTGGTCCGCGTAAAATAGCCTATAGATTCGACTGAGGAGTGCAGTCAAGAAGTTCATATCGTCCACAACATCGTCAAACAACTGATCCACATCGTGGTCGTCTGGAATGAAATCGCCATCAGTTTCGATTGAAGCGAGGTCGTCCTCTTCTTCAGATGGATTGGAATCAACAAAACGCTGTAGGTTTACTCGGTTACGTTGTCGTGAGATGCCATCCTCTTGGAGTCGTTCAAGTATGTGTTCCTGAACAACGCTCCACCACCTCCGATTTGTGCCTTTCCACATTTCAAAACGTTCTGGGGCGTATTCCTCGAGCCAGTCTGTCATTTTGAGAAGCAGATTTTCAACAGTTGCTTCAAACGCTTTCCATGAACTTTCTAAACGTTTGAGCACAAGCGTCCGGATAAGACCGATAACCTGCTTTTCTCGCTGTTCAATCTGTTTTTCTGGATTTTTATGATACTTGACAGTGTTGTAAATTGCCAGATTGAGAAACGGATCATGTCGGTCAAAGGCAGCTTGCAGTTCGTCGTAGAGCGTTCGGTAAACTCGACGGAGTGAGTAATCTACGGTAGGCTCTATAACACGTTTTGGAAAGAGGATATGTGTTCCTGATTCCATCTCAGCATCCTTGATATATTTGCGACTCCGTTGAATGAGCACCTGTTTTAGCACAGGATCTTGGCGAAGGAGATCGTCTTCTTCAACCTGTTCGGCAATCTCGACGTTCTCATCCTCAAGCTTCTTGTCAATATCGCGGAAGTGCTTACGGAAATCGTGCATGCCGATGCTGGCAAAGTGCCCGCTGTTGCCCTGCGCGAAATAGTTAATCAGATGAGAAATATCGTTGACACTGTTATTGATCGGCGTAGCGGTGAGGAGATAGAGTTTTTTGTTTCTGGCAAGTTCCATGAGAAGCCGTCCGCGGTTGGAACTTGGATTTCGGAAATGGTGTGCTTCGTCTATAATAATAACGTCTATATATTCGCGAAAGTAGCGATATTCTTTTTCTTCTATTCCACCCTGACGACCCAGATCAGTATGCAATTTCATCCTGAAGTGTTCCTCAAGTAGAAAGTCATACTTCGATTGTAGCCGAAAGTCAATCTGACTGTTCCAAACGCTATCCGCAATCGATTTTGGGGTAATGAGCAGAACGCGTTTATTGTCCCTTAGATAGCGTTCAAGTAACATCAAACCAATATAGGTTTTACCGCTCCCAACACCATCGCAGATCAGCGCGCCATTCCATGTATCCCCTATCTGAAGGGCAGCGTGGTATCCATCTTTTTGATATTGCGAAAGCGTTTGGTAAATTACCGATTCGTTTTCTTCCCATTCGTCGGCGGGTTTCTCGCGTCCTCTAAAGTAGGCGTGGAGTGATTTTGCGTAGACGGTAAAAGGTGGGTATTCTTTAAGGTGCCGTTGAATCGTGCGAAGCAATTCCTCTTTAACTTCGGAGGCTTCCTCCCAACGCGCATCGTACCAAGTATTGAGTTTTTCAATATGCGTCGCGTCAGTAATGAAGGAATTTAACTCTACATTTTGGGTGAGTCCCGGGCGGGTGAAGTTGGAACTCCCAACGGTGGCAAAGTCAACCGGACTTGAATTTTGGGCGTGCATCAAGTTAAGTTTCGCATGAAACTTCGCTTTATCGTAAACACGCACAACAATTTTCCCGCGCCGAATCGCGTCTCGGACAGCCGCAAGTCCCTGGAGGGTGTCGTCCTGTTCTTTTTCGGATTCAATATTGGCATCGGTGGCATCTTGCAAGGCTTTGATCAGATGATCTTTTGTGCGTTTTGTGGTCTCGTCGCCCATCAGGAGGCGTATCCCATCTAAGCGTTGCCATGTCTTTCCGAGTGATAGGAACGCGCCAATTTCAAATGTGCCGGTCGCTATATCTAAACGGATACTTTTTACAAGAAGGCTTTCAAGGACTTTTTGGAGGGTGTTGCCTTCTATATTGTCAATGAGTGTCGGAATTTGCATATTTATCCAAATTTTCTATAGAGTTTATTTGAGTATAACATATATAAGATAAATTTTCAATTTTTTTATTCTCCTAAGTTCACGCTTGCAAGTTATGCCGAAAACTGATAAAATGGCTCACATCGTGTTACAAGCTACACCGAAACAACGAGGAGAAGAATTCATGCCGAAAATGACGGGTGCTCGATTTATTGCTGAAACTGTTCACGGGTACGGGATTACGCACGTCTTTTTTATGCCCTACATCGGACCGCGGGCTTTGATGGAGATGGAAAACCTTGGGATTAAGCGGGTTCAGACGCACGGTGAGAAAGCGGCGGCGTATATGGCGGATGCCTACGCGCGCGTGAACCGCGCACCGAGTCTCTGTATGGCACAATCGGTGGGGGCGGTTAACCTCGCCGCAGGGTTACAGGATGCGTATCTCGCCTGCTCACCGGTTGTTGCCCTGACGGGTAAGGAAAATCAAATCAATCAACAACGGCACGCCTATCAAGAGGTGGATCACGTTAATCCGTTTTCCGCTGTTACGAAATACAGTGCTTATGTCGCGACACCAGAGCAGCTTCCTTTCTATTTACGTCAAGCCTTCCGTGCCGCGACAACGGGGACACCGGGACCTGCTCACCTTGATTTTGAAGGTATCGCAGGGTCGTCGGTCATTGATCGGGAAGGTGAACTTGAGGTAATCGTTGAAGAGGCATTTACCCAATTACCACCCTTCCGACCAGAGGCAGAAGCGGAGAAGGTAGCGGAAGCCATCAGACTTCTCACGGAAGCGAAACGCCCTATCATTGTGGCGGGGGGCGGCATAACGGCTTCGGACGCACGCGCAGAACTCGTAGCGTTTGCTGAAAAACTTTCGATTCCGGTGGCAACCTCCTTGAATGCGAAGGCGATGTTTCCGAGTGACCATCCGTTAGCGGTAGGCACCCCCGGTTCATACTCGCGGGCGTGTGCGAACCAAGCCGTATGCGAAGCAGACCTCGTTTTCTTTATCGGTAGCCATACGGGTGGACAGGTGACCAACGGCTATAAGATTCCACCACAAGGTACCCCGATTATACAACTCGATATTAATCCTGATGAACTCGGACGGAATTATCCGATTCAGTTAGGGATGCAGGGGGATGTGCGGAATACGCTGCGTCGGATGCTTGAAACGGCAGAAACCACAGTGGAAAGAACCGATTGGGTTGGCCATGTGCAGGAATTAGTGCAGAATTGGAAAGAGAGTGTCAGTGAAAAAGTGAATTCGGAGCGGTTGCCGATGTTACCGGAACGGTTGTGTCGGGAACTCACAGATTATCTGCCGTCAGACGCGATTCTCGTATCAGATACGGGGCATTCAGGTATCTGGACTGGGACGATGATTGATTTTAAACATCCTGACCAGAGTTTTATACGGTGTTCGGGTTCGCTTGGATGGGGCGTCCCCGCGGCGATGGGTGCGAAGTGCGCGCAGCCCAATAGACCGGTGCTTTGCTTCACAGGTGACGGTGGCATCTGGTATCACATGACGGAACTGGATACGGCGATGAAGTGTGGGATTAATGCTGTTATTGTTGTGAACAATAATCACTCGTTGAATCAGGAGCAGGGTGGCGTTGAGTCGGTTTATGGGGGGCGGACATCTGGTTCCGATGAGCTTTGGTTGTTTCCGGATGCGGATTTCGCGAAGATGGCGGAATCAATGGGGTGTTTTGGGATTACAGTGAACAAGCCGAGTGAACTTGCGAGTGCGTTGGATCAGGCGTTTGCGTCGAATATGCCAGCGGTTGTGGATGTGAAAACGCATGTGGAAGGGATTGCGCCGCGGACGTGGATGCCTTCGTAGAGGTGAATTATATGGTAGTGCGGGGTCACCGTGCCTCGCACTATCTCGTTTTAAGGACACATGTCCTTAGTCAGCAGATGTGTATGCTGTTTTCTTGTATAGACCTTGCCCCGAACTAAGTTGCGACTCTTAAAATCTGCGAACAAATCTCTGTCGCCTTCCGGGTAGGACACCAAGACTTTTACATCGGCTACCAGAGCTAACGCTATAATATGTTCGTCGTTTGATGCTATCTTACTCGTGAGTTCATTCACCTTTTCTTGCACATCTTGAGGAGACACTATTTTGAGTTTACCGGTTCGTCTGAGTCGGTTTCTCAAGTTCTGCATTCCACCTTTATCCCATTCCGCTTCCAATTTCTCTGTATCAGCATAAGCGATTTTGCCATCTCTTTTCTCTAACCAGGTCCACACAGGCTCCATATCTTCATTCTCTGGTTCCCTGAATTTATGAAAAGTGTTCGTATCAACAATAATACACATTGATTAATCCTTAAACCCCAGGAGTCGTTTGGACTCTTTCAGGAAAAATTCTCCGTAATGTGATGGGACTCCAACCATGTTGGCCATCTTATCAAAACCGATATTATGTACCTTGACGATATTTCCTTTCGGTTCAAAGTATATTAGTGACACATCTTGGGGACGGATGTTGCCTCTTATGATTTCAATTCGGGCGCGGTCAATCATATAGTCGCTGTGGGTTTCAACAATGAATGACTGATTTCCCTTATTGGCCAATTTCACTAACAAAGAAGATAATTCGGCCTGTGCTTTTGGATGCAAATGGATCTCAGGCTGTTGTAATAAAGAAAAAAATGACTGCGTTGGATCACGCTGAGCATTTTTAGAAATATTGGGATTTAAAATCTGCACTAAAATTGGTAGAATTTGACTGACACCGTAACCAACATCATTGATATTTGCTTTAGGCCCGCGCACTTTGACCTGCAGTTGGAATGGCGCACCCAAAGAGCTCCCAAAGTTTTTTACGTCTATGTTCTCGAACAGTCCAGAATTCCTACCGAACTCGACTAATTGTGTTTTTAATGCCTCCCAATTTTTTTTCTCAGTCGCTTCAATCCGCATTAAATGCATAGGAACATCGCTGCCTTCCGGATCATCAAATTCCCTTGTCGGATCATAGGTTCGTTTGGGACGTGAGCGGACTGGCGATGTACTAAATACAGACATCTCTCGAAAGATATCCCATGGGCTGCATTCAAATTTTTTAACTTTTTTCTTAAAATATTCTGAGAAAGCTATTTCACTGTTAGATTCTCGTGTGAAAGGTCCGAAAAAGAAGTAAACGGCATATTCGTTTAATCTATCAGTATCACAAGTTATTTTATATCGATTCTGTTCTTCATTAAAGGAATCTAAACGTAATTCCCTACCCATTGCGTCTTCAGATCGAACAATGATTTCACCATCAATAAGTTTCATTGTTATTGAACTAACGACTGGTTCTATTCCTGCTTTTTTTTCAACGAATTCAATTGTTGTTTCAGTATCTTCATTATTGTATTTAGAAGCAAATCCAAGCTTAAAATTCTTTTCTTTTTTTGTGCTATTTCTGACAATATCCCTAAAAGTTCCCATGGAGTAAGGATGTGAATTAAAATCCAGTCCTTTACCACGTAGATAATCTGCTAACACATGGAAACAGGCAAGTGCCGTTGTTTTACCGGTACTGTTTTCTCCGACCAAAAATGTCAGCGGACGAATTTCAAGCGTCTGGCGTTCGCCAAAACAGCGGACCTCTTCCATTGTGAATTGGGTAATGCTCATGTTGTCATCTCCACAACGTCATTGTTCAGACCTGAGATTTATTGATTGTACATTCTCAATAACTTTATTGCTTATGGTAGCATATCCAATACGAAAATATCAACGAGAATCTCTATAAACATGCCGTCCCTACGGGGCTGGGACTTTAGTTCATAACGCGTACTACAGAGATGCCGTCCCCTACGGAACTCAAGAGGTTTTTTGAAAGATTCAAGGTTCGTGTTTAAAAATCCTGTTTCCCTTCCCAGGAAGGGGTGGATCTCCGTTAGGAAACCGAACCTGCTGGACCTGGTCCCGACATTGATTTTGTTATGTCTTGGATTCTTCTATGTGTTCAGGTGAGGGGTGGCGAAACTTGCCCTGTCGCCACTCTTTGTAGATGAGAAACGCACCGAGGAGGTACAAATTGACGTATAATATGAATAATATGGATTTTACATGCGCAACTATTATGGCGATATCCAATCTTTGTAGCAATTTCACGCCTCTTACGTCTTGACCCGGGTCCCATTGCCCTATATATGCGTCAAGAACAGCGTTGAGAGCTGCATCGAAAATCAGACTCAGAAACCTGAATCCGATGAAGACCGCGGTGATGAATATCACACCTTTTGACCGAGTTCGGAGGCATAAAAACACCAAAAATCCTGCCAATATCACGTATGAAATATACATTAGACTGATAAGAATATTCGCAAACATGCTTGAAGGCTCCTGTAAATCTAAAATTTGATTGTCGTCCTATTTCTGTTGGGCAAATTATCAGGGAGACTTTAAGAGGAAATGCATAAGTCCTACTCATAAGATGATCGGCGCGGTTACAAACCGCGCCTATTTTGGTTGGGGACAATTCTGTATCTATGAGATGGGCTGTGGTTATACTGCGAGTTCTTCTCGGTGTTCAGGTTGAGACAAGCGAAATTTTCCCTGTCGCCATTCCCTATAGATTAGAAAGACACCGAGCACAAATATAGATCTGTACAGGAAGGATTTTATAAAGGAAACTGTTAATAAAAATTGCCCTGTAGTCATGCTTTGTGTTAACCAGTTACTCATTTCACCTGCTACCCATTGATCTATATACGGGTCAGAAAAATGTTTAAAAATTGAACCGAAAATTCCACTGGTAAGAAGAAGTGCGCTAAGAAGTATCACACCCTTTGACCTCGTCCGAAAACAACAAAACAGCAGCAGCCCTATAAGAGCCAAGTGGGCAACAATACTCAAACCAGTAATAATGTTAAACATCGCTTGAATCTCCTTTAAACATAAGTTGGGTTGTCATTTTATCTTTGTTGAAGAAATTATACCATAAACCTATCGACCATACCAGTTTAATCAGGTTTTCATTTTTGGCGTTCAGTTATTAGGGGTTAGTAAGTGGCAGGCGCGGTTAGAAACCACACCTACCGCGTTTGGAGGATAGATTATTACTAACGGGACTCAGGATCTGGACTATTGATTTCTAAATCCGTAAACGGTTTTCCGTCTGGATCGGTAATCCGTAGATAGAATTCCCACTTTACTTCCTCATTGCAGACCTTGACGAGGATGCTATTTTTGCCGGGCTTGAGCGTCACAGGGATAATAGAACGGTCAATTCTGACACTATGGGCACCGGTATTTGTGAACACCTCTTCGCCGTTTAGGAATACTTTCCCTTGGTCGTCGCTATCAAAACGGATTTGTGCTTCGCGTTCATCAGGTGAAGTAACCGTTGCGAACGCGTAGGCGACACGCCAATTGACATCCCGTCCGAGATCAACGTAGCCGTTCAGGGTAGCATCAGTGCTTTTTTGCCAACTCACCTGCCCGTCTACACCGTCGTATTCAGCGGTTGTGTCGATCTGTGTTGTGTCTTCTGCGATGTATGCCGTGTCGTACCCGATGCCATCGGTATTGTCAAACGGACCGAGAATAAGCCATGCATCTTCAGTGATAACGCCTGTCTTTTGAATATACGCTTTCGCTTTCTTAGGCATAGCATTTGCACGGCAGAATTCCGCCAACTTAAGATAGACATCGGATTCGACGGTTAGATTGTCCGGCGCGGCATTCAGCAAGTTATCCAACATTTCAACATAACGTCCTTTGTCCGTAGCGTTCTTACCCGCTCGAGAAATCCATGAGGACAACCAGCGTCCAAACGCCTCTTGTTCCAGGGTATTTAGACGTTTTTTGAGCTGCTCTGATGCCTCTTCATACCGGTCGTTAGCGATGTATGCCTGCGCCAACGTCTCGGTGTAACTTGACCCGGACCCCATTTGCGATGCGCGTTCAGCGTATTCCAATCCTTTTTCCGGCATAATACCTTTGTCAAGAATCTGACTTGCGAGATTGCGATAGCCAAAAGGGCTTTGTCGCCGATTCGCGGCTTTCTCTTGAATCGTTAGCCACTCGGTGTAGACTGCATCTGCTTTTTCAGTATCGCCTGCTGCTTTGTAGGCATCGGCTAACAATTCGAGCAAAGAAACACTCGTTTCCATACTCGGTCTTAATTCTTCGAGGACAGCAATCCCCTTATCTTTCTGATCGTTGTCAGCGTAAAGTTTCCAGAGGCTCCGGATTGCGTCATTATGTTCACTCTCTTCGAGGGACGCATCCAATGCTTGACGATACACCGTTTCCGCTGCTGACAATTGATCTGCCTTCACGTGCGTTTGTGCCAACAGATTGTATAACTCATAAGAGGTCGGTTCAAGTTGAATTGCCTTTTCGTAGGCTGCAGCTGCCTGCGTCAATTGTTCTGTGCCTGCTACAGTTACGACCTGACGGGTGTAAGGCTCCAGTTTAGCATCCCCGATCAGTCTACCGTTGCTTTTGTTAGGTGACGCATCAGAGATATGCCCGTCCGTTTCTTCGTCAAATTTCCAATAGGCAACTAAGTCGGGTTCGTCCCCTTTCAATTGAGCGTTCATATTTGAACGAATCTCAGCCGCTGTCAGGGCGACATTCCAGACAGAAACTGCGTCAATCTGCCCTACAAACGAGGCGTGTGTTACCCACTCTTCTTCATGTGAACTGCCGATTCGGAGGGGCAGGCTGCTTTCATAAATGTTGGGGTTCCCTCTAAAATTGTTGCTCCCTACCATAACACCATCAATATATATTTTTATGATATTTTCTGAAGCATCAACGACACCGGCGACGTGGTGCCATTTGTTGAGGGTGATTGATCCGGTAGGTGAAAAGGCGAATTTTTCTGCTTCACCCCTTGGCGATGCAGCGAATTGAATCCGACCATCGTTCCGTAGCCAGAGTGCGTAGCTTCGATTGCTAATTTCGGGTGTCCGCTCATCCCCTTTGTAAAGAATAGGCGTATACCTGTTAGGATATTCGGTCGGTTTGATCCATGCGGTTACGGTTACCTGTTGGCTGATGTTGTTCAAAGCATCACTATCCGTAACCTCCACAAAACTTCCCTCTCCAGCCAAACTGAGTGCTGTACCTTCAACGACTTCATCCGTCTGACGCTGCTTTTGATAGAGATCGCCAATTTTTTGGTGCCACTGTGCGTCATCGGGCTGCAGTTCGCTAATTTTCTCGTATTGTGCGATCGCTTCGTCAACCCTGTCGCTTAATTCGTAATTTTCAGCAAGTGCGAAGTGTGCATCGAGGTCATCAGGGTTTTCCGCAACCTTCTGTAATTGCTCAGGAATCTGTTTTTCATAGAGTTTTCCCTCTCTGTAAGCCTGTTGTATCGCCTTTTCCGCTATTTCTCGCCTTTGGTCATGAGAGGCGACGTTCGCCATCTGTTTATAGGCATCGACGGCTTCCTCGTACCGTTTTGCGCTGAGGTAACTCTTCCCAAGCATTTCGTGCACATATTCCATCAGCGGCGCGAGGCCTCCACCCATCCGTGAACTTGTAGCCAGTGCGTCTTCAGCGAGTTTGATTGCCTGTTCGTGCAGTTTACCTTCAACACAGATAGACGCAAGCGACATGAGTAAAAAGAGGTCGAATTGTGCGCGCGGATTGGTTGAGAGTGCGACCTCTGCTTGGCTTAGCATTTTCTCTGCGAGATCTGGTTGGTTGCTTTTCCGCAGTGCGGCAGCAGCATGGTAAAAACTCTTGAGGTTCCCCGGTTGTATTTTGCAGAGTGCCTGATACGTTTCTGCTGCTTTTTCGTAGTTGCGTGCATTCCGGTAAATTTCGCCAACCATTTCAAGGAGGGCAGGATTGTTTGGATCCTTTTCCATTTTGTCCTTAAAAATGGTTTCCAATTCCTCAAGTTTTCCCTGATTTTTATAGGCATTAATCAAGGTCTCGCGCGCCTCATCGTTGCCTGACGTAATTTTAAATCCGGACGAGCCGGAGCTGATTGAGACACTTCCGATTGGACTCGACTGCGACTGGTTTTCATAGAGTTCCATTGCCAAATCGTTCTTGCCAATCTGCACATACAATCTAAGGAGTTCGTTGGTGATGTTACCTCGCTGGTAACTTTGCGATGTCATTTCCAACGCTTTCTTGTAAGTCTCAATGGCTTTATCGAATTCGCCGGCGTTACGGTAGTCTTGTGCGCGTTCGCGTTGCATCTCAAACGTGATTGTGCCTGCTTCTTCCGCCTGCTTCAGCATCTCCTCTAATTTACCCTGACGGCGATAGATGCTTGTGAGCTGCCGTTCAATACTGCGACGCTCCCACTCCTGCCCGGTGTATTGGATGGCATCTTTGAACGCTTTTTCTGCGGCATCCAGATCATCTTTACGGAGATAGAGTTGTCCTAATTGACGATAGACCTGTCCATCAGCGGGGTTCAGTTCGGCAGATTTTTTATAGGCTTCAATGGCATCATTGACCCGGTCTTCCGCAGCGTGGAGCTTAGCAAGTCGAGCATAGTGGACACCGTTCTCTGCATCCGCTTCAATGTACTGCTGTGCGAGTTCAAGTGCTTCAGGCGTTTTATCAGCCTCTTGGTAAGTATCAACGAGCCCATCTTGATATTTCGTATTCTCTGGGTCAACTTCAAGCAGTGCTTCCCAAGTATCCATCGCTTTCTCATGTTTGTTTTGACGCGAATAGAGGTGTGCGAGTTGTGCGCGCGACTCAAGATCGTCAGGCATCACTTCTGCAAGTTGCTCGTAGATTTTGACTGCCTTTTTAATCTCGTTGTTCTGGACGTACTGTTGTGCCAACGTTCGTTGCACGCCGACGTTAAACTTTTCCGTTTTTTCGGGTGCCGTGGTTGCCTTTGTCAATCCATCGCGTCGCTGCTTGATTTGCATCAACTGCCGCTGCGCCTGCTCACGGGTCCACTGTTGTGTTGAGAAGTCATTAATGATTTCGGTGTAGAGTGCCTCAGCATCGTCCCACATTTCGTATTGCATGTATGTGCTCGCGATTTGCTCTTTCTCATACGTGCCACGTCCTTGAAGCAGACGGATCGCTGCCATCTTACGGAATGTGTCTTGTGCTTTCTCTTTCTCACCTTTTTTGGCATAAGCCGTGCCAAGTTTCTGGTAGGTTTCCGTCAGGTGCCATGTATCTTGCAAATCGGTTTTCGCAATTGCAGACTCAAGCAAACGGAGTTCACGATCTCTGGCGTTCGCGCCGCGATAAGCATCGGCGAGGTTGTTCAACCAGTGTGCGTCTACCGATACCGAATCATTGAGGAGTTGATCAACGAGTGTGTCCGATCCCTCAAGGTCGTCCGCCGCAATTTTCATTGAAGCCACGAGGTAGCGTAGCGATGTGTTGTTCGGTTTCTCCGCAAGTTTGGCTTCGTATTCCGTTAGCAATTCCGCAATCTGACCTGATGCTTTGTAGAACTCAGTCAGTTTTGATACAATATCCACCTGTACGTGGGGATCTCGCGAGCGTGCGGTATCTTTTGCTTCCAGTTTCTCGCGCAGGAACTCGATCGCCTTTTCACGTTCACCCGCAGCGACATAAGCCGAAGCCAATGCGGTATAGGAAGAGGCATCGTTTGGCTGCACGGCAATAAGTTTCTCGTAGAGCTCAATCGCGGCTTTAGCGTTATTGTTTTCGAGTGCCTGACTTGCCACGCCTTCTGCAAAAAAGTTGCCGTAGTTCATCCCGACAGATGGAACGATCATATCTTTCGCGAGCGAAACAAGCGCATCGACTTGCCCTGCGCTAAAGAAAGTCTGCATGACCTGATAATAGTTGTAGCCGAGTGCGTTCGGATTATCCTTGAGGAGTATCAGGTATTGCGCTGCAGCATCTTTTGCCTTTCCACGCCGCTCTAACATCTGTGCGTATCGTTGTCGGGTCATGCTGTCCTTGGGGCGCAGTGTGAGTGCTGCCTCATACGCTTCGGACGCTTTGTTTACCTGATTGGTGGCTTCGTAGAACGTTGCTAACCGGACTTGTGCCTGAAACGAATTCGGATCCTTCTCGGCAGCCGCAACCAATTGCGGCTCGCGTGCTCGGAGTCCTTTAGAACGTCTCGCGCTCTGTACGGCGCGCTGCATATCCCACCGATGCAACGTGTGTCCATATCGGTCGCGCTGGTTGGCGAACCGCATCGCACGTTCAGCAATGCGCGCGGCATCTTGTGCGCGTCCTAAGTCCTCTAAATGCTGGCTCAAATCTACGAGAAAATTCGGATCGCGTTCACCCATTGCCAAGGTCACAGCCTTCTTAGCGACGGCAATTGCGTGTTGCGTGAGTCCATTCTGTTGGAGTATTTGTGAGAATTGATAGAGTTCTCGCGCCCCACTTGGTGAATTAAGCACTTTTGTCGTCAATTCACGTACAGCAACGGTATCGCCTGTCTGTGCTGCGAGTTGTAATGTGAGTTCGTAGTACTGCTTGCGGTTTCTCGGATCTGCCTCAACGAGTCCATCAAGCAATTCGAGTGCTGCCGCGTGTGCTCCTGTTTGAATGGAGGCGAAGATGGCGTTGAGTCTGAGTGTGAGATCGTCTGGCAATTCCTTTTGTAGTGCGGAGAGGATCTCTTGTGCGCGGTCGCGCTTCCCTGCCCACCAATAACAATAACTGAGTGCCAAACTCGGATAAATGCGGTCTCTATGGGTCGCAGCGTCTAACTCAGCCTGCAATTTTTTGTACAGTGCTTCCTGCTGATTATGCGTCCACAATAGTTTGAAAGCCTGTTGGAGGGACTGCAAACGGTTTCGGTTGTAGTAGGTGGTCGGCGACGGATAGGTTGTCTGCAGCGGTGTGTAACCGGAATAAGAGCGAGGCGAGTACGCTAAGGCGGCGACGCGCCGGGCATTAGACGCTTGTGGTTTGGTTCGCTCAAAGAAGGACCAGAGCAAGGCAACCCCTTTATCAACCTGTTCGTCGCGAACATAAGCGGTGGCAAGGCTTTGATAGATACGACTGTATGTGCGCCACTGTTGTGAGGCCGATAGCCGATTTGTTGTCGAAAATTGCGTTTGAGAGGTTGTGGGCAGTGCAGGTGCCGGCAGTTGTGCAAGGACTTTCTCGGCAGCATCTGTTTTGCCCATTTGTGCGAGGGTATTAACAACTTTTTCACCGGTGTCGAGGTCAGTCACCTTTGCGTCTTCAAGTTCCACTGCCAGTTTTTCGGCATCCGCTTTCTCGCCTCGCCGATAGAAACTGTCGGCGTATTGTGCGATATACCAGTATCGTGCCTCGGGGGTTAACCCTGTCATTTCATCAAGATATTTTTTTAACGTTTCATAGTTGAGTTCTTGCTTCATTAACCGAGTCAACCGTACGCTTTGATAGACAGGATCGTTGGGAGAGGCGGCAATGAGTCGGTCTATCGTTTCTTCAGTCTTATCGGTGTTTTGGATCAGTGTATAGACCTGTGCTAACGTTTCGAGGGTCTTTATGTTTTTCGGATCCGCGTCAACTTCTGCTTCAACCGCCTTGATGAGTTCCCCTAATTTCCGCTGTTGCTGTGCGATCGTTGTCAATTGTACGAGCGCGCCTGCTTGTGCCTCTTCAAAGTTTGTCGGTAACCACTGGGTTTGCCTTTGGCTGCTGATGCCAAAGGCCTGGCTCTGAATTTTCGAGGCGAGATTTCGCGGGAGATCGAATCTGTCTGTCCGGATGCCAGGTGGCCCCGACGTTACGCCGGACGCACCTGACGTAACGTTCTGTGTTGCGTTCTGAAGGGGTTCGGGCATGTCAAGAATTTTTTGGAAATGTGAACGCGCACTATCAAACTCGTTCATCTCGACCAACGCTGTACCGAGTTGATAAAGCGCGATATGCGCTTTCGGACCTGTTACTTTCTCTGCTGCACGGTCGAGAACAGAGATCGTCTCATCGAGCAGTCCGTGCTGAATGAGCAAGGTTGCGAGTTTAATATCCGCTGCAAAGGGTTGATTTTTGGTATGAAGTAGTTTCGTCCACGCCTGAATTGCCTCTTGTTCCCGCCCCAGATCAAACAATAACTCGCCGAGTCGTTGCCGATGGTTTGGGTCGGGTTGTGCCTTGACAAGCCGTTGTTGATAGGTGAGCGCGTCTTGGGTATCACCGAGGTCGAGGCTGATTTTGACAAGCTGCGCCAAGAGGTCCGGGTTTTCGCGATCCCGATCTAATGCGCGCGCCAGTTGGAAACGAGCGTTCGGTAAGTCGCCTTCCATCTGATAGAGTTGTGCCAATGCGATGACGGGACCTGCGTTAGCTGTGTTCGTTTTCGACAGCTGTTTCAACTTTTCTTCCAACTCGCCGCGCCGCCCCAAATCGTAATATACCTCAGAAAGCGGTTTGACAAAAGCGAGTTTGTCACTAACGGTCCCGCTCAACTCCCAACACCGCCAGTACTGCTCAAGTGCCTGTCGAGGGTTACCGGAAAGTTTGTAAATCTCAGCGAGTTCGGAACGGATGTTGGTGGCTTCTGGTCGAAGCCGAATCGCCTGCTTGAAGCTGTCAATAGCGGTCTCGTAATCCGCAGCGTGTGTAGCGATCTGGGCAAGCATCTGATGCCCTTCCGGGTTACGGGGACTGTGTGCAACGGCTTGCTTTGCTGCATCCGTTGCGGCATCAAAATCCATGACTTCGAGATGAGAACGTGCGATGTTTGTGTAATACTCGCGGGCATTCGCGCTATCGACTTCAATCAGATGGGTGTAGATAGCGTTGGCATTATCCCGTCGTCCCTGCAAGGTATAGACTTCGGCGATCCAACGGTTGACAATTGCATCATCGGGTTGGAGGTTTTTCGCTTTTAAAAGGATTTCAAGTGCATAAGTGGTATTACCTAACTTCAGATACATCTTAGCAAGTTGCTTGTGTTGGACAAAGGCATCAGGAGATGTGCTGTCTAACTGTTGAAGTCCGGATTCCAAGGCACTGATTTTTTCAGCAAGCGTTCCTTGCCGCCGATAGATTTCGATGCGTTGGTTGTCCATCTGTTCAGCGAAAAATTCGTTCGGTGCGAGTTTCGCGGCTTCAGTGTATTCCGTTAAGGCTGCGTCGTAGTCTTTATTCTCCAAGAGTCGTTTCGCCAACGCTTCCCGATACCGGTACACATCGGGTGCTAACTCGACTGCCTTTCGGCTTGCGGCAATGGCTTCAGGTTGACTGTTCAGCACCCGTGCTTTGCTATCAAGCAGCTTCGCCAACCGGTCATAATTCTCAGCGACTGCTTTGTCACCAGCGACCGTCTGATTCCACGTTTCTAAAGCCTTCTCACGATCGCCTTGACGGAGATAGAATTCACCGAAATACTCAATATAATCAAGGTTACTGGGCGCAAGCGAAATCGCCTTTTGATACGCAGCGATAGCATCTTCTGTCCATTCATGTCCGGCATAAATTTCGGCAAGGATGAGGTGTGTGCTTGCATTCTCGGGGTCGCGCGTAAGCATACGCTGATAAGTCGATTTTGCCTTGGCTTCATCATCCAATTGTAAGTATAACCCACCGAGTTCGCGGTAGATACCGAAGTCATCGGGTTGTTGCTCGCTGAGGGATTCGTAGGCTGCCGCTGCTTCCTCAAACTTTTCAGTATTGCGGAGTGCAGCGATTAGGTTCAAGCGTAGCGCGGTATTTGTCGGTGCAAGTTCAAGTGCGTTCTGATAGGCAGTGATCCCTTCGTCCAACTGCTGGTTTTCGATATAAGCCTCAGCCAACAAACCGATTAATTCCGGGTCGTTTGGTGTATTTTCGAGTTTTTCTTTATAGTGTGTGATTAAACCTTCCCAGTTCCCGTCTGCGGCGTAAATCCCGATGATACGGTGTTGGAGGTCCTTGCGGAGCCAGTTTCCGGGTGCCGTCAATGCCAATGCGGCTTCGTAGGTTTGGATGGCTGTTTCGTAATCGCTTTTTTCCTCGTGGATATTCCCGATCTCCCGGCGACTCAGGCAGACGCGATAGGGGTCGTCGGCTTTAAGTGCGATAATCGCTTCATGCTGTGCTATTGCCTGATCGTAAAGTTGCTGCTCTCGGAACAGGTCAGCGAGTTCAATACGAGAAAAGATATTTTCTGGGTCGAGTTCGGAGATTTTTGCCCATGCCGAAATCGCCGCATCTACACGGTCTCGGCTGAAATAGGCGCGTCCGAGTGCCTTGTAGATCGCCATCAATTCTTCGGGAGATGCAGCTTGTGTCGCTTCTGATAATTCTGCGGCTTTCGTTAGTTCACGGATCGCGTCCTCGTGTTGACGCAGGGTTGCGTACATCTGCCCCAATGCGAAGCGCGGATAATAACCGTTTGGCGCGAGTTCAACGGCGCGTTGATATGCGGCAAGTGTCTCGGCATCTTTTCCGAGGCGTTTATGGATATGTCCCAAGATGAGTTGGAGGTTTGAATCGTTCGGTTTGGCTTCTGCTGCTGCCTGATAATCGGCAATCATGGCATCTAAGCCATCACCTTCGAGATAGAGTTGGTAGAGTCGGTCGAACGTACTGCCTTCTTTTGGGTTGCGATTGAGCATTAATTTGTAGCGTTCGACAACTTTTTCGTCTTGGGCGGGGGTAACTGAAGAGAAATAGAGCGTGCAGAATATAAGGGATAGGGCACATACGACGATAGCGCGTTTTTGTCTTGCGAGCATAGATATCTCCTTGAGGAAATAGACAGCGTTGAAAGCACCTAAAATTTCCAAAGCGTTAAATCAATTTCCAAAACGGACTTAAATATTGGGGGTGTTACCTATAGTGACACACTTTAATTGGCAAAAAGTTGCATTATTTTATGCGAAAGCGGTCTCAACGGGACTCGCTAAAAACTTCCATCCCCGCGGAACCGTCTGCAATCTTACGGATTTGTTTCTCAAAACCGGGGGGTGAGAGTGTCCACGTAATCCAGAGCGGTTCGTCGCCTGTGTTGACGAAACGGTGTTCAACATTCGGTGGGAGATAGATAACTGTACCGGGTTTCAGATCAGCGACTTCATCACCGACGAACGCTTTGCCTTGGCCACCATAGACGAAAATAATCTCTTCGGATTCGCTGTGCGAGTGGATAGGGATTTCGCTATTCGGATCAATCTCTTCTAATCCCATCGAAAAGTGTTCGGTACTCGTGGTATTTGGTTCGATGAGTGTGTAGAGTGTCCGTGGTGCCTCGCCTTCAATACGGACGACTTCGGCATCTTCTTTGTGGTAGATATGTTTCATTTTTTTCTCCGTGTTTAGGCAAACCAATAGGAATATAGGCTCGCGTTCCTGAGTTGAAATCGGAGACGGATCTCTTTGCCGCTGAGTGCTTCTAAGGAATGGCTAAATTCAACCTTTCCATCTAATTGATCTCCGACAACCTGACGAGAGGTGTAATTTTCCAAAGGAGTCCCTATATCATCAGTAATTGAGACAGTGATATAGCCTTGACTCGCATCGGCATTGAGGTGTAATTTTCCGTCATTAAGCGTCAACGGTTTCGTTAGCATGCGTCCTTCGGTTTCACCCGCCTCAAGTGAAACGAATCCGTCACGTCGCAACGTCGCCAAGCCGAGCATGGATTTATGCTTACGTTCAACTTGCTTGAACTTTCTGCCCGTGTGGGGGCCGTTCACGCCGCCGTAGTAGAAATAGATCTGATCGTTGTGTGTGATGAAATTCTGACTAATCCGCGTCATGCCGTCTTCCCAACTGCCCGGCTCACCGAGCGTCAGAAATGTTTGGCGATCCAAAACGCGTTGCCAACTGATACCATCACGGCTCATCGCGAGTGATGTGTCAATCGTGCCGTCAACACCTTCGCGATAGACCCAGATCATACCGAGATAGATGCCTTCGTAGATATTGATCGGCATGCCGTAAATCTGGGTGCCTTCCTCGTCAACTTCATCACACTCAAAGACGCGTTCCGGTTGACTAAAATGGATCGCGTCGGGACTTTCAGCACGAGCGGTTTTACGTCCACCTGCCCCGAATCGCCCAAACACGACATATTTCTCTATCTTTGGATCCCATACTAAGGATTGGGTTGTGTCGCTATCAATCGGGATAACGGGATTGGATTCGCAGTCTGTCCAGTGAACACCATCCGGTGAAAACGACATCCACATACCATCTCCTTCACCACGTCCCCAGATTGTGCGTCCTTCGTATTCAACAAAGGTGTCAATGCCGCCGTGCTCCCAATAAAAGGCTTTGTAACGACGTGCGGTATCGGTTTCATGTGCATCGTAGATGATCGCTGCACCCTCACAGTTTGTGCGTCCGATGTCAACGAGATTGTTCTCGGTACTGCCTTCAAAATCGACTTGGTTCAGGATAGGTTTCTCCCACTGCATGCCATCGGTTGAAGTCGCATAAGCGAGGAGCGTTATATTACCGAGTGCGTTGCGTTGACGGATTTGCACCATGCCGTCTACATAAGGTCCCGTGAGATACCACATTTTGAACAATGAATTCTCTGGATCGTAAAGCACCGTACCGTAGAGGGATGCGACGCTTTCCCATGGGTTCTCGCCGCGCAGCACTGGGTTGTCGGGATGCCGTTGCGGTTGGTGCATCCGGCGATACAACCCTTCGATTCGGGTGATATGATGCAGATCAAGGAAAAGGTAGCGGTGTTCCATGTGTTAGCTCCTTAGATATTCCGTGCCTTCGTGCCGACATATTATCACAGATGCGAATGCGAGTCAATCACGACGAGCGTATCCGATCTTTTATCCGATTGGGTTACAGTGTGCGCAACGCTTCAAATAGAGCTAACTGTTGACGATAATCTGTCGGAAGTGACCGGACTTCTTGATACCCCTCAAAGAAAATTGTTTGCTCATCTTCACTAAAATGGCGTGAAAGCGTCAGCATATCTGAGAGATAATAACCGAACCCGAACTCCATCACGTCAACTGGGCAGGGCTGTCCGTCCGAGATAATGATATTGTGCGGTTCGAGATCCGAGTGAATCAGCCCAAAAACGTTTCGTCCTTCTCCCTGTTCCGAAACAAACCGTGAGAAGCGCGAAGAAAGCGCGGACAGTTTTGCATGCTCCTCCGTTGAAGCGTCCATATCAGCTCCAAGTGCTTCTTCAACTTTCGAGGCTATCCAGTCTTTATTGTACCGAGGACGAGTGAACCATTCGGGAAGTGCTAAGGTCTCCGATACATGGTGCATGCGACCCACCATGATGCCAAGATTCCGAATCAGTTCTGGCGTTTTTTCTGCTGCAGAGAGTGAGTGAAACGTCTCGCCGGGAATCCAATCGTATACAGTCGCATAGCGGAGGGGTAGGTCGTTTGGAAAAATAGATTGAATCATTTTGCCATCACGTCCTTGCACAGGCGAGAGGGTCTTGATGCGTCCGTCGTTCCAAAGTGCTTGTAACCAATAGATTTCGGATCGAATTTTATCAATAGTGGTTCCAGCCTGATAGATTCTCAGTGTGAACCGAGCATCCTCAGTGTGCAAGAAAAACAACATATTCGCAAAATCAAATCCGATGCCACTGATTTGGAATGAAATACCATTGAACCCATACAACACAACAGCCGCTTTTGCATAGTGCCAATCGGTGATAAGGTATTGTAGAATTTTGCTGTTATAAACTATCAAAATGCCGTTATCACAAGCGTGTCGTGTTGATTCGGAGATAAACATCCGTTGTTCACCATCGAGTGAATCTAAGAAGGCAAGGATAGCAGGATCAATCTGTGGATGCGGGTCAGAAATCGCTTCAAGCCAGTACTGCCTACATTTATCATGACAATTGATTCGGTAGACCGGTAGTGATGGATCTCGGTACCAATCCGGTGAATTTTCGATAGCATATTCAACCTGAGTCCCACAAAATGGGCACGGCATTTTTTTCCCCATGGTGTCGTTTCTCCTGTACCCTATTGAAGGATTAAAATCCGTTAGCGAACATATTATCATAGATCCGAAGGTAAGTCTATAGAAAACGGGGACGTTTTCTCGTGCCGTTTGACAATCCAAAGTTGATAGTGTTATACTTTTGCAAGACGTTTCGATTGCCAAACAAACTGCTACAGATAGCGGCTTTCAAGAAACAAAAAGGAATTAAGAAATGACCCAACGGATTACTCTCATACTGCTCTTCGTTTCACTTCAGTTCATTCCAAATCTCTCCGCGGAAGACTATAACCGGTGGCATCTTCCTGAAGGTGTTAAACTTCGGCTTGGAAAGGGTAGCCTGTATGATATCAAATTCACGCCGGACGGTAACCGCATCGCGGTTGCAACCAGCATCGGGATTTGGATATATGATGCACACACTGGAGAAGAACTTGCACTTCTCGTAGGACATGCGAATATAGTTACCTCATTGGGTTTTCCTGCGGATGGACGTTTTTTGGCGAGTGGGAGTTTAGATGGAACCGTCCGGTTGTGGAACATAGAGACCGGTAAGCAGATGGCACTCTTTGCCGGACATTGGCGTGGCATTGCGGCCATTGCTGTGTCGCCTGATGGGAAAACTGTCGTCAGTGGTGGTGGATTAGAAGGCAGGCTTATCCTCTCGGATACGGAGACTGGCGAACAGATTAAACGGCATACCCGATACACAGATAACCTGATCCATACGTTTGAAATTTTCCTTGATAGGAGTAGGACACTGAAATATCCTAATGCGATTGAAGGCCTCGCTTTTTCATTGGATGGGAAAACTTTTGCGAGTGGACATTCGGATGGCATCATACGACTCTGGGATGCAGGGACCGGACGAAAACTGTCGTTAATCAAAGCACATAAACATGCGTCTATTTGGAGTTTGGCACTTTCTCCTGATGGAAAAACGCTTGCCAGTAGTTCACCAAATGTAGGTGTTTTGTTACATACACTCCAAAACGGCAAATCTTTGTCACACAGGCCGGTTCACCACGCGCATTTTCCGAAAAATTTGATATTTTCACCAGATGGCACCACGCTTATCGGCACAGGCGGGTACTATGAGAGGGATAGAGATATTTTCCATGAGGGATGGGATATTCACATTCACGTATGGAAGGTAGACACTGGCGCGTTGTTAAGATCGTTCCTTATGCATGATAAAAGTAAGAGCGTAGAAGCGTTGGCACTCTCACCGGATGGCGGTACTATCCTGACCGGTGGTTGGGATGGCGCGATTCACTCGTGGGACGCTGCAACAGGAAAACGTTCCAGTTTCACCTCAGGCCATACCAGATTCCACGGTAGGATGTTACTGTTCTCCGATAATGCAAAAACACTTACGAACTGGAAAGACCACGATCATATAGAGTCATGGAATATAGATACAGGTACACAACTCATTGTCCCCCAAGACATCAAGCAAATCAGCAATCAAGCGCATCATCAATGGCTGCGATCACCAGATGGCAAAACCTCTTTGACATTTAACTCAGACTGGAAAAACATTCGGTTACAGGATGTTGCAACCGGACACGGCGTTTCTGACATCACAGCACATAAAGATATAATCCGCTCGTGGGCATTTTCACCCGACAGCAAAATCCTCGCGAGTGCGAGTAGAGACATGACGATTCAATTGTCGGAAGTAACCACTGGCAAACAGGTTCTGACTTTTGAAACGCATACAAACGCGACGTCCGCTGTGGCATTCTCACCTGATGGGAAAATTCTCGCCGGTGGCAGTGTATATGACGGCCGCCTGGGCCGCTCAAACCTCATTCGTTTGTGGGAACTCCCGAGTGGTCGCGTTTTGACGACCCTTATTGGACATACACGTAGTGTGGATGCATTGCAGTTCTCACCTGATGGAAAAACCCTCGCCAGCAGTGGTGATGATGACACTATTCTCCTTTGGGATTTGGATAGAACCGTTCGGTGAGAAAAATAAACAGGACTTACGCATTTTGCCACGATACCCTACATATTACACACTGCAGGCGGGGTTTGAAACCCCGCCTGCAAAGGGAGCTGTGTAAGTCCTGATAAATGTTGTGTTTACCCAATACGCCTTATAGAGGAACACCGATTCTTAGGCACTTTGGCTAAATCGGGGTTCAGCCAATCGGAAGGTCAGCAGGAATCCGAGCAAAACGAGGACCGAGCAACTGATGAAAACCGGTTCAAAGGCGAATTCCTCGATTAACGCCCCTATCAAGGGTGAAACAAACAACGGAATCGTTTGGAAAAGACTCATCACGCCGAGATATTGCGGGTGTTTCTCCTGTGGTGCGATTTCAAGGGTGTAGTTTGTGACGATGCGTGCCGATACCGGTGTGAATCCCATAAGGGCAAAGATAATCCAGTAAAACTGAGCACCGGAAGGCATCTGACTAATGCCAACCGCTAATAACGGCATACAGGCACTGATTAATATCAGAATACGTAGGACGAACCGGTTCCCCGAACGATCTGCGATGTTGCCCATAATACCCGCACCGACAGCGTTGGATGCATTTTGTGCAACTATCAATGTGACAAAACCAGAAGGGGCAAGTCCTAATGTCCGTTGTCCGAAAACCGTGTAGTGTGGGAACAGGGGCCATATTGAGTAAAACAGCAGGATAACAATTGCAAACCGTCGAAAATCCCTATCGTGTCTCAGTAAAAGGAGTGCATCACCGAGGAATCTGAAAAAAGGTGCTGGGCGTTGTGTCGGTGAAGGGAGTTCTTTAAACCCAAAACTGACCAAGGCGGAAACACCGAAGGCGACAGCCGTTGCACCAAAAAGCATCGCATAATTTGCGGCACCCTCAGGAAGCCAACGCGGTAGGAGAGAAACGGCGAGTCCAATCGCAAGCGTACAGCCGATGATATTGGAATAAGCGAGGAGCCTGCCCCGTTTTTCCGGACTGATGAGTTTTCCTTGCAGCGTTCCGTTAGCCAGATGATTGCAACCGACCATGAGCCAGTGAATGGTACATAGCACAAGAAAAACTGCCACCATAACAGTTGCAGACCAGTCTGTTAAACGCAGGGTCAGTGATAGGACGAACCATGGAATCGCGAAACCGAAACTCGTGAAAACAAAGAATGCCTGTTTCTTTGACATTCGCGAGACCCGTTGTGCGACCAGAAATTGCGGCAGACTCTGCCCGACCCGCAGAATGAGCGGTAGCAACCCGCGAATCGTTCCAGACGAGGTGTAGACTTCAATAAACGCGGGAATGACCACAGACTCGGATTTGAACATCCAACCGAGACGCATCAGAATCTGGTTCAGACCGAATACGATTAAATTGCGTTTCTCATGCGGATAGGATTCTTTCGAGTTAAAGTCTTTCTGATTTGGTGTATCTTTATCCATCAAGAATCCTGTTCGTTTGTTTGCAAATCCACTCGGTCACTTGTCTCAGCATTAGATTTAAGTGTTATGTCAGCGCGCCTTCTTCGAGTCGCCGCGCCCCGTATTTTTCCAAGTCCGCCTGTTCCTCTGGTGTCAAGGTTTCTCGTTCGGAGAGTGCTTCTGCAATCCGATGGAAGCGTTCAACGTCCCGCAATCCCATAACCGTTAGATGGACACTCTTATGACTCAGCACGTAGCGGTAGAACTGTTCTGGCGATGGCGCGTCTGCGTCTCCAAAAAGTCTGTCGTTACGCGAGGCGTTCATAATGACGACACCGGTATTGTGTTCGTCAGCTGCGGGGAAAACCGTCTCCTCCGGCGTTTTCATCGCACAATTATACCAACAGAGGACGGTATCGAAAAACCCCGTGGCGACAGCGTGCTGAATCTGGACCCAATCGTGTCCCGTAACACCGATAAAGCGGATAAGTCCTTCATCTCTCGCTTTTCGCGCCATCTCCAGCGCGCCACCGGGTGCTAACGCGCGATCTCGTTCTTCTTGCGTGTTCAGGTGATGCAGTTGGTAAATGTCAATATAATCAACGCCAAGCATCCGTAAAGATGTTTCGAGTTCTGTTCGAGCGCCTTTGGCGTCGCGCTCAGCGGTTTTCGTTGCAAGAATGAGTTTATCGCGTTGTCCTTTTATAGCGGTCCCAATGACCTTTTCATCCTCGCCATCTCTGTAGGAGCGTGCTGTATCCATATAATTGATACCGGCATCAATCGCCTTGCGGTAGCCGTCAACGGATTCACAATACGCGCCCCCACTACCGAATCGGGTAACCGTTAAACCTGTGCGACCTAAAACTGTTTTCGGAATTTCATAAGCCATGATGTTACCTCAAAAGTTGTCGCTTAACGCTTTAATTCAACGAATCTCATAAGAGCAGTATAGGACATTTTGACATAAGGGTCAACTTTTTTAAAATGCGGGTGCCATTTCCCACGCCTGAACGGATCGGAAGTGTGCCTGTCCGCCACGACTCACCAACCTCACACCCGTACTATCGGCTCGCGTCGGATAGACCCGCTGTGTAATACATTGCCTACCGTTCGCGAAGACTTCAACCACAGACTTATCGACATAGATACGGAGTTGGAGGGTTTCGTTATCTTTCAGCGTGAATGGGGCGCGCTCTGCATCGACAAACCGCTCTGATTCTGGCAATCGCTCATTACCACCGCCGCTCCGGTAGCGCGGGTATTGGATGGCTTCGTTTAACGTAGAACGACTGATGTCGATTTTTAAAGTGCCTTCCGCTGGAACGTACAGAATTCCGGTGTGTTCAGTCTGATCTGGTGCGCTGAGCACCTGAACGCCGACTTCGGTTGCATCGCCGGGATCAATTTCAACAGCCAACTCAAGACAATTCCCCTGAACCGCTTCTAAGTTCAATTCGGCATCGGCGTTCAGTGTAATATTTTCACGTCCCTTCGGGTTCATCCGTAGGCACGCTAACTCTGGCACGGGTTCAATTAGTAAGCTACCATCACTTGCGAGGGAGAGGATGCGTGGCACTGTCATAACCCCTGACCACCCAGAAGCACGCTCTTGTTCGCTCCCGCGAATTTCGCGAACCCAATCGAAAAAGATACGCCGTCCTTGCGCGTCTAACAGTGAGCGTGGTCCACCGAGCAGTCCACCCTCCCAACTCATGCGTCCATACCCTTCGACGTGATATTCCTCATTTTCAAATCTACCGAGATAGTACTGTGTGCCTTGCCAGTGGCTACAAAACAGTAACATGTGCTTATCGCCTAACGGATAAAAATCGGGAACAGCACAGTCTTCGGATTCATGTGTCCACTCACGCCGCGATTCATAAAAGGAGCGCACAAATTCCCAGTCTACAAGGTTAGAAGACTTAAACAGCGCCGTTCCGTCCCCGATTTGTCCCGGTATCGTGTTTCCGATGAGTGCGTAATACGTATCGCCTTCCACCCAAGCACACGGATCAAATACGATATATTCGCCGTGTCCTTTCTCACCGGGTTTGGGTACTGGAATCACTGGATTCGCGGGATGTTTGTCCCACTTAATGAGCAAATCATCATCACTCGTTGCGATACATGTGCCATCAGGAATTCCGTGATAGATGAACGTCGGAATACCCTCTCGATTCACGAGTGCCCCACCGCTAAAACATCCGCCACGGTCGGGTCCATCGAGATCGGGTGTTAGGGCGATCGGGTGATGCACCCAGTGCACGAGATCGACACTCGATGCGTGTCCCCATTGCATCCATTTCCAATAGCCACCTTCGGGATTGTGTTGATAGAAAATGTGGTATCGTCCCTTCCAAAAGATGGAACCGTTAATATCGTTCATCCAACCAAATGGCGGCGTGAAGTGATAGCGCGGTCGATAGGGATCGTCTTCGTACATCGCGCCGAGCACGCGTCTGCTGTGAATCAGTGCCTCTGTTTTTTCGATGGCTGTGTTCATAGTTTTATTCCTTACAAATCAGTTGGTGAACCAGAAGGCGTAAATTTCTGCTTCGAGTATAGAAAAGCGGAGGCGCACGGTCTGACCGCGAAGTTCAGCAAGGTCAGCCTTCTCCTTCCAACGCATCGGTTCGTCAATACTATCAATCATCGCCGGAACACTTTCGTCGAAGGTATATCCCGGAAGAGGTTGTCCATCATCGGCATTGAGAATCTCTACCTTAACCCTGCCTCGCCAAGAATCCACATTGACGCGCAGTTCGTTGCCTTCCACGACCATCGGTTTGGTCAACACCGAACCCCACTCGATACCCCCCTTAAGCGACACAAAACCGTCAACGCGAAGTTTTGCGAGTGCCATGGCAAAGTTGTTGAGGTATTTTCTGTTCATTACGTCTGCCAGCGGCTGGCTACGGTGCCGAACACCGAGATAATAGAACCAGAGTTCATTGTTACGTCTGATGGGTCCGTTGACGACCGAGATTTGTCCCGTATCGTAAGCACTGCCGTCTCCGACAGGTGATAGTTCAATAAATGGCATGCGGTTCCCGACCCGCTCCCAGTGCCGTAGATCACGACTCGAAGCCAGTTCCACCGACTTGCGACTGTCTACATTTTCGTAGAGCGGTGGGTGCTTTCCCGTCCAGTAGTGCATCACCGGTAGTCCGAGATATAAACTCTCGTAGCGAAATACGGGGAAATTATAAACGTCGGTACGCCATTCTTCAGGTCGGTTGTATATCGGGGTCAGATAATCGGGATCCTCAATGAATTTGCGTATCCGTTCTTCCCCGTTTTCCTGATCAATTTGGTCGGCGTGAAAAATCAGTTCCAACCCGCTCCAGTTTTCAAAGTCTTCACTGGTACTCAGACAGAAGCTGCGTCCATAAGGCGATCTGCCATCGGGTCCAGCGTGTTTGACGGTCGCGATGAATAACCCTGTCTCTTGGTCATAACCGAAGTGTGCCTCGTCCGAACTTGGAACCACTGGGGTATCAAGGTATGTCCAGTGAAGGCAATCTGCGGAGACTGCTGGTGTCAGCCCGCCGCCCCCTTTTCCCCAGCCCATGCCTTTGTAGCGACGTTGTTCATCAGGGTCATGGGGGTCGTAGATCGGTCCGAGTGGTACGCCTGTCGGTAGGATATTGTTGTCTGTGCCGATGGCGGTGCCGCGCCATGTGAGTGCATCATAATCCTGTAGTCCCAAAGAGGGTTTATCCCAGTTCACACCGTCTTCCGAGGTCGCATAACAGATAAAACTCCGTCCACCCATCGGTGCCCCGGTCACATCGAGCTTGACCTCTGGATCATCTGATTCTGAACTGGCGTAGTAAAGCACTTTGAAAACCGCTTCATCGGGAACCCATGCGGGGGTTGTCCACATCATAATACCGCAGTTCTCCCAGCGGTGTTCTGGACGAAGCACAACGTTCTTTTCAAACTTTTGCAGCGGATGCAGTTTCCGAGCGAGGTTGTCGATTTCCTCAACAATATGGTCATCAATGAATAACGCTTTCATTGCGGCTCCTTATCCAAGTACCCAGAAGAAGTAAACAAATCCTAATCCTATCCAAACCCATGCGACCGTTTTCATTAGCCAACTTTTCCAACCTTTTGTTGTAAAATAATAGGCAATGTGGTTGAAGAGCAGTATTAAGGCAATCACGAGACCCATGTAACTTTGATGTTCAATATGATTATTTTCATCATCAAGTCTCCACCACCTGATGAGAATAAAAGCATTAAAAATAACGAAACAGAGGATGAGAGCGAGGAAACCGTATTTCCAGAGATAACTTGACGTAAATCTGGTTACTGCTGAAGCCCATTTTGAATCTTCAGTAAGGTTCGGGGACTTTTCCTGAAGTTCTTGTTTGTCAGTGTCGGTTAATTGCTTCATGAGAATTACCTTGATTAGAACGCGAACCCCTGAAGCCATGTTTAGATGTCAATCGTAATGATGCTAATTTTGTTTGTGTTCCAAGCAGGAGAAAACCTCATGTAAATTTGAGATTGCGTAGTCCGGTTGTTCGTCCGCTGTTTTCGGTATTAGCACATCTGATTTTCGATTGATGAGAACGCTTGTTATACCCGCACGGTTGGCACCAACGATGTCATTTTGAACAGAATCCCCGACGAATATTGCCTCCTCCGGTAAGACATCAGCACGTTCACAAGCCACTTTGAAGATTTCGAGGTTCGGTTTCCTGACACCGATTTCACCGGAAATTGTCAACGACTGGATGCGTTCGCTGAGTCCAAGGTGTCGGACTTTAGAAAGTTGGCTGTCCGTGTGGTCATCGTGTGCGCCGTTTGTAATGATACCGACATGGTATGTGTGTAGTTCTTCAAGTACCGTAACATCTTCGTAAAGCCGTAAACCCGTGAGATAACGCGAGCAGAAAAAGTCACTGAGTTCTTCCATCGCGCTATCTATAGGTAAACTCAGTTCTTTGAATAAACACCCGAAACGTCTGTCTCTCACTTCCGCCATCGAGCATTTCCCGGCATCGAGTTGCTGAAAGAGTCTCTGGTGAACCGCTGTCCATGCCTCTGTAATCGCCGCTTCCGAAACATTTGGTTCACGCTCGCATAAACGCTGAAATGTTTCTTTTACGGCGATATTCCATGCCGTATCGGAGTCACAGAGTGTTTCATCAAGGTCAAAGAAGACTGCTTTAATCATTTTTCCCTAAAGACCAAATCGCGCTATTCCAGTCACGTACATGTAGACAAATACAAGTACGATCCAAACCCATGCCACCGTTTTCATTACCCAACTTTTCCAACCTTTCGTCGTGAAGTAATAGGCAACGTGGTTGAACAGCAGCATCAATGTAACCATGAGAACAATGTATTCATCGTATTCAAACTTCTGCCACTTGAAGTGAATAAATACGTTGCAGGCAAGTAGACAGAGAATGAAAGCAAGCATACCGTATTTCCAGAGAAAGCCTGGCACAAACTCCCGGAAAATCCCTGTTTTTGCTGATGCCTCTTCAAAGGTTTCAGGTAAGTCCGGATTTGATTCCCGAAGTGCTTGCTGGCGTTCCTTTTCTTTCTGAATTTTCGTTTCAAGTTCCTGTTTTTCAGCGTCGGTTAGTTGCTTCACGAAAATTACCTTCCTTTCACCGACTCATAATCTGAATCTAAATTTGATAGTGTTTTCTCATTCATATTATAACCAACCCAAGGATGTTTTAACTCCTAACAAAAAAGCTCCACCCGCGAACGACGTGCCTACCTACGCTATCCAGAATATGTAAACGAACCCAAGAACTAACCACATCCATGCAACGGCTCTCATTACACGATTTTTCCACCCTGTTTTTGTGAAGTTATGTGCGATGTGATTGAAGAGTAGCATCAAAGCGATCACAAGGTTGCCGTATTCATCATAAGCAAAGTTGTGCCACTTTAGTAGGTGCATTACGTTAATTACCAGCAGATAAAGTATAATCGCGAGCACACCGTATTTATAGAGGTGGTTAAATATGAAATCAACCGCTGGTGATGCCGCTGGGGTGTTCGGATTCATTAGAAGCCCGCGTTGGCGTTCCCTTTCTTCTTGAATTTTCGCCGCAAGCTGCTGTTCTTCAGTGTCGGTTAATTGTTTCATGCGTAATTATGTTTCCCTTGATGATTTAAGAGGCATGACAAACGCTAAACACTTTTCGTCGCGTTCCATCGGTTCTACGGCAAAGCCCATAGAGAGTTTGAGGTGATGGTTTTCAGGGTAATTCTCGCCACTGACGGATCGTACTTGGTAGCAGCCAAACAACTTCGCTTGTGTGATAACATACGCTTGAAGTGCGGTGCCGATGCCTTGCCGACGATAGCCTTCCTTCACACCAAACGCGAGAATCTTCGCCTCTCTTAATGTTTTTCCATCTATCTGAATCGGTGGATGGTCGCGATCATGGGGACCGATGTCCCACACAACAAACATGAGAAATCCGACGATAACGCCATCCTGTTTTGCCGCCAGAAAATAGCGTGAAAACTGCTCAAAATAGGGATTAAATGCCCAACCTTCTTGGTTTAATTCATTGACAAGCGCGACAAACTCCTGCCAATCCGGATGGTCGGGTGTGAGTTCTTCAATGGAAAAATGCTGTTGCGTGTTCATCCACAGTCTTACTTTGACACCTTTATCGCGCCCCAAGTGAGTGCCAGTTTCTCGTTCGGTTCAACAGCAAGTCCTACGGCATCAAGGTTCTGTTCAACCTCTTCTTGCGTTAGACCGCGGTTGTAGAGGCGCAGTTCATCAAGGAGACCGTGGAAAGGCAGCCCATCCGATTTTCTCGCACCCATCCAAAAATTCTCGCCATTATGTTTGAGAGCACCCTCGAAGTCTTTCTCACTATCAAATTCGCCATTGATATAAATTATGGCTTTGGAACCGTCGTAAACACCAGCGACATGATGCCATTTATTGACTTCAGGCTGTTCTATGCTGTGGAAGGGCCACGTCTCTAATGCGCCGTTCCAGAGATTAAAATCAACCCGAGTTTGGTCGGACCACGCAATCACATAAGAATTATTGCCTGACCTTGATATACCCGCGATAATCGCCCAGCCGGGTTTTTCAGGCTTTATCCACATCTCCAATGTAAGCTGATCGCCAATGTCGGTTAGACTTTTATCGGAGCCACAATTGACATGTCCGCCACTGAACTTGAGTGCCTCACCGACTTTACCCTTAACCACCTCAACGTTCCCATCCATGGTTCCATCGTTGGCACCAAAAACGTCTTTAACCGTTTTACCTTCGACCGCCGCTTTGTTAAAGGACCAGTAACTCACCAGTCCATCGGTAATCGCCTGACGCGCATGTGCTACGTTTGTAGCCATTAGAACAGTTGCTATAACGGCTAAAACAAGCATTTGTCTCAGAGTTCTGTTAATCATTTGGTCCCCCCTGTTTCGGAATATTGGGTGCCTTTCGGCACAATTAAGTTTCCTAATTTGCCCAAGTTGCTACCTGTTCCAGAGAACCCGAGTTTTCGGTCTCTGCTTCAGGATGGCAACTTCGGTTTTAACTGACCAAAGAAATCTCTATAGACATATAGGTACTACAGACCTAAAAACCTGTGTGAATCTGCGAATGGTGTCCTTTCCAATTTTGTTTTATTGTGTAAAACTAATTTCACTTGCCTTTTACTCATCGTACTCTACAACAACATCATCGCCATCAACGCTGACAGGATAAGTCGCGACTCGTAATGTTTCATCGACGAGGCACTGTCCGGTGGCAATATCAAATGTCCACTGATGCCACGGACAGCGCAACACTTCACCTAAACTGTCAACAGAGAGCATCGTCCCTTGAATAGAAGGCGGCGCATCGGCGGCAAACCTACCCGTGAGTTCGCCTGTACAGAGCGGACCGCGCTTGTGGGGACAGATGTTGCGAACGGCGTAAAATGTGCCGTCAACATTGAAGACCCCGATGCCTGCCTTGCCACGGAACGGCACGACGATTTTGCGTTCCCCCGGCGGAATTTCTGATACTTTTCCGACGACAACACGTGCCATTTTTTAATTTATCCCTCCAAGGCTGTCTTCTGTACGGGCTGGGTTACCCAGCCCCTACGGTTTCGTGGATATCCGTGGGTAACCCAGCCCTTACGGTTTCGTGGATCCGTGGGTAACCCAGCCCCTACGGTTTCGTGGATCCGTTGGCTTCTTCTAAATCCAATCGCAGGATGTCCAGCGCGTTCTGGGCAAAGATACGGTGGTGCAAATCTTCTGGAAGTTTCGGAAAAACCGTCACTGGATCGTTCCAGTCGAAATGCGGGAAATCTGAGCAGAAGATGAGTGTCTCATCGGCGTGGAGCATCTCTAACATCTGGTACATCTGTTCCGGTTTTTCGGGTTCGTGCATCGGCTGCGACCCGATCCGGATGTGTTCACGGAAATACTCACTCGGCAGACGTTTGAGCCAGGGTGTCTGGTCTCGCAATGCTTTCCAATCGGTATCCAGATGCCACATTACCGGCACCGCCCACATCTGTTGCGCCTCAATAAGCGCGAACTTGAGGTTGGGAAACTTTTCAAAGACCCCTTCGCAGATCAGAGATGTCGCGTGTGTACTGGCGAAATAAGGGCGGCTCATCCGGGATTCCATGTAGTAGGTTGGGTGTCCAACTGGCGTCGGCGTGTTTCGGGTTGCACCGCCACCACCCCCGATATGCGATATGACAGGTAAGCCGTGTTCTTCACACGCTGCCCAAATGGGATGATAAAAACGGTTGCCAAACGGACGGCTGGTTCCCATCGGGACCATGACAGCGACGGTATCCTTCCGATCTGCGAGTCTGTTGATTTCTTCAATGGCTTGCGGTGGGTCGGATGGAGAGACGAGAATCGCGTTGACGACGCGTGCGTCGCGTTCCAGCCAATGCTCGACTGTCCAATCGTTAAAGGCGCGACAGAGCGCAGCCGCCCAATCGGGATCCGGTAGCCCAGAATACCCATAGAATGGAGGGGGTCCCGTCAGCAAGGCGACATCAATATTCCAGACATTTAGATGTTCCTCTTGGAGGAACTCTAATGTGAAGTTGAAATCCCTCGGATCGCCGCCGGCATTCTTTGGTGTCGTTTCGATGGCATCTTCGACCCGTCCCTTGAGGTCTACGCGGTTGCTCCGAATCGGGATGTTGGGGTACCCACCAAGATGTAACCCTTGGTCAAGGAGATGCTCTTGATAGAATTTTGACAGGTAGGGCAGCAGCTGCGTCGGGTGACGAAAATTGTGGTGCACATCACAATCGACGATAGCGATCCCTTCTTTCGGCTTCGCAGTCCAACCCGGTGCGGTAACGGGTGTTGATCCAATTTGACGCATACGAACACCTCCTTTATTAGCCATCAGTCATCAGCCATCGGCTATCAGTAAGAATGGTTGTCGGTTATCAGTTAAAACCGGATATGATAATCCTAACATTTCTGGAGCAGCCGCAAGAACTGCCCTATTAATGACGGTAGGTTTCACCAATTAAGTTATTAGCCGCACGGACAGGTCGGAAAAGGGTTTGCCTTTTCGGTGGCATTTCGGCTAACAATTGCGGATGCGGATCCCAGTCGTGCCATTTGCTATTGACAGTGTTGTAACAACTGAAAATAGCGAGCCGGTCATTCTCTTCGTTCGTCCAAGTGTGTGTGCTATGTGTTAACGCCTCTGTGAAAAAGAGGAGTGATCCAGCAGGACACTCGTACGTATCCCAGATAAGCGAATCTTGGGTTCGGATTGTGTCGGGTGCGGTGTAGACGGCTTTATGGCTCGCCGTAATAAAGAGGGTACCCCCTTGTCGATATTTGACAGGGTTCAGTTCCCAAACGATACGCGTTAAGCCGCTATACCCTCTGCCGGGGATGCACCGATAGAGGTGCGAATCGCCGGGAAAACGGAGCATCCCGTTTCCGTTATGCGGTCCAAAGTTTCCGTCCCCGACAGTACGGTAGAACAGGCTACACGATTCCATTCGGAAACCGTAGCACTCTTGGCTTGACAATGCTGGATGTGCAAGGAATTCGTTGAGGAAGCCGATAACATTCGGGTGATCGGCAAGGCGTTGCATGGGACCCCCGAGCGGAGAACGTTCATGCTCAGGGATTGAATCCGGTTCGTGGCGGAGTTTATAGCCGAATTCCTGCATCTCTGCGAGTTCATCACCCGACAGCACACCGGGAACTAAGAGCCAGCCGCGCATATCAAAGAGGTACTTTTGTTCCTGCGTCGGCACGACGACAGGTGTACCGTCAGAAGTTGTTTCTGTGAGTTGCGCGTTATCAATGTCGAGTGCTGCGCCGAGATTTTTATCAACAATGAAAGGTTTTGTGTGATCTGTGACTTGTGCCATAATAGATGTCCTTTGTATTGGCTATCGGAAAGAATGGCTATCGGCTATCGGCTATCAGCGGTCAGGGCGGTTTTTTCTCCGAAAAAACCTCTCAGCGGTCAGAAAAGAATGTTAGATTTATCTAAACCCTCTTTGCTGACTGCTGATTGCTGACAGCCGATGGCTATTCTTCTCCTATGCGGCTTTTGCGCGTTTGAGTGCGTCTTCAGAAACACTGAGTGTCTTCGCAACATCTTCATCGGTGTGCGACATGGACATGAACCAGATATGTCCCTCTGGCAGGTATAAACCGCCATCTAAGGTCGCTTCATAGAAGGTTTTGTGGAACCGTTGCTGTTTTTCGTCATCACTATCGCTACTTAAACCGAAGAAGGGCATGGGGCCGATACCACCAATGCGGGCATTGTCGATACCGAGGCGCGTTGTCATCTCTCTGTAGCCATCCAACAATTTCTGTCCCTGTTTCCACATAAAGGCGACACCGTCTTTCGATTCGAGTTCTTCAATTGTGGCGATTGCGGCGGCGACGAGTGAGACTTCGCCATGGAAGGTCGCGGCGACCCAAACATCGCTCACTTCATCCATGATTTCTTTTTTCCCAACGACAACAGCCGTTGCAAATCCGTTCGCAAGTGCTTTGCCGAAAACAGACATATCCGGGGTAACCCCGAAGTATTCCTGTGCGCCCCCCAAAGCATAGCGGAACCCGGTTTTGACTTCATCGAAAATCATCAACGCACCGTTGTCATTGACGAGTTTTTTCGCTGCTTCAAGGTAACCGTCTTTGGGAAGATCGTGCCCGGAAGGTTCCATAATCAAGCAGGCGATCTCACCGGGATGCGCTTTAAAGAGGTCCGCGAGTCCTTCAAGATCGTTAAAATCAACGCTAAGGGTTGCAGCAGCAGCACCCGATAGATGTCCGCGTGCGTGGCTACACCAGTCGTGCCATCCGTGGTAACCCGACCGAATCACTTTTTCTCTCTCGGTATATGCACGCGCGAACTTAATGGCGCCGGTCGTTGCATCCGATCCGCCAACGAAATAGGCGACTCTATCCGCCGATGGAATAATCTGCACCAATTTTTCGGCGAGTTCTACCTCAAGCGTATGCCCGAAATTGTAGACATTGCCACGCTCAACGAGGTATTTCGTGACCGTATCAATCACAGTCGGATAGGCGTGCCCAAGGATCATGGGTCCGTATCCCATCAGATAGTCGATATAGTCGTTGCCATCGGCATCCCAGAAATGCGCGCCTTTCGCGCCTGCGACCATAACGGGTCTCGGTGGCTGGCTCTGTTTATGGGGTTGCCCACCGCCGACCAAAGCCGCTCTGGCGCGTTTTTGCCACGCGAGTGATTTTTCAAAACTTCGTCCCATGCTGTAACCTCCAATATTCGTCTCATAAGCGTTGAAATCCGCCTTAATTTTAATAATTTTAGCATAATTCGGGATTTGATAGGAGAATTTTTTCAGAGACATACAGCATTTACCGTAATGTGCTACAACAAAATCTCGGAAGAAATGAAAGGAATAGTAGGAGAAATTCGTGAGGTCGAGGGGTGTCTCTAAAAATCTGTGACGGATGCACGTGTAATACGAAAGCAGCACGCGGGCATAAAGTACCTTTACAGCCATTAAAATGGCTATATGGGCCTTGTGAAGTAAAATCTTAACACAAAACAAGTAAAGACGGGGAGGGTTAATTTGGTTAGGACTGTTGAACGTCTCTGCCGATCGGTTTCAGCTACCACCATTTTGGTGCTGCTCAGCAGGAGAGGGTTCGTCAAAGGGTTCACCCGCAGCTTCAGCTGCTTCTTTTCGCTGGAACCATTCAACCCACGCTTGATTGGCCATCTGGAAACCTTCTGCTTTGCCCTCGGCTATACCTTCTGCTTTACCTTCGGCATAAACCCGGTCTCTAAATAACTTTGCATACCCAAACATGATTTCCTCATCATTCGATTCCATCAACTGAAACATCCTTTCAAAATAGGGAGTGATAAAAGGTGCGATACACGAGACAATCGCTTTTCCATGTTGATGCGTTAATTATAGCCCAGAGTAGATGGAAATGTCAAAGATTTTTTATTAAGATTTTCTTGAAAAATTGTGAAATTTTGTGCAATAATAAGGTAACTTGAGTGTTGTGGATAGGATTTATAGCAAGTTTCGGAAGATCGGGAGGGATAAAAATGGCAGTAAACCTCTTAAGTGACGCGCAGATGCGGCGTTTCATTGTGAACGGCTTCGTGACCGTTACAACCGAATTGCCTGCGCAATTTCATGATACAGTCTACGAAAAAACGGTAAGCGTCTTTGACAAGGAAGGGAATCCTGGTAACAATCTTTTGCCGAGGATACCAGAGATCCAACAGGTTTTTGACGACCCGAACGTTAGGGGTGCCTTGACAAGTCTGCTCGGTGAGGACTATTATATGCAGCCGCACCGCCATCCGCACTACAATCCGCCCGGTAGCGGTGGACAAGGGATGCATCAAGATGGCGGGAAACGGTGGTCGCATCATACGCGCAGGCTACTGGTTTTCTATTACCCGCAAGATACGCCGATTGAACTCGGTCCGACGGGTGTGGTACCGATGAGCCACTACTTTAGCACGGGCGAAGGTTCGGGGGTCTCGCCGGAACAACCTATTACAGGCGAAGCGGGAACAGTTGCATTCGCAAACTACGATCTGTGGCACCGTGCCATGCCCAACAGTAGCGAGAAAAAACGCTATATGATGAAATTCCTCTATGCCCGGATGTCCGAACCAGAAGCGCCGACGTGGGCAAACAGGGAAACGGAATGGGCAAACGGAACACCTGTGGGACCCGCTGAATATCAAGAGATGTTCCGACATCTCTGGAACTGGCATCGAGCCGTGGAGGATAGCGACACAAACGGAACATCGAACGGTGAATCGCTGTCGGATTTGATCAGTTCACTCAATAGTACGTCTGAATCAACAGGGTTGCAAGCGGCTTATGCAGTGCCTCAATTAGGGGAGCAGGCGGTACCTGCTTTGGTACGGTGTCTGCAAGAAGAATCGGAGATAACGCGTCGAAACGCCTGTTACGCGCTCAATGCAGTTGGAACACCCGCTGTCGATGCGCTGCGCGATGCGTTGAAAGATCCGTGTGAATACACCCGTGATAACGCTGCGGAAGCGCTTGGGGATTTGGGAAATAAAGCAAAACCGGCAGTCCCTGATTTGGTTGAGCTGCTCGCAGATGAATCGGGTTCCGTACGTTCACACACAGTAGAGGCGTTAGGGACAACCGGTCAATCGAGTTCTGTTGCTGTTCCGGGTCTTATAAAGGCGTTGGCAGATGAAAGTGAGGGGGTGCGCCGAGGTGCGGTGTTCGCGTTGGCGAGGATTGGCGGCAGTTCAATATGGGCTGACAAGCTGCGCCCTTGGGCTGCGGATGCGGTTGAAGGGTTACAGCATAAACTGTTTGACGCGAACCGCTATATCCGTGGCGATGCCGTGCACGCGCTTTACCGGATCGGGACACCGGAGGCGAAGTCGGTGTTGCTACGTCATCTTCAGACGACGCGTTGGTGCCCGATAACCTCACGGGAAAGTACGTTTTAGAGAAAGATTGGAAGATTGGAAGGATGGAAGATTGGAAGGATGGAAGATTGGAAGGATGGAAGATTGGAAGGCATCCTTCCACCCCTCCGTCCTTCCGTTCTTTATATTTCTGATCTGCTATGTAAAAAATTCTTCGTTATGGGGTCGGACATCGACCTCAAACGTCCACGCGCTTTTTTCCTGCTGCACTAATGCCCAATAGGTATCCGCGATTGCATCGGGTTCAAGGAGCGGCTCGTTTTCACTGAGTTTATAGCGTTGTCGCACACCCGGCGTATCAATCACACCGTCAACAATGACATGCGCAACATGGATGCCGTGCGGGCCGACCTCGCGGGCGAGTGCTGATGCTAATCCCCGTGTCGCGAACTTGGCACTGCTGAACGCCAACGCGCCTGCCCTACCCCGAACCGCAGAAGTTGCACCCGTAAACAGAATATTCCCGCCGCCTTTTTTAAGCATCCCCGGCACGACCTGCTTTGAACAGAGGAACCCACCGAGCGTACAGACACGCCACGCGCCCTCAAATGCTTCCGGTGTGAGGTCAGCGAAATTTCCCCATGCGGCATTTCCAGCATGATTTACTAAGATGTCGGGATCTCCGAGTTCTTCTCGAATGCGATCAAAACTCCGCGCTACCTGATCAGCCTCGGTAATATCCGTCGGGATTGGGATAGCTATGCGTCCGGATTTTGATAATCTTGTGGATAGGTTTTTAATGTAGGCGGCTGAGCGGGACAGGAGTGCCACGTTACATCCTTCGTTTACAAATTTACGGGCGAGTGCAGCTCCTAAACCGGGACCGACACCTGCGATAACTGCTATTTTTTCCATAATGATTCCTTCGCGGCTCATGAAAATTTGGGAGTTGGGTCTGCTTTCGGTTCAATTTCTTCTGTATAGACTTACGAAAATTTGAGCGTTGGGTTTCACTTAGGGTTCAACCCGACCCACACACAGTTTACGCAAATTCAGGACGCGATGGTAGATGTGCTAATTTTTAACCCCCTAAAGAATCAGAATCAACGGTATGAATGCCTTATGGGCATTCACCGGGTATGAATGCCTTATGGGCATTCACCGCCCCTTATCAGGGGGACTTTAAGAGGTAATGCGTAAGTCCTATTCATGTCTGAGTGCGTCAATCGGATGAAGTTTTGCGGCTTTCCATGCCGGATACGCGCCGAAAAAGACACCTACAAACGCACTGACGACAAATGAAACTATGGCATACATTACAGAAACCTCGGTTCGCCAGCCCCAGATAGAGGGTACGCCTTCCGCGCCCACGATCCCAACACCGATACCGAGAATACCACCGACAACGGCGAGCGTCGTAGATTCAACGAGGAACTGCGCGAGGATATCAATGCGCTGCGCGCCGACGGCTTTGCGTAGCCCAATCTCTTTCGTCCGTTCTGTCACCGAGACGAGCATAATGTTCATAATGCCGATACCGCCAACGACGAGAGAAACAACAGCGATCCCCAAAATCATATTGGTAAAAGTTTGGCTTGATTCTTCAAGTGTTTCCATGAACTCCGCTTGGTTACGGATGTGAAAATCAGGCTCCTTATTTATCGGGATTTCGTGTTGCTTTCGGATGAGTTCGGTTAACTCGGTTTCTGCTGCTGCAATGAGTTTGTCGTTATTCGCTTGTACACTGATACTCGATAGATAGTCATTTCCAAAAACGCGTTTCATAGCGGTTGAATAAGGAATAAAAACCTGATCATCCGGGTTGCGCCATCCGCTCGCGCCTTTCTCCTTCATAATACCGACGACGTGGAAACCGACATTTTTAATTTTGACGATTTGACCGACGGGTTCGACGTTTTCAAAGAGCGTGTCAACAACGGTCTTACCGAGGACACAGACACGGTCTCGTTGTCGGATCTCAAGCTCGGTAAAAAATCGTCCCTTCTCAACCGTAAAATTCGCTGTGACAAGGTATGCCGGAGAGGTACCGACAATAGTTGTGTTCGTATTTTTATTGCGGAACTTCACCTGTGCGCGGCTGCTCACCTCAGGGGTGACATAACTAAAAGTCTGTCCGCGGTCCTGTAACGCTTCCATGTCTTCAACAGTGAGGGTCCTACGCGCATCAGCGGAGCCACGTCCGCGAAACATGCTTTGCCCGGGTCGAACGGCGAGAATGTTCGCGCCTAATGTCTGAATCCGTTCGGTGATATCGGCTTTCGCACCTTCACCGATTGAGGTCGTGGTTATAATCGCGCCGACACCGATGATGACGCCTAACATTGTCAATAGCGATCGGAGTTTGTTTGCCAATAAGGCACTTAATGCGTTTGCAAAACTTTCAAGGATACCCATAGCATTCTCTCCTATGTGCTGTTGCCCTTTTAACAACCTACAAGCAGGTAATAGTATCTATCGTCCACGTCCACGACCACCACCGGTCATTCGACGCATTGTGGATGCTGGGTTCTGCATCATGCGTCTTCGCCAATCTTCACCACCGCCGCCGCGTTCAAAGCCGCCGATTGCAACGATGTCACCTTCGGTGAGTCCTGAGATGATCTCAATCTTCTCATAGCTGTTAACGCCTGTTACAACGGGTTGTGGTCGTCCGGGTTGACCGTCCGCACCCACGATCCTGACCATTTTCCTGCCTCGCATGTCAAGGACTGCTTCAGTTGGCAAAGTAAGGATATCTATTTTGTTAACAGCCGAGATCTGGACGCTGGCGTTCATACCGGGTTTGAGAAACGGCATCTTTGACGCTTCAGGCTCTGCGGGTTGAACTTCGGTCGGTGGTGCTTCTGCGGGTGCTTCCTCAAAGAAGGCACCGAACAGATCGCCGCCATCATCGTCATCAGTTTCCGCTTCCGCCTCGGCTACGTCAGCTTTTTCGGGTTGCTGTGTGGGTTGTTGTGCAGCGGGTTCTTGCGGTGTAGGTCTTGCTGGTGTTCCATTAGCACCCCCGTCTGCTTGACGTTGTTGGTGCATTGCTCGGAAACGTTCGCGCTGTTCTTCCGTTAGATTCGCCATGTCTGGACGTTGACCACCCCCCCATCGACCGCCAGCACCTCGTGCCATGCCGCGTTGGGGACCGGTAGCGGCTACATTTTTCAACTCGGAGGTTACTTCAAAGGTTGTTACATTCTGGATAACCTGTCCTTGCGGGGCGATCTTCAAAACTTCACCCTGAAACGGCATGTCGGGATAGGCTTCAACGTTAATCGTCACAGGTTGTCCGATTTGGATTTTGCCGATGTCGGTTTCATCAACCTCAGTCACGACGTAGACGGTATCAAGGTCTGCCATGGTAACGATTGCCTGCCCTTCAGTTGAGGAGAGCGTGGAGAGGCGCGAAGTGATCAACTGTCCTTCTTCAACCTTTTTCTCAAGAATCGTTCCAGAGATGGGTGCCTTGATAACTGTATCGTCGTATTCAATTTGACGGAGCTCCAGCTGCACTTGATTGCGTTTGACTGCTAAACGCGCAGTTTCGATGTCGCGTTCTTTTCGGGTAATTTGTTTCCGGTTCGCTTGTGCAAGTTTCAATGACTCTTGAGACTGTACGATCCGTTGTTCCTGAAGTTTAATATCCATATCTCGTGTCGCTTCAGCTGCAACGCGTTCATTGGCGAGGTCACGATTGAATTCCGCCTTCTTGATATCGGCTTTTCCCAATTCAAGTTCTGCTTCAGTGGCGGGTTTCTCTACCAGTTTCAGGCTTTCGGCAGATGATTTATGTCGCGCCGCCGCAGATTTAAGTTGTGCCTGTGAAGACTCTAACGCAGCCAGCGAGATGAGTTCTTTATCATAAAGCGTTTTATTCCGTTCATGCTCTGCGGTTACCAGATCCAAGTTTGCCTTGTCCTGTTCCAAAGAGGCTTTCGCACGCTGTCTATTTTCGTCTCGCACCTCATCGGAGGTGAGCAATTTATACCGGATCTTGGCGATGTTGAGGCTATTTTCAGCATCCATGACCCCGCGTTGGTTGGCTATTTTCTCAAGACGGATATCTTCCTTGAGTTGAATGAGCCGTTGCTGTGCCTCAGCGAGAGATTCCTGTGCCTGCCGAATTTGGATGTCGGACTGCTCTCTCTGGAGTTCGATGTCAATTTGTGCCTGTTGCAAACGCGCTTCGGCAGATTGTAAGTCGGCTTGCGCCTGTTCTAAACTAATCTGAACATAAGTTGTTTCAATCACAGCGATGATCTCGTCCTTCTCAACGTAGTCACCGGCATCCACCTTGAGTTCCAGGATCTTTCCGCTCGCTTTGGAACTGACTTCAACAATATTCAACGGTTTGATCGTCCCTGTTGCGTCAATCGTGACAGCAATATCACCGCGTTCAACCGCTGCTGTTTTCATTGCTGACGCGCCAGCAGTGGCTGCATCATCTTTAGTGGCAAACACGATGCGTCCGACGACGACCGCGACAGCTGCGATAAGCACGATTGCCCCAGCAATTGTAATAATTTTCCACTTTCCCTTCATGGTTTACTCCTTTCTAAATAGTTGTCAGTTATCAGTTATCAGTTGTCAGTTAAGAGTCATGCTGCGGCAGGTACAACAAAAGCAACTGTCACAAGCGCGTAACTGAAAACTATTCCCTCCGAAGCCTTTCTTATGTTAGTCAAATCTGAAAGAGAAAAGTTCGTTATTTTCTACTACAATCGTGGCATATCGACAGCACTATCGCGCCGTTCATGCATGTTCTTTTCCATCGCTTCAGGGTAGCGATCTGGTAGATGTGAAACTTCGTTGAGTTTTTGAAGTGCCTCGTTTTCAAGTCTCCACCCCGCTGCACCGAGATTATCACGTAGGTGTCCGGTGTGCCTTGCGCCGACAATTACCGAAGTCATCGCTCGCTGTTCAAGTACCCACCGCAAAGCGACTTGTGCTGGACTCTGTCCCAATTCATCAGAAACGTCAAAGAGGGTTTGCAGCGTTTCATCGGCGTTGTCCGCGAAATAGCGTTCCGGGTATGCCCACCCTTCCTCTGACCGGGTACCACCGTGTGTGCGTTCACCCGGCTTATATTTTCCAGAGAGAAATCCACCTGCCAACGGACTCCATACAACGATGCCTAACCCTTTAAGTTCGCAGAGCGGAACGAGTTCTTGCTCTATATCCCGCACAACGAGACTATATTGGGGTTGATAGCAGGCAAACTGTATCCAGTCGTGTGTGTGGCTAATCCATAATGCTTCGGATAACCGCCACGCTTGGTAGTTGCTACACGCGGTATATCGGACTTTGCCTTGTTGGACGAGGTCATCAAGTGCGCGAAGCATCTCCTCTAAAGGTGTTTGTGAATCGACGTGGTGAATATAGTAGATGTCCACATAATCCATCTGGAGGCGTGTGAGGCTGTCATCAATCGCCTGCATAATATGTGCGCGAGACATCCCCGAATCGTTGGGACCGGTGCCCATCGGGTTGAAAAACTTGGTTGCAACAACAGCGTCGCGCCGTCTGCCTTTGAGTGCTTTCCCTAGCAGAACTTCGGATTCGCCATCGGCATAAGAATTTGCGGTATCAAAAAAATTGACACCGGCATCCAAAGCGAGATCCACCATGCGGCTTGACGCTGCCTCGTCAGCACCGTGCCCGAAGGTCATCGTGCCTAAACAGATTTCGGACACCTTGAGTCCACTTTTCCCCAATCGTCTATATTCCACGTTTTTTCTCCATTTTAGTAGGTTAAATGCTTCCCAGTGGCTTCGCTTTTTCAGCAACTTCCAAAATACTATCTAACACTTCGGTAACTTCAGGGTCAATCTGCTCTATTGGTACATATTGAACTAAAGTGTGATAATTTGTTTTTTGCATAAGATTTGGTAATTCCAATTTCTCAAAGAAAGTTTCAAAGAGTCCGTCCAAAAAATCGTCAGTCACTTTGATATCTGGCGACCAAGGCGATTCTTGGCGAAGTGTTGCGCGAGCATTTTCGATCTCAGTAATCCTTTCTTCCATTGTAGATACCCAGTGAGACGAGAATAATGGAAGTCCCATTTGTTCCTCTGCTCCGGCACTTGCCCAGTCAATTAACACCTGTCTACTGGATACAATATAATTCTCAATCTCGCGCCTTTGCCACGCGTATTCTATTAATTCAGGAGGATTCTGAAGTGGGTCAGAAATTCGATCAAAGAGACAGAATCCGACGAGGTCGGGTTTTGCCTCGCGCAAACCGTAAAAATGTTTACGTGCCTCCGTGGGTTGATTACCAACATAGTGGGCGTAGGGACGTTCTAATATAGCCACAGCCTCGTGTGAGAGTTTCTCGGCAAACGCCCGCAGGATTGCGAGATCTGTTGCCCCTTCAAGATAGAGAACCCATCCTTGCTGTTCAGCCTGATAATACTGCTCAAAACCAATCGCCCGAAGCGATTTAAGGAGATGACTACCGCGATCATCAATTCGGTGGGGTGTACCAAGGAAAGCAATAACCACATCGCGATCGGCGGCCTCCCTGAGGATGACTTCAGAATGACTGGCGGCAACGATCTGACTGTCATGTTCCCTCGCTAATTCTGTAAGTACCTGATAAATCTGTCGCTGCCGAAGAATTTCAAGATGTGCATCCGGTTCATCAAGCAGCAGGACAGAACCAGGATGTGCCGCAATGTAGGCGAGTAGGAGTAGTGTTTGTTGTAAACCACGTCCTGATGCTGAGAGATCTAAAGAAATGCCAAACTTGTCTCGGTAGTCCATTGAAATCTCCCCACGCTCTGGAATATATTTGGGTTCATCAAGACTAACACCGAATAGAGAATAAATTTTTTCGCAAAGCGTTTCCCACTTTTGGGCATTTTCCGAAACTTGATAGCAGAGATTCCGCAACACTTCTGCTGTGCGTCCCTCCCCGATACGGACATTGATTGCGCCTGATTCAAGTCGTAATTCATTGGATGTGAGCCCAGACATCGGCGGTAGCAAAGCAACAGAAAGGTCTTCCACTTCGTCAGGGATAGGCATCCGATTGGACACTTTTCCATCCTCCTCCGATGTTCTCAATGGACGACAGTAAAAAGATTCCTGATTAGCATAATCAAACTCTAAACCACATTTCCATTCTTTGTCAGCTGTTATGCCTTCAACAATAATATCTATTCGGACATTTTTCGGATCACGTACCCGCAAATTTCGCCAGAGTAATCGGGTATCTGGGGCCGGAACAGAGATGAGATCGCGTCGGTTGATAACAACACCCGGACGCTTTTCAGGATTAGTCTTTCCCTTGCGATTCTCATTCCACCGTTTGAGCCCTATTTCCCATAAAGCGAGTGCTTGTAACGCTGTTGTCTTGCCGGAGTTATTTGGTCCGATGAAGACAACGGGATTCCCTAATTCAATCTCAACTTCGCCAAAGTTTTTGAAATTACGACAGATTAGTTTCGTTAGCATTTTTGCTCCAGACGGGTATTAGGCACATATCGGCATCGCGAGCGACAAGAAACCCCGTTTTTGCTGGGGCGTTTCTTCTAAGCAAAACATTCGCTCCTACAGTAAGCGAGCGATTCGGCATCGCGAGCACAGCTCGCTCCTACAGCAAGCGAAGGCTGTGATTAATCTATAGCACCGGAACGGTTTCGCCTTCTGAACGGAGTCCTGCCTCATAGACCTTCATGACTTCCAGGGCAAACTCAAGCGATCCTTGCGCTGCTGGTTTGCCTTCCAGAATGCAATCGCAGAAATATCGCATCTCTTGGTAGAAACCTTGGACGAAAAGCCCTTTGTTTTCGAGTGTTCCAAGACTGAATTGCGGTTCCCAGACAATGGCACCACTCTCAAACCCTTCAGGGACATAACTGGTACTCCCGCTATAGTTGAAAGGCATGCCGCGTTGTAAAAGTACACGGTTATTGTTCCGAATCTCGGCATGGCATCCATCACCAAAGAATTGATAGAGTTCGGAAGGTTGCGCGTGCCTCGCGCCATCCGCGAGATGAAAATTCCCGAGTGCACCGCTTTCGTATTCCAAGATACACGCGCCGCCACCGCGTTCTCCGAGGCGAACGGTTACAGCAGATACCTTTCCACCGACTGCTACCATCAGCGATAGCGGATGACACCCGTTTTGGAGCCAATTCGTATGCGTTTTCTCGCGTAGCACACGCTTCCCCTCGCGCGGAATCGTCATCGGATAGACAGCCAAGAGGCTTCGCAAGGGACCGTATGCCTCCGTTGTGAAAATCTCGATGATCTTCTGTGTTGCAGGCATGAACACTTTCTTGAATCCGACAACGACGACGCGATCTTTGCGATGGCGAATCATCTCCCGAACTTCATCAGCGAACATTCCGGGAGGCTTCTCTAACCAGACGTGCATCCCAGCGTCCAGTGCTTCACAGGTCAATTCGGGATGCAGACGTGGCGGCGCGCAGAGAAAGATGGCATCCAATTCTTCGTTCCGAAACATCTCCGCCATACTCGGATAACAGGCTTTAACGCCGTATTGTTCAGCCGTTATACGGGCGCGGTCGAGGTCAAGATCGCAAAATGCCTTTAGCCGTACTGGAAGAAATGTGAGCGTCGGTAAGACGTTCCGATAGCCGTGTGAACCGACACCGACGACAGCAACGTTCAACCGCTCCTCAAATTCTCTTTGATAGCTCATATTTTTAACTTACCTTGCGGTTCGGTCAGGTGAACTGAAGATTTGACGTTCTTTCCCGTAGACCCATCTGCGCTGTTGTTGCAGGCTACATGTCTGGTAGAAAGTTGTAGCGTGTTCTAAAATCTGTAAAGTCGCAAGCGCGTCTCTTTAAACTTGCAAACTTTAGGACACTTCGTATTTTTAACTTACCTTGCGGTTCGGTCAGGTGAACTGGGGATTTGATGTTCCTTTCCGTAAACCCGCCTGCGCCGTTGTTGCAGGCTACATGTCTGTTGGTTAAGGCATAGGGGTTACGGAAGTACGTCATCAAGATAGGCATCCAGATCAATTTTCATCTTCTGTAATTCCGCTTGGTCGATGTACATCATGTGTCCTGCCTGATAGTAAGCCATCGTGATGTTATCCTGCAAGGAGGCATCGAGTCCGAGGTGGCTGAAGGTATACTCAGATGCCAAAAACGGCGTTGCCAAGTCGTAATACCCGTTCGCGACATACACTTTCAAGGCAGGATTCATCGTCATTGCTGAACGCAAAGTATCAGCGACGTTGACGTATTCGTTCTGGTGATCGCTGTAGTTCCAGGGATGCACACGCCGACTCAGGATTTCATAAGGGAGATCCGACGCAAATTCGAGTTCGCCGCGGACATAAGCGTTGAGCGTAGCCGTATAAGCACCTTGGACGACTGCGGAACTCGGATCATATTCATAATTTTCGCCTGCTGAATCGCGGTCAATCCCTTTGTATCGGCTATCAAATCGACCGACTGTCCGTGCTTCATCGCGGAGCAGCTCCTTACAAAACCGAGCAATATTAATCCGCAAATCGGTACGTTCAATGTACTCAGGTGTGAGTCCTGTGTAACTTGCGAGTTTCTTAACAATATCGGCACGTTCATCTGAGGAGATACTGCTGCCTTTCATCAGTGCGACTGCGTAATCACCTATGGCAAATTCTCTGACCTCGTCGATGAAGGTTTCTAATTCCGTATCGGTTTCGCCTAATCTGTTGTGATAAAATGCTGTCGCTGCATAAGTCGGCAGGAAGAGGATATACGGGAGATCGTTGCCGGGTGCGAACCGAATCGTCTGGAAGTTGAGGACGACCGAAACGAGCATGATACCGTTGAGGTAGGCACCGTGCCGTCCCTGAAGGTAGCCTGCAAGTCCACCCGCGCGGGTTGTTCCGTAGCTTTCACCGATGAGGAACTTAGGCGATTCCCAGCGTTTATAGCGTCCCAAGTAGAGCAGAATAAAATCGCCGACGGATTCAATATCTCTTTTGAACCCGTGGAACTGCTTCGCCTCTTCACCCGGTACGGCTCTGCTGAATCCAGTGCTAACGGGATCAATGAAAACGAGATCGGTTTTGTCTAAGATAGAGCATTCGTTATTGGTCAGTTGGTAGGGCGGTTGCGGCAATTCGCCATCATCGTCGGGTTTGACACATCTCGGTCCAAGGACACCCAAATGCAGCCATACGGATGAGGAGCCGGGACCGCCGTTGAATGAGAAGGTTATCGGACGCGTGGCAGTGTCTTCTACATCATCGCGCGTATAGGCGATGAAGAAAACCGCTGCTTTCGGTTTCTCGCCTTCCTTATCGACTTCCTCTTTCAGGATAAGCGTACCTGTCGTTGCGGTATAACGAATCTCCTCACCGTTAATGGTAACGCTATGATGTGTAACCGAGAGTTTATCCTCGGGTGTATTGTCGTTTTTCTCTTCGTCTTTGGTCTCTTCAGATTCTTTTTTTTCTTCTTCGCTCATATCGAATTCCTCTCTCTTTTTTTGATTGGTAAGATTTGGCATATTGCCTTATTGAACGCATTATAGCACATTTTGTGGAAACGGGTGTGACAATTTTTTGTTGATTTTGAGCTATATTTGTGGTATACTTTGCTAAAAGACATCGCAGAAAGCATGGGAACTATCAAAATGGCTGATCAAGATTTCTGGGAAAGGGTTCTCGAAACCTTGGCACGGATCGAGACACAAGCGAGAGAAAACAATACCCGTTTGGAAAAACGGCTTGATTCTCTGGACACGCGTGTAGGGAATCTGGAACACGATGTAGGATGGATAAAGAGAAAATTGGAAGGTAAACAAAAAGGCACAAGTAAAGTGTTACCTGTCCTTTAAGAACGGTGAAAACACGTGGGACTGGAATTTCAATGGAATAATCGTAAAGCCAAAGAAAATCTGAGAAGGCATAATGTCTCTTTTGAAGAAGCAAGGAGCGTTTTTTCGGATTTTCTCTCTTTAACTATTCCCGACCCATTGCATTCAGAAAAGGAAGAAAGGTTAATAATTATCGGATATTCTGAAAAACAGAGACTTTTAGTCGTTGTTCACACAGAAAGAGGCGATGTCATTCGCATCATTTCCGCTCGACAAGCAACACCTTATGAGAGAAAAACCTATGAATCAAACCACATCCAATCAACATGACCCCGATATGCTTGATGAATATGATTTCAGCGAGGGAGTTCGGGGAAAATATGCAGAGCGATACTACGCAGGCACAAACTTGATTAGACTCGATGACGATGTAGCCGAAATGTTCCCTGATGCGAAATCTGTCAACGATGCCTTGCGAGCGTTAGCAAAAATCATCGCCGAGCACCAGCAAAAAACGCCATAAACCGAAGCCATTCCAATTCTCGGGTGCCCTTTCTGGTTTCGCCGCGGCATGTTTATATGCATCAATCTCACCGGCTGCTGACCGCTATCCCCATTTTCATTTTGACCTATCTCCCAAAAACTGCTATCATACCTCTGTGCTACAACTCAACCTAAAACCTAATCACAAAGTTATATGAGACTATCACGCTATACTAAAAGGGGTATGTAAATGAACCTACGTTTTTGTGCATCTAAGATCAATTATTGGGCAGACCGATACAATCCTACAGGCGACACAGCCCGATGGGAAAATGAACTAATAGAAATAATCAAACCCAAAGTAAAACAATTGCGATATCTTGAATTAAACGAATTGGAAACATTGGTGAAATGGAAATCCGAAAGACGTAAGGCACTCGTCAAAGAGAACTGTGATAGTGACGTAAAACATATTACAAAGTGTGCATTTCTTGTCAAGGGTGAACGTCCGAGAATAGAAATTTTAACTTGTCTGAGCGGTGTAGCGTATCCAATTGCTTCTGCAATTCTTCATTTTTTTCATGAAGATCCATATCCAATTCTAGATTTTCGTGCTCCATGGTCAGTCGGGTTTGAAGAGGACGAAATTAAATATTCGTTTAAATTCTGGGAAAAATACATGAAAAGATGTAGAAAAATAGCAAGCGAAAATGGAATCAAATGTATGAGGACTTTGGATCGTGCACTATGGCAATATTCAGATGAGAACCAGCCGGTATCATAATTTTCACGAATATGCTATCATACCCGCATGCCAACACTCAATCTCAAACCCAGTCACAAAGCGATCCGCGACTACTACGCCACACTACAGCAATACGAACAACACGCCATCAGACATGAAGGCGCGGTCAGCTCACCCTTTGATACGCTCTTACAAGCCTGTGCAAAACAGGTAAACGCCACGCTCGTTCCGCAATACGGCATGCGCACCCCGAAAGGAAACCGTATTGTTATTGACGGCGTGGTACTCGACGAATACGGACTTCCCTTCGCCTATTGGGAGGCAAAAGATATAGACGACGATATCCTTAAAGCCGTCCAAGAAAAACAGGATGCAGGCTACCCACTCGACAATATCTTGTTCCAGACCCCACAGCGCGCCATCTTATACCAAAACGGGCAGATGGCATTGGACCTTGACATCACCGAACCGGCGGGTCTGATTGCCGCACTTCAATACCTTTTTTCTTACACCGCACCCGCACTCGACAATTGGCACACCGCTGTTTCGGATTTCAGAGAACACGTCCCCGACCTCGCGAACAGATTGAAAGCACTCATTGAACAACGCCACGAAACGGATCCAGCGTTCAAAAAGGCGTTCACCGGTTTTTACGACACCTGCCGAACCGCGATTAACCCAGACCTCTCACAAGATGCCGTTGAGGAGATGCTCGTTCAGCATATCCTCACTGAACGCATCTTCCGCACCGTCTTTAATAACTCCGCTTTCACCCGCCGGAATATTATCGCACGCGAGATAGAAAACGTCGTTGACACCCTTATCCGACAGGCGTTCAGTCGTGAGGAATTTCTTAAACCGTTAGACCGGTTTTATGTCGCGATTGAACAGGCCGCGATGCTCTGCAGAGACTTCACCCAAAAACAGCACTTCCTCAACACGTTTTACGAGAAGTTTTTTCAGGGGTTCTCCGAAGATGTCGCAGACACACACGGCATCGTCTACACACCACAACCGATTGTCGATTTCATGGTGAAAAGCGTGGCGCATCTCCTTGAAACTGAGTTTGGTCGTTCCTTGTCCGACAGCGGCGTGCATATCATTGATCCGTTCGTCGGGACGGGCAACTTCATCGTCCGGCTCATGCAGGACATCCAAGGCACAGCGTTAGCGGAGAAATACCGCCACGAGCTCCACTGTAACGAGGTGATGCTCCTACCCTACTACATCGCCAGCCTGAACATCGAACAGGAGTTTTTTCAACGCACGGGAACGTATCTGCCGTTTGAGGGGATCGCACTCGCGGATACGTTTGAGTTGCTTGAGCAGGATCAAGGCGAACTCTTTACACGTGAGAACACGGAACGGGTCAAGAGACAGAAGGCGGCGGATATGTTCGTCGTTATCGGCAACCCGCCTTACAACGCGTGGCAGGTCAACGATAGTGACAACAATAGGAATCGAAAATACGCGGTGATGGACAAGCGGATTACAGACACCTACGCCGCAGATTCCAAAGCGACACTCAAAAACGCACTCTATGACCCTTATGTAAAGGCAATTCGATGGGCTTCGGACCGGATTGGGCAGGAAGGGATTGTTGCATTTGTCACAAACAACGGATTCCTTGATGGGCTGGCGTTTGATGGCATGCGAAAACACCTTGCAAATGATTTCGATGCGATTTACATTTTGGATTTAGGTGGGAACGTTCGTCAGAATCCGAAGTTATCAGGAACAGCGCATAATGTCTTTGGGATTCAAGTCGGTGTGAGCATTAACTTTTTCATTAAGAGAAGTGCAGCGAAGACAACTTCAAAACTTGCCGAAATCTTCTATGCCAGCACTGATGAATTTTGGCGGAAGGAAGAGAAGTATCACTACCTTGATTCAAAGCAACACTATCAAAATATTGAATGGCAGCAGGCAACACCCGACAGTCACCATACATGGCTCACAGAAGGGTTTCACGCCGAGTTTGACACCTTTATTCCGATAGGAACCAAGGAAGCGAAGGCACAGAAAGGTGTAGCAGAAAATGTGATTTTCAAGACTTACTGTAGAGGTGTGGTGACTAACCGTGATGCATGGGTTTACAACTTCAATCAAAATACCCTCACTGAGAATGTTCAGGGAATGATTAACACCTACAATGCAGAAACGGATAGGTGGAAGCGTCGGGAAGATCAACAGACAAATGTCAATGATTTCGTGGTTTATGATGACACGAAAATCAAGTGGGATCTTAGACTGCGACAGCATTTGCAACGGGGTAAACTTATTGAATACATGGAAAACAAGGTGCGGACCTCACTCTACCGTCCATTCACAAAATCAAATTTATTCTTTGACCGAGTTCTGAATAATAGCATTTATTTGTTTCCGTACTTCTTTCCAACACCTAAAACAAACAGGGAAAATCAAGTAATAATCGTTAGTGATCACGGTTTTCGATCGGGTTTCAGTACACTAATGACAAATTTGACTCCCGACCTCCACACACTCGCAGCAAGTGACAGTTTTCAATGCTTTCCTTTCTACACCTACGATGAGGACGGCACAAACCGACAAGAGAACATCACCGATTGGGCACTAACAGAATTCCGAACTCACTATGGCGATGACAACATCACCAAGTGGGACATCTTCCACTACAACTACGGTCTCCTGCATCACCCTACCTATCGTGAGAAATACGAGAGGAACCTCAAGCGCGATCTCCCACATATCCCCTTCGCCGAGGATTTCTGGGGTTTTGCGAAAGCAGGCGATCAGTTAGCAGATCTCCACGTTAACTACGAATCCGTTCCGAAATGCGATAAACTCCGAAAGGTCGAAACCCCCGGCATGCAGGTCAATTGGGATGTGGAGAAGATGAAACTCTCTAAAGACAAGACGCAGCTGAAATACAACGACTTTCTGACGCTGGACGGTATTCCTGCAGAGGTTTACGACTATCGGTTAGGGAATCGTTCCGCGTTGGAGTGGATCGTGGATCAGTATCGTGTCAAGACGGACAAACGGAGCGGGATTGTGAATGATCCGAACCGTGCCGATCAGCCGCAGTATATCGTGGATTTGATTGGGCGTGTTATTACTGTGAGTCTGAAGACGGTGGATATTGTTAAAGGACTCCCGCCATTGTAATCCAATACCTCTTCTGTAAGAGCGAGCACAACTCGCTCCATAAGCGTCAATTTTAGAAACAACAACCGCCTCACCCGCCGGCCCGGTAGGTTCGGTTTCCTAACCGAACCATAAGCGTCAATTTTAGAAAAAATAACCGCCTCAGTCCCCAGGCCGGTAGGTTCGGTTTCCTAACCGAACCGGATTTTATACAGAAACCGTGAAGACTTCAAAACCCTCTTGAATCCCGTAGGGATGGTATCTTTGTAGAAAAACGCTACCTCGCAAATCTAAGCCCCGTAGGGGCGGCATGTTTATATCGGTGTTACAAAATACCATGAAACAATCACTAAATTGACGCTTATGGTTCGGTTTTCTGCCCACACCACATAACATGTAAAATTATCTTTTATGCCCAAATTCTAAAACTAACCTTGCTGTAGATAGATGTGCGTCACTGTTTAAAAATCGGATCTGTGAGATCATTTGTAAACTCGGTAATTTTGTTGATAAGCGGTGCAAGTGTTTTGGGATAGACGACCTGCCACCATTCATTGTACGAGAAATCTTCAAAAGAATATCTTCTACTATACAAACCAACATGGTCGAAAAACTCCAAGAGCCCTCGAAACCCTGTAGATTGAAGACTATTACTGGGAGAATTTGGGACTGTTTCGCTAAAAATATAGGCTACACCGAGATTTGGTCCCTCAGTGAATTCGTTTCTCCATTCGTTGAATATATCCGTTAATTGCGATTTAATGTTCGTATCTAATGAGTCATACACTAACCCTAATCCATGTGTATTGCGGTGAACGGAACTAGTAGTCTTATAGTAAAGGGCTTTTAACTGCAGTTCAATACCCAATCCCAAAACTGTCATCATAGCAGTTGCGCGACTGATAACAGCAGTTGACATAGGGTGACCTTGTTTTTCATTTATGTGAGCTTCTGCCATCAAGGCTAATTCAAAACAAGCATGAGCATCACATCCAAGCTTGGTAAATTGATCTTTAGTAAGACGAGTATTTTGTTGCATTTATATTTTCTCCTTTTTGATGGGATATCTTAATTTTATTGTTTTATTAATAATTGACTGCGTTTTCGGAAAAATAAACTAGGTAGTGTTTACATTTTTTTAGCAGTGATAAGTATGGCTGCGAAATAGACGAACCCGAGGTATCGCACGGCGTATTTATCATACCGTGTCGCAACCCGACGATATTGTTTCAAGCGATGAAAAAAACGTTCTATCACATTGCGAAGTTTATAGACATCTTTATCATAAGGAATATCTTCAAGACGACTCTTACGCGGACGGATAACTGCCTCCGAACCCCCGGCAGCTATCTCCGCCCGAAACGCATTCGAGTCATAGGAAGCATCCGCAATAACATAGGCAGACTTGTAATCCGCTATCAAGGCAGACGCTTGCGTGACATCATGACGCTGCCCCGCTGTCAAAGTAAAACGCAAGGGGAGAAAGTCCACACTCACTGCAGCATGGAGTTTCGTCGTCCAACCGCCACGACTCCGACCGAGTGCCTCATTGACTTGACCTCCGTTTTTTTTTCGGGGCACCCGCTGCAGAAGTATGAGCACGCACAACCGTCGAATCAATCAGGAGCGCAGAGACTTCACCCGCAGCATGGAAATGTTCATGGAGTTTTTCAAAAACACCCGCATCGCACCATCTACCGAATCGCCGGTAAGTTGTGTTCCAATACCCGTAGACTTTCGGAAGAGCGCGCCAAGACGCACCTTCTTTCGTCATCCAGACGACTGCTGAGAGAAATCGTCTACAGTCTTCAGGATTACCGACATAGACGTTGGGCAACGTTTTCAGAAACGGGTGGATGCTCTTCCAGGCAGCATCAGAAATCATCATAGGTAGGTTTTCAGTGGTTTCTATATGTGCAGTTTTCATACCTGAGAGGCTACCAAAACCTAAGCAAAATGTCAATAACTTATACAATGTAAACACTACCTAAAAAAATGAATCCCAGCACACGTAAATACACCAGTGTTTACCAAGAAAAGGTACCGCCTGCAATCTTTTGAAACAGTTTTACTTGTTTATAATGCGTAGTGTTTCAGGGAAGGTTCGCTTTTTCCTGTTGTCTCAGAGCCTTTTGCGCTAGTTCAAGGTCTTTACAGACATCCGTATAATCGGGATCTATTTCGCGGGCTTTCTCATAATCCTCTATTGCTATGCTATAATCACCGAGGGCATGCCTGATCTCGCCTCGCGTGTGGAAGAACAAAGCGATATTTGAACCCAGTTCAATGGCAGTATTAATGTCAATCAGTGCTTCTTGATATAAACCCTCAGCTGCTTCTATATTTCCTGCTGCACCTTCAGATTTGCCGAAGTGAAGTTTTACGTCCGCCCGATTGTTGTAAGCTGAATCGTAATTCGAGCATAGTTTGATTGCTTCCGTGTGGTCGTTAATGGCATCTTGGTAGTGTTGCTGTGCTTCCACTACATTACTCTCCTTAGCTTTAGATTGACCTAGTTGGGACTTCGTAACCCCACGTCCACTGTAAGAAGCAGCACAATCTGGACACAGTTTGATTACGTCTGTATGGTCGTTAATGGCATCTTGGTAGTGTTGCAGTGCCTCTACCACATTACCTTCCTCAACTTTAGATTGACCCAAACGGATCTTCGCATCCCCTCGACTAAAGTAAAACAGGAAACAATCTGGGTTTAACTGGATGGCTTTATCCAGATTAACTATTGCATCGTCATAATGATCTCCAGCAAGTTTTATCTTACTCTGCACCAAACAAGCATAAGCCTGTATGTGTTCTCTTTCCTGCCATTGTCTCAAAGGTTCCATTGCCTGGGATACAGCGAGGAGGGCCTTGATTGCGTTTACTGGAATAGCGAAACTAAAACAATTGGCAACGGCAGCAGCAACTCCTACTACTTCACTGTTTCTATTTAGCACAGGCCCACCGCTATTACCATCGAGAGTCTTGCATTTCATCCGAATCCATTTATCGCTATTACGGATACTATGTATAACTCCGTTTGTCACCTTGTGCTTTCCACCAGGGTATCCTACTGTTTGAACAACATCTCCACTTTCAACCGAATTACTGTCGCCGAGAGGTAGAGATGTTCCTTCACCTGCGATTTTTAGAATGACAAGATCATTTTTGGCATCAAATGCTGCAACACCTTCAACAATGAATTCAGTTTTAGTTCCTACCAGTTCTGCAGAAACTGATGTCGCCGCTGCCACGACGTGAATATTCGTCGCGATTAGGTTCTTCCGAACAAAAAATCCGCTACCTCTACCAGCATCTTTCGCCCTTATTAAAAGAGCTGTAGGATCGCCCAACTCCATATTCTCTTCCATAATAGTACTCTCCTTTCGAGCAATTCCGGTTAGTGCTAAAAAATATGGCTATTTTCCATGAATTCGTTTATGGCAGCATCCACATACTGCAGTTAGGTCGCTGAGTCGTTCTCTGCCGACGCGTTTATAGGTTTCGTGATGCACCTGTGTCGCCGTGCGTCTCCCGCATTTTCGACATTTATAGCCAGCGCGCTTCAAGATTGTTCGGCGTTTATTTTGCCATCGCCTTGATTTCCGGTATCTTCTATATGATTTCTTTTTCATTTACTTCTCCTTTGGACAATTTTCACACATAGCACTCCACTGGAGTGCGGGAGATGTCAAGACCTTTTTTAATTCTCACTGCGAAGCAATGTTGCTCCGCTGGAGCAAGGAGTTTCTACACAGATACTCCCCCGCGAGGTTGAAACCGACTGTGTGAGGGCGCGTTTTCCACAGTTCCATGAGTAGACGAAACTCATAGAAAAATATACGGATATTTGAAGACTCAACTCAAACGTGAGATAAATTGTCCAAACTTTAGTCAAAATAGGGATGGGTGTTTAAACAAACCGCTACTTATTAAACAATAGCATATTTAATCGGAACAGTCAAGGGAAATCAGCGATCAATCAGAGTCATTCAATTCTCTGGAAAACAGCTAAATTACCTTATGATTTTGGCATCCCTAAACACGAAAATCCGCGTCCTCCGCGTCCTCCGCGATAATCCGCGATTCAGACAATTTGAAAATTGAATACCTCTGGCGATCAATTCTGAACGTTCCTGCCAAAATTTTTTCTTATAGAACGTGGGTTCGGTTAAGACATTTCATCTAAGTTCTACATAGATGTCGCCCCTACGGGGCTTGATTTGTTTTAAAACGCGTTTCTATACACATACCGCCCCGCTGGGGCTTACATTTGCGGACATGCAGTTTCTTCATTGGGAGAATATATTATAGTAGAGCCTGTAATTACTTACACACTCACATGGTTATGTAAACTTGTGAATGTGCGTCTCACGAAGCCACAGGCTAACAGCCTATGCTACAAGTGTAAACATATTTTCGGATTTTACTATGAAGTCCCCTGATAAGGGGGATTTAGGGGGTTTCCACAACACAAAATCCGCGCAATCCGTGTCCTCCGCGATAATCCGCGATTCAGACGAGAATATAAACATGCTGAAGAAATCCGCAGAAATACCCAAGCAAAACCCCCCAAGCAAAAACCCTTACAGGACTATATTTACACTCATTTTCTTCTATAAACATTTCGCCTCGCTGGGGCTAAGGATACTATACCACCAAAACCTCTTAAAATCCGTGTCCTCCGCGTCCTCCGCGATAATCCGCGATTCAGACGAGAATATAAACATGCCGCCCTTACAGGGCTTAGGAGATGAGGAAGCGCGTTTCTATAAACATTCCGTCCTTACAGGACTAAAGAGGTTTTTGAAATCTTCAAGGTTTCCGCGTAGTATCCGGTTCGGTTGGAATGCAGGTCGCAAATGTAAAGCTGAGACAAATTTTGCCGCGTATGGGCAAAATTTGGGCGTGTACGCCGCAAAACCGAACCTACTGGACCTGGGGAAAGTGGACTCCAGAGGTTATCCCTGTGAGTAAGCGTCCGCTAATTGGTTCATACGACGCAAAGAATTTGACATAATCTCAAAATATGCTAAACTCTATACAAAGGAGAAATACCATGAATAAACCGATTCGCTTGGGACTGATTGGCTGTGGTGGGATTGTGCAAATTACGCATGCCCGTGCCTACCGCGCCCTTTCAGATACTGTTCAGATCACTGCACTGGCGGATGTCGTGCCAGAAAACCTACAAAAGATTGGCGAAATGTTTGACGTGCCAACAGACAACCGATACACAGATTATCGGGAGATGCTGGAACACGCAGCACTGGATGTCGTGACGATTGCTACACCGCACTCACTTCACGCTGAGCAGGTCATCGAAGCCGCAAACGCAGGCGTGGCGATTATCTCGGAAAAACCGATGGCGACAAACTTAGCGGAAGCAGACGCAATTCTGGAAGCAGTACGCCAAAATGACGTGCCTTACACAGTCGTACATAACTACATCTTCACTGCCGGAATGCGCGTGGCGATGACAGAACTTGAGGCGTTAGGTAAACCGCATTTCGGACGAAGCGCTGGAATGGGATTGAAGCCTGCAGATTTTTCGGCGGATCATCCAACGCCTGCATTCGCGTGGCGCGCCAGCAAAGCGAAAGGTGGTGGCTGTATCATCGATACGAGTTACCACGAAATCTATTCCGTCTGTACCCTGATGCAATCCCCGGTACGCTATGTTGAGGCACGGGTACAAACGATGCAGCTTGATATTGATGTTGATGACATCGCCATGCTGCTGTGTGAACACGAAAACGGGGCGATCACGACCGTCTCTGGTGCGTGGTGCGTACCCGGTACGGATTCGGGTTGGTGTGAGATGCACGCTGAAAACGGTTCGCTACGCGTCAATCATCGCCACAACGTAGAAAATGCGCTCCGTCGTTTTACAAGGGCGGACGGTTGGCAACAGTTGGAACTGCCTGAATTTGATGAAGCAGAACGTACGGATGCGAGCGGACATGCCCGCTACTTTATGGAGACCTTTAGGGCAATCGCTGCTGGCACAGCGGTACCTGTGCGTCCAGAGATGGCATATCATAACCTCTCGATTATCGAAGCGGCACGCAAGGCTACAACGGAACGCCGTGCTATTGAAATTTCATCACCATAAAAAGCGTTTACCGATAGTGCTTCGCGCAATGCTTAGCCAGACGGACCTATCAAAAGGAAATTCAAGAGATGAATTCTGATCAACACCAAGCACAAATTGCAGCTGAGCGAGATGCCGAAGCCGATGTCAGTAAAATCGTTTGGCTTGTTGTAGGTTTCGCATTAAATGTAATAGGTATTCTGATCGCCTATATTTACGAGCCTTCACCCCCTATCTCGCGGATTCACAACCAATCGCAAGAATACACACTTTTTTATAGGGATGCCTATAAAGCCAAAGTTCGACATATCCAACTCGTGCATGCTGCTATCGGGTTTGCAATAGAGATTGGTATTGCGTTAATAGGGGTCCTATTTTTTATGAGTATTGTAGGCAGCATAATGGGCGGAATGCCATGATATTCGTCAAAGGGAAAGCGATGAAAAGAGGGTTTGTATTTTATCTATCAGTCGTTTTAATGTCGGTACTCAGTTTGAACGCGCCATTGCGGTGCTTCGCACAGCAGAACACGGTCGCGCTTGATGCGAAAACGGATGCGGAATATGATGCCGAAGACGATGTGAACACAGCGTTGTGGCTTGCTGCTGGTGGGATTTTAGGCGTAGCAGGGCCTTGTCTGCTCTCGCGGGCAGGCGAAAGGCTGAATGATCTCAGCCGAATTTTATACGTAGCAGGGCCTTGTCTATTCGGTGCTGTTGCTGTTGGCGGTGCTTATGTCTATCAACCGGTGCCGCCAGCCGATCGACTTCTGGGTAAATCGGCGGAATATGTTAACTTTTACACGGATGCTTACAAGACACGAATGCGGAGGCTCCAAGTGGTTGCCGCCACAAAAGGCGCGCTCGGTGGATCGGCTGTTTTCTTCCTATTAGGAACGTTCAACATAAAACCGTGGGCAAATTTTGTTATCTGGTAGAGGGTGCCAAATCCAGGACTTACGCGAATACGGATGCGAATGGAAGATTGGAAGAGGGGAAGATTGGGCTGTGCTCCTTCCCTCTTCTATCCAACAAGAAAGTAGGGATGTAAATCCTAACGCTATGAACGTAAGAGGTGCCGCAATGCGTTTGCGATGATGTCCTCTTCGCCTGTGTTGAGGGTATAGGCATTAATCACGAGCGTATCTTTCCCGTGCGTGTTCACCTTGATGCGTGGCGTTCCAGCGTCCAACCCACCTGCAATCTCTGCTGCGTCCCTACCACTACATGTAACGTGCAGGTTGGAAAGCGTATGGCTGTTTTTTTGGTAATGGACTTCGCAGGAGACACCGTCGATATTCTCAAGTCCTTGTGCGAGTGCAGCGTATCTCGCATCCTGTTCCTTTGATCGCTTGTCGTGATCTGTGGATAGCCAGATATCAATAGCCGTCACCAACCCGATAATCTCTTGCCGATCAACCTTCATCCCGCGTCCGACAGGTCGAGGACCGATGAAGCCGTGCCGCCGCACTGTCTCAATGCGTTCCTTTCTACCACAGACGAACCCTGTCGAATGCGGTGCGTTGAAATACTTGCCACCGAAACAGACGAGGTCTGCGGATTGGGCATTGCGTCGGAAGTAATCAAGCGGATAGATTTGAGACGCTGCATCAGCGATTAACGGAAGACCGTGCGCGTGCGCAATCTCAATTGCTTCTTCTAATGGGACGGCTTTACCTTGGTTCGGTTGGATGAGATAAGCGAGTGCGGCGGTGTTTTCGTTGATAGCAGCCTTTAACGCGTCGGCAGTGCAGCCGTTTTCGTCGCCTACATTAATCAGTTTACTGCCCGGAATCGTAAAGGCGCGGTCGTAGGTGTAGTGCTGCATCTTCTGAAAAACAATTTCGTCTTTCAGTCCGGTGGTATCCGGTAGTTGTGCGCACTTATCAGGATCGCTACCGGTCATAACGGTCGCTGATGCCAAGACGAGTGCGGTATAGCATCCCGCCGTGATATAGGCATCTTCAACACCCAGCCGCTCGGCGATGAATTGCCCAGATTTTTCGAGCAATTCTTCCATTTCGACGTAACTTTCATCTGCTTGGCGCATCGCGTCTCGGACTGCTGGAGAAGGCGTGGAGCCACCTCTCACAGTCTGGTTGCCAGTCGCATTAATGACGGGACGTGCGCCGAGTTTTTTGTAGACATTTCCCCAACCTGTATTTGCCATGAGATTGTCTCCTTTTTTGTCTGAATCGCGGATTTACGCGGATTACACAGATTACGCGGATTTTAAGACATCCTACTGTCAAATCATCGCTTATATATCAGGGTTAAAACCGTCGTACAAAAGAGTAGGAGTGGTTAATATCAAAATTTTACACACTCTCTTTTACTTCTCCGAGTTACAGGATCGTTAATTCATCCTCATCACCAGTTTCCTCTAACACTGTTTCTAATTCTTGCGCGACCGCGCCGAACGCTTCGGATTGCGGGGATTCTGGATGCCCAGCAACGATTGGCACACCAATATCACCCGCAGTGCAGACCTCAGCATCAAGCGGAATCTGTCCTAAGAACTCGACACCGAATCGCTCACTCATATTTTTCCCACCATCTTTCCTAAATATCTCTGTCTTTTCGTTACAATGCGGACAGAGGAAATAACTCATATTTTCAATGATGCCGAGAATCGGGACACCGAGCCGTTCAAACATGGCAACGCCGCGTCGGACATCCGCAAGCGCGACATCTTGTGGGGTTGTGACAATAAGCGCGCCTGTGAGCGGAATCGCTTGTGTTAAAGACAAGGCGACATCACCGGTACCGGGGGGTAGGTCGATGATGAGATACTCAAGTTCTCCCCATTCTACATCGCTGAGGAGTTGGCGTATAGAACTGTGTAACATCGGTCCACGCCAGATCATTGCCTGCTCTTCTGGCACCATAAACCCGATTGACATGAGTTTAATGTTATGGCGCATGAGTGGGACAAGCTTACGCTCTGGACTCACTTTCGGTTGTTCTTGGATGCCCATCATCGTTGGGATACTGGGACCGTAAGCATCAGCGTCCATCAGACCGACTGCGCTGCCCGCATTCGCTAAGGAGATCGCGAGATTGGTGGCGACAGTAGATTTTCCAACGCCACCCTTTCCACTGGCGACCGCGATTTTATATTTGATATTCGGTAGTGTTATATTTTGTGGTTGCTGCTGTTGTGGCGGTGCCTGTTGCTGCGGTTGCCGCCCGGAGATTTGTGAACCGCTGATTACCTTTAGGTCAGGGTGTCCCTTTGCCTCTGAGCCTGACTCGGACTTCGGTTTTTTGTCGTCGCCTTTTTTAAGAAATCGCATATTTGCTCTCCTATAGTCTATTTATAGAATGGTTGTCAGTTTTCAGTCACCAAATGTTACGGCATTCCAGAAAATAGTTTAACATTTTTTTAGATAATTTTGTATAATACGTTCAAGACGAACATAAGTCAACACAATTGTAGACGAAGTTTCCGATCTCGCCGAGTAAAACGTCCGGTAATTATGGACTTTAAAGTCCAAATAGGCTAAAAGGAGTTTCTATGAACATTTTGATGTTACGGCATTCTGCTGGATTTGAACATAGCTACCTACCCGATGCGGAAGTTGCGCTGAAACAGATTGGTGCAGCAAACGGTTGGAACGTTACCACAACACACCGATGCGACCGTATTAACGCTGAAAATCTCGAAAAACAGGATATCCTCGCGTTCGCAACAACGGGCAATTTGCCGTTTGATGATGCCCAAAAAGAGGCGTTGTTGAGTTTCGTCCGCAACGGAAAAGCGTTCTTTGGCATCCATAACGCAACGGACACCTGCTACGACTGGCCCGAATACGGCGAAATGCTCGGCGGTTATTTCGCTGGACATCCGTGGCACGAAGAGGTGAACGTCATCGTTGAGGATACCGACCACCCAGCGACCCGTATGTTGGGCAGCAATTTCAAGGTCGTTGATGAAATCTATACCTTCAAAGAGTGGGATCGCTCCAAAACACGGGTGCTAATGCGTTTGGATAACGATTCCATTGATGTCTCCCGCGGCAATCGCGAGGACAACGATTATGCCCTCGGTTGGTGCCATACTTATGGACAGGGACGCGTGATGTACACCGCACTCGGTCATCCCGATGCACTTTGGAGCGAAAAATGGTTCCATGAACACATCACAGGCTGCATCAAATGGGCAGGCGGACTGGAAGATTAGTCAGCAGTCAGCCATCAGCCATCAGCCATCAGATTTTTAGACATCAACCATTAACACGTAGGTTGGGTTGAACGAAACTGAGGATCCCAATATTGACAACCCAACCTCAACCATAATATACGTACGTTGTATGTCATCTTAATGGTTTAACTTGATATAACGCCTGTGGCGCGTAGCAGTGTTTCCTGCACCAACAACTCATGGGACACCGGACGATCAGGAGGTTGGTCACCTGCAATCGTTGCCAAAAACGCATTGAGTTCAAGCTCGTATGTGCGTTGACGGCTCTCACCGTCTATCTCAACGACCTGTTCACCTTCCGAATATCCATCCTTTGCTGTATCTAAACAGAGGCGAATCTTCAACCCTGGCTCAAAAGGTTCTACGATAATAGCACTTCCCGCGCTACCGTAGACTTCAAACCGGCGCGCAACAGGTCTCGGTTCCAAAGCAGAGATCGAGATAAACGCCATCGCCTTTTCAAATTCATAGACGGTGAGCGTGTTATCTTTGAAAGGTTCAACCGAACCGCCATCATTTCGGAGGAAAGACGTGACCTTCTCTGGTCGTCCGAGGAGCCAGAGGACCTGGTCGAGGACGTGTCCACCCAGATCAAAAAAGATACCGCCGACGTGTTGACTGATGCGTGTGCGTGCTTCAAGAGAGATGTTGGTTGACATGTGGGCGCGAACCGAAAAAACATCGCCTAAAAATCCGGAGTGCACCCATTCGGCAACCTGTTTGAAGGCAGAATGATACCGGAGCATATACCCCATCTGAACGTGTAGGGATTTTTCTTGGGCAGTATTGATAACGCGTTGCCACTGTTCCCAGTTCTCGCCGGCGGGTTTGTCGTACCAGACGTGTTTTCCAGCGTTCACTATCTGCTCGGTCTGATCCAAACTTTCGGCGTTATTGCCTTCCGACGCGATTGCGACAATGGTATCATCGCTGAGCATCTCCTCGGCATCGTCATACCAGTGGACATCGGCAAATGTGCCTTCGCCGGACTGGTGTTTTTCGCGTTGTTGTGCGTCGGGTTCAAACACACCTGCGACTTCCACATCGGGATTAACAAGCATCGCTTGCATCTTGCCGCGTGCGTGTCCGTGCTTCGTTCCATATTGTGCCATCCGTACTTTCGCCATATTTTATCTCCCCAAAATCCGAGGTTGGTAATGTGATGTTATATGGCTATTATATGGACATGAAATTGGATGTCAAGGAAATATTCGGGTGGGTAAATATTTTTCTGAAAAGTGGTTGCGTGATTTTACTCGCAGTATCAGAACAGGACTCTGACGGGTCTGTGAACGGGCAAGCGATTGCAGAAAAAAATAGATAACAGATTAAAAGTAAACAGAAATTTTTCAAGAGTTCCTCCTTAATTCTCAAAGCGGAGTGCGTCAATAGGTGAAAGCCGTGCCGCTCGCATAGCGGGGTAGACTCCAAAACAAACGCCCATGAAAATAGAAAAGAGAACGGAAGCTAGCGTCCATGGAAGGGAAAGCACAACAGGCCACTCTGACACAATCGGTACGATGTGCACGGCGAGCCGTGCCATACCGTGTGCTGCTAACCAGCCACCTACAATACCGACCATCCCACCGCAGAGGCAGAGACATATAGACTCTGTTAAGAATTGCCAGAAGATGTCAATCCGTTTCGCACCGACCGATTTCCGTAAACCTATCTCGCGTGTCTTCTCACCGACTGAAACCAGACACATATTCATGATACCGATACCACCGACAAGGAGTGAAAATCCAGCGATGCCGACTAAACCTATTTTCATAACTTTTTCAAAATGTTCCAGCCGCGCAAGCGTCCATTTCACTGCCCAATGGTTAACAAACTCATCGGTGTTTCGGTGTCTTTTGCGAATCACTGCAAGCGCGGACTCAATCACCCCTTCTACATCTACGTCTTGTTTGAAAAAAATAGCCATCTCTGGAATATGCCTATCACCGAATATTCGCTTTTGAGCAGTAGACAATGGAACACAAATACTATCATCTAACGAGCGCCCACTCTGAATATTTCTCCCGCGCGGTACCATTACCCCTACAACACGGTGCCGAATGAATGCTGCATCCTCATAGTAGCGGATCCTCACTTCTCGTCCGAGGGGGGAGGTATCTGGAAATAAACGAGCCGTGATGTTGTTTCCTAAAACACAGACTTGGGTTGCCTCAGAAATATCAGTTTCGGAGAGGAATCTGCCCTCTTGTACTTCCCAGCGCATCCAATCGGCATAGATATCCGTTACACCCTTTAAAGTGGATTCGGTAACGTCTCCCTGATAGGTTTTGAAAGTAGCCCGCGCCTCGTTTTTAGGCAATACACACAGAACGTTTGGACACTCCGCCTCAATTGCGAGCGCATCTTTCATATTGAAACGCTCCCGAGTCCAACGGATGATACGCCCATTTTTGGTAATCAAAGCGCGTGTGGTAAATTTAAACTGGTTCGCGCCCCCCAGTTTATCAATATCATCCGCTATTAGTTTTTTTGCACCTTCACTCAGCATCATCATGCACAATACACCAGCAATCCCGATGAAGATGCCAAGAATCGATAAACTGGCTCGCAGACGATTCCGCAGGAGAGGTTCGGTACCTATCGTGAGAATATTACAAAGTTTCATTGCTTTTGCTCCGAGAGATGAATTCAGAAATTGCCGATTTTTTGACGTTTAAGAAACGTTTCTGATTTTCATCTGTCTCATTTTGGAGTTTTTTCTCAATTTCTTCCAATGTGTGCCGATGTTGACGTAAATCCGAATAAATAGACCAAGGATTGATACTTACCATTGCGGTCATAATGACTTATCAATCCTCTTTTAAATTTAAAGACACCACTTTGGAGAGAAAAGGTGCATCAGTGCCGAAAATTGAAATTTACTGAAAAAAAATAAAAAATTTGTTTTTTCACTTTAAATGCACCTTTTTTGCAATAAAGTGTGTCCTTTAATTAAAAAGGGCATCGTAATGCTCTTAAGTACGGTAGGACGTACACTGGTACCATCACATGCTGGGCATATTTTAGTAGGTTTCATGAATTTGAGGTAGGGTTGATATCCTGAGAATCTGTACATTTTACCACCGAGAAGCATATCACCCATAACTCAAACTCAACCTATAGTAGGGAGAATTCTGATGGTAGAAGACAATGTTCAACTGATTCGCAGAATTTTGTCAGGAGATGACGAGGCTTTCGGTACATTAATGCGGAAACACCAAAAGGGTGTTCATGCACTTATATGGCGGAAAATTGGGGATTTTCATATTGCGGAGGAAATTACCCAAGATACCTTTATCCAAGTCTACAAAAAACTGGGGACATTAGAGGATCCAAACCGATTTGAAGGATGGCTTTATGTCATTGCGAATCGGCTCTGCATTAATTGGATAAAGCGGAATAAAGTTAAAATGAACAAATTGAATATGCAATCCTTAGAGAACACACATCCGGAAGAAGTTGAAAAAGCTTCCTACGAATATCATATATCGCATCAACGTGAAACTGAGATTACGAATCATCGACAGAATCTCGCCAAAACGCTCCTACAGCAATTACCAGAGAGCGAACGCACCATCGTGACACTCCATTATCTCGGTAAAATGACATCGAAGGAGATCGGCAAATTTTTAGGCGTGTCGGTGAATACAATTAAGAGCCGACTTCGCCGTGCTCGCAAGCGTTTACAAGAAGAAGGAGAAATATTGATACGCGAAACGCTTAACGGTGTGCAATTATCTGATAATATCATTGAGAACGTTATGCGACACATTGCCGACCTGAACCCGACACCGGCACCACCGGCTAAGAAACCCATACTCCCTTGGTCAGCTTTCGGTGCTGCAGCGGTCTTGGTAATACTCTTCGGCATGGGCAGTCAATACCTTATCCGGTTCCAGCAGCCCTATAGTTTTGACGCACAATCTGAACCCACCATTGAAATCGTTGACACACCCGTTATCCATAATATCATATCGAAACCTGATGTGCGAAACCGAGTTGGAAGCGATACTATCCCCGGTAGAAACAGTAACAAAGGTCTACCAACAGGAAATAAGTCTATGGAAAATAATACAGCACAAGAATCTATGCAATGGCATCTAACAGAAGATGCGAAAGCACGCCTCGGTAAAGGTAAGATAAACGAAATACAGTATTCTTCCGATGGGGCAATTCTCGTTGTTGCGACGGGGATCGGTATTTGGCTCTACGACACAACAACATATCAAGAGATCGGACTTCTTACAGCACATACGAGTGCAGTCAACTGCCTTGCGTTCAGTCCGGATGGAAACATCCTTGCAAGTGCAGATGAGGCGGGTACCCTTCTATTGTGGCATAGAAGCACAGGCGCGCAAAAAGTGCTCACCAGGGGTCTGAAATGGGTCTCAAACTTGGTTTTTAGTCCCGATGGGAAGATACTTGCCAGTGGAAGGGTCGATACTATCCGATTTTGGGACACTACCACCGGAGCAGAAAAGGATGCGTTCACAGGACTCCCGGCAAATATCGGTGATTTATCATTTAGTCCCGACGGAAAAACAATTGTGAGTGTAACCGGGGGTGGCGAAATCTGTATATCGGATAGGATCACCGGTGAACCTCAGAAAACGTTCGCTGTGCCTATAACAGGTAATGTATTTAGCGTAGCCTTCAGTCCGGATGGAAAAATAGTCGCTATTGGCGATAGAGATGGTAATATCTACCTTTCAGATTTAAACACAGGCGAACTCAAGTTTACACTCACTGGACACTCGGAAGATGTTGAGCGTGTCACGTTCAGTCCGGATGGTAAAACCCTCGCAAGTTCGTCATATATAGACGAAACAGTACGTATCTGGGATGCGCACACGGGCGAACACAAGCGAACACTCACTGGACACACGGGAGATATTGAGGGGTTAGCCTTCAGTCCAGATGGACAAACGCTTGTGAGTAGTGGAAGTGGCGATGGCACCATCCGCTTCTGGGATGTCCGCACAGGTGATGAAACGGACACAGTCGCTGGACATACAGATTACGTTTATAGTGTTGTGTTCAATCCTAATGGAAAATTTTTTGCAAGTGGGTATGCCGATGGCAGTATTCGTTTCTGGGATGCGAAAACCGGACTACACTTGAAAACATTCAAAGTATCAAATTACGATGCATCATGTCTGGTATTCAGCCTGGATGGGAAAACGCTTGCTTGTACGGGTGGCATAGACATTCGTCTACAGGATGCACATACCGGAGAAGAAAAAATGCGACTTACCGGGCATACGTGGGGTATGCATAGCATGGCACTCAGTCCGGATGGAGATACACTCGCGAGTGGAAGTGAGGACACGACCATCCGTCTGTGGGATATGCACACGGGTGAACATAAGAAAACGCTCAACGGACATAAGCATAGAGTCTATAGTGTGGCGTTTAGTCCTGATGGTAAAACCCTCGCAAGTGGCAGTGATGACAATACGGTCCGTTTATGGGACGTTGACACTGGCGAGACCGAGAGGATACTTACCGGACATGCCGGTGAGTTTGATGTCAATAACGGTCAATTCAGTGTTGAAGGTGTCAAGAGTGTGGCGTTTAGTCCTGATGGTAAAACCCTCGCAAGTGGCGGTGGTGATAATGTTATTCATCTATGGGATATAAGGACAGGAAAAAGAGAGATGACACTCATCGGACATACAAATGCGGTGTTTAGCGTGGCGTTCAGTCCTGATGGTAAAACGCTCGCAAGTGGGAGCATAGACAGCGATATCCGCCTATGGGATCCGGACACAGGTCAGCACAAGAAAACACTGACGGGTCATACGGCTTGGGTCAGAAGTATCGCGTTCAGTTCGGATGGTAAAACCCTTGTTAGCGGTAGTGATGATGGCTCGGTGCTTCTTTGGAAAATCGATCCGTAAATATTCCTATCTTCACGGTGGGCAATATCTATTGATTTCATATTGATCCGCGACGAGAAGTTTCGCCCCATCGCCAATAGCCATCATGCAAAAGATGCTCGCAATACCGATGAAGATACCGAGGATGGATAATCCCGCACGGAGCCTATTTTCCTGGATATGCCGCATACCGGTAGCAATTGCATCAGAGAATTTCATGCGACACCCAAATCAATGTCGGATTAAGAACCTATTACGGATTTCATGTCCCAGAGGAGGATGGTGCCGTCAAAACTCCCACTCGCTAAGAGGGTGCCGTCGGGAGATACTGCCATCGCCATCACAGGTCCATGCCCGAACCGAGAAATCGCATCCTCCGGTAAACTCCAGCGCATGGGATGCCCTTTGTCAGCGACAATGTGCGTGGACCCTGTTTTTTCTGACATTTCTTATGCTCCTCCTAAAAACTACTATAGTTTGGACGATTCGTCCGACATTTCAGTTGCGTTCTGAAAGGTTAAAGGGACTTTCTTTCGTGTTCCACCTGCTACAAAACTTAGAGAAAAATAGCGAGAGTTGGAAATTTGCCACAGGCTAACAGCCTATGCTACGGAAGATGCCACAGGCTAACAGCCTATGCTACAGTGAGAGATGTATTCATCGCAAATCGTATAAATATGCGTCCAACACTATCTTATATAGACCTGTTTTTTTTAAGCCCTTTGCGTGCCAAAAACGCAGTGTGCTATCACATACACATTCGTGGATGCACTTTGCACGAGGTTTTGGGGAAAAATCAAAAAATATCATAAATCATCCAATTCGCGCACCAGAGTGGGAAAGAAAATGACAGATACGGCGACTCCCGCAAAACCAGGAACACGCTATTGTCAAGAATAACAAGGTGTTTTTGGATCTGATACCCAAGCCAGAAGAAAAAAGCAGCACCCAAAAGATAGCTGCCTGTGCGACACCATTGAAAGAGGGCAGCGCGCATATCACCACCTATTCCGCGTCCTTTGCACACCGGAACCCATAGGTAGCAAGCCGATGAAAAGGTTTATCGTAGTACAGGTAATCCGACTCAAAGTGTTTTCGCAGGGACATCCATCCACCACCGCGGAGGATCTTCAGAGGTCCTGGCTTTGTGCCGGTGGGTTCTGCATCCAAACGAAAATCCCTACCCTCATAAGCGTCCGCGCACCATTGCCACACGTTTCCTACGAGATCCGAGACTCCCGTAGGACTGACATTCTTTTCTCGACTTCCGACGGCATAAGGTGCTAAGCGCGCCCGATAGTCAACGGCCTCAAAATCAAACGTATCGCCCCAGGGATAACGTTGTTTCGTGTTTCCTTGACAGGCGAGTGTCCATTCGGCTGCAGTTGGGAGCCGTGCACTCCGCCATTTCGCGTAAGCCTCTGCTTCATACCAACTCACGCCTGTTACCGGTAGTGCTTTCCGATTTAAATAGTCCGCATGATACGTCGACGGTACCCAGAACTCGTATTTTTCAAGGAATTTGCGGCCTTCCACCGACCAATATTTTTTTTCTTTGTACCCTCCATCCTTGATGAACAGATTGTATTGTTCATAAGTCACAAGGTGTTTGTCAAAGTGGAAAGGGGCAATCTTTACTGTTTCCCCAGTGCCGAAGGGGTCTACGGTGCCGCCTTCTATCCGTACCATTTCAGGGGGTGTCATCTGTTGATCCTCATGTTGTGGCTGTTGATCGCGCTGCGGCCCAGGAAGGTCACAAGCAGGGATTATACTAAACGTCAGATGTCTTTCCAGAGTTTCCTTTGCGTAAGCTCTTGTCATCGTCCTGAACTTCGCCGCGAATACTTTCGCGCATGCCTTTGTCGTCAGTCAGTTCTGACTCATCCCAATCAAAGAAGTTGGGAGGAAATCCCATATTGAAGTTTCTCTCTTTTATCGTGATAATGGAATGAAAACGCATAAAACCGTCAACATCGCGAAACTCTTTCATTTCCTTTACTTTTGGGACAGCGATATTCAAATTTTCAACTTTTTCAAAATCTCTATAGTCATAAACGGATCGTAACCAAAAACCATCCTCATCCATCTGGGGGGACTGGCTCTGATAGTAAAACTCCTCTCGGAATACTTGTGGTACCCCTGCGGCAAGACGGACATAAACGACAGTCTTTATTAAATTGCCTTCGGATTCGGGAGAAATTTCAGTAATGATGGTGACATCTTCACCATTGAATTCTGACTGCGATACTTTGGCTTCATTGATATCAATGAGGTGCACGTGTGGAAATGTGGTAATATCGTCCACCAAGGCATCCTGATAATCCATACTCCACTCCTCATCTTGTTTATATCTTTTCCAAATAGTCGCCATCAGTTGTTTATTATTTAAGGGATTTGGTGGCCGTATTCTAAGAGATTGGAGTCCATTTGAGAAATAAAAGTTTTGCCCACCAATACCACGGAAACGTTTCAAGGCAAGGGACGGAAAGTGTTCAAGTGGTAAAATACGTTCTAGACGATAATCGACTCCTATGGAACCAAGACAAACTTGAAACGTAAGGTTCAATTCCGAGAACTGAAAATTATAATCTGCATCTCGAGAACCGCTGAATCTCTTTTCTTCCTCAATATATTTCAGAATTGTATTGCGACGCATCTCATAACTGGGAGCATCAGCAGGAAGTTCACGGAGTTCGCGTTCAAACCCAGCCATCATTCTACGGTGTTGCATTCCAACTTTATCTGGAGGGGTAGGAAACTTCCTATACAACATCAATTTGAGTTCACCATCCTGAATGAGTGTTTGAGAAAAATTCAAGAATTGAATAAGCGTTTCGGTATCCACTTGTTCACCTCCGCTTTGAATGCTTATGAGTAAGAACAACAAAAAACAGAAAACATACTGACTTCATTTCTAATGAGATTGTATTATAGCACAATCCTCCTTTAGGGAGTGGTCTAAAAAACCGTAGGCAGTACACTGCTCGGTCTGATCCAAACTTTCGGCGTTGTTGCCTTCCGAAGCGATTGCGACAATGGGACCATCGCTGAGCATCTCCTCGGCATCGTCATACCAGTGGACATCGGCAAATATGCCTCCGCCGGACTGTTGTTTTTCGCGTTGTTGTGCATCGGGTTCAAACACGCCTGCGACTTCAACATCGGGATTGACAAGCATCGCCTGCATCTTGCCGCGTGCGTGTTCGTGCTTTGTTCCGTATTGTGCCATCCGTACTTTCGCCATATTTTATCTCCCCAAAATCCGAGGTTGGTAATGTGGTGTTATATGGCTATTATATGGATTGGATGTCAAGGAAATATTCAGAGGGTAAATATTTTGCTGAGAAATGGCTGCGTGATTTTAGGTGCAGCATATATTATTTTCTGTCTAAATCGCGGATTACACAGATTACGCGGATTTTAAGACATCCTATTGTCAAATCATTGCTTCTATATTGTGGCTAAAACGCTTTCCACAAGAGAAAAGAACTGCTGAATGTCAAAGTTTTAGATGACCGAGATATTCAGGGTCCGCCAAATTTAGAGAAACTTGTAATTCCGATTTATGATGTCTCCTGTCGTCTTTCTACACGCCTATCCAGAGCAAAGGCAACACCCGCGAGAACTATTTCCGCCGACAACATCCAGACCCGACACAGCAGCGCGACGAGGGTTGCTTGTGGTGTTGGCATGTAGTTTGCTAATAATAGTCCTAAAAGCCCTTCACGAATGCCTAATCCCCCCGGTGTCAGGAAACTTAAAAATCCGATAATCCATGCAAAAGCAAAGCAGGCGGTGAGAACGCCTGCGTCTGCCCACTGGACAGATGCGAAACTTTGGACAAAGAGAAAAAAGGCGAACCCTTGGCATATCCACAGCAGGATGTGTCCTGCAATAACGTCCATCCAAAGTCTTGAATGTTGTCCAAGTGATGTGAGTGTTTTGAGGAACTCCCGCGTGTGGGTGGATACCTTTGGAATCAGAAACAGGGTTACCATGAGAATACCGAGGCAAGCGAGGCTCAAAAGCGTGGTATGTCCTGATATTTTATCAAGCATGCCTACTGCAGTCTCCCGCATTTTCGGTGAAAAGAGCAGTGATAAACCGATGAGTCCACCGAGTGCGGTTTCAATCCCGACGTGCAAAGTCAAACTACTGCCGACAGCTGTTTTGCTGAGTCCGAACTGACGGCTGAGCGAGAGCAACCTCACGACTCCCCATATCCGTCCGGGGAGGTAACGCGTGATGTTGGCGAGATGGAAGAGCGTGAAGGCTGCGCGAAAAGGGACATGTTTTTGCGTGATACCACTGAGAAGTGTCGCAAAGGGAGAGAGATAAGCACTCCAATAAAAGAGTATCGCACCGAAAGAGCAAACCAGCCAGCCCCAGTGTATCTGAAATGTAGCATCTTTGAGTTCTGTGTGCGTGTGCAGAAAAGGTTTAATGAGAAAATAGAGAAGTATCCCGGCGATAAGATATCCGAGAGATTGTCGGAGCGTTTTCATTCGTTTTTCAAAACGATGATCAGTTCGCCTAAGAGCCCGATAGCACTTAGGAGGATACCGGTGAGGATGCCAAACCCACCGACGAGCCAGGGGAATTGGAAAGGCAGGTCTGTTTTTAAAAACTTTAAAACGCAACCCGCCAATAGCACAGCGATACCTGTACCCGCAAAGAGGCTGCCAATCCCCGCGAAAAAGTGCATCGGACGTTTTTTGTATCGCGTCAAAAACAGCACTGTGAGCAGGTCAAAAAAGCCCTTGGGAATACGTTTGAACCCATATTTTGATTTGCCAAACTGCCGGGGATGGTGTTTAACTTTGACTTCACCGACAGCATACCCCGCAGCATGCACGAGTATAGGGATGTACCGATGCAAGTCGCCGTAGAGGTGTAAATTTTTGACGACTTCGGCGTGATACGCCTTGAATCCACAATTCATATCGTGGAGTTTGACCCCCGTGAGCATAGCAGCGACACGGTTGAACACAAAAGAGAAGGCGCGTTTTTCAAACGGGTCTTTGCGCGGGTATTTCCAACCCGAAACGAGTCCATAGTTACCACTTTCAAGAGTCTCTATGAGTTTCGGTATCTCTGCCGGATCGTCTTGGAGGTCAGCGTCCATGGTGATAACGATGTCGCCAGTGGCTTTTTGGAAACCCGCGGTGAGTGCTTCCGCTTTGCCTCTATTACCTTTGAAATGAACGACGCGAACCTTCAGCGATGACTCTGCAACCAATCTGTTTAAGATATCCGCGGTTCCATCGGTGCTGCCGTCGTTGATAAAGATGAGTTCGGCGACATATCCATGACTTTTCAGGGTTGCATGGATATTTGCAAGTAGGTCGGGCAGAGACTCGGCTTCGTTATAGGCAGGGATGACGATGGAGAGTGTGGTCATGGCTTTTGTATGCGATAAATCCAAACATGGTCAATGCCGTTGAGCGTGATAACTGCCTCTAATTCACCGTTGAGCGTGCCCGTCTGTGGCACCCTCCCGATCTGTGAATCTCGGATATAGACCACTTCATAATCAGCTGCGTTTTCTATGCCTCTATCGGCACGATACGCGATTCCCCAAAAGTAGTGGCTGACAAACTCTGTCGCTAATGGCGAGACTTGCACGATCATCTTTTCAGCGTCAGGTTTCTCATTAAGGTAATGGGCAGCAATATCCAAGCCAGAGCCTTCGCCTACCGTGATGATCTTCGTAATGTCGGTCGCCTTCCAACACAGGTTATAGTAAGTGCCGTAATACGGGTGAAGTGCGAGCACAGGCACCACTTCAATGAGAAAAAAAACGGCACACGCCAGCACAGCGAGTTTCGATCTCTGTTTTGCGACGGATGGTCTGCCAAAGCGCGAAGTGAGCGCGGTGTAACACCATTTCAGTCCCTCTACAATCCCGATTGCAGCGAGGATCTCCAACAACGCAAATGCCGGTAAAAGATAGCGGCTGAACTTTTTACTTGTCGCTGAGAGGCAGAACGTGAAAAGCAGAACCCCCGCGACAAGTGCGACTGCCATTCGGAAGTGGCGTGATGTTTCATCGGGGTGTTTCCGGTGCTTCCATAGCAGGAGACATCCGATCAGCGCGAGCGGTAACATGAGCGGTGTACTTTTGAGAGTGAGGACGAAGGGGTAGAAAAGCCAGCCCGGATCGCTCTGGACTTTTCCGAGAAAGAAGCTTTCGACTTCGTGGGGCGTGGTGAGAGCCCAACTCACGCTATCAAAGACTATCCAGAAGGTGGGTATCGCTCTCACACAGATGAGTACCACGACGATACGGCTAACACGATGATATATGGGGAATAGCGTTCGTTTTTCGTACGGATTAACAGCAGAACGGTGAGCAGGAAAAAGAACAGCGTGCTCCATCCAAAAGCCGGGGGCCAAAAAACAGGCCACAGCGCGACGATCGTGAGAACCGAACAGTTCAGAAAACAGAGTATCTTCGCAAGGTATTTCCAAACGTCGCAAGCCATCGACCTCAACACAGTGAACGTGTCCGTATTCATTGCTTTGCTGCGTCTCTGTCGAAATAAAAACAGACACAACGGTAGCCATGGCAATAAAATGAGGGAATAACTTTTTGAGAGGATCGCCAGACCGAAACTCATCCCTGAAAGGATAAGATACCGCAGGTGCTGTCGGTGCTGACAATAAATCAGAAACAGCAGCACCGTAAGCAGGATAAAAATCGTCGCCAGTGCGTCAGTATGTACGCGGCGGGTCTGTGCTAAAAAAAACGGAGAGTAAGCGAGACACGCGAACCCCGCGAGTGCCACCCACTGCCCGAAAAGTTGAAAGAGTAAAAGGCAGGCAATACCGATGCCCGCCCAGACAACGATGCCGATGAACCACCGGGCCTTGGCAAGGTTTTCAACATTCACCCGGGGATCGGTAAAAAAGGTGCGGAGCCCCGCGATCCACATCGTCGTGACACCCGGATGGTAGGCGATAAGGGTTTCAGAGAAGTCTCCCTTTCTCACGGATGACATGAAGAGGGCACTCCTATTCAGCCATCTCGCTTCATCGCTTGACCAGTGCGCCTCTAAAGAGAGAAGACGCACTGTCCCAACGCAGCAAAAAACAAGGATGAATAGGAGTATGAACGGTTTCATGATCAAAACACGGTTCACCACAGATATGTCCCTTTACCGGGGCCAGAAAAGTCGCACCGTGTATAGTTATCGGTATCCACGACTATGATGATTCATAACACGGACAATTGACACCATAGCCATATTTCCAACTTCTCATATTTGAACACTGACAAGAGGTGACATTCTGAACTGTGCTTGGACAGCCACAACTATGACGATGCAATCTCAGACAATTTCCATAAGCTTCTTGAGCCGCATCGAATGATATCTGTTCCATTTTTAAGACCGCATAAGCCACTGCATCAGCTGCTGTCAGTTCAGCAATAGTCTCATCACTGGGGGACTTTTTCTTCGCTTCTTCTTTTCCGAAAATGAATTCGTTGAGCTGTCGCCGGAGGACGACTTGCATTAAAAGTGCGGACGTAGATGCATGGATGAGTTGGGCAGTCTCTAAATGCCCTTCCGCGTGCTCTTTCGCCTTGCGTAACTCATCACAAGCCGATGCTGCTTCGGTATTTCCTGTGAAAATCGCACTCATACTCACGCATAAAAACGCAATCAAGATCACGCTAACAATGCCAAACTTGTGGCTATTATAGAAATTCATTAAAGTTCTCCTTGTGTCGGTATTCTAAAAGTGTCGGTATTCTAAAAATCACGCGCGCGCGCATCGACGGCTCTCTGTTCTTGTAAAAGGTTAAGGGTCTCTTCGCTGTGTTCTTCTCGCTTCTGAGCCCTAGCCATTATTTCAGGGAGCATTTGTTGAAATCGTTTTGCGGATTCCTCTGGAGAAACTTCGGTCGTAAAATCTAAACCGATGCTATAGAGGTCCGACTCATACTGATCCCAAGCCTCCGGTGGGAGTGAACGCATCATCTGAGACTTCATTTTTTCAGTGATGTCCCGCCGCGTCTCAATAGGAAGCGTCATTAACATCTTAACGAGTTGGTATTTTGAATCTCTGAGATGTTCATCGCCTCTTCTATTGTGTTCTTTCCACTTTACGCGAAGGGCATTATCCCGTTCTTCCCACTCACGAAATCTCTCTGCTTCCTGAACAACCGCATCCGGGACGACTTTATCTGCTGAAAGTGGCGCAGAATGGCTCTGTGTTGTGTCAACATCAGAGGGCTCTACAGCGAGCGGTGTGGCCCCCCTCATTCGCTTGTGCTGATGTCAACTCAGAGTCGTTAGCGGGCGGGCAACAGGGACTTCCTGGAGTCTGACAGCAGATCGCATCACCACTCTCGCAACAAGATGGTTGTGCCGATTGCAATGCGGTCTCTTGTTGTTTTGTCTCGGTGGTCTGTGCTGGCTCGACCGCTTTGTAGGTTTTTACCACTTCAAGATGTGCCTTGGGTCTGAAAATCAGAAAACTTCCCAGACTCAGAACAACAGATGCGGAAAGTACCCAATACCATTTTCGAGTTAACATAAAAAATCTCCATGTATCGTTAGGATCCCCGATCAGGGATCCATTTTTGTTTCAATGGAATTGCGCCGGGAAGGCAAAAAAGTTACAAGCAAATCGTTTTGCGTACGTGGCAATCCAGTGTTGTATCAAATACTAACCTAACAGATTCACAAAACAGAGGCGTTTTATGCCAGAGTCTTTTGTTAGTGCTATTATTCCCGACTAATAGCAGTGTCGCGTTAATAGATAGTGGCTTCCCACCCGGCGCATCTATTAAAAATAGGAAACTACCATCTACAAAAAACATTATAGAAAAACATTTATGACAACAAGAAACGTTCATAAGAATAGCACGTTCCGGGGTCATTGTCAAACCAAAAAAGCCGCATCGTGAGCAACTGCACTCGTTGTAGCAGCCTACGATGCAACGCCAAAATCCCTCAATACCTCATGTAAAACACAACTAATATCCAAGGATTTGGCTTACACTTCATAACTTAAGTTAAGCAAGAACCGTGCCAATTGGTGAAAATGTGATATCCATCCCTGTTATAACTTTGTCTGTCAAGGCGGTACGTGGGATCCGGGCTGGACGCGGTGTGATGCGATCGCTTAAAGTTGTTTTTCGTCGAATGTCCCAAAATGAGACAAGTTTGGGAGGCGTATCGAGGACCAAGCCTTTGATAACAGGGGTTTCGGCGTTCTGTCTCAATACGAGACACTATCTCATATTGAGACAACATTTTTACTGTTGCAAGTTATATTGCTTCAATTTCCGATAAAGTGTGGCTCTACCGATGCCCAACGCCCGTGCTGCATCAGGGATATTATTGTCGGTCACTTTGAGCGCGTGGACGATGGCTCTGCGTTCAACTTCGTCAAGCGGAAGAATAACGCTGGTATCTGTCGGGCTGCCTGTAGTCGCTTGTGAGTCCTCTTGTGTCAGATGCAAAGAGAGGCTTTGTGGTTGCAGCAGGTCTGTTGTCTCACACAAAACGGCACTTTCAATAGCGTTTTTCAGTTCGCGCACGTTGCCGGGGAAGTCATACTGTGTCAACACATGTAAGGCATCAGCAGAAATGGCGCGAACGGATTTTCCGACAGCTGCGGCATATTTTTTCAGGAAGTGATCTGCCAAGATAGGAATATCTTCGCGCCGTTCTCTTAACGGCGGAATCACGATACGGAACGCCGCAAGTCGATGATACAAGTCCAAGCGGAAGGCATCCTTTTCGGCGGCATCCGCTAAATCCCGATGTGTGGCTGTCAGCACACGGATGTCGATGGAGATGGTCTTTGTGCCACCGATCCTCTGAAACTCCCGTTCTTCTAATACACGCAGCACCTTCGCTTGTAAAGCCGGTGGCATATCGCCAATTTCATCAAAAAAAAGTGTCCCGGTGTTGGCTTGTTCAAACTGCCCGATCCGCTGCTGGTATGCGCTGGTGAAAGCTCCGCGTTCATGGCCAAATAACTCACTTTCAATCAATTCGGTTGGTATCGCAGCACAATTGATGGCAACGAAGGGTCTTGCTTTTCGCGGGCTGTTAGCGTGTATTGATTTTGCGACCAATTCTTTGCCTGTACCGGTTTCACCCTGAATCAGGACGGTAATATCGCCTGCTGCCGCCGTTTGAATCTGGGTGAACAGGTGCTGCATTTTTTCGGTTTTGCCGATGATTTCGCCAAACGCATGGTTCGTTTCAAGTTCGGTTTGTAATGCCATAATCTCCTTTTCATCTGCTGGCTATGAACATCTTTTGACATGTCGCCGTAACTAACAACTTTAACATACAAATGAACGCTTAAATCTAAACATTCATCCAACGCTATCTTATATAGACCATATAGACCAATTTTTTAAGCCCTTTGCGTGCAAAAAACAAAAAAAATGTCATAAATCATCAAAAAATTACGGAAAAGTAGCGTTTATCTTATAGAACTTACGTAAAATTGAGTTGAGACACCTCTTTTTGGACAGCACAAATGCTTATCGCTACGAGCGCGGTGCGGTTAGATGAAAATCAAGTGTAGATGCTGCAGAAACACCCAAGCAAAAACCCCCTGCGGGGCTTAGATTTCTGAACCAACGTTTTTCTACAGAGATACTGAAGAAATACCCAAGCAAATAAACCCTACGGGATTCAGGAGATTTTTGAAGGCTTCAAGGTTTCCGCGTAGGATCCGGCTCGGTTAGGAAACCGAACCTACCGGGCCTGGGGTGAAAATTCGATCGAAAAATGGACAGACAATTGAATGGTTCTGGGTCTGCGGAGAGAAAAAATTGACAAAAAAGATTGAACGCTTTACAATACATGAAAAAACAGAGGTAGGACATAAAATGAAAATTGCAATATGCAACGAGATGTTTGAAGATTGGAAAATCGAAGATGTTTTCACTTATGCTGCAGAACTCGGTTACGAGGCGGTTGAGATCGCACCGTTTACCTTGGCAGATTCAGTATTAGACATCAGCCAGACGGAACGGGCGCGTATCCGTAAAGCGGCGGAAGCTGCGAAGATAGAGATTGCAGGGCTGCACTGGCTGCTCGTCTCGCCGCCGGGGTTGTACGTTAATCATCCGGATGCCGAGATTCGTGAGGAGACACGCGATTATTTTCTTGCATTGGTAAACCTTTGCGCGGATTTGGGTGGCGAGGTGATGGTCATCGGTTCACCCCAACAACGGAACGTGATGGAACCGCTGAGTTTCGACGAGGCGTGGGAATACGCACGAGCAACTTTCTCAGAGAGTGCCGCGCTGGCAGGCGAAAGAGGTGTCATGCTGTGCATGGAACCGCTATCGAGTGATCAGACGAACTTCATCACGCACCCCGATAAAGCCGTTGAGATGGTGAAAGCCGTCAATCATCCGAATTTTCAGATGATTTTGGATGTGTGTAGCACGGCGAAAGAAGGGATCGATATGCCGACGCAGATCCGTAAACACGCGCCGCACGTCGCACATTTCCACTCCAATGACGACAACGGTTACCTCCCCGGTTCTGGCAATGTGGACTATCCACCCATTATTGAGGCACTGAAAGAGATTGACTACAAGGGGTATGTCTCGACAGAGGTATTCGATTTCAAACCGGATCCGAAGACGATTGCGAAACAGAGCATCGAATTTGTGAAATCGCTACTGTAGGAGAGATTTAATGAACAGCATTATCCGCGAGTGCTACGCCGAATATACGAAACTTAAAAACGAGATGGAGCGTTGGCTGAAACAGAGTATGTTGCTCGATCCACCGGGGCCGAACGATGGTGGCGAAGACGAGGCAAACTATGCCCTGGCGTGGTTTCCACACTATCTCATCACTGGCGATGCGACTGTCCTACAGCATTTCGATACACTGAAGGCAGCACTGCTCGGTTGGGTGAAACGCGATTGCTTCCACGGCTATGAACCGAAGGCGGAGGCACATCACGGACCGGAACCTTTTTTGCTTTTCTTACCTCGCTATATCGGGCTGGTCCCTGAGGATACGGAAGCCGTTAACCTGTTGACGGATGCCGCAGAGCATATCGGCAATTGGGTGCCAGAGATCCCAGCGTGGTATGATTACGACCGAGATACGTTCATCGGTTATAACATCGGTAGCCGAGACGTGGCGAACGACGAGAACAATGCTTATGAGATGGCAGAGCACTTCCGATTTATTCATATCGCACTTGCAGCGTCCCGTGTGACGGGTGAAGAACGCTATCTAACATGGGCATTGCAGTACGGCAGAAAGCGGGCGGAACGGCTCATCGCGGCACCCGATCCGATGCCGTTGATTTGGACGCTTGACGGGGAAGGACTTGATGAAGCTGCGGTCGACGCAAGGAATGTACATCGGCTTGTTGCAAGCACACACCACATTCCCGGAGATCCGCTCGCCGGTATTGAAGTCCTGTTGGCTTCTGGTGCTATCTATGCATTAGGCGATCTCTATCTGCTATCTCGGGATGAGATATTCAAAACAGCGGCGAAACGCATCGTTGAACCGCTCGTGACATCGTTGGCGGATCCGTTTAATGATCCCGCGGCGGCTGCGTTAAGTTACTACCGTTGGACATTCGAGGATACCGAATTTGATGCTGCAATTCGTGCCGGATTAGAGGATTTATCTGACGAACCACCAGAACTGCTGGCACTGATTTTTCCGCAAGAGACACGTCGCCGGGAACTCGGTGTCGGGAAACGTTCGGATATGGCGTATTGGGGAGAATGGTCAGATGATGGATCCGTGAAACCGATTCAGGAGCCCTCAACTGCTACGTTGACGCTCGCATATCAGGTAACGGGTGAGCCTGTCTACGCGATGCGTGCGTTGCGGAGTGCAGCGACGCGTTTGGGGATTGCGCGACGCGTGTTGCGCGGTGGACGGGAACACGCCGATATGGGCGGCGCGGTCTGTTCGGTTGCCGCAGGACATGGACGGAATTGGGGGCAAGGCGCGGTTACAGCGTGTTATGGTCCGCTACTTCTCGGCACGCGTGAAATTCAGAGCAAAGTTACACAACTGCTGGAGATCCGACAGGGCAACAGACAAAACCACCCGCGAACGCTTCTCTCTTTAGTGAGACCCCTTGTCAATGGAGAGCAGCAGGCGGAGGTCATCTTCTACAACGGCGGCGATTCACCGTTCACATTTTCATGGCGATTGCAAACCGATGAAGAGGCTGTGTGGAATACAATAACACTCGACGCAGGTGAAGTGCAACAGGATTCCATCTAATTCCGTGGCGTTCTGGATGCTATCTCTTAGGATTTACGCAGCTCCCACTGCAGGGTTTTTGCTGGGGGTCTTTGATAGGGGTCTTTGATAGGGTGTTTCTGCGTGTTTCTGCGTATTTCTTCAGGGTTTAAAACCCCGCCTGCAGGACATCGGACGTCCGTTATCATGGAAAAATGCGTGAGTCCTGTCTCTGTTTGAGGGGTGCCCACGTTATTGTTAAGTGCCTAAGTGCTGTGCAATAAGTACTAAATCGAGAATATTAATGGTGCCATCGCCATTTACATCGGCTTTCGGATCATCCTGACCCAAACGAGAAGCAACGAAGGTGAGGTCCAAAATATTAACAACGCCATCGTCATTCACATCATAAGGTTTCTCAGGCGTTAGCAGATTGTAACTGACTAATTCAAAGATGATATCCTGACCTGTCTCAAATTTAACTGGACCGATATCCGGTGCGAGCCACTGATAGGACGTAGAGCGACTGGCTTGAGACGCAGCGATGGTTTTCGTGAGTATTCTAATTTTCAGACAATCCTCAAATGTGCCAGCCGGTGTAACCACATCTTCTATAGCGACGACTTCGTTCACATTTGAAATCGTAACGGGACCTACCAGATATACCTCTGTTTCTCCGAGAATCTCCCATGTATCTCCGAGTTGAAACGTTGGTGGAAAAAAGACGGCAGGCGGTGAGAATTCTATACGCGATATACCGAACACATCACCGAGTTCTGCGACTATGCTATGGACTTTCATCCCTTCTTCATTGACCTCAACAAGGAATGTGTTCGTATTAGCCGTGCTTGTCCCTAACACCTCTGTTATAATTTTAAGGGTGCGAAACGCTTCACCGTTGAGTGCTGCGTCGGGTGTCTCAAGCGTGTAAGTGATACGTTCAGTACCGTCTGTGCTTTCCATGATCCAGGTATTCCCAATATTTGTGGGGTAGTAATTTTGTGCAGATGTTGTGCTAACGAAAGCACAGAGTATCGCAGTGAGTAATATAGTGTTTTTAATCACGTGATTCCCCTTTTCTTTTTAATAGGACTTACGCATTTTCCATAATAACTGACCTATCATGAAAAACGCCTTGATGATGACATCAAGGCGTTTAATTGAGTCGTCTTGAGATTCGTATCTCCTACTTGAGGATTACCATCCGTCGGGTTGCAGCGAAGTCTGCAGTCTGGAGCGTATAGAAATAGATACCACTCGCTACACGCTCACCCGCTGTGTTTTTACCATCCCAATACGCTGCGGTCGATGGTGTCATATACGAACCTATCGGTTTCAGCCCTAAATCCAGCGTACGCACCAGATGCCCCGCCACATTGTGAATATGGATCGACACTTCAGCGGATTTACTCAACTGATACGGAATCCATGTTTCAGGGTTGAACGGGTTCGGATAGTTCTGCGCCAGAATCGTGTCTTTTGGTCGTACGTTGCCGACAGTTAGTTGCAGATTCAGGAATGCGTTACGAATGTCAGCAGTAGAAACAGTGCGCTGGAAGGGACCGGAGACAATATTCCCGCGTTCGTCGTAAAGCGCGATTTCGAGTTTATCGCCTGCTTCAACGACGCTCTTACGGTTGAGGTCTGCCCAGACAGCAGCAGAACGTTTCACTTCGCTTGTAAGAGTCTCCGTAGCGATGGTACCTGTGCGGAGGTTTTTTGCGATGAGGATGTACCCCGTACCCGGTTTCATGTCGCTGATGTTACTGGTGACAACAAACGCCCAGGTGTTCTTATGGGTAGAAAGTGTGGGTGCAGCAGGTGCGTCATCAGCGGCTTTGGGCTGGTTATCCCACGCCGTACCGGTGAATGTCGCCGTACCACCCGTTAGCGTATTAACGATGTAACCTTTGCCGCCGTCAATGCTAAATCCGGTCCCCTCATCAACCGTAGTGTAGGCAATAAAATTCTGAGTTGGCACATCTAATCGGATAATAAGGGTTGCCTCTAACATTTCTGCTAATGATTTCGCAGTGTAAGGCTCTTCTGGCATCAATGGGATAGAGATCATATTCAAACCGGGTTCAAGTGTGAGATCAAAACTGTATGCTTTTGGCAGCATCGGTTCTGCAGGCACTTCACCCTCGGTTACCTCTTCAGCAGTTTCCTGAGTGGTTTCCTCAGTTACTTCTTCAGTGGTTTCCTCAGTTACCTCTTCGGTAGTTTCTTCAGTCGGTTGCATATCCTCCGCAGGTGCTTCAACTAAGTCGTAGTTCTGCAATTCATACGTAACACCTTGTATAGCATTCTGAAATTTGATAGGTCCTACATCAGGTGCCAACCATTGGTAAAAATGATAATTCACCTTTCCGAGAGCCGTATCGACTATACGTTTAATGTCCAACTTAACGCAGTTTTGAAATATTCCTGCTGGTGTTTCTACGTCCTCAATTGCGATAACTTCTATGGTGCTGGTGCTGGTTACCGGACCGACCAGCTGCAGCACCGTCTCTGTCACAATTTCCCACTGATGCCCGACTGGCAATGCGGTTGGGAAAAAAGTCGCCGGTGGATCAAAGGTCGCTTCTGCGATGCCAAACGCGCCTTCATCTACGATAGTTTGATGCAGTAGAATCCCTTCGTCATTCAGCGTGACAAAATATTTGTCATGGTCAAACGGCTCGCCAGTCGCATCGCTTGTAAGACTGGTAGCGATGTTCAGGATCTTCAGTTCTTGTCCGTTGATAACCTCGGGACCTGTAATAGAATAGGTGAGCCTTTCAGCCCCATCGGTACTCTCCAGAGTCCAGGTATTTCCGACTTCAAGGGGATAATAATTTTGTGCTGTCGCTGTAAGCGCGAAGCCACAGATAATGCTCAACACCAAGATTGGTTTCAGCCAAGATGTAAATTTGGGAACTTTCATAATTTAGAACTCCTTTTTCAAAAAATATGAAATTGAACGATATTTATAGAAAATTATCTCTACGGAATTTTCGCTGGAGCAACGGCAAGCATGAGCGGCTGATTGTGGCGCGGTAACGCGGCATCAGAGGGTTCATGGTGCCCTTCTGGCGAGATCTCCTCCTGTTCGGATACATACCGGTATCCAAACCACATTCCGACTGCCATAGCCAGCATCGCAATGACAATCACGACTAATACCACTTTCCAGTTTACCATATTGGCTCATTCCAAATTCCGTGTGATAACGACTCAACTTTACAACACTGTTAATAAAAAATTATAACACCTGAATTGGATTCAAGGTTACAGGTAATTTGTGGTAGATTCCTATTGAAAAAACGCCAAAACGGATTTGGCGCGTAAAATTAAACAACATAAGATTAACTGCTGAAATTCTGCGCGATGCTCACTAAATCCAAAATGTTAACGATCCCATCACCCGTTACATCCGCTTCGGGATCCATTTCACCCAGACGCGCGGCGACAAAAGTGAGGTCCAAGGTATTCACAACACCGTCGGCGTTCACGTCATAAGGCGACACTTCAGGCGTAGTGTCTTCCTCAGGAGGCGGTTCAGGCGTAGTGTCTTCTTCGGGAGGGGGTTCGGATGTAACGTCTGCCTCCATAGTATCAGATGCCCCCTCTTCCGGGGTATCGGGCACCTCAGGTTCAGTGGGTAGGTTAGTGCTTATTAAAAGAGAGCGCAAGCCGTCACTATTTTGATATTGAACAGGACCTATATCAGGTGCTAACCACTGGTAAGTCGTCGACTCAAGATTTATCTTTATGAGGCCATCGGTAGAGAATGTCAACGCCAATTTAACTTTCGCACAGTTTTGGAACGTTCCAGCTGGTGTCTCAAGGTCTTCAAACCCGACGACTTCCAAATTAGTAGTGCTTTTTCCGTCCATTGTCAGAAAGTCTGTTTTGACTTTTGCGTCCGCAACTATCTGCCATTTATCGCCGAGTGATAAGTGCAAAGGGAAGAAGGTTGCGGGTGTCGGAAAATCCGCTGTCACGGTGCCGCCGATGGCAGCTTCCTCGAAGACAGTTCCGTGGAGTTTAATGGCTTCACTGCCGACAGTTAAAAAGTATTTATCGGTATCAAGATCGCCAGTAGAGAGTTCCTCAGTTTCAATTTTCAAGGTGATAACCTCGGTCCCGTTAACAGTTTCGGGCCCCTCAAGGCTATAGGTGCGCCGTTCTTCAGCATCACTTCTCTCCAAAACCCAAGTATTGCCGATCTCTGCCGGATAATAATTCTGGGCTGCGGCTGTGAATGCCAAACTACAAACGAAACCCAAGACCAGAACTGGTTTAAGCCAACGCAAAGGCATTTCCATTTTCATAATCCAATTCCCTTCAAGTAAAATAGCGATAACAAAGAATGTTGCTTTCAATAGTCTTCTATCCTGACACGCTATCTGTAAAACCAACAGAAACCGAAAACTGAATGGCTCTGACCAACCAAGCCTGTTGACTTTTTCCAAATTTCGTGTGATAATAAGATTATATTACTACATTTATTGCAATTTTGCAAGGACGAAAAAAGTGCAGTTCGGACTTGACTGCACTTTAAAAAAACAGATAAAGGAGCACAGAGATGCGTTTAGAAGGGCAGGTTGCGATTGTTACAGGTGGCGGAGGGGGCATTGGAAAAGCGACATGCCTCGCGTTCGCGAGCGAAGGTGCGGATGTTGTCATCCCTGAGGTGAATATCGCGAACGCAGAGGCGGTTTCAGCAGAAATAACAGCACTCGGTAGACAATGCTTAGTGATTGAAACAGATGTGGCGGATGGCGACTCCGTGCGTGGAATGGTTCAACAGACACTTGAGACATTTGGACGCATTGATATTTTAGTCAACAACGCCGGTATTTTCAGTTATACCCGTATAGACGCATGCACCGAAGCCGAATGGGATCGGATGATGGCTGTAAATCTTAAGGGGCCCTTCCTCTGTTCTCAGGCGGTGATGGAGACGATGAAAGCACAACGTTCTGGACGGATTATCAACCTCGGTTCGTTGGCAGGACAGGTCGGTGGATTGGTCGCATCTGCACCGTATTCTGCCTCAAAAGCAGGCGTGATGTGCCTGACAAAATCGTTGGCGCGTGTGCTTGGCGAGTACGGCATCACAGTTAACTCCATCGCACCGGGTGTCGCAGCAACAGAGATGGCGAAAAACCACCCCGATATGACGGATCAGATCCCCCTCGGGCGCGTCGCTGATGCCTCGGAGATTGCGACCACTATTCTTTTTCTCGCCTCCGAAGATGGTCGGTATGTGACGGGTGCGACGCTGGATGTTAATGGTGGTATTCGAATGGCATGAGTGGTTGTCAGTGGATTAGCCATCAGCCGTCAGCCGTCGGCTGTCAGCAAAGAGGGTTTTCTATTCATCAAAAACCTCTTGTTATTCTCACTGCGAAGCAGGCTGAAAGCCGACAGCCGATAGCCGAATGCTGATAGCCCTCTTGCTGATAGCCGTTAGCCATAAAAAGGAGAACAACATGGAATATAGGACACTTGGGCGCGCGGGGGTAAAAGTCTCACCGCTCTGTCTTGGTACGATGATGTTTGGTGGACCGACGAATGAAAGGGATTCAATTCGGATTATCCATAAAGCATTGGATGCCGGTATCAATTTTATGGACACTGCGAATGTCTATAACGATGGTGAATCCGAACGCGTTATTGCGAAAGCGGTTCGTGAAAACCGAGAGAAATGGGTTATCGCTACGAAAGTACATGGATCAATGGGAGAGGATGTGAATGATGCGGGTTCACACCGATTCCATATCATGTCAGCCGTCGAAGCGAGTCTCAAACGCCTTAACACAGATCATATAGATGTGTATTATCTACACCGTTGGGATACCTCCACGCGAATTGCAGAATCGCTACGGGCTTTGGACGATTGTGTGAGACAGGGGAAGGTGCGCTACATTGCGTGTTCCAATTTTGAGGCGTGGCGGGTCTGTGAAGCACTCTGGACGAGCAAAGAACAGAGACTCGAAGAATTCGTATGCGTTCAACCGCTCTATAATATCGTTAACCGAGATATTGAGGTGGAGTTGCTGCCGTTTTGTGAGAAATATGGTGTCGGCGTTGTGCCGTATAGTCCGTTAGCGCGAGGCGTGCTGTCCGGTAAGTATCTGCCCGGCGAAGATCCGCCCAAAGGTTCAAGAGCGGCGCGAAAAGACAGGCGGATTTTACAGACTGAACTCCGCGAAGAGAGCTACGAAGTCGCACAACAACTGAAACCGCTGGCAGATGCACACGGTAAAACGTTGACGCAATTTTCGTTGGCGTGGGTGTTAGCGAATCCGACGATTACCTCTCTTATCATCGGACCACGCACAATGGAACAACTTGAGGATAACTTGGGATGTTTGGATTGCGTGCTAACAGAAACCGATGAAGCGACTATTAACCAACTCGTGCCACCCGGAGAACACACTGGGAAAGGATATAACGATCCAGCATATCCAGTGTTAGGACGGTCAGTTTAAAGTGTAGCAGGACCAACAGATATAGTAAAACCTATACATATTAGCGTTGGCGAGGTTAGGAAACCTCGCCAGCGAGTGTGTAAATATTAGTGTATTTTATCAGCGGACTTTAAGAGTTTAACCCCCTAAATCCCCCTTATCAGGGGGACTTTGAGAGGAAACGCGTCCGTCCTAAATACGATAAAACAGTATCAAGGTGAATTTACTTCAAAGCCTTGAGGTTACCCCACGTCGTCGTTAGTTTTCCTTGGGGTTCAACATCCAACAATTCACCGAATCGATTGGTGATGAGTTCGCCGATCTCCAATCCGACCTGCGCGAGATAATCGTCAGGTTTATTGCCGAGTGTTTCCATGTGGAAGTGGACGAAATAGCCTTTCATGTCTGGCGCGGCAAAGAGGATCGGATCCGCTGAGTTGCCGGCTGCAGCATAGACTTCGATGGGATCGCACTTCTCATCCTCCAACACGTTGAGCAGTCCCGGACGATTCGGATTAAAGGGTTCCAGGCTCGGAATTAGTTCTTTGCCTTCCGGTGTCGGCTTGACAGCAGCAGCGGTAGTTGTGATATACTGTGCCGTAAAGTTGAGAACATCTTTCACGCCTTGGTTGCCGGGGACAACCTTCTGCCCCGGTGCATCTTTCTTCCCAACGGCATAGAACGGCGTATCTCCGGAATAGATGAGCACACCACCACCGAACAGGAAGTTCTCCATCGGGCTGTCATCTTTCATGCCGATTGTATAGACGATTTCGGGAACCACGATTGGAGAGACAATAACGCCCTCCGGATTATCTTCCATATAGGCGAGGAACTCATCAGCGTTCCCGACAACAGAGGCGATCTTTGCCGCATCCAATTCTGCAACAACGGCATCTTCAATCTTCTTCGTCGATTTCCAATCGCCCCAACCGTCCGGATTAAAACCGTAGTTTTCATCATAATAGAGGAACACTTCAGGTGTTTCTGCCCATGTTGCCACAGCACATCCGAGAAGGATTCCAATTAGCAGGAAAATCTTGAATTGCAAGCGTAACTTACGGGCTATACCACAGATGTTATACGTCATGACAAAACCCTCCTTTGCTTTTGTCCGCTTTTGTCCTGTGCCTTAGATGCCTCTCGCGTAATTTCGCGAGTGCTATCCACAAAATGTTGCCACAGTTTATAGAAAAGGCTTTCGCTTACCTCAACCATGGTAAAATCTTGGAAAAGGCACGAGAATGCTCTTTGACCAGAAAGAAATTCCTTTCAGTTGTGTCAGAGAGTCTTTTACATCGCTGGATAGAATGTTTCCTGATTTTATACAACTGATACCCTAAATTTGCAACGTAATCCTCAAGTTCACCGAAAATGGCACGATTTGTTTCGCCAACATCTTTGAGTTCTGCCATTAAGAGAGGAGCGCGGGTTTTTAAGAAGTGTTCTCCACCACGCAAGACCTCCAACTGATACCCCTCTACATCAATTTTGACAAATTCAGGCGTAGGAAGTTCGCGGATAAGGTCATCAATCGTGTCAAGTGTTACGCGTTCTGATGCTGCGCGTCCGTCAGCATATTTTAACGAGGCAGTGCCTTCGGCAAGCCCTGCCTCGGAATAGTGGAGAAGCCGCTGTTCCTGTTTGTCACCCAGTCCTTTGTTGACTACAGTGACGTTCGTGAATTGGTTTAGAGAGACATTTTCTTTGAGATAGCCGTAGGTGCGAGCAGCAGGTTCAAACGCTACAACTGCTCCACTATCCTCAACCAGTGAAGCGAGAAGGCATGTATAGAACCCAATGTTCGCGCCAATATCCCAACAAATATCCCCGGATTTAATAATGTTTAGGAGTTTCGTAACGATATATCTTTCGTCATGGGTGCCGTAAAAATAGAGATACTGGTGTTCAGGGTTCGCTAAATTGGCTTTCAATCGGAACTGATACTTGGTTTCAAAGGTGACAATCGGATTCTCGGGGGTAATCCAATCTCTCGTTAGGTTCAAAAGGAGCCGTTTTCCATCAGTGATCGGACACCACCGGAGATAACCGCGGACAAGTCGGTTAAGTTGCGGGTTCATCCCCACGTTTCGAGCCCGAGTAATTTTTTCCCAAGATCGGTTAAATACGCCGTTTCACCGGATTCATGCTCTTTTTCCGCACGTTCGCCGCCAAAGCCTGCCATGCGTTCTTTCCAAGCATTGATGCGTCGCTCGCGTGCTTCAGGGTTTCCTTCGCCTGTCGGTGTCATGGTGATGTATTGGGCGACACGGGGTTTATCAGCAGTATTAATGCCAGCACTATGGGGCAGCGCACTGTGCCAAATCACGAGGTCGCCTGCTTTACCCGGGACTGGAATTGTACCGAGTGCCTCCAAATTCTGCTGCTTCGGCTCGGCACCATCTGGAAGGTTTTTGATCCATTCATCAATTTTATTATGGAATCCGGGGACACAGGTGAACGCGCCTTGGTCGGCTGCGGTATCGGTGAGATAGAGAACGCCTTGCACATGGAATCGGACAGGGACCTCGACGGACATGTCCCAATGAAGTCCTAAGTTTGTGCGTTCAAATTTACCGGGGACATTGGGTGGACTCATGCTGGCGCGATCGAAGCTGACCCATAACTTTTCATTGTCCCAAATTTCGGCGAAAGCCTGGTGGATACGTGGGGATTGACGCGTCGCCCATAAGGCTGGATGCTGGTAGATTTCTACCATGATCCCCTTACGCGGTGGGTCGGGGTACCAACTGTCAGGGTCGTCGGCATCCATTTCAAGGAAGTCCCAGACGGCTTTAGCAGTATTTTGTATTAACTCTGGCGGTGCTGCGTCGTGAATGACGACGTAACCGTTTTCTTCCCAAAAAGCGTGATCTTCGGAACTCAAAACTGACATCTCTTTCCTCCAGTAACTCAGGCTGTCAGCCGTCAGCAGTCGGCTGACAGTTTGCGTTTTAGGGTTTCGCTGCTACCGCAACTCCGGTTTTTTCAGCGAGTGTTGCCTTCGTTTGTTTGATAATTTTTTTAACAGGACTTACGCATTTTCCCATGATAACGGACACCCTACGCACTGCATTCGGGGTTTGAAACCCCGAATGCAGTGGGGGGTGCGTAAGTCCTATTTAACCTAACCGACGTAAGTAGGCAGATAAGAAGATAACTATCAATCCTAAAATTACCGTGAGGTTGAGCCACCGTGCCGGTCTCTTTTGATACACATCGAACACCGGATATGGGAATGTTAGGACGATGGCTAACGTAAATATTAGAAAGACGATAAAGAGTTTGATACCTAAGACGAAGATGTAGAGCGAATAATCCGAGACAACAGGATTGATAACTGCTTCTGCGCGTGCAGCGCGAAAAAAAGTTATAAAATTATACAGCCCAGATATAAGGATAGTTAATAACGCTGTCCAGACGACACCACTGAAACGGCGGAGTGCCGATGAAATCAATGCCGCAGAATCAGTGGAGCGTTTGGCAACCGGGAGAAGAACAACGCGAAAAAAAAAGAAGCCTCCTATCATCAGGACGACGGATCCGACATGTATCCATTGCATCAACGAATTCAGAAACATTTTTTAGTGGCTTTCGGCTGTCAGCTGACAGCCATCAGCAAAGAAGTTTCCGTGACAACCACAAAACCCTCTTTACCGATAGCCGACGGCTGACGGCTGACAGCCATCTTGAGGTTACACCACCGGCTTGCCGCCGATGGGATCAAAACAGGCGCGAGACTGCTTACAAGCATCCGGTGACACGAACTGATCGTCGGGGCCTACAACTTGCATCGTGCAGTTGCACCAATAGTGCGAACCCGGGTTATTTTCAACCAGGTTCTGCAGATTGCCACCCGGAATGTAAATCGCTTTCGTCCGGAGGTTCTGGCATATCGGACGATTGAGGATTGGAAGTGTTTTTCCTTCTAACATGTTGACGCTCCTTTAGCTTGCGGCCATCATAGCAGCGCGGCTGACGAGATTCTGTGTTAAGGTCACCTTATAGGCGTTGTCATTCAAGGGTTGCGCGTCCTTGACAGCATCCGCTCCCGCCTGTTTACTGACCATTTCATTAATCATTTTACCGGTAAGCGTGGCTTCCGCTTCCTTAGAACGCCACGGTGCGGGGGCAACACCGCCGAGAACAACGCTGGCGGCTTTACAGGTTTTCCCATCCATTTCAAAGACCCCTGCGACACTCGCCAATGCGAAGTCCGGCGCGCCTTTCTCGCGTGCTTTGAGATAGAAACTTTTCGTATTGGGTTGCGCAGGCGGTACCTGAACGCCAATAACGATTTCATTCGGTTGTAGCACGTTTTCGCGGTACGGGTTCGCTGCCGGTAAAGTAAAGAATTCCTCAAGCGACATCGTCTTCTCGCCTTCGGGTCCGACAATCGTTACCGATGCGCCGAGCGCGATAAGTGCCGGTGCGAGGTCTGAAGGATGCACAATGTAGACAGGATCACCGCCGAGGATTGCATGGTACTTGCTCAATCCATCAACTGCATAACAGATGTCTCCACCTTTTTTCAGGCAGTCGGTGGTTTCATCGCGGTAATACCAGCATCGTGGACGTTGGCAGAGGTTGCCACCGAGTGTGCCGACGTTCCGGATCTGCGGTGTCGCGACAGAAACCGCAGCCTGTGCCAAAACGGTATAGTGATGCTGAATCGTTGGATGTTTAGCAATATCAGCGACGGTGGTTAACGCACCGATTTTTAAGCCCGATGCATCGGCTTCGATGCCGTCCATTCCGGGCAGGGTCTTGAGATTAACGAGCGTCTTTGGTGTCTCAACATACTCCTTGAGTTCAGCGAGCAGATCCGTACCGCCTGCGATAAGCATAACCTCGCCCCATCCACTATCGCTTAGCAGTGCGGTGACCTGTTCGAGACTGGTGGCGTTGACGTAACTAAAATTATCCATTGCTTACCTCCTTATGCCTTTTGCTCGGCAAGCGCGTTGAGAATCCTATCGGGTGTGATGGGCAGTTCCCGAACCCGAACGCCAATGGCGTTGTAAACGGCGTTCGCGATGGCCCCTGGTGTCGGGATACACGGTGGTTCACCGACTCCTGTCACCTTCCGATGTGTATCGAAGACGATGGATTTAATCTCGGGAATCTCAAAAGTTCCGGGGACTTTGTAATCCTCAAGGTTCGCGTTGAGCATGCGTCCGGTTTGCGCGTCCATGAACCGTTCTTCGAGGATGGCTTGCCCCAACCCCATGATAACCCCACCATTAATCTGACTCTCTGTCGTCAAGCGGTTAATCGCCAATCCGCAATCTTGAACGGCGACGATTTTGATGACTTTGAGTTCACCCGTTTCGGTATCAACTTCAACTTCAGCGAACTGCGTGCCAGCAACGCCGCCTTGACGGAGTTCCTCATCCCATTGTCCACTTTCACTGATGCTTTCCATACCGAGTTGTCCGGTTGCCAATTCCCACTTAATTGTTTTCGTTCTGTCAGAGACAGCATAGATGGTGTGATTACCGACGCGTAAGTCTTCCACAGGTGCTTCAAGTTGCGGGGCAACGCGCTCAAACAGTTTCTGTTTCGCCGCCGCTGCAGCGGTTTTGATGACGGGCGCGACGGATGCCATCGTCTGACTACCGCCACTACCACCGGAGGGTAGCCCGGGTTCACTATCACCAATTTTTACGCTAATATCGGTCGGATTAAGTCCCAATTCTTCAGCAGCAATAATGGCGATCGCAGTTCGGACACCTGTGCCGAGGTCCTGTGTGCCAGTGACCGCTTCAACGGAGCCATCCGAATTGATGGTGACACGTGCTTGCGTATTGGGTCCACCGCCACCACCCCATTGACCGCTGCCGACACCCATGCCACGTTTTTTTACGCCTGTGCCAGAGCCGGGAACACTGTTACGACGGTGCCATCCGATCTCTTGTGCGCCGAGCGTATATTGTGCCTGTCGGACTTCACTTGGATCGTTGATACGGCGAAATTCCAGCGGATTCATTCCGAGTTTCTCGGCGAGTTCATCCATCAGTGAATCCATAGCGAACGCGCCTTGTGGATGCCCGGGTGCACGCATCGCGCGTTGGTTCCCGACATTGACAGCGACATTCATCCTTTCAGTGCGTTGGTTCGGCACATGATAGACATAAGGTGCTTGGAAACCGGCACCGCTGGAGATACCACCTGTACCGTAGCCTTTCATATCGTAAGCAATGAGCCGTCCGTCGCTTGTCGCACCTGCACGGACATGCTGTGTCATTGATGGACGATTGCCAGCAACAAGGTGTTCCGCTTTTCGAGTAAGCATCAGTTTGACGCCTCTGCCGGTCATACGTGCTAATTCGGCGGCGGTGCGTCCTTCTACACCCGGACCGAATTTGCTACCGAAACCGCCACCCATGTGCTCGGTAATCACCCTGACTTGGTTTGCGGGCAGATCAAAAGTGCCTGCTAAATCGTTGCGAGTGCCAAACACGGCTTGTGTGGATGCCCAAACGGTTAGATTCTGATCATCTTCCCATTCCGCGACGTGTCCGTGTGTCTCCAAGCAGACGTGTGTCTGGACAGGTGCGTGATAGGTTGCTTCCACTTCGACAGCGGCTTGCGCAAACCCGCCTTCAAGATCGCCAGCTTCTCTGACACCGGGTTCGCTCTGATTCCCTTCCCAATCGTCTCGGATTTGCGGCGCACCTTCTGCCATCGCGTCTGCTTCTGTGACGACATAGGGTAGTTCTTCCAAGTCAACACGAATCAGTCGAATTGCGTCTTTAGCGATATCGTCGGTTTCCGCTGCGACTGCAGCGATCTCTTGTCCTTGGTACCGAATTTTCTTTCCTACTTCAATAATCGGTATAACTGCTTTGACACCGGGCAGTGCTTCCGCTTCGCTGAGGTCTATCCCTACAACGTTCGCATGCGCGATTTCAGAACGTAAGATGCGTCCATAAAGCATTCCCGGTCGATTAATATCAAAGGTATACTTCGCTTTGCCAGTGACTTTATCTCTACCTGACAAACGGGGGATCCGTTTGCCGATAAGACGAGATTCACTTGCTTCTCCCCATGATGCCATACGTTTTCCTCCTATAGGCGACCGTTCAGAGAGAACGGTGGGCTTTTGCGTCTCACAAGTCGAGACGCGCTTTCAAGTAAGCAATAGGAATCACATCTTCCGTGATGCGGTTTTGACAGCATCAAAGATGAACGGATAAGTTCCACAACGACACGTGTTCCCCGACAGACCGACTTTGATTTCTTCAAGCGTCGGTTTGGTGTTTTCACTCAACAGTGCTGCGGATGAAACTACGAAACCGGGTGTGCAGAACCCGCACATCAGTGCATCGTGTTGGATGAATGCTTCTTGGACAGGATGCAAGTCGTCGCCATCTGCCAATCCCTCAACGGTTGTGATCTGCTTGTCTTGTGCGTCCATCGCAAGCATCATACAGGCGTAGACCGATTTCCCATCTATCATGACGGTGCAACCGCCACATTCACCGCGGTCACAAATGAGTTTGGCACCGGTTAAGTCGATGTTGTTCCCGCTGGTATCAATTCCGTCGCGTAAAACGGTCAAAAGGGTTGTGCGTGCTTCAACTTCAACTTGATACGGTTTCCCGTTGATATTGAGTTGAATTGTTGCGCGCTCAACAGCGTCCCCCGTTTGGGCATCGGCGGCTTTCTCACCACTAATTAAGACGCTGGGTGCGACGGTCGCGGCAACGGTGCCAGTCCCCACGCCTTTTATGAAGTTCCGGCGCGAGATGTTCGTGCCTTGTTTTTTCTCTTTATCAGGCATGCGGTGCCTCCTTACAATTGTAAGTTCAGATTAAGATTATAGCGTTGATTGGACAATAAGTTATTTCTCAATTTCCCTCAATATATCATATTACACATTTTTTATCAAGAGAAAAAAACGACGGAAAAAATGATTGGCAATTTTTCTCAGAATAGGGTATCATATTAACATCTTGATGCACTGTCTTGCTGCACTTATAAGAGAGATTTCGCAAGCATAATGTTATTAAAGTGGTCAGGGCTATTTAGTTCTCGGTTTTTCGTCCAATTTTGGCCCCCAGGACCGGTAGGTGCGTGTTTCTAACCGCACCGGATCTGTAACAGAAAACATAAAGCCCGCGAATTTCTTAAAACTAAATAGTTCTGTAAAGTGGTTATTTTCCCTACTTGATTCTAAACAAAAGGAGTTATCATGGCTGAGAACACGTTTGAAATTAGTGACGATACATTTGAAGGAATGGTGCTTACATCGGATACCCCGGTTGTTGTTGATTTTTGGGCGGAGTGGTGTGGTCCGTGCAAAATGATTGCACCGATCTTGGAGGAACTCGCCGAGGAGAATTCAGAAGCCTTCAAAGTGGGAAAAGTAAATGTGGATGACAATCGTCAAACGGCGATGCAATACGGTGTTCGGAGTATCCCGACGCTGCTTGTATTCAAAGACGGTAAAGTGGTTCCGAATGGACAGATTGTCGGTGCTATGCCCAAAGACGCATTAAAGAAAAAAATCTTAGATGTCCTGTAAGCACCTATCTTCAGAATGGAAGGTTGGATGATTGGGAAATTGACTTCTCACGCCTATCCTTCCATTTTTCTTAGGACTTACGCATTTCCTCTTAAAGTCCCCCTGATAAGGGGCGGTGAATGCCATAAGGCATTCATACCGTTGATTCTGATTCTTTAGGGGGTTTAAAACTAAAAAATCTACCATCGCGTGCTAAATTTGCGTAGGTCCTGTTTCTTATGGTGTGTTATGCTTTGGAAACTTGTCTATAACGCCATTGCAGTGCCAGCGATGTTCGTCGGTTTCTACAGTGCCGGGTGTTGCAATCCTAAAATTCAGGAAGGTATCAAAGGGCGGAAACGGGTATTCACAGCGCTGACAAACCAACTTCAGACCGCGCGTCCGTTAGAAAAAACTGCCTGGTTTCACTTCACTTCTGTTGGCGAGTTTGAGCAGGCGAAACCGCTCATTGAAGCGATTTATGCAGAGACCCGAATTGTCCTAACTTTCTTCTCCCCGTCCGTTGCCCCGAATGCTAAATCCTACCCTTACGCGGATGCTGCTGTCTATCTCCCGTTAGACACACTTCGCAACGCGGCGCGTTTAATACGGCGCATTGAACCTTCGCTCATCGTTTTTTCCAAGTTCGATATTTGGCCCAACCTCGTTTGGAGTGCCTCTAAACACAGTATCCCAATTATTGTGGTTGCTGGAACGTTGCACGCCGAATCGAAACGGTTATCACGTTTTGCGAAGCCATTTTTTCGGAGTGTGCATCGGCATATCAATGTGCATTGCGCGATTTCGGAAGCGGACGCGGCGCGCTTTCAAGAACTCTGCTCACCCGCACACCAGATTGTTGTCACTGGCGATACCCGCTATGAACAGGTCTACCGACGCGCAATCTCTGTTGAACCTAACACTGAATTTATTCCCGGACAGGTAACTTTAGGGCGCAGCTTGCAAGCCCATATTGCAATGAAACGACCTATCCTTATCGCAGGTAGCACTTATGCAGAGGATGAGAGGGTGTTGTTACCTGCTTATCAACTGCTGCGTGAAAACACGCCAGAAAACTTCCCGTATCTGATGCTTGTCCCACACGAACCGACACCGGAACGGATAACGGAGATTCGTGAGCACCTGGATCGAGAAAAATTGACATATCTCTGTTTTTCTGAACTCACAAGTGATGTAGATTTATCGGTGATGGATGTCCTCATCGTTGACAAGGTAGGGCTGCTTGCGAGGTTGTATGGATTGGCGGATATCGCGTTTGTCGGTGGGAGTTTTCGAGGGAGTGTTCACAATGTGATGGAACCCGCCGCGATGGCGAAACCTGTTATCTTCGGTCCGACGATCCAGAACGCTTATGAAGCGTCTCTTCTCGTAGATCGCGGTGGCGCGAAATTGGTTCACACCGTGCAAGAGTTAGCAGACGCGATGACTGCGTGGCTAAAGGACGGGACGGCACGGACCACAGCGGGCAGTATCGGCAAACAGTTGATTGAAGAGAATCTCGGCGCGGTGGATCGGACTTTAGTGCATTTGCGGGAGTACGTGTGAAGTGTAATAGGACAACCGCCTCTATAGAACAAAGACATTCAACTGCACGTTATTCCGGAGGGGGCGCGCCAAAAAATATGAGAACAGGATATAGTGCGTATCTACCAACACGGACAGTTTTTCCTAAAAATGTCCGTTTCGGAGTTTCGCGTTCACAGTGAGGGCATTTATAGAACTTATATTGCCAGTCGCCTTCCAATTTTTCCATATCAATTTTTCTTTTGCAGTACTTACAACGTATTTTCTTCATAAAAAGATCCTCCATCTATATCGGTTATTAGATCGAGTTTTCCTGCGTGATACCTTGTAATTTTTAAAGCAAATTTTGTGCCAACTCTCTTAACACGATTCAATATTTGTGAAAAACAGTTGGAACGCTAAGCATACTTTGCAGACGACGTGTTTAAACATAGGCAAACATTGGGTTTATCGGAAGGAGTGTCAGCATTCGATTTTTTTACTGTTTTGCTGAACGGGTATGAAATCTGTTTGCGATTCTTTTCTTTTTTTCAGTATGCAAAAAACTAAGAATTATAGTGTAAAAATTGCATAACTCCGCAAAAATTGCGTGATTAAATAGAGTCGTTTTCGGGATTATGAGGAGAGAATAGCACCTGCAAATTTTCTATTGACTCTTAAGCGTGCTGGGGTATTGTAGTGTGTTCTTACGCGGGAGGGTTTTGGAAGTGCTTGGCTTTGTAATGAATGACCAAGTCAGTTAAGGTATAAGAACAACACCCTGTCGGAAAGTCTTCAATTATTTATTTAGAATCTATCATCTCGTCTTCTTCGATTGTTTGGGTTTCACGTTCAATTTCATCCATTGTTTCCTGAAAAATTGAATATGCAAGAGCCATTTGCTGTCGTAGATCGCGGAGACTCTCGCGAAGTTCATTGATCTTATCAAGTCTTCTTTGAACTTCTTGCTTCTGGAGACGGTGTGCAACAAGTTGCGGACGATTCAAATGCAACCGCTGAATATAAAACATACCTTCAGGAGTCTGTCCAAGGAGTTGAGCGTCTTGCTGTTCAAAAAGATGCTGTGTTAATTCATCATCAAGTGGATGGAGTAAGCGAATATGAGGTGCGTGGATTTCATGCCAGTATGCGCCTTTATGTTGGTTACATCGTGGACAACAATAAACGAGGTTTTCATCATTTTCGGTTCCGCCATACGCCAGGGGGCGGTGATGATCGATTGTGAGTGTTGCACCGGTATCTGTTTCGTGGACTCCACAATATCCGCATCTGGCGTTATAACGTTCGCGGACCTTTTCTCGCCTTTGTTCGTCCATACAGTATTCCATTTCAGCGTGCGTCAGCGAGTTCTTCTCCAATAAGCGCGTGATATTTATCTGTAAGGATAGCGTGTTTTGCGCGAAGTTGCATTAGGTATGCGCGGGCATCCTCCGCGAGTTGTGTCTGAGCAGTAACGATAGCTTGTAACTGCGCGATAGTCGTCTCAAGTTCCCTCTCTTCCTCAAGCAAACTATCAATAAACGCTTGATGCTTTTCTATTGCTGGTTTCAATGCTACAGCTTCCTCTGCATCCAATTCTGCAAAGATCCCATTTAGTTCTGCACGTTCTTTTTCCGTCAGGGTTCCTTCTGCCTCACGGATTTTTAATGTGTCTAATCGACTTTGTCGGTTTGTAGCACTCATGTGTCCCTCGATTTATCATAAGACTATTCCGCTTCCAGTGATATTAAGATGTCAAAGCAAATTTCTTGAGCTACCCCTAATTTCAAAAGCACTCTTTTCTCTTCCCAAGCAGTTTGCTGTGAGAAAATATAATTATTTAGGACGGGCGTGATGGTTTTCAGTAAATAACCTATTCATCACGCCCGGGTTTGGCTTTGTTTTTTTACTTTTAGCTAAAATGTAACTCAAATTGCCGCTATTAGCTGATCACAGACTTCCTGAAATTTTGAACTTTCAATCAAAGCATCTGCCAAACTTCTGGGATCTGTGATGTTATCTTCAGAAGTCCTATCCACGTAAACACTCACTCCGCTTAGAGGGGTGTGTAAGGACACACAATTATATCCTAAGGAACCGGATTCTTGAAAGCCACTAGTAGTCTGGGGATTTCCGATAGATAGTAGAAAAACATCGGAATTCTGAAAGTGCGTGAAGGGTTCTACTTCAGAGATTATTCTCTGTGCTTCTGCATAAACAGACACAACAGGAGAAAAGAAAGTATATATAGGCGTTGCAGATACTGCATGCCATGTTTCTAAGGGAATATATGATGGCTTCCAAGTTACCGGGACCTGTTCTAATTCCGTTCTTCTGAAGAAAAATGGGGTACATGATCCTATTCCAATGTTGTAGTAGGTAACCATGGTTTTTGTGTTTTCTAGTACATTACCAAGTGTTGTCCCTTGGAAATAAGAACTAAGCACTCCTTCAAAATTATTAGATACTATGTTTTGAAAATAGGAACGGACACTGTCAATATCTTTGTGGAAAAATTCCGCTTCAACTACCTCGGTAGAAAAATTTAAAATACCATTTCTTAGATTCTCGTAAATATTAACAAGGTCGCTTGCTTTATACTCAGGTTCACCCTCGTCGTTTCTGGTACTCAAACCAAGTGCTAACATTCGACCTGTTGATTGTCCGGCAATAAAATCGAAATTGTCTGCTGTAGGTAGACCTGTCCTCTTCTCAATTTCTGCCAAGATCATTGCAGGAACGATGTCGCTAATACCATCACCACTAATTGATAAAACATTGAATGTTTTTCGTTCAGACGCTGTTCGTTCATGGTAGCTTGGGGCGCGAGAACGTTCATTGCGGATTCCAATAGCATGTGATTCCTCTCGTAGAACCCTCAAAAAATCCTGAGATGAATACTGTACCAATGGACTTAGGCTGTGTAAATACTCCGGGAGTTTTGCGATAACAACACTAGATTCTTGACCGTCAATTAACCAGAGAACTGTGACAAAAAATGTAGGTATTTCAAGAATCCGCACTAACGGGTCCGTATCTACTTCTGCATCAACCCAGTGAATAGCGTCATCAACTGCCTTGGCAAGATCACCCTTTAATATTTGTCTAACAGTCCAATCTGAAATATCATCACTGGGTGCTATAGTACGTGACACACCTGCCGGTTTGCCATCAATCCATATTTGGGAGTGCCAGCGAAGTGTGTCCTGAGCAAGTTCCAGCAAATTATCGTTGTCTGTATTAATTGCATCAGCAGACAAAAACCAGACGGGAAATGTCTCTGTTAACTCTGCCGAAGGTTGGCGTTGCGTTACATTGCTATCAAGTGATGGATATAATCTGCCAACCTGCTGGGCAATAGCATCTAATGCATCATCTGGTAACTTTTGAACGTGAGCCATTTTGTTTACCTCTGAATTTCAATCCAAGTATAGCTCCACTCACCTTCTCCGTACGGAGCTAGCAGTTCAGAATAAGCGACAATCCCAGACATAGTAGTAGGACTGTCTGCGGGATCGTTTACATGCACAAATTCTTCGTTACCGTCAATACGCCATCCGCGAACGATGACTAAATGACCTGGTCCTCCGTTGTCTCCCCAGAAGTATGCTACTTCAACCGGACGACCATCACCAATTTCTGACTGCAACGTGGAAAAAGGAACGGGATTATTTACAAGTTCACTGTGTATATCCTGACTTGAATATAGGTCCGATACATCTCGTATCTCACATGGCCGGTTGCAGGCTAAACTAGATGGTTCCGAACAACATTCAGTTCTACCAAAGAGCTCGTCCGCAAATTCACATTGCTGAATAGTGGTCCCAGTAGTACCACCGTAATAGTGAAGAATCATTTCAGCGCAAGCAGCCCAACACCAATTGGATTGTTCTTGTTTTATCTGCGGGACGTTTATGACTTTCTCATTAGGAAGCGGCTCCTGAAAACTGATTGAGTTTCCTTCCTGAACTCTTAGGGGCACCTTGTTTTCCTTTCGTGATGTTAAGAGATGCCTAGATTGTGAAAGAAAGGTGTACATAAAGTCCCATTCACACAATTGGCAGGGTAGAACATTGGACAAAATCCAATGTAAAAAAATAGTCCGCAACAAGTTTTCCATATTTTTGTTAAGTTCCAGAAAAATGAGTGTATAGTATCTTCCTCAACTTGTTACTTATTGATACCACTTGTGCTAGTTGTCTTCTTGGCACTTGGTGAATCAATGCTTCGGACATTCTCTGATGAAACTCAAGAAAATCGTTCGCGCATAAGCAAACTCTATAAAAACAAAATTAACTAGCACAAGTCGTTATTGATAGGAATTATAGCATAAAACTGCAACTCCTGTCAAAAATTTTGTTAGTGAATCACATTCTTCTACGAACCATCTCGTAAATTGGCTACAAGGAAATTGATATCCGGGGACAACTATCAGCAAACTTGATGAGGCTCCACAACAGGTCTTATTTCGGTTGAGGCACCGAAAACACAAGGGGTTTACCGTGGCAGGGCACCCTCTTCTTCTAATTGTGTCTGGTAGCGGATTGTTAAGATTGGACGTAGGTTTTCATCGGTGGCCTCTTTTGAGGTGAAAATGATGGGGACATCGCCATCTTGCAAGGCGAAGAGGTAGCCGTAGTTGTAATCGGGGTTCGCAACCCAAAAGCGGACGGCATCGGTGAGGCGTTCACTTTTAAGGGTATAACGTTTCTCAGCACCTTGAATCTCAACCGTGCCGTCAATGCGGTGGGCGACATCCTCGGAACCGTTGTAATCGCTTTCGGTATCACCGTCTATACCTGCTAACATCGCTTGCGCGGGACGCTTATTCCACGGGAGATTGCGATGCAATGCGCTGTTATAAGTGAGTTCGTTATCTTCCGCACGCGTTGATGTGCCTCTGCCCTCTTTCCACGGGAGCAGGACACGGCGGAAGAGTACAGTCTGTGCAGCATCTGTATCGCATTGTTGCACGTGTAGACTTATTGTCGCTTCTAAGACCTGTGTCGGTTCTCGGATACCCATATCTTCAAAAGCATCAAATAGATCAAAGGCGACGAAGAAGACGCTTCCTGTCGGATTACATAAAAGGGTCGACTCGGCACCGGCGTTGTTGTTTCGTGTTTTCCGGTCTTTATTGACATGTAGCGTCGTGTCCTGTAAGCCACCGGAGAAGGTGACGGCGTTGCCCGAACCGAAGGTTATCTCGTTTGTGGATGGGAGCCTAACGACGATGCCTGTCTGAATATTTGGCAGCGTGAGGCGATAGTCTTTATCTATCTCTAACGGAGATGTGAGTAGCAGGACCCGATTCAGGCGTTGATCGAGTAAAGCGTATTCGAGTTGGACATCAGGGGCAATACGATAATTTTCAAGGTCTTCGGCGGTTTCTGCTTGTAATTGTCCGTCAAACTGGAGTTGAATTGCGGTTTGGGAAAGCGGGGTTGCCTTCAGGAGTTCTGGGGGATCTGCTGCATTGACAACTAAAACAGGGGAAAATAGTAGTAATAGAAATATCGTCAACCGGTTAATTACGCTAAAATAGATTTTCACAATGGGTCTCCAAGATCGTATATAGTGCTCTGTCGCGTCAAAGTTGAAGTATGGAAGTCGCGAGCACAGCTCGCTCCTACAAGAAAACACGTCGCGAGCACAGCTCGCTCCTACAGAAGAGGGGCGGTCTACGGCACATCAGCTGTGATAAAGACAGCATTTAGGACATCCCGCTCCTGCTGTCCGGACGGTTTATTAATAACCGTATCCTCAACAACAAAGGTGCTGGAGGAGCCGCCGTCGAGATTAATCGCTTCGGTTGCGCCGAGTTCAATGAGTATGCTGGCGAGTTCATAGAGCGTTAGACCGGTACTGTATTTCGGTTGTCGTCCATCAGCGACTACTAAAAAGAGTGTATCCGCATTGTAACCGAGCGCGGTTCGGGGTTCATGGCTGAGATTTAGCACAGGTGTCCGTTTGCCCGGTGTATGTCGTTTTTCAGCGTTGTGCATCTCCACAAGCGTCTCATTTATCTTACCGTCCTTGAGGAGTCGGAGCCGTCCACCGATAGCGTGTTGGACCTGATTCCATTCGGGGGGTGAGAGGGAAAGTGTAAGCGTGCCATTTGCCCCAGTGCTGAACTGGGAAACACTTGGGTCTTTCAGTCGTGCGTTAATCCAGAGGATTGCGCCATCTCTCGGAATTGTGCTGTTCCCATCGCGTGAAATCTTTTCTACATGATACGGGTGCGCATAGTTTGTTGTCAACGGGAGCGAGAGTCCACTAATTATCGCCTCTATACCGCGTCGGCGGTTGGTGCGTGTAGATTCACCGAGTCGTGGTGTGTAAAGCGTTACCTGACACCCGTCAAGTCTCCGTTGATTGATACATCCCAGTGACAGGGTGTGCGTACCTATTTGGACGTTGGCTTCCATTTTCACAGAGGAGCTCAAGAATTCGCCGGACTCGGTTACGCCGAAGCATGCCTCGGCATCAGTGGGTTGTGTGATTAATTCACCGTCTTGGATGTGCAAGTTCTCCAACACACCACCATAGCCGCGCATATCCCCGAGTACGCCGAAACCGCCGTTAGTTGCGACAAGGACGCGCCGATCACCGCGTTGGTTACGACGGTTCGCCATAGAACGCACGGTCTCTTTCCCTAAAACTTGTGCGTTTGCGAGTGCGACCTCAAAATGTAGCGTCGGTGCATTGCGGGACATCTCGGCGACGTAAAGTACACATGTTTCAACGTCCCAATTGTAGCGGTAGAGATGAAGTCCGGGGGTTAGGTTGGGAAACAACGCCTCTTTTTCGCCACCTGCGTATGCGATGGTGGCTGTCATCAAGAGGAGACAAAGGGTGATCCAGAATTTACGCATTGCGGGAAATCTCAACAGCAAAATAGTCAATCGGTTGTTCTATCGGTGGACGCAGTTTCTTGACGATGAGATGCACCGCATCCACCGCGAATTGCTCTAAAATGACTGAGGCTATCTTTTCAGCGAGTGCCTCGATGAGTTGGAACGACTGTTGTGTACCGATCTCAACGATCCGCGCCACAACTTCGGCGTAATTAACTGTGTCAGCGAGTGTATCTGTTTCGCCTGATTTCGCAAGCGTACACCCTAAAGTTGCATCAACTTCATAATGGCCACCAACGTGTCGCTCTGCTTCTGGAACACCGTGGTGGCCATGGAATCGTATGCCTTTGAGGATAAGTTTGTCCATTTTTCGCGAAGCTAAAAAGGTCGGGGTTAGAAACCCCGCCTACAAGTTAACCTTAATCTTCGGCAATCTCTCCGAAGGTATGTGCAGGCTCGTTTAGGTCTTTGACCTGTTTTCCGTGCTTTCCGCCGGTGTAATCAATGGCGCGAATCTTCCAATCACTGCCATCCTTTCTAAGCGTGGAGATGAGATCTCCCTGTTGATTGCCCCATTTATATTTCCCTCGTAAGACAGCATCTTTGCCTCGGCTATCAATGGCAATGTAGGTGATGTCAACTGTCATTGCCCCGCCGCGGAGCCGGAAAATCCCTTCCCATGCATCGTTTACATCCCGCCATCCCTCATTTTTCTCAAAAGTGCCAGCCCAAAACGTCCAGGCAGTAAAAATCTCATCTTCTTTTTTCTCGCTTTTGAACCAAACGTCTCCGAGCGTATCAACGTCCTTGTCGCCGTGAGCCTTCGCGTATACGCCATAAACATCGCGAATGCCCTCCTCCTCAGCGGCGAAGTCAATATTTCTTTCGACAGTTACTGTCGGTTCTGTGGGTTGCGAAGATGTCGTCGTTGGTGTCCTTGTTTCTGCGGGTTCAGGGTCGTCTCCACCACATGCGATCATGCCGGTGATGAGTAGCATGATGATGAAGTAATAAATCGCTTTCGGTCTCATAGTTTACCTCCTCGTTCCGTCCAAAATAGGTGTATGCCATTCACACGCTTTTTTCATTCTACCAGAATCTACCATAAAAATCAACTTAATTTTAGTTTTCAGAGGAATAGTTGTCAGTTATCAGTAGATGCAGTTGCAACCGCATCTACAAAAGGCACTCTTATATTTTTGAATTTTACTATATAACCTGTTTTGTGTTATACTTTTGTGCAGTTTAGATGTTGTTAACCGCCAAAACTCTTTTTAAAAGGAATCGCTATGAACGTTACAGTCAAATACTTTGCCGTATGCCACGAAATGTTAGATAGATCTGAAGAAGAGATGGACCTCCCAGAAGGTGCTACCGTCGAAACAATCTTAAAAAGACTTGAGGAAGAGTGGCCCGAAATCGCTGAGTTCTACGAAGTCATGCAAATGTCTGTCAATTGGGAATACGCTACCGAAAATACTGAGCTTACAGAGGGCGACGAGGTGGCTCTGATTCCGCCGGTGACCGGAGGACTTGATGTTTAAAATAACCACCGAAGTCATTACAGGTGAAGAAGTCCGCGAAGCGGTGGAGGGACCAGATGCTGGGGCAGTCGTGCTGTTTTTTGGCACCGTCCGCAATAACACGCATGGCAGACCGGTAAGATGCCTTGAATATGAGGCATATCCACCGATGGCGGAGAAGAAGATGGCAGAAATCGCACAGGAAATCTCTGAAAAATGGGGACTTGACCGCGTCGCAATGATTCACCGCGTCGGAAAGTTGGAGATCGGCGAGGTGAGTGTCGCTGTCGCGGTGGCATCGCCGCACCGCAAAGACGGGTTTGAAGCGTGTAAATATGCGATGGATCGCCTCAAGCAGATTGTACCCATCTGGAAACGTGAAGTATGGGCAGACGGTGAAGCGGAATGGGTGAAACCGGATGCAGTCTTTTTCGATGCCCCTAAGCCACACAAAACCGATCCACAAACTGACTAAAGATCGAGACTGCTTGTGGGAACTGATCTAATGCCATCCACTCATCCACGGTATGCGCTTGTAGAATGCTCCCCGGTCCGATGATAACGGTCTCCATGTGCTGTCCGAAGATGGCAGCATCGGTGCCATAGGCGACGGTTTGGGGTTCCGTTTCGCCGGTTATTTCAAGGGCTGCTTGGATAATCTCCGCATCGGGTGGCGTGCGTACCGGCGGCGCGTCAATATACAAATCGAATATTAACCCATGCTTTTCAGCCGAGTCGCGCGCCCGGTCTATCCATGCTTGCGAATCGTCCCCCGGCATTGGACGGTAATTAATACAACACACGCTTAACGGCGAAGTAATATTCCCTGAACACTCGCCATCACTGATAGTGATATTCCAATCCGTAAAAGCCGGCGTGAATTCATCGTTGAAATACTGCGTATCTGTTGTCAATTCGTAATAAATATCCCGCATTTCTGCGAGAAACGGAATTAACTTTAGATTCGCGTTGTCACCTTCGCCTGTACTGCTATGCGCTGCCCGCCCGTGGGCTGTGGCAGTAAAGCGGACAGTCCCTTTGTGGGCATATACCGCATGGAGTTCTGTCGGTTCACCGACGATGCCGTATTGTGGAAAGCCGTGTTTCTTGAACATCTCCGATTTTTCGGCAACTGCAATTGCCCCGAGGTAGCCGACCTCTTCATCAGCGGTGATTACGACATAAAGCGGTGCCTTTAGATCCGATGCTGCATACTGCGATGCAACCTCAATCATACAAGCGACACTGCCCTTCATATCACAACTACCCCTGCCGTACATTTTCTCATCGGCAATCCGTGCCTCAAACGGATCCATTGACCAACCGATGGCGGGGACAGTATCTATGTGTCCAAGGAGCGCAAGCCCGCGCGCACCGTTCACCGGGCCTTTGCGTCCGATGAGATTTACCTTCAGCACACCTGCACGGTCTTTGTACTCGACCCGTTCCACTTCACAATCAATACCTTCCAACGTTTCAGTAAGGAAATCCATGACTTCAACGTTGCTGATCGGACTGACTGTATTATACTTAATGAGGGTTTTGGTTAATTCTTTGGCATCCATAATTAATGATTCTATAAAAAATGGCGAAGTTTGTCAATGAATTTTTTAATAGTTGTCAGTTGTCAGTAAAGAAAGTTGCGCAAAGTAGTCAAATAGTAGTGGTCGCGAGCGTAAATTATCTCTACATAGAACTGCCGCAAATTAAGCAAATATTGAACATTGAGACGCTAAAAACAGTAATTTCCGTTCTTTAATCCCCTAAATCCCCCTTATCAGGGGGACTTTAAGAAGGAATGCGTAAGTCCTATCTATAGTTGGTATTCATAGGCGGCGATGGCGGTTGCTGCAATCGCAGCGGTTTCTGTTCGCAAGATGTTCGTGCCGAGCGTTACGGGAACGCAACCACTTTCAATCGCGGCGGTGACTTCTTGACGCGAAAAACCGCCTTCGGGACCTACAAAGAACGCGATAGCAGTTGCCTGCGGTGTTTCTCGCAAGACTGTCTTGATATGCTGTGTATCTGATCCGTGCTCAGGATGTGTGTTGAGGAAGAGGCAGCGTGAAAACTTTTCGAGTTGTGCAAGAGATGTTTCAAATGTCTGTGGCTCGCATAGTTCCGGTAACCATGCGCGTTGACACTGCTTCGTAGCAGAGATAACAATACGATGCCAGCGTTCATATCGATGCTGGCTCGGTTTTTGTAAAGCATGCGCTGAATACATCGGCACAATCTGTGTAATTCCGAGTTCTGTGGTTTTCTGAAGGATTAGTGCCATCTTATCATTTTTCGGCAGCCCTTGGAATAGGGTGAGTGAAGGTGGGACCTGTGCATGAAATTCGTGGGTAAGGATTCGGGTTTCACTTGAAAGTCGATTTGTGTCCGTATTAAGCACTTCCGCAGTATAAATATTGCCCTGTCCATCAATAATTCGGATAATTTCGCCGGGTGTTATACGGAGGACGTTGCGGAGATGGTGCTGCTCTGAACCCGTAATTGTAGCAACATCAGCGCGAATCTGAGGTGGCGGAACATAGAGGGTATGCATCTTGAACGGACGCTTTAGGTTGTGCCAGTGCGAAGTTTTTCAATAACTGTCTGAGGCTGTTGGCTGCCGAAGATCGCGGTGCCTGCGACGAGAATCGTCGCGCCTTGACGAATTGCGAGCGGCGCGATCTCTGTGGTTACACCCCCATCGACAGAAATATCAAGGGGCTGTTTTGATTTTTGGATGGTTTGATGCAATTCCGCTATTTTCTCAAGCGTATCGTGTCGAAAAGTTTGTCCACCGAATCCGGGTTCAACACTCATAGGCAAGACCAAATTAATTTCTGAGAGATACGGAGTGACTGCGGCGGTCGGCGTTTTGGGTGAAAATGCTAAGCCGGGTTTAAGCCCGTGTGCCTTTATCGCTGAAATGACTTCACGTGGTACATCAGCACTCTCAATGTGAAAGGTAATGAGATCTGCCCCTGCTTCAGCAAGTGCGTCAATGTAACGGAGCGGATGCCTCACCATAATGTGAACATCAAAGGGGGTCTGAGTTATCTGGCGAACAGCAGCAATGAGCGGCGGACTGATAGCGAAATTCGGTACAAATTCGCCATCCATTACATCGAAGTGAAGCATATCCGCGCCAGCATCAACGATCCGTTTGACCTCTTCACCGAAACGGCTGAAGTCTGCGGCGAGCAATGAGGGGGCAATTTTAGGGGTATGAATTTAGTTGTTCCTCATGATAGATTTTTTAGTTTTAAACCCCCTAAATCCCCCTTATCAGGGGGACTTTAAGAGATAGTTGTTCCTCATGATAGATTTTTTTAGTTTTAAACCCCCTAAAGAATCAGAATCAACGGTATGAATGCCTTATGGCATTCCCCGGGTATGAATGCCTTATGGCATTCACCGCCCCTTATCAGGGGGACTTTAAGAGGAAATGCGTAAGTTCTATTTATAAAGCCTTTCGAGTACTTTTTCCCCGTTCTCGAAAACGGTCACCTGTGTTTGCCCAAAAACGCGAACCCCTTTTTGTTCGAGGTTAATCACTGTATCGGGTGAATAGTGTTGGTCAACTTCAATGCGTTCACCTGAATCATCCTTTATAATAATTTTGACCTGGCGCGATAGATTTTGATTTTCGTCTTTGCTGACGTAGTACTCAAAGGGTAGCAATCTACCGATGTTTTCATTCGCCGCTTGTCCACTGATTTCAAGAGAGACCAAGTCTCCTGTTTTCAGTATTACACCGCCTGGCGGTTTGTGGGCAATAATCGCGCCTTCTGGGATTTTAGGGTGTGAGCTATACTCAGTTTCAACGTTTAGTCCGGCTGCTTCCAAAGCAACAAGCACGTCCGTAGCAGGCTGACCTTCAAAATTTGGGAGTTGCATGGATTTTGGTGGGGGACCTAAGCTGACCAAGATGTTAACCGGACTCCCGCGCTGCTGACCCCCGCCTTCTGGCGGGGTTTGCGCGATGACAGTGTCTTGTAGATAAGTTTCAGAATGGACGGACGCAACCCGATTCCGACGAAAGCCCGCGGCTTCAAGCGCATCAAAAGCAGCATCCTTTGATTTACCGATGACAGACGGAACTATTGCCAATTCTGCACCTATGCTGACCGTGATTTTAACGGGTTGATAGGACTTGATTCTAAAGTTTGCCTCCGGATCTTGGGCGACGATTTCACCTTTCGGAGCATCACTACTCGCCTCCAGAATCTTTTTCGCGGGGCGAAGACCTGCCCTATCAAGGATAGGGACGGCTTCATAGTAGGTTCTACCCGTGATGTTTGGGACAAGCACCTCCTCTGTCCGAACCCATTTTGGAATAACCACGAAAATGATTAAGACTGCGATTATGCCGGATAGAATCAGGAAGTAGAGTGAAACCTTGACGATTCCAAATAGAACGTTATTAACGCTATTCATGGTTTTATTCTGATACTGCCAAAAGTTGTTCGCCTGTCTGTAACTGATAACCGTTAATAAAATCGCCTGCTTCCATAACTTTCTTGGTTGCGGGCTGAATTTTCAGGAGTTGTAGTGACCCGTCTGTTGTCGCAACGAGTAGTTTTCGTTTCTCGACTATTTCAAGCGTTCCTGAAGGGGCAGCGAGTGTCTGCAGCAGCGGTTGGCAACTAATAATCTTGAGTCGATGATTGTCTCGAAAGAAGGTATAAGCACCGGGCCAGATCGCCGTGCCCCGGACAAGATTATGAATTGTTGTTGCAGGTTGATTCCAGTCAATGTGTCCGATCTCCTTTGTGAGGCGTGGTGCATGCGTTGCCGCCGCATCGTTCTGAGGCGTCGCCGGTGGCGGTGCCCCGACTGGCATATCGGTCAAAAGTCGGATAAGTTGGCTTGCACCAAGTCGCGCTAACTGGTCTGTTAATGTGAATGCGGTATCCTCATCGCGAATTGGGATAGTGGCAGTAGAAATAATATCACCAGTATCTTCGCCTGCATCTAATAACATAAGTGTTACACCTGTTTCGGTTTCTCCATTCATCAATGCCCACTGAATGGGGGCTGCGCCTCGATACTTCGGGAGCAGAGACGGGTGTAAATTGATAGTCCCGCACGGCGGAATATCCAAAACGGTCTGCGGTAGCAGTTGACCGAATGCCGCAACGATAATTACGTCTGGTGCAAGCCGTTCAAGGACGCTCATAAAATCCGGTTTCCGCACTTTCTCAGGTTGGTAAACCGGTAGGCTGTGCTCTGTTGCGACAATTTTAACAGGCGGCGGGTTGAGGCGTTTTCCGCGCCCGCTTGGTCGGTCGGGTTGTGTGACAACGCCGATAATCTCAAACTCGTGGGTGATCAGTTCTCTGAGTGCTGGCACAGCGAACTCACTGGTACCCATAAAAAGAATACGCATTTTTTTTTACTCGGCTATCAGCCATCGGCTTTCAGAGGAATGGCTACCGGAAACCGTCGGAATCTTCAGCAAAGAGATTTTCTGATAAATCAGAGTTCTCTTGCTGATAACTGACCGCTAATTGCTGATGGCTATCTTAGAAACGAATCTGAAGGAAGGGCATCGCAAAACCGGCAGCCGGTTCATTTGCCCATCTATTCAGATTGTTATTCATTGCGTTTTGCAAAGACCTACTTCGATATTTTGCTGTGTATGGATGTGTTTTGGATAGACGCGCGATCGTGCCTTCACCAGGGTCTTCTTCTTCAGTCGGCGGTGCCTTGGGTTCTGGCACACGTGGTGCCGACCGGTCAACATTGCGAGTATGGAGCCAATCCCATACACCGATAAATAGAGACAATGAGACGGCACCGATGCCAATGATACGATAGTCTTTCGGTGTCATTTCAGGTGCGAATATATTCTCACGATACATTTTTATCCCTCTAACAGCGACATAACTGTGAATCGCGGTGAAGGGTAGAGAACTCAGCGTGATAATCTCAAATCGACGCAGTGCGCTTTCGCTATAGTCGGCGTGATCCTCATGTTGTGCTTCCTGTTCTGGCGGCTGCGATTGAAACTGCGCGCTTGCGTAGGGTAGCGTGAAAACAAGAAAAAGTAAGCTAATGAAGAATAATTGGATCCTAAACTTATACATGGATTCCCTCCGTGGACGAGGAACAGCGTTGATTCTCGTCGTAATGTTGTCAATCAACGGGCTTATATGGCACGGCAGCAAGTCAAGTGTGTTAGTCTTGATTTCGGTTGCGGAACAGATAAACAATTAGCATACCTGCCCCGATACAAACGGAAACGTCAGCAACGTTAAAGGTAGGCCAAAAGAGTCCTTGGCTGGCTATACCGAACTGAAGAAAATCAATAACCTCGCCCAAATAGAGTCTGTCAATGAAATTCCCGATAGCACCGCCGAGTAAAAAGCCTAATGAGACCTGCATCCAACGGCTCTCCCTGAATCGGAAATAATAGGCGAAAATGAAAACCAACGCGAGAATGGTAATGAGAATCAGCAAAAATCTATGTCCGGCGAGTACGCCGAAAGCCGCGCCAGTATTTCTATCGTGTCGAAGGTTGAAGAACCCGGGAATAATCGGGATGACCTCTGTCATCTGCGTGATATAGGTGTTCACCAGCCACTTGGTCCCCCAATCAAGTATCAACATTGGAACGGCTACGCAGATCAAGGGTATAATATTCTGTCCTATACTTTTTTTAGGATTTTGCATCGTATGTGCTTTTGCGTGCCTCCCATTCCGCTTTTACATCTTCTTTCTTCATATCGGTAGACTTTAAACTTTGTCCAATCAGAGGCGAGAGTGAGTGCCAGTTTCTCTGAAAAATACTATGAGGCTTGGCTGCACCCTCTATAGAAATGAACGGATAGAAATGTTCCGCCAGAAAAGGGGTCAACGGTGCGAATCGTTGCAGGATCGCAGTCGTTATCTGTGAAAGCGTATTCTGTGCTGTACGTGAGATCGTCGCAGCATCGGATTCCATGGTGCTGATATAAAAGCGAAGGTCGTCCTGACAGAAATTAGTTAACATTGTCCACATTTCGTGGAAATTCTCCTGTTGGTAAGCCTGCTGTACCTCTTCTAAAAGTTGGTCGGTAACGATTATTGCCAGCGATTCGATCGAAAGGATTTTGCTGGGGGTAGCCGTTTCTTTGCTGTCTACGTCTGATGCTTCGAGGTTCGTATGCGTCGGCGCACTGGCGAATTCGGTCTCAACTTCATCTTTATGGACGCTCGGAGATGCGTCTGCCGGTTTTGTCTTGCTCACATTTTCAGAATCAAGCAGGAACGGTTGGAGGTGTTCTTTTATATCATCGAAGAGTGCTTGCAGCATCTGATATTGTGCCAAGTGCCTTGCTGCGAGTTTCTCAAGTTGTTTGGCCCCCGCCTGTTTTGCCTTGACATTGGGTGCCATTGCGACAAGGCGTATCACATCAGCCGGATATTTGTTGAGAAATGCATCTTCAATCTGCATTCTACTCTCAATTTTCGGTAGTGCCTTAAGCGTTAGTTGCTTAAAGGGCTGACTTTCTTTAATAGGGCGACTTCTACTCAGCGCGGCGGAGATGACGCTGATTTCAGCCAACCATTTTGTCCATTCAGCATCATTAATGCTCGTTTGGGGTACAAACATGACGCTGGTGTGCCCACCGAGCGGTTTTTTGAAGTCGGAGTTGTCAATGATTTGAAGCAGATTGGCGAAATGACTATCAATGAGGGTCGCCTCTTTGCGGAAGTCGCCTGAATTACAATTTTGGCAGCGCGTGTCTGCGGGTAGGAGTTCTTCAATACTTAATCCGAACCAAAATTCAAAGCTGCGCTGGATAGAATTACGGATTGCGTTGAGTGTATTTTTATCGGTGAGCGGTTCATCACACTGGTCGCAGAGCAGGATTGGAAGTGGCATGCCCCACTGGCGTTGTGTTGAAACTTGCAATTCTCCAAAATTAAGAACGACATCCCGGATGTCGCTAATCTGTTTATGTTGCGTTTCGCTGTAATTGTCCCAATATTCTTGCGCATTGAGCAGTTGGGTGGTGCTGTGGTTTTTTGAGGTTGAGAATACCCATTTTGAACAGGGACGAAAAACGGTTAATTCTTTGCAGCGCGGACAGTGCGGTGCCTGTATTTCATCGTTATGTGCTTTTAAAAGGTATCCGTACTTTTCCAACTGAGGGACAATAAACTTTTCTGTATCAAACAGATACAAGCCGCACAATTGCGCCGCCTCTTCAGTGAATCTTCCAGTTTCATCGAAAATAGGCGTCGCATTTATATCCAACACCTGGGCAATATCGTAACTGTGCTGATGGTGGGCCGGGTTTAGCGGCATAACGCCGGATTTTAAGAGTGGCGGTGATTGGTCATCAGTTTCTGCAATTAGCGTTTCAGGGATGAGCCTAATCTTTAACGCTTTTGACGGAAAGAGTGGGTGTGCTACGGTGTATTCTGCGAGTTCTTTCGCTTTGATTTTCTTGACCAACTTCGGTTTAGGCTGCCCTTTGGCGAGGTGTTTACAAAAATGTTCAAACTGAGGCTCTGAAAAAAGGAGATATTCCGCCCCATATTTGGTGAGCCGATACGTAGCTTCCGTCGTAATTCCAAGTTCGACAGTACCGGCTACTTCCCATAGATGCGACATCTGGACACAAAAGGAGACATCAATACCGAATTCCTCTAATCCGGAGTTGAATGGAAATTTTACGTAACTATTCAACGCTTGTGTAGGTATTTGTAGAAGATTCGTTTCATTGATTGGCGTTGTGCACTGAGGACACCACGGACTCAGTTGAGGGAGGTCATGTAGGTAATCGGAATCCCGAAGTCGACTGATGAGTGCGATGAGTCTGGCTTCCTGCCGTGATTCGAGTGTTTTCTGTGAAGCAGCCCAATCCGCAAAAATACCGAGTTGATAGAGTTTCTGTCTTTGGACTTCCAATTCCTGCTTGTGCCTTGCGCGGCATCGCTTACGAAGGACAGATAATTTGAGTGGAGATTTGGATTTCGCCTCCGCTATAATGCGTTCCTCAATCCAAAGCGGATAGGTTTCCCACGCGGGTACGTATGTAACGTGGTGTCCCTGCATTAACGAGGCTTTGAGGAAAATGTCTTGGCAAATTTTTCTGGAAAGTATATCAAGCGTCAGCCCGTGAACAGAAGTAGGCATTTCCCGAAGGACATAGGTTTCTGGCTGAGAGGTGTGATGTGGCTGCGTCGGATTGACATCTGGCGTGGTGCGTTTTGCAGGTGTCGTTTTTTTGTTCGCGAGGGGGTAAACATTGAGGTCTGCCCAAGCTTCCAGAACCGCTTTTTCGTTCGTCCATTCTGTTGACTGGCGTTTCTCATCTATCTTTGAGGTTTTACCCCGTTTACGCGTCGTATTTTTGGCAGGGGATTTTCGTTTCTTCATGTTTTCTGTATGTCTCTGAATTACCTGTCAGTTTGACGAGATTATGCTTTTTCGCGGATTGGCATCTCTGTTGATATGTTACTGAAGCATCCGAACCAGAATCATTAACAGAATAATCAGTATAAAAGGTGAAATATCAATACCAAAGCTTCGAGACACCGGTTCAAGGACGTTACGAATCGGTCTTAGTGCTGGATCAACGAGGCGGCCTGTAAACCAATAGATTTGCCTAACAGTTGAATTCTGTGTGCCAAAGACAAACCAAGAAAGCACTGCATTGGCAAACACCACTATTATGTAAATTTCAAGCAGTTGAGTGATGAACCAAGCGAAGTTGAGCATAGTTATCGTTTATGTACTGTCTGTTACACCAAAAGGTTATGCCCTGCCGAGTTCTTTGGCTCGTTCTGTTGCCGCAAGGATCGCTTCTGTGATCGTCGCGCGCAAGCCGCCGCGTTCCAAGGCGTAAAGTCCGGCGGCAGTTGTTCCACCAGGTGTCGTAACACGATTTTTTAGCACCGCTGGGTGCTCCGCGGTTTCGGCTAACATCGTAGCCGCCCCCAGCACAGTATGGATTGCGAGTTTCTGAGCCTCCGTCCGAGGTAAACCGACATGGACCCCCGCATCAGCGAGTGCTTCAACGAACAGCGCGACATAAGCAGGCCCGCTTCCGCTTACGCCGGTGACGGCATCAAGATGACGTTCCTCCATAACTAAAGAGACACCGCAGGCATCGAAAATTTTCTGGGCAACTTCAAGATGTGCTACATCCGCTACGCTACCAGCCGTTAGTACCGATATTGCAGCCCCGACCGATGCTGAGATGTTTGGCATCACCCGAACGATCGGTGGTGCTGGGTCAAAATAGGATTCAAGTGTTGTAGTAGTGACACCCGCTGCAATGCTGATGAGCCATTGCGGTGCCGATAAACGCTGTGCAATTTGTGGTAGAATATTTGGGACAGCCGCGGGTGGCACTGCGCAGAAGATCACATCCGTCTTTTCTACCAAATTGACAATAGTGCCTGCATCGTTGGTGCCTTTTTCATCACAGAGTTGTTGGACAAGCGTGCTATCTATGTCGGTGACCCAAATCTGTTTTGCGGGGAATACGACATCAGCAATACTTTGAACGACAATGCCGCCCATTTTTCCAACGCCTATTACACCTAATCTGAGGTTTTCTACCACTTTTCTCTCCTGACGGCACCGATACTGGATGCATCTGTGTGTATCGAACCGCGTAAACTACGTTGAAGGATCAAAGATTGCTCTACCGATTCTAACAAGATTCGCGCCTTCTTCTATAGCAACTTCAAAGTCATTTGTCATGCCCATGGAGAGATACTGCATGGTAACTCCAGGGAACTGTTGCGTCTCTATCTTTTCAGCGAGAGATTTCAGGAAAGCGAACGCGGGCCGGTTTACCTCCGGTGAAGGACTTAACTGCCCCATCGTCATTAGCCCGACGATATTTGCTGTCGGATACGTTTGTGCCGCTTCCATGAACGCCAGCAAATCCGCTGCGTCTAAGCCGTATTTACTTGTTTCGCGAGTCGTGTTCACCTGAATGAGAACATCTATCCGTTGTGCCTGCGCTTCGGATCGGCGTGCTATTTCTGCTAAAAGCCGCAAACTGTCAACAGAATGAATTAACGAAAACATTTCAAGCGCGACTTTAACTTTATTCCTTTGTAGGTGTCCAATGAGATGCCAACGGCATGTTTCACGAGCAGGAACAGCATTTACGGTTGCGTTGACTGCCGCGTACTTTTGTTGTGCTTCCTGTATTCGGTTTTCACCGATGTTTGTAACGCCTGCATCGAGAATCGCCTGCATTTCCGGTACTGAACGTCCTTTTGTAACAGCGACGAGCTCTATTGAATCCGGTGTTCGATTGCTGCGTTCCGCCGCGCGGGCGATACGTTCGTTAATACTGAAGAGATTATTGACAATCGGATTCAATTGGCACACCCCTCGCTTGGTACTGTGAGTCTTTTTTAATCCCAAAGTCGGTTCGATTACAAGGGCTGATTAGGCTTCAAAATTGTCCGTTGATTGTGCCTCTGAATTTAAGGGTTTAGTTGTCTGAAAAAGTATGCCAATAACCGCAACTAAGACAGCGATGCTGATAATACCGATGCCGACTGTTATCGTATACGTTGCCTCCGTATAAATCTGCGTGACTTGCGCTGCAGTGTTACTTTCCGACAAAGTCTGTTGATACCTGTTCGGATGGATACCACCCAGTATGATGAAAACAAATCCGATAAAACCTATAGCAATTGATAACGTTATGAAGAGCATGCGCATTTACGGTTCCTTGGTATCTACCGAATTGTCGTCTAATAATAAGCCAAAGAAATTATTGGACCTGACAAACTGGAACATTTTGGGAAAATAACGCTACAAATTGTAGTGAGGTTACGACTATAGACAGTGCTGGAACTGTCGTCACACAATTCGCGGTATTTGTATATTTAATGATACCATATTCTTGCAGGGAATGCAAATTTTTCATTTGGCGGTTGTCTGGGAAAAGGTTCCGGGGAGAAGACTGAAATTGAGAACCGAACAGTCCAGATAAAAACTAAAGGGATTTAGTTTTCGAGGTTGAGTCTGATAAATGAGAGCATCCTGCCTGTTCGTCCGTTTTCAGCCCGATGTGAATAAAAGAGATCTGTGCGACAGGCGGTACAGAATGCGGATACGGAAATAGAAGTGGGGGGGAAGCCTATTTCGATTAACTGGTTAATGTTAGCTGCTTGTAGGCTCAGGTTTGTGCCGTTGCGTACGGTACTGCCGAAGCGTTCCGTAAATTGGTCGAGCAGTTCTGTGCTGACGGTATAACAACATTTCTGGATGGAAGGTCCGAAATAAATCTGGCAGTTTGCGGCAAGCGTTCCGAAAAGTGTCTCCATTCGGGTGAAGGCATTTACGGCTATACCTGCAAGCGTACCTCGCCATCCCGCATGGACGATACCGATTGCCGGCGTTGCGACATCTAAGATAAAAACAGGGACACAATCGGCAGTGAAGATACCCAACGTTACGCCACACCGAGCAGAGACAAGGGCATCCGCTTCCGGGCGCGATTCAGGCATCACCGGTACTGCTTCATGGACATCAATAACTTCGGTACTGTGAATTTGACGACAATAGTGTAAATCTGCCAAGCCGGTCTGCTCAAAGAAAAGTGCTCTGTTGGCTGCGACTGCGTCTGGGTCATCACCGACATGTTCGGCAAGATTCAGGGAGGTGTAAGGGGGACGACTGGCACCACCGCAGCGTAGACTCACACCGGCGGTGACGATACCGGTTGCCTCAAGTTCCTGAATTGGATGGTACATCTTCATTGCTTATAATCTTCTCTCGGTGGACTAAAGATGTCAAGTGCGACAGCGGGTTCATCAAAGGCTTTCGCGCTATGTTTCACATTGGAAGGAATGAGATACGCATCACCCTTTTTAAGGATCCGTGAATCTCCATCAATGGACAATTCAAATGTCCCGTCAAGCACCATTCCCATCTGTTCATGCGGATGGCTATGTTCAGCGACAACACTGTGCGGTTTCAGATGCACAAAGGACATCATCAGTTTCTCGCCGTGAAGTGTTCGGATGCTGGCACCATCAAAAACCTCTTTTTCGGGTTGTTCATCAATGACAAAAAATGGCATCAGTTAAGAGTGCCTCCTATTTTCTATGCGGGCGGGATTTGAAACGCCATCAGTGCGGGCATATCCTTTCTATGGAAACGGACCGTCTGGTGTAGCAGGTTCGACGTAAAGCAATCTCTTACAACTGGAGCAGTAAACAGGTTTCTCATATTTCTGTGCTTCTTTTAGCGTCTGGGGTTGAATAGCGATACGGCAGGTGCTACAAGTACCGTTCTTACCCAAGGCTATAAAACCGGCTTTCGCGCGTGCCGCACCGGATTGGCTCGCAAGCTGCGCTTTCATCCACCGGTGATATTCATCCCTGCGCACCTTGTCGATCTGTGGCAGAAATTCCTTACGCTGTTTTAACTGTTCATCTTTCTGAGTTTCTAAGGTACGGAGTTCCTGTCGGAGTTGCTCAGTTTCGGTAGCCGTTTTTTCCTTTTCTTGATTTACCAGAACTTCGAGTTCCCCCAATTCTTGCTTTAACTGGTCGGATTCCTCCATAAGGATTAGGATCGTATCTTCAGCCTCTTCATCTTGCTGGTCTAAGAATTCGATCTGCCGTTCCAAAGCGGTATAGGCTTCGTTAGACGTGACAGTCCGCTGTTCGTCTTGATATTTTTCGCGTTGCACAGCGTTCATTTCAATTTCAGCGTTTTTGGTGCGCTGTGTTTTTTCTACTTCCGCGAGTTCCGCCGCTTTTGCTGCCAGGTCCACTTCGTGTCTGGCGACTTCTGCCTGTTGTTGCTCAATCTGGTTCGGGATGTCTTGGAGTTTTTGTTGGATCGTTAACAGTTCCGAATCACGTTTCTGTAGTTGGTAGAGCAGTGCAAGCTGCTGCCTCAAAGACTCGTTAGCCATTATATTTCTGACTCCTTTTCGACGAGATAAGCGAAAAAAATACCGAGTTGATACAGAAGGAAAAGTGGGATTGCCATCAACAGCATTGACCATGGATCTGCAGGGGTCAGCAGTGCTGATATGACACAAATACCTAATAAAGCATAGCTCTGCTTTTCACGAAACCCCCGTGCATTAATCACACCGATACGTGACAGAAACGCCATCACTATCGGTAACTCGAAGGCGATACCGAAACCTAAAATTAGCCGTGTTATGAAACTTACGTAATTTTGCAAGTCCCATCTATTCGGCATGTCTGGAAACAGTTGTGCTGAGAATTGCAGTACCACCGGCGTAACGATAAAGTAGGCGAAAGCAGCACCAAGGATGAAAAATGTGAGGATGATCAAAAAAAGCGGAATAGCAAATCGCCGTTCTTCACGATTCAACGCCGGAAAAACAAATGCCCAGACCTGATAAATGATTATAGGAAGTGCCAATAAGATACCCGCAGTAACCCCTAATTTCAGGAACGCCATAATGCCCTCCAATGGACCGACTTTCATAAGTTCAGCGTTGACACTGGTAGTCCCAGCACGCATCGCGATTGACAAAAACCCCAATATTGACGCTTCAGAACCGCCTGCAGTATCAATAGCACGTGCGATCAGCGTATTCATAGAAGTTCCCAACGGGAACATAATTACCTTCTCAATCGGTCTGCTAAAGGACAGACATATTAGCGTAAAAACGGCGATTGTGATTGCAATGATGATAATTCGCCGCCGGAGTTCCTCCAGATGCTCCCAGAAGGTCATTGCGACATCATTCGATTCCTGAGATTCCACATCGTTAGATTCCATAGGGCATTCCGCTCGCGTTAAGAGGTTTTCGTCGGGGGTTTGATATTGGGTTCCGGGTCCTTATCAATTTCATCTGCTGCTTTTGTCAGTTCATCTTGGAGTTCGGAGCCAGCACTCTTAAATTCGCGTATCGCTTTTCCGAGCGAACGTCCCATTTCTGGTAGTTTTTTCGGTCCGAAAATGATGAGGGCAGCCACAAGGATTATAAATATCTCCATTCCGCCTATTCCACCCATTTTCTCACTCCTCCTTTTATGATACATGACAGTCTGTTATTGTTCATTAGTATATCATAAAGCCAATCTATTCGCAATTAATTTTTTATCGGTTGTCAGTAATTCCATTTCTAAATAAATGCCTGTCATTAACAAAAAACTGGCTTGTAGTAGCGCAATTGATTGCGCCTCGGACATGCGAATGCCTCATAGCGTTCCAATATCGGTTGTCAGTAATCCCATTTCTAAATGAACGGCTGTCATTAACAAAAAACTGGCTCGTAGTGGTGCAATTGATTGCGCCTCGGACATGTGAATGCCTCATGGCGTTCCAAAACCTCTATAATGCAACTTTATTTTTTAGATTTGGTATAAGAATGGTTGTTATCTGAATCAGAGTTTGCAGGATTGTATTATCTGAATCGCGGATTTTGGAGACGGAAGGGCGGAAGATCGGAAGAGTGGAAAGAGTCGAGGGTATGTGTGCTTTTGATTGTCTGAACCGGAATTTAGAGATTTTCAGGAGTAGGAGTTTGTTTTAGATATAGGTTGAAAGCGAATCCTTTGCATTACAGAAGGTATAATCTCCCTTCTGGGGGTTTACCTGTGTAGCGTATCGCCGCGCCACCTTTATATTCCGCTGATGCTTTTTTAATATCCTCACGCGAAGAACTGTGAACAGCAACTACCCCTGATATGAGTTCGGTACTTGCGCTATGTTCGCAATCGACTATAAATAGCCATTGATCAGGGTACTGCTGCACCATCTCATCGATTGTCAAGCGTTTCTGTTTCATTTTTAATCCTCCTTGAAATTCTAAACGATCATAGAGTTTGCGCAGGGCTATTTAGTTTTCGGTTTTTCGTCCAATTTTGGACCCCCAGGACCGGTAGGGGCGTGTTTCTAACCGCACCATCATAAGTGTCAATTTAGGAAAAATAACCGCCTCCGCCCCGGGTCCGGTAGGTTCGGTTTCCCAACCGAACCGGACTTTAATCGGAAACTTTGGATCCTTCAAACCTCTCTTGAATCCCGTAGGGTTTATTTGCTTGGGTATTTCTTCAGTATCTTTATAGAAAAGCGGTGCCCCCCAGACCTAAGCCCCGTAGGGGCGGCACCTATAGAAACGCTCCTACAAAATACCGTGAAAAAAATCGCTAAATTGACACCTATGGGTTACTGTGAAATTTTTATGTAGTTTGAAAACATGAGTGAGAAGCAACGCGTCGTTATTCTTCAGACCGGTTTGACGCAATCCAATCGAGTGCCTTTTTTTGGATGTCGAGTCCCTGCTTCAACTTACCAACGAGTTGCTCCAGTTCCGCAATGCGTTCCGTAGCGGCATCGGACTGCTTGCGATTGGGTTCAAAGAGGGTCGCCGCATTTTCGACGAATTGGCGTTTCCACTGTGAGAGTTGTGCTTCAGTGATATTATATCGACGACAGATTTCTGCTTCGGAACTTTCGACGTTGAGTGCTTCAATCACAACTTTCGCTTTAAATTCGGGGGTGAATCTTTTGCGTTTTCGTTTGGTCGTCATTGGATGCTCCTTTCTATGAGATTGTATTATATCACAATCTTGGTTTGGAGTGTGGTCTAAATTCCCGATGGCAGTACAAGTTCTAAGTCTTGGTTATTTTTTGACATAGGTTCAGTATCGCTAAGCACAAGAGGCATCTCGGTTTCAAGATCAAGACTTTCACCCGGGGTTGGAAGCATATCTTCAGAAATCTGATCCGGTTGGATCGATTCCATCCGGGGTTGAGTTTGGTCGTCGTATGGAATTATTTCCTGAAGCAAAAAACCATCTTCAGGTTTAGCAAAGGCATCATGGAGATCAATTGCGCCGGAGCGGATGAGATTGAGGCGTTCAACGGAAACCCGAACATAGAGCCAAGTTTCATATTCATCGTTTTTATCAGTAGCCACAGCAAGGTAAAGATGATCTGCTGCACTTTTACAAGAGAAGAGGATAGGCTGATCGTAGTATACGTAGGTTTCTACAATTTCGAGTCTGCCTAAACCTGTAATATTGAGTATATCAACCATCATTTGCCTCCTTTCACAACTATCGTTTACTTTCTTATTTGTTTATTATCTTAACGTGAGTTTGATAAATAACGTGTTATTTTTTGTATAAAGAGAACCCTTTTGGTATAATGAAGTATCCAACCTTCAACCCAAAGGAGTTCTCTGATGAGTATTGTAGCACTTTTCTGTAGAATAGACGACTTTTTTTTAGCCTACGAAGCACATTTGGCACTGCGCTCGCTTGAGGACGGTAAACCCACTGAAACCCGCGGGCGTCCACGGAGTCTACATCCGAGCGAGGTGATGACGATCCTTATTGCGTTCCATCAAAGCGGATATCGGACGTTCAAACACTTCTACGAAAGACAGGTGTGTGTCTATTGGCGTGCCGAGTTTCCAAATCTGGTGAGTTATTCTCGTTTCGTTGAACTCAAGAAAGAAGTGCTAATGCTTTTGATGCTTTATCTTCATGCACACCTGGGTGAATGTAGCGGTATCTCCTTTGTTGATTCTACACGTTTGCGTGTCTGTGACAATAAACGGATTTCATCACATCGGGTCTTCGCGGCGCATGCCGGCCGCTCAAAGACCTCAATGGGGTGGTTCTATGGTTTCAAACTTCACTTAATCATCAATGAGAAAGGCGATCTGTTAGGTTTTCAGTTGACCCCTGGAAATACGGATGACCGCCAACCTCTTTGGGAGTTCTCTGGTGATAGATTCTTCGGAACTCTCTATGGTGATAAGGGGTATATTTCTAAAGACCTCCGAGAGATACTCAACGAACGAGGTATCAACTTATGCTATAAAGTTCGTAGAAATATGAAACCGTTAGACCTATCCGTTTCTGATGAGGTGCTGCTGAAAAAGTGCTCCATTATTGAATCGGTGATCAAGGAACTGAAAACACAGACGGTGCTTGAACACAGTCGTCATAGAAGTTTCGTCAACTTCCGCGTGAATATTGTTTCTGCGTTGATTGCGTATCAGCTTTTAGAGAATAAACCCTCGGTGCATCTCTGTGAACTTCCGGGAAACAGCGACTTACCGGTGACTTTCTAACGGATAAACTTTTTTCAAACTCACGTTATCTTAAAAACAACCCAAGGTTCTGTTCCAATAGGTACCCACCAAGAATGATGAGATTTATATTTTCGTGACGGTGTATGTTGAATCAATCCAAGTGTTGGATTGAGTTCACCTTCAGCAATTTGGCTGTTTTTGAATCTCGGGACCATCTTCATCTCCTTCTTGAGTTGTGCGATACCCCGTATATCTGTCTGGACGGAGAGTCCACAGTTTTCGGTATCTGGTTTGTTATTAAATCTGCTTGGGTTTTCTTCAAAGGGTGTTCTGAAATCCTCCGCCTGTGCTGGATCGTTTCGCACAAGGCGGTAAACTTTACCAGAAGCAGGTTTGGCTTCTGCAGGTGGACAGTTCTCCGGATAAAAGTGTGGCCATTCCAATTCGGTATTCCCTCATTTCACTTGTGATTGCTGAGTGTTACATCTTTTTTTCTACACCTAAGCAAATTATACCGTATTTTTCATTAGAAAACAAATCAATTTCCGAACGGGGATTCCGTTCTCTTATTGGTTTAATCTTACCCTTTCGCAGCAACATCATTTTTTTGGGTGTTACTGTGAATCTTTGGATTTTGAAGACGTTAGTTACGCCTCGCTAACGTAGTTGTGACGTGGGTTTTACGGCACTTTAAGTTTGGGTGGGTTCGGATGGGTTACTGTGAAATTTTTCTGTGGTTTGAAAACATTAGTGAGAAGCAACGCGTCGTTATTCTTCTGACCGGTTTGACGCAATCCAATCGAGTGCCTTTTTTTGGATGTCGAGTCCCTGCTTCAACCTACCAACGAGTTGCTCCAGTTCTGCAATGCGTTCCGTAGCGGCATCGGACTGCTTACGATTGGGTTCAAAGAGGGTCGCCGCATTTTCAACGAATTGGCGTTTCCACTGTGAGAGTTGTGCTTCGGTGATGTTATGTCGCCGACAGAGTTCTGCTTCGGAACTTTCGATGTTGAGTGCTTCAATAACGACTTTTGCTTTAAATTCGGGGGTGAATCTTTTTCGTTTTCGTTTGGTTTTCATCAGATGCTCCTTTCTGTGAGATTGTTATTGTAGCGCGATCTTGGTTTGGAGTGTGGTCTAAATTTTCGATGACAGGACAATCAGACGAGCCTCCAATGATGTGTCCGCCCTTCCCGACACGCTTCTGCTTTCCCTTCTACTTCCATTGCCGTGAGAATATCACGAAGATTTGTAGGAAAGTCTTTAAGCTCGGATGGTTTTCCACCATTTCGCGAATGGAATTGTTCTATCCTGTCTTTAAATTCTCTAACAGACAGCCATTCCTGCTGTTCGTATAATCCATAGAGAATAGCCTTGTTAAGAATGTCTCTGATAATAGGACCGTTGAGGACACAGTTTCCATGTTCATAATTTTCCAAATATAGATCGTGTGTTATACGACATAGTCTATCAAAAGACATGATCCCGTTTTTATAGTCATCTCTTAAAGATTGGCATAAAAGATCTTCTCCGGTGAGTATTAGTAAGGTGTTGAGTGAACGGAGACTCAACTCCGAGAGTGATTTTTTATCACTATCTGTCAGATCCCCTAACTTTGCAAAAGCAAGAACTGCCTCCGGGAATTTCTTGCCCAATATCTCCATCTTTTCAATATCCTTTTCTTTAAAACTACCACCTGTTTTGCATTCAGCAAAAATTGTCGCAATGTCGTCTCGCTCAGTTAATTGAAAAAACAGACCAAGATCAACTTCCTTCCCAACTTCCTGCCCAACGATTTTTCCTTCCTCTTCGTCAATGATATTTTCCTTTTTCAAATTGAAACTCATCAGCGAGGTTACCGCGCCACCCAACATTTGTAGATCGGCAAAAAAGCGGAGTAACAGCAGTGTAGTGTAAGCTCCCTCAGCTTTACTCGGTGAATCAAACGGTCCTAACCTTCGGTAAGCCCACTTAATTTCGTCACCCGGCTTGTAAGGAAAATTGAAGGAGTCAAGGCACCTCGGACATCTCAATATATAACCGGCATCTTCCATAGAATGCCATGAAGATTGCTTACAATTCGGGCAAGACATTTTCATGCCGGGCTGCAAAACCTTTGCATCGACAAGGTTTTTGAGAATTTCTCTTACCTGGGGATTAACAATTTCTGAACTATTATTCTTAACTGTCCCATCGGAATTAAGCCTTTGTTTTACGATTTCTCGGATTTTGTTCCAAAGGTCTTGTTGAAGCAGACTTTTCTCATCCTTCATCTCGTCCAACAACTCTATAATTCCTTTGATTGCAAAGACTCCAAAGAATTGAGTCCCTAGCCTCTTTATGATTTGGGTAACTACATGACCGGCGTTCGAGATTTCAAAGTCCCACCCTTGAGAGTTCATCCATTTTTCAAATATTACAGTTGATTCAGGCAACCTAATTTCAAAATAAGATTCTGGTTCATGTACCAGATAGACTAAGTTATTTTTGGCAGCGCGAACAAAATTGTTAGGGTGGCAAACTACAGATAAGTCCTTAAACCCTTCAGGTAGTACAGACGTAGATATCAGCTTGTCGTTGTGGACTCTAAACCAAATCTCATTGGCAAACCTTGGCATATAACTAATGGATGCCCCTGGCGTGATGTTTGGTGAAAGCGTATTCAAAATCTCTGACTGGCCGGACGGTAGATCGTGTATATCGTGGTAACGCGTTTCAGAACTAAAACTACGCATAGCATGTTTATCACGATAGGGTAATTTTCCCCACATCTGCGGATACGGAATCTGAAATGGTTTACACTTGATAGAATTAAAAAATTCAAGATATTCTTCTTCAGACACAGGATTACTTTTAATAGATGATATAATAGAATGTGTCGGTTGTACCAAATTTGAACGGGCGAAATCCTTTAAATTTTCATCCTGTGAAAATTGCTTCGGTATCGGGTATACAGATTTACCAATCGCCCGGAGATTCCAATAATCAATGCTATCAATGGGATTATCAGCGTCGAAAAAGAAAATGATGTTTTCTCCGGAGGAAGTTCTGGAAAGCCCTCGGCTATTTATGCCCATCAGATATTCGCGCCTACGGGGAACTTTATCCTCAAACAAATATTCTGGCATATGATAGGTCTGAGCTTTGATGAATTCTGTATAGTTTGAAATTGAACAATCTACCCGTTCTATTTTCAGATAATTCTCAAACTTTTCTTCCAGAATCTGAGTAATGTTTTCAGGGAGCGTCCCGAAAAGACTGGACAGCAAAGGATGTGGGGAGTTGCCAAAGCAAGGCATACATATTTGTCGGCCGCTAATGTTAAGCTCAAATTCATTATTGCTGGTATAATCACTCAATATCTCAAGGAGACCAACTCCACAACCTGCTTTTCCATCTACTGCAGCTCCTGCAAAGAATATTGAATAATGATCTATTACTTCTCTATCTCCATAATTTAGATCATAATTTGAACACTCGCCCATTGGAACTACATAATCCGGATCGAAATTATCCAGATATCCTGAAACGATATCTTGGGTATTCATACCCTGATCACAATACCAGTCTTTGGGGACATCCTGAAAAGTTGGGATTATCGCGTTAAATTTGCCGCCCCACAAAAAGGTGTTAACCTCTATAACACGCTGAAGTGAATCAACGTCCATGGGGTCAACAAGGAATGCAAATCTAATAGGTCTGGCGTTGACTGTAATGATTCCATCTCTCATAAGAAATTACCAACATTTATGAGTCTTTGGACAGTATCCTATAATTCGGACTATAAATACTTTAATACCTTGGATTTGGTTGAGATTTATGATTTTATCCGTTTGAGTTAGAATGAACATAGGTATTCTCCTTAATTAGAGCGAGTTCCACCCAGAATCTGTAAATAGCGCAAAACTTATTGATTCTTCCCAGGGATAATTTCTCTAATTATATGTTGTATTGGACTTGGAGTATCAGAACGGCTTGTTTTCGTCGAGAGATACCCACTCTGATTTGCATCAAAAATAGCATTAGTGGATGCCAGTAACACCTGATCTCGTGTATGTGGGTTGTTTCCCGATGCCTCAGCGAACGCATCAAAAGTTGCTAAGGCGTTCTTACGATGAAGATTGACAACCTCTAAATGCTTCTCGGCAGCATAGTTCTTAATGAAACGGTTAAGCAACATATAAAATACGGAAATTACAAAACCCTTTGTAAAAAAGTTACTTAGAATTGGTTGCCAGTCATCCCCAGTAGGTTTTACGAAAAACAATAATCCCACAGCGATTACAATGAATCCAATAGCCGTCCAAATCGTGCACTTCAACCACCGCTGAGCACTGTCTCGGTGCTCTTTCGCTTGATTATCAAAAAATTTTACATGATCTGAGATTGATGTCGTCGCGATCTGGTTCTCACGCGCAATTCTAAGCTCATCTAATTTCTGCAGTTTTGCTTCACTTTCAGTATCAAACTCTTTCCATTTACTCACAGCATCGTCGAAAAAATCGTTAAACTCTGTCTGATATTTACCAATCTGCGTAGACCGTACATAGGTTACAATCGGATCCAAACTGGATCTCACATTGCTATAAAATATAGAAATCTTTTGTAATAATTCAGCCCGATTTTCCGTTGGATTTTCTTCACCGCTGACTTCAAAATCTTTTATTTTTCCTTCTATTTCATAAAATTGCGCTAAGTAACTCCCAACTGTTTTCACCGCAGCACCTGATAAAGTGGCATGGCTAATGTCGATTGAAGCTTGAATTTCACGGAACATCCCATGAACAAATTCTAAATCCTGATGAACACTTCCAAAATCAAGCCTGCTTCCAGACAGGTCGGAGCGTTTGAGTCCTTCCAAGTCAACTTCATCTAAATCAAGTTTCATTATGAGATCAATAAATCCTTGCGGTGTTCCTTTAGGTGCCTGTCTAGTTTGAGGATCATCCCTCAAAAGTTTGCAAATCGTTTGAGCGTCCTTTAGTTTCTCATTTAAATCGGGTAACTCTGATACATTTGCTATTGGGTTCCCTTCCTCATCTGTTATTCCTGTCCCTGTTTCGGAATCGGAAAGTGAGTTGATATAATAAGTTTTTTTGTTACCAAAGTCAGATAACATCCACTGTTGCTCTGATGGGTCAGTCCAAATCAGGTAACTCTGAGAAAGCGAATTCTGTTGCGTCTCAAATTCCTGTTGTAGTTTAATCCAATCTCCTTCGCTCAAAATATTCTGAAATTTGCTCAGATCCAAACTAAGCAAAATTTCCCTTTCTTCTTCTGAATAAAGTTCATCTTCTTCTGAATAAAGTTCATCTTCTTCTGGATAAAGTTCCTGCCAAAATTCCTGCATAAAAACCTCCATAACGTGGGTTACGGGTGTACTGCCTACGGTTTTTTTCTCTCAATCGCGGATTTAGCAGATGACGCGAATAAGAGAAGTTGAAAACTGGAAGCGAAAATGGTTTAACTTTGATTTTCTCTGACCTCACTGACGGGGTGTAAACCGATTTCTTTTTCATAGGAATCAATCCTTTTCTTTTTCCAAAAATGCATTTCGATAGTCCCCGTCGTTTTTCTATCAGTCCAATATCCACCCGCTAACTTAATTTTTTTATTCTCTCTGACAATCTCAAAATCCATAGTACCACAGTGTTGAGGATTTCTTTCTTTAACTGTTTGAATTGGATTGCTGTCGTAGGTGTAAACGAGTCTTTCCAGTTGATTTTCCTTATCGAGCACAAAGTCACTGGTGAGACTTCTGCTGGTCATCTCAGCCGTTCTCATTACACAACTTACATTAAGAAAAGATTGTTTAATGGTCAAAATTGCCGGTATAGGTCCTGGTCTTTCTTTAGTTTTAGGGTCTATCCAAGTTGTCCGGATTTCCCCTTTCCATGTACCATTGAGATTAGGAAAGGGGACTAACCAACTCTTGAAAATAGGCAGTTTCCATAGGAAACGAGCAAAAAGCCCACAGAGCACAAGGTCAATAAAGACTACTGTAGGTAGTATTTGGAGAATCGTTTCGAGGTTAAAGTCTGATGCCTCTTGAAAATAATATATAGCGTAAAACAGCAAAAATGACAAAACAAGTAATACCCATAGGGCTGTCTTAGCTTTTATGTTTTTCATTATTAGTACTCCAAATAACGCCACAAATTTAGTAAATAGGTATTGACATCTTCCCTTGACCATTTGCGACCACTATGGAAGAGATAGAGCAAATCTGAAACTTCACCCCAATCTTTACAATCCTTTTCTTCCTTAGTATTGTTCCATATAAATTTTATTGACTCCTTTAATCTATCTGTCCAAGTCTCATAATCGTTAAATATCCCGTCGGGGACATTCCAGAGTAAACATTCCAATAGAAAAGACGTTATGTTTCCATTAACGCTCTGTTGATCTTTTATCATCTGAGCCCGGAGGCGTTTGTAAATTCTTGTCAACCTCTTGAATCGTCGTTGCGTTTGTCTATTTTTCACTTTCCCATTTTCTATATGTTGAATAGGAAAGTTGGTAACCTTTTGTCCACTATCTGCGCGAAAATAAACACCTTCAACATAGCTTCCGTTCCTTGAGTACCTTCTATATTGCCACGTTGGTACTACATCTGCCCCCACGCGACTAGTATTTCCTTCAATGGTAAGGCATTTGTTTTTTCGTCTTACATCATCCCCAAATTTTCTGGCAAGTGCACCTTGCACATCGTTTTTGAAATTGGATACGGAGTATGAAACAGGACTGTTTAATCCGAAATCACTTCGAGTCATACTGGGAGGAAGGTCAAAGTAAAAACCGTCTGTGTATTTAACATTGAGATCAACATCACTGTTTAGTCTGACATTTGTATCGTTTACATACGATCCCTGCCCAAAGGTTTTAATCCCCATATTTTTTAGAGTAGCATCTTCATTAATGCATTCCTTAACCATTCTTTCTATATTTGAAAGTTTAGTTTCTTCTGTGTCGCTCGGGGGTTTTCTCCAATTGTTTAATGTTTCTTCTGAATACCGCGCCATAGTTTTGATCTCCTTGTCGTTGTGTGAAATACAGCAGTGTACCGACGAGATTGTGTGATTGTTGAATTCCTGTAAGGTTGTTACAACGGACTATATCCGGGTAAGCCAGCAAATAAGCGTGGAATATCAAAAGCAGTTTTTCGCTTATCAGCGAATTCAGAGGATACCGTGAGCAGATCTATGCCACTTACAAATGAATATTCTCTTGTGCTGTGGCGGAAAGGGATAATGTGTAGGGGTTAGCAGTCGCGAGAGCGTATCAGATACACGAAGAATAGACAAGTCGCTGTAATGAATTTAGTCACCATACTCATCGTCAATCCACTCTATGAGCTCACGCTCTCGGATTGCAATTTGCTCTTCATCCCATCCATACTCGTGAATCGTTTTGGCAACTTCCTCTGCTATGAGAAGTCTCGTCTTAAGATAGGCATCTGCCTTATCTTTTGGATCTTTATTGCCAAGTTCTGAGTTTTTGCGAGGTGGTAAAAGTAATAGGTTTCCGATTGAATGGACAGAAATACCAACTTTCCATCTCTTTGACTGGGGCAGAATGTGTTCGATAGAATTGGTAGTGGATTCTCGCCAAATCTGATTCCATTCCTTTTTAGAAAAGGTTTGACCGCTGCTTTCGGCAAGGTGTTCCTCGTATCTCCACAGCAAATAACGGAGTTCTTCCTGCCAGTCGGTATAACAGTCAGAATAAATTCTAATATTGTAGCCTGCTCCGAGATTGCGTATCCTTTTCGAGATGTCACTGCTACTCAAATCTAAATTCTTCAGGACTTCCCTCGCCAACGTAACAAAATCTCCTTTCCGGCCTCGCGCATCTTCGTCGCCTAAGCCAAAAATTCGGAAGACTGTTTTTTCCCATTGCTCAAGCAGTTCTCTTTCTTCTTTTTCAGGAAAATCACGCAATATAATAGAAACGGCAAGCAACCTCGCATGCTTAACGTTGATTATAGGTTTCCTTATTTCCGAATAAAGTCTATTGACAGCTCTAACAACCTTTACGAGCCACTCAGAGATTTTAATGGCTTTGGCAGCGTCCGTTCCCACTTCAGACATCAATGCATTCACTGCCTTTCCTTCATCAGAAACACTTCTGGTGCTTTGATATTTCAGTGTTGCAGCGAATGTAAGAGCTTCCGTGTCTATACCTTCATGGAGTCCTACGATTCCATAGAATTCGCCCCAAATTTGATGAAGTTCATCTATATGTTCGTCACGATTGCCTTGATTTTTGGTAAAAACGACTTTCATGAGGCTGTTCTTGAGTCTCGCTAACCAAGAAACCAGAAGCCCTCTATTGTTCAGCACCTCAAAAATGGTATGGACTTCTTCTTCATCATTGGTTTCCTGAAATATAAACCAGAGTTGGTTCTTGAGTAGACGTAAGAGTTCAATTGGATTTCCCCACCGACTGACAAAAAGTTGACAGTCTTTCATTGCTCTTAATAACTCGCGATCTGCGAGGGTTAGGGCATCTGAAACCTTCGGGAGCGTTCCATCTCTCAAAAAGTTGGCAAAGTATAGACTACTATCATGGTTGGTTCGTAGTAAGACTAAACTCAAATCATCCGGCTTGACAAGAAGTTCTTGAAGTTGTCGCAGTTCTCGTTCAAGTTGTGTTTTTGTAATAGTCTCACCTTCGTCATCATCATTTATGTCGCCGGGAGGCGAGAGGATAGGTCGTTCTAGAATAATTACATCTGTTTTGGCATCCTCCAACAAGGATGCCAGTTTTTCTGCAATTGCCTTCAACATTATCACAAGCGTTGTCAATCGCTGTTGCCCATCTACAATATCTATTTTGTCATATTCATCTGTTACGATTCTGACAGTATCATGTTCTTTATGCAGTCCGACCACTGTTGCCATAAAATGGGAAGTTTCAGAAGAGGACTTCAACTTGCTAATATCATTGAACATATCACGTCGCTCTTTCGATCCCCATGAATAGGTGCGTTGATAAGGCGGAATTCGGAATAGGCGTTTTTCAAGCAGTCCGGCTAAGGTCAGGAATTTGGGTGGAACATTAAACATTTTCAGGGTTTTCCTTTCAAGTTTTCAATAACCCTTGCAACCAAATACAGCAGCGCGAAAGCATACATTTAGTATGCTGCTAACAACGAATTCGACGAAAGCAGTCCCCGACTGCTTAACACACTGCTTTTTAAGCAGTCGGCTGAAAAGATCTGTGTTTCATTGGCATTTTATTTCTTCTGCCAATGTCCATACTTAAAGTATGCCACATTTTTCGTGCATTTGCAAGGAGAAACGACAAAACCTACTTGATTTCCCCAACCACCTCAGAAGGCAACGCTTCAATGATTTTGGTGGATTCGATGCTGACGTGGACGATGCGCTCTATTGCTGTGATGAGGTCGCGAGGGTTCTCGAACCAGCCGTTTGCGTCGTTGAGGATGCCGTTGTTCTTTTCCGGTGGTGTGATTTTGTAACGATTCATGAACCATTCCAATGGTGTTTTACCATCAACAAGGTAATGATGAGCGTCCCCTGGAATACCTGTTAAACGGATATGCTCGTTTATGATAAGGGTATTTTTCGTGTTTTTATCAGCGAATCGCATTGCCCGCGTCCCAAGTAGAAAATGCTCCGGTTTCTCCTCCCAAAGTAAGGACAGCGTGACGGGTTCAACTTCAAGTCCTTGATACCGTTTACCAGTTTCGTAATTGAGGTGTAGTTCTGTGAGTGCTTTCCCGGCTTCTGCGAAGACGTGAAAATCAGGTGCGTAGGGGATATGAGGTAGCATTTTTGATAAATCGTTTGCAAACTGCTCTCGGTAACTCGGGGCATGTAGGATACCATAAACATAGTTGAAGATGTCATCCTTTGTAATCGTGTTGTCTCGGTAGTGTTTATGGAAGGAATGCAGTGCTGTATCTGAAATGTTGTCAATACGCTCCGACGGAGCATCAATACTTTGAAATGTGCTTGTTAACGCATTAGCGTCCACTGCATATTGATATAATGGGAAACATTGTGAGCCAGAATCGAAAAAATTGAGATCTAGCATAGTATCAGTAATCATTACAGAAAATGGAACCCTTGCTCCTCTGTTAGAGATGCATATTACACGGTTTTCACTTGAACTGTTTGGAAAAATCCGATCCATCTGGTACTTGCGATGTATAAACGTGTAGTCGGCATAGCAATTGGTAGCAATGAATGGGCGGTACATAACTTTTCGGACATAATTATTATCAAACTCTGTTTTTTTCTTTCGTTTCAGATCGTTCATGAGTTCACTATTCCACTTGATATTTGAATTGTGTCGTTGTGTTATCTTCTCGACCACAGCCTTTAACGCATTTTTATTCGATAATAGTTCAGGATTTGCTTTGAGCGTTGTTTCAAATTCTGAAAGTGCAGTGAGGTAATCCTCTGTCATCAGTCTCGCATTTTCCAAGAGGGTATCGCGCGAGAAATTGTAGACATAGGCATCTCGGTTTGTTGCCCAACCAAGTGAGTATAGTTTGAATATAGCGTCATCAGTTTTTCCGGCTTTCGCCTCTTTTGTGCCGAGTGGATAGAATTCCGTAAATGCATCACTGCGTTGTCCAATCCATTCATGATACTTATTAGGTTTGATGGTCTGCCAATCGCTGAATCCTGAGATTGAAACTGTCTCTTCCAATTCCTCCAGTTTTTTTTCACCTTTAAGCCCACCGCCTATATCTCGATAGTTTATACTACATTCACTACGGTCGGTATTTAGGTTCTTGACTAAAATGGTAATAGCGACGGGGGACTGGGTAGCATTACCAAAGACTCCACTCCCTTGGTAACGCCCTTGCTTTCCATGTATTCTTGCATTCCCGAGTAGGTTCAGGACATAAATTGAACTGAATTCTTCCTCTAAACATGCCCGAATTCCTGTTTCAGCATCTCCTTCAATCCACGATGCAGGGGTAACAAAGGCAATAACCCCATGTTCATCAATTCTATCGGATGCCCACCGGATCGCCATTTTATATGTATCATAGAGATACCTTTTAAGCGTTGCGTTGGTGTGCACTGCATACGTCTCACTGATACGGGTTTTAAGTTCAGGATATTCCACGTTCGGATTGTCGTCTGTTGCTATCTTCTGTCCTGCTGACCATGGTGGATTACCAATGATAACCTCAATATGAAGTTTTTGTTGACGCTCGGCGCGTTCGTTATTCTCTACCATTCGCTCTTTTGGGAAGAGGGTAGGTTTTTCTGATTTGTTCAGATTGAAGGTATCCGTTAGAATAATACCCTCGAATGGTTCGTAACCGCTGTCTCCCGCACGTTGCCCTCGGAAGGCTTCTTCAATGTTAACAGATGCGATATAGTAGGCAAGTAAGAGTATTTCGTTTGCGTGGAGTTCCTTGCGATATTTCCGTTCGATGTCTTCTGGCTGGATAAGTCCGGATTGTAGGAGCTGCACAATGAATGTACCGGTGCCGGTAAATGGGTCGAGGACATGGACACCTTCGTCGCTGATGGTTTTCCCGAACTCCTCTTGTAAAACGTCGTTAACGCTATGCAGGACGAAATCCACGAGTGGAATCGGTGTGTAGGCGATGCCGAGCCGTTCCGCCTCTTTTTTAAGTGCTTTTTTGAAGAACTGCTCGTAGAGATCCGATAGGACCTCTTGCCGTCCGTGGCTACTCTTGACACCACTGACACGCGACCGGACACTGTCATAGAACCCTTGCAAATCCCGCGTCTCACTCTCAAGTCCGAATTCTGCAAAATCTTTTTGTAGGTTATCCAATGCATTTGCGACGGGGTTACCAGATGAAAAGTCGTAATCCTCAAAAAGCGCGTCGAAAACGGGGCTGGTCAAGATGTGCTGCGCCATCATATCCATAGCGTTGTCGCGGGTGATGGATGTGTTGATGGTCTTTTTCAACTCGTTGTGAAAACTTTCAAACCGTTCGCTTAACTTAGTGTTTTCAGGATTATCCAGTAGATTTTTGATACGGTCAACGAGTCGGTCAAAAATCTCCGCGACATCCTTTGCCCAGTTCTCCCAGTATCGTTTATCGCCGCACTTCTCAACGATTTTTGAGAGTATCGCCTCAACAGGGATTTCAATTGGCAAGAGTGAAAGTTGTTCAGGATTCCAATCGGGGTCACCACCGCTACCAATGACGATAGAATCAGGGAGCTCTTTATTCAGGTCGATACTGTTGATTTGACCGTCGAACCTGTCGTCGTGTGAACGGAGTGCGTTGAGAACGCTCCAGACATTAGAGAACCGTTCGTTGTCATTAAGCGCGGCAGCAGGGTCTTTATCGTCGGGGATGGCGACAGGCAATATGACGTACCCGAATTGTTTCCCGGGTGCCTTCCGCATGACGCGACCGACCGCTTGTACAACGTCAATATGTGATTTTCGGGGTTTATAAAAGATCACAGCGTCGAGGGCAGGGACATCAATACCTTCCGAAAGGCATCTTGCATTCGAGAGGATACGACAAACGTCTTTCCCATCACTATCGTCTTGGCTATCACCATAGTTCTCATTTTTTAGCCAATCAAGGCGCGTTTTTCGATTCAGGGCGTGAACGGTTCCGTCAACGTGCTCGGTTTCGCATAAAAAATTAGTAGGGTGTTCTTCCTCTGGCAGTTTTTCAAGGGCATCCTCAATAATTTGATTCCAATAGGTCTTCAGAGCCTTTGACTCGTCAATTCTGTTCGTGAATGCGATAACGCGTTTCAGAGGTCTGAGCGTTTCGTCGTCTTTCTCCTTGTTTTCAGGGTTTTGTAGGGCGCGCCAACAGCCGATGATTCGGGTTGCATCGTTAATGTTGATTTCACTACCGTATTTGCCGGTGTTGCCTGCAAGTTTCGCATTGACTTCATGTTCCGATATGCCGAAAATAGCGACTTTGTAGTCAGAAAGTTCGCCGAGTTCAACGGCTTTGGAGAATGGGAGTCGATGGAACTGCGGACCGTATTTCTCTTCGTCGTCCATAGAGAATACTTCCACGTTATAGTCTGCGGCTTTTTTCCTTGCGTTTTCGGTATAGAGTCGGGGTGTAGCAGTCATGTAGAGCCGCTTATTCGCGCGAATCCGATCGGCATCGTGGACGAGAACGAAATGCGAGGTTTTATCGCCGGATTTATCGACACCGGTGGTTCTGTGTGCTTCATCGCAGAAGATAATATCGAACGGCGGTGCGCCACTGTTCTGTACTTCTTCAATGAGTGGTAGCGACTGATACGTGCAGAAAACGACGGTCATTTTGCCCGTATCCTGTTTGTGCAATGCACGAGAGATTTCTGAGGGGTCTGTGGTGACGGGAATCTTGAGTTCTTGTATAGACGAATCCTCGGTAGTATCTCCTGCGCGTGTATCCGAGCAGATACCGACATAACTGTGTGGTACGCCGCGCTGTTCTGACCATTCTCGCATCGCTTGTGAAAGCAAACTGATAGACGGCACGAGGTAGAGGACTCTGCCTTCGGTTCCGGCGATTTCTTCAGCGATTTTGAGTGCTGTGAAAGTTTTGCCGGTACCGCATGCCATAATGAGTTTGCCACGGTCGTGGTCTTTGAAGCCGTTGATAACGTCGTCAAATGCTTCTTGCTGATGGTCTTTTAGGTGGAATTTTCTCTGTTTATAGGTGAGTTGCTCAGGTTGCTGTATGCTCAGATCTGGCCATTCAAAGGGGCTGTTTTCGAGATCGCGGAATCGGATGATTCGGAATTTGTTGCCTAACGGTTCTATAGTTCTAAGCGCGTTTTCGCCTAACTCGCCACCTGTATTTACTAAGAGTCGCGAGGTGAAGATTTCACTTGCAGAGGCAGAGATGAATGAATCGATGTGTGGTTTTGAAACCCGTGTATCTTCAGCATAGCATTTGCACTGGATGGCGCAATATGTGTCGTCGTGTTTTTTGGCAACGAGGTCAACGCCTATATCTGTCCCATCAAATTCTGCTCGGAGTTGTGCCCACTGTTTCCAGAGGTAGACTTCCGAAAACTGTTCTTTGTAGTCGGGGTCCTCGGTGAAATATTTCTGCATCAACCGCTCGAACTCATCGCCTTTCTGGCGTTCAGAGCGGGCATGCTCGCGGATGTGATTGAGTACACTTTGGAAGCCGAGGTTGACTGTTGTGCTTTCGCTACCGATGCCTAAATAGCCTTGTGTTGTTTCTGACATATCTGTTCCCTTCACCCATAACCATAAAGTTGTATTCCGTAATTATACCGCTACAAGCACTTTCTGTCAACACCGGCTGTAATGACCGTCAGGGTCATTCAATTGTCCATTTTCAATCGGATTTTCACCCCCAGGCCCGGTAGGTTCGGTTTTGCGGCGTACTCGCCCAAATTTTGCCCATACGCGGCAAAATTTGTCTTAGCTTTACATTTGCGATCTGCATTCCAACCGAACCGGATCCTTGAAAAAAGACGTGAAATCCAATAATTTCTTAGAATTGAATGACCCTGTAATGACCGTTGCCGTTCCCTTAAAAAGTTAGGTACAGTTTCTAAGCGCGCCGAACAACCACAAAACCACTACTTTCCCCTCTCTTCGCTGCCAAGATTTCCTAATCTCATCAGCGGAATATAAGATAAGCGGTGCAATACAAGCCCCAGCGGAGGGCTATGTCTGTAGAAATGTACTGCCACCGGAAATTTAGACCACTTTCTAATATAGGATTGTGCTACAATGCTAATCTATATTTGAAAGGAGCATTCCGATGGCGAAACCATAAGTGTCAATTTAAGAAAAAATAGTCGTCTCTGTCCCAGGTCCGGTAGGTTCGGTTTCCCAACCGAACCGGATTTTAGTGAGAAATCTTGGATATGCCAGACTCCCTCTTTAGTCCCATAGGGTTTATTTGCTTGGGTATTTCTTCAGCATCTGTGTAGAAACGCGTTTGTCCGAATTCTTTGGTTTCCCCGTAGGGGCTGCATCTACAGAGATCTGTCAAAAATGTCGTGGAAAATCGCTAAATTGACACCTATGGTTATGGGAAGATTTGAATGGCAAGTCGGGAATGTAGCGATACAGATGTCGCCCCTACGGGGCTTTCTCCTTATTTTTCATACCCGTTTCTACACAGATGCCGCCCCTACGGGGCTAAGGACCTTCTGAATAAAGGGTAAAGTGCAGTATTCCTATTGAATCCAGTGACCAATTTATGATGGAATTTTTCTAAAATTGACACCTATGGAGCATTCCGATGGCGAAACGAAGAAAATTCACTCCTAAGTTTAAAGCAGAAGTTGTGTTTGAGGCACTCCGCGGTGAAACTTCATAAGCAGATTTAGACGCGCCTTTGCAGTAGGGAACTTGCAACTCTGAGGCGTTTCTCTTTTCCTGTAAGATCGACCCTACCTTCATACAGTCTGCACTCGCTATACTTTGGGCAGCAGCTTCTCTTTTTCGCTTGATTTTCTTTCCGGTGCATGTTATCTTTTTTACAAAGGGGACCAGGATATAAAAAAGTGAAAGCGGACGTGCTGTAGAAGACAGTAACAGATAATCGCGGAGGTAACAATGAAAATCAATTTTAAGCAGAAATTTGAAGAAATTTTGAAAAAAGAATTAAAAGGCTTTGGTATAGATTGGCAATTAGTAGAAATCAAATCTATACACTATCAGCTAACTGATCTTCCCGAGGCTCTTGATAAATACACAGTGAGAATGAGAGTGATAGAAGATGAAATTCCTGATATGGATATAGATAATTGGTTCAGATCTCATAAGTTCATATATGCCATGATGTCAAAACATGTTAAGACTGAACTTGAAGATATGGATATGCTGACCTTTGATGTCGGAACTATTGAATCTATCGCTATGGAAACCCGTGATGCCTTCAGAAACTTTCAGGAAAAGTAATTGTATCACCACACGCTGACGAATGGATTGCCGGTACGCTTGAATTGATAGTTGAGCGATATGAATTCCGATTTCCCGTCAACCGATCAAAACTTTTAGATCCACCATCTTGAAAATACACGCATACCCAATAACGAGACGTGTGGATGTGTGATTGCTGTATATGTGCAGCTTTAGCGTTAAAATCCCTTGATTCAGACCAGCCATAAATCCCTGCCCAAACAACCAAAAAATGCACAAAAATTGAAAATACATTAAACATACATTAAAATACAATAGAATCACAATATTTCAAGACATTTTCTATTTCTCTACACACAAATACTATCGTATAATTAACACGTGATTTAGAATGTAAAGCCCAAAATACGGCTTATACGAGGTTCGATACTCTTTAGAGGTGCGCGCGGTACCCTGATGCAGCGACAACACGGGCACCCAACTTTTACAACGCAAACCGTCGCTCGAAATCTCGAAATAGGAGTCCGTGGGCAGTCTCCTTGGCACTCGCGGCAACCAACGGAGAACAAAAACAACACGGAGGAACGTCGCGTAAATACCTACACGGTCGTGGGAGTCGGAATGGGGGTTGCTGTCGACATCAACACAACCCGCCGATAGATACTATCCCATAAGAAATGTCGTCTAAAATCTCACAGAGTTACAGAGGGTTAAGCTGACACTGACGGCATCAGCGAAGACTCCAATGAGTTACAGGAAAATGGGAAGCAGGGGTTCTTTCAGTGAGCAGTGTTCACATATCTGTCTGCGCTGGAACGAGGTTCTCATACTGACACATCATATTCACCGGAGACTTCGCGCGCCGGTCCAAGGGGTCTTTACGTCTTCTTGTAGGCGGAATCTCTGGTTGCCTGACAACCGATAATTGAATCCTGAAAACTCTTCTGCTGACGGCTGACGGCTATATAAAATTTCATAGCAAATTTCATAGCAGCCTTTAACAAGCCTGCTACTAAAACCACCAAAAACCCAGTCGTAGATTGGGTGGACGGCACTTCACAAAATTCATAGCATTCCCGATTTGCTATGAAAACTGTGAAATTTTACACCATTTTTCGGCATTATTGGAGGGGTCCATAATCCGATTTATTCCATACAGCTATCAGAAAGCGGAAAGCTGAATGACTCTGGGATGCTTAGCGAAAACGTTTGAATTCTTTCGCACAACATGCTATCATATTAGCGACGTGGGAAGAATGTATCAATTCCGGCTTCAATGTCTTCTATCGGATGTCCGTATTGTTGCTGATAGCTTTCGTGGGTGCCTCGCTCTGTTTCGGTGAGTTCGGTGAGCGGAAAGGCGATAGTTTCCTTGCTGCGATTGCCGGATTCATTCATTGCGATGTTCATTTCTTGGTCCTGCCTGCCGAGTGCGGCACCGTATTCGGGTTCCGTATCGTTAAGGACAGCCGTAGCGATGCTGAGCAGTTCATCTGCGACTGCGATCTGACCTTCAGAAAGCGGATAGTTTTTGAGCGGATTCTCCCAAGTGACGGTCTGTTCCGGCAGTTCCAATGAGATGTTATCAATGACGTTAGTGCCGTCCACGTCGATTGTTGTGCGCTTGGGACGGTAAGCAACGCCTTTCGCGCCAGATTCCAGCTCATCGGCGGGTGTCACGTAGATGTCTTCACCGACGATGGTGCCTTTGCTACCGTCAATCTGTGAGATACCTGTTTGTCCGCGGCCCAAGGAACGCGCATGGATGACGTTGGAGTACACCATGAGCGCGGTTGCGTTGTTGTCGAATTCAATAAAGCCGAGACTCCATCTTTCACTGGTGTGATCCCGTTTCATGCGGTCAATGATCGGAATTATAGGCGATGTCTGTGTGATACCGAGTACGGATTTCGGTGCGCCGCCAGCGCGGAGCCGGAGCATACTCATGCCGTGATGACCACCTTCATAAAAGATACGGTAAATTCGGGCGACTTCACCGATAGCATCTGCTTCGATGACTTTCGATAAAAACCGTTCGCGTGGCGCGCGATAATAGTTTTCGGCTATCTCAAGTTTGACATTATTGGCTTTGGCGTGTTCAATCATCAGGTCTGCTGTCGGCAGCGTGACAGTAATAGGTGTCTCGCAGAGGATATGAACGCCGGCATCCGCCATAAAGCATCCGATTGCGTGGTGTGCAACACCGGGTACAGTAATATCAACAACATCAAGTTCTTCATGAGCAACAAGGTCTCGGACGTTGGTGTAAGGCGTTACGCCGTATTCTTTGGCATAACGGGTGGCAGCTGCCTCGTCTATATCGCAGACCGCGACGAGATTATAAACATCTTTGAGTTTCGCAATAACAGGTAGGTGAGCACCCGCGCCTCGCCGTCCCGCACCAACTAAAGCAATATTGAGTTTAGACATGGATATCTCCTAGCTGTAAACATTTGCCTTGTAAGTACTGCTGTCTAACGTGGACTGTTTGTACTGAAAATACCATCTCTCCAAAAATGTGTCAATGAAAAACACACTGTCCGGCAGTTGCAAACGGAGGTATTTCTGAAATCCTGTTCAAGAGACATGTTAGCCGTTATCCTTAAAGAACTTCGTTGTTATACCCATTCAAGCAAATACCGACGCATCCAGTTCCTAATCTTATGCGGACTTACGCTACTGTTATTGGTTGCAACGGTCGAGTTCTATGCCCAGCGCACAAGTGACGTTGGAAAGCAGGTTTATACGCTCTGTATGATTGTTCTCTTTATCGCGCAATTGTGGGTACCCAGGCATGCGGTTGAAGCCTTACATGTAGATCTGTCCGCAACAAGAAACGGGATGAACGGTGCGCTGCTTGTATTGAGTCCATTGGCAAATTGGCAAATTTTGGTAGGTAAACTGAGTGCTGTGGTGATTTGGGCGATATGGGGTATCTGGCTAACAATTCCGCTGTTTGCACTTTCAGGTTATATAGGTGGTTTGGCAGTTTCAAAATTAGTGAAATGCGGTGCTGTCCTATTGGTAAGTTGTATTTTTTTCGCACTCATCGGTATCGGTTTTGCGTTATGTAATCCACCTATTCGGGCAAAAGGTATAAGTTACGGGGTCGTCGTGCTACTGACCTTCCTTCCACTGATTCCGATTCCCTTACTTGACGCAATCCCGACACTGGATGTAATGAGTCCGCTGTGTGCGTTGCTGTCAATCTTGAGTGCGGACGCAACGCATCTGTGGCTGTGGAACATCGGACTGTTTTGTGTCCTCTCTATCCTGATTTTTCCGGTTTTGATGAGACAGATGCGTTTCTAATTTGATGTGCGTATCTTGCTTCTGTGCCTGAACTTGACTGTTACGCCGAAAATATTTTCAATTTTGACTTATTAGGACTTGCGCAGTCCCCTTTGCTGGTGGGGTTTGAAACCCCACCTGCAGAGTGCGTCGGACGAAAACATGGTAAACACATCAAAATATCCCTCAAATCCCCAAGAAACATCGCAGGCTGGACACCCGGGTGTTACTTTTCGAGCGATTCTGATCGGCATCATTCTTATTCCACCGAATACCTATTTTATTATGGCGAACCATCTGCGTTACCGGAGTACACTGCCGACAACGATGTCGCTAATTTACAACGTAGTGGTGACGCTGGTGGTGCTGACATGCCTAAATTCTCTGGTCAAACGGCTGCTGCCGCGCTTCGCGCTCCGACAGGGAGAATTGCTCACCGTTTACGTTATCCTTTCAATGTCCTCGGCGATTGCGGGACACGATATGATGCAGACCCTTGTGCCTGTGATTCCAAACGGCTTCTGGTTTGCTACCCCTGAAAACGAATGGCAACAACTTTTCTGGCGGTATCTGCCGAGCTGGATGACACTCAGCGATTTGTCCGTCTTACAAGATTTTTACGACGGGGAAGCCTCTTTTTACGCGACGCGGTATCTGGCGGCTTGGTGGGAACCGATTTTATGGTGGACGCTCTTTCTGTCCGTGCTGATATGGGTGATGATATGCATCGATCTATTGCTTCGGAAGCAGTGGATCGAACGCGAACGGCTCACCTATCCAATCGTCCGTTTGCCAATAGAGATGACGCACTCAGACGGACGGCTCTTTAAAAACAAGATGCTCTGGGCAGGCTTCGCTATTGCAGCGAGCATCGAACTGATTAACGGCATCCACGCGTTCTTTCCAACTTTCCCAGAGATACCGGTCCGAAAGGTAGACCTCGGCATCTATTTCACTGAAAAACCGTGGAGCGCAATCGGCTGGACCCCCGTTTATATCCTCTCCTTCGGTGTAGGACTTGCCTTTTTAATGCCGTTAGAGATGTCCTTTTCGCTGTGGTTCTTTTACTTCTTCTGGAAAGGTGAGCGCATCTTGGGAAGTGCGATGGGGTTACAGGCTTTGCCGGGATTTCCGTACGATGGACCGCAAGGGGTCGGCGCGTATCTGGGGATCGCCTGTTTTGGACTCTACGGCGGACGTAAGCATTTCTATGCGATGTTTAGAAATGTGACTGGAAAGAGAGGTGCGTATCTTCCGCCTGAAATGCAAGATACAACGGATTATCGGTGGCCCCTGGCAGGATTAATAGGGGGTCTCCTTTTTCTCTTTATTTTTTCAAACCATGCGGGGATGGCAATTTGGCTGATCGCGTTGTACTTTACTATCTATTATCTCCTCGCGTTAGGCATTACACGGGTCCGCGCGGAGGTCGGTCCCCCGACACACGAGATGTTTTCGGCAAACCCGCGGCAATTTATTCTCGATTCGCTCGGTTCACGTCCGATTCCGCCACAGAGTTTAACGGTGCTGTCGATGTTTTTCGCATTCAATCGTGGCTATCGCGCGCATCCGATGCCACATACATTGGAAGCCTTTAAACTTGTGGAAGTGGCGAAGATGCGTGCAAGGCGGATGGTCGTCGCGCTGATGTGCGGTGTCTTTTTCGGTATCCTTGCTTCATTCTGGGCGTATCTGGCGGTTGCCTACAAGACCGGCGCGAATCAGTGGGTGGTAAAGGGCGGTTATAGCATGCTCCGATCATGGCTCTATTACCCGACAGAAACAAACACCCCCGCGGTAATATTTATGGGTATCGGGTTTTTGTTTACAGGGTTGCTATGGTGGCTACGCACGCGTTTTCCGATGTTTCCATTTCATCCGACTGGCTATGCGGTCGCAAGTAGTACGTTGACCTTCGGTTGGCTCTGGTTCTCCGTTTTTATGAGTTGGGGCATCAAACACCTCATCTTGCGGTTCGGTGGTATCCGTCTGTACCATCGAGTGTTACCGCTCTTTTTGGGATTAATTCTCGGGCAATTCGTCGTCGGTGGCACGTGGGTGCTGATCCGACTTATCTGGGGTGTGTCGGTTTATTCTTTCTATCGTTAGGTTTACGCAATATGACTTCAAAAACATGGTAAACACATCAAAATATCCCTCAAATCCTCAAGAAACACCGCAGTCTGGGCATCCGGGTGTAACTTTTCGCGCGATTCTACTTGGCATTATACTTATCCCGCCGAACAGCTATTTCATTATGGCAAACCACCTGCGGTATTGGAGTACGCTGCCGACAACGATGTCGCTAATTTACAACGTCGTGGTAACGCTGATGGTGCTGACGTGTCTCAATTTCTTGCTGAAGCTGCTGTTGCCTCGTTTCGCGTTCCGTCAAGGCGAGCTGCTCACCATCTACGTTATCCTCTCGATCTCTTCGGCAATTGCGGGACATGACATGATGCAAACGGTGGTGCCTGTGATTCCAAACGGATTTTGGTTTGCAACCGCCGAAAACGAGTGGCAGCAACTTTTCTGGCGGTATCTCCCCAGTTGGATGACGCTCGATGATTTATCGGTCTTACAAGATTTCTACGACGGCGATACAACCTTTTATAGATCAAGGTATCTCGCGGCATGGTGGGAACCGATTTTATGGTGGACGATCTTTTTATCGGTGGTGATTTGGGTCATGATTTGTATTGATCTACTGCTCCGAAAGCAATGGATTGAACGCGAACGACTCACCTATCCGATTGTTCGGCTGCCGATAGAGATGACCTACTCGGACGGAAGGCTCTTTAAAAACAAGATGCTCTGGGCGGGTTTCGCGATTGCTGGGAGTATTGACCTGATTAACGGGATTCATGCGTTTTTCCCCGCACTTCCAGAGATACCCGTCCGTAAGGCAGACCTCGGCATCTATTTCACTGAAAAGCCGTGGAACGCAATCGGTTGGACACCCGTCTATATCCTCTCCTTCGGCGTGGGACTTGCCTTTTTAATGCCGTTAGAGATGTCCTTTTCGCTCTGGTTTTTTTACCTGTTCTGGAAAGGCGAACGCGTCTTGGGAAGTGCGATGGGCCTGCAGGTTCTACCCGGTTTTCCGTACGATGGCCCGCAAGGGGTCGGTGCGTATCTGGCGATCGCCTGTTTCGGTCTTTACGGCGGACGTAAGCATTTCTATGCGATGTTTAGAAGCTTGACTGGAAAGAGAGATGCGAATCTTCCGCCTGAAATGCAAGATACAACGGATTATCGGTGGCCCCTGGCAGGGTTAATAGGCGGTGTCCTTTTCCTCTTTATCTTTTCAAACCGCGGCGGAATGGCAGTTTGGATGATCGCGTTGTATTTTGCGATCTACTATCTTCTCGCGTTGGGTATTACAAGGGTCCGCGCGGAGGTCGGACCACCGACACACGAGATGTTTGTGGCGAACCCTCGGCAATTTATTCTCGATTCGCTCGGTTCACGCATGATTCCACCACAGAGTTTAACGATGATGTCGCTCTATTACGCGTTCAATCGTGGCTATCGTGCGCATCCGATGCCACACACGTTGGAAGCCTTTAAACTTGTAGAAGTCGCAGATATGCGTGCGAGGCGGATGGTCGTCGCGCTGATGTGCGGTGTTTTTTTTGGTATTCTCGCTTCGTTTTGGGCATATCTGGTGGTTTCCTATGATATCGGTGCGAATCCTGGATTGGGCAATGGCGGCTATCACAGGCTCCGATCGTGGCTCTACTATCCGACAGAAACAAACATCCCTGCGGTAACATTTATGGGGGTAGGATTTCTGTTTACAGGGTTGCTGTGGTGGTTGCGTACCCGTTTCCCGATGTTTCCATTTCATCCGACCGGTTACGCTGTCGCAAGTAGCATGTGGACTTTCGGTTGGCTCTGGTTTTCCGTTTTTATCAGTTGGGGCATCAAACATCTCATCCTGCGGTTCGGTGGTATTCGGCTTTATCATCGGGTGTTACCACTCTTTTTGGGACTCATTCTTGGGCAATTCATTGTGGGTGGTACGTGGGTCCTGATTCGACTGATTTGGGGTGTGTCGGTTTATTCCTTTTATCGGTAGGTTGTTTGAATCAGGATTTATAAGATTAAAGGATTTTCGGGACTATAGACTAAAAATAAAAAGATCTTGTGCTTCAGTGAATTTAGTGCTATCCTTATTAACAATGAAAAACTATTTCCCAAAAAGGATCCATCGCGTTTATATTGACGCATCTCGTGGCACTCTTCGGTGACTTGGAAACGTATAAGGAATTCATGTTGACACGCCAGGAGAAACGGATGAAGCAGGGCGTGAAATACGCTGATTTTTGCCCTTTTCGCCAAAAGAAAGAGGTAAAAAATGGAAAACAAATTGATTGAATCAAATCCATATCAAGGCTTCTAACCATGACACTCAACTACTATCCAGAAACGGATTCACTGTATATCAATTTGTCCGAGCGACCGAGTGTAGAAAGTCAAGAAATTTCAGAAGGTATACTGCTTGATTATGATGCCAATGGTAAACTTGTTGGTATTGACATCGATAATGCCAGTAACAAAGTTGATATGGAAAAACTGATTCTAAGTCAAGAGAATTATCGGTTTTGGAATCCCAATCCTTTAAAAAAAAACATTTGACTTTGGACTGAAATTGTGATATAACTACCATATCAGGTTGGAAACCCGCATGAATAGCATTGTCGCTTGACGATGTGCTGGTTTCCTCCCACTATTCAGGGGATAAACGCCTGATACCTGATACACATGAGACGCACCTTTAGATACCCTGTGTATCCGACACGGACACAGGAAATGACATTACTACAGTGGCTTGACCATCTTTGTGAACTTCAGAACTCTGCTCGCCACGATCGGATTGTTGCCTTAGAAACTGAAGATCGTTTCGTCACGCTCTCCGAGCAGCAAGACAAGTTGACGGCAGCGCGTGAGACGTATGATGATTTTCGTGAAGTGCCTCAAGATTTTCAGAACCACGCTTTACGGCGTAACGACAAAGCGTTTGTTGCCTTCGGTAAACGTTGCGAAAACGGTGCTGCGAAAAAAGGTTTCCCCCGCTATAAAAAGCGTGTGCGTTCTTTGACCTGGAGTCTCCGTGAACGTCCGAAAGTGGTGCGTCGAAAAACAAAAAATACGGACAAACAGACAATACGTGTTCGTGAAAACCCGATCCGAGAGACAACATGGAAACACGACCGCTTGAAAGTGCCGAAGTTAGGCGAAGTGAAAATCTACATGCACCGCCCGTTGGCAGGCGATCCGAAAGAAGTCTCACTCGTGAAAAAAGCCAGCGGTTGGTATGCCCATATTTCCTGTGAAATCCCCGATACCGCGAAGGTTGAACCCACAGACGCCATAGCCGTTGATGTAGGCACAACGCACTATCTGACGACTTCGGAAGGCGAAAAAGAGGAGAACCCGCGCTGGTATCGTGAAGCCGAAGGACTTACACGAAAACACTCCAAGGCCCTCTCTCGTAAGAAAAAAGGGTCTAACCGTAGAAAGAAACAACAACACAAACTTGCTTTGCATCATGAGCGGACGACAAACAGGCGTAAAGACTTTATCGGTAAACTCGTCTACAAACTTTATCATCATAAAGAAAACAACGTTCTTATCGCTGAAGATCTCAGCGTTTCCAATATGGTTCAGAACAAACACCTCAGCAAGAGCATATCCGATGCGTCTTGGGCAACCTTCTTTGAGTGGTGTGGAAACATAGCCGAAAGAGACGGTTTCCATTTCCACCAAGTCGATCCGAAGAATACCTCGCAAACCTGCTCAAGTTGCGGTCAGAAATCGGGAAAAAAACTTTCTCTTTCGATCCGAACTTTTAAGTGTCAGTCTTGTGGCACGGTTTTAGACCGCGACCACAACGCTGCGCGAAACATCCTTTTTAAGGCAGCTGCTGCCTTTCGTGGAGAGCGGTGGGTTGCCACCCTCTATGAAGCGAGAAACAAGAACGAAGCACGAGACGCAGGTTTGCAGGGAGCAACACAGCTAACGTTGTTTGATGCTCTTAACAAGCCCAAGTCTTCAGGCTTGGGTAGTTGACCTGCCTTGCAGGGTTGAAAGTCACATTGGAAAAACCAATTTTTCTTAATTTTTTTGACAATTGACGCTAATTGACGCTATAGAAAACAAATCCATAGTTGACTATAGGAAACGAGTATGGTTACCCAATAGAACATCCAAACCACATGTGATGACATCGTGTGAGAGTTTGTACCGCTACCACTTGTGCTCTGATGCAATCAAAAGAGCACTTCTACAAGTACCCAGCAAATTCATCTCGGACGCGAATTTTATCAGCATCGTCACCGAAACCGAGACTGAACCAGCCATTATATCCATGCGTATTTAATTGCGCGAACAGGTCTGCAAAATCAATTGTACCTTCACCGGGGACGAGGTGAATTTCATACTCGCCGGTGTTGTCGTTGAGGCGGACCTGACCGATGTTCTCCACGCCGAAAGCATCTAAAAAACCTTGCCAGCCTTCCGGTACGAGATGCCCGTGTGCAACATTGAATGCCCACTTGAAATATGGGGAACGGATTTCGTCGAAAAACCAGTGCGTCTCGGCGACATTATGCGGGATGTAGTGAATCTCGGCGTGTTCTGGCTCTCGATTGTGGTTCTCAAAGAAGATGACGATTTCTGCCTGTTCAGCCCGCGCAACCAACCGTTGGATGCGCGCAATAGCAGCATCTCGACGTTGCGTAACATCGCCGAAATGATAGCCACCATGTCCAATAAGCCAACCACAACCGAGCCGCTGCGCGAGTTCCAAATTCGCATAGAGATAGTCGTCAACGGCATCGGACATGATCGGTACGTACTCGGCGTTGTTGATTGCGGAAGACGGATGGATACCTATAGCGACCTCGTGTGTTTCACAGAGGTTGCGGACTGTGCGGACGCGTGCAGCGTCAAACGCAGCGATGTCATTCGGCGGGACATCGGCTTGGAAGTCGATATATCTGAATCCGTTTTCCGCCGCCCAATGAATCGATGCTTCGATAGGTTTGTGCTTTGGGGCATCAAATCCAAATCGTTCATTCTGATGACTCTGCAAACGCTCTGCCCTCCTGCTGGTCGGTCTCCCATTTTCGGTGTGTTGCGAAGAGTTTGACTTCAAAGGGACGCATCCGCGTCACGAACGCGCCTTCGGATATCGTGGTCTTTTCCTCACCGTAGAGTTCTACGAATTCGGTGCCGTTGAGGGCATCCAATCCGGTAACTTCTACCCCCATGTGAGCATGTTCATCTTCATTGACGAGGACAACGAGCCACTCCCGTCCGGTTCTACGAGCCGTGACGCTGACACCGCGCGCCGAAACGGGAGGCGATATATCGGTGCGCCCGTCATCAATTTCTTGCACTGTGACATACCGTTCGGTCGGTGCTGTGAGGAAGGGTTGCAGCGCGGCGAGTTCACTCGTTAAGGCGTAAAGTGATTTCCGAAACCCCTCTTTTCCGTCGGACTTCATATAACTGGAGCCCCAATACAAGATACCTCTCGCGCCGTGCGTAATGCAAGCATAAGCCATCAGACGCGACTCAGCAAAGGTCGGAAACGCTGTGATGTCGGTGTCGCCATCACTCAAATCGCTCCATGTAAACCCTTGCAGCACCATCCAGACCGGTCTACCTTTGCCGACCTGTCTCCAACGGTCTGTAGAATCAGCAAGCCGAATGGCGGGACGGCTATCAGGTCGAATCGGGTAATCGTCGCACCCGGTGATGTCCACACAGTCGATATACTGCCGGACGAACTTCAGATCGCTGTCGCGTGCCTCATTAATCCAAATCTGTCGGTTGGCCGGATCAACGCTGCGGATGAATTCGATAGCCTCCCGCATCTTGGGCATAATCTCTGCGGCGCGACCCTCGGAGTATTCGATAGCGAGCGGCGTTTGCATCCACCATTCGCCTTTATTTGGGAACACAGCCATCTGGTCTGGTTTCCAGAGACCGCTATAGGCGGTAAAGCTCCATACGACCTCATCTGGCCCTTCCCACACAGCGAGTGCGGGGTGTTCAGCGAGGCTCCGAATGCGTTCTTGAAAATCGGGTGTTGCGCCGGACTGAAGACCTAACGGCACCCATCCCAGCATCCCGTGTGCTTGTGCGTGGTCGAGTGACTCTTCGCTACCGCATAGAACGAGGTTAACACCTGATGCTGCCATATCTCTGAGCGCGGCATCCTCGGCAGGGTGTTCATAAAACCCGATTGGAAAGAGCCGCTGTCCATTATCCTGTGTGAGAAATCCATCACCGTGTCCGTGAAGCATATCGTTCATTGGAAACCTCCGTTTCGTAGTCTTTACGTCGTAAGAAAAAAAAATGAATCGGAGATTCATTGTTTTCTCCTTAATAGGTGATTTTCCCACCATGCAACGTAATCTGCATCACTTATATCGTCCGAGAGTCCGCGTTTTTCCATACCTTGCTTGAAACTCTCCGCCATGTTTTCATCCCAATAAGTTGTAACCTCTGAGGATTCAGAGATTTCACCCATATCGCCTGTTTCTGTCATCCACGCGTCGAGTTTCGCAGCGAGTTCGCTTCGCACAGTATCATAACGCCGATCGGCGGCAAGGTTGTTAATCTCATAGGGATCTGCTTCCAGATCATACAATTCTTCAGGCGGACGCGTCTGTTGCGCGAAGTGCTGCTGTGCAGAGGACAACTCGTTGTTTGCTGCTAACAAAGGCATCAGACTCCAAAGCGGATACTGCTGTTTCTTGTAACCGTTGAACTGCATATAGGGACGTTCGGGATAATAATTGCGGATCAACTTGTAGCGGTGTGTTCGGATACACCGGATTCTGTCGTCTGTACCATCGCACCTGTCCCGCGCTGCGAAAATAGCATCGCGCGATGCTGCGCCTTCACCGAGGAAGATTTGTCCTTGCATAAAATCTGGAATCTCAACACCGGTAAGCGAAAGCGTTGTCGGTGCGAAATCGACACCACTGATCAGTTCGTCACTGACGGCACCCGCATCAACCTGTCCGGGCCATCGGACGATGAGTGGGATATGGATACCCCCGTCATAGAGAAATTGCTTGCAACGAATATGTGCGCGTCCGTGGTCGCTCATGAAAAAGATAATGGTATTGTCCGCGAGGCCTTCATCATCAAGTCGCAGAAGAATTTGCCCGACCTTCTTATCTAAAATCTGGATACTTTCGAGGTAGAGTGCCCAATCCTTTCGGATGAGTGGATGGTCTGGGTAGTAAGGTGGCAATTCGACGTTTTCCGGTGGGATAGGACGTTCAGGGTCCGGCTTGAAGACGCGATGTGTGTCTGGAATGTTGATTTGCGCGTAAAAAGGTTGTCCTTCAGGACACTCACTCCAATCAATGCCGTCAAAAGGCTGCTCACGCTGGAAGTTGAAATCAGTTTTTCCGGGTCGCTTGTAGGGCGGTCCTGGGCTATTGCAGGTAAAATAACCGGCTTCTCGAAAGCTGTCGGTGATGAGTTTCATATCCGACCGTAACGGTTTATCACGGTTGCTGCGATGGTTGTGTGCGTCAAAATGCGTTTGGTAGGTCCCCGTGATGAGCGCGGAGCGGCTCGGTGAACAGACTGGACATGTGACGAATGCGTTGGTAAAACGAGTACCCTCTGATGCGAGTCGGTCAATATTCGGTGTTTTCACAGCAGGTGTGCCGTAACAGCCGAGATCCGGGGAGAGATCCTCACCATAAATCCAGAGAACGTTTGGTTGTTTTGTAGACATAATTACCCCATTTCAGACCTTTCTACCCAAAACCCCGCATCACAATATCTTTAAAACCGCCATGAGAACGCCTATGGCGGCTAAGCCAACGCCAATTGCCCACTTGATTGCTCCAACCCCGCTTTCAATTCGGTCAAGGCGGCTTTCGACGCTATCAAGACGATTTTCGACACTGCCGAGGCGTTGTTCAACAACCTTGAGATCGGTCTTATCGACTTTCTCATCAACCTTCGCTTCTAAGCGATCCAGTCGAACGTGAATTTGCTTTAAGGTATGGATAAGTAGTTCGTTAAAATTGTTGTTATCAGGCATCAGTTCTTCCATTGACTTTGTCCACGACATATCTATCGCGGAACAGTGTTTGGCGGAGCGGTGGCATTTCCGCGAGGAGTTTCGGATGCGGTTTGTAAACCTTAGCGAAGCCACTATCGACAGGACTATACAGATTGAAAACAGCGATCCTGTCATTTTCAGTATTTGTCCACGGGTTTGCACTGTGGGTGAGTGCCTCTGTGAAGAAGAGCAGTGAACCTGCGGGACACCCGTAAGTCGTCCAAATATCGGACTTCGGGTCTTGGATATCGGGCGGTGCTGTATAGACGGATTTATGGCTGCCGGTTACTAAGAGTGTGCCGCCTTGTCCTTTTTTCACTTCGTTGAGTTCCCATACAATACGGGTGTGTGGACTGTAACCTTTACCGGGGAAAGCGTTGTAGTAGTGGACATCACCGGGGAAGCGGAGCAGCCCGTTGCCGTTATGCGGTCCGAATCCGCCCATACCGGGTGCGCGGTAAAAGAGGCTTGTGCTTTCAACAGAAAAACCGTAGCATTCTGGACTTGTTACAGCTGGGTGTGCGGTGAATTCATTGAGCAGCGAGACAACAAGTGGATGATCAATCAGTTGTTGAAGGGGACCCCCGACAGGACTCCGTTCGTGTTCTGGGATAGACTCAGGGTCGTGGTGCAGGCGGTAGCCGAAATCGCGCATCTCTTTGAGTTCCGACCCAGTAAAGACTTCCGGTATTAAAAACCAACCGTGGGTATCAAACGCGTAGCGTTGTTCAAGGGGTAACGCTGGGATCGGTAAACCGTCAGCGTTTTGGGTAGGGAATTCGCATACGTCGGGCGGCAGCAGTGCCCCGAGCCAAGGTTGCTGAGCTCTGTTCGTCTGTTTTTCCATCTGATTTTTCTCCTTCTGCCATTAAGCTTCCGCGGGATAGGCAGACGTGCGCTGTCCAAAATCTCCGTTAACAACGTTACCCCCTGCGTACGGTTCTCTAAAAAGGGTCTGTCGTTTCGGTGGCATCGCTTCAAGCAACTGTGGATGCGGCATCCAATTCGACCAACGACTTGCGACGGTATTGTACAAATTCGAGATACAAATTCGCTTAGCGACCTTCGGTTGCACTTGCGTCTGCGTCATAGATTCTGTGAGTAGAAAGAGCGAACCCGGTGGACATTGATATGTCTCCCAGAGCGGCGCATCTGGGTTCTGTACGCCGTCTGGTATCGGATATGCAGCTTTGTGGCTTCCCGTAATGAAGCGAATGCTGTTTGTTTCAGGAGTGACTTCAGTGAGTTCCCATACCGCGCGCGTGAGTCCGCTCCAACCGCGTCCCGGTACACACCGATAGAGATGGGAATCACCGGGTAAACGAAATAAACCGTTGCCTTTGTGTAAAATCGACTGGGTTTGAGATTCAGGTGCTGTGTTCCTGAAAGATGAGGTTGTTTCTTCGAGTCGAAATCCGTAGCAGTCTTCGCTTGCAGCTGGCGGGTATGCCAAGAACTCGTTCAAGAACCCGATGATAACTGGATGGTCAACGAGTTTCTGGAGCGGGCCACCGAGTGCACATCGTTCGGGTTCGGGAATATGCGCTGGTGTTTCGTGGAGGCGTTGACAGAATTCGCGCATCTCCGCGATGTCAGTGTCTGACAAAACGCTCGGAATCAGGAGCCAACCGTTCCGATCAAAGTTATATTTCTGTTTTTGGGTTGGAACGACCGCGGGGACACCCGCCGCGTTGGTTGTCGTCAATTCTTCAGGTTCAACCTCAACGGCACTGCCCAAGTTTTTGTTAACAATAAAGGGTTTTCGCGTTGCGAGTTCTTTGTAAGCCATCAGGGGTTTCTCCCTTTTCCGATTACGGCGGTTTAGTTTGCTGGACTGCTATCAGTTATTATCAATGGCTCTGGGTCTTTAACACACGCAGCATGTGGTGAGCATAACTCACTGTTGAAATGCCGACAAATACCAACGCAAAACAGAGGCTATAAAATTCAAGGTTGTCCGGTAAGCGAGACATGATCGGACGCAGCAAATAAAGCATCAGAGCAATAGATAAAAAGAAACTGGTGCCTTTACCCCACAAATTGGAGCGCGTGATCATTTTTGCCTTATACGCTAAAACACCATTGCCGAGAACAATTAGAACATCTCGGGTAACAATGATATAGAACGCCCAGAGCGGAAATGTAGATTTCGATAGAACGAGGGCGAAAATTCCGGCGGAGATCGCGAGTTTGTCAGCAACTGGATCTAATATATAGCCGAGCTCGCTATGTTGTTCTAAACGCCGAGCGAAGAAACCATCCAACAGATCGGTTGTAACCGCTACAGCACCGCAAACAATTGCGAGCCTCCACTGAGCCCGGTAAATGAAATAAAAGATAAAAGGCACCATGAGGAGACGAGAAGCCGACAAGATATTGCTGACATACAAGAAATCCCGACGCGTAATCTGGATCGACTGGGTTTCGGTAAATTGGTGAACGGGAACCTTTAGTGCCATTATGTTATCGTGTTGCAGATTGGGTTTTGTAATGTAATGTAGGAGCAAGTGTATCGGTAAGAGAGACGTGTCAATTTCACCCGATACGTTTACAACAATGTTAGTTGTTTCGCGCTGTCAATTGAAAGGCTATCCGCCGATTCTCATCCGTCAGAATTTCGACTTCGCGTGTAAGGAGTTGCTCCAACGGAATTGTCTCTAACAAAGTTTGTTTTTCTTTAAGCGAAATACGTAGACGTATGCCGACTTGATAAGCAAGTTCCCTCGGATCGTCTGGCTCTTCTTCAGGTGGATGCCATGCAAAAATTAACCGACTGGATAACGCCTCGTATGCCTTGTACAACTCTTCAGTTTGCGCCGTAAGTGATTCTGATACCGATTCGATTTCTGCGTCTGGGTCATCTAACATCCGTACCCGACCGGTGAGATAGGAGAGATGCTCCTGAATTTCAAGGATTTGAAACCGATACTCACCCGCAGTGATGATATTCATGCAGCCGTCGTCTAAATTTTCAACGTGAAGGATACGGGCAGCTGTGCCGACTTCATAAGGCGTGGCGGTTTCACCTGCCTCTTCTTCTTCTTTGATAAGTACAACCCCGAACTCAGACGCATGATCCAAGCAGAATTTGATCATGGTGCGGTAACGCGGTTCAAAGATATAAAGCGGTAGAAAGCCACCAGGGAACAAGACTGCTTGTAATGGGAAAAGTGGAATCTGCCGTTCGTAAGGTGTTTGCGAATCAGTCTGCATGTGAAACTCCTCTTTGTACTGATGTTAGATGTACAAAATGGACTTAATTGAGTGCTGGAGATGACTTTTAAAGCACGCCGTGTTTTCAGCGCATCTTATAGATACCCGTTTCCAGTCACAAACTTGTATATATTCTTGCACAAAATATGAGATTCGTCAAGAGTTTTTATGCGGAATAGTTGTCAGTTATCAGTTTTGACCGAGAACTCGCGCCTTAGCAAAAGTATCTGTAGCCGAGTTCTTGGTCAAGGTTATCAGGAGTTAGCCGTCAGTGAGTGTCGCGACCTAAGGTCGCTCCTACGCTGAAGAAATCTTGCGCGAGAAACCTGAATTGCGGGAGAATTGAACAGCTTTGGACTTAATTGTTTAATTGTGAGTGTCTTGACATTCAGGTGGGTTTCGGCTATAATACATGGAAAGAACTCGTTTAAAAGGGCAATTAGGGCATTAACACGGATATTCGCGCGGGCCTTGTGCCTGCAGCGGATATCCAAACGATTGGAGAAGAATGTGAATTCAGAAAAGCTGGGAAACGCTTTAGCGAGATCTAAAGACCTCGTCATTAACCTTTTGGGAAGTGTTCTCTACCGGACACGTGTGGAACCCATTCGTGATGAAGAGGGTATAACGGGTTTAAAAGCGCGCTGGGTCGGTGATCAAGGCGAAAATGTGCTTGAGATTAACACGCCATCAGGGAACGCCGATATTAAAATAGACGGTGACGACGCACCGACTATTGAGTATATTCAAGAGGGTGAAAAGCGGACAGTCGCTGTCAGACATGTCAAGAACCTGTCATGCGAACTCAGTCAAGAGACGTTGGACCGTATCGCTACACCAAGAGGTGCCGCAACGGCGATATGTATCGGTGCCGGTGTCGGGTTGTTTGGGTGGTTTGTGCTTTCAGTGGCGCGCGCCTTATCGACGCAACGCGTAAAACAGATTGACACCGCAATCTCTCCGCTTATTTCGAGAGACAGCGACGAGCCATCGGAGGACACGACACCCGAAGACGATGAAAATTACAGCAGTTGATCCGTTCTATCTACGGATGCCCAATATCACAACCGCAGCAGATGGAACACAAGACACGCTTCTGGTCCGAGTTCGCACGGATGCCGGACTGGAAGGCTGGGGTGAATGCGATGCCTCGCCGTTGGTCAGCATGGCTGTTTATTGCTGCCCGATGTCTCACGGCAATATTATTAATATTCGTACTTCCCTAATCGGCGAGACGCTTGATGGCCCCAACGATGTGCTTCGACTCAGCGAAAAGGTGCTGCGAAATGGGCTGGACATTCAACAGATTCAGCACGCTTATAGCGGCGCAGAAATTGCGCTGTGGGATGTTATCGGACAGAAGTTAGATAAACCTGTCTACTCCCTTCTTGCCGAGATGTCAGGGACATCTGATGTAGCGCGTCCGAAACTGCCGTACGCATCTGTCCTCTTCGGTGATACACCGGAGGCGACCTACCATATCGCATCAGGTTTGCGCGAACAGGGGTATCGTGCTGCGAAGTTCGGTTGGGGGCCGATGGGCAAATTCGGTGAAGCAAACGACATCGCACTCGTACGGGCAGCGCGCGAAGGCATGGGACCGGATGCGCAGATTATGATTGATGCCGGTGTTGTTTGGGGGACTGATTACGAAACCGCCTACAATCGCGCCGAGGCGTTTGCCGAATTTTCACCGACTTGGTTGGAGGAACCGCTTGCCCCTGATGCGATTGATGCATACCGCGCACTCACCGAGAAGAATCCATCTGTGCCTATCGCAGCAGGCGAAGGTTCAAGTATCTATCGCATGGCGGAGGACCTTATTGTAAACGGCGGTATACAGTTTGTGCAGATTGACGCTGGACGTATCGGTGGGATTACGCCTTCCTTTCAAGTGCGTCAACTCGCGGAGCAACACGGTATTCAGTACGTCAATCACACGTTTAAGAGCCACCTGAGCCTTGCATCTTCACTTCACGTCTTTGCAACGAATCCCGATTTCGATTTATTGGAATATCCAGCAGCGGGTTCGGAATTATCGCAACGCCTTGTAAAGGATCCGTTTTCAGTTGATCCAGATGGCATGGTTCGCGTTAATGATTTACCTGGACTTGGTGTACAAGTGGATACGGATGCAATCGGTTCATATTTAGTCCCAGTAAATATCCACGTTGGTACTGAAAAGGTTTTCCAAAATGCTTTTCTTTAGTCATGACTCTTATTTATTTCGACCCATTCACTATATCTCTAACCAGTTTATTTAATTCTGTACTTCTGAAGTTATGCGATATTATATTACCATCTATGTCAATTAACCACTTAGATGGCATACCACTAACACGGTACAGTTTTTTTAGAGGTCCTTCCTTTCCATCAAAAACCTGCCGCCAAGGTAAGCTGCACACATTTAGGTATTCGGACATATCTGATTCTACCGTATCTCGGTTGATACCGATAACATCAAAACCGAAATCTCTATTAGCATCATATACCTTTTTCACAATCGGCATATTACCAATACAAGGTCCGCACCAAGTTGCCCAAAAATAGAGTAACACCACTTTTCCTCTATAGCCTTTAAGTGAAATTGGATTTCCATTAATATCAGTTGCTGAGAAGTCAGGTGCTGGCTTTCCAATCATCTCCCGTTTTGAATCATACTTATCAAAATACGTATCTGCAAGTTCAATATTACCCAGTTCTTCGTGAGTCACTGCAAATTCCCGATAAAGACTCTTTAGCCATGGGTTTTTCTGTTCTGTTCTTTCAAGGTTCTCACACAGTTGAAGTGCCTCTTGATGTTTGTTGCATGCTCGTAACATCTCCAGAAGCGTAAAATAATCTCGGAACCGCATGATGTCTTCACCGTGCGGTTTCATGATGGATTTGAAGCTATCAATGAGGCTTTCAGCATCTTCACTACGCTCAGCTATAACATAGAGACGAATCATCTCAGAGTAGAGATCGAAAAAATTTGGATCTTCAGGCACAAGTTGAAGTGCTCTTTCATACCCTGCTATAGCTGCTTGAAGGCTGCCATACATTTTTATCGGATGCTTGCGCCAAAAAGGATCTGATAGGTAAACATTATTGGAAAAACTTAAATTTAAATAAAGATTTGACCCTAATGTAGAATCTGAATCGGGATTTGCGTGGTGTGGACATCGGACAATTGGGTTAGCATCGGCATATACATTGCGTTCATATTTTAGCCATTGTTGATAATACTCTGGATCACAATCATAACTGTAACTCACAGGTAGATTTGGGTCTGTGTTATAGGGCAAAATTGGCACGCCTTGATCTTCATCTGCTGGACAGATCAAAGCATCCGGGTTTGTCAAATACTTTGGATGGAGTTCAGAAAGCCATTCTGGAAAATCACCATGTTCCTTTTCATACGCTTGTAGTGCTTTACCGATTGCTATCAAATTTTGTGAACAGGTTTTCAGGTTTTGAGATTCTTGGACAGTTAATAGAGATTCATCTTCAAAATCTACTCGGATTTCGGGGACATGCGTTTCGTTTTCCGTTACGGCATATATCATAGGAGTAAACAAGCAGCTCAAATTCATTAGTACCTCCATTGTGTGTTGTTTAAGTTGAAATAGTTGAAAGTGATTGAGCGAAAATAAATCACTCTCGCAAAACTTATAAACTTATATTTTCGTTATTACACATCAATGGATGCACTTCTGGGCAGAAAAAGAGGGAAAGACTTCGCAGCCTTATCTTTTGTATGCAACTGGATAAGTTGTATCAAGCCTTCACGTTCCGTTTCGGGTCACTTGAAAAGAATCAGATGATAGAGATAAGTTTAGGGGTTGGCGTGCTTTTTGAGCGTGCCAACCCCTAATACATGATTAGGTCAAACGGGTAATTACTTGCGTATTAGCATTTTTCGGGTGGCGGTGAAATCGCCTGCGGTGAGTGTGTAGAAATAGGTTTCACTACTAACCGGTTCACCGAGTTCGTTTCTGCGATCTGAAGATGTTGCGGGGTGAAGTATAGTTGTGCTTCTATGCCTTTAGCCTGTGTTGGAATGCCTGAAAACTGGGCACCAACGAAGCGTTTAGATTCAACTGCTTCAGGCGGTTGAGATCAGCAATTGCTTCAAGTGTCGGCTTTAGGGCACTGACATCCGCGTGTGGGAAACGCTCAGTGAGGACTGCCAGCGTGTTTTCAATAGTCGTTTCGCGGGCACCTTGTTCAATACCGCGTTCTAATAAGACTTCTGCCATTGTTTGTGCCATCGTGGATACCTCCTTACCAGATGTGTGTCGCTCCACCAACCTTATCAATTCATCATGTTCTCCAGCAGGGCGACGATGCAGGATCAACATCAACAGATACACTAACGCCTCACGTTTTTGCTCCGCTTCAGACGCTTCAAGCCCCTCAAGATAGGATACCGCATCGACTAACGCGCGACCAAGCGATGCTTTGTCCGAATTCTCATTTTTAAGCACTGTCAGCAGCCAACCCAAGGGATCACCCGTCCGCGTCAATGTTTCTACAGCTGCCGACTTCACACCCAGAAACAACATATCGAAACGCGGAACGAAACGAGATAACTCCTTAGGGATATCCATGACTGACTCAAGCACTAACGGTGTCTCCCACCGACGATCACCTGTATAAAACACTATAGGTAAGATCGGCGGGAACTTACGTTCATTTTTCGGAACATTCTGCGTCTGCCACTCTCGACGATGTGCATCCCAAATCAACATCATATAAAACAGGACGCGAAACCCCATCGTCTCATCCACCGTGGATTGATGTTCTATCAGGACATAGATGAGCAACGTCTCACTTGAGTCTTGATTTCTAAACGGCACGCTAAAGAGAATGTCGGCTTGCTGTTCGCGAAGCATCTCAGGGATCAGATTTCTATTCGCTGCGACGAGGTGGTGAAAATCAATGTGTTCGGCAAGGTCGCTATCAAGCATTTTCACCAATGCCTCGACGTTTGCCTTATTTTCAAACAGGTGCCGCGCACTTCGATCAGGGAAATGTTCGATCTGTTCCCTGAGAAAATTGTAGAGGTCTTGCTTCTGCGATTTTGTGTCTTCGGTGTCTTGTGTCATACATATTGTCTCAAGTGTGAACCCTTAGGATATTATATCATCTTCTTAGGATTTACACAAATTTGGCCGAAAAGGGATATTTCGCACGTCCAAAGTAATATTCAGAAGTTTTACTCCGAAATCCCCTTCAGGAGACTTTTGAAACTACTGTGTAAGTCCTATTTCGGTAGAAAATATGCCAATCTTTCCACCTACTTCTATCAAGGATACGCGATCTAACGCACTGCAACTGTATCAGTCCAATTCCGTTTCGGGTCGTGTGAAAAGAATCAGACGATAGAGATAAGTTTAGGGGTTGACGTGCTTTTTGAACGTGCCAACCCCTAATACATGATTAGGTCAAACGGGTAATTACTTGCGTATTAGCATCTTGCGGGTGGCGGAGAAATCGCCTGCGGTGAGTGTGTAGAAATAGATGCCACTCGCAACAGATTCACCGAGATCGTTTCTGCCGTCCCAGTACGCTGCACGGGAACGGTTTTGATACATCCCCGCGGGTTGATGTCCTAATGCCAAGGTTCGGACGACTGTCCCGTTCGCTGCATAGATCGTCAATGCTACTTCTGCAGGTGTCGCTAACTGATACGGTATCCATGTTTCGGGATTGAACGGATTCGGGTAGTTGGCAAGCAGTGCTGTTGTTTGCGGCATTAACGTCGCTAAAATCTGTTCCAGCACCTGAATGCCGCGTTGATATGAAACCAGATCCGATGCTGAGGTTTGGATACTTTGTAATCCTTCTTGCTTCGCGAGGTTTACCCACTGCTCCACTTGCACCGCTGATAACGCATGTGCTGAAGGGGCACCCGCGGCGTTTCCAAGAGCGTTCGCAGCCACGACAAGATCCTGAATGTTGACCTCACCGTCACCGTTCAGGTCAGCATCACTCTCGCCAGATTCTCCGAAACTCGCTGCAATCAAAATTATATCTTGTATATTGACCACACCGTCGCCGTTCAGATCGGCAAGGACTTCGGTAGGAAGCATTAGGTCAGGAAATGCCCATAACAGGACTGTACCATCGAAGCTTCCGCTTGCGATCGTGCTGCCATCTGGACTGACAGCGACACTTGTGATGGAATAGGTATGTCCATCAAGCGTTTCAAGTTGCTTTCCAGTGGTGATGTCCCACAAGCGAATCGTTGCGTCGTAACTTCCACTGACAAGTACCTTGCCATCTGGACTGAAAACGATACTCCTTGCATTCGCAGGAAGATCCGTAGGTACTTCGTCTGTCAATTCTTCCGGCGTTCCGACTATTGCTTCTGAGTCTATCGGTCTACGGAATGTCTGTAGAGGTTCGGCAGTAGCAACATCCCACAACGAAATCGTGTCGCGGCCACCACTGGCAAGCATCGTTCCGTCAGGGCTGAAGGCAACTGCCCAAACGTCATCCTCGTGTTCGGTGATGGTGTGGTGTGCTTCCCGTGTTTCGACATCCCACAAGATAATCGTATCATCTCGACTCCCACTGGCGAGCATGGTGCCGTCAGGACTGAACGCAAGTGTCTCAACACCTGCCTCATGATCCCATAATCCGCCCATATATTGACCTGTGGAAACATTCCATAAACGGATACTATCGTCCTCACTACCACTCGCCAAGATGCTCCCATCAGGGCTGAATGCAAGGCTTATCAGATAGGAATAGTGTCCTCTGAGTGTCTTTATGTGTTTACCGGTTTCGGCATCCCATAAACGGACGGTATTATCTTGACTTCCACTTGCGAGTGTCCTGCCATCGGGACCGAAAACAACAATGTCCACATCATCTTGATGACCGATGAGGGTATGCCGCAGCTGACCGGTGTCAGCATCCCACAGACGGATAGTCTTATCCCAACTCCGGGTGGCAAGAATACTACCGTCAGCACTGAAGGTGACACTCACAACAGCATCCGTATGTCCTGTGATAGTTTTTAGATATTTACCCGTAAGGGGGTCCCATGATCGGATGGAGGCATCCCACGCGCCGCTGGTAAGCACTGTGCCATCTGGTGTGAAAGCAATATCATAGACATCAGCCGTGTGTGCGGTGATTTCGCGTAGGAAGGTGCCTGTGTTAGCGTTCCACAATCGGACGGTATCGTCTTCACCGGCACTCGCGAGTATACTGCCGTCAGGGCTATACTTCATAGCGTAGATGTGTGATGTATGCCCAGTGAGCGTCTGCTTAACCGTCCATGTGGCGGTATCCCATAGATGGATAACGGCGTTTAAATCACCACTGGCGAGCGTAGCACCATCATGACTGAGTGTGACACTTGCGACGTTATCTCGGTGCTTTTCAAGGGTTTGCTGCAGTGTCCCTGTAGCAACATCCCATATACCGATCGTATCGTCGCGACTCGCGCTGATAAGCGTACCACCATCAGCACTGAAAACGAGGCTACTCACACCTTCCGTGTGGCCCTCAAGTGTTCTCAGGAGTTCGCCGGTTTCGGGATTCCATAGGCGGATCGTATTATCTCGACTGCCACTTGCGAGCATATCACCATCAGTATTGAAAACGAGGCTGCGGATACTCCGTCTGTGACCAGTGAGGGTGTGCAAGACTTCACCTGTTTCAGGATTCCATAAACGGATAGTCCCGTTCGCGCTTCCACCGACAAGCAGGCTACCATCAGGGGAATATGTGAGTGCCGGAACACCATATCCATCCGCGGTCAAGAGAGAGATTTCTTTATCGGTAGCAGTATCATAAATCCAAACGCCGAGGGCACCTGCAGCAGCGAGCCGCGTGCCATCAGGGGAATACTGAATTTCATATAACCAGCCTTTACCGAGTCGTGCTGTAGCCCCTTCGGGTAGATGCCATTGCGGGGAATCTTGCGCAAAACTATTGTATGAAAAAAGTAGTGCCGTCAAACAACAGAAGACTGTTAATCTGGAAAAAAATGTGAGTTTCATAAAATTTCCTTTTCTTAATGGGTTGCCGATTTCAGGCAACCGAAATATCAGGCGTATCTCATAAATTTTATGCAATAATTCTCTATGTATCCCTGTCGGTCTATCTAAGTTTAATTTCGATATATTCAACAGTTCACTGGAGATGCATATTTTAAAACGCTTGCTAAATCTATTCTACATAGGACTTACGCACTGCTTCTTAAAGTCCCTAATAAGGGGGATTTAGGGGGTTAAAAACATGGATTCTTAAAGTCCCCCTGATAAGGGAGATTTAGGGGGTTAAAAACATGGAGAATACCGCTTTTTTGCGTCCAAATGTCGATATTTGCTCAGTTTGCGTAAGTCCTGCCACAATTATGACATAAATCACAATACAGATTATCATAAATTCGCCTTTTGGTCAATTATTTAAGAAAAGAAAAACCAGTTGTAGCAAGATGGTAAGGGAGTTATTCTGATGAAGTGGGTGTGTCCTTAACCGCTTCGGCAACCAATCGTTTTAACTCAGGGCCTCTGGCACTATACGAGATTAATTTGCTGTCCTTATCAATAAGCCACGGTGCCGGAATACCACGAATGCCATACTGTTTCGCAATAGGACTGTCCCATCCTTTACCGCTAAAAATTTGCCGCCAGGGAATATCGCACACTTCGAGATACTCGCGGAGTTCTGCCTCATCATCGTCAAGACTGATGCCGATAACCTCAAATCCATCGTCTTTATACGCATCATAGACTTTTTTTACGTTCGGCATTTCCGCGGTACACGGACCACACCAGACTGCCCAAAAATCGAGTAAGACGACTTTCCCGCGATAATCCTGAAGCGAAATCGGGTTACCTTCAAGATCGGTCCCGGTAAAATCAGGTACAGATTTCCCAATTAGTTTAACTCTCGTATCAGCCTTGAGAGCATAGGCTTTTGCGAGTTCTACATTGCCAAGTTTGTCATGTATCTTAGCGAGTTCTCCGAACACACCCGGTGGTCGCGGATCCTGTTTCTCAAGTTCCTCAAAAAGTTGAAGCCTATCCGCATGCCGTCCCATTTCTTGAAACATCTCGCTGAGAAAAAAATAGTCCCGAAAACGTTCAAAGTGCTTAGGTTGCATGATAGACTTGAAACGCTCAATCAGGTTGTCGGCATCTTTTTCTCGTCCTGTTTCAACGTAAAGGCGGACAAGTCTCGGATAGAGTCTGAAGAAATCTTGATCCTCAGGCACTTGCTGAATTGCCTTTTCAAAAGCGGTAATCGCTGCTTCAAGGCTTCCGTATGCTTCTATTGGGTAGTCGTCCCACCTACCCTCTGAATTGTAAATCCCGTAGGCAAAATTCAAGTTTAAATGTAGGTTTTTTTCTAAGGAAACATCTGCGTCTGGATCGGCGTGGTGCTTACACCGGACAATCGGGATGACATCGCCATACACACTGCGCTCTTGGGTTTTCCATTCTCGATAGTCAGCACGAAACTGGTAGTCGTAACTCACGGGTAGATTTGGGTCTGTGTCATAAGGCAAAATTGGTATGCCGTTCTCTTCATCTGCAGGACAGATTAGGACATCAGCGTCCGCCAAATATTTGGGATGGAGTTCGGAGAGCCATTCAGGAAAATCACCGTGTTCTTTCTCGTAGGCATTGAGTGCCTCGCCTATCGCGACCAGATGTTGTGTACAAGTATCAATTAAATTCACTGAATTAACTCCTATGGTTTAATGTTTTTTATCGGGGATATGTTAAATGCGGAAACAGTTTTCGGATAAGACGCTCACAAAGAGCAATTATGTTCCGTCTATACACAACTACGGATGCACTTTTATCGGCTATCGCGAAAAATCAGATTGCTCTTTTTAAATCCCATTTCTGAATAGAAGTGGTATAAGGTAGGGGGAAATGCTCTCGAAAACCTGTAGTTTCTTAGGGTATTATTAGAATTCTCCAGAAACAGAGATGCGTTGGGAACCACCGAGGGTGTGTGTGTTGAAAGCGTAGTTGATAAAAAACGACATTGCGTTTACCTTCACACGGAGCCCAGCACCGGCAGACAGTCCGTGTCCATTCCATCCGCCGCGAAGCGCGACGGTATTAAAGAGCCAATACTCTGCGCCTATGCGTGGGACAATGCCGCCGCCGCTACCGCCTATTTCAAGGTCTGCTTGATTGGTTTCAAAGTCGGCACCAATAGCCCCTTTACCGAGCCGCGGAATAGTAAAATGGTAAGCCGTACCGAATCGGAGTCGCCGCGTACGGGTGAACGTCGGCTTGTCAGGCGTATCCCATCGGATTTGTGTCCCCGTTATATCTAATAGCATTGCTCCGACCCGTAAACCCTTGTAAGGTTCTGCGATTAAGCCGATGTCAATACCGAAACCGTTTCCGCTGTTTCCAAGGATGGATTGGTTGAGAAGTTTGAGGTTGCCGCCAACAGCCATCATAGGATGGACTTGACGCGCATAAGAGATGAGCAAGGCATTATCGGTGTTGCTAAAGTAATCAGCGATTATGGGTTTTTCGATATACGGTTCGCCGTCCTCTTTGATACCGTTGCCGTTTTTATCCTGAAAATCATGTATTCGGTTACCGTTAGTATCAATAAAGGTAGTGCGTGGTATATCGTCGACACCGAGTCGGATCCAACTCAAACCGAGGCTGCCAATGCCTTTGATCTGGTAGACGTAGTTAACGAAATTATAGGTAACCAAACCCCTGCTCAACCAATTGCCGTCTCCTGTGCTAAAGGTATCCGAATACATGGCTGAGAAGCTATGTTTTTTGACCTTAGTGAGGCCCGCAGGATTCCAATAAGTAGCGGTTGCGTCGTCAGCAATAGCGACGAATGCGCTGCCCATTCCGAGCGCGCGCGCACCCACACCGTGGCTGAGAAATTCAGCGGCGTGTGCCCCTTCATCAGCAGCGATGCATGTCATCACTGGAATGAGGCTTGCTGTTAAAAGATAGAGGTAGATCAGTCGAAATTTTATCATAAGTTCTAAATGATTATCGGCGGGGTAAAGTTTCTAAGTTTAAAAGTGCAGCTAAAGTTTGCAAGTTATTGTCTGATTGCCCCGTCAATTTTAGGCATTTTAGCACACTTTACAATTTTCTATCCCGGCGCGAAGTCGTAGATAGGTTCACGGATAATGACGCTTAAAACGCTCCAGAACGCACCTACGCAGTATTCTCCGAGGATAACACCGAAGAAGAAGAAAACCATTGTTCGATAGGTACTGGGTCCCCCGAAACGGAGTGCCAGCCATTTGAGGAAACTACTGATAACGAGACAACTCCAAAAGTAGCCAACGCCGCCCGTCATAGAAATAGGATAGCCTGCTGGATGGAGGGGCCACCAGATGAAACGCATCCGCATGATCATAAGGAAAAAGGTGAATCCCATCCCTCCGGCCATGAAGGACATTGCGGAGATGTCGGGGTCGCGCGGGAAAGCAAATAGACCGGCAAGCCAGCCGAATTGACCGATATGCCCAACTGATGGTCCAATACCGCCCCCTGCGCCTGTGACTGCGCCACCGAGACGGTAAAGTTCGCTGAGTGTTGCCCAGAACGACGCGAGCGAACCGAATATCACAGCAATAACCATTGCAAGCACCAACTTCTTAGTGTTCATATTTGCGCGTTCAGCCATCTTGAAGGCTTCAAGTTGATGGGGCATGATATGTTCACGGTATCCGCGTCCACTGAAAAACCAAAAATAAGGAAAAACTGTCAAGTTATTGGGACCGATGCGGCGCGTTCCCAAGATATTGACCAAGAATTGTTGTGCATTACACATCCCCGCCATTTCATGGGCGGGCGGACCGAGTTCCGCCCGGACGCGCGTAATCGCGATAGAGATAGCAAAGAAGAAACCAAAGAAAGGCAGAATAATAGGGAGGGTCATTCCTGCCTTCAGACAAAACCAGATAATAAAAAGACTTGAAAGCACAATGAGCAGAAGTGCTGTTCGGTAGCGGATAGGCTCCTGTGAATCGTCAATACCACCGGGTCTACCCAAGATTGTGCGGACAACATTTGCGATGTGCCTGCGGGTAACAAGTATGGCAATAACAAAGATTGCCATCCAGCCGCCGATCGACTGTTCACTGCCATACGGAAACGGTGCTGGAATTGCGAATGCGCTGCCGATAACACGCTGGATTTTCTCAAACAGGTAGAAAAACCACATAGAAAAGGAGAGATCCAACGGCAAAAGGAACCCCAGGCCTATTACGAACGGGTAGAGCGGTACGGGAATATTGCCGACAGCGTTCCACGGTTTTTCAGTGAAAAATGTACCCCAATTCCGGGCGTTATGTCGGACGCTGAAATCTGGTAGCACGGGAAAAAAGTGTGCCAAGCCGTGCCAAACATTCAGCAGTGCGGCAGCAATGAACCCATACCATAAGACGCGACTTCGGAAAAGCTGCGCGGTCCCACCACCTTCCGTAATTGCCATCGGGAGTTGGATGATCGGGTATGCGAGTTTTTCGTGTTCTGTCCACTGCTTCCGAATCAGCACGTTTAGACAGATCATAATAGTGCCGAGGGCAAGAATGAACGATGTCCACCACAAGGTTGGCTTTATCCATGCGCCACCAATTTTTGCGTTGTAAAAGGGGGTGTTGCCTTCGTAAAATCCACGGATGATCTCTTTATCGGCGACGACAAGGTGTTGTGGAATATAACTGTGGAACATGTCAGCCCAATCGTTTTCAATCGTCGCGAACCAGAAGGCGTGCGGAAGTGCCGGAATTGTTAAGGCTAAGGTATCGTGTCCTGCCAATCCTGATGCGATAGAGAGCATGGCGTAAATAGTAATCATCTCGCCCTGTGTCAACGCTGCTCTCGGGGCAGTCCGCTTCAGGAAAAGATTTACCAAGATTAGGAAGAAAATATTAAGGACAACATTCCAGAAGAGGGAGATCGTCGTTGGATGCCCGGAGTGCCAGACACACTCAACTTCAATGACCCAAAAGACATTAAGGGGAATTAAGATGATTGCGATGAGTATGGCACGCCATGTGACACCGCCACCGCGGTGTTGATCTTGTCCATCAAAGTTTTGCACAGTTTGTTTCACTTTCTTTACGGCAGTCGGCTATCGGCAGTCAGTAATCGGCAGATTTCTGGTCATTGAATATGTTCCATCATAGAAATAGCCCATTTATTTATGTCCAGAGTCGTACCGAAAGCCGAAAGATTGCGTAGCCACCGCCCCGAGTGCCGATAGCCATTCGTTAGAAATGTGTGGGCGGTTCGCTCTCCTTCAGTTCCCATAAGATATGCCCGAATTCAAAAGCACCCGCTGCGTTACCCCTGATAAGTTCGCCATCAATTCCCCAAGCGAGTTTGTAGGCAGCAAGAACTTGTGTCAGCGAATTTTCGACGCTGCCGTGACAGAGCAGGGCAACCGTACCACCACCGCCGCCACCTGTAATTTTTGCCCCGTAGATACCGCCTTGCTCCCCGATTTTCCGAGCGATGTTGACGAGTCCATCAACTTCCGGTGAACCGAGGCCTGCGAGGTCTCGGTAACTTGCATTGGATTCATACATGAGGTTTCCCGCTTCTCTAAGGTAGTCTTGAATGTGCTCTGAATCTGTATCAGCATTTTTTATGGCGGCAATAAATTGCTGGGTCCGTGCGTTTTCGTAAATCATGTGTTCCACTCGACTTTTCACAGGGTATAATTTTTCTGGCTCTATCTGTGTAGCGGTATCAACAGTCTCACCGTACCTGTCAAGGAATGCTTTACCGTGTATCTGTTCAGGCAATATCGGTTCACATTGCTCGTGAAATTCTTGGACAGAAATATTGCACAGATAGTTATTTGCTAATGCCGCCGAGAGTTTTCGATTGAGGCTGCTTTCTTCAGCAGCATCGGCTTCTGAAGCAAATCCGTCTTTAAGGATAGTCAACCCCATAAAAGCCCCGATACGTGTGTCAACGTAAGCGGTGCTTGTTGTACTTCTTCGTACTTTTGTATGGATACCGACAAAACTGACATTTGCAGGACATGAGACGAATTCAAGGATTTTGTCGGGTTGACAAAGAATCGAGAGAATTTTCGTTGAGGTGCCTGCGACGGCAGTCACCTGATCCATGATACCACAAGGCGCGCCCGCGATCCGATTTTCAACGATTTGTGCGAGGCGTGCGATTTCCATTGCGTCCAATTCTAAGTTATAGAGTTGATTGAGTGCCATCAACGTAGCGACTTCAACAGCAGCAGATGAGGCGACACCGCCGCCTATTGGAATATCGCTTTTGATGACTATCGTAGCACCGTGCGGAAATTGATCGGTTTTTCCTTCCTTAAGGAGCACGTAAAACGCACCGAGTATGTAGCCTGCCCACGCTGTGCTCGATTCTTGGTTGAAATGTTCTTGAATCTGTGTGTAAGTTTTGAGAGCACCATCGGTATAGAAACTGTCAAGCGAAAGATGAAAGTTGGGCTTGAATTGGCTTCCCGCACGGAGCGTGATTGCACAGAGGTTTTTGTCTTCTCTGGCTTGGCATGCAGCAATTGCGGTGCGGTCGAGCGTCATTTCAAAAACATTCGCACCACAGTAATCAGCGACCCCTCCCATAATGTCAAGTCTCGCTGGTGCGTGCGTGACAATCACCTGCCCGCCCTTTTGTAAGCCAAACGAAGAGAGGAGTTCAGGTGAATCCTCTTGTAGCAGGTACTCAAGTTCAAGGATCTGAAAGGATTTCACTCTAGGACCGTAGAGTTGTTCAACTTTCATTCTCTTTCCAATTAAGGTTTTTCTGTAGTGATATTTCTCGGAACCCCTTCCTCAAATTCAGGGCGGCTAATCTGTTTAAATTTATTTCGTCCTTGTCTTTCGTAAAAAGCCCAGGCATCAGGCTGTTCGCTGTTAGCAAATATACCGAAGTGTGTCTCTGTAACCGCAAGATACGATTGCAACTGCTCCACTCCAGTGCCTATATATCCAATTCCTTTGCATTCTGCAATAACTACGGGGTTTTCTTCTGCATCAACAAGTACAATGTCTGCTCTGCCTCTGTGGGAAAACGTTTGAATTTCATACTGTAGTTTTATAGAAAACCTCTTGAATATGGTTTTATTAAAATATTTGACAACAGCATTCTCTACTGTAACTTCACTTGGTATTTCACCATAAGACTCAGACGAAAAATCCTCAAATAAGGATAATTGGTTATCGCGAACCTCCGGTTGTTCAGGAGGTATCACGGGTACCATATACCGAGGTAGAGTTTTAAGCAAATCATCCACATCATCCACAGTGTCAACAAGGATCGCGCCATCCTTGATAAGTTCGTGGCAACCCTTGGAATTTTCTGTAAGAATTTTTCCTGGCACAGCGAACACCTTTCGACCCTGCCCAAACGCCTCACGAGCAGTAATCAGTGCTCCACTCCCACTCGGAGCCTCCACTACGACGGTACCGAGGGTTAAACCACTCATAGTGCGGTTGCGCTGTGGGAAATTTCCAGCCTTAGTCTCCACATTCATTGGAAATTCAGAAATTAGTGCACCGGATTTAACAACTTCTTCAGCAAACTCACGATGTTCAAATGGGTAAATATCACTTAAACCTCTACCCATCACTGCAACCGTTCTACCACCAACTCTCAGTGCACCACGGTGTGCACACACATCAATGCCCATTGCTAAACCACTTACCACTGTAACGTTTTTATTTGCAAACTTGGAACTGAGTTGCTCGCTTACCTGTTGCCCATAATCGCTTGCATCCCGAGTTCCGACTATACATATCCCCTGCATATCTTCTGGTGTTAGTTCCCCTTTGACATAAAGCAGCACTGGGGGGGTCTGAATCTGCTTCAGAAGTGGTGGATACTCTTCATCATAAAGGGTTACGATGGTGCAGTCATGCTGGTCAATAAGTTCCAGTTCACGGTCTAGCTCATAATGAAGTTTCTTGTGAACTAAACTTGCAGGTGCGTTGCTGCCTACCTTTCGTAGTTCCTCTTGTATGTTCTCTGAAGACGCTTTCAGGACTTCCACAGCACAGCCAAAAATTTCAACCAACTGCTGAATCGTTTTCGATCCCACATTCTGCATCAGATTGAGATGGATTAGGCTTTTAACCTCATCAGATAACATTGTCTCGTTTCTTGGAAGATATTCCCAATATCACAAGGATGATAAGCATTTGCTACACAATGCTACACTAATTCTGTTAATTTATCAAGTTATTTATAGAAAATCTCAATGGCAATCACATCTCCTCTGCGCCAGTGTAGTGCAAATGCAGCACACCTACGGGTTAACAACCCGAACACCCTCTCCATCTTTCAGAGAATGTTGTCCAGCAGTAACGACGGCTTCTCCTTCGGTAATTCCATTGAGGACTTCAACATCATTGCCACGCGAAAGTCCTATCTTTATAGGACGACGCTGACTTACGCCGTTTTCAACAACGAAAACGTTTTGCGTTCTCGTATTCGCATCGTCGATAAGCGAAGCACGTGAGATGAGAATTGCATCCGTATGCACTTTGACGGGCACGGTGACTTTCGCGAACATCCCCGGCTTGATGGTCCCGTCGGGGTTGTCAATACGGACTTCAGCGATGGCTGTACGCCGCATCGCCTGCAATGTTGGGCTAATGAAAGTTATGGTACCAGACATCGGATGCGCTATACCATCAATTTCTATTGATGCCTGTTGATTGAGTGTTAATTGACTCAATTGTGACTCAATGACATCAACGGCGGCTTTCACGGTATCAATATTAACGATCTCAAAGATCGGTGCTGTAGGAACTGCCATTCCACCTAAATCTAAATGCCGTTTGGAAACGATCCCAGAAATCGGTGCGTGAATCGTAGCGTCTTTTAACCGTTTTTGTGCCAGTTTGAGTGCGACCTGTGCTTGTGTGTATGCCGTTTTCGCTGAGGTGATCTCTGCTTCCCAACTCTTCGCAGTTTTCAAAGCTTCAGCAGCGGTAAGTGCGGCTTGTGCGGTTTCGACCTGAGAGTGGGCAAGTTCAATATCCTTCCGCCAGGTCTCAGTTGCGGCTTGTGTCTCCACCAAGCGTAAGGCAGCTTCGGCTTGTTGAACTTGTGCCTCCATTGCTTGGATATCCTCGGCACGCGCGCCGTTATCAATCAGTTGAAGCTGTTCAGTGGCAATCTTATGTTGTGCGATGGCAATATCTAACTGTGTCTTCGCACTTTCAAGGGATTGCTGGCTAATAGCACCATTTTGGAAGAGTTGCAGCATCCGTGTGTGATTGCTTTTGGCATTCGTTAGGTTCGCATCGGCTTGATTCAAGCCAGCTTGTGCCGATCGTCGGTCCTCGACACGGGCACCACTTTTAATTTTCTCAAGGTTTGCGACGAGTGATTCCAGTGCTGCTTTCGCCTGCTCTGTCTGCGTGACCGTCCGAATTTCGGAGAGATCGATAACTTGCTGTAATGCGATTTCGGCGGCTCGAAGTTGTGCCCTTGCTTGTGCAATTTGGGACTGCACTCGCACCTTTGCGAGCTGCTTTGCTTGGGAATAAGCAATTTCCATGCTTTCCAGCGTCGCTTCTGACTGTTGCACTGCGAGTTCTAATTCTTCATGCTCTACAGTCGCAAGCGGTGCTCCTTTTTTTACCTTGTTTCCTTCATCCACGTTTAGCACGATGACACGACCGGCTATTTTCGGAAAAACGCTAACTTGCGACTCCGCCTGAATAGTGCCTGATAACTGAAGTTCTGAACGAATCTCTCCCCGTCTCGCTTTTGTAATTTCCACCGGTTTAAGCAGCTCGGCGGTATCGATTTGTTCCTCTGCTGGTTTGCTCGGTTCCAGAAACCGTGGTACGGCAAGAATCACGCCTATCGCTACTATTATGAGAATAATAATCAATACTTTCTTCAATTTTTTTCTCCTTTTAACCAATGTTGTTGAAGTGTCTGTTTATTGGAACGGTTGTCCTATTGCCTTTTCCAATCTCGCTAAACCGACGACATAATCGTGGTACGCCTGAAGACGATTGACTTCTGCTTGTGCTAACGCGAGCTGCGTGTCGGTCAATGCGACGGTGGTAATAATTCCGTTTTGAAACTGGAGATTCGCGATGCGTACACTCTCCTGGGCTTGGGCGACTGCCTCACGTTGTACATCAATAAGTGTTTGTGCCCCAAGGAGGTTAAGATAGGCATTTCGCACTTCAAACTCAACACCTGTTTTGACCTGTGTTCCACCTAACTGGACCTGCTTTAAAGTGGATTCAGATTGTTGGACGGCTGCGCGCGTCGCAAACCCGTCGAAAATAGGGATATTGATTTGGAAACCGACGCTCCAAATCCTGTTCATTTGCGTAAGTCTTTCGTTCTGTGAAATTTGATAGTTTGTGAAGAGACCGAGGTCGGGACGGTTCCGCGTTTTGGTGATCTCGATCTGTTTGCGTGCTGCATCTTCACCGAGTTGCGTGCGGTGCACCTCGGGACGATTTTTAAGTGCCTGTTCTATTAACGCGTCAAGGTTTAAGGTAGGTATCTCATGTTTTTTGGGGATTTCAAGTACGCCTTTAACCGATATGTCTTCGGCGAGCGGTATGTTCAGTACTGTTTTATAGGCATTTTTGGTAGTGATGACAGCGTTTTCGGCACGGACGAGTTGGGACTTAGCGTTTGCGAGTTGGACCTTCGCGCGAAGGACATCAAAATCGGTTGCAGCCCCTGCCTCAAGCGATGCCTCTGCAATGCGGAGTTGTTTTTCAACAAGAGACACACTCTGGTGTGCTACTCTTACGAATTCCTGAGCGATCAATGCCCCGTAGAACGCCTCGGAGACATCTAAGCGGAGTTGATTGTAGGCGGCATCAACATCTCGCTGCACTGCTTGATAGTTGAGTTTCGCGGCTTGATAACCGTAATAGTAACGTCCCCACGCAAAAATAGGTTGTGTTAGATTGACGGTGCCTTGAAGGTTATGGTGTGCACCAAATTCCAGTTCAATCAGTTCAGATTCGTTGTCTGCACTTGGGGGTGGCGTTTCGCCCATTTCGCCACCGGGCATCGGGAAACCGAAGCCGCCATCGGCTTGAATTACGGATTTTTGTACATCTTTAAAATAAGTATAATTGCCACTGGCTGTAATCCTTGGCAAGAGTCCTGCGCGTGCTGCGCGGACTTGTGCCTCAGCAGCCTTGAGGTTTTGCTCAGCAGTTTGAACGGTAAGGTTGCTCTGTTTGGCAATCTCAATGCTTTGCTCTAATGTTAAAACACGTGATTCTTGTGCTACAGTGGAGAGGTTTGTTAGAAGCAGTAAAAAGGTTCCGACACAGGCGAAGTGGCAGAACCGTAACAGATTCATTGCGGGTATGTCCTCCCAATATTCGGTAAAGATGGGCTTGAGAAAACGCATCTCTACGAGTGAAATCGTGAATATGGGTGGGTAACAAGCCCCCACCCATACTGATGTAAGCAAAGCTAATGTCGGATAATGGTTGTAGCGTCGCCGATTGCCCAGAGTTGACCGCTTGGCGTTTGCACAAGATCGCGGAGATGGTTTGTGGTCGGTGACACCTGTATCAACCAAGTGACACCACCGTCGGTTGTGTGAAGGATAGTGCCATTGTTTCCGACTGCCCAACCCTCTTTGGCATCACGGAACAGGATAGCATTGAGGTTCTCCTGTGTTGGAACAGTTTGATCAATCCATGTAGTGCCGCCGTCCGTAGTTACCACAATAGCCCCTTGTTCACCAGCGACCCATGCGTTCTGTTCATCTATAGCATGGACATCGTTCCACCGTGGGCCTTGTAAGGTGGGTGTCCAGCTGATCCCACCATCGGCTGTTTTCGCGATGGTTCCAGCGTCTCCAACTACCCAGCCGACTTTGTCGTTTATGAAATAGACCCCGTATAGATTGTTAAAGCCTGCCCCTGTCATCATTGGGTCGCAGTCTTGACCGATCCATGTTTCTCCGGCATCGTTGGTATGCATAATTCTGCCGGTTTCTCCGACTGCCCATGCGTGCGTTGGGGTCCCAAAACTCATAGCGTAGGAGCCCATTGCGCTCTTCCAGCTTGTCATCGGGTCGTTGAATTGAATCCGCTTAACGGTGCCGTGCCCTTCATCGCGTGCGTCACTGACACCAGTCCAAGTTACGCCGCCATCCTTTGTTTCAGCTAACGCTGCATTGCTTCCAACAATATAACCTTTGTTTTCATCAACAAAACCAACGCCGAAGAGTTCAAAGACGTTTCCACTATTTTGTGGATGCCACGTTTTACCACCGTCATTGGTGTGCAGAACGCTTCCTGCCAAACCGACTGCCCAACCGAGCCTATCGTCGTGGAAATAGACGGCACGAAGTTCGCTTGTACTTGAGATAATATCCCACGTTTCACCGCCATCTGTGGTGTGTAGGATTGTTGCTTTATCTCCGACGATCCAGGCTTCGGTTGCGCTCATCATGTGAACGCCTTGGAGCCGCGCGGCAACGGGTCGAGTTTCGAGGGGTGCCCAGGTGGTACCACCATCTTTTGTGCGAAGGATCACACCGAATTCGGCGGCGGCAATACCTATATTTTCATTGGCGAAGTGAACATCCCATACGGGTTCAGGCATTCCGTTAGAATTTGGCACATTGCTTGTTTGGACATCCCAATTGGCACCATCAACTGTCGCGACAACAGCACCACCCGCCCCGACGGACCATCCTACTTTATCGCTTAGCATGTAAATGGCATCGAGGGTGTTGACGGTTGCACTGGTTTGGAACCCCCATGTCTGCCCACCGTCCATGGTGTGAAGGAGCGTTCCCCCGCCACCGGCTGCCCAACCGACTTCAGGACTGACAAAGTCAATGCCTTCAATGGTGTTATTGGTATCAATAGATTGTTGCGTCCACGTGGTGCCACCATTTTTGGTCCCCATAATGAATCCGCCATCACCACTTGCCCAACCGTGTTTTTCATCCACAAAAGAGACTGCTAACAAGGCGGTGTTAGTACCCGTATTCTTTTTCATCCACGTTTGTCCGCCGTCCGTGGTCTTCAGGACTGTACCGTTGTCGCCGACAGCCCAGCCGACTTGTGGATCGATGAAGCGGATTTTCTTGAGTTCAACTTCAAGCGGTAACGGTTGTTGGTTCCATGTTACACCACCATCGTTGGTATGTAGAATTGTTGCACTGCTACCGACGATCCATCCGTGTTGTGCATCTACAAAAAAGACATCGGAAAAGGAAGCCTGCCACTTGGATTCGCTCACTGTCACCCACGCCTTTTGGGCAAGCGCGAAAGGTACGCCAGAAAGCAGTAGCACGACTACCAAGATAGATAATATTTGCTTTCTCTGTTTCATCAAACTTCACAGCGTCAAAGTCCACCCTTCAGGTATGGAATGAACGCCAACCTCCTTATTTCTTGAAAGGGCTTGCGAGTAATGCCCTGCGTTTTAGATAATGTCTTGTACTTTTCTATAACCGTGAACTGAAGTCTACGCACTCCGTTCTATTGTATATGATACCACTTCTTAACAACTTGTGTCAACTGAAAAATTGATTGACATACCCCCAACCTTTTGGTATAATAATTAGACGCATAGGTTGAAAAAGTCTCAACAAACTTGTCGAATTCAGTTTGTATGGACACAAGTATCTAAATACGTTAGGAGATTTCCGTCAATAACCCCAAGTTAAAGCATGGGGCTTGTGCAATACGGCAGCCAAGCCTATAGGTTGGACGAGGGCAACTTATTGACTACAGTCATATATCGTTTTGTCCTATGGTGGCACATGGAAAGTATTTAGGATGCTCCCCAAGTCCTATATCAATGCCGACAAAACGATCTGGATGGGGCAATATACACCCTGAGAAGGGGCTTAACGCACTATCTTTTGGTAAGGACACCGTGTCAGGTCTATTAAACAAGTGGTAACAGCCTTGTTGAACGAAGCAGCACATCTGAATCTAAACACCCAATGTGCAGGTGGTGTAAAACAGCACTCTCTATATTAACCTATATTAACAGTAATGAATTAAAAGGAGCGGGCATTCCTCCCCAACCTAAAGGATGGGGTCTCCTGCCCGAAGATTGATGAAATTTATGAGGCAATTAACTTTCGTAGGACTCAGTTTAGTTCTGAGTGTTTGCCTGTTTACTGTTTCTCCCGCACTTGCACGCATTGAGATGAATACGGTAACAGGTCTCTGGCTCTTTGACGAAGGCAGTGGCAACCTTGCCGCGGATTCATCTGACAGTGCACTTGATGCTACGTTAGAAGGTAACCCAGCATGGGTTAATGGTGTGTTTGGTTCGGCGTTAGAACTTGATGGTGTAGACGCTTATGTTGAAATTCCTGCACATGTAAATCCGACGGATGCCATCACTGTCTCGCTTTGGGTTAAAAGCATGACGGATACATGGAATCAGCACGGGTGGATGGTCGAAAAACGGAACGCATACATTATCCATCCCAACCAAGGGACAAAAAACGTTTCCTGGCCGATTTGTAACAATGGCTGCTGGAACAAGCCCGGTGGTTGGCGCGACGGTGAAGTTGGACCGGATGACATCACCGATTGGCATCTTTATACCACGACGTTTGACAGTGCTACGGGTGAGTGGAACATTTACATTGATGGTGTATCAGAGAGCTCAATGACCATTAATAAAGATCCTATTGATGCCGACGATGGCCCACTATTCATCGGTAGAGATACCTGTTGCGACGGCAGATTCGGCAATGCAATTATTGACGAAGTCGCTATCTTCAATGTCGCACTCGGTGAAGATGATATCCAGATGATGATGGACCAAGGATTGTCTGCGATGCTTTTGACGCCAGTTGAACCGGAAGACAAACTCTCCACGACTTGGGGGAAAGTTAAAGAGCAGTATTAATAATTAGATGGCGGGTGATGTTTATCCTTGCCCGCCTCTTTCCAAAATTTAAACATAAGGAGTTAAAATTACATGTTTAAAAAAATATCAATACCCATTCTGCTTGTTGTGTGGCTTTTTGTATCGGTTGCTTTAACGCAGGCGCAACTCCCACTTGAGGGGGTAGTGAGTTACTGGTCCTTTGATGAAGGCACTATTGCGGGTGGCAAGGTTGAGGACGTTTTGGGGAACAACGATGGCGAGCTTAAGGACAGTCCGAAATCTGTTGCCGGTAAAGTCGGCAAAGCCCTTGAATTCAGCGGCGCAAATTCTGTCCATATTCCTGGCACTGCTTCATTAGAATTCGCTGGTGAAAAGGAGATGAGCGTTGCGGCTTGGGTAAATGCTGACAGTGATAGCCCTGTGAAAGGTGTCGTTGCAGGTTGCTGTGGCACAATCGTAGCACAACGTGATGTCAACGGTTGGGCATTGCGGTTTGATGGTAGAAATGCCGGGCAAGAGATGGAATTTATTGTCCAACCCGGTTGGCAAGGGGATGGCGGTTTTGGCGCGCCTGCGTTTGATAAAGGGAAATGGCACCATCTTGTCGGCGTTGTTGCGGACAAAGAGATGTTTCTTTATGTTGATGGTAAGTTGGAGAAAGAACAAAATTACAACGGTCCCATGGCTACGGGTGGCCCAGAAACCGAGATCGGACATGCAGGGGATGGTGGCTTTATTGGCATCATTGACGAGGTTCTGATTTACAACAAAGCGTTATCTGCAAATGAAGTTAAGCAGGTTTTTGAAGCACAAGGTCTCCCTGTTGAACCGCAAGGAAAACTCACAACCCGTTGGGGACAAATCAAAACTTCGTTCTAAAGTAACGTCCGCTCTATAATAGGGCGGATTTTCGCATATCAACCTATTTCCCGAACTTAGTGGTTACCTTAAGCGACAGTTCAAATGGAAAAAAAGTTAAAACACTTAGAGATGATCCAGGGTGTCATCAGCCGCTTAGCAAATAACTCTTTCTCTCTGAAGTTGAAAAGTGTTATTTTTGTTGCAATTGTCCTTGGCTTCACCGCGAAAGATGGCAATCACGATTATATTTGGTTAACTTCCATTCCTACGCTTGCTTTTTGGGGATTAGATGGATTTTATTTGAAACAGGAAACACTTTTCCGAGCACTATATAATAACGTTAGACAAATGAACGACAAAGACATAGATTTTTCAATGGGTGTATCCGCTTTTAAATCCAATGAAAAAGGTTGGATTTCAGTCTGCTGTTCACGGACAATCCTTTGGTTTCACCTTCCAATTCTGACTGTCATCTTAGTTATAGGGGTTTTGGGACTTATACCGCAATAAGGAGCGATGAATGGCAAAGCGAGTATTTTTCAGTTTCGATTACCAAGACGTGATAGATTTCAGGGCGAATGTTATTCGGAACCACTGGATAATTAAGCTTGATAGAGAAGATGCGGCTTTTTTGAACCTTCAATCTGGGAATCTGAGAAGAGGACTGGAGATATAGCATTAAAACGACTCATTGATGAAGCACTTCAGCATACTTCTGTAACGGTTGTTTTGATTGGAAGTAAAACCTATGCGCGTCGGTGGGTTTGATACGAAATTATGAAAAGCCTTATAAAGGGCAATCATGTATTCAGAGTGCATATAAACTCTATTAAAGACAAATACGGGGAAACAAAATCTTTAGGTCTTAATCCTTTTAATTATCTTGGTTACCAACATAGCGATAATGGAACAAAGAAATATCTATGCGAATGGAAAGAGGAAACATGGATTCACTACTGTGATCATGTCCCAAATACGCTAAAAACCCAAACCCTTCCACGACAGAAAGTTCATCAAACTAGTCCATATATGGTCGGGGTTTCCTAACCCCATCAATCTTTAGGTGTATAAATTAATTGTGAGCTTTACTATAATTTGTCTGAATCGCGGATGACACAGATTTCGCAGATCCCTCCAACAACAGAACTAAAGGTCCATATTCATCATTTGAATTTTCTTGACACCAATTTGTCCCTGTGCCATAATAACCCAATAAACTTGGAATCAATGTCCAATTGTCATTAGTCCCCAAGTTTTTCCTACCGCTTAGACTTCATCTTGAGAGAGGACCCTTTATATATCATGGAACCCGTAAAAGTAGGTGTAATTGGATGTGGCGTAATCGGAAGCAGACATCTTAGTATCGCATCAGAAGCATCGCACATTGAGTTAGTTGCCGCCGCGGATCTGATTGAAGCAAATAGGACTAACGCTGCACAACGTTTCAACCCACCCAAAATGTATAGCAACGACCTCGATTTGCTCAATGACAATGAAGTCGAAGCAGTCGTCCTTGCATTTCCGACGCAATACCGGACGGAGGTAGCCTTACGCGCATTTGAGAGCGGCAAGCACGTCTTGATCGAAAAACCGATTGCGATGAACGCTGCTGAAGTCGAACAACTCATCGCTGCGCGAGGTGACTTAATCTCTGGGTGTTGTTCTTCGCGGAACCGTTTCAGTCCTGCCGCTCGGCTTGCGACGCAACTCATCACGTCAGGCGGCTTAGGGGAACTTCGGAGTGTACACTGCCGCGCGATTAGGGGTGCCGGAAAAGAACCCAACACACCGCGTCCTGCTTGGCGGCTGATAAAGGCTCTCAACGGTGGTGGCATTCTCGTTAACTGGGGATGTTACGACCTCGACTATCTGCTCGGGATTACAGGATGGCAGCTCAAACCACAGACCGTATTTGCACAGACATGGACGGTGCCACAAGTATTCCAATCGCATATTGCCCCTGGTTCCGATGCCGAAACACACTATACTGCGCTCATTCGATGTGAAGGAGGTATCGTGCTCAGCGTCGAACGCGGTGAGTTCATGACGATGCACACGCACGAGGGGTGGGAAATTATCGGTACGGAAGGCTCTCTCAAGTTGACGATGGGTGATGGTAAACCGGAAAATGTTACTTATAATCGTGCAACGACAGAAGACGGCGTTGCGTCAACATCCCTCTCGGAATTAGGAGAGGCACCGGAATCACAACACGGCAACCCGTTGGCTGATTTTGCTGCCGGTATACGCGAGCATCGGCAGCCTTTGACGAGTTTGGAAAACGCGCTTGTTGTTCAGAAAATAACCGATGCTATTTACGCTTCCGCAGAGACCGGAAGTGCTGTGGAAATAGAAGGAGGATAAAGATGAAATTCAGTGGACTCGCAATATTTTGCAGTATCTGCTTCAGCCTTATAGTCGTCGCGTTTAGCAATGCTGAAATTAGTCTTGACGATTTTGCTGGCGTGTGGCTCTTTGATGAGGGTAAAGGGAAAGTTGTTGGTGACTTTACTGACAACGGAAACGATGGAGAATTTGATGGCCCCAAATGGATAGACGGGAAGTTCGGTAAAGCATTGGAATTTGATGGGACCCCTAAGTTTGTCACTATTGAGCATAACGATCTCTTCAACTTTGAGGATGATGATTTTACTGTCGGGTGTTGGATGAACTCCGAAAATAAAGACGCGTATGTTGTTATTAAACGGAATGGCGGTGCAGGATTTTGGGCGATGAGTTCCAGCATTGACAGAGACACCGGCTTTTTCATCTTTGAGGGTGGCGGTCAACATATCGACGACGGTAAAACCGATATTGTCGGGAAGGGATGGCATCACACCGTCGCTGTTCGCAAGAAAGGGGTTATCTCGCTATATGTCAATGGGAAAAAGGAGACAGAAAGAAATGTCGGTGCGACGATGGATAATCCAGCCGCTCTGAAATTTGGTGGATGGGGCAGCGAAAACCTTAAAGGCGGGTTAGACGAGGTTTTTGTCTCTAAAAAAGGCGTGGCATTAGAAGAGGAAGACATTCAACTCCTTATGGAAAGCGGTTGGGAAACCGCACTTGATGTCTCAGCGAAAGGAAAATTAGCGACGACGTGGGCGACGCTTAAAGCGCGATAAGAGGGATGTATTCATCGAGACGCGCTTGGGTGAACAAAAAGAAATAGTAGGTATATTTTGCTGGCGAGGTTTCAAACCTCGCCAGCGGCTGCGTTTATACGAAAAATTTCTCGGCGACTACAGCTGTAAAATTCTTACCCATGACTCGGTAGCCTTCCGCATCGGGATGTAGGTCATCCGGGAGCAGATGGACAAAGTCTGGACCAAAAACGCTTAACCCGTCAACGTAATGGACCTGCTTATCGCCGTGTGTTTGGAGGGCTTCGGCGGCGGCTTGCACCTCTTCACGCATCCTTTTGAGATGAAATCCTACGGTGTTTGGATTTTCCTCCCGCGGTGGGCAACAGATAGGGGACATTAGCACGAGCGGTATATCTGGATGCTTCTCTCGGACAATCTGGACGGCACCAATAATTGCTGGACGGAACGCTCGTGGCCCCAAACTGGACGCGCCTTGGATGTTGATACCGAGACACATTGAAATATAATCCGCTGGCGTGTCGCGAATCATCCGTGCAACCATGGCATCGAGATGGCACTGTCCGCCATAGCCGAGACAGGTTAGATTCAGTCCGTGTGTACGTGCGACGACCCCTGGCCATGTTTGTGTCGGCGATGCCGCTGTCCGACACTGCGTGATAGAGCTACCGTAGGTAATCCATTGGGGGCGTGTGTCATCAAAGGGTTCCAGTGTCGCTCCGTCATCTATCTCCAGGCTGCGGAGTTGGAACCTTCCGAATTGTGGCAACCACAACTCAATTAACTTTTCACCATCAGGCAAGTCTTTAAAGGCGAAACTATCCTGCTGTTTCAGGTCGATTGAATCTATTAATTCCCCGTTGCAACAGAGATCAAGCATTCCGCTTTCGTTTTGGGGTACGATATTGCCCAAAACCTGTGTCGTATTGCTCTGAAAACTGATGCGAACGCCGGCAGGCATCGCTGAACGTTCAAGTAACGGTTCTGGGAACAGGATATGCGCTGGATGCGGTGTGCGCCACGGCATCACCCAATCTTCAGTTTGCTGGAGGGAAATAGCACCCTGCCAAGTTAATTGTGGTGCGTCTGGCTTCAATTGCATTGCATTTCTCCTTTACCGATAGAGGACTACATAGCATCAACTAAGGCACGCAGTTGCCGCACACCCTTTAGCATATCTTCGGGTTGTCCCCAGTGTTCAATGCTCGCTGCGCCAGTGAACCCATCCGCAACAAGTGCTTCAAGGATCTGTGCATAGCGCAATTCTGTGTCGCCGATAGGATCAAGATTTTTCTGACGATTCGGTTTGACATGCAGATGTCGCACGAGTCCTTTGATGTGGGCGTACCCGTCTGGGAGCGGATTTTCGCCGCAGTGTAACCCGTTATTGACATCCCAGCAAGAGGTGAGTGCGGGGCTATTTCCGAGAGCATCAATAACTGCCCGTGTTTCTTCACAGCTACCAGCGAGACATGCGCTCTCGTTTTCAAAGCAGAGCGTAACGTCTGCACTTTCTGCAATCGGAACGACAAGCGAGAGTTTCTCGACGATACGTTCCATATAGTCGCTAATATCTGGACGTGGCGCGCCTTTCGTCCGTCGATTCGGATTCCAAAACGTAAACCCACGGATGACTTGGGTATCAAAGGCGTGTGCGAGTGTCACCATCCGATCGAAGTGCTTCCGGTGTTGATCATACTCCTGCGGATCATCAATTGCGCATTTGCCAAACGGCGATCCGATACTGGCGACGCGGACATTGTACGCACTCAACACATCTTGAACGCGTTGAACATCATCATCGTCAATTTCGGTTACGTGTTTGCCCCAAACACCGCCACGTATTTCGACGGTATTTGCGCCGGCTTCAACACCGAGTTTGATAGCTTCCTCAAAATCGGTTTTAGAAACCTCGTCAGCAAAAAAACAGACATCAATCATTACAAATAGGCTCCTTTTACAATTTTTTCAATTCTGCGATAATTTGTTCAGAGACAGTACGGTTCCCAAACTGCATATCAAGGGACTTCCATGCAACGCGCCCGTCTTGGTCAATAATATAGGTTGCTGGGCGCGCTATACTTGTGTTACCGGTGTCAATAACATTATAAGCATCAATCGCTTCCTTATTTTCATCCGAGAGTAAGAGATAAGTTATATTGAGATTCTGCTTTGTTAAACCTGTAAGTGCTGGTGAATCGGTACTAATCGCGATCATTTCGGCATCTTGTGCTTTAATGTCTTCGTAACCTGTTTGCAACTCACCGAGTTGCGTTCGGCAGAAGCCTCACGTACCGAACCGATAAAAGACAATCACCAACTTTTGTCCACTGTAATTTGAGAGACTATGGAGGTTTCCATCTGCATCTGGCAGCGAGAACTCAGGTGCCGTTGCACCGACAGCGAGTCCCTCACCCAACGGAAGTTGCTTGACTGTTTCCTCCGGGGACATTATATCTTGTAAAGTCTGTTCCGTGTTGTCACATGCCGAATACAAGAGAATAACAGCAGCGAATAGGATTGAAAAATTCATTAAACTAAAAGCACCCGAAAACGAGGCTTTCCATTTCGGGTTTATGAGATAATTTGTTATCAATTTAGATTGCATGTTTCACGTCTCCCTTCGTCGTTTTGTGAGCGCATCCAGTGGCGGACATCAGCGCGCATCTTTTCGAGAATCGGACGCGTCTCCGCACTGAACGCCAAATTATTGAATTCATACGGATCCGTTGTTACATCATATAATTCTTCTATAGGATGATGTTGCGTGAGATAGACAAGTTCTGCGGTTTGTGGGTCTGTCTCCGCTTTTTTTACCCAACTTTTCCATACTTCAGCGTGGCTTTCTGGAATGTCTTCAACTTCAGTGAAATGCGTTGTCCATCTGTTCTCAGGCATTAAATTCAAGATATATTTATAACGGGTATCTCGGACACAGCGTTGCGGGAACACGTTCATGTTTCCGTCGCGGGTATGTGTGCCGTAGATTTTATCACGGAAAGTTGCCTGCTGTCCAAGTAAGATTTTCTTAAAACTCTTGCCATCTAAATTGTGCAGCGGTTCACCACCTGCGATGTCTATAAGCGTAGGAAAGAAATCAATGTGTGAAATCATTGCATCAGAAACGGTATTCGCAGAAATCTCGTTGTGCCACCTCGCGATGAACGGCAGGCGCGTGCCGGTATCATACAGTGTCCATTTACAGTGGGGCCATTCGGAACCGTGATCAGTCGTGTAGATAAACAGCGTATTGTCGGCGTATCCGTGTGTTTCCAGCATTTTGTCAATTTCGCCGATACGGGTATCCATCGTGGTGATGTCCTGATAGTAGTTGGCGAGCGCATTTCGGGCAATTGGTGTGTCGGCGATATAGGGTGGCAACGGCAAGGCATCTGGGTCATAAATTTTGTTGGGTTCCCATGTAACGTGCGGGTTACTATCGCCAAGAATGAGACAAATCGGTTGATCTGGATTCTCTTGCCGATGGCTTGCAAGAAAACTTTTAACGGGAGCCGTATCAAGCCCTTCTGCCCTATATTTCCGTCTATTCTCAGTACGCTTAGGGAGGAAACCGCCGATGTACTCAAAATCGAAGAGCGTCTCTGGTTTTACATGCGTCTTTCCAGCGATTGCGACACGATAACCGAGTTCCCGGAGCATACTCGGCAGGGCTTTAAGGTAGGTGTGGCATTCCGTATGATTTCCCATTGCACCGTGTCGAGCTGGATAAAGTCCAGTATAGAGTGTCGATCGGGAGGGAGCACAGGTTGGGGTTGGCGTGAAAGCGTGTGTAAAACGGATTCCCTCTTCTGCGATACCGTCCAAGTGTGGGGTTTGGATATGTTCGTTCCCGTAGCAACCGAGGTATTCCCAGCCATGGTCATCGGAGAGATAGACAACGATGTTTGGCTTCTGTAATGCCATAGGTTAATAGTCCTCAGCGGGTCGGAATGGCTTCGGTCTCTGAGGGTTTTCGATTTCCATCTCGACATTTTCCGGCGGGAATTGTGTGCAGACCGCACCGTCCTTCATCACCCATCGGAAGTTGTGCCAGAAACGTCTGCTGGTCTTGACGATTTCTGGGTTTGTATAGACCCCTGCGACAGCAATACGGCTCCGCTCAGTTTTGTTTGGCGGGCTATAGTGCCAAAGACTGCTATGCCAGATGACAACATCTCCGGTACCTAACTCAATATGGTGTACACCGTGCTTTTCTATCATCTCCTGAACGGCTTCGCGTGGTAGTTCGCCATGTATACTATCGGGATACAAGACGTGTTCAATGATGTCGGTTTTGTGGCTACCGGGGATAAACTGCATGCATCCATTTTCCCGTGTTGCGGGTTCAAGCGGTGTCCAGAAGTTGAAAGGTTCCGTTTCACCATCGCGCCAGAGTCCGTTGTCTTGATGCCACGGGGTCGCGCTGCCAGTGTGTGCGGGTTTAAGGAAGCAGCTATTGAACTTCATAATAATGTCATCACCGAGGAAATAGCGTGCGATGTTAAGTATTTCAGGACCGGCATGGATATTGTGCCATATCAGTGGCGACTGGACGCAGAAGTTGCTGAGTTTACGATAACGTGCGATACGTCCTTGTGGCGAATCGTCCATCGGATCCATGGGATCAATATCAGCGACTTGTCCCGGATCAGGTAGCATAATGTGATTACGAATCACGCCGCGGAGTTCTGCAGCCAAGTCTTCTGAGATAATATTGCGAAGGATAAAATAGCCTTCGATTTCATATTGTGCTTTTTGTGCAAGGGTGGGTTGCCATCGTGTCATTATAATACTCTTTCTTGAATTGAATTGTAAGTTCCAGATATGTCCTGGATATTTGCCTATAAGTTAGGCAAAGATATCTTGAACCTGACATTTTTCGATGCAGGTGTCGGTTGATTCAGTTGCGTGTCTGCCACGATGTCCTCCTCGAAAGAGTACTTAATAATTTTCGATTTCTTATATCATAACACTTGCAAGTGCGTATGTCAACTGCTTCAGCGACGCTTGAGTCGTCCCCAGGTTGTGGTGAGCAAGCCGTTCGGGGAAACAGGTAGGACCGCCTCCACACCCGTCATCAGTTCAGCGATTTCAGCCGCTGTAATACCGCGATCAAAGAAGATAATTTCGTCCAATCTACCGATGAATTTCTCGCCGCCGAAGGTGCCAAAAAGGAGTTCGCCTGCATGATCTATATCACCGTCCTGTTTGGTAGTGGCTTCAAGTGTGCCGTCCACATAAAGTTGCATCTCGCTGCCGTTGTAGAGTCCAACGATGTGATACCATTTTTCAGGTTCAACGACGGTCTTTCCCCACACACCGCCGGTAAACCCACCACCTGACCAGATGCCGAAGACATAACCCCCCGGTACTCTTTCACCTGCCGATTGAACTTCTAATAAGTAAGAACCGTTTCGTCGAATAGCAGTATCGGAGACCCCTTTATTCATATAGACCCAAGTTGCAATGCTCATCTGATCCTTAAAATTGAGGCTATCAGAGGGTTCAACGGTCACGACATGCGGCGGCTCAAATTCTAATGCACCGCCGAATTTGCCTTCTGCCCATTTCGCACCGCTGATTGTGCCATCATTTCCATTACCCGACGTATCTGCAGCAGTGCCGCCTTTACCTTCATCAAAAAGCCAAATGCCAACGGCATCATCCAGCAGCTCCGCAGAAATCGGACGCGTTGCTATACACAAACTGCCAATGATAGCGAGCCAAAATACCTGTTTCATGTTCCTGTCCTCCCTTGATGATATATGAGTTTAGCAGAAAAGTGAGAATGTGTCAAGGGGCTGGGACGCGTCTTTTTCGTTGATTCATTTGGAAAAACATGGTAAATTGGAATAAACCAAGTATTGCTTTGTGAATTGACTAATGCTGACACAAGAAATGATAGCCGATGTGCCATCGGATCCGGGGGTTTATTTTTTTCGTGGTGCCACGGGGACGATCCTCTATATCGGTAAGGCGAAATGCTTACGGAAACGGGTGCGTTCTTACCTCCATAATATTAAAGGACGCCCAAGCAAGATCAAACGGCTTATCCGTTGGACAACAGATGTCCGGTATCAGATTTGTCGTTCAGAGCAAGAGGCACTCTTCCTCGAATCGCGACTGATCCAAGAATATCAACCCTCTTATAATACTGCCCTAAAGTACGGACGGACATCTTGGTATATTCGGATAGACGTTGGCGAGGCTTTTCCGCGCCTTGATCGTGTGTCCGAAACACAACCCGATGGTGCGAGATACTTCGGTCCGTTGTCAAGTCGCCGATGGACGGATGAAGCGATTGACGTTTTACAGCGTATCTTTCCGGTTCGCACGTGCGAAGGAGAAATCACACCGATTTCAGGGTTTCGTGCCTGTTTTCAGTATGACCTGAAACGCTGCGATGCCCCTTGCGCAGCATTGATTACGCGCGAACGTTATGGAGAGATGATTACGGATATCGTCAACTTGTTGGACGGGGAATATGAAAAAGTGGAGACGAGCCTGGTTGCTAAACGGGATAAAGCGTCGGAGGGGCTCCAATTTGAGCGGGCTGCTGCGTTTCAAAAGCAATTACAGCGCATCCAGAAAGTCTTTACATTCTTAGATGTGCACCGCTGATAAACCCATAGACATAGAAAATAGCAACATGTCCATTTATGGAGCGGGCGCGATTATATCTGTTGTCCAACAGGCGGGATATTGATGACAAATTTTCGTATATTTGGCGGATAATTTTGATTTTGTAAAAATATATTGCCAAAAAAACTAATCCCGTGTTAAAATAATAATTCAAGAAGGAGTTTCTAAAATCCTCAGAAATCGGTAAACGTAGGCGTTTTGGGGGTTCAATTCCCCCCTACCGTATCCAGTGGAGTTGTGTAAAAACCAAACGCACCCTACAATAACCAAGTAGGATCTACTGCGATGGGTTCATACGCGAGTGAGACGAACCCAGACCTTGTGAGGACACTCGGAAGTTAGACGCGTTAGTGTTTCGGCACTAACTTTATAGTTTCACCATGCTCCGAAAGGGGCGTGCCAACCGAGATTTCTATGGATTTTCATAGAAATGCTCATTTTAAAAGGAACAGGTTAACCCATGCATATCGCGAAACTATCGCTGATTTTTCTTGTTGCCTTTGGACTTATTCTCGGTTGTGGGCTGTTCGGTGAAAGTATCCAAGAAGTAACGCTTGATGTAACTGGCATGACGTGAGGTAATTGTACCAGTACGGTGCAGGAAGCACTCAAAAATACTACCGGCGTCACTGAAGTGGTTAGCGTTTCTCAGGACAGCAACACAGCTGTGGTGAAGATCGAAAAAGGCAAAGTTACGACAGATGCTTTGATTAAGGCTGTTGAAGCAGATCCGCGCTTTAAGGCGACGGTTGCTAAGTAATCGCACATAAGGGCGGGTTTACCCGCCCTATTTATTAAAACTGAAATTGTAAAGAACCGTCAGATGATCGCCCCTACGATTAGGATAGGAGACAAACTTATGCGTCAGTTAAACGCAAGAATGATATTCGTCTGTTTTGCGGCACTTCTATTTGTTGTCGCTTGTGCAGACACGGAAAAGAAACCCGCAGAGACACCGAGTCAAACGGCAGAAGAAACGAAAGAAGCACCCAGCCAACAAATGGCTGCAGCAAACATTGAAGAAGTGACACTGAGTGTCACGGGGATGACGTGAGGCGGATGTACCAGTGCGGTGCAGGATGCACTTAGCAAGGTCACCGGTGTTTCTGAAGTTGTCAGTGTTTCTATGGATGAAAATAAGGCTGTCGTGAAGGTTGAGAAGGGCAAAGTTACAACAGATGCTTTGGTTAAGGCTGTTGAAGCAGACCCGCGTTTTAAGGCAACAGTCGCTAACTAAAAATTTTAGTTGTGTAGATTAAGATGCGCCAGTTAAATCGATTATTTCTCTGTTCTTCGTATGGCGAGGCATCAAAACCTCGCCATTTCTTTTTGGTGGGTAAAGGTGAAATATCGGAAACCTGATGTCTAACTTACTGGTTCTTGGCGTAAAGCGGGTTTTCCAGCAGAGATTGCACTTCGTAGATCGAGCCTTTGAGTTCTGCATAAGGTTCCGGCATACGCACGGGGGCAGCTACCATACGCGGCTGATTCGTCGGTTCACCACGGATGATGAGGTCGTTGAAGGTGTCCCAATCTGGGATGCCTTTCAGGGGCCAGGCATCTACCGCGCAATACTGGAAAAGAAGTAAGCGACGCGGTTTGTCAGAGGTGTTCGGGGCGGACCCATGTAGCGCACGGACATGATGGATTGTAATCCCGCCAGCCTTCAACTCAACAGGCACAGCATCCTCTGGTGTAAAGTCAGGATCCGTCACTGCGCCGATAAAGGCACCGTCTTGGTGATGATCCAAGGTGGGTCCCTGATGCGATCCCGGAATTATCATCAACGCGCCGTTCTCCACAGTCATATCGTCAATCACGATCCCGACTGCAAGCAGATCGTCATTGGTGTGCGGATAAAACGCCCAATCCTGATGCCATTCAACCGGACTTCCGAACTCTGGATATTTCATATTCAATTTATGCCCATTATACCGAACGCCGGCTCCGATGAGTTGCTCTACTATATCCAGAACCTTAGGGTGCCGTAAGGTTTGATCGTAGACGGTGTGGTAGAGTGCTGGGCTTTTGATGCGGCGGACACGCGGATTCGCTGCGGTATGCCCGGGCTCCAGATCAAAGATGTCAGTATGTTCGGTAACCTCTCTCGATTTCTCAACGAATTCATCAGTGACGCGCTGGAGATCGGCGACCTCTTCTGCCGTTAACACCGCTTCAACACCGATATACCCGTTTTCCTGATAAAAATCACACTGTTCTTGCGTGAGCATTTTTCCACTCCTCCAAACGAAATGATACTGATATTATACACCAATTCGTTAAAAACTTCAACGCATGCTTAACAATTTTTTATAAATGTCTTGGACCTCTTGGACGTATGTTTCGATGCCGAACATTTCTTCAGCATGTTTTCTAGCACGCTGCCCGATAACTAAACTTCGGGTGGGGTTATTGGCGAGTTCAATAATTTGGTTAACGATCTCGTCTATTGATTCTAAAGGTATAACATATCCCGTGATACCGTGAACAATCATATCAGTGGTGCTGCCGATTGGCGTGCCGATTACAGGCTTGCCAGCCGCCATCGCCTCTGCAATGACACTTCCTGCCGAAAGGGTTACGAGGAGATCGAGTTCTTGCATTGCATTCGGCATATCGGTGCGGTGTCCCGCGAAATGGACGATCTTTTGTAACTGATGTTTGGTTACTAACTGGCGGACTTTCTGTTCATAGGTGCGATGTTCAGGCGTATCCAACGCGGCACCGATAATATGAAACCTGACCTTTTCGCACTGCGCTGCGACCTTGGCAGCTATCTCAACAAAGACTTTTTGGCGTTTGAAGGGTTCAATCCTACCCACAATCCCAACGATATATTCCGCTGATGGTGCAGTTACAGGGGTAGGTTGAAAGACTGATAAATCAACACAGTTTAGTATGACATCAATTTTGCGAGTGTCAATCCCTGCTTCGACCAGTGGCGTTTTGCTCTGCTCGGAGATAGCAATGATGCTGTCCATCTGGTCGAACTTATACTTTCGCACCTGCGTAGGTGTAAGGAGATTCCGAACGTGTGAAACAGTAGGAATTTTCAGCCTTTTTTGCAGATACCGCAGATACGGGTTAAACCACGAATCGGAGGTATGCACCAACTGCACCTTGTGCGTTTTAGCAAGCGACACTAATTTCTGGGCGGCATTGTACCTTACTATTAACGATTTCGCCTTTCGCCACGGTGGAAGGTTAAGGATCACCGTGGGAATATTGAGGTGTCTTAAATGCTCAGCGAAAACGCCATCATCGGGACAAACGACAAGCGGTTGATAGTCTTCGCGATCAATATTTGTGGCAAGATACGCGAGTTGCTGTTCACCGCCGCCGATGCTCGAACCGCAATGGCTGAGGTAAAGTATCGATTTTTTGTCCATTACGTGAGTTAGTTCTCAGCGGTGAGTTGGGTAACCGGCAAATTAAACAGGAAAATCAAGCTTCTGATCCCGGAACACTTGACTCACTGATCGGTGTTGATGTACCCTTAATATGGCTTGAGAAAGGAGCGGCGCGATAGAAAGTACCTTAATCTTTCCATCTAACTGCTTTTCAGCTGGTACAGGAATCGTGTTGGTGGTGACCACTTCGCGAATTGAAGGGTGATCAAGACGCTCCAACGCCGGACCGACCAATATAGGGTGTGCGATACTCACATAAGCGGGTTCCGCGCCAGCCTCCGCTAATGCCATGGCTTGTTGGAGAATAGTTCCACCCGTTTGTATTTCGTCATCGGTAATAATTGGCGTTTTGCCTTTGACATCCCCAACAAGTTCTACGAATTTAACGCTCTGTCCATCAACGCCGGTGCGTCGTTTGTGCATGATGGCTAACGGAAGCCCAAGCATATCGGCGTATTTTTCTGCTAACTTGGCGCGACCTGCGTCGGGGGCAACAATTACGCCATTTTCGAGATGTTTCTCGCGGAAATAATTTACCAAAGTTGTCACGGCAGTCAGGTGATCCATGGGAATGTCGAAGAAGCCCTGTATCTGTGGGACATGTAGATCCAGAGCCATGACCCGACTCGCGCCCGCTGTCGTCAATAAATTGGCGACGAGTTTCGCGCTAATGGGTTCGCGCCCTGTGGTTTTATGATCTTGACGCGAATACCCAAAATACGGAATGATAGCCGTAATCTGCCGGGCTGATGCACGCTTCATCGCGTCAATCGTGATAAGCAGTTCCATCAGGTTTTCGTTGGCAGGTTGACTTGTGGGCTGGACGATATAGATATCGGTGCCGCGGATACTTTCCTCAATCTGAACGCGAGTCTCAAGGTTCGGAAACGGACCGATTGTAATTTTACCGAGTTCAACACCTAAAATCGCAGCGATCTCTTTTGCCAATGCCGGATTCGCGCTCCCAGCGAATAGCCTGAAATCGTTGCTAACCTGCTGGTCAATCGGTGTGGACATGCTAAAACCTCCTTAGACCGAGTTAATCTTATTCACCATAAATTGTGAATCGTGTACCTGTCTGTCGGACTGTATGTATTTTACACAATGACCGCTATAAGAATCATCCATAAGAACATAAGGGCAAACGGAACAATGAGACCAATTACGGACTGGCGTAGTTGAATGCTTCGACCTTTCGCTTTGTAACTATCCGTATACAAGGCTGCGTCTTCAGGGGATTTCTCAAGGAGCCGCGAAGCAGGTGGTGCTGGTTCATAGATAGAAGCAACAAGGACCCCGAGTATATTTCCGAAAAGACCGATGAAAAACCATGTAACCTTCTTGGCATCGGATTCCGCATCTTGTTCAGCTGTCAGATGGGCATCTGTTGGAGTGAGTTGCTGTTGAGAGTTATCCATTTTAGACTCCTTCTATGCATGTTAGAGGTGTTTAATTTTATTTTTAGGAAATGAGTGATTCACCTGTCATCTCCGTGGGTTGCTCTAAACCGAGAAGACGGAGTGTTGTGGGTGCGATGTCTGCAAGCCTGCCACCTTCACGGAGTTGTTGTCCTCTACGTTGATTATCGGCAACGATGAGATCCACGTCATACGTCGTATGTGCAGTGTGGATGCCTCCGGTGTCTGGGTCAATCATCTGTTCACAGTTCCCGTGGTCGGCGGTGACAATAAGCGCGCCGTCCTTTTTAAGCACAGCGTCAACGATTCTCCCGACGCCCGCATCAACTGCTTCAACGGCTTTGATGGCAGCTGGGAGAGAACCTGTATGCCCTACCATGTCACCGTTGGCATAGTTGAGCACTATCAGGTCATATTTATCGGAGCCAATCCGACGTACCATCTCTGCGGTCACGCCGGGTGCAGACATTTCGGGTTTCTGGTCATAAGTCGTTACATCGCGCGGTGAGGCGATAATCTGACGATCTTCGCCTGCGTACGGTTCATCTCGATAGTCGTTAAAAAAGAAGGTAACGTGTGGAAATTTCTCGGTCTCTGCACATCGGAATTGTGTTAGACCTGCATCGCTTACATAGGCACCGAGCGTATTCTGCATTTTGGGCGGTTTTTTAACGGCTGCTTCAACAGGCATTCCTTGCTCGTACTCGGTCATTGTAACAAACTTAACGTCAGGTTTGCGATTCCGTTTAAAACCCATCTGCCGCGTGACACCGTCTTTCCCTTCCGCTTCAAACGGAAATTCGTCCAAGCAAAAGGCTTTGGTAAGTTCCCGAGGTCGGTCGCCTCGGAAGTTATAGAAGACAACGGCATCTCCATCTGTGATACGCGGCAGCGGTTCGCCATCGGCTTCAATAACCACAGACGGACGGACAAACTCATCTCCTGTGAGATTGGCATCATCGGGGTTTTCGTAATAGTCTCGATAGGCATCTATCGCTGCATTAACGCGGTCCCCGATGCCTTCGGTTAAGAGGCGGTACGCAATCTCAACACGTTCCCATCGGTCATCCCGATCCATGGCGTAGTAACGACCGACAACGGAGGCTATTTGTCCGATCCCAATCTCTTTCAACTTCGCCTCAATTTGCTCACAGAATTGGATACCGAGATCAGGCTGACAGTCGCGTCCATCGCTGAAATTGTGAATCAAAACTTGGTTAGATTCGAGTCCGTTCGCCTTGGCGAGTGTGAGCAGTCCATAGAGATGTTCAAGTGAACTGTGAACACCGGCATCGCTTGCCAATCCCATGAGATGGAGATGTGTTCCGTATTTTTTTACATGGGCAATCGCATCTAAAAGGACTTCGTTTTGAGCAAACTCGCCGGAGCGGATCATAGTACTGATACGGAGGAGTTCCTGATTCACGATACGTCCTGCCCCGATATTCTGATGTCCGACCTCACTGTTGCCAATGACACCCGCGGGTAGCCCAACATCTTCGCCGGAAGTATGGATTTGAACGTATGGATAGTTCTGCCGAAGCCAGTCATCTACGGGTGTTTTCGCGAGATGAACGGCGTTGGCGTTGTTAAATTCGGGATACGGATTATTGCCCCAGCCGTCTCGAATGATGATAACGACGGGGCGTTTCTGTTGGGTTGTCACGCAGCTTCCTTTCTAATTGCAAATATATGTAAAATTCCGTTTTAAGCGTACTATACTATTTCAAGCGTCCGGAAATTTGACGAGGGTGTAAATGTCACGCACAGAAAGCTGACAGCGGTTTGAAAGCAGGTGTATCACCTCATCTATCTTCCGAAATTCTGTCAGTATCCATTGGGTGTTTCGGCGCAGATAACGTTCAACATGCACACGGTTTTGGGAGATGAGCATGTATTCTTGTAAAGATTCCAGCTGCTGATAGTATTCAAATTTTCCACCGCGATCGAACGCTGCGGTTGATGGAGAAAGGACCTCTACAATAAGAACCGGGTTGAGGAGCGTATCAAAGGTGTCGTCCCCAAAACGCGGTTCACCGCAGACGACAACAATATCGGGATAAAAGTAGGAGGTTGGCTGGTGGATTTGCACGCGCATATCACCGGGATAGACTTCGCAGCCTTGTGTCACCAATTGGGTGTAAAACTGATTTGCCATATTCATTGTAATGAGATTATGGGCGCGACTTGCCCCAGACATCGCGACTATCTGCCCGTTGTGATATTCGTTTTTAAAGGGCTGCTTGCGTTCCCAAGCGAGGTATTCCTCGGGTGTCAGATGTGTTTGTGCTGTAAGCGTTGACATGACTGTCTTCCTCTTTGTCCATCGTGCCTAATAGGATTTTCGTTACAAAAATCTGACGCGTCTGTAGATGGCATCCAAAGACACCTCACATTCAATTGAAGCGAGTAATAGCACATCCTCAAGATGCTGAAAGGTGTTGTGAAGCCATTGTGTTTCTTGGCGATAGTAGTGTTCAACACGCACGCTGTCTTGCGAAATGAGGATGTATTCTTGCAAAGACGCAAGTTGTTTATAATGTTCAAATTTTTCACCGCGGTCAAAAGCTGCTGTTGAGGGGGACAGCACTTCTATGACAACAATCGGATTGAGGAGTGTGTCAAAGGTGTCATCTTCAAAACGGGGTTCACCACAGACAACAATAACATCTGGATAGAAGTAAGAGACCTCCGGCCTGGTCCGTACGCGCATCTCGCTAGCGAATACTTCACACTCACTATTCATTAATTGGTTGCCAAGTTGAATTGTTATGTCTACCGTGATGCGATTATGCGAACGACTTGCCCCGGACATCGCGACTATCTGCCCGTTGTAATATTCGTTTTTAAAGGGTTGCTTGCGTTCCCAAGTGAGGTATTCCTCAGGTGTCAGATAGGTTCGTGCCGTAAGCGTTGACATGCATGCCTCCGCAATTTTTGTTTTTAGAGCGATTATCTTATAACCCAGCCTTTAGTTTCCCCCACGTTGTGGTGAGTTTGCCACGTGCCTCTACGTCCTGCGGTGTTTCCATGACCTTCTGGATGTCGGCTTCGCTCAAGGTTTTCTCATAGAGCCGCACTTCATCAATTTTGCCCGGGAAAAAGTCGGTTGGGCGACCGAAATCGTCACCACCAATCCAAAGTTCTAAGTTGGACGGAGCGATTGGCACATCGTTAGGTTTTTCACCTTCAAGTTTGCCGTTTATATAAACTTTCATGGTCTTTCCATCGAAGGTCCCTGCGAAGTGATACCATTCGCCAATTTTCCAATCGGTTGTTTTGGATTCTGCAAAGGTGTTGTTCGGTTTGACGAGGAAATCGATGCTATCGACATTACCGAAGTCAAAAATAACGAAGATAGAGTTATTTTTAACCATCAAGCGGCGTCTGGTGAGTACATCGTTTGGACTGAACCACGTCATGAAGGTGATATTTTCCTCAATTGCTAAAGCGGCATCATCGGCGACGACAACATGGTCCTCCTCACCGTCAAATTCGAGTCCGGTACCGAACTTTCCATCAATCCACTTGGGATTTCCGTTAAATTCTCCGTCATGTCCATTGCCAGTGACATCTTCGGCTTTTTTACCATCGCCTTTATCAAAGGGCCAGTAAGCGACGAGTCCGTCTTCTGCGACGTTGGCGATACTAAGGCTGGGGATAATCAGGAGTGCACATAGCGACAAAACAAAGATAACTTTGGTCATTGTAATTTCTCCTATGTGAGCGCGAAATTTTAGATTTGTATCTTGGGGATTTGTTGTTAATATTATAACACATTTTTGGAAATGAAATGTATAAAAAATGAAAATTCGGCAGGGAAATTCGGTTGGACTGGCAAGATGTATTAATTGTCTGAATCGCGGATTATCACGGATTACACGGATTTCGCGGATAAGAGAAGAGGCTCTCTTTTAAAGTCCACGCCATCCGCGATTAGGTACTCTCAAGACAAATCTCATCTACTGCTCTTTCAAGTTGTTCTACTGAGGGAAGCGAGACCTTCGAGCGTTTCCGAGCGATTGCTTTGAATAGATGCTCAAATTCAACGCTCAGGAAAATAGATGGATCTTTCTGTTTGAACATGCAGCGCAGCCACTTTGGGTTCGCCTTTTCATTAATTTCCGTGAGTATGGATTCAAACTCATCTTCTGTCAGCATATATTCAGATGCAAGCCGTTCGATCTCTTTCTGCAAGATTGCAATCAAACGTTCCAAGTCGTCCTTAACGAACTTATCCGCGAGAAATTTAGCTGCGGTAGTTCCTCCAATGCCCGCTCCTAATGAACACACGACTCCTCCGACCAGTCCACCAATCACTGTGCCGACACCGGGAAATACACTCCCAATCGCTGCGCCGCCAATCCACCCGGCGGTGCCTGTTATAACACCGGCAGCGTTAATTGCGGTATTTTTTGCGAACTGTTGCCACGAAATTGAACGTTTGAAAACGACTCGGTAGAAATCGGGCGTGCTTGTTACAACTGCTGCGACTGCCGCTGTGATGGCATTCATGCGAAGCAGTCTTGATACATGGTTAACGGCAGCAGCACCAGCAACCGATTTTCCGAGGGATCCCGTGGCAATTCGGCGGGCGACTTGCTTGCCAACAGACGCACGCGATATAGCCCGTACACCGTTGCGAACTGATGTGGCTCCGAATGTGCCGATCCCCGTGCGTAACAACTGAGCACTTACGACCCCTGTAAGAATCATTGTGCTACCGCTCAATACCGCGCATCCAAGAGCAGCCAGCGTTGCATCTTTTATGCTCTCACCGCGCCAGCGACTGTGTGCAAAGGTTACTGCAAATGAAACTGCAAACACAGATGTAGAAGTTACGGCTTGCGTCTTTACATCAAAGACAAGAGAATCAATGTTTCCGGCACGTGCGATATTCTTAGCTTGTTCATAGGTAACCGTGCCTTGGCGAACTATCTTCCCCGCATCCGAGGGATTCTTGATTCCTCGAACTTTGCCTTGCTCAATCCGCTCACGCATTAATTTTATGCAATCTTCCCATTGATCTTTCGGCACTTCAAGAGCTTGCCCCTCATAACGATAATATCCAGAGTTTGAATCAAACGCAGCAGCAACAGTTTCACGGGCACTCTGAAAATACTTGGATTGAACAAACACTCCATTGACAACGCGATCTGGACCATTCAACTCGTTAGAAGTCCCTATTACCTCAGCTATCTTACCGCGGAGTTTATCGTTCAAATTATTCGCATCCTCTGCCGCAAAACCATGTCCACCTGGTGAAGAATACTTTGAGATTTGTGTTTGTTCCAACATTAAACTGGTTCTCCTTCTCAACCGAGTTAAGTTTAGAAACTTCTACCCATATTTTAACACGTATTCAAAGCAAAAATCAAATAAATTAGGAGTTACGCAGTTGGATCATGAATCCTTTCCCTCGTCTACCGGAATATGAGACTGAGATTTACGGGTTAAATCAGAAAAGCTATCAACGTCAATGTTCCTCATAAACAGATTTTAAGAAGTCAACTCCCGCCTCTCCGAATCGATTGCAAATTTTATGAGCAATACCCGTATGCCCTTTTTCGTATAGAATACGGACAGTTTTTTCAATATCGCCCTTTTTCATCCCTTGTAGGTACCACATTTCGCTCTTAGGAATCTTCAGATAAATTTCCCCCACCTTCTGAGGTGTTATCAGCACATGCCTCAGTAATGCTTCAATAACGCGTGATAAAGTCATACCATAACCTGGTGCTTTGTCAATATACTTTATGGATGCTTTTACTGACTCTAGAATTTCCGTATCTATTTCATCAACGAGTCCTAGCCACGCAGATAGTGGGCTTAAAATCCGCTGATATACCACTTCGTTGCTGTTTCGGGAAAGAACTTTAAACAGGGCACGCCACGCAGGTCTAACCTTTGCTTTCACCTTCTCATAAGCTTTGATTTTCTCGGAGTCAATGCTTTGACTTAGAGTCTCGCTTTCCCGTAAGAAAAAATGAACTACAGCAGAAAGAAGGTTTGGATTGTGACTGTTTATCAACTGATAAATGAGGCTTGTGTCATCATCAAATGTTTCCCAGTCCTTTATCCAACCAACACAAAAGTGACTGACGAGTCTGCCTTGTGCCTCTTTATCAGCAAAAGTGGTGTTTAATGCCTTTCGATAGTGTCCATTTGTTTTAAGCCAAACATAGAGATTCGTGTGTGGGTAGCGAGAACCCAAGAGATACCCAGAAAAAGCGGCTTGCCAATGATCTTCATTTTGCTGCGGAAAGATGCGGTCTATGTTGCCGAAAACCCACTGCTCGTCAAGGTATAGCAGATTTGGCAAGTAAAATCCGAGCGTGTAGGAAAACTCAAGCGATGTTTCAACACTCCGATCTAATCTCTTAGTGAAATCTGCTCTGATAGCGTAGGGCCATCGGCAATCTACGTTCTCAGCCTCGCTGTTACGAGCGAACCGTAAGGCGTAGTTCACTATTGCTGAAAATACTTTCCCTCTATCTGAACTTAAAGTATCAACAGAAGAATCTGTCGGTGTGAATACGCTTGGTTCAGTTTTCTCCACAAGAACCAAGAGAATTTCCTCAGCAAGTGGTAAGAGTTTTTCATCAAACGCGTATGTATCATCTTTTGTACCCCGTGCTATCAAATCGGCTGCAGTAGAAAGGCACCAATTCCTATAGTTAAAGCCGATTGTGTACTGCACACTCCAGAAGTGTACTGATGAAAGAATCTGGCGGATAAACTCAAGTAATGCTTTCCAGTCAAATTCCTTTTTTTCTCGCCACGCCGTTAGAAACCCGTGTAATAGCGAAGATTGGTAGAAACTTGAGACATTTTCAAAAGGCAGTAGGTCATCTGTAAATTTCTGTGGACTTGTCTCTACACATTTCTCAAGCGTTTGGGCCAGGCCGCGTTCTGTCGGGTCTGACTTACGGAAAACTTCTGTTTCCTTGAAATTAGTGAGGTATTCAGCAATCTGCCCATTTGACAGACTAGACAATTTTTCAACTGTTAGAGGACTGGTACTTCCGGTCCAAAATTCAATTTTGGAAAGAGTCCCTGGATGTTCAATTGGTGCAGGATTGATCTGCTCATACTTCTGGTAGGCAGCAATAACTTTTTCATTGCCGGTTTCCAAAAGCGCAGAAAGCCACTCTCGTCTCTTGTACGCTATAGATTTCGAGTGAGTGTCATCATTCTTTGTAGAAGCTAGTCCTGAGTCGATTCTATCCATTGTAATATTTGCTCCATTTCGACTTCACTAAAATCATGGCTATTGGTTTGAATCAATTCATACATTTCGGGTTTTAGTTCAATTTCATCAAGTGGGTTGCCTTCCCATTCCCAAAATAGGTGTTTCAAATGGCTATAATGATCCGTAATCGCCTTGACCGCAATCCGCCTGCTGATGGTATGCGGCTTTTGCAGCAAACTTTGAACGGTTTCCTCAATACTCTCGGGGTCAACAGATTGAAAGATATTACTGGTAAAACTTACTATCAGTTCCGTGTAATCTGCATGAGAGAAACGCGAAAGATCGCCATCAACGAGTTGTATAAAATGAAAAGTAAAGGCATTTGCAGCCGCAAGTGCCTGGATTTGTAAAAGGGCAGTCTGTGCCGCCTCAACGCCACATAAATTCGCGATGGCTTGTCCATGTTCTTTGAGCGCACTCTCAAGCCAATATCCATCCATTACAGGATGGATTCGCTCATCAACGGATTTGACCTCAAGCATTATCTTGAGCAGTTCAAGGGTTAACTCCTGCTTACCGCCATCAAGAAGCCTTGGAAGAATTGTTTGACCTATTTCTTGATCCACTGACCCAGACTTCCATTTGGATTTCAAGGCGGTGCCGATGAAAGTGATATGCTGAGGTTCTAGCAAGTCCACAGAAAGTGTGCCCATAATTTTAATAGTCTGTAGATCCGTGTGTTCGTTTTCGATCCGCTCTCCGTTGTCATCAACAGACTTGATAATTGCATCTATAATTTGGACCAAGGTTTTGACTATCAGACCGGATCGTCGATTTTTAATTTGATTGGCGACCTTTACGGCGTACTCCAAGGCATACCAGACAGGAGTACGGTAGTATCCCGGTTCATCTGGTATTTCCTGGGGCGGAGGATTATATTTTGGATTGAAATACCCAATGTTGCTTAGCGGTTCCAACCATCTGCGATGTGGAAGCTGTTCAAAGAAATACCGATATCTTGGTCCGGCCTCTAATGGATCAAGCTTTACCATGTTAGGCAGAGAATTCTCTATTTCCTTAGTGGGTACCTTGTGTTTAAGAATTGGATCTATCACGTGAAACAAGAAATTGAGATAACTACCTACTAAATTCCCCAGAACACCTTCAAAAATCTCCCAAAGGGGTATAAATTCGTCCAAGTGCCGGGGCGGTTCTCCAACACCATGCTGATGATCAAAGTCGTTAAACCTTGTTGAAACATCTATCCACCGGATGGCAATATCCATACGGTTTGTAATACGCTGCGAAGGTAAATTATCAATATCCAAATTGAGCACTGTGAGAATTGAAGCGATGTATTCCGGTCGATGCAATTCTCTTTCTCTAAGCCGATTCTCTATCCTTGCCTTGTCTTGATTTGTTAACAGCGTGGATGATCGCAAACTATCAATATCCAAATTGAGTGACGCTAGGATTCTTGGCGGCGCAAAACCAACATTCTTTCCAACAAGCATTTGACATATTTTGTTAACATCCTCCTTCAGTGGTAGAAGATGTTTTAAACCACTATCAATTTCCTTTGCAATATGCCCCAAAAGACTCGCCGCAGTTTGCAGGTTTGGATCATGCAGGATTTTAAGTCCATCCAAATAAAAAGCTGCCATTCCCTCCCCAATATTTTTCAGGTTTTGGTGAATTTCACGTTGCTCAGCGTTTAATTCCGGTACACGACCCGTTATCTCACTCGGTGGCTGCGATGAGTCTTGTTCATCGCCAAACCCATCGTTCATTCTGCTTTCACATCCTTCGCTCTAAATTCAATAATCACATATTAACACATTCCAAGACGAATGTCAAATCACTTTTGTAATATATTTTTTCTTGACCCCTCGCCCAAAATCGTCGTATAATTTTATTGAACCACCCAAAGTTGAAAATGTTGCGTTGTAACGTATTGTGTGCTTTATCGCGATTATGATAGGAGAAGAAGATGAAAACAATCACATACGCTGAGGTCCAGCAATTAGTCACGAAAATTCCAGAAACGGAGTTACCGTTGGCGTACTGTTTGCTGGCTGAGCTGGCGGCAGGGGAAACACAGTCCCCTCAGGCGGCGTTCATGCGTCTTTCCGTAGATGAACGCCGCCAAGTTCTGGCACAACAGGCAGAACAAATGAAAACGCATTATGAAGAAACAGCAGACGAACGCACCGAATGGCAAACAGGAGATTTCATTAGTGATTGAATATGAACCTGCCATTACATAGGAAGTGCCAGCCACGCGAACCCCTCTTATTTTGTAAATCTTGATTCAAACAATCAGCCAGCACGTTCAATGGACCAATGCCGATCAGTGCTTTGGACGACGGTGGCACCGGGCATATCCATCTGTGTGAGCATCTCGTTGACTTCGGTAAGGGTGAAGGCGGCGAAGAAAGAGTCATAGTACAACTTCTGTTGGCAAGGGGTGTCGTCTGCGGCGTACTTGTTGACGAAGGCTTGTGCGTCTGCTGGGGTTTCTGGACGGATGAGGTCGCGGATGAGGACAGTGCCTTTGGGACGGGTAACTCTGCCCATCTCTTTGAGTGCCTTCATCGCGTCGTGGATGTGATGCACGATGCTGTTGGAGATCAGTCCGTCAAAAGTGTTATCGGGGTAGGGTAAGGTTTTGGCATCGACAAGTTCGAGGGTTATCCGAGCCGTGAGACCGGCATCTGCGACGTGGCGTTTCGCTATTTTGAGCATCTCCTCGGACAGGTCAATGGCAGTGATGTGGATATCGGGACAACGTTGTGCGAGTAGGATGGGAATCTGTGCGGGACCGGTGCCGACATCAAGAAAATGTCCGGTGCTCGCGCCGAGTGCGACGACGCGGTCAACAAAAGCCTGATCAACTTCGCCGTGCCCCATCGCATCGTAGGCTTCGGCGGCTTCCGCTGTGTCCATAACTTCCGGTTCTACAATTCGATTCATTTTCTGACTTTCTAATGAGTTCGGCAACAGTTCGTGCGTTTTGGCGAATCTGGTCGGGTTGAAATTGGGTGTACATTCCGACCGCCATCGCGTCCGTCGGTTTGATGTTTTCGAGCGCGAGTTGAAGTGCTTCACGCGGTTCATTTCTGCCAGCGGCTAATACTTTTATCGCGATTATCGGCATCGGTATTGCCTGTATAGCAGCAAATGCTGCGTACCGATCGTCTGGCAGATAGAGTTCTCTATGCTTTGTATGATTATACAATGCACAGACATAAAAGTCAACATCATATCCTTCAGTGTAGCAGTGCTTGAGGACCTGCGGATCATGTGTGCCGAGTCCGACAGCACAACCGAGATCACGGATATGTTTGAGGCTTTCGTGCAACGAATCCAGTCGTCCTTCAGTATATAACTTATCGGTCGTGCCGCCGTGATGGTAGATAGCAATCGGTTTATAGCGTGCAATCATCTGTAGGTATTCGTTGAGATCGGCGTATTCTGTATCTTTGGGGGTCTGCGCAATCCACTGAATTGTGCCACCGGTATTCCAGTATTCGTTGAGGACGCGCATGATATGTCGATCGGCACGCGCGAGGACGGTGTTGATCCCATTCTCCTCCGCTTGTCGGAGGTCTGCCATGATTTGGTGCGCCGTATAGTAGTCTATCATCGCTTTCGATGCCGCGGCAGAGCGGTGTGAGATGCCACTATACGGATTGCCGCCGATGATAAGCCGCGTGACGCGATGTGATGTGATTGAAATTGTGGGTAGTTTCATTGTATTATTTTGTGCCCCCTGGCTTCTCTTGAGAAGAATGGGAACTCCGGGAACCGGCACTGGGGTTCAAATCTCTTTTCGCGGAAATGTTGTAAATTACACCCTTTGGGTCTGTATGAAACATAAGTTGATACATTTTAACTGTTACCTCGGGTGTCTGTGTTACCCGGCGTCCGAGGTTAACTGACTGTCTGCTGGAAATGATTTCGCGATGTGCTTGCTGTAGAAAAGTCAGCGAAGGTGTTTGCCAGATGTAAATTTTTGAACCTGTTTCGGTATTGCTGATTCCATGGGGTGTTCCCCATTTTTGAATCGCCGTTGAAATGTGCCTTCCGTGCCACACCTCCAAGATTTGTTGTACTTCTTTCCGCTGTATTTCTTTCTCCTCTGGTGAGGGTTCTGGAGCATTCATCAAATGCTTGGATGCCGTACAACCGACGAGTAAGATACTTGTGACGAATACGAGCAGTGTGAATAATTTGTTCATTTTCAAATCTCCTTGCGATATGACTGCATTCTCTCACTTTGTGAACGTTCTGAGGTCTGCATTAAATGTGCCGGTGCCGTACACCGTATAGACAAATGCGCCTTATTTAGTCGTGGACAGCCTGCTTCAGTTTACCCCATAAGGTTGTTTGTGTTTCCGCAGTCGGAGAAACAGACAGAAAACCTGCAGGCACCCACGTCGGATCCTGATCCCTCGCCAGATGGTCTACCAATCGGCGGCGATCGGTGCCCGCCACATCTATGAGAGAAATATCATAATTTTCCTGCCATCCAGAGATGAAAACGATCCATTCTCCATTAGGTCCCCAGACTGGAGCCGCATCCTCTGCTAGATGGTGTGTCAATCGCTTGACATTTCCGCCGTCGGCATCCATGATATAGATGTCCGTATTTCTCAAAAGCGTCGTCGTAAAGGCAATCTTTTTCCTGTCCGGAGACCAAGCAGGCGTGCCCGCGAATTGATCTCGCCTTGTGAGTTGTTTCAGTTTTCGTCCGTCCGCAGTTATCGTCCAGAGAGCACCTTCGGAAGAGAAAACAATGGATTGACCATCCGGCGACCAAGCCGGGTGGTAGTTTCTAGTCCGCTCGTGCGTCAACTGTTGAAGATTTGAGCCGTCCGGCTCGATTTTATAGATGTGGCGAATCCCGTCTCTATCGGATGCAAACGCAATCCATCGACCATCCGGAGACCAGACCGGATCACGATCATGTCTCGGATGGTGCGTCAATCTGTGGGATGCTTTCGTCCGAAGATGCATCACATAGATTTCTGCATTGCCATCCGGATAGGACACATAAGCCATCCGCTGCCCATCCGGCGAAAACGTTGGATTCACCTCAATCCCAGGGTGGTCCGTCAGCTGCTGGAGATCCTCGCCGTTTATATCCATCACGTAGATGTCAAAATTCCCACCCCGATTGGAACTAAACGCAATATACGGAACATCAGAGGCTTGGGCATAAACGTCTACTGCCAGTAAGAAGCACACAAACATCATTGCTGTTCCGAAGACAATATAGGTAAGTTTTTCTTTCATATTTATAGACTCCATGTAGGTCATAATGTTAACGGCATTAGAAGATAAACCCTGTTATTCTATCGCTGATACACCCGAATTTCCCGAATCACAACATCCTTAAAAGACCCCTTAGTTTTATGCGTCAACGATTCTCGTGTGGTGTGTGCTAAATCACGGCGGTATTATTCGGTGTTCTTGGTAAATAGAAGGATTTGGCATTTTTGGGATATGTAATCAATCCGAACTTTTGATTTCACCCCATGTGGTTTTGAACAATTGTGGATGCGGTGAAACGGATAAAGTCAACGGGTTAAACCAATTGCCTACATAATTGCTACCATTGTGCGTAAGTTGCGTGATTTCGAGCGTTACCACATTGATTTTGAAAATCTGAAATTTACCGTCAATCGATTGGGAATAGGCGAGTTCATCACCAGACGGCGACCAAGTGAGCATTGTCCGCCCCGGGACAACAACAATCGTGTCAACAATCTGTTGAAGTCCACTACCATCGCGATTGACGATGAATATAGACTGTTGCCCAAGCTCCTGTCTGTGCCAGACAAAGGCGATTTTGTTGTGGGTCGGTGACCATGCCGGTTGGAACATTCGCTGGTCACCCTCCAGTTGGAGTGTCTCTTGCTCGTCGGTTTTTAGGTTGATAAATCGGATCTGGCGGCTCGCCCAACGAATCTCGTCCCTCACAACATACGCAATTTCTGTTCCATCCGGGGACCAGACGGGCTCTTCACCATCCGCTTTTTCCATTTCAACAACGCGGTTTGCCGACGTTCCGTCTGCCTTGGCGGTATAGACGGCTGTCCGTTTAGTCACACGGTTAAGTTGAATATAAGCAATTTTTTTCCCATCAGGGGACCAAGCGGGATCGTCTCTATGTGCGCGGGCTGTGCGAAACACGGGTCGCTCTCCGCCTCCATCAGCACGCATAATATAGAGATCACGCTCCCCACCTCGATCAGAAACGAAGAGGATTCCTTCCCCTGTTGGTGAGCAGACCGGACTGAAATCATCTGCTCGGTGATTGGTTAATCTAACCTGTTCACTGCCATCGGGATTCATCATATAAATTTCTGAGTTGCCATTCCGATAGGACGAAAAGATAATTTTTTCAGTTGTGAGTGGTTTCGCAGAGACAGAATACACTAACCCCAAACTCAAGCAACACAAACAGAAAGCATATAGTCGTTTCATAGGAAATTTTCCTTAAATTGGATGTCCGGTATTTATGTAATCCTTTTCGAGTCCGCACAATAAATGCTGCCTTGTTAACCTTGTCAGGTAAATAGCAATTTCTATGCCAATTTAAAACAGTGGAAAGAATGGGAGATATAGCAGATTTAGCGGGTTCAGCGTGGATACTGACTGCACGAAATGGGGCAAAGCGTAAGTTGACTGCACGAATTTGTGCAGATACTAATAGAAAAAAGAAAGGAATATGGGACAGCAGGACTGCTGTCCCATCATAAAAACTATCGAATGGCGATGGGGTTACCAGGGGAACCCGTCGCACCTTTGAGGCGCAGCGGTGCGAAACTGAAGGCGAATTCGTAGACCTTCGCCGCCGCTAACTCCTCTGTGATGATGTTCTCAAGATTGTAAATACCGTGTTTAACGATAAACAACTGATGCACCGGGAACGCAAGGGTTTCATCCGGATTCGGGACGACTTCGATGCCCCAGTTATCACTACACAACATCACGATTTTCTGATCGACGAGGTATTGTCCCGCCTCTAACCCGATGCCGGGTTCCGTGGTGCCGTAGCGATCATTGTCTGTCATCCAGAATTTCCCCCAACCGGTGTGGATAATCACAACATCGCCGGGCGTAATCTTGACACCCTGCTTTTTCAAGGCACCTTCCAAATCGGCGCGCGTAATCTCATAACTATCGCCGAGATGTTCAACGCCTTTATAGCCAGCGACATCAATGAGTACACCCCGTGTTACGATGGGACCCACGTTTTCAACACCGAGTTCCGTGAGTCCTTCAGCTTTGGCGAAATCATGCTGATCCAAACCGTTGTAGTAGAGGTCCCCGATACCGATGTGACCGAGACCATCGAATTGCGTGCCGATCTGCCCGATTTCACCGCTGAAGATCTCCTCAAACCACGTCGTTTTATTCTCACCGAGTGGACCCGACATCGCTGGAATCCGTAGGCTATAATGCCGCGTTCCGAAGACGGGGATGCCGCTTTCATAGACTCTGCCGAGTTGAAAGACTTCACCAGTTTTGATTAAACTCGCGGCTTCTAACACTTTCTCTGGGGTTAATCGGTTGGCAGCACCGCGCCGGTCATCGGCACCCCATTCGGACGGAAACCACGATTCTTGGGTTAGCGTAAACGTCGCGGTGAGTGTGATCAACGCGACTGTAAGTGCAAATAGTATGAAACGTTTCGATTTGTTGAACACTGTGTTACCTCCTTATTAGTGGTTATTTCTCACCTAATCTTCGGGCAGGAAGTCCCCTTGCTTTAGCAGGGGGAGGAATGCCCACTCCTATAGTTAAAGTTTAGGCGTGTTAGCACCCTAAAATCGGACCGCTTCGCGCCGGTTGTTAATCGTTTGTTGCCTTCTAAGTTGTATATGGAAAACAGGTCTCCTTTTGCATTAACACCAGCAAGTCGGGTAAGTCCATATTTAATGTGTCTGACCAATGTATTTTTGACCAATCCTTTGCCGAATACCGTTCCACCTTGCCGTGAACGCTTCCGACCTTTGGATTCTTGCTGTCTGTGCAGTTCTCTGCGTTTTATCGGTATCGGTGATATACAGAATATATCCGTGTTATCAGGGATATTCTCTCCGCCGATCGTATGATACGCTAAACACCAACTATCGACACAATGTGCCTCAAAAGTCTCTGATAGTTTCTTTGACGACTTCTTGAGACCTAATCTATCGCGTATCTCTTGGGTTTCCCATCCTTGAAGTGTTAGCAGGTTCCAACGTTTTTCAACTTCAAAATAGAACCACTGCTTACCGACTTCAAGCGGGCTAAAGGATTGATTCCACTTCTTCGCATGTTGTATCGTCCTTGCTTTTATATCCTCAACACAGACGTGTGTGATTGGATAAAGTTTGGATAACCAATCAAGAATACGGAGTTTCCACTCCCACCTCGCACGCGTGCCAGCAGGGATACGCTCTCGGTTAGCAAGTCTATTTTCCCTATTTTTTCGGTTTGGACACTTTCGGGAACGCCGACTTCTGCGAAGTTCTCGCCGCTTTTCAACTTTTTTACCGACTTTGTTGTGAGCATCTGCCTGAACGTTGAGATAGGTGTGAGACGCTGATTTGACGGTAAAGCCTTCTTTTTCACTACCAGGGTCTACACCTACAACAACCTCTTGTTTATGCTTCTTTTTCGGTTCATAGTTGGGTCTTATAGAGAAAATGCCGTTACACCAATACGGTGTTGCTAATCCTTTCTTAATCAACATACCTGCCTTATTCGGATGTGTCGGCATCAACTTTTCGCCAGACTGACGCGTTACTGGCACAAACATAGTTTGTAATCTCCCTTACGGGTTGTATATTGCCCCATCCAGATCATATTGTCAGCACAGCATAGGACTTGGGGAGCATCCTAACGACTTTCTACGCACCACCATAGGACAATACGATATTTTACTGTAGAAAATAGTTTAACTCGTGGAGTGAACGCTTGGTATGCGCTTCGCACAAGCCCCATGCTTTAGCAGGGGGTTATTGACCTAAAATGCCCGCCAAGATGGCGCGCTGTAACTTCGTCGTCTCTGCTTTTTTAGTGATAGACACACTCGCATCTTGTGCTATTGGCGGATTGTCAATCATTCCGCTTAATGTGACTGGCAAGGTGAGCGTCTCACCATTTTCTTCGATTGTTACCTCAAGAACATCACCGGATTTCCACGTTTTTGCGCTTTCGCGGAGATCCGCGAACGTATCAACTTCCGTACCGTTGACGGCAATCAAACGCCAATTTTCTTGCTGTATGCTGGCTTTAAGCACATCATAAACATAATCGGTTGTCGGCAATTCTTCGCTGTATTCTATCTGTACGTCTAAACCCGCGTAGTTGAAATATTCCGATAATGGTAACCGTTGGTTTCCTGTAACATAAGTTTGGAAGAACGGTTCAAAATCCGCTCCGGTCACTTTATTGACAGTTTGGATAATATCGCGCTGCGTATATCTTTTTGTAGTATCTCCGAACTCGCGATACATCCGCTGCATGACATGATTCAAATTTTTCTGATTTTTTATGAGATGACGGATTTGTAGGTCTAACGTTGCGGCGACAAGACTCCCGCCTGCAAACGAAAGTCGGGCATCAGTAGAACCATCAATGATAGCGAATTCGGGACGTACAGACAAATAGTTTTCATACGCGTATGCTAACTTTTTCAGAAATTCGCTTTCTGATAAATAACCGAGCCGAGCCGAAGTCATGTCGGCATAGTAATTCGTGACACCTTCACGAAACCACAATTCCTTTGCTGAAAAGGGCTTGAGTCCGATGTGTCCGTTCCAGATATGGAACACTTCATGTCCGAGAAAAGGTGCCCACTCATGCTTCGTTGCATCATCCAAAGTCCAATCCATTGAGATCCTGACACTGTTGCCAGTACCGGACCCGTGTCTCCATTTTCCGGCTTTTTTCTTATCAGGATTTATGAAAAACACAAAGCGACCTTCTGGTTCTCCGTTAAAGATCTCTGAATACCTATGTAGGAACTGTTCAACTGTATTTAGCATTGTATCTTGATACGCCTTAGGCCTGCTACTGATAGCGAGTACGACTTCAGTTTTGCCAGATTTTGCCCGAGCTTCAGCGTGCTGGCCTATGAAAAGGACAGCATTTGTTAGTTCTGTCTGATCGGTGACGGTGAAGCGGGTCCCTGTGTCTCCGATGGGTTGCCAAGGTGTTGATACACGCCACCAACTTTCAGGCAGCTTGAACGCCACTTCAATCTCATCGGTCTGTTTACCGACAATGAAAAGTTCGTCGCTTGTCCATAGTGTGGTACCCAATCGGCTAAAAGGTAATGTGCCCGGGGGCGGCTGCGACACCCATTGCCTCTGGTCTTGCGTTAGTGATGCGTTGTAGCTTAAGGTTAGCGGAAATTCAATATCTTGTTCATGCGTATCTCTGCGAAATGTAAATTCCCATATATCGTTGTTGGATCTGCGGGCACTCGGTTTTCTACCGCTGCCATCTACTAAAGTTACGTCGCGAATATAAGCTCCAGAACCGTGGAGATGAAGTCGGATTTCCAGAGGGCGGCGAAACGGGATTTTCAGAAAACGCCACTCCTCTTTTGGCGTTAATTGGCAAGTAACCTTTACACGACCCGGATCATCGCCATCTATGCTTATAACATACGCCGCTTTTTTAAAAACTGTGCCATTCTCTGGATTGACAATTCTTTGCGTGTCTACGGATCCTACCACATCAAATTTCTCAATAATCCCTTTGGGGTGGTACTTGTTTTTCCATTTGTAAGTCCACGTTGTTCCGAGGGTTAAGGGTAGGTATTCTTCATTTTTGCGTGGAATATGGGATTCAGTTAATTCAGCTTCTGTGACAACACCGCTTGCGTGTTCGTACCGGACTTTGACAATCCCGATACCTTTTGCAAACCACAAATAACGGGTTCCGTTAACCAGTGCATTTTCCTCCGCTGTGCCAGCAGTTGCCCCTGTCAGTACAGTTTTCTGTTTAAGGCAATTTTGAAAAGTTCCCGCAGGCGTTTTAATCTCTTCACAACCTTCTATAGCAATTGCTTCCAACGAACGGTGAGATCCAGGTTGCGTCCAAGTCTTTCCTACAGTGCAAGGAAACCGAAGTAAATCTGTTTCATGATATGCAGCAATGTTGCTTATCAAGGGCTGCTTGAGAAGCACACTGGGTTTTGTAGTAGACAGTCCTCTATAGACAGAACGTGTCAGTGCCAAGGCACTATCCGTTTTAATGATTGAGAAAACGCCTTTCCTTAAATCTTCACCTTCTTCTGTTGTAACCTTGACGTTAAGGTCCCGCCAAATTCGATTAGAAAATGGACCGTCCTCGCCGCTGATTTGAACTTTCTCAATAAATGTCTCGTCATAATAGGTGTTATGCCATCTGTAGGTCCAAATCGTGCCGGGATTTAAAGGGAGGGATTCGTCACTATTGCCCGGTATTTGGTGGTCAATTAATTCCGCTTCCGTAACAATTCCATTGGAGTGTTCATACCGCATTTTCACAAGGCCGACACCCTTTGCGAACCAGAGATAGCGTGTCCCATTAACTAACGCGTTCTTGACTTTGGCGAATGCAGGCGTGTCTCCTAAACCGATTTCATGCTTAGTATTGGTGAAGACAGTTTTATGCCGGAGGCAGTCCCGGAAAGTCCTTGTAGCAACTGTAACTGTTTCCGAGTCTTCTATGGTTACCTGCGCTTGCAAATTTCGACCCCCTGAACCGGTTTCATCCCACTCCCAAGTGCTGCCCACAACCAGCGGAAACTGGAATAGATTCGGACGAATTTCACCAGCTTTACGATAAGGGTTCATGGTTCTAAGGTTATTGAACAACATCCCCATAGCATCTGGCGTGGTTCCACCGTACCGGGTAAGTGTGGATTGTGAAACTGTCAGAAACGCATCTGTTTTTTTTATTTTAAAAGTGCCTGTTCCCAAACCTACGCCGATATCAGACATAATTTTGACAGTGAGGCGGCGTTCAACTGTGTTGACAGCTCCGTCAAGTGGACTACAAAAGATGATGATTAAAAAAATCAGATTAAAGATAGAAAATAGAGACTTCATTTTCCACCGCCTCAACGCTTGCCTAAAATACCCGCCAAGATGGCGCGCTGTAACTTCGTCGTTTCTGTCTGTTTAGTGATACGCACAACCACTTCAGATTCTGTCGGCGAATTATCGGAAACACCTTTCAATGTGGCAGGTACTGTAACGGGCTTACCCTTTTCTTCAAAACTCAACGTTACCACTTCGCCAGATTTCCAGTGCTTGGCAATTTTTTGGAGTTTTTTAAGGCTGCCAATCCGCGAGCCGTTGATACTGGTTATTTCAACATCCGTATCACGTCCTAAACTTGCCTTAAGCACTTCTTTGACATAATCGGAAGTGGGCAATTCCTCGGAAGTAACCTGAACATTAAGCCCTGCTTTATCGAAATATTCTGACAGGGGCAGCCGCTCTTTTCCTGTAACATAGGTTTCAAAGAACCTATCAAAATCTTTACCTGCGACTTTACTGACAGTTCTAATAATATCGCGCTGCGTATATTCTATAGAATCGTCAGGAAATTTGCGATACATTTGCTGCATGACGTGATTAAAATTTTTCCTATTTTTCGTAAGATGCCGTATCTCTAGGTCTAATGACGCGGCAACAAGGCTCCCTCCGTCATAGAGCAAACGACTGTCCCTGAAATCGTCCCCTATCGCAAATTCGTTAGATACGGACAGATATTTTTCGCAAGCACTTTCGAGACGTTCCAAATATTCACTTTCAGATAGATAGCCGAGCTGCTTTGCCGTGAGGTCGGAATAGTAATTCGTCACCCCTTCAAGAAACCATCTTTCCTTTGATGTAAAAGGTTCGAGCGCAGTAAGACCGTTCCAGATATGGAAAACTTCATGTCCAAGAAAGGGTGCCCATAGGTGTTCGCTTGCTGCATTCAAAGTGCTATTCATCAGAATGTTAACAGTCCGCCCTCGCCCTTGTCCTTCACCGCCCAAGGTATCCTCCATCTCAGAAGGATTTAATATAAACGTCACACGACTGTCCGGTCCGTCTTTAAAAAGTTTTGAATATGCGTGTAGAAACTTTTCGACGGTGCGTTTCATCTCATCCTTTGATGTTTTCAAGCGACCGCCTATGCCCATCACGACCTCTGTCTTGCCGGATTTTGCGACAATTTCAGTATGCTCCCCAATAAGCAGATAGTTCGTGGTTAATTCTTCTTGATTTTCGACAGAGAATCGGTGCCCTGTGCGTCCGATGCGTTTCCAAGGTGTCAGGACTCGCCATCCTTCAGGGAGTTTAAATTCTACCTCAATATTGTCGTTTCTTCCACCGACAATAAACAGTTCACTACCCGCCCAAAGCATACAATCCTCTCGGAAATAGGGGCGTATTCCTGAATATGTTTCAAACCCGTACCGATTTGCTTGGAAAGCTTTGTAATCCTCAGCATATTTTTGCGATATTTCATAATTTAAAGTTATCGGAAATTTTCTCTCATGTTTTGAAAATTCAATTTTCCAATTAGGGTAAAAAGTTTTATTAAAATGGGGTTGGCGCGTCCAGCGTCCCTCAATGTTTACGCCACGAGTCGCATACTGACGGTGACGATCTAAGTGGTAATCTTCATCTCCTTCAGCAATATACTGGCTACGTTGAGGAATGTAATCACTATCACCATCAAGACGCAATTGCATTTTTCCCAAACTTGGCACTTCAGGAGTCAATGTGAAATCAACTGTCATCTCTCCTGGCGCATTTGCATCTTCTATTGTGACAACGTAAGCAGCCTTTTTAAGAGGGGTTTCAGGACGGACTTCCGGGTCGCTGAGGACGACTTTCTCAATCATTGGACTGGGTTGATAGTCGTTCTTCCACTTGTAGGTCCACGTTGTACCGACATTCAAGGGTAAATAGTCTGTACTTCCGCCAGGCACGTCATATTCATTTAATTCGGCTTCTGTGATAACACCGTTAGAATGTTCATAACGCATCTTTACAAGTCCGACACCTTTTGCAAACCATAGGTACCGTGTCCCATTAATCAAGGCGATTCTTTCAAGGGTGTCTTCAGTTGCATCTGCATCTGCTGTCGCACCCGTAAAATGAGATTTATGTTTGAGGCAATCTTTGAACGTGCCAAGAGAAATCTGCACGGATTCGTAATCTTCTATCGTTGTTATGACTTTTGAGTTCCACAAACCTTCTTTAGTCCACGTTTTTCCAACAGTCAACGGATACCGGAAGAGTTCTGGCCAAAGGTTTTCGATATTATCCGAAAATATACTTGTGGGTCCTTCTGGCGTTTCGCGTCCGGTGTAAGAGTAACCTGAACTTCTAATCTTTAAGAGCGGATCCCCTCGGTAAAAGTAAAAATTACCATCTCCGATTCTTTTACCATCCGCTGTAGTGACTATGGAGTTGAAAGCCAGTCCGTTTTTGTTATTTTTATTTTTTATGACAAGTAATTTTTCAATAAATGTTTTATTTTCAAAATCATTTTTCCACTGATAGGTCCATGATGTCCCTAAGCTCAATGGAAAATATGAGTCGCTTTTGACTGGCACATAGCTGTCAATTAATTCTGCTTCGGTTATGACTCCGTTTGAATGTTCATAACGCAACTTCACCACGCCGAGACCGGGTGACAACCACAGATACCTTGTTCCGTTAATGAGAGCCTTTTCTAATTCGGAGTAGTGTTCCCTATTAGTATCTGTAATTACAGTCTTATGCTTAAGACATTTCGGGAAGACTTTATTAGAAAGCTTAACATCTTCATAACTTTCCAGTGTTACCTGTTCCGTTCTTCCGCGATGTCCTCTTTGCTCCCAAGTATCCCCAATAGTGAGAGTGTTTTGGAACAGTTGTCCTTCTATACTGCCCATCAAAGTCCGCATTATCTGTGGTGTCCGAATACCTGAAGTAAATCTCCAGACCCTAAGTGTTAAAAACGAATCTGTTTTTTGTATCCGTCCCCTTCCTTCTCCGAGTTCCTCCCCGAACCCTGTGCCAAATTCCCTTCCAATCGTAATGGTAAGGTCGCGTTCTACTTTTCCTGCAAGGACTGCTTTATCCGCAGATTCATCGGTTAACTGACAAGCTATTAGGCTTAATATTGTACAGCAGAAAAAAAATAATGTTTTCATTTTATTCTCCTTGCCTCACAAGATTTCATGCTTTAGTATATAGGGACATTTAGTTTTCCCTTCATGTTTAAGAGTCCAAGGGAGGAGGGCAGGTCTTGTGTCTGCCTGCCAATCATGGCAGTGTGTCGCAAATTGTTCGTTTACGACACACTGGCACAAACTAAAAGTTTATGCGACAAAAGAGATGTGGCCTCTCCGAGACGAACATAAAAGAAAATTGCCCAAACATCAGTAATGCATTAATTATAAATATGAAACTGAAAAAGTTTAGGGTAAATTTACATTTTTTTGGAATTTGAGAAAAAACAGAGCAATTTTATGGGTCTGACTTCAATCTCCCTCATTCTGCTGTCAGCATTTTGTCATGCATTATGGAATTTCTGCAGCAAATCCAGCAGAGATACACGCATCCTCTTTTTTTGGTGTGGATTTTACACCGTAGCCATAGCGTTCGTTGCCTTTGGTATCAGGCATCCGGTAATTCCGAAACCGGTATGGGTCTATATCGTTGCCTCCGCACTGGTGCATCTGTTCTACCGTCTGTTTTTGACGCATGCCTATACGGTTGGCGAGATTTCGTTTGTCTATCCGATTACACGTGCTGCGCCAGCCTTCTTGCCACTTTTTGCCTTCCTTTTCCTAAATGAACGAATTTCGGGGCAAGGCATGATCGGTATCCTATGTGTGATGGTATCTATAGTACTCTATCAACAACGCGAGAGACGCATCCAGTTCAAGACATTCTTTCGTTACCTCGGCAAACCCGATGCCCTTTGGGCTTATGCTACCTTGGCAAGCGTCATCGGATACTCACTGATAGACAAACAAGGGATGTCTGAATTTCATCGCTATTTGACAGATGTTCCGTTGTGGCGCGCTGTCACCTACTATTTAATGGAGAACAGTATCTCGCAAGTCTTTTACGGGTTGTCCTGCCTCGCCCGGTTTCCACACCAGCAGATTGCAGAGATTGGACGCACAGAATGGAAGCGGACGCTCGTTGTTGTTGTGCTTTCCTTGACATCCTATTCACTCATCCTCTACGTTTTGATGACAGAAAAGGTCAGCTACGTGACCGCGGTTCGGCAGTGTTCAGTCATTTTCGTTGTTTTGCTCGGTGGATACGCCTTGAAAGAGACCTATACAAAACGCCGCTTGGTCGCCGCTGTCGTGATGGTACTCGGCATTTTTTTAATAGCATATCAGTAGCCACTAACAAACGGACTATTTCCGTATAACTACCCGAAGGACACTCCCAATTTGACACTCCGTTCAGGGTGGTTGTCCATCTCTATGTATGCCTCGACGGAATCTTCAAACGGTACTACTGGGTCAACGACATCTTCGCAGTCAAATCGCCCTTCGACAAGCCACTTCCAGCAGGTATCGACGATGCGTCTGAAATCCCAACGCGGATGATCGCGGTTCGGGTCGCTGTTAGCACGCGCAAAGATGATATTCGGAATGTTGACGTGCGCGACAGCACCGAGGTCGAGTCCGCCCGTACACGCTTTCGCGCGTCCAGCGTAGACGATTGTTCCCTCAAAAGTGACACCGCGAAGTGCATCATCAAGTGCTTCGTAGACTGCACTGGTTTCGACAGCCACATCAACGCCACGCCCGCCCGTCGCCTCTTTAAGCACTTCTCCCACATTGCAGGCAGTCGGGTCAATGACAAGTTCCGCGCCCGTCTTTTCAGCGACTTTCCGCCGTCTTTCGAGCGGGTCTACCGCTGCGACGAAGTCAGCTCCTGCGATCCGTGCCATCTGCACCGTCATCAACCCGATGGCACCGAGTCCGAAGACAGCAACCCGCTCACCGACGCGGACTTTTCCATCACGAATCGCAGACATCGCGAAGTGTAACGGATCATAGCAGACCGCCTCTTTCCACGTCATGTGGTCTGGCATTCTGAGGACACTTTCGGCGCGCCATGTATGCGTCTCCTTGAGATGTCCGTGATGCGTGACGCGTTCTCCAATCTCGAAATCTTCTACATTATCACCGATTTCAATAACTTTTCCGACGCACATATTCCCAAGTCCCATTGGGAAATTTGCGCTGTTGTACCCATAATACGCTGTCAGTTCGGTGCCACGTTTAGGTGCGCCGAATTCGACTTGAACGCGGACGCTATCCGCAGGAACGGGACCATCTTCATACTCTCTTAAAACGGGTTGCCGAGGGGCAACCGCCACTAATTCCCTTGGCATTTTGGTCTCCTATGTTTCGATCAGCACGGTTAAGAAGAAATGAGCGTATCCAGCGTATACTCGGGTTCATCATCACTGTATGCTCCCTCAAGACCACGCGCCGGCACACGCGCTTCGGGACAGCATTCCTTGACAGATCCTTCATACTTAGGATTGACTGAAATGAGCATATCCAGCGTATACTCGGGTTCATCCTCGCCATAGGTTCCCGCAAGACCACGCGCTGGCACACGCGTCTCCAAAACCTGTTCTTCCTCAGTTTTTTCCGTGTTTACTGGTTGAGTCAAGTTTACCATATTAAATTCCGCTGTATAAGGCGCAAGTAATTCATCTCAAATTCTGCGGTAGGTGCACTTGCAAAATGTGACTACGGTCAAATTCAAAATGATCAGTTAATGCGGAATACCCAATTGATGCATTCGGCGATGGATTGCCTCTCGTGCTTCTTGGAACGGACGAGAGAGGAATTCCAAATGATCATCCTCGCCGTGGTGGTGTGTCACAGTGCCGTGTTCGTGATGGCGTGCTGTCTGCTGAATATAGGATAATCCGCCCTCAATCAAGGTCAGCATATAGTTCGCTGTTTCCGGGTCAAACATCCACCACTCGCCACCGACAGCAATATAGACAGGTGAGGTATGCGCAATGATACCGCGCCCCCATCCATCATAGTGTGGAACGGCTTGTGCATAGTTAGGTCCGCCGCACCGCGCGGCGATCCACGAATGTTTATCCACTTTCAAATTCGCTTTCAGGTGCAGATGTCCTGTTCCATCTTTGTCCTCAGCTGAGGCAACGACCTGTCCCGCCTGAATAATCTGCAACGTATGGATAGGGAAGATGGAATCGGCAGAGGCTTCAACCTCGACAGTGCCACCGTTACCGGGTAGGTTAACCGTGCTACCGATAGGATGTCCATCAACGGAGAGTCGGATCATCGGACCGCCGCTGAGGAACGTGTTTCCAGCACTCATGTATTTGCACCAGTTATCGTAATTGAATTCCTGATCGTCTGGGATGTGAACGTAGGTGCGATAAACGCCTACCGGCACATCGCTACTCATCTTATCCGTCCCACCGACGAGCGGCAATTTATAGCCACAGTTAAGATAGCGATAGTACTCAAGGTGTCCATACATGGCGTTGGTGAGATACTCAACAGCGTCAACGCGTTCTGTAGCGATGAGCGTCGCCGGTTCGCAATTCGGATTCGGAATATGCGGTAAGACGACGGTGCCCCCTTGTGCGTGACACGCATCTGCCCAGTGTGAGAGTGTGACCTCCATGTTGCCACCGAGTTCGGCTTCACCCGGTCCGTCGGAACACCACGGCGCGACCTGTTCTTTTAAACCGAGGAGCGTGAGATGACCGAGAAGGTGCTGACGATTTTCTTGTGTTGCGTAGACAATGCTCCGTCCGTCAGCAGAGGTCGTAGGTCTCCCGATGAATTCCTCTGTATTCGTGAAAAGGTGCCCCCACTGTGAGAGGAGGAGGTTGACAACACCGAGATCCTCGCCTTGTGCTTCGGTATGCGCGCCCTGCGTGGAGAGGAAATGGACGTGTGTATCACCGCTGAAATAGCGTTCGGCGTTCATATTGCACCACCGCTTTAAGCGGAGTGTCAATTCTCGTTGCCCCGGTTTTATGTTGACGGTCGTCCGCAAAGGTGTATATTCAAAGCCGCGGGCAACATCAACAATAACATCCCCGCGAGGTAACCATCCCTGACAGGTACCATCAATGTAGGCGTAACTGATTTGTCCCAACCGCACATCGCCGCCGATATCTACGTGCCACGTCCCCATATTTGAATTAACGTGTGCGTGGTGTCCGTGTGGTGCGTAAGGCACGCCGTGTGGGGAACGGAAATGGACGCGACACGGGACGGGTTTGCCTGTGTCTTCATCAATCACAGTAGTATGCACCCAGTTTCTACCGGTGTCAATAACCTCTACCTTGACACGTTCGTTGGGTTGCACGCTTCCCTTTTCTTGAACTTCTCCCCAGTTGACGCTACCGAGTGTCTCTCCATGGTTCGTGATTTCAACACTTGCGGAAGGTGTAGCGGATACTTCAACATACGCGGGACTACTCTTGTTGTTTTGGGATTCACCCCAACCTTTGAAATCGTCGTTGATGAAGGCATCAGGGTCGTTTTCGGGTAACGGATAAGGGTAGGTCGCAACGCCACGATCCACATTGACTGCCATATCAAACGGTTTTTCAGCGTCATCAGATTGCGGCAGCGTGATTTTGACTTCGCGGCGCGGACGGCGCGGTATCGGGTCTTCGTTGAGATAGCCGAGCGTGATTGCTGCAACGATAAAGCGCCGTTCCTGCGGTTGTATCTCAATAGATGCCACTTCAGCATCGTCTCTCGGATTTTTCCATACCCATAGATAGTAATCGCGCGGTGTCCCTTGGCTTACCTCAGTTTGTCGGTTTCCTGATGAACCCCATGGACCTTCGTAACGTTGGTGTAAACTCTCTTGCCGGTCGGGCATCGCGAGGAACGTCTGTTGTCCCCATCCCTGCGGGACACTGCCGATCTCAAAGCGTTCGCGAATTGGAACGCTGACCGTTTCGCCATCGGTATAATGGAAAACGTAATTGGCGATGAGTCTACCGATCGGTTCGCCTTCAGGGATGCGCGACTCAAGTAAGCGATGCACAAAAATCACCCGTTTCGGGTTTGCATTGACAGGCACTTGGATCGGATCGGCGTTAACACCTTCACCGAAACCTAAAAAGCATTTTGTCCCATCAGCGATTTCAAAAGGAAGCCCGTGAAGCATCTGGGTCCCGACACCCGGTGTTGCGTTCTCGCCGATAATCTTTGTACCGACATTGCACAAAGCAGAAAGTGGAATAGGTTGATAGTCTTGCATAATGTACCTCAATTGAAAGTCTACAAAGTCTCGTAAAGTGTACTAAAGTCCGTAAAGTTGCGTTTGCGTTTTCTTGCTAACTTGAAAGCGCGAACACAACTTTAGTTCACTTTAGAATACTTGCAAACTTTATACTGCCGCTTGCCATTTAGAGTGGGAAATCAATTGACTCTCCCTGTTCAGATGACATGTAGAACGCCTGCATCAACTCTGTGAGGTTCCGACCGTCTTGGATCGTAATCGTCATCGGTTCATCGCGGAGAATCGCATTGATCCACTGTTGCATCGGTTCAGGGGGTGCAGCCGGTGCATTGGCGATGTATTCCGCTTTTTCGTCGTCAGAGAGTTTGCGGGTGTCAAAATGCATCTCGCCGTGTCCTGCGGCAAATGAACCTTCTGTGCCGTAAATTTCAAGCATGTTCGGACCGGAACGGTGTGTCCACGCAACGTCAATCACACCGAGTGCCTTATTCGCGAATTCAACGACGGAAACGCTGTTGTCATCAATCGGGAAGTTGCCGGTGAAGTTGTTAATCTTCGCAATCGCACTCTTAGGTTCACCCATCAGCCACCGGATAACATCAACGCGGTGACACCCTAAATCGAAAAGGGCACCGCCACCCGCACGTACCGGATCTGCGAACCACGCGCTCGTGCCGCTGAACCAACTATCCAGTGCGGCGGAATGTGCGATCCGTCCTCTACCGAACGTGATGTCGCCAAGCAGTCCGTCGTCGATTGCCTTTTTCGCGAACAGGATTTCGGGGTTCGCACGGGAAGGCAGCGAAATCATGAACTTCACACCGGCTTTCGCAACGGCATCGATAATTGGATCGCATTCAGCGACGGTAATCGCGAGTGCCTTTTCGGTGAAGATATGTTTACCGGCTTCAGCGGCGGCGATCATCACACGCGGATGGTCGGATGTAATAGCGTCAACAGCGACTGCATCTACGTCGTCACGGCTGAGGATTTCATCAAGGTCGGTGTAGAACGGGACTTCGTATTGTTCCGCTGCATCTCTACCGCCGTATTCCTCTTCGTCCCAAACAGCGACGAGTTCGGTTTCAGGGTTTTCGTGAATTCTTCGGGCATAGCCACCTGCGTGGACATGCGCCATACTAATCTTTGCGACTCTTATCATTTTTTTACCTTTCCTTGCGGTTCGGTCAGGCGGGTTTGGGGTTTGAAGTGCCATCCCGTAGATCTAGAAAAAACACCCCAGCAAAAACCCCTCCATTTTGCGGCGTACTCGCCCATAAGCGAACTGCTTCATTACGGGCTACGTTTCGTTTTCAATATGGCTTACGCAACCCTGTGATTTGCTTAACTATCAACCCGGGTTTCCTTGAAAGAGTGTGGAAGACGCGTCAATGGTTAAAGCTCTAAAAACATCTAACCCACCCAATAACCAAGTGGGCCAAAGTGCTCTTGATTTATATAATCCTTCCAACAGAAGAGCGGGTTGCGAGATGGTTCCAGCCGCGGAGCACCAGTTTGACATTGGTGTGTCGGTTTTCGGCTTCAATTTCATCGTCACCAGCGAGCATCTGAACGAGAACACTTTTTCGCGTCTTATTTGAATGGTTCGGCATTGAACCGTGCAGCGTGAAGTAACTGAAGAAAAGCACATCTCCGGGTTCTGCTTCCAAAACGGTCGCGTTCTCAATCGGGTATCGGTCAGTAACTTCAGCGTTTTGTCCACTCCCCATCATACCATCCATGCGTCTAAGCTCCTTATGGGAACCCGGATAGACGCGAACGCACCCCATTTCATCGGTAGCCTCTGAAACATAGATGATAGCAGCTATCATCGTGTCTTTGACGGAGGGGAAGTACTGCCAATCTTGGTGCATCGGGAAAGGCGAGCCTTTCTCCGGCGGCTTACAGAAAAGTTTTGAATGATGGAGCATAATATCCGGTCCGAGGATGGCTTCGGTAACATCAAGAAACTTCTCCTGCATGAATGCCTGCATCCAGACACCAGAGAAACTCTGGATATTGTGGGTATGGATAATCACAGATTCGCCACCATCAAGGGCATCCATCAATCTGCCACCCCAGCGAGCGTTGACATTCTCATCGCTTTTGAGGAGCTGATCCACGACCTGATCGAAATCGCTTTCCATTGCATTGATTTCTTCAGGTGAATAGACCCCTTTGGCGAAATAGTATCCGTTTTCGTCAAAGAATTTTCCTATATCTGACATGACGGTTTTGTAACCTCCAGACTTTTGTAGTAAGTTTTAACTTGCTGCGCCTCAGACGCTATTCGCTATGGTGATCCTGCGCGAAAAGTTTGGACAACCATTCTGAGGCGTGGGTTTCCGCTGTATCGGTTTCCTTGTTTTCCGCTCGCAACTCGCGAAATGTTTTAAACGCAGCAAATTGTCCATCGCTTAGAATTCCGATGTAGTTTTTATCCTGTGCATCCGTACTGCCCAACCGATGGACATCATCAAGGCGATTGGTCGCAATTACGACGACTTTTCCCATGGCTTGAAGCTCACTAAACAATTCTATCATCTCAACCTGTCCACTCGAATCAAGGGGCGTGAGCGGTTCATCAAGCAGCCACAACTGAGGTTCGTGCAGAAAGGTTTTGGCAAATAAAAGCCGTTGTCGTTCACCTGTTGACAGTATCCCAATTTTAACGTCGCGTAGGTGTTGGATGTCCATTAATTCAAGCACTGCCGCAATTGCATCCGTGCGCCCGCGTTTCTCTAATTTGTATGCAGCGGCGAAAAAATTGAGATAATCCACAACAGACAATTCAGGGTATCCGTCAAATGCGGTCGGGATATATCCAATAGACGGACGTACCTGTTTAAGGTTTGCAAATGCGTCAACACCATCAATAGAAACGGTGCCTGATGTCGGTTCAACTAAAGTTGCCAAGATGTTGAGCAGGAGTGTCTTTCCTGCGCCATTTTTGCCGAGCAGGATGAGAGAGTCTCCAGCTGCTACCTGAAACGTGAGCTCCGTGAGAAAAGGTTTCTTGTCAATGGATTTGCTGAGGTTTTGGACATCAAGCATTAGCTCAACTCAGATCCACCTTGACAGGTCTACCGAGTTCGGCGGACTGCCATGCGGCTTCGGTTAATTGGATAACACGCAACCCATTCTCAACACCGATCGGGTTATCTGTCCGTTCGCCTCGGATAAGTTCAATAAAAGTGACATCTTTGTTACCTTGTGCCGGCATTTCGGATGCGTCAACGGGTTCCGGATTGCCTGACTGTTCCTGACGAAGGAGTTTGCCTTCACGGAGATGCAGCGCGCCTTCCTCTAACCAGATAGAAAAGGCTTCTCGCACACCACCATAGGCATGCCCAACAATGCTGATATTGCACAAGGCACCTGTATCAAACTTGATTGACATTGCAGTGAGAACATCTACTTCAATGTCCAAATTGTCTATCATCGCAAAGACGGTATCGGGACTTGCCTCCAACACCCAGAGAAGGATGTCGATCAGATGGCTGCCCGAATCGTTCAGTTGTCCACCACCGCCGAGGAACGGATCCTGTCGCCATTTTCCTTGCTGATTCCGGTACCAATTCTGCGATTGATGCGCGGCAACGAAGTTAACGCGTCCCAACTCACCGCTCTGGACCACGTTGCGACAGTACTGATAGGTGGAGCTTAGATGGCGTTGATAGCCAATCATCAGATGCAAGCCGGTCTCTTCGACCTTCGCTATCACCTGTTTGGCGTGATCCACCGTACAGACCATCGGTTTTTCGGTATGCACATGGCATCCGGCATCAAGTGCATCCATAATATGCTGGAAATGGAGTCCGTGCGGCGAGCTAATGACGACAGCGTCGGGTTTAGCAGCGGCTAACATCTCAACGTGGTCAGCATAGGTCGGAACGGAATCATCTAAACCGACAGTTTCTTTGAAGGCATCGAGTGAACCTGCACTCGGATCCGCGAGGGCAACAATCTCAACGTTATCGACACTTGAGACACTGCGTCCGTGTCCGCGTGCGTTACCACCACATCCGATGAATGCAAAGTTTAATTTCTTTTTTGACATACTTACTCCTGATTGTATGTTCGTCGACGTTTGTTTAAGAACTGTTTATGTCTATCGGTCCTTAAGTCCCATAGTATCTTATATTTTCGTCGACGTTTGTTTAAGAACCTTGAGAACCTTAAAAAGAAAAAGCCTAATATACTACTGATGATTGTGGTAAAAAGTGCTTCCTGAATCGTTTCCCCATATTTCTCGGAAAAACTTTTCTGTTCTTTCGATAGGCCGTGTTTAAGCGTAAGGACATTCCCATTCGCAACTGCCTCGTAAACAACGAACATGCCCTCTTTAATTACAGTGACACTGCTTTGCCTACTTGCAGCAGTTCCTTCAGAGAGACTAATTGTGTTTTCATACCCTACTTTATAGAGGGAAATGCTGTAGTGGTCTGGAAATAAAACAAACTCATATTTGCCATCCGCATTGGATAAAGCGTTTTTAGGGTATTTCAAATTTCTACCGCTAATATTGACTTTGACACCGCTTACCGGGGTTTGTTGAAAGTCGGTATCAAAAATTTTACCACGAATCACCCATTTTGTGTCTGTTTCTTGTGAAGGTAAAGTCCCATTAGAAATAGGAAGTTTTACAGCGGCAGTCGTCATCCGATTTTCTCGAACAGTCATTGGAATTACAACATGATAACTGTCCTTACGAACAGTAACGAAGTAGATAGCCGATGGTAAATTGTCGCGTCGATACTGTCCGTTCGCGTCAGACGTTTCAGTGATTTCGATCTTATCCGACCTACCACCCATTTGCCAAATTTTAACTTCGGCGTTTTCAATTGGAACAGATTGCGGAGATGGCGTTGTAATTTGAAATTGAAGCGTGCCGCCTTGCGGTTCTTTGGCTCTGAACAAATTCTGGACTTTGGTGAATATATCCTCTTGTTTGTTCATTGTAAGCGGAGCATAATGAACGCCACCGTCGGTGACTGACACCGGCTTCCCAATTCGACTTTGGTATCCAGACTTGTGGATATTAATCTGATAATCCCCCGCGGGTATATCTCTGTATATGAATTCGCCTGTCTCGGCAGCCGTTGTTTGAAAAATATGCCCTTTTTGGTTGTCAATCTGAACACGCACACCAACAATAGGAAGTTGTGCAGGGGTTGTATCAACAATATATCCGTGAACAGTGCCTTTTTCATCCAGTGTGTCTAATTCCTGCGCGGCGGCTCCAGCGATATATAGAACTACACATGCAACTAAAATAAGGGGTACCCTAAAATGCACCATCTGTCTTTCCTTTTTAAATGTCCCAGTAAACCTGCACTCGGTAAGGACAGTTTGAAAGCGCGTCCACCCAGTGGTTCTATTGTTTCCGCATTCCATGTGTGAGTTTAAAGATGCTTCCGTCGGCAATCACGGCATAACTGATAAACATACCTTCTTCGGTAACCCACAGACCATGGTTTCCATCGTTCGTAACAATTAGGGGCATCCCTTTTTTTTCTATATATCCCTCTTTATGAAGGCTAATGAGATAGCGCCCCGGCGACAAACCCCGACACTCGTATTCGCCATCGGCGTTGGATATATCACTAAACACAATCCTGTCTGCGCTTTTAATCACAACTTTAACATCACTCAAGGCAGGCCAAAGCGGAATCATCTCACGAATCCTGCCGTGGATAACATTCTTTACGTTTGACCAATCCGATTCTGGTGCGGGTGTAACATTGGCATCTGTGTTTTTATCCAAAATTGGGCGGGATATACCGGCATCGGTGATTTTGTCGGGATGAACAGTCATAGGACAGACAACGTGATAATCATTTTTGATGAGCGTTACGATGTAGGTACCCGGAGACAATTTGTCGCTTAGATATTGTCCGTGTACGCCGGTAATACCAGTTACTACTGGTGGATCAATTCCAACAGTGCCGGTAATTATAATCTCAAGTCCCTCTATTGGACCTCCGGATTTAGTGCGATTGTGAGCTCGGAACCGGAGGACACCGCCTCGATTGCTGTTATCGTCGGGATTCTTGGATATGTTCATCGTTAGGGGGACATAATGACGACCATCGTCAATAACTGAAACGGGTTTTCCCAGACGATCTTGGTATCCTGGTTTGTAGAGATTGACAGTGTACCGACCTGCCGATAAACCCGAACGTTCAAAATGCCCGTCTTTATCAGACTGCATTTCAAATTCCTGACCATCTGCTTTTACAAATACAACCCGAACTCCCTTAATCGGAAGTTCAAAAAGTGTTGTATCTTGAATATCCCCTATGATCGTGCCGCCTTTTGAAGTATTTTGATCTTCTGGTACAGCGATTCCACTGGACAGTATCGCGAATGCCATCAAAACAAGACTCAACCTGAAATGTGCCATCTGTTGAATGCTCCTTTTGGATCTGCGAAGTTATGTCATGTAACTTATCACAACCGATAGCAAAAGGCAAGCGTTAATTTTTTGAATCAAGGGACGGATATGCTGTATAGAATCACTGGCAAGTACTGTTCAATAAATGAACACCATAGCACAAATTATGGCGGAAAAGCGTCGAAATCTACCGATTTCATGTTGAATTGGGAATGGCATACAATTTGCTTATATGCAGAATATAGGTTAAGATATTCCATATCCATACCACATACCACAGTAAAATATACGGGAGAATGCCACCATGCAAAAATCGTTTTATCTTTTTCTCATTGTATCCCTAAGTCTATCAGTGAGTTGGGCACCACAAACACTCGCGAAAAAGGATAATGCCTCAAAAAAGCATGATGCCGAAGAAGTTGTGGAGGTACCGGAGGTGACGGTGACAGCCACGCGTGCTGAGAAAGAGCCGTTCAGAACCCCGAACGCTATCACTGTACTTAACCTAAAAGAGTTGGAACGGACCAACGTAGAACACGCATCCAACCTACTTCGTGATTCGGTTGGCGTAATCGCTCAGGAGACAACCGTCGGACAAGGATCGCCGATGCTCCGAAGTTTGACCGGTTACCAGACGTTGGTACAAGTTGATTGGGTCCGCCTCAACAATTCAACATTTCGTTCGGGACCCAATCAGTACACGGCAACAATCGCACCAGAGATGTTAGAGCGCGGAGAGGTGTTACTCGGTTCAAGTTCCATGTTATATGGGAGCGGTGCAATGGGTGGCGTTGTTAGTTTCTTTACGAAATCGGTACCGATCAATCCAGCACAGCAAACTTGGGACATACACCCACGACTCCTTGCTCGCTACTCGACTGCCACACAGGAAAAACTGAGTCGGTTAGAAGTATCAGGGAACCAAGGAAAATTTGGATTCATTGTTGGTGGCGGTGTGCGAGACTACGGTGATATAACACCCGGAAGTGGGTATGATCTCCACTACAAGAATCGGAAGTATGAAATAGTGGACGAAATGCCGAGTGGCGTGAAGCTTTATAGCTACGATGAGATTAGTGCGCTACCAAAGGATAAAATCCCGGACAAATGGCTTATTGACACTGAAGGTCCTTTAGGGTGGAGAGCCTTTAATGCGGATGCAAAATTTGGGTATCAACTTAGCGATACCAGCAATATCAATGTTGCTTACCAGATGTGGCGGCAACCACAAACGCCGCGGTATGATAAGATCGCACCGCAAGAGTTTGCCGAGTTCTTTTTTGAACCACAAGATCGTGATCTCATTTATGCCAACTATATAGTTAACCCGGCAGAAGGGAACATTAACACATTCCGAGCGACAGCCTCCTATCACCGCCAAAAAGAGGGACGAAACGAGGTGAAACGCGGCGAAACAGCTCGACGGCATCGATATGATACGGTCAACACTATCGGCTTGAGTACACAAGCGGTCAGTTCGATCCTGCCTCGGCAACGTTTGGTTGGCGGTGCTGAATTCTATTTCGATACGATACAGAGCCGTACCGTCAAAACTGATGGCGGTAAGGAGAATATTGACGAAGAAAAGGGTCGCTTCATTAGCGGTTCTCAGTTCTGGGATGCGAGCTTATATCTTCAAGATGAAATTCGGGTTCATGAACGAGTAGAACTCACGCTCGGTGGCCGCGCGACGTTTTATCAAACCAATGCAGACCTCTCTGTTCGAGATCCGGCTTTTGATGAATTTAATGTATTCGACAGCAGTTTGACAGGAAGTGCCGGTGTAGTCGTCGGTTTGACGGAGTACCTGAATGTTGTCGGCAATTTTGGAACTGCTTTCCGTGCGCCTTCTCTAAATGACACAACTGCGGTGGAAGTTACTAATGAGGGTGTTACAGCACCGAGTCCCGATCTGAGACCAGAAACTTCGTGGACAGTCGAGGGTGGACTCAAGGCACAACATTCCTATTTCCGTGGCACCTTAACGCTGTTCTACAGCCGGGTTAGCGGTTTGGTTGGGCGCAAACCTGTTCAAGAGGCATACGCAGGTCAAAAGATACCGCAACTCCACCAAGACCTAATCAAACAATACGAGGGTATTGACGTACTCGTGTTTGATAACATTGATGAAGCACAGTTTCAGGGCGTAGAAGCAGCTGGACGCGTTCCGATTCTTCCGGAGTTGTCGATTTTTGGTAATGTGGCGTTGCTGCGCGGAGAAGTACTCACGATTAGTGGTAAAGCACCCGATCCGAAAAAGCCGTGGGAAGCACGCACTCGCCGGGAACCCCCTTTGAACGGAATTATCGGAATCCAGTGGGAACCACTGAATACGCAGTATTGGGCGACGTTTTTTGTGCGCGGCGCAGCCGAACAGAGACGGTTGAACAGAAGCGACATCCGCGACCCACGGATTCAGGGATCAACACGCGATCCAGCGGAAGTTAAATTCGATGCCAACGGTGCAGCGATAGATGCCGGGACACCCGGATGGTTTACACTGAACGTCCGCGGGGGGGTCAAACTCTTTGATTACACACGTTTGACATTATCGGTTGAGAACCTGCTTAATAAGCGGTATCGTCAGCACGGGTCTGGTGTAAATTCACCGGGTTTCAATGTGAGCTTGAGTCTTGACAATCGGTTTTAATAGTTGTCAGTTACCGGTTTTCGCAGAAAAACCGAACTGATAACTGACGACTGATAACCATTTATAGCACATCATATTTTTTCTTTATAAACTCAATCACGATTTCTGGCACCATCTCCCGCAGCTTTTCCTCGCTCACCTGCCGTTGCGCCATCTGCACGACCTCCATCACAAGCGTTGAGCTGATATGTGCGTATTGCGTATTTGCCATCATAAAGAGGGTATCAATATCCGGCGCGATCTGTTGATTCATCCGCGCCATCTTGAATTCCCATTCAAAATCTGAGACTTCGCGCAGTCCACGGACGATCGCACACGCGCCGCGCGTCTGGGCATAATCCACCGTCAATCCGGTATAGCCATCAATCGTGGCTTGTGGATACGGTTTAATAACGGTTTGAAGCATTTCAGTGCGTTCCTCAAGCGTAAAACGCGCAGGCTTCGCCGGATTCACACCGATGGCAACAACGAGTTCATCAAAGATACCGAGGTTACAAATCCGATCAATGAGGTCGGCGTGTCCATTCGTGACAGGGTCGAAACTTGCGGGGAAGATGGCGATTTTTTCGGACATTATGATTTCCTTTACGGCTCCTTTGTAAAAAGAACTTGGGACAGGATTTGCGACAGACAAAGACTACCAACAGAAAAATCGTAATAATAGGGTTCACCTAATACTTCTGGGTGCCTTCAGTTTCACATCGGATTCGGTCCACCGTTCGTTTTAAGCTCGGCGATATCGAAGCGGCACGTTCTAAATTCCACTGGCTATGGACAAAGTTGCTAAGCATCGCGTTGTATCTAACGCCGACGACGCGGTTCGCGCCTCGGGCCGGAACTAATGCTTCACGTACCGTTCTCTGTGTACACCTTCGGGCAAGGGAGACAAGAAATTCTTTAGGGTTGGGAATGTTATCAGTGTTGCGCGGAACCCGATGTATAGGTATAGATAAAAATTCCGATAGGGCATCTCGGTCCGCCATTATCCAAGATTCAACCTCTATCACTGCAATACGAAAGAAAAACCAAGGATTTAGGGGACCCCTTATCCAAGACCGAATGAGTGTTGGTGGACAAATATCGGAAGAATCTAAATCTGTCAACATAAAGATGCCACATTCCTCATAGGCTGTTCGGTTGAAATTCCGCGCCTTTTGTTGGAGGTAAGATTTGCCTTCGTACACGATTTTTCGCTCGATGTTAATGCCAAAATGCTCAAGAATTTTAGTGGAAACGACTTCACCTAATACATCTTCAACGACCAAAATAACGCTATTTAAACTCATTCCAATAAACCTAACTTCCAAACATGTTTGGGATGCATTCCAGAGAGCGCCATCTCACCAACTGTAAAACCTGCTTCAAGAAAGTGTTTCACTACATCAACATCAGCTGCAGTTTCTACTGTTGTGCTTCCTTCCCCGGGTGTTAGCAAAAGTGCCTCGGTCCCATCAATACCTGGATCGCTAAGAAGTCTATCACTATGGGTACTAACGAACACCTGTGAACTTCTGTTTAATTGCATTCCAGCAATCATTGGTGCAAATTTAGAAACGATTTCGAGGTTCAATGAAAGTTCAGGCTCTTCCAATAAAATGACTGTGTTCTCTTCAAAGAGTGCCCAGAATAAACCGATGAGTCGGAGGGTTCCATCAGAAAATTGGTCTTCGCGTTGCCATCCCGCATTGGGAAGCCAATCAGCATAACGTGCTTGTAAATGTGGGTGCCCTGTATGTTCATCACGCACAAAAGCAAGTTCCTCGAATTGCGGTACAGCAATCTTGAGAGCCATTTCAATTTTCTTTAAGCGAGCGCGGCGGGTTTCTTCATCAATATTCGCAATTCTTTCAAGAAGGACTTGCCCAAATGGATCTCCTTCAATGACTTTGCCTTGAAGCGAATCCGAAAATCGTAGAAACTGGGGGACCAGATGCAGATAAGTGACGTTCCGGAGGAACCGCGCGACCTCTCGAAACTTTACATTGACAGCGGTATGCTCAAGATACGTCTGGGTGAGACGTTCTGGGTCCACTTTGTCTTCTGCATCAGGTCTATCTATGAGCAGTTCACCCTTCTGCCATACCCGTTCGTATGTAAGATAAGGTTGACAATTTTCTTCGTTTTCTTGGCGAAATCCCAACTCATATCGCCATTTTGTAGGTGCGTCCGCATGATCTGCAAGGTGAATTTCAATCGCAACTTCGGCATCGCGATCTACGGACAAACTGCGAATCTTGGAGATGCCACCCCGGGTGCTGACTGCTTTCTGAAAACCACCGCCTTCTGATTTGGCAATATCACGCAGAAAGCGGAAAATGTCAAGCAGATTGGATTTACCGGAAGCATTCGGTCCAACAATGAACTGGCGTTCCCGCAGTCGAACATCAACCTGTCGAAAATTCCGCCAATGCTTCATGATAAGTCGATTGATAATCATAAGGCGAATTCCCCCCACGAGTTAATAACAATCTTTTCATCCCATTCTATCACAGGATGCCTCGTGAGGTCAATTCGTTTTCAAGAAAGCGTCGCGAGTGCAACCTATTTCCACGAAAAATAAAAAGTTTGCTTGTATTTTTGCACGTGTGCTATAATAGCATATCATTTAGTAAGGAGGCTAACAAACGAATGGGAAAGATTAACACACTTGTTTTCGCAGGTGGAGCGATTCACGATTGGAAAGGTTGTAGCGACGCAATCGTGAATGTGCTCTCACAACGTGATGAATTTGAGATTACGAGAGTCGAGGAAGACCTCGACGCGCTTGTTTCACCGAATTTGGATCCGTACGATCTCATCGTTTTCTATTACACGGTAGGTGAGATTTCGGACGCACAGAAAAACGGTTTGCTTAACCACGTCGCTTCAGGTAAGGGATATGTCGGTGTCCATTCGGCAGCTGATTCGTTCCGCGGCTGTCCAGAATACCGTTCCATGGTAGGCGGTTATTTCGTTACACACCCACGCTACCGAGACTACCAAGTTAGTATCGTTGATAGCGAACACGAAATCACCGAAGGGCTTGACGAGTTCGTCGTGACGGATGAGCAGTATATCCTCGATTACGATCCACGGAACCATATACTCGCATCAGCATTATGGAAAGGTGCCGCGGCACCAGTGGCATGGACAAAGAACTGGGGCGAAGGGAAGGTTTTTTATCTCGCACTCGGTCATGATCCTTCGGCATGCCAACATGAGATGTTTGGAACGCTCCTACAGCGTGGTGCCCTTTGGGCAGGCAGTAACGGCGAAGAATAGACGAATAGCCGTCAGCAGTCGGCTTTCGGCAAAGCGGGGAACTGTGGCAGTCGCAGAAATGGTAACCGCCACAGTCCCTACCCTCTGAACGCCATATATACATTCGGCGTTGATTCAGATTTCTGACCGTTGATGGCTGATAGTTTCCGAAGGTTTCCGAGAGCCACTATGAAACAGAAAATTACCGATATTCAGGTAGCACCTGAATTGCCTTCACACCGACAACTCTTTCTGAATGGTGCTCCCTTTGTTGTCATCCACGCGTCCTTGATTGAAAAATTCGGGCTGCGTATCGGTTTAGAAATTGCAGCCGAAGTCATAGAAAAGATAATTACAGCGGACGAAGTGATGCGTGCAAAAAACCACGCGCTCAAGCTACTCCGCGAACAAAAAGATAACGCCACAACGGACGAAGTAGAAGATTCTCGCCCTACAGTAAAATCGAAAACGTATACCAAAAGCGAAATAGCGCGGCGGCTTGAACGGGAAGGTTTTTCAGCACGCGCGATTGAGACATCTATTGAAGAATTGATTCGTTCAGGGCATATTCGGGACCGGAAGTACGCAGAGAATTGGATCGTCCGTAGACAAAAATCAAATCCGAGAGGAAAAACGCTACTTAAGCACGAACTGGTTGACAAAGGTATCGACAGAGAAACGGCAGAACAGGTCATCGCGACAGTAGAGACGGAAGATGAGGCAGAAGTTGCGCTGCAGATCGCACAAAAGCGGATGAAGCAGTATAAGCGGCTGCCGACGCACGTTGCTAAACGACGACTTCACGGATTCTTAGCGCGGCGCGGGTTCGGTTCGGACATTGTTCGACAGGTACTTGAACAGATTTTTTAACGTGTGGAGACATTCTACACAGGCAATCCAATCGTGTCTTTATATCCGTTTTTGTCTTGACTTCTCTATGGTAACAAACTATAATAGAAATAGCAATAATAGGAGTAAATCTACATAATGACATCAGATGAAATCAGAGCCAGTTTCTTAGAATACTTCCGCAAACACGGCCACGCAATCGTCCCGAGTGCATCCTTGATACCCGCTGATGACCCAACATTATTGTTTACCAACGCTGGTATGAACCAATTCAAGGATGTATTTCTCGGTATCGGACAGCGGGAGTATACGCGCGCTGTGGATACGCAAAAATGCCTGCGTGTCAGCGGCAAACATAACGATCTTGAAGAGGTCGGCTATTCGCCGAGTCATCATACCTTCTTTGAGATGCTCGGGAACTGGTCGTTTGGCGATTATTACAAACAGGAAGCCATCGCCTTCGCATGGGAATTGGTAACCGAACTCTGGCAGATCCCGAAGGAACGCCTCTGGGCAACAGTATATCTCGAGGATGACGAAGCAGAGAAACTCTGGCTCCAAGAGACAGATCTTCCGCTTTCGCGTATCCGTCGTTGCGATAAAGACAACTTTTGGGAAATGGGGGAAACGGGTCCCTGTGGTCCCTGTAGCGAACTTTTCGTTGATATGGGGGTTGAAGCCTACCCTGAAACCGCAAACGATCCGGACGCAGGTCCTAATACGAGTGATCGCTTCCTTGAATTCTGGAATCTGGTGTTCATTCAGTACAATCGGAACGAAAGTGGCACACTTGAACCGCTGCCAGCAACACATGTAGATACAGGCATGGGCTTTGAGCGGATTACTTCGATATTGCAAGGCGTTGATTCAAACTACAAAACCGACCTCTTTATACCGCTCTTGTCGACAATCGCTGACCTGACAGATACCGCCTATTTCGATGATGAACGTGGGTTACCGCATCGGGTTATCGCTGACCATATCCGGTGTCTAACGTTTGCAATCGGTGATGGTGTGATGCCATCTAACGAAGGACGCGGTTATGTCATCCGCCGAATCTTGCGGCGTGCCGTGCTTTACGGGAAGAAATTAGAGATGAACGAAGCCTTCATTTACAGGCTCGTTGATAACGTCATTGGGTTGCTCGGTGATGTGTTTCCAGAGGTGCGACCGCGCCATGAATTCATTACCCGAACGATTCAGGGTGAAGAAAACCGTTTCCACCAAACGATTGAACGCGGCTTAGAACGCCTTGACCAGTCATTTGATATACTGACAGAAAAGGACAGTACACAACTTGATGGCAAGCGTGCCTTTGAGTTATATGACACGTTCGGTTTTCCACTCGATTTGACAGAGATGCTCGCCCGCGAGCGAGGATTTACTGTTGACGATGTCGGCTTCGAGCAGAGTATGGAGGAACAAAGGGCACGCGGACGCGCCGCATGGGAGGCAAAAGGCGGTGCCAAAGACGAAGAGATTTCCGTCTACGCAGAAGTCCTTAAAGAGCATGGCGAAACGGAATTTGTCGGCTACACCGAAGACAACATTGAGGCAGAGATTGTCGCTTTAATTACCGATGCGGAAGCTGTGGGCAGCGCACAAACGGAAGATGAGGTGTTCGTGCTATTGAATCGCACCCCTTTCTACGGTGAGGCCGGTGGACAAGTCGGCGATGTCGGCACAATTGAGAGCCAAAATGCGAAGTTGACTGTGCAAGATACACTTAGACCTTCTCCTGATCTAATCGTTCATAAATGTAAGGTCCTTGAGGGTGAGATTACACCGTATACCGGTGTGCAGGCAAAAATTGATACCGCACGTCGGAAGGCGGTCGCGGTGAGCCATACAGCAACGCATCTCCTGCACAGTGGACTGCGACAAGTCCTCGGAACGCATGTCGGACAAGCCGGGTCTCTGGTTGAAGCGGGTAGATTACGGTTTGACTTTTCACATTACGAATCTGTCTCATCGGAGCAGTTACGCGATATTGAGGAATTCGTCAACGAAAAAATCCGTGGGAATGATGCACTTGCTATCAGCGAAATGTCGCTGGATGACGCGAAAGCGAAAGGCGCGTTAGCCTTCTTTGGCGACAAGTATGGAGACATCGTCCGCGTCGTGCAAGCTGGAGACTATAGCGTCGAATTATGCGGTGGCACGCATGTTGGTGCGACCGGTGAACTCGGTTTCGTGAAACTCATGAGTGAGAGCAGCATCGCCGCGGGTGTCCGTCGCGTTGAGGCATTGACTGGAAACACAGCGGTGGCGACTATTCAAGAAGATGCCGCACTCCTTTCCAATGCAGCGAGTCTCTTGAAAGCCCCGAAAACGGATTTGCTTGAGCGTATTGAACGGCTATTGCAAGAACAACGCGAGTTGGAACAGCAGCTCCAACAACTTAAGAGCCAACACGCCCTTGGCAACGTTGACGCTTTGGTCAAAGATGCGACGCTTGTAGAGGATGTTCGAGTGGTCGCTTCCTGTGTTGCTGATACGGATAGAGATGGATTGCGTCGGCTTGTTGATGAACTCAAAAACCGTTTAGAATCTGGTGTTGTCGCCCTTGCTGCCGTGGCTGGAAATGAGGTGGCATTTGTGGTCGGTGTAACCCCGGACTTGGTGAAGCATCGCGGTTTACAGGCAGGCAAAATTATCTCTGAATTAGCACAGTTGGCAGACGGTCGCGGCGGCGGACGTCCTGAACTCGCACAAGGCGGCGGCAAAAATCCGAACAAGGTGAACGCCGCAATTGATGCAGCGGGTGAAATTGTCAAAAAACAACTTGAAACTTAAGTTTGTAGGATACGCCTGAAAAATTCTGTCTACTACGGGGTGATGTCCTACAGCGGGCGTGTAAAGGAGGATTTATGGATTGGGCTTTTATTAGTTCAATTTTTTGGAAAATTAGCCTCGGTATTTTGTTACTTGCACTCACAGCACTTGCGGGGTATCTCTGCGCGGCAATCGGCAGCCTCCGCAATTCACTCAATAGCATCCGAAACACCCTGAATTCCATAGAAAACATCGTTAATCAGGAAATCGGGGAACTGATTATGGATGTGGATAAAACGGTGAAAGAGGTGAACGAAGAATTACCCGAGCTACTACAAAATCTAAATGGGTTGACAGCGTCTTTACAAGGGATTAGCGAGACCGAAATTCAACCCACTGTGCATAACATCCAGGAGATGAGTGGCGCGCTGAACCAAAGCATTCAACAACTCGAAGACTTGGTTCAGAAAGTGAGCGGTTTCTCTGGGCAGACGATTGAACAAGCGACGTTTTTCCGCAACCAGATAGCGGTCTCACTTGCTGATATTGTAAGTTTATGGCAGGGTATCAAGGCAGGATGGGATAGTTTCGCTTCCGGGCAATCGCAAGCACCAGAAGCAGATACCACGGCACCCGATGCGTCCGGCGCGGAACCGAATTAGGCAGCTTCTAACTGTCAACCTTAAAAAGCATTCGGACGTTTAATTATAACAAATGAAACGCATTAAAAATTACACCAAGAGATAAATGTGAGAATTGAAACTTTTAACGTCAATCTTCGTAAATTTCAACAATAAGTTTTGGTAGGCAAGCTGCGCCGAAACAGATTTGATCAAATAGAAAGGACAAAAAAATGAGCAACAATGGACAGAACAACGGGCTAACAATGGTTTTTGCTTTTTTCACTGGCTTCATGGCGGGTGCTGTTATCAGTCTGCTCTATGCGCCGAGTTCCGGCAAGGAGACTCGACAGAAGATTCGCGACACTTCGATTGATGCAAAGAACCGGACGGTTGAATTTGCACACCAAGCATCTGATAGTGCGCGACAAGGCGTTCAGACGCTCGTAGAACAGGGTAAAGAGAGCGTTCACGGTATCGTAGACAGCAGTAAGGAACGTCTCCACGAAGCAGGCGAGCAGGTGAAGAGTGCTGTGGACACGGGACGTAAAGTCTCCGCAGATGTTCGTGCTAAAATCGCTGAGTCCATTCCTGGCATCGGTGCCGACGAAGGAACTGATGAAGAGGCTACCGAAGAAGCCTAATGGAAATCGAAAAACTAAAAACCCTGCTTGAACAGGTTAAAGACGGAGAGGTTGCGGTGGATGACGCGCTGCAATCTCTCCGTACGCTTCCGTTTGAAGATTTAGGGTTTTCAAAAATAGATCACCACCGTCAGCTGCGCACAGGATTCCCTGAAGTCATTTTCTGTCAAGGGAAGACTGTTGAACACGTTAAGCAGATTAGTGAACGCATCCTCTCCGCTGGACACCCACTCCTCGCAACTCGCGCGACCTCGGACATGTACGAAGCGATAAAAGCAATCCAGCCCGCAGCACGCTATAACGACCTCGCACGTACGATTACCGTCAGACAATCTGAAGATGAAGGCACGCCGGGGATTCTCGTTGTCTCTGCCGGCACATCTGATCTGCCAGTCGCGGAGGAAGCTGTCGAAACGGCACTGATGATGGGAAACCAACCCGAACGTCTCTACGATGTCGGCGTAGCCGGATTGCATCGTTTAATAGGAAACCACGAAAAACTCCTGACAGCCCGCGTCATCATCGTTGTTGCGGGTATGGAAGGCGCGCTGCCGAGTGTTGTCGGTGGATTAGTGAACTGTCCCGTCATTGCGGTACCCACCAGTATCGGCTATGGTGCAAGTTTTGGCGGACTCGCTGCGCTGTTAGGCATGTTAAATAGTTGTGCCTCTGGTGTTACCGTTGTGAACATTGATAACGGTTTCGGTGCGGGTTATAGTGCTTCACTCATCAATCGACTCACGGCGTGACCTGCAACCCCCTATTCCGCTCCCTTATCTGATCTTTTCAGGACAACAGTCGCACTGGTGCTTTTCGATGATCCTTGCGAGCCGAAACCTGTTTTAGATAAACCGCGTTCTACCTTCAATTGAATGAGCTTGGTGTTGATGCTGAGTGTGACAACATCCGATCCAATTTTACATCGTATCTGATATGGAATTGATTCTGGTTGCGGCTGTCCATAGGAACGCTGTTGCCATGTTGCACCGCACGCCTCAGCATAGGTTGTGAGGCACACTGTGGCAGCCGCTGCAACATCTCCCTTTGCATCAAGTACCTGTTGCGCAGCATTTGCTGCGCTATTTATGGCATGTTCCAAATGCTCTTGAGCCGTTTTTATATCATCTTCGTCAACATCGCTATCAGCTGTGTTCCTCCGCAAGGCGACGTAGACGACTGTTCCAAGAACACAGAGAAAAGCAGCCGTACTGAGAAGGACAGTCGTTCGTAATTCGCGACGGCGCGCCATGTTCTCAAAATCCTCACGATGATGCGGATAGAAAGCATCGTGTGCAGCAATCGGAGTCCCGTAACACACTAATAGCAGTAAGATAAAGAAAAGTTTTCGGAGCATCGGTTTGTCCTGCCTTGCACTCAGTATAACAGCCTAAAATTGAAAAGTCAATGGTGTAGAGGCAGTCGGCTATCAGCCATCAGCAGTCGGTTTTCAGTTATCTGAATCAGGATTTTCAAGATTGGTGGATAGATAGGATTATATGTCTGCATGAAAAATTTGACTTGAAATTGTAAATTTGATATAATACACTCGTATGATACAAAATAAGAACAAGGAGACAAAGATTTGCAGCAAAGAACACCTATTGAAGAACAGATTGATCTGCCCTTCGTAGAATCGCTACGGATTAGTTTCCAGAGTCTGAAAATCCGTTTTGGTCGTTCAATCATCACGACAGCAGGCATTACACTGGGTATTGCGTTTCTGGTTTCGGTATGGACAAATAACGAAATCGGGGTCGCGCTACAGGAGAGCGGACGGCAATCAACAATTAACACTTTTGAAGAGACAACGGAACAGGGGATTTCCACAAAAGATATATGGCTCATTGTTATGTCCTTGATTGTGTGTGTCGTAGGTATCGCCAACTCAATGCTGATGGCAGTAACAGAGCGTTTCCGCGAAATTGGTACAATGAAATGTCTCGGTGCGTTAGATGGATTTGTGGTTAGACTGTTCCTACTTGAATCAGGGTTTCAGGGGTTCTCAGGCGCGCTTATCGGTGCGCTCATCGGAACGTTGGGCGCGGTACTTTTAGGACTTAAAGATTACGGATTAGACCTCTTTTTCTATTTCCCGCTGTTACCTGCACAACCTGAAAACGGGCCGATGCAGCTCGGTGTGATAATCGTCATTTTGCTTGGGTGTATACTCGGTATGATTTTGGCAGTGATCGGTTCATCGTTCCCTGCGTGGCGTGCTGCGAAACTTCCGCCCGCTGAAGCGATGCGTACTGAGGTATAATTATGAATGATATCGTTGTAAAAACGGAAGATGTTGTCAAAGAATACCGCATGGGTTCAAACATTCTTCGTGCTTTGGATGGCATCAATATTGAAATTGAACGCGGGGAGTATATCTCGCTCATGGGGCCCTCCGGCTCCGGCAAATCCACGCTCTTTAACATGATCGGTGCGCTTGACCGACCGACAGAAGGACAGGTCTACATTGATGGGCAAAATATGTCGCAACTTTCGCAAAGACAGATTGCAGCGTTTCGGTGCCACCGCGTGGGCTATATTTTCCAGAGTTACAATCTACTGCACGTGCGGAGCGCGCACGGCAATGTAACGCTACCGATGATTTTCGCAGGGATTTCTGAGAAAGAACGCAATCAAAAAGCGGAAAAGTTGTTGGATATGGTAGGCTTAGGGGACAGGATGTACCACCTGCCCGATGAACTCTCTGGGGGTCAACGCCAACGTGTCGCTATTGCCAGAGCACTCGCAAACGACCCAAGCATCGTCCTCGCCGATGAACCGACAGCGAACCTTGATACCATTACAGGACGTGAGATTATTGACCTCATTAAACGCTTGAATACAGAGCAAGGTGTCACTGTAATTTCAGCAACGCACGACCTGAAGATGCTCGATGTCTCTGACAGGATTGTGGACATCCGGGATGGACTCGTGGAACGTATCCGAAATCGAGACGAGATTGAAATCGAAGTCGGTGAAGTCGGCGGCGAAGGTGAGTAAAGCACCTTTTAAAGTCCCCCTGATAAGGGGGATTTAGGGGGTTAAATAACATTTTACGTATTAAAGTCCCCCTGATAAGGGGCGGTGAATGCCCATAAGGCATTCATACCCGGTGAATGCCCATAAGGCATTCATACCGTTGATTCTGATTCTTTAGGGGGTTAAATCTCCGACAAAAGAACAGGACGATTTTCGCGAAGTGACTTCAACGCTGCGAATCCCATCACGACAGGTGCGCGACCATCCGCACCTGTCACCGGCGGTGGTGTATCTCCCTGAATACACGTGAAGAATGCTTGTAATTCCGAGAGAAATGCCGGTTTGTAGCGTTCTACAAAGAAATATGGGGGCGATGCAGCACGGGTCCCTTCGCTACCGCTGAAGGTAACAGTATCCGTCGGTGGATTCGCAGCCGTAACCATCCCCTTGGAACCGAACACCTCAACCCGTTGATCGTAGCCGTAGACTGCCTCCCGACTGTTATCAATCGTTCCAATCACCCCATTCTGGAATCGTAAGGTGATAACCGTCGTGTCAATATCGCCTGCCTCACCAATTTTCGGATCAACACGCACGCCGCCCGTTGCGTAGACCTCAACAACCTCATCCCCAACGAGGTAGCGCGCCATATCGAAATCGTGGATCGTCATGTCAAGAAAAATGCCACCGGAGACCTTGACGTATTCGATCGGTGGTGGTGCAGGGTCCCGGCTCGTTATCCGCATGATATGGGGTTCGCCAATCTCGCCAGAAGCGACGGCCTCTCGGACACGCTTAAAACTCGCATCAAACCTACGATTAAAACCGATCTGAAACTTCACGCCAGCCTCTTTGACAATCGCCAAGGTTTCGTCAATCTGTTCAAGATCAAAAGCGATCGGTTTCTCACAAAAAATATGTTTCCCTGCCTTCGCCGCGGCTTGGCTGATCTCAACATGTGTATTCGTTGAGGAGGTGACAAGTACTGCATCAATCTGCGGATCCGCCAAAAGCGCGTTATAATCGGTTGTCACTTTCGGGACATTAAACTGTTCAGCGATAGATTCGGCACCCTGATGGTTCAAGCTACAAATCGCAGCCAGTTCAACCTCTGGTATATTCTGAGCGAGGTGTTCAATGTGAAGTTTGCCGATACGTCCGGCACCGATAACACCGACACCGATTTTTGAAGGTTTATTATGCATCAAGGTCTCCTAACGCTAACGCTGTCCGTCAATTTTGATTTTCATCACTATAGAATTGAATGCAGATACCGCAGATTCCGCGCCGCGCTCTCGTAAGGGCTGCCCATCCCCGGTAAGACATCCTGCTCCACAACGATCCAACCGTCGTAGTCCCGATTTCTTAATTCCGCAAGGAACGCCGGAAAATCGACATCGCCTTTACCTAACTCACAAAAAACGCCGTTGCCGACAGAAGCGAAGTAATCCCACCCATCTCTCCGAGAACGGGCAGCGATGTCAGGATGGCAATCCTTGAAGTGGACGTGCCAGATCCGATCGGCGTGACGGGAAAATGCCTTAATCGGATCACCGCCGCCGAATCGGTAATGTCCTGTATCGAAACACAGGCCAACGAGGTCAGGATCCGTGCGTTCCATGAGTGTGTCAATCTCTGCTGCTGTCTCTATATATCCTGCACAGTGCGGATGAAAAACCGTGCGAAGTCCTGTCTCATCTTTCACCGATTGTGCGATCCGGTGCACGCCATCGACAAAAGTATCCCATTGTGCGGGTGCTAACCCGTGTTCAGGTCGGACACGGCCGGCATAGCGGGTGCGTGTTTCCGTAGTAGCGTTATCATCCGAAAGCACGATGAAGGGTATCTTTCCGCCAACATCTGCTAATAAATGGGCATGACGCAGTGCTGTCGCTTTCCCAGCTGCATGTGTCTCCGCATCGGCGAGTGCGACACCCACGAATGCGCCTAACAGCGTTAGGTCTCGCTTCGCAAGTTCGTCGCGAAGCTGCCCTGCATGCGTCGGCATAAACCCCCAGTCTCCCAACTCGGTACCGATGTAACCGATGGCGTGCATCTCGTCTAACACCTGTGCGTAGCCGGGTGCTTCACCATCCAACTCAAACTCAAGTACACCCCACGAACACGGGGCATTTGCTATTTTCATTATGTTATTGGTTCTCTCCTATGACTTGTTTAAGATCATCAATGAAATGTTCAAAAAGTTTGACTTTGTCGCTCTCCTCAAGATTTTCGGATGTTAAGACATAGGTGCCGTCAAGATCCACTTCTGCAATGATTCGCTCTCTCTTTGGTAAGTCCACAATCTGCAGAGTTTTGTCTATATCAGCGGTGATGAGATAGAATTTGATGGAGGCACTATTTCTGTCTGTCAGAAGTTTGCGTTTCCAATAAGCTTTCTCAATGATTCGGTTTTTCAACTTAACTGCACATGAGATTACAGCGATAACCCGTGAATTTTCAGGCGTATAAATAACAAAATCAACATCTGGGAGATAAGAATTGAATTCTCCGTAATCAATTGTCAAATGCCGTTTAACACCTTCCAATTCTTCGGAGAGGGTGCTGCTATTCTCTAACTCATAACGGGTAACGACTCTCATCCCTAAATTTTCAATTTGATCAGTGATAATATGTCGGATCCGCTCTCGAAAAGTGATGCCCTCAGCAGCACGCCAGTCCCTTTCCATCTTTCCTGTTAAAGAAGCAGCCAATCTTTCAAAGGCAACAGCGTCTTCAAGGTGGGCCCATACCATGGTCTCTCCATAGTGTTCAATGAGTTGGTCTATGATATCGTCCGTATAATCAACGCTACTGAAATCAATGACATTTCTTGCTATGAGTGTGTCTACCAAAGTGTCATCGTATCCCATCTCATAAAGAGCATCCGTAAGAATGTTTCTCCTGCCGTCAAGATTGACACTTCCACGCGCTGTTGGGGCTGCTTTGATAGGTTGGGTTGTATTATCAATCATTTAGATCCTCACGATTTATGCTATAACGAGAGATAGTAGTCCCGTATCTTGGCGACCATGAGTTTTCTACGTTCCTTCAAGAACTCGTTGTAGTCTTCAGAAATGCCCGCGGGAATGCAGTGGCTATCAAGATTTGCCTGCAATTCATCGGAGTTATCTATTCCTCCGTAAGGTGGGTTACCCTCTCTACATCCGGTTTGTAACGCTGAAAAATATGTTGTGGGTGCCGTGTCGCCGATTGCAATATTGATTTCCTTTTGCATGGCTACAAGGTTTGCAAGTTGATTGTGCTGGTTCTGGGCAACCCTTAACCCCAATAGATGATTTTTTGGAAATATATGATGGATGTCTCTTTGGCCCGCAAAAAGGTCCCGTACTGTAATATCGCGAGACAGAAAACCTTTATCATTTGCTTTGATTTGGCTTGCCAGGAAGACATTAAAGTAGACATTCTTGGATCCTGATGCGTTTAGTTTCTGTAGAAATTCCTCATTCCAAAATGCATCCGAAAGTCCAGCTCGCTCTAACCCATCAAGGTACGCCTCTGCTCCCTCTTCAGCACCCATATTTCGGACATCTTCACTCAAAGTAGCCTGAGGTTCACCACTATATCTTTCTGTTAATACAGACATCACAAACCATCGGCGGACCAATCTTTCAATTTGGTCGGCATCGACATCCTGTGTGCGCAATATTAAAAATAGAATATATGCAGAATTAACAGCATTTCTCGCCGTAAGCATTGAAGCATCCACGAATCCTGCCGATCGCAATATCATAACGAAACGTTTGAAATTAGTTTCGTTTATATAGTTCAGTATACTGTTTCCAAGGCGATGAAATATTTTCGCTGCGGAGTCTCCCGAGAGCGAATCTACCAAATTGCTTAAGTTTCCCCGTTTAAACTCCGATGCAAAAACGACTCGAAGCATGTCAGTATAGGCAGGAACATAGATATTATCACTCCAATTCTTTAGCCATTCCATTGCACGAAAATAATCAGTAGCGGCAAAAGTAGAATCTGTAGAGACTAAATGCTCATACGCCGTTGGAACAGTCGCTAGATGACAAAAATAGTCAATAGACTGACGCAATAGGTGCCCATTATACTGTTCACTGGCAGCGAGTTTGGACATAATGAAGTCTGCTGCACTTAAACGGACCCCTGTTCCATTAATACGGACAAAAACCTCAACAACAGTATCTATATCTATGTCTGCATCAAGCTCAATAACGCCCAGAGAATTGTTCCGAATCTCATGAAGTCTCCCTATCCGTTCTCCCATTTCATATCTGTCTGCTTCGTCGTTTCGCTCACAGTACTCATCAACTAATCGGAGCAGCCCCGAATTGGAATTGAAAACAGTTGAGATGTCAGCAATCCATTCTGGATCGTTACGGATAGCATTAGTTGTCACTGCGAAACTTTCCTTACTGGGATGAAAAGCTATCTGAATTCGCTGTTCCCTATATTTTTTGGTCAAAACTTCTTTTCCCAACAATGCTGCTCGGAGTGCCATTGTGCGTTGCTGCCCATCAATCAGGACGCGTTCACGAGTTGATGATTCTCCGCCTCGGAGGGAGACATCCGACTTCGGCCAAGTAATGAGATACCCGACAGGATAACCGTGGTAAAGTGAATCAATAAAGTCACGCACTTTGTTTGGGGACCAAACGAAAGGTCTCTGGATTTCTGGAATAACTATCTCCTCGGTTCTAATCCAATTCAACAATGTATCAACAGAATATTGGTGTAACGAGTAACGAGAAATCGGCATTCAATCTCCTTTTAATTGAAATCATGTATCAAAGTTTCGGTTCTATTATCGCCGCAACATTGCTGCGATGTCTTCCGGTAACTGAATATCATTTTTCTGCTCAAAATTAGCAACACTTGCGTATAACTTATGAAATGTGTCAATAATATCCACGCCTAAATTCCGAGCAAAGGTTAGGTTAGATTTCGCATAATCCCATTCTCTTATATGTAGCCACATTATGCCGCGTGCAGCATAGACTTTTCTAAAAGCGGGCTGCATCTCCAACACCTTGTTGTAATCTTGAATAGCAGGTTCAAATTTGCCTACGCGGAAGTGAGCAAAACCTCGTCCAATATAGGCATCTTCAAATCTTGGGTATAGTTCCAGTGCCTTACTAAAGTCTTCAGTAGCTTTGTTATACTCACCCTTTTTGCTGTAAATGATCCCCCGATAGTAATAGGTCTCAGGAACACAGGGACGGAGCTCTATTTCTTTGCTGTAACCTTCAATGGCTTTGTCGTATTCGCCTTTATCAGAGTAAAGATCAGCGCGATAGCCGTGTGCATCGGCATGTTCAGGGTTAAGTGCTATCGTCAAGCTAAAGTCTGCGATGGCTTTGTCATAATCATCATCTTCAGCGTAAATTCTACCGCGCTTATAATATGCCTCGGTATAATTGGGGTTGAGTTCTATCACTTTGGTATAGTCTGCGATGGATTTATCATAATCAACCTCATCGCAATAAGCATTACCGCGATTGTAATATGCCTCGGCATGATTGGGTTCGCGTTTTATGACCTCGCTAAAGTCTGCGATGGCTTTATCATACTCACGTTTTTCGTAGTAGGCGATGCCACGATTGTAATATGACTCGGTATCATTGGGTTTATACGTTTCCATTCACTATACTCCGTATTTGATGGGTTTTAGACTTACTGCTGCCTCAACATCGCCGCGATGTCTTCCGGTAACTGAATATTATTTTTCTCTTCAAAGTCTACAACGTTTTTATGCTGCTTACGAAATGAGGCAATGATATCGAAATCTCTGTTCCTTGCAAAAGTTAAGTCTGCTCTCGCTTTTCCCCATTCTTTTAGGTGTAACCACGTTTCGCCACGAGCACCATACACTTCGGAATAATCGGGGTTGAGTTCTATCGCTTTGGTATAATCTGCGATGGCCTTGTGAAAATTAACTTTATCACGATAAGCGTTCCCGCGGTTGTAATAAGCTTTGGCATAATTAGGCTTGAGTTTTATTGCCTCACTATAGTCGGCGATGGCTTTGTCATGCTCGCCAATGTAACTATAGGCATCGCCGCGTTTGATGTACCCTTCAACCATTTTCGGATAAAGTGTCAAACCAGCAGTGTAAAGTTTAATGAATTCTTCAGCATCTTCCCTGCTCTTAATTAGGCTCCGATAACCCCCGTTAATTTCCTGACAAAGTCTGATGAACTGCATCGACCCAGCAGCCCCGAGTTTATTCACAAGAACTTGACTCCCGATTTCATAAATCTCAATATCCTTCATCTTTCGGATTTCGCTTTGAGGTGCGGAAAATCTTTTGGCACGCGCGCGTTCTTCCGCTTCCCATGCTGTACGGCTCTTTTGGATCCGCTTGACGATAGTGTCAATATCCTGTTGATTTTCTAACATTTTATGCCGATCAACAGAGTAATCGCCTGTTCCGGGTTGGCACTGCCGCACAAACCGTGGCACTTCAGAGGCACCGAGTTTTTCGGAAAGGACGTTGATACCCATTTCATAAAGTTCACTATCTGTCATCTCTAATACGTTCATTTTCTGTTATTTCCTGAAGCTCGGAATCAGTCCGGTCTTGCATTATCGTCTCCCTAAATATCTGTAGATACATGACGCGCCTTGCTCCGTTTTCACTGACTATCGGTTAAGGCCTCAAGTATCCACTCACATACGGCAGGTCCCAATTCTATAAAGACTTCTATCAACATGCCGAAGTCATTTTGCGAGGCAGTTTCATCCTCAGCAACGGCTTCATCTTCCGTCTGATTTTCATAATGATCAATGACGCGTTGCACGCGTTTTTCGTCCCAGCCAGGAGGGAATTTATTCTGTTTCATCGTCCGATTTTCAGTTTACACAACACTATTAACATCACCATCGGGTACGGATTGCTGTGGTGAGTCAATAGACTGGTTGTTATTGAGATGTTTGAAATGCTGCGTGATAAACCGTAAAAACCCGTAAGCCCCAAGGCTATCCGCAAGGACTTTAAGCCCGAGTTCATAGATCTCAATATCGGTGAGTTCCAATAAGTCGTTTCGCCACGCGGTGATTCTTTCAGCTTTAACGCGTTCTTCCTTTGCCTGCAACGCTTTTTCCTCTTGAATCTGCTTTGCCATCGTGAGAATATCCGGGTCGTCAGCTAGCCATTTATGTCGCTCAGCAGTGTAATCATAGTCACGTGGTTTGCATTTCTGCAAAAATTGCACGGCATACGTCGTACCCATTTGCTCTGTAAGTTTTTTAGTCCCAAGTTTATAAATCTCAAGATCCGTCATCTCTAAGATGTCCATGTTTGGTATTGTTTGCTGGATAATTACCGATACGCAATTATAGCATAATTCATCTCACATGGCAAACCGTTTCTGTTCGACAAAACATAAATTTCACGAATATGCAAAAATGTGGTATACTGCAACCAATTGGAATCCAAATATCAGAGGTGAAAATTATGTTCCCAACAATTGAAGCCCAAACACCGATCCAAACGCCACCGACGTGGGCGGTTCTTGAACGTGAACTGATTGACAGAATCAATGACGCAGCTCCGCAAGTCCTGGAGAGATATACGCGTCCAGATGGGACGCTGTATTGGCCAACACATCCGGATTTTCAAAGTTTTGATGGATTAGATGATGCCTATGAAAGTTTCCACAACTGGCCGTTGTTCTACATGCTTGGTGGAGATGCGCAGTTCTTGGTAGATGCGCAAACCGAATTTGAGGTTATCACGGAAGACATGGCACGATTCGGATCAGGACACGACTATCCGATGGTCTTTAAAGAGTATCAACCCGGATATGACTGGTTTCACCAAAGCGAAGGGAACTATCTGTTTTATATGCTCTGCATGGCGGATCCGTCACATACAAAGAATGTTGAACGCGCGATACGGTTCGCAGGATTCTTCATGAACGAGGATCCGGATGCACAGAATTACGACCCGGAACACAAAATCATCAAGTGTGCGATGAACGGTAGTAAAGGACCCGCATTTTGGATCCTTGAAAGAGAATCTTTTTATCCGTCAATGGGTTACAATTTGCCGTTTATCGATGTTCCGGGTTGCACAAGCCGTGATGTGATGCTGGAAAGCGAAGAATTGCGCGATCGGATGGGACGAATTGTCTATGAACGACAGGGAAAAGGGGACGCCGTCGGCAACCTCGCTGCTACGACGCTGGCTACCAATGCATATATGTTCACAGGTGATGAGAAATACAAGGCGTGGGTTCAGGAATATGTTGATGCCTGGATTCGCCGCACAGCAGAAAACGACGGGATTGTACCGGATAACGTTGGGCTTTCAGGTGTGATCGGTGAACATATAGACGGTAAGTGGTACGGTTCACGTTATGGCTGGAGTTGGCCCCATGGGTGGCATAGTGTTGGTCAGGCGGTGAGTGTTGCTGCACAGAATGCTGCACTGCTTCACAGAGATTTAACTTATATGGACTTTCCGCGTTCCCAGATTGATGTGCTCATCCAGCACGGTATAGAACACAACGACCAACTCTATGTACCGCAGAAATATGGGGATCCTGGCATTGCAAACTATGCGCCTGGTCCGTGGATGCAGTATCCAATAACAAACGAAGATGGCACTGTTCTACAGATTGATGGTTGGTTTGAATTCATGCCGATGCATCCGTCTGATGTGGCACATCTGTGGGCAATGTCAATGGACGCTGATGACCAACACCGTGCGGAACAGATTGCTAAAAGGACGGGGTCTAAATTTGACATCAACGCGTGGCATCATACGAAAGATAGCGGCGGTCGCGATGGCGGATGGCTCGCGTATATGCGAGGCGATTATCCTGAATATCCAGAAGCAATCCTCAATCATAACATCTCACAAGTTGAACAACGGCTCAACTACATGGAAAATGATGATGAAGATCCGGCAGGATATGGGGACGCTTATTTCCAGAGACGTAACCCCGTTACATGTGAAGGACTCGTCCAACTCACATGCGGTGCTCCGTTACCACACTATAATGGTGGCTTGTTTGTAACACGGATTCGGCATTTTGATGCACAGCGGAAACGTCCTGGACTTCCACCGGATGTCGGGGCATTGGTCACCAAGATGACAGCGGATACAACAGAATTACGACTTGTCAACCTTAATAGCACAGAAGCAAGGGAGGTAATTGTGCAGGCAGGCGCGATGGGGGAGCATAACTTTACTTCAGCACGTGTCAATACCGGTCAAGATGCGCAAACGGTTCCGATCAATGGGATGTATCTCCACGTCCAGCTGCCGCCGAACACAGAGATTGATTTGGAATTAGGGATGGAGCGTTTTGTGAATGCGCCCTCGTATGGGCTTCCGTGGTGAAGAAAAATGCTATAAACATGCCGCCCTTACAGGGCTTGGTCTTTTTCTTGAACACGCTGCTATAAACATACCACCCTTACAGGGCTAAAGATATTATCTCTGAACGAAGCACATAAAATACGGCGCGCTTTCAAAGCGCGCCTACCGAATTGGAAGGGATACTGTCACGAAGGTTACGCCCAACGTTCAACGACGACTTTTTTCTGTGTGAAGAAGTCTACAGCGTCCCAACTCTGACCGTGGAGATCCCCGAAGAAGCTATCCTTCCAACCGCTGAAGGGGAAGAATGCCATCGGCGCAGCGACCCCGATGTTAATGCCGATATTTCCGATCTCTGCTTCATAGCGGAACTTTCGGGCAGATGCGCCGCTACTCGTAAACAGACACGCCATATTACCGTAACTGCCGCTATTGATGAGCCCAATTGCATCGTCAATTGTTTCAACATGGATAAGCCCTAAAACGGGTCCGAAGATCTCAGTCTTAGCGATCTCACCTTCTGGGTTAAGACCGTTGAGGATCGTGGGACGGATGAAATTACCGTTTTCACCACCCGGTATGCTCGGATACCTACCGTCAACAAGCAGCTGCGCGCCTTCATCAGCACCCGCCTGAATTAGCCCCTCAATTCGCTGCTTGCTTTCAGCAGTGATAACGGGCCCCATTTCGACCGCTGCCTCTAATCCGTTTCCGACAACCCTATCGGTGGCAGTGTCAGCGATCGCTTCTGTGAACCAATTGCGCGCGCCGCCAACAGTGAGTGCCAGAGATGCCGCGAGGCACCGCTGTCCCGCACACCCAAAGGCACTTTCCGTTGTGGCATTGACAGTGAACTGCGGATCGGCATCCGGGAGAATAATCAGCGGATTTTTCGCACCGCCTTGGCATTGAACGCGTTTCCCGTTTGCAGCGGCTTTCGCATAAATGGCTTTCGCAGTCGCAGTCGAACCAACAAAACTGATAGCACGGATGTCTGAGTGTGTTAAGATGGCATCTACAGTCTCACGTCCGCCGTTAACGAGGTTGACCACACCTTTCGGGAGTCCTGTCTGTTCCAGCAACTGAAACACCTTCTGCATCGTGAGCGGTACTTTTTCGGAGGGTTTGACGATATAAGTGTTACCACAAGCGATAGCATACGGTAAAAACCAGAAGGTAATCATCCCGGGAAAGTTAAAAGGCGCGATCGCAGCACATACGCCGACAGGTTGGCGGATCATGAATTCATCAATACCCGTAGCGATATCCTCAAGGTTCGTGCCTTGCATAAGCGTCGGAATCCCGCACGCCACCTCAACATTCTCGATAGCACGTCGCATTTCACCTCTTGCCTCGTCAAGCGTCTTACCACACTCCAAGGTAATCGTTCTGGCAATATCGTCTAAATTTTCTTCAAGGAGATTTTTCAAGGTAAAGAGGTATTGAATGCGTTGGACAGGTGGCGTACGTCGCCATTCGTGGAGCGCATCGGCGGCGGCAGTGGCAGCTTGATGCACCTCCTCGGCGGGTGAAAGCGGCACTTGCGCGAGGACTTCCGCAGTCGCGGGATTTGTAACATCAAGCAGTTCGTTCGCTGCTGATTCCTGCCATGCGTTATTAATATAGTTTGGGAGTGGCGTTTGTACTGCAGGCATCAGACTTCCTCCGTTCGTTTTAGTTCGCGAAAAGTTCGAGTACCTTCAATTGATTCATAGCAGCGACGATCTGCGGATCGTGCTCCAACTCATCACGGGTGGTTTCTGTAATCTGAGCGAGTGCGTATTTAATACCGATATCGCTGAGGGCGATCTGATCTTCGGCAAGCGAATCACTTAAGCGTTGGTAACTCCGTCGGAGTTTTTCGGCTTGCCGGTCATCGCGGGCGGCGTGTTCAGCAGATGTGAGTTTCGCTAACACATCGTCTCCATTTTCGTCTATAAAGGTTTTAAGTTTCTCGTGATTTTGGAGTTTTAGCTGCATCTGCTGTTCAGAACGACTAAACCATGCCGTCTCGACATCCGGGATGATGCCGACTTTGTCAATATTAACGCCGTTCGGTGTATAGTAATGGGCAACAGTTAATTTCACAGCGGATTTTGAATTGCTTAGCTGGAATACGCGCTGGACGGATGCCTTTCCGAAGGTCTTGTCGCCCATGACGAGTCCACGTCCATGATCCTTTACGGCACCAGCGACGATCTCAGAAGCACTCGCACTTCCGCCGTTAACGAGTACAATTAGTGGAAAATGTTCTCTTTTTGTGCCTTTCGCAGGGAAATTCTCAGGCTTCCCAACGCCTTTACTATAAACGACGAGTTGACCCGGTGTCAGAAAATCACTCGCAATATCAACGGCGGAAGTCAGTAATCCGCCCGGATTTAAGCGGAGGTCGAGAATAACGCCACGGACATTCTGCGCTTTAAACGTCGTAAGGGCGTTATCTACGTCATTTGGGGTCGTTTGAAGAAACTGATTGATTTTGATGTAACCGATATTATCTCCGATAATATCTTGTTCAACGCTTGGGATCCGGATGACATCACGGGTAATGGTAACTTCAATCGGACGACTCTCGTTCTCACGTATAATTGTAATAGAAACAGAAGTCCCCGGTTCACCCCGTAACACATCTACAGCGTCGTACACGGACATCGTTGCTGTTGATTCGCCTTCAATTTGGCTGATGATGTCGCCGCTTTGAACGCCAGCCAACGCAGCAGGATTATTTTTAAAGGGCGTAATCACGGTTAACATATCTTCTCGAATCCCGATTTGCATACCAAGTCCGCCGTATTTGCCTTGGTTCTGGGTCTGAAATTCGAGATAATCCGGGATAAATTGGCTGTATGGGTCCAATTTGCGAAGCATCCCATTGATGGCACCCTTTATGATCTCTTGATTGTCGGGTGTTTCAAGATGATACTGGTGAACATGCATTAATACATCTGAAAAAAGAGCGAGGCTCTCTAACACTTGATCGTCAGTTATCTCTTCTGAACTCCAACCGAGTGGTAATAACGTGCTGAGCAGAAATATAGATAAGAAGATGTAAAAACAGATTTTAGGTGAAGTTTGCAAGCCAGAGCTTGCCGTTAGCAGTTTCATTTTTTACTCCCTCCTGCAGGCACGTTGTTGTCGCATTTAAAAAAGCGGACGGTTGAAATCGAGCCGCAGAGAAATGGAATTTAGTAAGTCCGAGTTAATACAGAAAGTTTCGTAGTCGTTGAATATTTGGAATGCGAAAAGCGATAAAGGCAGCAACTACACCGAAAAGCAGATCAGTCCAATTCATCCGGGACTGCATTAATTCCCAAACAGACTGTCCTTTAAACACTGTTGTGGCAATAGGCATCGCTTGTTCTAATGACATATTATTCTCCTGACTGAGCTGTGCCGCGATTTGTGCAACCGCATTCCACTGGACATCCAAGTATTTTCCGACAAAGATACCGAATATCGCAAAAATTGCAGCACCAATACCGACAAGATACCACGTCCTTTTCGGTTCTTGCGGCAGGCTTCGACTGCTTGTTAGGAGCATCCCGGCTCCGGTCAATACACCGATACTTATGGCAATAAAACCAGCGGTGTGTCCTGTCCACTGGATATACTTTGCCCAAAGTACGCCACCTATTATCGCGCCGAGAAATCCACCAAATGGGGCTATAACGGTGTTCATTATGAAACAACTCCATTGGTTTGAATTTGTGGTTTCCGTCGGTGGTGTTCGGTGTTCTGTTCAAAAGTATAGGCAACACGCAAAACTTTCTCTTCCGCGAAAGGCGCGCCGAGGAGTTGTAATCCGATGGGCAACCCACTTTTCACAAAGCCGCACGGGACAGAGATACCGGGTAACCCAGCGTGGCTCGCCGGTGTTGTCATCACATCGGAGAGATACATCTGCAACGGATCCGCGGTGCGTTCGCCTATTTTGAACGCTGGCGTAGGTGAGGTAGGCGTTGCGATAACGTCAACCTTCTCAAATGCTGCATCAAAATCAGATTTAATCAATGTTCGGGCTTTCTGCGCCTTTTTATAGTAAGCGTCTTGATAACCAGCACTCAGAGCAAAGGTGCCGAGCATAATCCGACGTTTCACCTCTTCACCGAACCCTTCACTTCGGGTCTTTTTGTACATATTGATTAGATCTTCCGGGTTTTCGTTCCGGTATCCGTAGCGAACGCCATCGTATCTCGCGAGATTTGCACTCGCTTCAGCGGGCGCGATGATGTAATACGTCGCGATTGCATACTCCGTATGTGGCAATGATATTTCTTCAACGGTCGCACCGAGTCCTTCAAGGACAGCAGTTGCGCTTTGAATGCTCTCGGCAATTTCCGGGTCTAATGCCGGTGTGAAATACTCTTTCGGAACCCCAATTTTTAAGCCCTTTACGTCGTTGATGAGGCTCTGCGTCCAATCAGGCACAGGGACATCAACAGAGGTGGCATCCATGGCGTCGCTCCCACAGATGGCGTTGAGCAGCAAGGCACAATCCGTGACATCTTTGGTAAAGGGGCCGATCTGGTCGAGTGAGGAAGCAAACGCCACTAGTCCATAGCGAGAGACACGTCCATAAGTCGGTTTCATCCCAACCACACCACAGAGTGCCGCGGGTTGCCGAATGGAGCCGCCAGTGTCTGAGCCGAGAGAACAGACAGCCGTATCCGCGGATACAACTGCTGCAGAACCACCACTTGAACCGCCAGGGATCGTGTCCAGATTCCACGGGTTATGCGTAATCTGATATGCCGAGTTTTCGGTGGAGGAACCCATCGCGAACTCGTCCATGTTCGTTTTACCGATCATGACGACCCCTTGTTCGTAGAGTTTCGTCATGACAGTCGCATCGTAGGGTGGGACAAAGGACTCAAGGATTTTAGAGCCACACGTCGTGCGTACGCCTTTGGTGCATATTACATCTTTAATAGCGATCGGGATACCCGCTAGGGCAGGCATCTCATCGCCTTTTTGAAATCCCGCATCGGCACGACTCGCCTGCTCTAAAGCCAAATCTTTCGTTAGCGTCAAATACCCTTTGACGTGCGGTTCCACTTCATCAATACGCGCATAGACAGATTCAGCCAACTCTACAGCAGTAATTTCCCGATTTTTGAGTTTTTCCTGTAAGGCGTGCGCCGTCAATTCACAAAGCATTTTTAATTTTCCTTGCGGTTCGGTGAGGTGGTCCTTGGCATAAGTATTCTTTTCCGTATATCCGGTTTCCCGGGGCGTTGCTTGGGCTTCGGTCTTTTATTCTTCATTTAATGACTGCGATCAACCACTCTCGGTACACCGAAATATCCCTCTTCAGGTTCAGGTGCGTTCGCGAGGACCTCTTCGCGCGGGTAGGAAGGTTTGACGACATCCGCTTTAGCGACATGCGCTGCACCCTCTTGCGAACCCATGATGAAAACCTGATGTGGATGGATGTGCGATGTTGGCGGCACATCGTCTGTTTCAAGTTCATTCAACTTCCCGATGTAGTCCAAGATTCGGGCAAGCTGCTCGGTAAAGTGCTCTGTTTCCGCGTCATTAAATTCAAGGCGCGCCAAGTTTGCGACATGGCGTACACCTTCGATGGTAATCGTTGCCATTTTTCGTGTTTCGTCTCCTTATTACTAAATTAGTTTTCAGTTTTCAGTTTTCAGGTACAGAAGTTTGTTGTGGTAGTTATCCATAAAGCAATACGCAGAAATACCCAAGCAAAAACACCACAAGATATTAACTGAAAACCGATGATCGCACCTTCGATAACTGATAACCTCTCTGCACAACCTAACAGGATATGCTACAAAAGACCAAGACAATCTTACACGTTATGCTACAAGTGGCAATTTAGGTTAATCAGCCAATGTCAGCGGGGCGAGTGAAGCGGCGAATTGTTTCGTCATACCAACACGACTAAAGCGAACGGTAATATGAATATCCTGTCCGGTCCCTCTGATTTTCGTTATCTTACCTCTTCCGAATTGTGGGTGATGCACAATCTGGTCAACATGATAATCTATTGTATCTTCAGATGTTTCTTCATATAAGCCTTTGGACTCGCGGAATGGAGATCGGTAGCGATCCACATGCTTGATGAGATCTTCCGGGATTTCAGAGATGAAGCGAGATGGCGTACGATACTCTGTCTCCCGAAATGTTCGGCGCGATTTTGCATGCGAGAGATAGATCTGTTCCATCGCTCGTGTGATGCCGACATAGCAGAGTCGCCGCTCCTCTTCCAATTCCGATTCCGTACTGATGGAACGTTGGTGCGGTAAATAACCTTCTTCTACACCGACAATGAAAACGAATGGGAATTCCAAGCCTTTAGCACTGTGCAAGGTCATCAACGTCACCATATCGGTGCTATCGGTCTCCATAGTGTCTATATCGGCGATGAGTGCCACGTTTTCTAAATAATCCGAAAGGCTCGGTTCCGGTTCGTCGTATTCATATTGGCTAACGGCGTTAATAAGTTCCTCAATATTTTCGACGCGATTCTGTGCTTCAATACTATTTTGGGATTTCAAATTTTTAAGATAGCCGGTTACTTTTAGCACATAGTCAAGCGCATCGGCGGGGAGCACAGTAGCATCAAATTCATCAAAAATTTCAGCAAAACGTCTCACTTTTGTTTGGAGGCCGCGGTTAATTGTAGAGATTTCATCAACACGTTGGACAGCCTCAAAGAGCGTAATATCTTCTGCGGCAGCAAAATCAATGAGGCGTTCAAGGGTTGTCGCACCGATCCCGCGACTCGGCACATTGATAATACGACGGACACTCATGGAGTCGTTGGGATTACACATCACACGGAGGTAGGCAAGTAGATCCTTAATCTCCATCCGATCGTAGAAGCCGACACCGCCGACAATCTGATACGGAATATTCGCCGCTCGGAACGCCTCCTCAAAGATTCGGGATTGCGCGTTGGTTCGATAAAAGACAGCAAAATCTTTGTAATCTACTCCCTCTGCGTGCCAATCTTCAATTTGTGTGCCGACGTAACCCGCTTCGTCGTTTTCGTCCATCGCCTCGTAGCAAGTAACCAGTTCACCTTCATCCTGTTCTGTCCAGAGTTTTTTTGCTTTTCGTGCTTTATTGTTTTGTACAACGCTCCATGCCGCGTCTAAGATGTTTTGCGTGGAACGGTAATTCTGTTCTAAACGGAGGACGCGGGCATTCGGATAGTCTTTCTCAAAATCGAGGATATTCCTGATGTCCGCACCGCGAAAAGCGTAGATAGATTGGTCATCGTCTCCAACGACACAGACATTCTGTTTCTCACCAGCTAACAACTGCACCAACTCATACTGGCAGCGATTTGTATCCTGATACTCATCAACGAGAATGTATTCAAATTTGTTCTGATAAAATTGACAGACTTCACTGTTTTTATTCAGGATTTCCACCGTAAAAAGCAGCAGATCATCGAAATCAAGGGAGTTGTTCAGACAAAGCGCGTCTTGATAAAGCGGATAGACTTCCGCAACGACCCTCTCAAAATAACCGTCAGCGATTATCTCGTATTTCTGTGGCGAAATAGATTCGTTCTTGGCGCGACTAATGAGACCAAGAACAGCGCGCGGATTGTACTGCTTATCGCTGTAGTTGAGTTGCCGGAGTACATCTTTGACAAGCGTGGCCTGCTCACCTGTATCGAAAATGGTAAAATCGCGGGTGTAAGCACGTTTTTTCGATCGGGATATGCCTTCAGACCCGGGGTTTTCGCTTAACTTCTCAATATCTCGACGAAGGATACGCGCACAAGTCGAGTGGAAGGTTGACACCCAGAGCTCTCGGCTAACGCCGCCTTCCACGAGTGTATCCAACCGTTCCTTCATTTCGTTTGCCGCTTTGTTTGTAAAAGTCACAGCGAGAATACGGAAAGGCGAGATACCGTGGTGTTTGATGAGGTGGGCGATGCGGTGTGTGATGACGCGCGTTTTACCACTGCCCGCACCGGACAAAATGAGAAGCGGGCCATCGGCATGTTCGACGGCTTCGCGTTGGACATCGTTCAAGGATCTTAAAAGGTTATCGGTCAAGGTCTGCCTCTTGTCTCGTAGTATTTAAAGTAGTAGGCACACGCCGTGTGCCGTAACAGACTTGCAAGCATCCGGTTTAGTGCTCCAATTTCATGGTATAAAGTATACACGATTCAGAATTAATTTTGCAAGGGGAAAATTAATGTAAACACAACCCATTACATTTGGCGTTAAAACCATCTTCAAGAAGATACAGAATCAGAGTTACTGGCTCTTCATAACTTTATCTAGGTCCCACACTAAAATCGTACCGTCCTGACTTCCACTCGCAAGAATTTTGCCATCAGGGGAAAATGCCAACGCTTTAACCTGGTTGTTATGTTTAGACAAGGTTGTTATAAGATGTTCAGTATCTACTTCAATTAGACGAATATCCAGAGAGTCTCCGATAGCAAGAATTTTGCTATCATTAGAAAATGCTAATGCTTTACACCTAAGGTGATCAAATTCAGGATAGGATAGAATAAGTTCGTCGGTGCCAAACTTCCAAAGGGCAACCCGACCTCCTACAGCAGTAGCGAGAAGCGTGTTATCTGGTGAAAATGCAAGAGCTGTAACGTCAGTATACGTAGAATATTTGAAAATTTCATTTTCATGTGGCACAAACTTAAATTTAACGGAATGAAACCATGAATCCCAAAATTCCAACACTTTTTTACTACCAATTTCTTGTTCGTTTAAAACAATTATTGTCTCTCCATCATGCGAAAATGTTAGTGGTGAAGTACCTGAAATTAGTGGTAAGAAAAACTGATAGTCCATTGAAGCGTGGAGTTGACCGGTATCAATGTCACGGATACAAATTTTATAGGAAGATTGTTCCCGACTTGTGCTAGCACATAAACCGCGTTTCGCATTAAAAGCCCAAATTTGTTCTGCATCAGCAGACGTTAGTGTTAAGGTAGACATGAGTTGCTCCGTAGATACATCCCATTTATGAATTATGGGAGTTTCATAACCACCACTGATTAGCGTTTTACTATCGGATGAAAACGTCAACGCACCTATACTATTCCAGTGACCAGAAACACTAAAACGCTGTTGTTTCGTTGATGTATCCCAAAACCGGATTGCGCCATCTCCACCACTCACAAGGGTTTTACCATCAGGCGAAAACGATAACCATCCCACGTATCCTCTAAACGTATGGATATGGTGCCCAGTGTGTGGATCCCAAAGGCGGATTGTACCATCCCATCCAGTACTGGCTAGCGTTTTGCCATCAGGGGAAAATTCTAAGTTTATAGTTTTACCGTGGAGTTCAGGCAGCGTCCTTAATATTTCACCACTAACACTATCAAACAAATAGATGTTTCGATTCTCCGACCTGCTTAAACTATTTGCGCAAGCTAGTATTTTTCCATTAGGAGAAAACGCCAGAGCAGTAACCGCTGAATCCATGGCTGTTGAAAAAAAACAACACTTTTCCAGTTTCAACATCCCACCAACGCAGGGCATTACTCTGTGGTTCCTCACCAATGATCGAAGATCCACTAACTACAGTTTTTCCGTTTGGTGAAATCGAGAGCGACAAAATTTCCCGCGTATGCCCTGTAAGGGTTTTAGAAACAGTTTTATTAGCCACATCCCAAAATCTAATTATTTTACCCCTTGTACTAACCAGTGTTCGTCCATCAGAAGAAAAAAACACCAAATTCTTTATACCACTCCGTGCTTTATCTTTAAGAGTAGATAAATGTTGACCGGTGTAGGGATCCCAAAGATGTATACCATCGGAACCGGAACTTGCCAGCATTTTGCCATTTGGTGAGAATGCCACTGAATGAACTTCATAACCGTGCCTTTGAAGCAATCTAATTTCTTTACCAGAATGAGCGTCATACAACCAAACGCCTATAGAGGTTGCTACTGCAATCAGGTTGCCATTTGGTGAATGCTTTAGGTCGTAAATTTGCCCTTTCCCAAGACGAAGCGTAGCGTGTTCGGGTAGTTCCCATTTCATGTAATCCTGAGCAAATCCGCTTAAAGAAAACAGAATTGAGATTAGTAATAAGGCAACAATTAGGATATTTTTCATGGTTTTTTTCCTTAAAAACTCGCGCGGCCTTTCCCCTGAATAAAATAACGGAAATTGTCACTTATTTATAGACATAGCACTCCTGTGGAGTGCGGTCGCTTAAATACAGCATCTCTATAGACCTATTACCCCTAATGAAGATTAAGAATTTAATCGGGTATTTTTTTAATGTCCGGTGCGGTTAGGAAACCGCAACATAAGTGTCAATTTAAGAAAAAATAACCGCCTCCATCCCAGGCCCGGTAGGTTCGGTTTCCCAACCGAACCGGGTTTTACACAGAAACCTTGAAGCCTTCAAAACCCTCTTGAATCCCGTAGGGATGGTATCTCTGTAGAAAAACGTTGCTTCACAAATCTAAGCCCCGTAGGGGCGGAAACCTCTACACGGATCTGCGAGGAAATATTATCGAAAATCGCTAAATTGACACCTATGGTGCGGTTAGGAAACCGCACCTACCGGACCTGGGAGAACACAGAATTACCCAAATATTTTATTAAACTTCATACGGGGTGATGAATATAATTGAAAAACACCGTTGAAATGTCCAAAATTTGTTAGTAGCAACTTGGGTTAAAATAGGCAAGCATTATCCTAAGTCCGAATTACGGAATTTCCCATTAGATGAGATATTCCTTCAAGAATTGCCCTGTGAAAGAGGCTTTGGTTTTCGCAATGTCTTCAGGCGTGCCGTGCGCTAAGACTTCACCACCTTTATGTCCACCCTCTGGACCCAGATCAATAACATAATCCGCTGTTTTGATGACATCCAGATGATGCTCAATTACAAGCACGGTATGACCACTATCAACAAGACGATTGAGGCTGTCTAAAAGTTTCTGCACATCCGCAATGTGAAGTCCTGTGGTCGGTTCATCTAAGATATAGAGATTGTGCTTACCGCGTTTGAGTTTGCCGAGTTCGTTTGCCAATTTTACCCGCTGCGCTTCGCCACCGGAGAGAATTGGCGCGGGATGTCCGATCTGAAGGTACCCCATACCGAGTTGGTTCAAAACGCTCAATTTATGGTTAATCAACCGCTGATCGGCGAAAAAGTCAACGCCTTCCTCAATCGACATGTTAAGAATCTCAGAGATATTCCTGCCGTTATACGTAACGTCAAGCGTATCTTCATTATAGCGTGCCCCTTTACAAGTCGGACAGACAACTTCAACATCGGGCATAAAATGGAGCTGCGTGGTGATTGTGCCGTCACCGTGGCACTCCTCACACCGTCCACCTTTGACGTTGAAACTGAACCGTGAGGCGGTGTACCCTCTTGAAACCGAAAGCGGCGCGCTGGCAAAGAGTTTACGAATATTATCGTAGAACCCGATGTAGGTGGCAGGATTGGAACGGGACGAACGTCCGATCGGTGACTGATCAATGTTAATTACATCGCCGATGTGTTCGTGTCCTTCGAGTTCATCGTGTTCGCCGTAGAGCGTCCGGCTGTCGTGGTAGATAGAATGTAATCTCTTATAGAGGATCTCGTTGATGAGGGTACTTTTACCGGAACCGGAGGCACCCGTAATGCAGATAAACACGCCGATCGGAATATCAACGTCAATATCCTTCAGATTGTTTTCTCTGCCACCGGTAATGCTCAAGAATTTACCGTTCAAGTTGCGCCGTTCCTTTGGCAACGGGATCTCTCGTCTTCCACTCAAATAGAGACCCGTTAAAGACTCGGAACAGTCAAGTATCTTTTCCAGCTTACCTTGGACGACGACATGCCCGCCGTGGATACCCGGTCCCGGTCCGAGTTCAATAATATGATCGGCGGAGCGAATTGTGCTTTCATCATGTTCAACGACGATAACGGTGTTGCCGATGTCCCGCAATTTTCTTAGCGTCTCTATCATTTTCTCGTTGTCCTTAGGGTGCAAACCGATACTCGGCTCGTCAAGGACATAGAGCATACCCATCAACCCCGACCCGATCTGTGTGGAGAGACGGATCCGCTGCGATTCGCCGCCGGAGAGCGTTGCGGAACGACGGTTGAGGTTCAGATAATCGAGTCCGATACCAAGGAGGAGGTTAATCCGTGTTACAAGTTCATTAATGACGCGATTGCCTGCTTCTCGCTGCTTTTCTGGGATATCTTTGATACTTAACAGAAAATCTCTTAATTCTTCAAAATGCAGTTCGCCGACTTCGTGGATGGTCTGACCTTCAATGGTGACAAGGAGTCGTTGTCGTTTGAGTTTAGCACCGTCACAATCTGGACAGGTGCGTTCTACCATCACTTTTCGGAGATATTCTTCCATGCCGGAGTGTGCTTCGCCGCGTTTTCGGTAGTGGCGATAGTGTCTATCAATCCGGGTAACGATTCCGTCGAAACGAATTTTCCGACCGAGGTGGCGTTTTTCAACGGGACGTGCCCCTTCTGGCTGTTTAATAGGGAATTCTTCGCCGTGTGTGCCGTGATAGAGGATGTCAATAATATTTTCTGGTAAATCGGCAAAAGGCGTGTCCAAGTCAAATCCGTAGTGCGCAGCGAGGCTGTACATTGTCCTGCCGTCCCATCTATCTGGATCGTAATTAAAGGCTTGATGGACGAACGCACCATCGACGATACTGCGGGTCTTATCAGGAACGAGTAAGTTTGGATGGACCTGTAAATAGGTGCCGAGTCCTGAGCAGGTTACACACGCACCGCTCGGTTCGTTAAAAGTGAAATGATGCGGTCCGAGTTCAGCCATGAGGACCCCGTGTTTCGGGCATCCGAATCCTTCCAACTGCTCTATTGCGTCTGCCTCAGCATCCTCTGGAAACTGGACATCGAAACGCATGAAGCCTTCACCTACGAGCATGGCGTGTTCAAGGGAGGCGAGTACCTGTCTGTCAATATCTTTTTTCACATAGAATTTGTCAACAATCACTTGCAAATCATATTCTTGATCTGGATCGAGTTCAATTTCCTCGCTGATGTCGTGTTCAATACCGTCAATTCTAACGTGTCTGCATCCCTTCGTCCGGATGTCGTCGAAAAGATAGTCGTAATCTTCACCGTAGATTTTAAAGACCGGAGCATGAATCTCGACCTCAGTCCCTTCAGGTAACGAGAGCATCCGCTCCAAAATCTGATGGTGCGAACGGATTGGAATTTCAACTTCACAGTAAGGACAATGCGAGACACCGATCGTTGAAAAGAGCATACGCAGGTAGTCTTGCAAATCGGTCATCGTACCGACGGTGGAGCGCGGGTTCATCGTGATCGTTTTCTGCTCAATAGAGACAACAGGGGATAAGCCGTCAATGAAATCAACATCCGGTTTTTTGAGTTGCGTAATAAAGCGTTTGGCGTATGTGGACATTGATTCAAGGAATCGGCGCTGCCCTTCGGCATAAACAGTATCAAATGCCAATGAAGATTTACCCGAACCGCTGATGCCAGTAACGACGACGAGTTGGTCTCGTGGGATTTCAAGTTCAATATTTTGTAGATTATTTTCTCGCGCGCCTTTGACGGCGACAGTCTGTCTCATACATGCCTCCTATTTTTTATTATTGAGTTACTGAGCAATCAACCACTATCATCTGCGGCCTTCGTTTTTCCAATCCATCACCTCACGAACCGTCCCAATAGGAGACTTCGCACGTAGTGAAATTAATTGGCTGTAAGCGTCATTAGCCTTAATTTGTGCAACATCACGAGGCGGGACCATCACCGCCACTACTTTACCCTTATTGGTTATAGAAAAACTCTCTCCGTTCTCAACACGCTTGAGAAGTTTTGACAAATGCGTTTTTGCTTCATGGACACCTATCTCAGTCATTTGGATTGATACTCCTTTCTAAAAGAATCTAGGAACTTATCTCTACAGAAACGGGTTATTTGCATCAAAATAATATGCGGGTTCCTCTACGGAGACTTTACTATCCTTCGTCAAACGGACAGGTGCAGAAAACTGTTCGATAACACCCTTCTGCGCAAGCCATTCGCACGCCAATTCGAGCGCGAGTTCACGTTTACCGAAATGCATATAGATGTCGGTTATCGTGCGCTCCTCACCGGATTCCTCCAAAAAGTCAAGTAGTGGTTTGAATAATACCTGTAAGTTATCCTCTAAATACATGTCCACCTGTTCAAGCGCATCACGAAGCATCGCCTCATCTTTCGGTTTGTCTATTAGATCCGTGAAAACGGTGTTGAAAAAAGACGGATTGTACTCGAGTGCTTGATGGATAACCTTCCGTCTCGGTGTTTCACCGTGCATGAGGACCTCAATACACGCCAATTGTCTGACCATATATGTTAGATAAAGAAAGGTGTAATCGTGATCCTGCTTGAGGTGGAACCATTTTTCCGCTTTGGCGAGTACAGTTGTTGCGAAAGCTGCGGCGTTAAGGAGTTGAGAATGCTTATCTCGTTCACCGACCTGTAGACAGGATGGGTCTCCGATAGTGAAATTAGCGTCCCTATCTGTAGCAAAAAGACTGTCCTTAGAGAAGAGGATTCGGCTTTCCGCAAGGATTGAATGAAGCGTACTACCCTGTAGCGTCCTGTCCAGCAGCTTCCTATAATCACTGCGGGTATGGAGTTGAACCAGAATCGGGATGCCTTCCTCAATTAATTGATACTGCTTCTGTTTAGACTTTGTACCATCTCGGAGGATCAAAGTTATATGAACTGCCGTCTTCTCCCAGACGTTATCTTCGGCGAGGTTGTTGGTGAGGATCGCTGCAACGACATACATGTCCTGCGCAAGTGTATCCGTTAAATTTTCCACCGCTTGGTGAATCTGTGCGTGGATATCCCCCTTTAGGCGAACTTGATCCGCTTTAACGTCAGTTCCGTCATAATAATAGGCGGGTTCCTCTACTGCAATTTGGCTCTTCGCCGTGAGTTTCATCGGCATTGCAACCTGCCTGATAATACCTTTCCATGTCAGCCACTGGCAAACCAGATCAAGCGATTCATCGTCGAATTCGGAGAAATCTTCACTATTATGCGATCCACGTCCTAAGTCGGCATTCAATTCGGTGATAGTGCGTGGTGCTTTCTGCTCGGCAAGATAATCAAGAACCGGTTGGAAGATAAATTGACGCTCATCAAGGTAATTGTTAATTGCATTGAGCGCTTCTTGAATGACTGCCTCGTTCTTTTCGCGATTAATCAGGTCTGTATAGACGCTATTAAAGAAATCAGGGTTGTAGCGGAGGGCAGGTTGAATCACCTCTCGTGCCGGAATTTCGTCGTTGAGAAGCACCTCGATCCGTGCTAACGCTTGCACCACATTCAGAAGTGTTAGAAAACAGGTTAAGCAATCCTTATTGACGTAAAACTGCTTTTCAGCGTAGATGAGGCTCGGTAAAGTGCTGGCGATGACATTGAGCAGTTGGAACTGTTTATCGCGTTCACCGATGTTGTTGAGGTTTGCGTTCTTATCATACCACTCTTGAATGGAGTCATCACGTGAAAAGAGGAGCGTGCTGTGCGAGAAATAGGAGTGCATAAAAGACCCCTGTTGCGCGCTCTCAATATTCTGCTTAAAAGCGTTACGTGGTGTTATGTTGGCATGGATGTTCACGCCGTTTTCGACGAGCGAAAAGAAAGATTGCGTCGGACGAATTGCATCTCTACCGATAAGTTCAACGTCGAGATCCGATTTTTCCCATACCTGTGCATAAGAAAAACTACCCGCGACAATAGCGGCAAGGACATAGGGATCCTTCTCAACTTTTTTGACAAGCGCATCCACGGCTTCGTGGTACTGCTGTTCAATAACGTCTTGGGATCGCATAGGATTCTCCTATTTCAGTGTAGTTTGAAGCCAAATTTTACGCTAAAAAAATAGGGGATTTTCTGTTATTAATTATACTATAAATCTGTTAAGATTGCAAATTAATTTTACCCGAAATTAAGGTGATTTATAGGCATCCAAGTTGCCACATTTTTTACAAATATAACGCTCTACAGCAGCGGCATTCAGTTGTCGTCGGCACAGAAAATTTGAAACCGTGTCAGTAAGTGTAAACGGATTGCTCCGCCAACGAAGCACCTCAAGTTCGAGATCAAAATTAAGGGAGAGCTGAATGGTTCTGCTCACAAATACAAAGCCATTCAATTTTAAGAAATTATTGGGTTTCACGTCTTTTTCTTAAGGATCCGGTTCGTTTAGGAAACCGAACCTACCGGTCCTGGGGGTGAAAATTTGATCGAAAAATGGACAATTGAATGGTTCTGCTCACAAATAATGGTTTTCTTGAAATAATTCTGCGCTTGCGTTAGTATATACCGTGAGTATTACCTCAAAAATGGAGGAATGTGTGATGAAATGGATAAAGTATGGGTGGCTTGCGGTGGTAGTAGTAGCACTAATCAGTATGCCTGCTGTCTTCGCAGCCCATGAAGAAGATAAGGGACCCGAAAAATTCGGACGTTACGAATTCAAGGAACAAGACATCGCTGCAGCAACGGATGAATGTGATGCCGGTGGTGCGGCGGGACCTGAATTCGTGCCGACAGTCCGAGATAATGAACCCAACTTGGCACTCCTCAAGGATGCGAAACCAGAAGCCTCCTCGCAGCTGGAAGGATGGTGTCCGCGTAGACACTGCGTAGAATACCTCAACGACGGTTTTTACAACAACTGTCGGAGTTGGATCATCGGTCCGATACCGGGTTGGGCACAGATTGATATGGGGGATGTCGCGAATGTGAACCGTATCTATTTCGCGAGCGATCATGCCCAAAATTTCCAGGACCGGAAAGCGGCTGATTTTGATATTCTCGTCGCGACGACCAAAGCGGATCCAAATTCCGAAGCGAACACATGGACAAAGATTTACACGCACAAGGGAGACCCTATTAGCAAGACGACCGAGTTCACCTTCAAAGATGTAGAAGCACGGTGGTTGCGCCTCCATATTCGCGCCGACGGTGGTGCACGCGTTGATGAAATCGAGATCTATGGTGGAAAGGATCCGATGGCTGTTGAACCGGACGGAAAACTTACCACAATATGGGGAGAGATAAAAGCAGAGTAATACTGTTTACTGCAGGCGAGGTTTTAAACCTCGCCTGCAAAAGCAATGTAGACCTTAATAACTAAGGAAAGAAATGCGATATGCAGGTGTCAAGGCACCCACACCCTAAAGGGTGAGGCTTGTGCTTCATAACAGTTCGCATTTCCGAGGAAACGTCTTACATCTGCTCCACGGTAAGGTTGGTGCGAAATGGAATAGCCTCGTTTTTGTGGGTGAATGGAGCGACAGTGAGAAAAGATACGAAACCGGTAAAATCGGTTTCTACACGCGGGGCGGCAACCGAGGCGCGGCCGCCCACCACGCGCAACTCGATAACATTTTCGTTACGACCCCGGAATTTAACATTTTTCCCGTTGAACCCAAAAACAAGCTCGCGATAACGTGGGGAGACCTCAAAACACAATGAACTCTCAAAAACCGTTAGCAATCGGCATCATCGGTTCTGGCAATATGGGCAGGCATCATCAGGGAGCAATAACCAACTACGGCGCGAGCGTCGTTGCTGTCCATGACGTGCGACTTGAGGCAGCGCGTGAACTTGCAACGCATACTGATGAAGCACTCGCTACTACTTCACTTGATACCTTTTTCGACGTAGAAATGGACGGGGTGGTCATCACAACGCCACCCCCTATCCGATTTGAACCCATTCAGATGGCGTGCGATCGCGGCATTTCCTTGATGGTCGAAAAACCGCCTGCACTGAATATGGCTGAAGGTAGAAAGTGCCTCGCATGCATTGAGGCAGCGGATGTCATCGCCGCTGTCGGATTCCAACTCCGTTATCATCCGCTCTATGAACGGCTAAAAGCGTTAATCGCCACGGAGACAGTACACCTCGTTCGGACGGTCTGCACCGTCAATTATTACCTCAGTTTCAGCATGGCACCCTGGTTCCTGCAGTATGAGATAAGTGGGGGTCCCCTGCCCGAACAGGCGGTGCATGTCTTGGATTGTGCGCGGTTTGTTATGGGGAATCCGAAACCGGTGCAGGCACATGCGCTGGCGATCAAGAATATGGCGTTGGATCGCACCGAATTTGATGCTGAAAACGCCATCCAGATGACTTACCAGTTGGATAACGGTGTTTTCGGAACACACATGAATCACTGTGGCACCGAAGGATTTAGTTTTGAGGTTGAAGTCGTCGGACCGCATTTGCGGTTACACGCACACATGACAGATAATGTTATTCGTGGATACCTTAACGGTGAAACTATTAATGAACCAGCCGTCTCTCAAAATAGTTTAGGCTTAGACAAAACCGGAGCATGGCTACGCGCCATTGAAACAGGCGATCGGGAACTCATTCGCTCACCTTTTGCTGATGGCGTTCAGACGCTCGCATTGATTGATGCTGCTGTCCAGAGTCGTGACACCGGCAGATTTATCCAAGTGGAGGAACTCTAATGGTAGATTGGATCTATTTTCGGAACAGCTGAAACTCATGTAAAAAAGTGCAAGAGTTTCTTGACACACGCAACTTACAAGCAGAGAATCGCACTGATGCGCGAAAAGAGAAGTTGGAAGCCGCAGCGGTATGGGATTTAATGGGCAGCGCGAAGCAGATCATCGTCGCGAAAGGGCAGCGCGTGGAAACTTTCGTACCAACCGAAGCCACGCAGGAATCAATCCTAAAAGTGGTGCTGGGACGAAGCGGGAGTCTGCGCGCACCTACAATTCAGAGTGGCGATGTCTTCTTTGTCGGTTACAACACCACGCTCTATGAAACGGTACCTTTCGCTTAAAACCCTCGAAGGGAATAAAAACACCTAACGGTTTTAGGACACACATTGATGGCAACTATTGAAAAAATACTTATTACAGGCGCGAGCGGATATTTAGCGCAATTTATCATTGACCAATTACAGGACGCATATCGTCTGACGCTAACCGACATCGTTGAACCGGACAACGTACCCGCAAACACGACTTTTATCAAGGCGGATGTGACAAACAGTGCTGAAATTGAAGCAGCGTGTGCCGAGCAGGACGCTGTTGTGCATCTTGTCGCCTTGGTACGAGGCCGATCCGATAAACCTCTCTCGTTATTTGCTGATGTGATGGTGAAAGGTACATGGAATGTGGCTGAAGCCTGTGTCCGACAAGGCGTGAAAAAACTTGTGAACATTTCGAGTATTTCAGCGTGTCCTCCCGCGCCGAGTGCCAAATTGCCTTATGAAGTAACCGACGATTTCCAGTTCGGTGGAGGCGACCTCTACTATGCGCTCTCAAAGTACCTCGGTGAGCAGATCGGTGCCGCGTACCATCAAGCACACGGATTGGACGTAATCCATGTCCGTCCGGGAGTCATCGCTGGAGACGGACAAAACCCCGGTCCGGCAGCACCTGATGTTGTAACGGATCCTTGGTTCGTTTATGTGGATCCGAGGGATGTTGCGCAATGTGTCGCCCGTGCGATTGAGACGGAAACTGTCCAATACGGGTCATATAACGCAGTTGCCGGACGCGCAGACTCCCGTTTCGCATGGCAGCCGGCAAAAGAGGATTTAGGCTATTCACCGAAGCACAACTGGCCAGAAATCCCCGATAGCGATACATAAAGATGCTGATGACATCTGAAAAGAATAAAACCCATCCAGAAACCGCCGAACTGCGTGAAAAAATCGCCGCGCTTGACGCTGAACTCACTGAGACCTTCAAAGCGCAATTCTCGGTATCACCCTTTTTGTCGCGAAAAATCGTCAGTTTTCAAGGAAATAAAGACAAACCCGCCTACAATTGGTATAAATACAAGGAAGCCTTCTCAGCAAGTCTTGTGGAATACTTCCTCGGTAATTATGCAGGAGGAACATCAGGAAAGATGGAAGTGTATTGAATCGCGGGTTTCTGGTGGGTTTCGGACTTTTCCAGATTTAATGATTCCTGAAGATGCGAAAATTTTACTTTTCTTTTTAGTACTACTTAATTTCTTTTTTCGTTTTTTCCCTATTGTCACGGGCTCTCATATTGTTAGGGTCAATGCGTATCGCCGCGTCATAGTCGGAAATGGCGGCTTCCGGATGCCCAAGTTCCCTTTTGGCGTTGCCTCGGTTGACGTAGGCATCCGCATCGTTAGGGTTTAGACGAATCGCCTCGTCATAATCGGAGATCGCTTCAAAATACTCTTCCAGTTCGATTCTCTCAATACCTCGGTTATAGTAGGCGTTAGTATATTTAGGGTTTAGACGAATCGCCTCATCATAGTCGGAAATGGCGGCTTTAGGATGTCCTAAGTCGCTTTTGACAATGCCTCGGTTATAGTAGGCTCTTGCATATTTAGGGTTTAGACGTATTGCCTCGTCATAATCAGAGACCGCTTCAAAGTGTTTTCCTAAATCGCTTTTGGCGTTGCCTCGGTTGTTGTAGGCTATAGCATCGTCAGGGTTTAGACGTATTGCCTCGTCATAATCAGAGATTGCTTCAAGATGCTCTCCTAAATTGCTTTTGGCGTTGCCTCGGTTGTTATAGGCTATAGCATTATCAGACTCCAAATGGATAGCGTTACTATACGCTGAAATGGCAGCTTTATAGTCCTTCTGATTATACAGTGCGTTACCCTTCTCAATGTAGTCTTTTACAGATGCGGTATTGCCATTCGGGTTTTTAGTGTTTTCCATCATGCTGCTTTCCCAATATCCTGAGAGTAATCGGATTGCCTACTGTCTGCGTATTCATCTCTATCTGTTTTTCTGCCTTGTGGCTGAGTCGTTTCAGAACGTCTCTCAATTCTACTGTCTCGCTTAAACAACCTTTGCACGCCCAGGGTAGCAAGATAAATAATAAGTGGTCCTCCAATTATTGCCAGCGACCATTGTATTATATCCAGTCTGGTTTTTAGAACTGCCACATTTTTGTCGAGTTTGTGTACTTCATCAAGTATTCGCTTTTCTGATGCGTGTATCTCTTTAATAATTGTTACAGTATCCGACTGCGATGGTGCTACATTACCTGATGTTCCATTTGACTGCGATGGTGCTGGATTGCTTGCCGTTCCATTTGACTGTGATGATGTTGTCTGGCATATTATAAACGTGCCAAAAAAGACAAAGAGAATTCCGAAAAATTTCCAAAGATTACCACATCGATTTCGCATTGTCAATCTCCCAGACTCCAGTTTTATTGTAAGAAAATAACGTATATGCCGCATTTTGGTTAACAGGTTAATTTATTTTAGCATATTATTCAAGAAAAAACAGGAAAAGTACACTGCTTTACCACATAAACACGGCGTTTATGTTTAGGCGGTACGCTTGTCTTCTCTATCCATTTCATTACGGCTAACCTTATTGAGAGTCGCGATTGGATATCGCTCTTACAAAATAGTTGTCAGTTATCAGTTGTCGGTTAAAAATGTAACCTAAACCAACCAAGTTGTATCTTGTCTAATTTCTTCGTTGGATTTTAACTACATTACCTATCTTATTTTTTCCCGTTTATAATTCCCCGTCCCTCTTTAATGCGGAGAATCTGGTTTGACTTTAGATTAGAAAACTGCTGAAGTGCCAACGTTTATTTCGACCAAAAATCAGTAAAGTTAAGACAGGTTTTGTTTCTCAAATTCGACAGGTGTCAAATACCCTAACGCTGAGTGCGGACGTTTCTGGTGATACGCCTGTCCGATAAAATGCCGATGCGTGCTTTCGCTTCGATTATATCCTCTGCGGCGGCCGCGTTCAATTTTCCTGCTATGCCCTCCGCTTCGTTGCTCTTGCCCAAACACTCGCCGTAGAGAGAAACACCAACCCCCAAATAGGTATCAGAACAGTTTTGAGATTTTACATATTATGGAGAGTTCTTATACCATTCTTGGTAGGTTTGTCCTATGGATTGAGGCATTTTTGACGTTGCGTCATGCAAAACATGCATATTCGGAGCATTAATTTATTTTTTGTTGCACATATTTTGTATAGGTGTTAAAATATATCTGACGTTAGAAAAATTCACGGTCTCGCGTGGGTTACGTCAGGGCAGCTTCCTAATTTCTTAGGCGCGCCGCAGGTAGTACCAATACCCGCGACGCTTAGCACTGCCATAGTATGAGTATGACAGCGCTGGTTTCCATTGTATCACAACACACGCTTTGTGTGTGAGATTAATGGGAACCAGCACCCTATAGGGAAGGTTGCCGAATACCTTTCTATTCCCTCGCGCCGCGCCTATCAGCGCACCTACCTCTATAGTCCTGTCATTTTCCTTAGACGCAGAGAAAAGGAATTTCCTTTACTCTCATGTTGCAGTCTGCGAGAGGACTATGAACACTCCATTTGCCCCCAACACGCTCTATTACGGCGATTGCCTTGATATTATGTCAGGCTTTCCGGATGGCTATATCGACCTAATATGCCTTGATCCGCCCTTCAACTCCAACGAGAAATACAACAAGGTTTTCAAGGATTCCGGACTCCGTATTGACCCACAAATCAAAGCGTTTGATGATGTCTGGCTCTGGGACGATACGTCTGCCGAACGCGTCGCGCGTGTCAAGAACGCTGTCGCCACCCCGCATCCAAGGTGATTGCTGGGTTTGAAGGGTTCATTCCACAAAGCAAGATGCTCTCCTATACTTCCTACATGGCGGAACGGCTGTTTATGATGCACCGCATCTTGAAGCAGACAGGGAGCATTTATCTACACTGTGATCCCTACGCCAGCCACTACCTTAAACTCATAATGGATGCAATCTTCGGTGAGAAAAACTATCGGAATGAGATTGTCTGGTGCTATACGGGCCCTGGATCCCCACACATGCGGCAATTCAACAGGAAACATGACATAATTTTCTGGTACTCTAAAGGTGATACGTGGACATTCAACAAAGACAACGTTAGAGTTCCGTATAAGGACCCTAAACAAACCCTACGTCGTGCCATGGATGCGGGGCAAGGTATAGATAGTCATGAGGTTCAGCGATACAGAAATCGCGGCAAAGTTCTTGAGAGTTATTGGACTGATATTGCGTTAGCTGTCAGGTCTCCAAAAGAACGCCTCGGTTATCCGACTCAAAAGCCTCTCAAACTCTATGAACGCATCATCAAAGCGTCCTCTAACCCCGGTGATCTCGTGCTTGACCCTTTCGCGGGTTGTGGCACGACGATAGAAGCCGCTAAGAAAAATGGACGCGATGTTATCGGTATCGACATCCTGCCCTTCGCACTCCGATTGATAAACCGCTATCGCCTTGCTCCTAACGGTATACCGCCACTTCCGATCGAAGGTGTGCCTGTTGATATGGACACTGCCCGTCAACTTGCGAGAACCGCTCCATTCAAGTTCCAAGACTGGACGATCTCACTCATAGAAGGCTTGGCATCCAACCCACAGAAAGTTGGCGATGATGGAATTGACGGGTTTGGGATGTTCCTTAACACGCCTGATAACATGGATCGCAAAGCGATTATCGTTCAGGTTACAGGTGCCGCTGGCTCACAGAAGGCGAAGTTTGATAGACTTCACGCGAATATCCGAAACGAGAACGCCGCGATGGGCATCCTAATCACTCTCGACAAGCAAACTGTACAACGCAATTGGAAACATACCTTAGACCCTATAAGGATGGGGGAAACCATTTACGCGCCTATACAGTGTTTCTCTATTGAGGAATACTACCGAAACAACGAGCGATGGGATCGGATATTGACACTCCCATCGCTGGCAAATCCGTGGACAGGGAAGCATATGCAGCAGAATATTTTATTTGAGGCGTAATGGAGGGAATGTAGATGCCGATTGGAAGTGAATCTGATAGAGACATCACCAGACCGAAACATCATAAGGCAGTGCCAGGACTCGGCGTTTTTATTGCCCCGAAAGCCGTCGCCCGTCTATTTCAACTTCACGACTATACCCGTTGTCCGAACTTCCGAAAAAAGCATGCCCCGATGGGGAGAATTCTCTATCCGATCCTACGTCCAAATGTCTATTATTCCCCGCGGATGTTTCACCTACACCAAGCGAGAAGATTTAAGAACGAGCAGCGGAGGGAAGGCACAGTTATCGAGTATGAGAGAAGCCATAGTTGAACAAGCAGTCACAACCTATTTCAATGATCAATTCCCGCGATTTTCAACATCACAGCAGTGCGGAGTTCAGTTCGGCACGCGACACGGCATCGCGGATGTTGTTCTACATCAGCCCATTAGAGATGAAACAGGATACTTTGTCGCAATTGCGGAATGCAAGACATCACCCCTCCCTATCCCACGAGCACAAGCGAGGGCACAGTTGAAAGGTTATATGAGTGCTACTAACACACAGTATGGTATGCTCGCTGTCGGCACGGATCCCGGGGATTGGGAGTTTTGCGAGAATAAGTATAACAATTGGTTTGCTGAGATTAGTCGGGAAGATTTTGAACGGGGCATTGAGAGCTGGAAACCCGTATCGGCAAGAATTTCACGCTGGTGGAAACGGATTGCCCTGTTTTTAGGCGTTCTGTTTATTGTGAGTATCTTATCACTTCTGTTGCTGTGGCCCGATCCGCCAGAGCCAATCGTTTATCTCACGGAGACAGGCAGGAAATACCATACCTATAATTGCGAGTTCTTGCAGGAAAAAAACGTAGAAAATAAATTTGCGATTTATTTGGGTGAAGCCGAAAAGAATTATGACCCTTGTCGGATTTGTTCCCCGCATAGAACAGAAAAGTCAAGGTAATTCCCTAAGCAATCCCATAAGATTAGAGATGACCTGCCTTGGACAATAGGTTCGCGAGGTTTCTTTCTCTACCACAACGTCCTATCAAAATCTGCAGAGGTTTACCTTGGAAGTTCACTGTAAATTGTTGGCGATGTCTTGGATTCGTCCAGTTAATGCCCCGTCCGTGGAACAGCACTGGAACGTAGACGGTTTTCCCACTCTCCTTTCGAGTCGGAGCGATGGTAGCAGCAAATTTCAAACTGTTTTCTAATTTTTCACGGACATCCGATTCCTCGGCTTTACCGCTTTTGAGTTCAATTGGAACCGCGATGAAGGTCTTTTTAGTATCATTGTCGTAAAATAGCATCCGGTCGCACCGTTTCCCGCTTTCTCCGCGTGTGTCAAATTCTTTCTCTACATCTATCACGACCTTCTGGCTGGGTATGTCGGTAAGGTATACTTGACAGCCTTCTCCGCTGCATGAATTCGTGAGGCTGTCTGAGGATACCTGCTCTTGAATGTGGGTAAGGCTTTTATTCAGGTTCAACCGCATCCTCCTCTTTCGTTTGCTCGATTTTATTTTGGAGCCCTGCGGACTCGTTATAGAGGTCCTCCGCTATATCTAAGTGGTCTTCCGGTTCTATGCCTGCAATAAGGTCAAATGGAAGTTCTGTGACGGGCTCGTTCTTATGAAATTGCCACGCACCGACCTCTTCCGCTTTCAGGTAGTCTACTGATTCACTTGTGGGTTCTCCGAGTTTCTGCAATTCACCTTCGCGAATGAGGTTCCCAATTTGTTGGAGGAGAAAGTTGCTATGTGTTGTAATCAGGACGCGAACACCGGCTCTGACCAAACGGGCAAGGGTTTGGGCGATTTTGGTTTGGGCCCCCGGATGCAGGTGAGATTCAGGTTCTTCAATAATAAGCAGATCACCCTGTTTAACGATACCTCGCAGAAAGATGACCAAAGGCGCGAGTTCGGATACCATTGCCGAGGAGTGGCTCATCCGCAGTGCCTCTTCCGCCTGTTCCGGACGATACAGAAATTCAGGAGACGCATCTGACGTGGGGCGTTTAACCTCTATTTTCCCCTCCAGTAACTCCTCTTCCAGTTGTTTAGCGACGCTACGTATACTGCTTGACGATGTGTCGTTTTCCTTGTAGTTAACAATCTGCTCCAGAAAATCCGCTATCATTCCCGAAAATGTGGATGCTTCAAAACGCTCTAACCCGATGCGCGTCGCCCGTTTGATAAGGGCAGTCACAAGTACATCGCGGCTTTGCATGATGCCGCTCCGAGCAGCAGGCAAGTAGTATGAATGCCCTGTTTGCCACCGACGGGCACCTAAAGTCTGAAATAGGCGTTCAACGTCGGATATTTCATGGAGCTCAGTTTCACGCTTTGCGTCGAGGAGAACCATGTCCAGATTGATGTGCCACGTTATAGTCGGATCGGCGGATCCTGCGGTCCGCGTCTCAAAATTCCAACATGCCTGACCCCTCTTGTGAACCGACAGTGAAGCTTTCATTTCGTTGCCTCGGCTCCCAGTGAATCGAATTAATTTAGAAACAGTTTCAAGGTCGAAGCACCGCTTGAGCTCGTTTGGGAAGTCTTGCTCTGCGAGTCTATACTCCAATAGGTTGCGTGCCTCCTGAGGTAAATCGGAAAATTTGAACGGACGCCCAGGCGTGTTTAACTTTTCGAGTACCGCTAACTTCTCTTGTTCTAACACCTTCTGCTGACTTTGTATATGAGGGTCTCGCGGATAGTGAAAGTAACTGAAATAAGAAGCAACAAAGTCTGGCCAAGGAAATTGTGGGATACCCTTAAAGTATTGGTGTAATGCGTAGATGAGCGCGGCGAGATAGGTCTTGCCGGTGTTACTCTCACCGACGAATACAGTCAGCGGACGTAGATCTATCTCCGCCTTTTCTATCGGACCGAAGTTTTGGACGTTAATGTAGATGTCCACTGTTTCTTCTCCTATTAGTGAGGCTTTGGATCAATTATATGCACATCTGCAAGCAATTGCAAGGAAAAGCCAGAGCATTTTCTCAGTTTATCTTGTGTTTTGATCGTCTACAATCCCATGTCCCTCTTTAATGCGGAGAATCTGATTTGATTTCAGATTGGAAAACTGTTCTTGATGTCCGCTTTGCCAATGAATTTCTAAAGTGTCAATCTCTGTATGCTTCCCAAGTCCAAAGTGGACTCGGAGATCGCTTTGTGAAAGATAACTTGCACCACTCCGAACCTCTTTGAGAAGAGACAGATCCCCTACTTTCAAAACTATTCTCGTCCCAATACCCGAAGCATTGCTTTCGGTGCCAATCGGTTGGATCGTCAGCCAATGATTGCTATTGCCACCCTCGTTTCGGAGAAGCGTTGCGGGTTGGTTAGAATTATTGAGGAAAATATCAATGTCTCCATCGTTGTCGTAGTCGCCGAACGCGGCACCGCGGCTAACTTGCTTAGGTAGTTGTGCCAATCCGACTTCAACGGATGCATCCGTAAAATGGTAGGTGCCATCTTGTCGGCGCGTGTTACGGAAAAGGAGGTCAGATTGCGGATAAGTGCTGTCCGAAAATAGCGCGATGTTTTCTTGAAGATGTCCGTTGGCAACAAAGAGGTCCAGCAGACCATCATTGTTGTAATCAAAGAATTCGACTGCCCACTTAAAATAGGGGAGTGTCACTGCGCCAATCCCGGCAGTAAAAGAGACATCGGTGAAAAATAGAGCATTTTCGTTTTGATAGAGGACCACCGGCAGTGAGGAGGCATTGCTGACAACGAGATCAAGATACCCGTTGTTATCGTAGTCACCAAACGCACTTCCCATACCACTTCCCGGAAAGCCGTTTCCATCGTAGCCTGTGCCAGTAAAGTCGGCAGTTTCAGTGAAAGTACCATCGCCGTTGTTACGGTAAAGGAAATCCGCCTCCATGTCGTTGGCGATATGCAGGTCTGGGTAACCGTCATTATCGTAGTCCCCGACTGCGATAGCGAGACCGAGCGCGCGATGTGAGATCCCCGCAGCTATAGTGACATCTATGAAGGTGCCATCGCCGTTATTGCGATAGAGGATATCGGGTTCACTGACAAAGTGGCTGCCAGCAATCTGATCCGTCGGACTACAATACGTTCTGATACCCCGCGTCTCCCACCAACGATTCTCTTCAACCGCAAATTTCATATAGTTGACAACATATAGGTCGATATATCCATCTAAATCGTAATCGAGAAAGGCGCAGCTCGTTCCCCAACGTTCATCACCGACACCCGCTTTCTGCGTAACATCCGTAAAAGTGCCATCGCCGTTGTTATGGTAAAGGCGGTTGGCTCCGTAGTTGGTCACGTAAATTTCAGGATAACCGTCGTTATTAATATCGGCAGCAGCGCACCCGACACCGTAGCTTATATCACCGACCCCTGCTTGCTGCGTAACGTCGGTAAAGGTGCCGTCACCGTTGTTCCGATAGAGTGTATTTCGCGGGAGATGTGTTTGAGAGGTGTCCTCAGGAACTGGCGGTGGGATATGCGTAGCGTTCACTATATAAAGATCAAGCGCACCGTCAGCGTCATAGTCAAAAAAGAGTGCGCCGGATCCGAGGGTTTCAATGAGATATTTTTCGCCTGTCCTGCCATCGACATGCTGAAACGTGATACCTGCATCAGCAGTCGCGTCAACGAATTGCACTTCGGCGGGAGTGGATATACTCAGGATGCAAAAGAGAACAATACAACAAAAATATTTCATTCGTCGTTGGAATATGCTTTCCGTTTTTCACGCGCATGTCGCGCCTCATTTTCCAACCCAAGCATATCACAAACTTGAGAAAGCGTATCCCAATAATTTCCGTCAGTCGGTGCGAGACGGACAGCGGTTCGCGCATGCGAGAGTGCTTTGTCCAAGTCCACTTTCAATTCCGTATAGCAGACGGCGATGTTATTATGCGCAATAGCAAGGTCTGTATCGATGGCGAGTGCCTGCTGATACGCTACAATAGCAAGGTCAATTTTTGCCTGTTTATGGTGAGCATGTCCCAAATTGTAGTGTGCAGTCGCTAAATCGGGGGCAAGGGAGATAGCATGTTTATAATTCGCAACCGCATCCGCAAAGCGGTGGCGCGCGAGGTAAACGATACCGAGATTGTTATAACCCCTTGCGTCATCAGGATGTTTTTTCACCCACATCTCGGCTTTCTCAAGGAGCGGATCTGTCTGACGGAGGACTTTAAAAAACGCCATCGCCGTTGCGGCTTTCTCCTTTTCGCCACGTTTGATGTAAATTTGAGCGAGTTGGTAATGCGCTTCTGTATTGTCCACCTGAATTTCAATTGCCTTCTCAATAGCGGTGATCGCCTCATCCAAACGTCCCTGTTTAACATAGACCTTACCTAATCCTAAGATGGCACTGGCATGTTTTGGATTGAGGCGCGTGGCTTTTTTAAAGGCGTGTGCAGCTTGCTCAAAATGCCCTTGTTTCAAGTGGACTTCGCCGAGTCCGGTATAGGCATCTTCCCATTCAGGATCAATAGCAATCGCACGTTCAAACGCTTCAATGGCGCGCGGAAAAACCCCCTTCTTGAAATAAACCACCCCAATGTTATAGTGTGGTTCGGCAATCATAGGTGATAATTCAAGTGCCTTCTGATAAGCATCAAGCGCGGCATCGTATTGCTTTAGTTCGGAATATGCGACACCGAGTTTGTTGTAGAAGATAGGGGAATTCGGCGCAAGTGCGATGGCTTTTTTGTATTCGGAGATGGCTTGCGCAAACTCTCCAATAGTGTGATAGGCAATGGCATTCTTATAGTGCTTTTCGGCAGGTGAAGCATCGGGTAAGGCAGTGCTTCCGAAGGCACTGAAAAGGATAAATATGGTGAGATATTTTAGCATACGCTCCACCTCTCTGGTGTAAGGGCGGCGTTTGTACCGCCCTTATCAAGCGTATTTCTAATCGCGATCAGATTTAATACTACCCCATGTCGTCGCGAGTTTTTCTGCGGGTTCCACCGGTAGAAAATCACCGGTCATAATTTCTTCGATTTCCGCCGCAGTAAGAATTCGATTGAAGATAAATACCTCGTCAATAATACCCGTGAAAAATTCTTCGCCGGGGTGACGTGCCCCAACCATAATGGAGCCATCAATCTCAGCAACCATTGGGGGTTTAGGCCCGCCGCCTGCTTTCTTGGCATCGTTGTAGATGATAACTTCTGATTTGGTGTCGTGGGTCACTGCGAGGTGTATCCAGTCATTAGGTTGAACGTCATCGCTAACGGCTTTTTGTGCCCAACCGGGGGCACTCGACCAGAAATAGGTTTTCTTGTCGCTATTTCTAAAAATTGATGCCCATTTCAAGGAGCCGGCTGTCACCATGTAATTCCAGTCTCGAATTTGGTCATCGTCACGCTTAACCCAAAAAGCGATAGAGAACTGCTCTCTTAACTGTAAAGTATCGTTGATAGGCACCTTTACATGCTGTCCCTTCGTTCCGTCGAACTCCAACGCCTTGCCGAACTGTCCATCTACCCATTTTGGATCTTTGATCAGTTCGCCATCATGACCGTGCACGGAACCATCTCCGGCATCGCCTCCCTTTCCTTCATCAAAGGAGAGGTATAAAACGAGAGATTTGTCATCCAACCCAGCATATAAAGATGTCGTAAGGGTGAACAATAAGAATATTGCGACAAGCACCCCTATAAATTGTTCAAATTTGCGCACAATGTATTCCTGTTAGTAAAAACCTATATAAATCTATGTAAATACAAGTTTTTACGGGATTCCTTAAGTCCCTTTATAAACACCGTCGTGTCTAACCTGCCTGCATCCAGGGTCGTCTATGCACGTCATAGAAGATACAAGCGATTTACACGTAGCAAAGGTGCACGCTACATGGTGTAACCCACAAAGTCAGTCTTCCTCAAAAAGACTGACGCTTTATTATTTTCGAGTGTCCTCACAATGTTAAGGTTCGTCTCACTCGCGTATGAACCTTTTGCGTAGCAAAGACGTGGTTTTTGTCAGAGGTGCTTGGTTATTGCACAACACTACGCATACGGTAGTGCGGAATTGAACCGCACAAAACGCCTATCGTTTACCGTTTGACATAGAAAAGTCAAGAAAAGCATAGAAAAAGAACTATTTAGGAACTGCTCCTTCAATCATACAAAACAAGGTAAGATTTGCTAAGACAGCAAATTGGACATTAAGAGAAAAACTAACCTAAATTTGGATTTACGCAGCCCCATCGCTGGCGAGGTTTCTCGGGGAAATCCGCAGAAACCTCACCAGCGGCGTGTAATATACACGGATTCGTAGAAAAATTGCGTAAGTCCTATTAAATTTGGACGACCGCGCAATTACATGGTTAATTCAAGGGAGAAGCAATTTAGCAGGCACCACATTTCTTACAAACGGTCGTATCACATTCGCTGGTCATAAAACCTTTTTCGTGCTTGTTGAACTCAAGTTGTAGGAATTGGGGTTTAACGTTTAGGTCAAGGTGATCCCACGGGTTGACTTCATGCAATGGGCGTTGGCGCGTCGCATAAAAATCTGGCATTACCCCGTGTTTGCGGAAGGCTTGGTTCCATGAAACGCCGTTCGCGAGTTCAAGGATAACTTTTCCGAGCCGTCGGTCGCCGCGTGCGAAAGCGGCTTCTTGGTGCGCGAGTCTGGCACTTGCAGAGCCGACTTTTATGCTGCCGAGTCGGTTAATTTCGCGTTTCAGAAAATCGAGCTTTCGGGAGATGGTTTTTGGCGGTTCCATTGCCACCCACTGGAAAGGCGTATGTGGCTTCGGCACCATAGGCGAGATCGTAAAACTGATACGAGCTATGCGCCCTGTTCGTTTTGCATGCGGGAGAAGGATGGTGCGCATCTCTTTTGCCATATCAACAATAGCCTCGACATCCGCAGGCGTTTCATGTGGGACACCAATAAGAAAATAGAGGCGTAGGTTGAGAATATCACGCTTCAAGGCTTCTTCAAAAACGTGGTAGAGTCGTTCGCGTGGGATGGCTTTATTGACGACTTTTTGCAGTTCTTCAGTGGCTACCTCTGGCGCGATAGTAATAGTGCCTTGTTCACTGTCTGCGAGGGCATCAAGCAAAGGTGCGCGAACCGTTTCGGCACGGAGTGAAGCGCAAGAGATACGGAATCCACGTTCAACGAGGCCTGTGGCGATTTCATCAATGTGTGGATGGTCGGAAATAGAAGCACCGACAAGTCCGATCCTGTCTGTAATCCCACGTGCCCGCTCCGCGAGCGCAAGGGTGCTTTCCACAGAACGGTGCCGCGGCCATCGGCGGGCATAATCAGCAACACAGAAACGACACTGCCTACCACAACCGCGCACAATCTCTATGAGATGTGCATTCGCGAACTCCGTATTAGGCGTATGGATGTGTGTGCAAGTTTCGACATCGTCAAGTTTTGGAACAGCACCGGCGTGAATCTTGGGAGCTGCCCCTTGTTTGGGAGAAACCGCATCAATAGTGCCATCATTGTGATAGGTTACATCATAAAAACTCGGCACATAAAGCCCCGGAACAGTCGCCAAGGTTTCGAGTAACTCACATTTCGGCGCACCGGATCGTTTCCACTCGTCAAAGTACGCCATGAGTTGGTGGATGACAAGTTCTGCTTCACCCACAACAAAAACATCGACGAAATCAGCAATCGGTTCTGGGTTGTAGGAGATATTGATACCTCCCGCAATAACCAGCGGATCCCATTCTGTACGTTCTTCAGCAAGTGGTGGAATGTTTGCGAGTTTTAGGGTGCGCGGAATATTCACATAATCCGACTCAAAAGAGACGGAAAACCCGACGACATCGAACTGGTTCAGTGCCGTTTGCGTCTCAAACGAGAAAAGCGGCTTTTGCTGGGTAACAAGTTTTTCAAGGTAACCAGATTCAGGCACAAAAACACGCTCGCAAGCGGTGTCCACCCGACTGTTTAGGGTCGCATAGATAACCTGAACGCCAAGACTTGACATGCCCAATTCATACGTGCTTGGATAGACAAGTGCGAACCTGTTAGGTTTTCTGAAATTATTTTGCGCACCGTGTTCCTCGCTGCGCAGGTGTTGGTAGTGTTGTCGTAAGTCCACTATTTGCCTCGGACATGCAGTCACAAAATGAGAAAATGAAAAAGCGATGTACGCAACGTTGTGTCGTCAAAACGCAATGTTGCTTCAACTTGTGAAAGTACCTCAATCAAGAAATCGTAAGCAACTTTAAAAAGTTGCACTGATAGGGGACACTATGGTTATAGTATCTATTTATCGTTCTTGTCTCTTTTTTGCACGCGCAAAAAAGCGGGAATTTCCCAATCTGTATCCCGTTGCTGTGCACTTTGATCCCGCCTACGGGCAGGTTTCCGCCCTTTACTTTGCGGCGCGGGTTCTTGTTCGACAGGTTCTTCAGCCTCTGCGCTCCGTCCGCGATCTGCGCTCCGTCCGCGAGTTGACGGGGTAGATCTGCCAGATGAGACTCTACTACCTGGTCGGGTTCTGCCTCCACCTGCCATACGTTGTTCGGACAGTGCTGACGGCTGTCGCTGGTAGACATCTGCTTCATCATATCTCGCAGATGGATTTCCACTGCCTACTGTTTCGGATCTTGATGTGTATCCTCCCTCAGTATCGAATCCTGTTGCAATGACGGTGACAAGCACTTCGTCGTCAAGTTCCACGCCATCTTTGTAAACGAGACCAAAGATGATTTGTGCGTCGGGTGCAACATCCTTAATAACCTGCATAGCTTCATTAAGTTCATGCATCATGAAATCGGGAGGGGCGGTGATATTGACAATCATACCAATAGCGCCGGCAATGTCAGTTTGTTCCAGGAGCGGAGAGCTAATGGCTTGTTCGGCAGCGATTGTCGCGCGACTATCACCTGTCGCCTGACCCATACCCATCAACGCGCTGCCAGCCTCCCGCATGATGGATTCAACATCGGCGAAGTCAACATTAATTTCACCTGATTCTGTGACGATGTCAGAAATGCTCTTAACACCGTGGAGGAGCACCTCGTCTCCAATCCGGAACGCCTCTCGAATTGGAAGGTTCCTGTTCATAGTGTCGATAAGACGCTGATTGGGGACAACAATTACGGAATCGGCTGCTTCTCGGAGTTCTTCAAGTCCTACTTCGGCGGTGGTTGCGCGGCGTTGTCCTTCAAAGTCAAAGGGCCGTGTCACAACAGCGATTGTAAGCGCACCGCGTTCCTTTGCTTGTGAAGCAATGAGAGGTGCTGCACCCGTTCCGGTGCCGCCGCCCATACCTGCAGTAATGAAAACCATATTTGCATTTTCGACGATCGTCTGAAGTTGTTCTCTGTCTTCTGCAGCGGCTTTTTTGCCAATCTCAGGATCAGCACCGGACCCTAAACCTTCGGTAGTATTAAGACCAATCGGGATTTGCATTGCCCCACGGCAGGTCAACAGTGCTTGCTGATCGGTGTTGACAGCATAAAACTCTATGCCCGTGAGTCCAGCGTCAATCATACGTCTTACAGCATTTCCGCCTGCTCCACCAACCCCAATGACTTTAATTTTTGCACGTAAATTTTCAAATTCCTCTTGTTCAAATTCTATCATATTGGATTTCAGTTACTATAGCAGAGATCCAGCAACCTAATTCCTCCTATCATTGTAACCTCAATCTCCAGACCGAGGTCCCTTGATAACGTTCGTTGATTCGCTTTTTCACATTAAATTATACGGTATTAGAAAGGTTAAGTCAAGTTGTGCTACGCCTCTAATTTTGATAGGCTCACTTTCTTAATGGAGTCCAATTAATATCCGAACCATTCTTTGATGCGTTGCAGAAATGCGCCAACACCGCCATCCCCATGACGTGCGTTGTGTTCCTGCTCTTGCCGGCGCGAGGATTCACCATAAAGTGCAAGCCCTATACTCGTAGCATACATCGGATGATTGACTCGGTCAGTTAAGCCTTGTAACCCGCGCGGGTAACCTATCTGGACGCGCAGCTGAAGCATGGCTTCAGTCAGTTCTTGAAGACCGTCCATAAGTGCTGTACCACCGGTGAGGACAAGCCCACCCGGAAGCGGCGTATCCCCTAATTCATAGCCAATTACTTCTAAGATTTCTGCCATGCGGTACTCAATAATTTGTGCAAGTTCAACTCGGTCGATAAAACGTGGGGGACTGGCATCACCGGTGACCGGGATAGATCTGATTTCATCTGTATCTACTAATTCCGTCCACGCGCAGCCGCGATGAAGTTTTAGCTCCTCTGCTTCCGGAAGGGTGACTTTTAAATATTGAGCAATGTCGTTGGTAACGTGCTGCCCTCCGACAGGGATTACTGCTGTATGTTGAATAGAATCCTCTTTATAGACGACAATTTCAGTTGTTCCGTCACCGATGTCAACCAAGGCGATACCAACTTCACGTTCATCCCTTGAAACGGCTGCCTGTGTTGCCGCCAAAGGGGCAGCGACAAGTGTCTCAATTATAGGGACACCTGCCTTTTCAATACTATTGAGTAGATTCTGGATAGCCGTTTTGCCAGCTGTAATAATATAAGCATAAGCTTCAAGACGCGCACCGGACATCCCAATTGGCTCTCTGATACGGTCTTGGGCATCAACGACAAAATTCTGTTGGATGACATGCAGGATCTCTCGGTCAGCAGGAACAGAAATAGCCTCCGCAGCTATCATAGCACGGTCAACATCTTCCTGTGAAATTTCGGTGTTCGCAACGGAAACAACCCCATGCGATGTTTGACCAATGATATGCTCCCCGGAAATGCCGACACAGACAGAGTCTATTTTCACGCCTGCCATTAATTCGGCATTAGAAATAGCTTTACGGATAGCCTCCGCTGTTTGGTTGATGTCAACAACGACCCCTGCTCGAAGTCCTTCAGCCTCTGCATGCCCGACACCAATGATCCCTATTTTTTGGGTACTACCGTGCAACGTGTTTCCAACAACTACCGAAATTTTGCTTGAACCGATATCAAGCCCCGCGATAATATTTTGTTTTGGCATTTAAATGTTTTCACCTCCTTTTTCCTTAAACATCTGCCACATGAAGAACGATAAACAGGGATCTTATTTTCTACACCTCATCATATCTATCGGTATTCATGAAAGAGTCCTTACTCGTTTTCTGCCAAACCCCCTAAGTACATTGTATCCTGGAATCTTGCATCAAGGTACGGCTGTACCTCCACTGAACTTTCCCGGATAAGTTTGAGTACTTCGGTTTTGCGATGTTTTAAAAACAGAGCGATGTGATGAAGTCCAAGTTCAATTGTATCTGCGGCAAGCCAGACGGATACAGGAAAAGCATCAAGTTGGAGTTTAATCTTCTGAGTATCACCCGCATCAATGCTCTCTATCTGCGTTGCAAGGGTTCGCTCTTGAAACAAGGCGGTTTTTAAGACCTCCAACCCTAAGACAACTTCCGACATCTTGATAGCAGTCCCCACCTTTGGTATCTCATCAGCTCTTACCTTAAGTACCACCATTTCTCCAAACGGCTCAGGTATTAATGGACCTGCTTCTTGCCTATCTATATGTTTTAACACATGCCCCTCACTATCTACCAAGAAAAATGAACTATTCCGATCAACAGGGACATCAGCAGTGGAATCAAACCTCAGAATCGCAAAGGGTTCGCGCTCAGTGATTTCAATAGTCAACAGCCGTTTCATCACATGTTTGGTAACGCTAACATCTTTGATATAGCTCAGGTTTTCCTTGAGATAATTAACTGTCTGTTCTTCGGAATCGGTGACAATATTTTGCAATTGCTTACCTAAAGCGTCATAGATTTGTAAATCAGTATAGTGTATGTTTCCATAAAGTTCAAGAGAAACATATTCAGCACCGAAAAAACTGAGTACCGTCTTGCCGATAAAGGATAAAGTAAGGACAATGGCGACGATAAAAACGATTCTCCGTAACAGATAGGTCTTGGTGTTCGCACGTCTACCGAGTCGCTGCCGAGGCATTGAACTCTGCCGTACATATCCACTACGCTTCTTGTACAAAAATGAAACCCTCCGTTTATTTTTCCCTTCCTTCGCGATAGCTTGATGCCTGAAGTCTACTTAAAAATTCGCGCCCTACCTTACTAATGTCTCCTGCTCCGAGTGTAATGACAATATCCTCAGGTTCGGTTATTTCCATCAGAACATCCGTGATTTTATTTGTATCGGGAACATAACGGACGTGCCGATGCCCGTGTGCTTGTATGGATTGTGCAAGTTTTTCGGCGGTGACGTTTTCAATCGGTGCTTCGCCAGCACTATAAATTGAGGTGACAATAAGGACATCTGCTTGGTAAAAGGATCGAGAGAATTCATCCGCTAAATCTCTAACACGCTGGTATCGGTGTGGTTGGAAAACTGCGACAATGCGCCGTTTGTAACCGTCGCGCGCCCCGCTGAGAGCTGCTTTTAACTTTGCTGGGTTATGGGCATAATCGTCAACAACGATGATATTATTGGCTTCACCAAGTACTTCAAAACGGCGATGGACACCTTGAAACGATTCAAGTTTCTCCCGAATGCTATCGAACGGAATATCAAATTCAAGTCCGACAGCAATTGCTGCCAAGGAATTAGAAATATTATGACGACCCGGCATTTTGAGGTGAATTTCACCGTACAAGTGTCCATTCTTGCGAACTCGATAGCGTGATGTCGGACCTTCTACAGTAATGCCTTCGGCTATTAAATCTGCCCTTGTCTCAAGACCGTAGGTAATATAACGTTTCTTAACCCGTGGGATGAACTTCTGAATATTCTCTGCATCCAAGCAAAGAACAGCTGCACCATAGAACGGGACTTTATTGATGAATTTGAGAAAAGTTTCCCCAATTTCATCAACGCTGTCGTAATAATCCAGGTGGTCGGCATCCACGGACGTGACAACGGCAACGGTGGGATAGAACATCTCAATCGAACCGTAGGCTTCGTCCGCTTCAATTACCATAACATCACCTTCGCCACTTTGCGCGTGACTGCCGTTCATAAGTTTTCCGCCTACAACAACCGTCGGATCAAGACTGCTAAGGACTGTAGCTGTCATAGCAGTTGTGGTTGTTTTGCCGTGTGTTCCGCTGACAGCAACGCTGTAGCGCATTCGGGTAATCTCATTCAACATCTCCGCGCCCCTCACTATAGGGATTTTCTGTGTCTCCGCGGCAAGGAGTTCCGGATTGTCAGGCGGAATAGCAGGAGAAATAACGACAACATCAGCACCCTGTATATGCGATGCGGCATGTCCGTGGTAGATGGTAGCCCCACGCGCGCGCAAGTGTTCTGTCGTATATGATTCTTGGATATCTGAACCTGTTACATGAAACCCAAGATCCAGCAGAATTTCGGTGATACCACTTAAGCCTGCGCCACCAATACCGATGATATGGATATGTCGTGTTTTTCCAAACATTTTATCTCTTTTGTCCTAAACTTAAGACTTATAAACACTACGCTGAAAGTCGGTGTATAACTCACTGAACATACGAAAGAATAGATTTCGCAATATTATCGCTCGCATTCGGTTTGCCAAGTGCTCGACTGGCGGATACCATCCGCTCGTATGTGTCCTGATCCAATAGTATATGGGTAAGGTTTTCAACAAGCATTTCTACTGTGAATTCACCCTGTTCCAGCACGACAGCGGCGCCTTCTTCGGCAATACTGTATGCGTTTCGTACCTGATCATTTCCGGTTTGTGAAGGTAAAGGTATGAAAATTGCTGGAATACCACATGCAGTGACTTCAGCGACAGTCATCCCACCTGCTCTGCACACCATAACATCTGTGATGCTATAGATTTCCTCAACAGTATCAAAAAAAGGGCGCACGCAATGTAAGAAGTCTTTATGTGAGACAAGCCCCTCTTCATACTCGGTTTCGACAGACGCAACATCAGCCGGACCCGTTTGATGAACGATCTGAATCTGGTCGGCAAGTTCGACCAAGAACGGGAGCGCATCTGTAACAGCTTTATTGATGGCTTGAGCCCCCTGACTTCCACCCATGACAAAGATTGTTTTCCTGTCTGGAGACAACCCAAATTTCCTATAAGTTTCCTCGCACCTCGGAAATGCAGTGATTGCCGGACGAATCGGGTTGCCTGTTACTTCTATATGTCCAGTATGTCGGAACGAATTGTTCTTGCGAGCCGACTCCATAGCGAGATAGGCGGCTTTCGCCCAGCGTGCCAAGATGCTATTTGTTAAACCGACAGAAGCATTCTGTTCCTGAATAGCAACCGGAATCTTGCGAAGAAGCGCAGCTAAAAGCACCGGACCTGAAACATATCCACCTGTCCCAATAACAACGTCTGGCTTCAGTTCGTTCATATATCGCAACGACTGTGTAAGTCCACGAAAAACCTTCCAGATAACCGGAAACCATTGTAGCGTTAGACGGCGTGGAAAACCCGCAACTGAAATAGGTCGAAACTGGAAACCGTGTTGAGGGACCAACGTTGATTCTAATCTACCCGCACCACCGATGAATATAATGTCTACCGTAGCGTCCAAGCGTTGTAATGCCTGGGCAATACCAATCGCTGGGTAGATATGTCCACCTGTTCCACCACCTGCGATAACAACTTTTCGATGTGTTTCCATCTGTTCGGATGACACCACATCGTGGCTGTTGATTCCTGATAAATTTGTATCGCAATGTTTGGAAGCACTCATAATTAATCTCACCAAAAGGTTCAACTTAGCAACGGATCTTGTAATATCGGTTAGTTGGGTATCAGTCCGTACTCCGATTGATGTTCCGTGAAATATTCAGAAGGATTCCAACGCTCACCAAGCTGAGAACGATTGATGAACCCCCGTAACTAATAAATGGCAACGTAATCCCTTTGGTTGGCAACAAACCCGTTACAACGCCAATATTGATAAAGGCTTGTAAGCCGATCAGTGTTGTGAGTCCCGTAGCAAGCAAAGATCCAAACAGATCGTTGACGTGTCGGGATATGTGGAGTCCGCGCCAGACAAATAACATAAAAATAATGGTTACAGCTGCAGCACCTACAAATCCGAATTCCTCTCCCAATACAGCGAAAATAAAATCTGTGTGTGGATAGGGAAGGCGTGAGATTTTCTGAAGGCTGCTGTCAATACCCATCCCAAGGAGTCCACCGCCTTCAAGCGCATCCAGTGAGCGTGTTAGATGATAGTTCGCCGCATCCGGTGATTTCAACATCGCTAAATAGTCCATGATGCGTTTTAACCTATATGTATCCCGAATTACGAGTACACTGAGAAGTCCACCCCCCGCGCCAGCAAGCATCAACACATGCCATATACGTATCCCGCCGATAAATAGGACGATGCAGACGGTTACCGCCAACAAGAACGCTGAACCGAAATCTGGTTGACTCACCACGAGACCGAAAGCAGCGGCTAAGATTAGCAGATTCGGAAGCACACCGTTGAAGAAACTCTTGACGCGTTCTGGGTTACGGCTTATGAAATTCGCCACATGTATCACTAATGCTATCTTGGCAAATTCGACAGGCTGAAAATTGATAGGTAACCCTATATTGATCCAGCGTTTAAATCTACCGCCTTCCGCGCCCTGTACGCTCGCCCCTAAACTTGGCACGAAAACCAATAACAGCCCTACGAATGAAAGTATCAAAAGGAGGTTGGCGTACTTGGCATAAAACCTATAGGATAGATAAGAAGTCATGTACATACCAACTAAACCGATCGTACACGCGATGATGTGTGTTTGTAAATAACGGTAGCTATAACCGTCATAATGCCTCGAAGAGAGTAGATGGCTTGAACTGTATACCATCAAAATGCCTATAGCAATGAGACAGATCGTAAGCGCGATTAACGCTTTATCCATTCGCCCAGGTTTTTGCTCAGATAACGTTTCGGTTACGGGTTCTTGTCGCTCTTTGACAGCGAAATAAGAGCGCGTGTTTGTCCACCAAGGTCGAGATTTTGGTTTGGATTTGAAATTCCATTTGCTACGAGGAGAATTTTGGGAGTTACGTAGCATCGAGGTATTTCCCTTTCTGTTTTACTTTGATCCTAAAAACTGAGTTCGCCTATATGTTTCAGGACTTACGCATTTTTCTATGATAATCTACGTATTACGCACTGCTGCAGGCGGGGTTTGAAACCCCGCCTGCAAAGGGGCTTTGATCCTAAAAACTGAGTTCGCCTATATTTTTTAATGAAGCGGTTGAAGCGTATCAACCGCCGCCTTAAAGTCGGTCCCGCGCGCCTTATAGTCGGTGTACATATCGAAACTTGCATTTGCGGGGGATAATAGGACGGCATCCCCAGGCGATGCGCATTTGTAGGCGATCTGTACCGCCTCGACCATCGTTTTTGCCTTAACTATGTCTGTCGTATTCGCGAGTGTTTTTTCAATCTGTTGGGTGTACTCACCAAGCATAACAGCGACTTTGACCTTGGCACGAACTATTTCACGCAGCGGGACATAATCATTCCCTTTGTCATACCCTCCCATAATCAGAACAACTTGCGTGTTCTCTATTGATTCAAGAGCTGCTTTGACTGCCGCGACATTTGTCGCCTTTGAATCATCAATAAATTCAACACCCGTTAAAGTTCGCACCGGTTCAAACGCATGAGATAAAGCAGGATGTGACAGATCAAACTGTTGGAGTGCTTTCTGAATGTGTGTCTCTGTTACATCAAAAACTAATGCTACAGCAATAGCGGCAAGGACGTTCTGTACGTTGTGTCTCCCTCGAAGCGGGATATCTGCAATATCACAAATTCTTTTGCGAGTACCATTCCATTGTGCAAAAAGCTCCGAACCTTCTCTAAATACACCCGAAACCGACGAATCTTCAGGAACGCCTTTATCGATAAAATAAAGCACTTTCGCCACCGTTGATGCCGCGAAATCCTTGACAGAAGCATCCAAGCCGTTAAGAATTATCCAGTCGGTCGTCGTCTGATTACCAGAAATCTTCTGTTTTGCGGCTCGGTAGGCGGACATCGTTCCATGCCGGTCCAAGTGGTCACGTGATAAGTTGAGTACGACGCTCACCCTCGGATGAAAGGTGACAGTACTTTCCAACTGAAAACTGCTTGCCTCAACAACAACAATATCCTGGTTTGTAAGGTTTTCAACCTCCGCTGCTAATGGCACGCCGATGTTCCCAGCGACACAGACATTTGGAAATTTACCGCTTGCCTTTAGCATTGCTGCTGTGAGTAACGTTGTTGTTGATTTACCTTTCGTGCCAGTGATAGCAACAATGGGTGCGGGACATATACTTGCGGCGACCTCTAATTCCGCGAGAATTGGGAGATGACGCGCCCGTGCCTCGCACAGAATGGGGATGTCAAGTGGCACACCCGGTGAAACAACTATAAAATCCGCATCTGCAATGCATTCTGCGGGATGTCCATCAAAAAACTTTTTGTAGTCTGGTTTGGAAGCCTCTTCAAGCGCAGCGATTTCTAATGACAACGCGTCCGCAGACCGTGTGTCTGTAACTGTGACTGTGGCACCGCATGCCCGTAACAATTTTGCTGCGGCGATCCCACTACGGTTTACGCCAAAAACTGTCGCACATTTTCCTTGAAATTGCACTAAGAGCCCCCAACACTCGGTGCGAAACTATACTTATCGAAGTTTCAACGTACTTAAGGCTACCAAGACTAAGATAAGCCCGACAATCCAAAACCTAATGACGACTTTAGATTCTTTCCAGCCTGAAAGCAGAAAATGATAATGAAGTGGCGACATCTTGAATACGCGTTTGCCAAATGTTCGGTATGACCAGACTTGGATAATAACCGATAACGTTTCGGCGACGAAAATTGCACCGACGACCACGAGTAGAAATTCCTGCTTTATAAGCACTGCCACCGTTCCGAGCGTCGCGCCGAGTGCCAAGGATCCGGTATCCCCCATAAAGACTTGCGCGGGGTGACCGTTATACCATAAAAACCCCAAGCCCGCTCCGACTAACGCTGCACAGAAAATCGCTGTAACTTCGCCACCCACCGGCAGATGAAAGATATTCAGATACGCTGCAATCTCGTTGTGGCTTGTCATGTACCCCACTATCCCCAAAGTTCCAGCAACGAAGAGTGTACATCCGATCGCCAAACCATCCATCCCGTCTGTAAGATTGACAGCATTAGATGCGCCAACGATAACCAGTGTCGCGAAAGGGATAAAGAATATACCTAAATTCGGTTGGACATCTTTAAAAAAAGGGAGAATCAGAGATGTTCGTGTCACCAGATTGTCAGTTTGCGCGGGGCCCCAGTGATAAAGATAACCGGCGATTGCCAACGCACCCACCGTTTGAAGCGCAATCTTGTGCCATCCGCGGAGTCCCAAGGATTGTTGTTTGATCAATTTACTGTAATCATCGAGAAATCCGAGTCCACCGAACCAAAGCATCGTCAAAATCATTAAGTAAATATAAGGTTGATCTAAACGCGACCAAAATACCACCGATATCAGCACTGACACAATGATCAGAACACCGCCCATTGTAGGTATCCCCGCTTTGTTCTGATTTTCGGTATGCTGTTGGGCTTCTGCGACTTCCTCCTGAATGTGTTCCCCGATCCTCAGCTGCTTCAGCTTTTCTATCATAAAAGGCCCTAAGACAAGAGAAATAAGAAGCGCAGTCGCCGTCGCATAAATCGCGCGAAAACTAATATAGCGAAAGATATTGAACGGTGAAAAGACTTCAATCAGATTCTCAAAAAAGAGATGATAAAACATTTCTTGTGTAGCTTTCAGTTGACTCGCATCTCACTTAAGGTCGCTATGGTGCGTTCGACATTGAATCAGAGACCTTTTGGAATTTTGGCAAGGAACATCGCTATCAGGTTTTACGCCGTGTTGCCAAGTTTTCCATCGCTCTTCAATTTGGCGAGGCTCGCATCTGCTTGACTTAGGAGGTTGGTCGTATAAGTATAGGTTAGTGAATTCTTTTGCGCATGTACTATAAGTGCTAAATCAATAAGTTCTGATACAAGTTGCGGAAACTCAATGCCGTGATGTACCCACAAGTAATAACTATACGAACCGGGGATGGTATTAATCTCATTTACATAGACGTTTTGATCAACATCTACGAGGCAGTCGATACGCGCAACACCGGCACAATCTAAAACCTGAAAAGCACGGGCGGCAAGTTCTTGTATATGTAACGACAATTCTTCTGAAATGGGTGCAGGAATTTTTCGATCCGCACCTGCCATTCCCGAAGATTCTTCTTCTTGATGGATATATTTATCATCAAAACTGAGAAAATTCGCCTGCGTTATGGGTTGCTCGCACACAGAGGTAGTCGGTTCTTCTGTGCCCATCACGGCACAGTTAATTTCAACAGGATCCTCAACGGCTTTCTCAACAAGTATTCTACGTGAGTAATGTCCCGCCACTTCGACAGCACTGACGAGTTCCGTCTGGTTGTTGACATGGCTGACACCAATACTCGATCCACCCATGGCAGGTTTGACGAAGAGTGGGTAGGTCAGCGTTGTCTCTACATCTTCGATAATCTCATCAAATTGTGTTTCCCACGCATGTTGCGTCCACCATAAATATGGGAGTATTGGCAGTTCATTTTCGTTGAGAACCGCCTTCATCATAATTTTATCCATACCGACAGCAGAACCGACAACACCCGCACCAACGTAAGGTAGGTTCATGAGTTCTAACAACCCTTGGAGCGTTCCATCTTCACCATGCATGCCGTGTATTGCTGGAAAAACGACATCTATCGGAAGGACAGTTCTTTTCCGAACCTTCTCGCCGAGCCAATGTTTGGCGTTAATAACGAATTTCGGTTCAGGATGAAACTCGACAGCAACTTTGTCGAAATCAGAAGGATGTGGGAGTGTCCCGTTAGTAAAGGTAGATAAATCGCGAAACGCGTCACCAGTTAACCATTCACCGTACTTCGTGACGTAAATGGGGATAACATGATGGTTTTCTTGTAAAGCGAGGCAGACCTGGTGCGCGGTTACGATTGAGACTTCATGTTCAGGTGTGCATCCGCCAAATATAAGGGCTACGTTGTGTTTTGACATGTTTGTTTTGCCTTTGGACTGATTGCCTAACAGACCTGTTAGGAACACTTCAACTGTATATTTGTAGGGTAGATTCAAAAATTGATATTATGAGACTACTTTCTCTTCGTTATAGCTGTCAGGGAGGTCGTTCTCAAAAAGAACAACATCTCCCGCTTTCACTTGTGTTGCTAAATGTTGTTTGACTTCTTCCAAATTGAGGGCGACAATAATTTGCTGACTTGGATATTCAGCTGCCTTCAAGCCATTCAAAATCGGTGTGGTTCGCGTAGGTCCGACCAAAATAACCAAATCACAGACATCGGCGGCTTGTTCTCCGAACCGTTTATTCTCTTCGTATTCTCTTTCACCGAGCTCTACCATGCCGGGTGTCACCAACACCTTTTTGCCATCTCCAATTTCGGTGAGCACCTCAAGTGCCGCTTTCGCGCCGACAGGGTTCGCATTGAAACTGTCATCAATGATAGTTACGTCACCTACACCGGTTGTCAATTGTAACCGATGCGGGACAGGTTCAACGTTGGCGATTGCTTCTCGAATTTCTTCAAGCGTCATGCCACATTCTATGGCAACTGCCGTAGCGGCGAGGATGTTGGATACGTTATGCTGCCCCAAAAGTTGGGTCTGAATCTCTGCATCAGCAATATCTGCTGTATCTACACCTATATGTGCCGTGAATGCAAGCCCTTCGGTGGTATGTCGAATATTTGTGGCAGTTAAATTGACCTTATCAGAAACAGAAGGTACGGGAAACGGTTCTGTCGCATAGCGGCGGACTGGACTACCCTCTTGCTCCCGTTTATCGGCAAGTTCGGCGCAAATTTCGTTGTCGCAATTGAAGACAGCAAGACCATCCGATGGTAGCGACTCAATCAGTTCATATTTCCCTTTTGCGATATTTTCTATGCTTTTAAATCGCTCTAAGTGCTGGGGACCGACAGCCGTGAGGATACCGATTTCCGGTGATGCTAAATTACACAATTCGCGGATGTCCCCACGTTTGTAGGCACCCATTTCAACGATAAAGATCTCGTGTTCGGGTGCGAGATCACCGCGGATCACCTTGCAAATACCCATCGGTGTGTTATAACTATCCGGTGTCATCAAGGTATTGAATTTTTGAGATAAAATTTGATGTAAAATATACTTCGTGCTTGTTTTGCCATAACTTCCGGTAATACCGATGACTCTCGGTTGAAGTGTCTTGATTCGCTTTCTTGCAGAGAGAAGATATGCACCATTTATCGTCCGTTCCAAAGGATAAATGAGAAGGTTAGCAACGGTTAAATTGATAACGGCTACTTCACTAAAAAGGAAAATAGCGATTCCCCACGGGCTGCCTTCTGCTATTAGCACAAGTGTTGCCGCAAGACCGACAAGCAGACAAATCGAAAGTCCGAACACCCGTTTTGCGCGTGCCGTATAGACGAGCGGCTTTTTCGCTTTGATCGTTTTCCGTCGGGTACTCACATAGACTTGAAATCCGCCCCACGCAAGGCAGAGCGCGGGGAAAAGCCACGTGTTGTGATACTGTGGATAGAACGCTGCGAGGAGAAAAAAACCGCCAACAATTAAGATCTCTTTGAGTTCAAAGCAGTTCTCCAGGTGCTGACGTATCCACTTCAAGTATCTGCGTGTCTTGTAGCCATCAAGTTGGAGTATATGAAGGCCGCCTGTTGTTCTGACGACAGCCCTTACTAAACACGCTAACGTTGCGCCGTAGAAAAGTACAGTACTAATCCTTTCTAAAATCATTTTACTCTTTCCTTCTATTGACACTATACCTACGCATTCGCGATCTTTAAGAAGCTTGCGACAATTCGACAAAACTGTGGAAACTTATCCAGATAGGAAAAATGTCCGGCTTCCTTGAGGATGACTAACCCCGCGTCAGGTATCTCTTTTTCCATGATTTGTCCGAAGGATACAGGCGTATCTTTATCGTTTTCACCCCAGATTAGCAGCGTTGATGCGGATATCCGCGGTAACAGAGAACGTAGGTCCTGATTTACGACCTTAACAAGTGTGGCTCGCATCTCTCCAGCATCCTGATAATCTTTGGAACCGACGCGCGTAGACATCGCGTTGGCAAGGTGCGCGCCAAGTTTTCCGCATCGGCGGAGCAATTTGCCGACTTTTGCTATGCCTACACGAAAATAGTATTTTGCAGTGCGTCGAGGTCTAATTCCGGCACTATCAACCAGAATAAGTTTATCAACTTTTTCAGGATGTTCGGCTGAAAGAATGATTGAAATCCTACCGCCAAATGAGTGACCAATGAGGTGTGCTTTTGGAATACTAAATTTTTCCAGAAATGCTATGACAAACCGTGCGTAATCAGATGAATCCCATGCGGTAGGTGGCACTTGACTCTTACCGAATCCGGGCAAATCAAGGGCATAAACTTTATGAGATTGCGAAAGCCATTCAGAAACGGGTTGAAAACTTGCAGCTTCACCACCCCAACCGTGCAGCAGGAGCACCACATCGCCTTCCCCTGCTACCTGATATGAGACATTGAGGTTGTTAATTTCTGTGCTTGGCATCTATAGCTATTTCGCGCGTGCTGGACTTTTAGAAATATTCGGAACCTTTTTAACTTCCACTTAAGCACTCCACGGGAGTGCCATATCTATAGAGATTCCAAAACATCCGAAGCGACAACTCTGTCATCAAAGGGAAATCTTTTCCCATGGATTTCTTGATAATCTTCATGTCCCTTACCTGCAATTACGACCATATCTCCAGATTTTGCTGTCGTAATTGCGTGATGGATTGCGTCTCGTCTGTCCGAAATACACACATATTTGGTGTCATGTGGTAAATTTGACACAATCTGCCCAATAATTGCATCAGGGTTTTCAGTACGTGGATTATCGGACGTAATGATACTGTAATCCGCGATTCGGGCAGAAATATTTCCCATTTTAGGACGTTTTCCGTTATCCCGGTCCCCACCGCATCCGAAAACGCAGATCAGTTCCCGTTCGGTAATATGTTTCGCGGCAGTTAGCACGTTTTCTAAACCGTCAGGCGTATGCGCATAATCAACAATAACAGCAAAGTCCTGACCGCGATCAATAAGTTCAAATCGTCCGGGGACTACGGTATTCGCGAGTCCCGTCTGGATTGCTGAAACTGGACAACGGTAACAGATCCCAACAGCAATCGCAGCGAGTGCATTGTAAAGGTTATATTGTCCGAGTAATCGTAATTGCGTACGGAACCGTTCTTCTGTCGTGACCGCTGTAAATGCTAATTGGTTAAGAGAAGATGCTATGTCTTCGGCATATAGGTCGGCTTTGTTGCTAAGTCCATACGTTAAAAGTCGTGTGTCTGGACAAACCTGGGCGATGCGTTCTGCCACAGGCGAATCGCTATTTAAAACTGCGAACCCGTCTTCACCAAGTTGTTCAAATAGCATGAGTTTCGCCTTCAAGTATGCCTCCATTGTCTGATGGTAATCAAGATGGTCTTGGGTGAAATTGGTAAAGACTGCGGTATCAAAAACAAGTCCTGCCAACCGTTGTAGTGCGAGTCCTTGGGAGGAGGTCTCCATCGTAACGTATTCTACGCCTTCCTCGGTGAATTGTTTGAAGAGGGCATGGAGCGCGAAAGCGTCGGGGGTTGTCAGAGCAGCTGGGAGTGTTTTCTCTTCACCTTGAGCGTTTGTATACTGGTGTCCAACTGTCCCAATGAGTGCAGTCTTTCGTCCACTCGATTTGAGGATCGTATGTATGAGATGGGCAGTTGATGTTTTACCATTGGTGCCTGTAATACCGATGAGTTTGAGGTGTTTCGCGGGGTTTCCGTGCCAATTAGCGGCGAGCAAGGATATAGCACGCCGCCCGTTAGGAACTTGCACATAGGGGACAGGCACTGTTGGTATTCCTAATGCCGTTTCTGGCTTTTCACCAATGATAGCGACTGCTCCCTTTTCAAGCGCGTCAGCAATGAAAATATGACTGTCTATACTAATCCCTTGGTAGCAAACAAAAACATTCCCTTGCTTGACTTGCCGATTGTCGGTGGCGATACCGGTAATATCAATATCAGGTGACCCGGTAGTTGCAATAGGGCTCAGACCGTGGAGCAGTTCACGAAACCTCACAACCCTTCTCCTTTCACAGTAAGCTGTTGTGTCGGCGTTTGCTCTGTTGCAACAGGAGCAAATTCATCGGGGGCTTTTTGCTGTTGCGGCACGAAAAATTCGGTCTGCTTTAAGTATTGCATCGTTTGGGTAGCCACTTTTTGAAAAACCGGTCCAGCGATTTGTCCGCTGAAACGCGCACCTGTTGGTTCATCAAGCATGACAATTATTGACACCATAGGGTTTTCCGCAGGTAGGAATCCCATAAAGGACATGATCTCTTTTCCAGCGTACCCTTTACCATTGGGTTCAGCTTTCTGGGCTGTCCCTGTCTTTCCAGCCACACGATACCCTTCAACACGTGCCCGTCGTCCGCTACCGCCTTCAACAACGCCAACAAGTATATCTGTCATCTGCTTCGCTATGTGCGGATGCAGAACTTGTTCAACTTTGATGGGGTAGATTTTTTTAATGACTTTCCCGCTATTGTCTCGAATTTCTCGCGTAATATGTGGAAGAAGGAGTTTTCCATCATTCGCAATAACGTTTAACGCGTTTACCATCTGAAGGGGTGTTACCATAATCCCTTGTCCAAACGGGACGGAGCCGAGAGAGTGCGTATCCCAACGCTTGACTGCATAAAGACTACCACTGTGCTCGTATGGCAGGTCCACACCCGTCGGTTGCCCAAAACCGTATTTCTCAATATAAGTCCTAAAGTCCTCATGCCCCAATTGCTTTACAACTTTAATCATGCCGATATTACTGGATTTTTGAATCACTTGCTCCAGTGTCAGCCATCCTTTTGCCGAAACGTCTCGGATAACTCTGCCGTTTGAGAGCCGATATCGACCGTTCTCGCAAAAAACCGTTGACTCAGGGGTCATGATACTTTCGTTGAGTACAGCAGAAGATGCAATAATTTTAAAAATGGAACCCGGCTCATACGCGAACCAAACACCGAAATTTCTTTTTGCTTCCTCATTTTCAACGGCATAGGCGTTCAAATCGTACGTAGGGTAACTGGCAAGTGCCAATATTTCCGCTGTTTGTGATGCCATGACAATCACCGTACCCCGTGGCGCGTTCCATTGTTTACAAGCCGCTGCCAATTCCTTTTCGGCAATATACTGGAGGTATTCGTCAAGCGTCAAGACAATACTATATCCGTAATCATCAGTGGAGTTGCCATGAGAGAGTAGGTTTATCAGTTCGGCTTGCGCAGCGTTCGCGCGTTGCGCGGCTTGGCGTTCCTGCGCGCTCAAAAGGTAATTGTTGTACTGATACTCAATTCCTTCACCCATATTCTGATCGTTTATATGCCCGATGACTTGGGATGCAAGGGATCCTTTTGGATAGATCCGTTTTTGTTCCACCTCGTGCTTTAAGCCACGAACCTCTCTCTCAACGGAACGGATCTCATCACGGAGTTCATAATCTAAATCCTTCTTGAGCCATACGAACTGTTTATCCTTACGGCGGAGTTGCGTAATTAACTCAGACTCAGAAGTATTTAAAATCGGTGCTAATCTTTGAGCAACTTTTATCGGATCCGTCTTCATATATTTCGGGTCGGCATAGACAGAGAGACTGTGACGGCTCAAAGCTAAAATATTTCCGTGCCTATCCAAGATTTTACCGCGCTTTATCGTGGCTGTCCGCGGAGAACGCCAAGAGGGTTCGCTTGCTTCTTGGTGCCCGGTATTGTTAGAGACCTGTACCTTGAACAACTTACCTACCAGCAATAGAAATCCTGCTTGTAGTACAATAAGCACGAAAACGAGTCGGCGAATGGATAAATGCGAATTGTTTTTCATGGTTTTCCTATAAAGTATTAAGATAAGTCCAAATGCCTTCCAAAAAGGCGAAAAAGTACCCCTAAAAAACGCAACTATTTGTCCCAGATTACCTGCGAAGTTTGCGTCGGTTCAACCATTTTAAGTTCAGCCGCGATTTGCCGAATCCTTTGAACGTTGGTTAAAGTTGACTCCTCCAATTCGAGTTGATGAATTTCGTCTTGAACAGCGTGCTTCTGCCTTTCGTAGACGGGCTGCCGTTGTAAAGCAACCTTTTTCGCGTAAGATGAGAACCAGATACTCCCAGCAAAGGTACAAAATGATAATCCTAAAACGACATAAGCCAATGGGAACCTTTTCTTTGGCTTGGGTTCCTCTACTTTCGTAATACGCGCTGAATAGAGATCTGATGTCTGCATTTTATTGAACCTGCTAACCGATTTTAGGGAACTGCGCTTCCCAATTTCGGTTTTTCGAGTGTCTTATGAGTCATAACAACTCTTTACTTCCTAAACGTTGAAGATCTTATTTAAGATACAATTTTTCGGAGTATTCAGAGACTACAATTTACGAGCAACACGTAGTTTAGCACTTCTCGCTCGCGGGTTCTGTTGAATTTCAGTGCCACTCGGTAACACCGGACGTTTTGTGATAATTTCTACTGATGGATTGTGTTCACAAATACAGATAGGTGTTTTAGGTGGACAGATGCACGTTCGTGCCAATGTTTGAAAGCGGTGCTTGACTATTCTATCCTCAAGCGAATGAAACGTGATGACACACAGGCAACCGCCCGGTTTCAACAGTCGGATCGCAACATCTAAACCTGACTCAAGGTTTTCCAACTCTGCATTGACGTGAATCCGCAATGCCTGAAACACACGCGTCGCTGGATGAAGTTTGGATGCCTTTTGGGGGACAGTCCGCTTGACAATTCCCGCGAGCTGCGCGGTTGTTTTTATCGGTCCTTGTTGTCTTGCTTGAACAACCCGACCGGCAATCTGTTTGGCGAATCGTTCCTCACCATATCGCCTAAAAATATCTGCAAGGACATCCCTGGTGCTATCGTTGACGACTTCCATAGCCGTAAGCGCGGTCTCCGAAGCACTGTCCGAACTTTGTCCGACATTCATGCGCATATCCAGAGGCCCCGTATGGTTGAAGCTAAACCCCCGATGTGGCGTATCCAGTTGTAGGGATGACACTCCCAAGTCAAACAGAATACCGTCTACAGCACGAACTGAATGTCTTTCGAGGAAGACATCCATCTCGGAAAAATTGCCATTTACAAGGGCGTACCGTCCCTCAAAACTGTCTAACCTACCTTTCGCAATAGCGAGAGCTTCAGCATCTAAATCGATGCCAATCACACGCCCGTCTGGTGCGGAGTTTTCTAAAATGGCGGCACTATGTCCGCCTAACCCGACAGTCCCATCTATATAAACACTATCCGACTTCGGTTTGAGAAAGTCAATCACTTCGTGACATAAAACTGGTATATGGTGCATATTTATTTGAAATCCTCAATGTGACTTTCCCAATATTTTTAAGGTAACCTTAGCAAAAAACATGCCAATTATTTCTGAGTTAGCCGTCAACTTCAAGGATCTATCCGATTTTGATAGATAGCTTTCACAAGTTCCATCGTCTTGACCGCATCTGCGAAACAGGTTAACGGTTGTTCGTCCTGCTGAATACAATCAACAAAATGCCGACTCTCCCCATAAAATCCGTAAGTCCTGTGCTGTTTATCAGAATCTGCCGCTTCTTCGGGTGTAATTTCGGTTGTGCCTTCAGGTGTGTGAATCACGGCGCGTCCGCCTGCATCAGGGTTGATATAGGCGGAAATCTCTCGCGCATGCATTTCAAAGGTATGGATGCGTCCACCAACCGCCCAATTCGTGCAAAGATACCCAGAAGCACCACTCGTAAATTTGACAAGCGCGTTGAAACTGTTCTCACGTTCAGAATAGAAACTGTTGATGTCGCTGGCAACGGCTTTCACGTCGCCACCGCCAAGCCATCGGAGCGCATCTACAGCATGAATCGCATCACAGGTCAAAACGTCTATCACGCCATCGTAGTAAAGAGCGTTCGGCGTGTTCTTATGGAAGGTTGACATGCATTGAAGAATCGGACCGCGTGCCTCAACCATGCTCTTAACTTTTTGCATGAGTGGGATAAAACGGCGATTAAAACCGGTCATCGTTTTACAACCGTTCTTTTCCGCTGCCAATGCCATCTCCTGAGTTTGATGGAGCGTAACACCCGGTGGTTTCTCAATAAAAACGTGAAATTGCTGCGAAAGACAGTGGATAACAATCGGGAATAGATGTTGCGGTGGCATCAAAACATACACAGCATCTGGAGACGTTTTTTCAAGCATCTGCCGATAATCTGTGAACGTCTGATCAATCTCAAACCTTTCTGCTGTTGCCTGAAGTTTCGATGGGACCAGATCACACAGCCCAACAAGATTGACATCTTCACACTCTCTGAGCGATGGATAATGAACGCCGTTCGCCATGCCACCCGCGCCGATTAGGGCAATATTGACTTTTTTCATTTCGGATCCTCCTCGCAAATCTTTTCTTGCATGTTATAGGAGAAGGTGTTAAAATTGCAACTAACTTTTGAACATCAACGCTACTTATCAACTAACAAAACGTTGGCAATACAATGAACACAGATCCTATTAAACTCGAACTTTACAAAAACATGCTGACTTCGGTCGCAGAGGAGATGGGTGTAACACTACAGCGTACAGCGTTCTCACCGAACATCAAAGAACGGCTCGATTTTTCTTGTGCTGTTTTTGATGGTACCGGCAAGATGGTCGCACAAGCCGCACACATTCCAGTGCATCTCGGTTCTATGCCGCTCTCTGTTCTGGCTGCGATTGAACATACCGAAATGGCACCCGGGGACATGATTGCCCTCAACGATCCGTATCGCGGTGGCACTCACCTCCCCGACATTACGCTCGTCGCGCCTGTTTTTTCAGATGAAAAGACGAATAGTGGAAAAAATCGTCCCGTCTTTTTTGTTGCAAATCGCGCGCATCACGCAGATGTTGGCGGAATGACACCAGGCTCAATGCCGATTGCAACAAGCGTAATTCAGGAAGGCATCCGTATCCCGCCCGTTAAACTCGTCCGAAGCGGTGAACTTGACACAGATCTATGGGAATTAATCCTCTCGAATGTACGAACACCGGAAGAACGTCGGGGTGATATGGAGGCGCAGCTCGCAGCAAACCGCGTCGGTGAACGGCGATTACAGGAGATGGTCACCAAATATGGCGCGACAGAAATCACGGCATATATGCAGGAACTCTGCGAGTATGCAAGCCGAATGCTCCGTGCACGCCTACGAGAAATTCCTGACGGGCGGTACGTCTACACCGATGTTCTTGACAACGACGGTATTAGCAATGATCCAATTGAAATACAGGTCGTGATTGAGATCGAAAACGATACGGCGGTTGTTGATTTTACGGGCACAGCACCCCAGGTACGCGGGTCTGTCAATGCGATTTATGCTATCACCCTCTCCGCAGTCTTTTACACCTTCCGATGCCTCGCTGGGGCAGACGTTCCCGCCAATGCTGGGTGTTTAGAACCCATCCGAGTTATTGCCCCAGAGGGGACTGTTGTGAACGCGAATTTCCCTGCAGCGGTTGCAGGCGGAAACGTCGAAACATCGCAACGAATCGTCGATGTCCTACTTGGCGCATTGGCACAAGCCTGTCCAGATCAGATTCCTGCCGCCAGTTCCGGCACTATGAATAATCTCACAATAGGCGGTTATGACACCGCACGCGGCAAAGAATTTACCTACTACGAAACAATCGCAGGTGGGATGGGCGCACGTCCAGATCGAGACGGTATTGATGCCATCCACACGCACATGACCAACACAATGAATACACCCATAGAGGCAATTGAGACGAATTACCCGATGCAAGTAGTGGCTTATGGGATCAGACGTGGAACAGGCGGGGCAGGAAAATACCGAGGTGGCGCGGGGGTTATCCGGACACTGCGGCTATTGACAGACGCGGAAGTCACCATCCTTTCAGAACGCCGAACCCGCGGTCCTTACGGTTTGCAAGGTGGGGAATCAGGACAACCGGGGTGTAATGTGTTAATCTCTGGTGGCGAAGAGCACCCGTTAGCCGGCAAGGTTTCCGTTTCTACGCGCGGAGGCGATGTTATCCGCATAGAGACCCCCGGTGGCGGTGGATTTTCGTCTTAACAATAGGACTTACACAGACAGGCGATAAATCACTGGACACCAACGGATACGTCTTGGAAATACGGGCGTTTCTCAAAGGTTTCCGCGTGGTTCATTGCGCCTTGCGTGAGTTCTACGTAGTTTTATCCACTTTAATTCCTCCATAACAGTGACATCTGTATAGAAATGCTACGCGCCTTAAATAAAAATAATTGGCATTCTTAAATTAAATATGCTATCATATATAACTTAAATAGTATTAATTATGTATATGAGAATATTTTGCTGCTGGAGCGACTTAATAGGATCGCGATTTCCAGTAGCAGTAGAGAAAAAATTATGGAGAACGATAGTGCAAAAACTGACACAATTGGCATTTCAGAGAGCAAAGAATTTTATAATGGATCACGGGAGAGCGTTGGACCAAAGACGCTTTGAATTCCATTTTGAAGATGGACCCACTGATGCTGTCCTTGCCGCGCTAACACCTTATCAGAACGACGACGGTGGTTTCGCCCACAGTCTGGAACCTGACATCCGGACACCGTTTTCATCTGCGATTGTGACCACAGTGGGTTTCCAGATTCTCAGAGAAGTTCGAGCACCAACAGGTCACGTATTGGTACGGAAGGGAATCCAGTATTTTATCGCTACCTATGAGAAATCCCGGCAGGTATGGCCTATCGTTCCACCCGAAGTGGATGATGCACCTCACGCACCTTGGTGGAATTATGAGAATAGTGCCGAAACTTTCGGTCAGTTTCTGGTCAACCCCCGCGCTGAGATTGTCGGATATTTGCACGAATTTAGCGATGGCGTGCCGACGCAATTGCTAAAGACATTAACAGCGGGCGTTCTGAGGCATCTGGATTCTCTACCCGACGAAATGGAGATGCATGACTCCCTCTGTTTCGTAAGGCTCGCGGAGACGGAGGCTCTGCCGAATAGGGACAAGGTCTGGGCGAAGCTCGCTCGAGCGGCAGCGCACGGTGTTGCCCGGAACGCGGAGCAGTTGACTGGCTATGTTCTCAAGCCTTTGTGGTTGGTGCCCTCTCCAAAATCACCCTTAGCTGCTGGGCTCAAGGATGAGGTGGAGATGAACTTGGACTTTGAGATTGAACAGCAGGGCGAGGACGGCTCTTGGTCCCCGAATTTTTCCTGGGGCGATCAATATCCAGAGGCGTGGCGAACAGCCAAGCGGGAATGGCAATCTCGGTTCACGGTCGATACTTTGAAAACATTGAAAGATTTTGGGCGCATTGCGCAAATGGACGAATAGAAAGTGCTGATTGACTAAAGTGGTAGGATCAACTCACTCTGGACATCAGGTCAACGGTCTTTGAATAAAAACGACTTGACCCGCAAAGAAAAACACAACGCTATAAAGCAAAAGGACTACCAGCAAATCAAAATGCGTTGATATTACATCAGAAAGAAAAAACTTAGGTGGGACAAAATCTGGTGGATCTGCTTTCAATATGCGTTGCAGAATTTCATAATCTCCCGTTTCTTCAATGTAGCTATTGACGTGTTCGGCGTATTGGTGACGATAGCGAATAACAGCGCGGCGGAAATCCCATTCGCTGAGAATGCCGGTATTCGCTACATCAGTTGCTAAATAGACAAAAGCTGCTGAGGGTGAAATTAGAGAGATGGCCAGGTTCATATCGGCTTGTGCCTCAACAGCGTTAATGAAATCTTGCCGGATTTCTGCTGCTTTGCCTACGCTTAGGTTCATCTGTTTCCGCGCCGATTTCGCGCGAATTTTGCCTATAGTTTGTTTCTCCGCATCACTCAAGGCTTCTGGATCACCGCCATGTTCCTGTATGAATTTCGCAACCTCTTCCCGGTTCTGTTGTCGAATGTCTCCTGAGAGTCTTCGCATATTCTCATGGACTTCATACACTGTGGGTGTCGGTCGCAAATAGGCGGCTAAGAATGGACTGAAGTTGGGGATCACTAAAACCATGACGACCCATAACACCATCAAGACAGTTAGCGTCGTTTTCGGATGTTTCGTTAAACACGATCCAAAAAGCCCGAGCGCGCAAAAAACAGATAGGTAAAGCAAAGCCAATAGAAAAAGAAAGCAGGTTGCGGCCCAATCAGAGGGACGAAGATTCACATTCGGCATTAGGTATAAGAGCAGGATCACACTGATGAGTGCCGGCAGTAGAGAAACAATTAAACTCAGATAACTACTGACGAACTTCGCAGCCAAAAGCAGAGGACGTGAGATGGAATTAACCAACACCAACCGTAAGGTCCCGCGCCCATACTCTCCTGAAATCGTGTCATAAGTAAACACAAATGCTAACAGACTGCCGACGATGTTAAAGAAAAAAACAAAATCCAACTGGGAGAAAAGATACCGGTTTGGGTTGTTAACAAATTGTCGATTGTTCTCAAATTGAGGACCATTTGTCGCCTCACTATTGGCGTTCAGAGAGAGTTCCTCATCCAGTCCTGTTGCCAAAACCCGCAATGCCGGAAGGTCTCGGTTCATCCAGTACCAACTATACTTATTGGTATACAGATGATCTTTGAGTTTATACCCTGTATAGAGTTGACGACCCGCCCACGTCCCATCCATCGCTAACATTACCGTTGACCCGATGAGAAAAATCAGTGCCAGAATCATTGAAACTGCAAAACGTGCACTGAGGATATGATCATGTATCTCTTTCTTGATGAGTGTCCAGAACATATTTTCCTTAATTCTATTGTCATCTCATATCATAACGATGAAACGCTAAGTTTGCTCCCATGAACAACAGGATGTTCCATAAGAGGAGCAGTTGCAAATCCATCCAAATCTCAGAGAAACTACGTTCAAGTGACTGGGGACGATGAACAAACATGTCCCATTGTCCCTCTTGTCTCATATTCCGTTTAAGCCATGCGAAAAGTCGCCGCCGATAGTCTTGATAATCTGGTATCCCTGTCTGTGCCAGCGTCGTTGAACCGTGGATATAAGATGCCAATGGTGAAAGCCGGGAGAGGTTTTTTCCTAACGCAATTTGGTGGTCGATTTTGGAAATGTAGACATCGTCCATTGACCACAATATTTCTCGTTCTTCCTCAGTGATGTCGTGTTCAGTAACAGCCTGTTCTTTCATTTGTCTATGCTCACCTTCAGACGGGGCAGGTGCAATTGTCCGCGTCGTTAAAAGTGCGAGCCTCGGTATCCATAGCGTCCATATCATCCAGATAAATAGACACAAAACGAGAGAAGTTGCCTCTCGATGAACCATCGTGGAAACGAGTAAACCGAGTGTGAAAAACACGGAGAGATAGATTAAAGTAAAGCAGATAATGCCACCGAGTCGCAGAAAATGTTCACTGGAAAGTGAAACACCGGAGAAGATATACATATAGATGAACATGAGCAGCACTGCCGGAGAGAAACTCAAAAGCAGACTGATATAGCCACCGATCCATTTGCCTAACAGAAACGTTGATCGCCGAAGAGAATTGCTCAGTACCAAGGAGAGGGTGTGCGTCTCTTTTTCTCCACAAATGCTATCATAAGAGAGAAAAAGCGTTAGAACCGACAAAACTATACTGACAATATAGACAAAGTCGGGCGTCTCAAAGAGTTCAAAGATGTGACGTTCTTCACCAAAACGCATGAAAACCTGTCCGATAACGTTATATCTGGGATGAAAATTAGGGATGACCGGGCGGACTTCATTTGTTCCCTTCGCTATCAGACTCAGTGGTTGTGGAGGTCTGGAGATGCCACGCGCCACATTCGACGCTTTTTCTCGGTGGTGGTAATCGTGCGACATTAAAACGATAGAAATCACACATAAGACGATACACACAAGGCTTGTTAGAATATAACGACCACTCGTGAGATTGTCAATCAGTTCGTGCTTGATTAAATTACCGAGTTGATGCATACGGGACTCACGTTATCCTATTCCTGTCCGAGAACCTTCAAAAACTCTGGATCATCCTTTACATCCGAAAATGCGGGAGACTCAAGGAAAGACGGGTAGTAACTATCCATATAATTATAGCCTCTAACCACATAAGCGTCCTGAGCGATCTTCAAATGGTGTAAAGTCTTCTCGCGATCCTTCTCAGATGCCCAGATGCTCACAGCAAGCTGAAAGTGACTAGATTCGGTGTAATTTCCCAAATCAATAGCGACTTGTAGAAGACGTTTCGCCGCATTATACTTCTTAGACCACACCAGACAACAACCAAAGTTGTGAGCAACGCAATAAAGCTCGTAAAGATTTACAGGAAAACCTGCATCCAGTTTTTTCAACTCTCCTTGAATAAATGTGTTCGTTTCGGTATGGATTTGATCGAAACGGTCCCAATCTTCCTGTTTGCTATACAACAGCAGTCGAATCTCTCTCACGGCCAACCAGTATTTAAAATAGGACGCCCAACCGGGTTTACCATTGGCACGTTCTAATTTTTCTATTTCGAGAAGCGCCGCATCTAACCGGTCGTTTCTTTCTAATATCTTTGCTCCGGCTCGGAGAAAATCGCAACGACTGTACTGACTCACTTCAGGGTTTTCTAAGCGTTCAGATGCCTCATTATAGAGTTGAATCCAGTCATCAATACAACCTTCCGCTTTCCAACATCCGGCAGCGTTCAGATTAGAAATAGTTCTTAACACATGTTTTTCTGACTCTTCACATGCCCAACGGTAAAGCCGCGTCTGCTCTTGAATCGCTTCTCGGTTTCTCCCAACAAACGCAAGGCTCTCCACTAACGACTTATGCGACCAATAATGCTCTGTATCATCTGGTGCGTCGTTCATATAGTTACGGAGTAGCGGTATCCGTTTTTCCATGCCCAGACTGCCCATACGCGGGTATATCTCATCAACAGCAAGATGCACCAACTCAAGTGTGGTTTCATCCTTAAGTGCATCTTCAATTTCGTTGGATGCCTCCTTAAGAATATCCGCTCTTGATGCGGGATCAGATTTTACTTTTTCCATGAATGCATCGAAGTTGCGACGAATATCTTTCACTTTATCAGACATAATAAAATCTCCTTTGGAACCGCCCGAAATCTCGCGAATTGTAGGTGCCTCCCTCTTCAACCGCTTGCGGGCGCGGTGGAGCCGACTCTTGACGGTGTTCGGCGATACCCCCAAAAACTTGCTAACGTCTTCGCATGTCATACTATCGAGATAATGAAGCGTTACAACGTTCCGTTCACCCTCCGGCAACTTTTGCAGGAGGCGTTCGACGATTTCGCGTTGCCGTTCACTCACGAATTCTTTTTGTTGTTCAACACGGTATCGCGTATAAGCCAATTCTTCTAATTCCGCTGGCGACATTGCATCTAACGATTCCATCGGAATCCGCTTCTTTTCAAACCACGCGAAACACTGACGAGCCGCAATCACATAAAGCCATCCGGCAAACGTATTTGGGTCTTTCAGCGTCGGCAGTTTTTCGTAAACTCTGAGGAATATATCTTGCGTGATTTCTTCAGCAATGTGGAAATCCCCGATTTTCCGGCGTACGAACGCGTGGACCGGTTTTTGGTATTTCCGCACAAGTGTGCTGAACGCAGACTCGTCACCCGCCAACGTCCGTTCAATCAATTGCAGGTCATCATTTTTCATGCAACATCCCCTAAAATGTGTGTCTCTCAAAACGTTAAGATAGGAATTGATAACAGAAAGGTTGCATAAAATACAAGATTTAGGAAAAATTCTATCATGAAAGTGGGAAAATTTGACGTAGGAAGTAAAATATCGCGAGCACGGCTCGCTCCTAAAATTCATCCGCTTAGTGTCAAAAAACTTGAGTTGAGAATAAGCCGGATTCTGTATGCGATGATCATTCATCTGGGATGGACGTTACCATCCACCTCAAGCGGTTACCTGAGGACGAGGCGGGCAACCTCTACATGTCCCCGATTTACCTTGCTCCAGACGGGGTTTACATAGCTCCATAAGTCACCTTATGGACTGGTGCGCTTTTACCGCACCGTTTCACCTGTACAGCACTTTAGGTACTGTAGTCTACTTTCTGTTGCACTTTCCATAACGTCGCCGCTCCTGGGGGTTACCCAGCATCCTGCCCTACGGAGTCCGGACTTTCCTCATCCCGAAAGTAAAACTACAATCGGGACGCGACCATCTACTCAACTCAAGCCTTTCTATTATAACTTATTTGACGCTTAAAAGCAATGAAATCGGAGAGTATTTCGGGACTACTCAGTTCTCCATTTTACCATTGCTCCCTTTTCAGCGGCATAATTCTGCAGAAAAAAGAGGATTGTGAGAAGATAGAAAAAAATTGCCAATATTGTTAGTGTTCAGTTCCCGAGGTTCCCAAATTCCGCCCTGATAAGGGCACTTTTTCTGTAGGAGCGAGTTGTGCTCGCGCCCCTTGCTTACTGGCCCAAATGTGACGTGCATTCCTAACCGCACCGGATCCTTGAAAGAAGACGTGAAACCCAATAATTTCTTAAAATTGAGTGTTTCTGAGTTTAAGTTTTCAAAAAGTTGACGATTTATAGAGGTCGTGGTATACTCCCTGAACACTCTTTATCTTTAGAGTAAGATAACACCCTTAATTTAGAGATCGGGCTTTAGGGAAAAGGATCCCGATAACCACCCTATCTACCTTACTTTTGTACCAATCAATACGGGGCTTTAGCGATGAAAGTGACAGAGGAAAATGTGAATTCCTTATTCGGTAATAGAGTGCAATATAAGATTCCTCTCTTCCAGCGTCATTACGTTTGGGATGAAGAAGATCAGTGGAAACCTCTTTGGAATGATATTAAAAATAGGTTCTCGCAACAAGGTACTCATTTTACTGGAACTTTAGTAATTCAGGAAGAAAACCAATCCGGTAATGGTGAAAGGTCGAAGAATGAAATCTATGAGATTATTGATGGGCAGCAGCGCTTAACGACTTTTCAGATTATATTTTGCGTCTTCAGAGATTTAGCTGAAGAAATCGAGTACGAGGACCTTGAGGATGAGGCGAATAGGTACATACTAAACCGAAGTCTCAAAGCACTGCGGGACAACAATGAACGATATAAACTTATTCCAAAAGATCTTGATAAAAAGTCGTTCTTGCAATTAGTTGATAGTGAAGTAGATGAGAGTAGTGGACGCATTCGTGATGCCTATAATTATTTCAAAACAGCGATTGCAGATTATGTGCAAAAAGACCGTGACAAGATGTCTGCCTTGTTTGAGACTATCTCAGATAACTTTGGCTTTGTTCAAATATTGATTGATTCAGCGGACGAACCTGAAAAAATTTTTGAATCGCTTAATGCAAGAGGTAAGCGTCTTCTCCAGTTTGATTTACTTAGAAATAATCTATTTTTACGTGCTCATTGGGACAGAGACCGCTTATATAGAGAGTACTGGGACCATTTTGAAACGCCTTATTGGGATCCCGAAGAAAAGTACGGTCCATCACCTGAAATGTTTCTCCAGCATTTCCTCATGGCAAAACTGGGAGAGGAGCGTGTTAAACCGGAATTCAACGTCTATCAAAGGCAATATCGTCCGAAAATAGAAGGCACCGACACCATAGAAGACGAGTTCTCTGAATTGCAAAGATATTCGGAAGTTTATCAGGAAATGACCGATTGCAAGGATGATTCGGAAATCGGGCGGAGAATGCAGTTCTATGATACTTTTGATCTCACAACTTTACACCCCTTCATATTATTCGCGAAATGTGAGGTCGGGTTATCCGGTGTTGAACTTGATTACGTCTTTAATATTTTGGAATCTTATACACTCCGGCGCATGCTGTGCTGCCGAGGTAAGCAAGGTCTTCTTAAATTCAACATATTTTTTTCTGAATTGATCAGTGAACTTAGAGACAAGTTTAGCTTAGAACGTTTTATAGAACGACTATCCGCCGAAACCTCAAATACGAATAGGTATCCAACTGATGATGAGATTGGACCTGCTTTGCACACAAAGTATGATGAACATACTATACTTTTCCCAGACGATTCTACAATAGTTTTCCCAGATAATCGGACTCTAAGAGCTGTTTTGCATGGGCTTTGGGCTGAAACTGCTGGAGCAATCAGAGTAAGACTCATTCGTTATATTTTGTATCGGATTGAATTGATGAAGATGCGCGAGGACAAGTTTGCTGAACCTTTAGTTTTTCGAGACAGTCTTACAACCTTGGAACACGTGATGCCAAATGAGTGGAAGGAAACTTGGCATTTGCCGATTGCTGATGGTTCAGTAATCTACAAGGAATCTAATGACAATCTCGGGATCTATGTCAATAGAGATGCCGAAAATGATTACCTAATTTACGAAAACCTATTTTCTGATAGTTATAAAGAGGAAAATCCTGGCTGGAAAACCCAACCGGCGAGAAATGGACTCGCTAAAGATTCATATTCGGATACATTTCAGCTTGCATTGGCAAGAGATCATTTGTTGCAGAGTATAGGGAACTTAACACTCGTTACGAGGGAGTTGAACTCCAAGTTGGGAAATCGGACTTTTCGTAAAAAGAAGGAAGCATTGAGAAAACATTCAAGCTTAAAATTGAACAATGAAATCTATCAGCATGACGCGTGGGATGTCAATGAGATTCACGCGAGGGCTGAAAAGTTAATTGCTGATGTTTGTAGAATATGGCCATCTCTGGAATGGTTTGCTGAAAACATCCCATAATTTTACATATTTCTCCAAGACGAGTAGGGACGGTTTCTGACCACACCATAAGTGTCAATTTAAGAAAAAATAATCGCCTCAGCCCCCGGTCCGGTAGGTTCGGTTTCCTAACCGAACCGGATACTTTAGTCCCGTAGGGTTTATTTGCTTGGGTATTTTCTTCAGTATCTGTGTAGAACCGTGTTTGCCCGAGACTTTAGCCCCGTAGGGGCGGCATCTATAGAGACTGTCCCCCGAACCATGAAAATCGCTAAATTGACACCTATGAGACGGTTTCTGACCACACCTATTTCGTCCCATAGGAACGACATCTGTGTAGAAAACTGTTACTTCAATTTCTTAAATTCCATACGGTGGAATATCTGTTTTGCCGAGAACAGGTAAGAATTGACATTAACCTCTTTCGGTTTATCAGATGCCGCTCCAGCAATAGCGGCAGTAGCTGAAAGATGCAGCAATAGGGTCCCCACTTTGATAAGTCCATGCTGTCAGCACCTCATATTAAACGAATGAACTTCGATCGGTCCTATCCGGGGTGCGACCGGTTTTTGCTTGTTTCTCAATGGTTTCATACACATCTTGCATATTCGGGAATTCTCTGTCGTCTGTCACAAGATAGAGTTCGCGCTCAGCGCGTGAAAGGGCGACATACATCACACGCGCCATCTCATAGACGCTTGCCTCCGATCTGTTGCGGGAAGGGAAAAAACTATAACCGTCTACAATGACGATGGGTGCCTCCATGCCTTTCGCTTGATGTACTGTCATAACTTGTGCTGACGCATCGACCAGCTCCGTGTAGGTTGGGATGTGATCGTATCGTGTTAAGGCGCGACCGAGAAAAGAGACATCGGCGTTGACACTATCTGAGTGCCAATTGAGACTGCTACCTGTGAAAATACCGTATTCACCTTCAGGCGACCTTCCTGACATATTGCCGATATTTTGGACTTGCGATACCGTTGTGAGATGATGAAATTGATCGCGAAAATTGAACAGCGGTTCTAACCGGGGTTCGGCAGTCAAATTGTCTACGTGTGCCAAAGCTGTCAGCGTCTTTTCTCCGATCCCGTTAAGATGTACTGCGGCGGCTAAGGTGTTTTCGCATGTAGGTTCTTGCAGAAACGCCATGACATCAAGAATACGAACGACGATCTTTTTGCTCACGCAAAACACACGATTCTCGCCATCCTCAGCAAACCGGACTGTTTTAACATACGGGATACCCATTGACTTCAAAATATCACAATTCTCGCGCACGCTGCGGTTTGTATACGACAATACCAACACTTCTTTTGGATCCGATACCTGAACGTCTGCGAGTCGTCTTTCAATCTTAACACCGCTACTGTTGGGCTTGACAGCAGCAGGAAAAACATAGTCCGGTTCTTGATACTTTTCGACAACTGCCCGTGATACCTCCACGATTTCAGGTGTGGACCTGTAGTTTTTATCGAGTAAAACCTCATGCGCCTTCGGGAAGGTCTCACGAAATCGTTTGAGATTTCGCGCGTCCGCGCCCCGAAATCCATAAATTGCTTGGTTGTGGTCACCGACGACGAATATGTTTTGGTGTTCCGCGACAATTCGCTGGGCGATGTCAAACTGCACGGGATCGGTATCCTGAAACTCATCGATAAGCATCGCGTCATATTGGTTTTGCATGCTCTGCAGTGCCGCTGGTGAAGATAAGATGATGCGATGTGCTGATAAGGTCTGTGCGGTGAAGTCGAGGAAGGCGTAACGTTTGACGAGTTGGTGATATGCGTCTATAAAATGCTTCTCTAATAGCCGGTTGCCACGGGAAAATTCCCGGACCATGTATAAATAATCGGGATGTAATTCATCGGCGACCTGCAACTCATAGCCAAATACTGTTCGGACATAATCACGAAACCGACACAGTCCCTCATAATTACCAAGAAACGTAAGCTCTGGCATGCCCACATCAACAAAACCGTGTGCTGGATACAGTTTTGACCTAATTCGTTTAAACATCTCTACGACGCGCTGGTAACCTGCCTCGGTGAAATCAAGATGGGGACGCGCTTGCTGCAAAAACGCAACACAAGCATACTGAAAAGATATCCATAGTGCCACATCCGGCGTAAGTCTCCCATCCTCTTTATACCATTCCAAACGCGGTTGTTTCTCTTTAGGTTGCCATGAGTGCCAACAAAAGGGCATCAGAACGCGGGCATCTTCGCAGATTGCGACGAGTTCTGGACTTCTTTGGAAATGCACATCAATGATACTGCGACAGAGTGAGTGAAATGTGGAAATGCGAACACCTTTGACACCGTCGCCATCTAAACGTTCGCGCATCGTTTGTGTACCGTTCTGTGTGAACGTCACCGCCCGAATCCGAGAGGGTGCGAAATTGTGATGATAGAACAGGCGTTGGATACGGTTCGTTAGGACGCGTGTTTTGCCGGAACCGGGTCCGGCGAGGACGCTGACGGGGCCAAGAGGTGCTGTGACCGCCGCGCGTTGAGATATATTTAGATTTTCCAAATATTCCATTTATGTCCCCTTAATTTAATGTGATTTCGATAAAATAGCATGTGTGATATAAAGAAAGTCCCTCTGGTATAATGAATTAATCAAACCCCTTACCTAAAGAAATTCTGCACACATATTATATCATTTCTCTGTGAGATTGACGACTTTTTTCAAGCAATAATACCACAATCGCGCAAAGCCTGAAGTTATCTATTACACAGCAGATGTCTCAAAAAGGCGTTTGGGCATTTTCGCAAGTCTCTTTTGAGAGGCAGACAAAACAAACATTATCCGAAAGTGTATGATGCCTGATTTTGGAGGATAGCAGTCGGGCAGATTCGGAGTCTCTGATTTAGAAGTTTGTTAAACTTTAAGGGCGAGATCGGCTCCCCAATGGACACAGATAGCGTTCTCGGTTACTTCGCCATTCTGCTCAAGAACCGTGAACCCATGATGCTCCAATTCTAACCGTAGATTCTCAGGGGTCGGGTAACGCCGCTGATGGATATACCAAACGCCATTCACGCAAATCGTTCCTTCATAATCCTCGGGTCCGACCCTGGGTCTGAAAGCATCTGGACGAAATGGACTGTAGCATATTTCGGTATCGCTATCCCACAGCGCGTCTTGGTCAAAGCGGGTGAAAACTTTTCCTGTCGCGTTATCAACAATTTGTGTTTCGGAGTCTTCTCGATCCGGTTCAAAAACACAACAACTCATCAAAAAGTAGCCATCCGTGGCGAGTCGAGACTTGATGCTTGAAAACATCGCAATCCGATCAGGATCGGTAACAATGCCTTGTGAGCAAAAACTGTCAATAATGAGTTGGTATGGCTCGCCTTCCCGTGGAAGTTGGCAAACATCTAACACCTCATACTGGATGTCTAAACACTGCTCGGCAGCGATCGTTTTGGCTTTGTCAATGGCATCAGGAATAATATCGATTCCATGCACTTGGTAGCCTAATTTCGCTAAAAAGCATGCCACGGGTCCTGTCCCACATCCGAGATCAAGGATTCGGGCATCGGGCTTGAGGTCTAAGCGCGGCAAAGTTTCTATTAAGAAGGACTTGGAGGAAAACGCACTAAAATCATTGGGATTCCCATAAAGTTCTCCCCTTGACATGAGTCCTTTTGCCTGCAGTTCGGCGTAATCTGACAGATGTTCGTGGTAAAAGTATTTTTGTTTCATGAACGGTTTTTGTGAAAGATTACTACTTGCTCCAATAAACTTCCTATCCGTGGCAGGTAATTGATCTCGCGGCTCAGACGGGACACTGCTTCACACCGACGCGCTAACGCATCAGTCTCTTTGATTGCACTCTCACGCTTATTAGGGATGGGACCGAGGCGTAGCAACCAATATGTCCAAGCTGCCAGCACACCCTTGTAATAGATAGCATCGTCGCGTGCGCCGCGGAAATTAGAGGAGAGTTCTGCCCGATAAACATTTTCGATTTCTTTTCTCAGCACTTCATCACATTCCCAACACACTGGAAAAGGATAGGGGCCGAGAGGCGCGTCAAGTAGAAAATGCCCGTAATCGCTATACTCAAAGTCAACAAGTTTTACAGCGTTATTATGCAATAGATAGTTTTGGGGGGCAATATCCACGTGTCTGAGGGCAGAAAAAGGTTCGGTGTCCGAAAGTGTCTCTTTTAATTCAGACAGCTCAGTCTCAACGGCGACAGATACGGGTTGCTCAACGAATGCCGCGAGCCTGCGAAAAGATCGGAGAATCCCATCAAATGCATCGGGATCTGCTTGGTGGTATGTTCCAAGACGCGTACGTATACTAAGCCATTCGTTTTTCTTACCATAGGTCGCTCCATGCATACGTCCCATTGCCTGAGCATGGGCAAGTAGCGCATGCTTTCGCTCGTGTGCATTAGCGTTACGCAATACATCCCTGAAGGTGTGCGCTTTCGGCAGGTACTCAAATGCAATGAGACCGTGAAAAACATCGCCCGCGATGAATTGAGGAGCCAGTGTCCGAGTGCTATCAATTTGACTCAAAAATTGAAGCGCAGCCCATTCATTGAAAAATTTCCAAGCCGGACTTCCAACGCAATCCGATTTAGGGTTATACGGTTCACGTTTAGTGTGTCTCGCTATCTTGACGAGAAACACCTCTGGCAAGAAACTCGGTCCATCCGCAACCCAACAGCGCAAGATACGTTTCTTCTTGAACTTCGTGCATTTTGCAAGTCGAATCTCGTACTTGAGAGAACTCGAAAGACTATTCTCTATGAGCGATAACGGAGCATCCATCTATGGGAGTTTCCTTTATAGTCGTGAACCCTATAATGTAAAAAACACTTTGTTGTTAAGATTTCAGAGCAGTCTAAGGTTAATTTTGACGAGAAAAATGGGACTAAACACCACTGGTTGGGATTTCGATGTTTATCAGTCTTTCTTTAGTATCATTTTGCCGTAGACCATTGAAGCTGAACCGTCAACAGTATACCACACAAGATGGGGAAAAACAAGATGTAGGAGAGGAAATTGACCATGTTCTCCGATACGTTCTGTCCTGTTCAAGTCCAACATTGAGAACTTTATCACACTTATCTACGTATAAAAGAATTCTAAAAGACATTCATAAATGCATATTTATTGAAGTACAGGCCAATTACGGATTATAATAAATGAGACAAGAAGACTCGAATTCTGGGGGATCATAGATGAAAGCATTTTTTAGTCTCAGTCAGCGTGGACAGATTATACGTCTTAGGAATCTCGCAAACGCTGCGCTCCAACGGTATGATATCGGTGAAGCCTCATTGCGCTTTTTGTCAAATACGGACAATACAGTTTTTCGCGTAGATCAGGATGGGAACAGCCAACAGATAGAGAACTCTACTGTTTCAAGACGATTCATCTTGCGAATTATTCGTTCAGAAAAAAATCTTTCGGAAGAGATGATAAGAGCTGAACTTCTATGGTTATCTGCACTGCGGACTCAGGCGAATTTGGTTGTCCCAGAACCTGTACCCGCCGCTGACGGGACATATATTCAAGAAATATCTGTTGCTGGTGTACCGCAATCCAGATACTGTGTCTTATTTCGTTGGATCCATGGTCGCTTTCGGAATCATGATCTGTTAACACCGAGAGAACTCGAACGCGTGGGGTCATTTATCGCTAAAGTCCACTACCACGCTGAAACGTTTATGTTGCCAGATAATTTTGATAGACCGCACTTGGATGAAGAGATTCTGCTTGGTGAAAGATCCGTTCTCCGTCCCGGTATCGGGGATTGTTTTTTCTCGGACAGAGATCTTTCCGTGTTTGACGCATCAATTCGAGAACTTTGCTCACAGATGGAACAGATCGGGAAAAGTTCAGAGGCTTTCGGAATGATTCATGGTGATTTCCAACCTGCCAACTTCCTCTTTCACGGTCAAAACGTGCATTTTATTGATTTCAGCGAGTGCGGATTTGGTTACTACCTCTACGATTGTGTGCCAACGCTTTCTTATTTGCGACACCGTCCAGATTTCCAAGCACAATGGTGTGCTTTTTTCAATGGATATCAGAAGGTGCGATCACTGCCGGTGGATTATAGGGGGCAATTTGAGACGTTCACTGCACTACGCACAGTTTTCTTGGTTAATTGGGTTTGCGGCTTGCCAGATTCAATGCAGCAACCATGGATGAAAAGTTTCTTAGAGGAATCGGTTATGCGGTTAAAGCATTACCTCGAGGATGGATGGGTTCCCCTCCAATTCAGTTAAATCAGGTTAGAAGTCTGCCTTTTGTGGCATTGGAAAACGGTTAGCAGTGGTAGAAGATGAGAATATCTGAGTATCCCCAGACGAGAAATGTTCAAAGAAAGCAACAATGAAAAAACAACAGCATACACCCACCATCACAGATATGATCTCTCTTCCATTCATCACTGAAATATCTGTTGCCCCAGATGGGAAACGTGTCGCCTATGTGGTGCGAACAGCAGACTGGAAGGCAAACGAGTATGTCCTGACCTGCTATGTTTATGACGTTGATCAAAACGACACGCGGAAAATAGCAGAGAATGCTTGGTGCCCGCGGTGGTTAAATGACAGGACACTTGCGGTGCTGCGTCGTGACATAAAAGACTCGGCATATTTTGGTGAGAAACCGCAGATATGGATTTACGGTAACGCTGATGTTAGCGGCACACAAATTACGTCCTCGCCGTCTGGTGTGGAGGCGTTCTGGTGCTACGGTAACGGGGTTATCTATCGGGCTGACGCACCCACAGATGCTTGTGCTGCCGAACGAGAGCAGTGGTATGGTTCTTGTGTTCATGTGGGGCACGAACAACGAACAACGCAGCTTTTCTATACAAGTTTGTCTAACAAAGAAACGCCTATAGGTATACTCTCGAACAATTCCTCCAAAACGCTGAGGTTAACAGACGACTTAGATGCGTTTTGGCAGATGCGGGATCTCTGTGTATCAAGTAATGCCATTTATCTGAACTGTCAGTTTCAGCAGAATCTTGATGAAGTGCAGGTTTGGCGACTTTCCATAAGTCCTAGCGAACTGGAGCAAACCGATGAGGCATTGGTGTTTTCTTGGGTACAACTGGATTTACCTGCAAAAGCAGCTGTTCTGGATGTAGCTCCCGACGGGCAAACACTTCTGCTCAACTGGGACGGCGGACGTTCTGAATTCTTTTCAAACGAGCCGTGGGCACTCTGGACATGTTCTGTGTCTTCCGGGGCATTGGTATCAGAGTTACGTTGTCTGACCCCTCATTTTGAGCAGCAGATCCTTACGGCAGAATGGAATCCGCAAGGCATTTATCTCCAGTATATCAATGGGACAGTGCCTTGTCTCGCGCGACTCGGCTTATCGGGTCAATTGGATCTTCTGGATTTTGGGGACATATATCCGCTTTGCACACCACCTTTCAAGGGCTTTGACATTTCCGATGCAGGAGTCCTGGCATTCGTTGCAGGGGGAGCGAACAATGTTCCAGAGCTCGTAGTAGTCTCCGATACGGAATACTCACCTGCCAGATTCTCCTCAATGCAGCGTCAGGAAATTACGGATTTCGGTACGTTTTGTAGAGACTGGGTATGGGGGACAAGAGAAACGATTTACTGGAAAAGCCGAGACGATACTATGATTGAGGGTGTTCTATTTAAGCCTACTGATTTTGATCCAGCTCGGAAATATCCACTCGTCGTGATAGTGCATGGCGGTCCAGCAACTGCATCGCTTGAACTTCAACCCGACTGGGAAGATCGCTGGTTCTATCCAACGCTCCAGTTCCTCGCTCACGGAATTTTGGTACTGAAGCCTAATTATCGTGGCTCAGACGGGCGCGGACATGCTTTCCTTGAATTGAATCATGGGAACATTGGAACAGGTGAATTGTGGGATGTGGAAAGCGGGATAGATCACCTGATTACACAAGGATACGTGGATTCAGGGCATGTAGGTTGCGCTGGCTGGAGTTATGGGGGTTTCGTTGCAGCCTTTGCGACTACACATTCAGACTATTTTGCGGCTGTAAGCGTAGGGGCGGGTATCACCCATTGGAAGACCTATCACGCTACATCTGAATTCCATCGTTTTACGGAGAAGGTGTTCAGTGGCACGCCGCAAGCGATTCCAGAAGCCTATCGGCAAGCATCTCCTGTGACTGCCGAGGTAAATAAAATAACACCGACTCTCATTCAGCACGGCGATACCGATTCTATTGTCCCTTTCTCAAATGCTCAGAAATTATATCGCGCCCTCAAAGCACAAGATGTCCCTGTCGAATTCTTCCGCTATCCGGGCATGGGGCATGGTGTGCCGAATGTGAATCCTCGGGCTGCCCGGGCAGTGATGTCGCAGAATTTGAAATGGTTCTGTCACCATCTTCTCGGGCAGCCTCTTGTTTGGAGTGATCCAGATAATCTGGAATAACTCTATGGGAAAAGACTATTTTCAGGACAAAGTCTGAAATAAATTTACACAGAAAATAGAGATCCCAGTTTTAGACATTGTTCCTAACCTAATGTGTTCGGGACATCAGGCGTACTCAACCAAACCGTATCGTGTCATAACCCGCGGGAGCACCCACCCTATTTGCTACAAAAAGGAAAAAGTAAGTTCGCACACAAGATAACAGTGTTTTTGCGTCAAAACTCATATATCGCACCGAAGGTGAAGTTAAAAGGGAATCGCACAGGACTCCTATATTCCGAGGTTTCTAAGTCTATGGGGAATTCCTCGGGGAATTCCTCGGAGTCTGCCGCTTTGAATTCTGTAACGAGTTTATCAGGGAAACTGAAATTAATTTTATTTTCGCTGTTGTAGACATTCCAGACCTCAATAAATTCTGTTACAGGGATGCCCCATTGGGTTCTCTTGCGACTCAATCGGAGGTCTAAGCGGTGATATGCTTGAAACGCAGCCGGGGCAATCGCACCGGTGACATCGGAGAGGAGGGGATGCATACCGAGCGTCACGGGGTCTTGAATCATTAGGAGCGTGCTGAGGGGAACGGTGGAGGTCCCGCTGACATATTGCCACTTTGCGCCGATATCGTTTTTAGGTGTCGGGCTGTAGTTGGCAACGAGGCTGACAATATGTGTATTGTCAAAAAGAAAGGGTTTGTAGGGCGCATCTGGGCTCTCACGTCGCTCGGCATGGGTGTAGGCATAAGAGAGCCACCCGAAAAACTTTTCGCTCACACGGTGTCGCAGAAAGAATTCTGCACCGTTCACAAAACCTGTGCCCTGATTGCGATATGGTGTTGTGAGCGGTGTATCCGAGTCGTCAAAAAGTGCGTCAACATTAATGGACCGATTGACTAATTTTCGCAGGTCTTTGTAATAAAGGGCAAATTTGAGTTCCGTTTGTGGTGAGAGCTTATGTTCTAATTCCACCACATAATGCTCGGCAATACTTGATTCCAGGTCTCTGTTTCCGCTTGTCTTGAGGATTTGATATGCGAAGGGACTCTGTTCGTATCTGCCGTAGGCGAATCGGAGCGTGGAGGTTGTTGGGAGCGTGATACTAAGGCTCCCGCGCGGTTGAATTGAGAGTTCATCCGTCAAATTGAGGTAATCGAGTCGTACACCCAAGGCAACCGACAGAAAGGATAGCGGATCGTAGCGTGCTTGTAAGTATCCTTCTGCCTGTTGGAAGCCGTAATGAAATGTGTCGAACTCCTCTTTCCATACGAGTTTCTCATCATCGGCACTGATGTTCTGCGGAAGGAAGGTATGTGTGGTGCTTTCGGCTGGACTGAAGGCGAAGAGAAATCCGGGCTCGAATTGAAAGGTAGGTGTGAGTTTGTAAGATAGGTCTTCGCGAAGTGTATACGTTGGGACGTTGACTTGGACAGCAGTGTAGATAAATTTTTCGCTTGGTAAGATGTCGTCTTGGCTTGGACCGACACCGAAATTGATATTCAGAAAGTTATAGGAACGTGTAAGCGATAGATGGGATGTGAGTGTATTAGTGAGATGCGAGCGGAGGTGGATACCTTCTGCCTGAAACCCGTTCTTAAAATATGCGGAGGATTCAGGGTCGGAGAAGTCAAAATGATCTGTAGCACCGATGCCGTTGAAGGTTAGGTGATGTTTATCGGTGAGTTGGTAAGCAAATTTGAGTTGATAATCTGACCAAGTGGGAAATGTAGAATCAAAGAAAAATTGGAGTATGAGATTATATGTGGTGAACCGTCCAGCGATGGATGCGTATCCTTTTTCTCCAATTTGGGTTTCAAAGAACCCGTATGGTGATATAAAGTTGACGTCTAAAACACCTGCCCGTTTTTTATTCAACCGTTCACGTGTGCGGATGTCAATAATCGATTGTGAATCCAATCCGAATTCGGCACCGTAGCCGGCTGCGTACACATGGATATCCTCAATACTATCCGAATGCGTTGTTGAGAAGAATCCACCAAAATGAAACGGATAGCCGAGCGGGGTTCTGTCAAGATAAATATGCGTGTCGCCCGGCGCGCTCCCGCGGATATGGAGGGCGCGGAGGAAATCGTTGGGAACACCGATGCCTGGTAGTGTGGTGATCGCTCTGAGTGCATCACGTCCAGCACTGGGAATTCGTATCATTTCGCTACCTCGCATCACTTTACGACTGATTGTTGGCGGAAGGCGTTGCCCTTTCACAACCACTGTTTCGAGTTGGACGGTTGTTCCGACGTATATTTTCATCTGCGTGGTATCACCGGCTGTGACCTCTACTTTCGCAGTCGTCGGTGTCTGAGACGTTGCGTGCATAATTGAGAGGGTATAGGTGCCGGGTGCGATACCGATAAACTGAAAATTCCCGGACGCGTCGGTTCTCGTAGACACATCGATTTCAACACAGTGCACCTCTGCCGCAACTAACGGCGTGTCAGTCTCCTCTGAGTAGAAGACAGTACCTTCTATATCACCAGTGGTAGGCGAGACAGGTTGTTGAGTGCTTTCCGACTGATCCGCTTTAGCGGTGTTCGCGTCGACGAAAACAGAGAACGGCATCATGATCCCAATAAATAGGACAAGGTATAAACAAAATTTCATGGGTGGGTTTTCCTGTAGATAGAATAGATTTGTGACAGGTGTAAAAAACTGGAATGCCTGAAAATCGTCAATCTGGCATGTTTAATGGCAAGTGGATCGTCAGTTGTAATCATCTGCATTCGCAGATAATGCTGAAAACTCACGGTTTCTCAAAAATCGTCTCGTCTAATAGGGTATCAATCTCCGTTTTTGTAATGGTGTAATTGACCGTTAACGCCCCGTCCCCAATAAAGATTTCGTAGGAATTGGGCAACATTACACCTTCATAATCCGTATAATCGTCGTAATGAAGGACCGCAATAGCACTTTTGGCGTTCGGAGCTGTATAGGTGGTCTTCGCTCCGACGAGTAGATTGGAGATCTTATTGATATAGAATACATCTTCCGTGTCAATGACCCGAATCACGCGGCATTCCTTACCTTGAAAGCGTTCATCTCCGTTTTCTTGAAGGACGCTGCTACCAAGTTCTTCGTAGATTGCCTGCAATGGAGATATATAGGTTGTGCTTTTGGCACGCCCATATTCTGTTTCTGGGAGGAGTGTTGGACTGTTTTCCATAAGGGATCTCCAACCGTGTGTGTCATTCCAGATGGTGATCTCATGGAAAAGTTCACCGAAGTCGAGTTTGTTATACGATTTTTTTCCAACGACTGCCGCTATTTCAACGCGACCCGATTCGTTCACAGGTTGGCCATTCCATTGTGTCAGTTGTGCGTCCCCGGAACGTTGAATATTCCGAATTTCTGAGAGCCGCGCGAGACCACCAATGGCATTAAAGTGCGATTCAAGAATATCGTTAAGTTTCATGCCTGCACCAGTCTTTTTATTCGTGCCGTCGGTATTCCCGAGCTGGTTTCGGACATCCGGTTTTGATAAGAGATCAAGGACAATGGGTGCCTCAATGAGTTCCACTGTCATCTCCGAAGTGGCATCAAAATTATAGGGCTGCTGAAAACGCGCTAAGTATTGGTTGCTGATGCCGAGCATCAGCACAACCAGAATAACAGTTGAAGTCGCGATTGCCCACGGGACAACCGGTGGGTTTCCACCGGTAGGTGGTAGCGGTTTGATACGCGGAATTTCGCGCATAATATTCTCGGTTAAATTCGGAGACAGTTGAAAACTACCGAGTGCTTCTCGAATCATCGGCTCGTACGCCTTCAACCGCTCCCGCGCCCGGTGAATACGCGTCGCGACTGTATTGACAGATATACCCAAAAACTCGCTGATCTCTGCATAAGTCATTTCACCGAAGTAGTAGAGCGTCAGAATCGTCCGATCACTCTCCTTCAATTTCGCCAGTAAATTTTTAACCAGTTCGCGTTTTGTTTCTGCTGCACTTTCTGCCTGCGCTGCAGCGACATGTCTCGAATAAGAACTCCTCTCTGTCATGGCTGTATCTATCTCCTCCAAAGATTGCGTTTGTACCCGTTTCTTGCGGAGCCACGCCAGACAGCGGCGGTTAGCAATCACGTAAAGCCACCCCGGAAACTGGCTTGGATCTTTCAGCTTTGCCAATTTCCGATAGACTTGTAGGAACGTTTCCTGCGTAATGTCTTCAGCGATATGGAAATCCCCTATTTTCCGCCATGCGAGCGCGTGAACACGCTTCTGGTACTTTCTAACCAAACACGCAAAAGCAGCATCATCACCTTCAAGGATACGTTGGATCAGTTCAGCAGTGTTGTTTCGCATCAAACGCCTCAAAAAAAGAAAGTGCCTTATTTGCCATATATAGACGCGACTTATAAATAAAAACTTACATAATTCCGCGAAAAAGTGGTATTTTATGGAAAGTATCGGTCGGAAGGGATTAGGGATTAGGATTTATGTTGAGGTGATTGTTTGGTTCACGGTTTCATACCATGAATCTTCAAATAGCATGCGGAAGGACATCGTTCTGTTATTGGGGGCAGTGATATCCATCGTACCGTGTTGTGTAGCGTTGCGATATGCCGTTTCTAAGGTTTCAATGAGTCTCTGTTTATAACTAACGCTCTCCGTTTCATATCTGTATAATGATTTCCTCATGGTCAAATTTCGCAGCCTTGATAGCCTCTTTACGATTGTATTCTATCATTTCGAGAAGCGTGATTCGTAGTGCTTCAAGCAATTCGTCCTTAGTCCGTTCTTGGCCATTTACGCCGGGAATTTCCTGTATCCAACCGATCCACCAGCCTTCGTCCTGTTGAATAACAGCGGTATAGGTTTGCACCATCGATTCTGTTCTCCTTTATTTCTCCTCCTCGCTTTCGTGATCGTCCGCCTGTTCCTTCTCAAACAGTCCTTTAATCCACTGCTTCATTTGTTGCCTCTTTTTCCCTCTATTCGCTTCCACTGGAAACAAGTGCTCACAATATTTTTCTAAATCAAAACCTTCAAGCGTTTTATTATAGACTTTCCATAAGCCATTGAAAAGTTGGTCGTAGTGTTTTCCATTGAGAAACGCCTTGAGGTTTGCCTGTATATCAGGACGCAACTCGTTTGCCCGGGGGCAATCCATCTTCTGGTTGTAGCACTCAATGAGATCATCCGATTTGAGTAACCCGTACTTCGCGGAGATAATGAGAATGTCAAGGTATTTCGGGAAGTAGCTTTCTCGAATAGCCTTGTGTAGGGTTAGATAGAATTGTCCCTTATATCGCTTCAGGGCCGGCAGTTTTCCGGGGGTTTTATCTTTCTTGTCAGAACAACTGATAATCAGTAAAGACTTTTTCATAGATTTTCCATCCCTTCCGGCTGTGCCGGTCATAGTTTTTTCGCTGTGTCTGGAAAGGTCGTATCCGCGCCTTATGCTTTCAAAAGAATAGCATTTTAGATAGGGTTAGTCCACTTCGGTCATTCCATGTGAGGAACCCAATGTGCATGATACGGTTTTGAATGTTCATCTAAAGTTTAGCCTCCAATCATTGAGATGCCTTTTTGTGTGATTTGATATTTGTTTCTGGGGATGTATTCAACAGCCTTATCCTCTACAAGGTGTAGTAGAAAGTGGCAGACCATATCATTAGGTTGATTTGCTCCAGGTGTCGGCGGTATTCCCATCCGTTCCCGAACCTCTTTTATACCCAAGTATTGTCCATCGGTGGCATATTCTTGATATAACACCAAAAGCGTTTCCCGCTTGAGTGCCTCTAATGCGTTTCGTGTGTTATGATTCATTTCAATTGCGTCCTCCTTTTTAAACAACACAATCCGTTGGACTTATCCAATCGGATCGGAAGCATCGAGTGCCTTAATGCGACCTCGGAAAACTTTATCAAACAATTCCAATTTGGCGGTAAGCCATTCATACTGATTCGACCAATCGCTTTCGTCTAACGGGTCAGTATCCGTTTTATGTAAGCAAATCCGATTTCGTTGTTTTCCTAAGAGTTCAACCCATTGAAGTGCTTCGCCAATTTCAGTGTGAATGTCAGTTTTTTCGTCCGCGAGCAAGCTGAAGTATGTATCCTTGTGTTCACCACCGATACAGAGCCATATACCGATCTCATTACGAGTCGGTGTCTGCCATACCATTAACCAGAAGTCTGTCCGCTCGATACTCAAGTGGAAGTAGCGCGACGGTCTCGGAGACAGACACCTAACGGAACTGCCTTTCTCGACTATGTACTCTTGCAACCCTGTCCAGTATCTTAGCTGACGTTGTTCACTTTCGGGGAGTTCTTGACCGGTGTCCCGACTCACTCCCTGGCTCCAGTCATTAGGACTTGAAACGACATCAAATTGCACGGCGTTGGCGGAATCTTCTATCTGCCAGACTTTCACCTCAACACGAAAAAAACGATAGCGTTCATCTGTAATCCGATTCTGCCAGTCCAACATGGCACGATGCTCCTGCCGGAACGTCTTGGCTATCCAGATAACTGTCAAAGCATCTAAGCCAGCAGCGTATGTGAGCAGTTGTCCAACGTGCGTATGTTTATGCGTGCCAACTGGTTTTCAATGAGCACCCATGAACCTTCCACCGTATTCTTGCAAAGTAGATCCGCTCGAAGGTCTCTAATATTTCTCTCCTGTGCCTTGAGTTCGAGGTCTATCCCTAATGTTTCACCGAGACGCGTTAGATTTTCCTCTTGTGCAAGCCACGGGGTAAAGTGCTGGGGTTCGATTTCCCAAACTGTGCTGAGGTCCACAGGCGTGAGCGATTTGAGATTCTGACACATCGTATAACAACTCCTTGTTCTATTCATCATTCTTTTTTTCTCATCAATCCAATTGAACTCTATACCTATTACGTTAAGTTGGCTGAAATATGTAACGAAAGTGTGAATAGGTTACATTCACTCACGTAAAAGCCTATTACGTTAAGTTCAATCTTAGTTGATTTATTGCAATTGTGTTTTTATGTGTTCTATAATTTCAATTAGAAAAGGGGAAGGCTGTCTAAAGACTCCGGGTTCACCATTTTTCAAAAAATCAGGCATAATGCCTGTTACTATATTTACTTTCTCCACTTTTTGAAACCTATACTTACCCTGAGTAACTATTCTGCTATTTTCTTTAAGGTTCTCTGTGAGCAAATAATATTTACATGATAATATAGAATTCTTTTCAGATTCAGGTTTGTCCGCACATTGATATGAATTCAAATATTCCTCAAGTGAATTGTGAAAGTATTTAATTCCTGTCTCATATTTTTCTGATATAAAGTCAGAAAAACATGGGTTCAAATGAGGATATATTTTGTTGATATGATGTCCATATTTCTTAATTTCAGTTTCCCCAAAAATTTGTGAGCAAGATAGTTCCCACATGATTTTTATGCCTAATTCAAATATATGGGCAGATAAAAAGGAATTAGCCAGCATAGGACCGGCTGGAAGTACTGCTTTATTCATTTGCGCCCCACATGCCATGTTATGAAAGATGCCTTCCATAATAAAAAGTTTCCCGTTCATACTTTCTTGGTATTCAGTCATATTGATCCTCCATTTAACTTCATAAGACATTCCTTTATTCGCAATCCGTAGTTCAGCGAAGGATGCTTTCGGCTCTCAACTTCGCAATTAATTGTTCCTGTGTGCCAGTGCCTTTCATGGAGTTACATGCCCCGCAGAGAAGTTGCAGGTTCTCTGGTTGGCTTGGGCACAGGGGACGGTCTGATTATCGTGCGGACTTCTCCCTGTTACACCTTCTACAAAGCATCTGGCAATTATCCTCGCTGGTCTTGCCGTCCTCGGACCAGGGTGTGATATGGTCTGCTTCCATCTCTTTGATTGTGAATTTATCATCACAGATAACACAAAAGCCGGACTGTTTTTCGTAGACCTTTTGCTTCATGCCCTCTGAAAAGGCGCGTATGTTCAGGTGCTTCTCCTCGCGAGTCAGAACGTACGGGTATATCCCCTTTTTTTCTGTGACATCATCGTCAAGTATAAGGCGGGCGATTTCCTGCTCAATCTCATCAGCGTCAAGGTCGGCGTCTCCAAAGTCGTTGTGCAGCGAACCCCAATCTACGCCCCTCATCATTTTTGGTCTTGTGTTCGTGAAAGTGGATTCAACCCAATCGATTACCGATTGAAAATACTTCCATAGGGGCAACGCGTTTTTGTCGTGCTGATGCTTCCCCATGTAGTCTTCAATTGAGCTTTTGCTGACCCCACTTAATCACTGTCTCCAAGTAGTCTTGTCGGATTGGCGAGCCATTGACATAGTCATTGCCGATTTGGTATGCAGCGCAACCGTTCCGACTAAAATATCGCTTGGCATCTGACAACCAAGTTCCGGCGTAAACAGCGTTACGCAACTCTTGATTGGTCAGCTCCTTTCCTGCAATGTTGATCGTCTTGAACCACTCCAACTTCTCGCTGTCGGTCCCACTACACACGTAGACCATCAACTTGTAATCCAATATCAATTTCTGTTTGTCTGATGGGAGATTGTGGAAGTATTGATTATTGAACGAAAAATCCCAATCCACATACTGCGCAATGGAGATTGTACGCTGCTGTCCGTCAATGATCTCGAACGTACCGTCTTCCCGGTCTGCCCAATACATCACGTTCAACGGGAATCCTTTCAGGATGGAATCAATGACGGCGTTGCGTTCTTTGTCTTTGTAGATAAACTCCCGTTGAAATGGTGGTCGTATATCCAATTTGCCGCCGTACCCGGTCACGCCGCCTTCGCCATCGTCCTCGTAATCCTCGACAAGCTCTCGCACTGTGAGGTCTAACAACTCGATTTTCATTGCTGTATCCTCTTGTTACGGATAACAATGCGCGCAAAAATCTCTTTGCCTTTGATTTTAAATCTACTCTGCTTGCCTGTTAGCTGGGTTATGAGAGGTCGATCCATACCGATGATTTCAAACTGATTGGGACTATGTTTGTCTAAAAAACTAATCGGAACTCCCATCGGACCGGCAAAATCCACTGGGATATGGTCCGTTTTATTCACATTGATGGCATCATAGTTATCGTATTTAGGGTATTCATTAGGAGAGTATTTCTTGTAAAGGATTAGGTCTTCGTGCCGCTTCTTATGGTCGAGGTTGGTAAACCAAACAGCGTTCCCCAATCTACCCTTGATGACACCATCCACCAGTCGGTAGGCACTGCCCTCCCTTTTGTTTCTAACCAATTCTCCCGCATAGTCTTCCGGCACATCAAAAAGCATATCTTTGCCAGCCGGCCCATGACCAAGCCACAACCTGTCCCCCTTGATTAGGGGAAATACCTCTTTGTATGTTATCGCGTTCATGCTCCCAATGACGACAAATTTTTTGTCGTATTCGACCAGTTGCGCGATATACTCCCTGAACAATGAAAACGGCGGATTTGTAACCACAATATCTGCCTGTTTAAGCAACTCAATACATTCCCGGCTCCTGAAATCGCCGTCTTCCTTAAGTTGAAATATGGTGGGTTCTGTTCCATTGCCGATATACTCAAGTCCGGCAGCAGCTTCCATGTTGTGTTTACTGAACATCTCTGTCTGCCGATTTTTGTAGCAGGTTGTGATCAGTCTTTTGAGTCCAAGTTTCGCGAAATTCAGGTGAAAGTAGCGAAAGAAATTGCTGATGGTGGGATCGTCGCAATTGCAGTAAACAGTCTTGCCGCGAAAATGCTTCCTGTAATGCTTTAGCTCTTTCTCGATGTCCGAAAGTTGTGTGTAAAATTCATCCTGCTTTGCTCTATTCGCAGCGTGCAGAGACTTATTTCCCGCCATAATATGTCTCCCTATAATTCCCTTCCGCGGAGGATATGGAGGTTATTGCCTTCAAAGAGGGTTCGGTTTTCTACGTTCATGCCTGATGCCTTCTATAATAACTGGTCCTTCATGATTTTCTTGGCTTTTTCTATAGCATCATCGACACTAAGGAATTTATTTCTAACTTCTTCGGCGTCTGTCGCGATCATTTCTTTCATAAACAAAATTATATCTTCTGGCATAAGACATCTGCCAACACCAAAAGATGAAATACCTCCATACTGATACATAGACCTCTCATGTAAAGGTGGCACAATCTCTTCAGGTTGTTCAGATGGATTATCGCCTGGTTTACTGATGTTGGTACGGGTAGCTCCAGGCATTCCAAAGAACGTGTTTCCATCTGTATTTGTTATTTTTGTGAAGTGCCAAGCCTGCTCATTCTTGCTATCTACTTGTGGCTCCTTATAGAATTCTGTATGTATACCATTTAGTATAGATAGCATGTTTACCCCGTATGGAGACATAAGACCAATTTTATTGGTATGTGGGTGGACATGTAAGATGTTTTTTAAATGATCTCCTATACTTGGAGGAGAGGTGATCGTTTCTGCTTCTTCACGCTTAAATCCTTCAATTAATTTTTCTTCCGCAGCATGTAAGGTTGCTGGATCAATCGCTGCCGAATAGAAAGCTTCAAATGTTATAGCATATAAAGTGCCTATACTTCCATTATGATCAGGGATCATTCTAATGACAGACACCTTAGTGCCATGCTGAGACACACCATCAATTTGACAATATCGCTCCTCTCTTTCGCCTGCAATAGTGACTTCTGTCATACTTACACCATGTTTTAAACCTATAGCGGGATAAACAGAATACGGGTTAACTTGATAATTACCATTAATATTACTAACTCTGTGACTATAGACATCATACATAATAAACTCCTTGCCAAATGATTGCCAATCCTACAATGAGAATGATGATTACGATTTGCAAACACAAAATTACTGTTAGCATTTATCTACCTCTAACTTCACCCATCAAAAAATGATAATTTCGGCTGCTAACGCCATGCCCTCTACGGTTTCCCTTGCATCGGCACAGTTTCTCAAAGTGGACTCAATTGCCGATGTCAGTACAGGCAGCATCACTCTCCGCGAAACAGTGCTGCGATGTTTTCGGGTAGCTTCACATTATTTTTTGCCTCAAAATATTCAATATATCTATCATTGATATGTAATAAAATTCCCATGTCCTTGGCAGTGGTTAAATCAACTTCAGCTTCTTCCCAGACTCTCAGGTTCAACCACACTAAGCCTCGACTAAAATATGCCTCGGCATATTCAGGATTCAATTCTATTGCTTTGTCGAAGTTTTGGATTGCCCGGTCAAACGCTTCTTTATTCTCGTAAGCGTTACCGCGGTTGTAATATGCCTCGGCATGTTCAGGGGTCAATTCTATCGTTTTGATATAGTCTTGGATTGCCCGGTCAAACTCTCCTTTCTTATAATAAGCAGCACCTCGATTGATATATGCCGTGGCATTTTCAGGGTCTAAGTCTATTGCTTTGTCGAAGTCTTGGATTGCCCAGTCAAACTCTCCTTTCTTACCGTAAGCAGCACCTTGATTGTTATATACCATGGCATGTTCAGGGTTCAGTCTTACAGCTTCGGTATAATGTGCAATGGTATCATTGTACTATTTTTGCCTTTCTGCCTCAGTCTCTGCTGACTCCGCGCGATCTTGAAAGTGAATCCTTTATAAAACTCTGTATACGCGCTTTTATGAAGTCCCCGATTTTCAATGAATCCTTGGAGATCGTTATAAATGGTTTTGGTTGAGATGTCGTGGTGCCTTCGGAGATAGTCTAACAGCACCGATTTTAAGTCTGTTGGGATAGACACAACCCTGTCTGGTTTTACAAATCCCTTAAAGAATGACCGTTGCCAAAACAGTAAAAAAAAATAAGCTATTGACGATTATTGTTACGGTATTCATTAGACTTGCCCCCTCATTAAAGTAAATACTATCCGCGCGGCGCTTGTTTATTTCACTATTGGGACATTTCTTCAACTGCCCATAAGCGTCAATTTAGGGATTCCTGAAACGTTTCGTAACTCTAAACATAAACATAACGCCCTTACAGGGCTTGGAACCTTGTTTGAAAACGCTGCTATAAACATTCTGAAGAAATACCCAAGCAAATAAACCTTACAGGACTAAAGAAGGCTTTGGTGTCTGCAATGTTTGTAGCTAAGACCCGGCGCAGTTGAAAATAGCCCTACCGGATCTAGGGGCGGCGGTTGTTTTTTCTAAAATTGACACCTATAGTTAGTGGTCTATTTCTTCAACTGTCCCAACTCATATCAACAGGTAGCCCCGCGTCCTGCATCCCTTCTCTGATTTTCAATTGCCAGTCGTCACTATCCATAGAGGTATAGACTAGGCCGGGAATATCTGATAATAACTCAACGCCATCTTTATAGAGGGCACACACTCGTTTATGACCTAAACTACGGAAGAAATAGCCGAGTTCCAAGATGACGTTTTGATGTGCTCTGGATTTTCGGTTTCCTGTCGCTTTTGAGGAACCAACATCGTCGGGGGTCAATAAGACAATGGCGAAACCCGTTTCGTCTGCATTCTCTTCAAACTTATCAATGATCGTTTGTCCATTGTTAGGTTGTTTATCAAGAATGATTGGCTTTAAGCCCAAGTTCTCTACAAACTCAGCAACTGTTGTTTTGGCTTCCTCATCCTGCCCATAGGAGATCAATACTTTCCGCCGAGTTTTCGCATCCATGATTTTCCTCCATTTTTAGCCTTTAGGGAGACATCCACTTACATAAAATGAGAACGCAACACTCTATTGATTATAGCATTAATTCATCGGTAGAGTCAAACTCAATTTTGGAAGGACAACCCTACTGAGAACTTTGGCGTACCACGTATCTATAAAAGTTTGTTTAAATCGACAGATAGACCCGCTCGTTTCATTTCTCTCGCTAATGTCAGTTGCCAAGCATCAAACTCATCCATGAGCACATAAACAACGCCATAAATATCCGAAGGAAGCTCAACGCCTTCTTTATAGAGAGCGCAAACGCCTTTACGTCCCAACGCATGAAAAAAATAGCCGAGTTCAAATATAACGTTCTGACGGGCTCTGAGTTTGAGTTCACCTTCTTGTTGTATTGGTGCACCAACATCATCAGGAGTCATTAAGACAATGGCAAAGTCGGCATCGTTAGCGTATCTTTCAAACTTCTCAATAATCGTCAAACCTTCGCTGGGTTGTTCGTCAAGTATGACTGAATGTAGACCAAGCTTCCCTACGAACCTGGCGGTGATGTGTTTGGCGGCCTCGTCATGCCCATGCACAATGAATACCTTTTGTGAAGTTTTTTCTTCCATACTTTTCCTTAAGTTTCACGGCGGCTTAAAAAATAAAAAACCAGAGCCATTCAGAACTATTCCGTTCTCACTTCTGAATGACTCTGGCACAGACAACGTTTAGGAACATCCACTCGTCGCGCCGCAATTCGTGCAGCGATAGCAGACACCACTTCTCATCATAAGTGCACCGCACTCAAGACACGGTGGGGCATCCGCATGCTGGAGTACAACCTGCTTTTCATGAGCCAACCAAGAGTCGGTCTCACCATTACTGCCGTGTCCATACGGATGAAGTTCCTCTGGTGGCACCATCTCTTCTTCAAAAACCGGCATGTCGGTACCTACGTGGGGTTCTTGGGAGAGAAACCGTATGCCGAGCCACCGGAAAACGTAATCTATAATCGACTTCGCCATCGGAATATCAGGGTTAGCCGTAAAACCTGACGGTTCAAACCGAACATGGCTAAACTTATTCACAAGCGATTCCAGCGGGACACCGTACTGCAACGCAATAGAAGTAAGGACAGCAACAGAGTCCATCAGCCCAGAGACTGCCGTGCCTTCTTTGCTCATACGGAGAAAGACTTCTCCAGGACTACCATCCTCATAAAAACCGACATGAATATAACCTTCATGGCCACCAACACTAAATTTGTGCGTAATAGAATCCCGCGTGTCTGAGAGACGCTTCCGAATAGGACGATCAACCGGAATGTCAGTAATAGCCTCGTTGGTTTCACTCTCTGCATCCTGTTGGGTCCGGGTTGAAAGCGGTTGACTGCCTTTGCTACCGTCCCGATAAACAGCCAGACATTTGACACCCCGTCGCCACGCTTCCACGTATAACGTCTTGATGTCATCTACTGTTGCGTCGTGTGGGACGTTGACGGTCTTAGAAATCGCACCAGAGATAAAAGGTTGCACAGCCGCCATCATTTTCAACGGTCCCATGTGATTGATATAACGAGTGCCGTGCTTACCACACTGGACAGCGCAATCAAAAACAGCGTAGTGTGTCGGCGAAAGATGCGGTGCGCCTTCAACTGTGCCTGTGCCGCAGATGAATTCCTCAGCCTTACTGATTTCATCTTCACTGAATCCCATTACAGAGAGAAGATCAAAACTCGGATCTGCGGCTTCTTCCTCGGTTATGCCTAACCGCTCAAGACACGCTTCGCCGAGAAAACCGGGAGCAAAAGCGAGATTCAGGTCAAACGCAGTCGGTAACATCTCCGCGACGCGATCGATATCTTCCTGCGTGAAACCCTTTCGCTTTAATGTATCCGGATTGATGTGCGGTGCCCCTTCAAAAGTGCCCGTTCCGACCAGATACGTAATAATCGCTTCAGTTTGCTGGAGCGTGTAATCTAAGTTGTACAAAGCATCACGGACGCTCTGGTTGACGATCTTCATATAGCCACCGCCCGCCAATTTCTTGAATTTGACGAGGGCAAACTCTGGTTCAATTCCCGTTGTGTCGCAATCCATCAGGAAGGAGATAGTGCCCGTCGGCGCGATGACACTGATTTGCGAATTCCGATAGCCCCACTGCTCACCTTTCTCAAGGCAGAGATCCCAGTCCGCTTTTGCTGCGTCCAATAGATCAGCGGGACATGCGACCGGATCAATATTGTAGGCAGCATCGCGGTGCAGCCGCATAACGTCTAACATTGAGTCGCTGTTCTTCGCGTATCCAGCGAAAGCTCCGACACTTTTGGCAATCTCAGCACTCGTCTGGTATCCTTGCCCACTCAGGATAGCGGTAATAGCACCGGCATAAGCGAAGGCTTGCTCACTGTCATAAGGAATACCTAAGCGCATCAGGAGTGCTCCCAAATTCGCATAACCGAGTCCGAGCGGACGATATTCATGAGAACGTTGTGCTATATTTTCGGTCGGGTATGAAGAGAGATCTACTATAATTTCCATTGCAGTCGCGAAGACACGAACAGTAGCACGAAAGCCTTCAATATCGAAGGTGTTATCATCCGTCAAGAATTTCGCAAGATTAATACTGGCGAGGTTGCAGGCAGAATCGTCTAAGAAGAGGTATTCACTGCACGGGTTGCTGGCATTAATCCTCCCTGTGTTTTTACAGGTGTGCCATTTCTGAATCGTGCTATCAAATTGGACGCCCGGATCCGCGCATGCCCAAGCGGCGTAAGCAATCTTCTCCATCAGTGTTCTTGCGTCATACTCATCGGCAACTTCACCACTTGTCCGATACGTAGTTTTCCAAGAATCTCCTTGGAGGTATCCATCCATAAACTCATCTGGAATCCGGACAGAGTTATTACTGTTCTGTCCACTGACAGTACTGTAGGCTTCACCGTTAAAATCAGCCGGATACCCTGCAGCGATGAGTGCCTTTGCTTTATCCTCTTCTCTGAGTTTCCAGTCAATATAGTCAACAATTTCCGGGTGATCCATATCGAGGATGACCATTTTGGCTGCGCGTCTGGTAGTCCCGCCAGATTTGATGCTGCCAGCCCACCGGTCAAAACCTTCAAGGAACGAGAGAACCCCAGAACTCTCGCCGCCGCCGGAGAGCAGTTCACCTTTCGCGCGAACTCGACTAAAATTAGAGCCTGTACCGCTACCGTATTTAAAGAGCCGTACTTCAGATCTCTGGAGTTCCAACATGGAATCCAGAGAATCGTCAACGCTTTGAATAAAACAGGCGGAATTTTGCGGGTGTTGATATGCATTGGTAGTGACCTTGACTGCTTCTGCGTCTCGGTCCCAATAGTAGTTGCCACCGCCCCCCTCAATATTATATTCGTGCCACAAGCCGCAGTTGAACCAGACAGGCGAGTTAAAGGCACCCCGTTGTGTAACGAGGATATGCGTCAATTCCATCTCAAATGCCTGCGCATCTTCAGGGGTAGCAAAATAGCCCCCGAATTCTTCGCCTGCACGGCGGAGCGTGCGCGCCACACGGGTAACCAGTTGGCGAACGCTATCCTCTAATTCTGCCCCAGGAACCCCAGCTTTGCGAAAATATTTTGATGATGCAATATCCGTAGCGAGTTGCGTCCAGTCCGCCGGTACTTCAACCTGCTCCTGTTTAAAAATGACATCACCTTTTTCATTATAGATGACGGCATCACGACGTTCCCACTCCAACAAATCGAATGGATGAACGCCGGACTCGGTAAAATGGCGCGTGAAAACGAGTCCCACCCGGTCATCTCCATTAGAATGTTTTGGAGAGGTTGTCCCTTCATCAACCCCATTCGGATTATCAACTGTCATACTCATACCTCTTTAATTATCGGTGCGTTGGAGGAATCGCACCAGTGCAGCTTATAATAATATGCGCCCCCCAAGCGCGTCTATATAAAAATCCGATATAATAATAATTAATTTTCTTTAAGAATAATTCGATGATAACGCTTCTTACCAGCACGGAGAAGTAACGCGTTCTCTTCAAGTAGGTCGGTACCAATGACCATATCGATCGCTCGATACTGCTTTTCGTTGATGTAGGCACCACCTTGCTGAATGAGCCGCCGCGCGTCACTACGCGAATTTGCCAACCCGACTTCATGGAACAACGTCATGATTGGAATACCACTGTCAAGTTGTTCAAACTCGATCGTCGAAGTCGGCATCGCAACATCATCAAGGTTGCCACCGCCAAATGCGGCGCGTGATGCTGCTTGTGCTTTATCCGCTTCCGTCTTTCCGTGCGTCAGACAAGTGGCTTCGTACGCGAGGATTTCTTTCGCTTCTCGAATCGCCGCATCTTCCAAGTTTCCGAGTCGTTGGATTTCATCCATTGGGAGAAAGGTAAAATACCCTAAGAATCGCGAGACATCGCGGTCGTCCACGTTAATCCAGTACTGATAAAATTCATAAGGCGATGTCCGTTCAGCGTCAAGCCAAACCGCGCCGCCTGCGGTTTTTCCCATCTTTGCACCATTCGCAGTCGTGAGCAACGGAAAAGTGACCGCGTGAACCCGTTCGCCTTCAACGCGGCGAACAAGATCAACACCGGCAAGAATATTGCCCCACTGATCGTCCCCGCCGAGTTGGAGACGACACCCATATTTCTGGAAAAGACACAAGTAGTCATAAGCTTGGAGCAGTTGATAATTAAATTCAAGAAATGAGAGACCGAGTTCACGGTCAAGCCGTTGCCGATACCCTTCCGCTTTAATCATCTCATTCACCCGAAAGTGTTTGCCAATATCGCGTAAAAATTCAATGTAGTTTACCGAAAGCAGCCAGTCAGCATTGTTGAGAAACCTACCTACTTCCGATACAGTTGGCGAGTCCTTGCTATCTGCTATGTCATTATCAAGATTTAAATAACGTTGGAGTTGGGTAAGAATATTCTTACCGTTGGCTGAGATTTGTTCCTGCGACAACATCGGGCGCATTTCGGTCTTGTCCGTCGGGTCGCCAATCATTGTTGTCCCACCACCGATAATTGCAATTGGCTTATGTCCTGCACGCTGCAGGTGTGCCATCGCCATTATCGGAACAAGACTGCCGACATGCAGACTTGAGGCTGTCGGATCAAAACCGACATAGTAGGTAACCTGTTCTTCAGCTAACAGGTTTGAAACCTGTTCAGCGTTGGTAGTCTGTTTAATAAAACCCCGTTCGTTCAGGGCTTCAAAGACGTTTGGCATTTTGGTCCTATTTGGATTCAAATTCTTCGGTTGGTCTGGCTTGCATCTCAATATTGGGAACCTGCAAATTTAGATTCATAGTGTACCGTCGCAGACCCAACAACATAAGGTATACGATAGGGATTTAGTAACAAATTTATGTTATGTAATGCAGTACAGAAATTTGGAAAATGACTTTTTATCAAAATTATTTGCTTCATAAATTATAAGACATTTTAATATCTCTTGCAAACAATTTTTCCAAAACCTGTCATCTTACGGATACTATAAATTTGCTTACGATGCAAAAATATTTCTATTCTTCGTCATCTTCTGCATAAGAATGTCCGCTGAAAATTGCGCGTACCTGTTTCGCCGTTTTCGGACCTGAGAGCAACTTCCCAATCCGATCGCCTTCCTCTTCGAGTAACGCCTTGACATTCGTCAAGACCGCTTCCAGTTTGTCCCCCGGAAACTTGCACGCCCCGTTTTCATCCATGTGGATAATCTCACCCGGCGCGACATCCATCCCTGCTATTGAGACGGGTACGTTGACAGCATGAACCGCCATTGCGCCATGCCCGGGTGTGATGCCACTCAACAGATACTGAAATTCCATCGGTCGGATTTCGTCAATATCGCGTGACGGACCGTTTGAAATTGCCCCCAGACAACCGATTGACTTCATTGCTGCTGTCATATTTCCACCTGCCAAGCCGACCTTGTTCTCCAATTCGGGTGGAAACTTCTGTTCAAATGCAAAGATCGTTGGTTGTTTGGAAGCCCCTAACGCATCTATGACATCCATAAAAGAGAGTTCTGAATAGTTTGGGTCGGGTAAACCGTAGACACATGTTACCGCATATCCAGCAACAGCTCCGAGTTCTGGATACATACAACGGATAGTGGTATCCGTGTACCAATTTTCAGTCCACGGGTTATAAAGTCCAAGGCAGAGCGGATTCCCCGGATACGTAGCCACCACATTCGTGATGGAAGCCGTATCATATTTCCGCAATTCCGCCAACATTTCCTGTTCTGTTAATGCCATAGGAGGATTTCCCTTTTTGAATATTTGTATGCCGCGCCGATGCGAGGTATGGGACCTCGCGTTACAGTTTTCTAAGGCAGGCGAGGTATGGTGCCTCGCGTTTATGGATAAAAAAATAGGTGTTAAACAGGCATTGTCCTACCGGCGTACGCCCGTCCGATGCGTGCAGCTTCCTCACCACCACCGGTGACCCGGACACCCGCATCAATGCTCGCCTCAATTGTATCAGCGGACGTGCTTTCTAAAAATCGAATGCCGGTTGCTTTACACGCTGCAAAGACGCGATCCCGAGCATCTTGCAATTCCTTTGGACGCGGGTTCGGCGGATTTTTATAGCCAAACGACATACTCATATCACCGGGTCCCCACTCTGCAAAGGCGATGCCGGGTACCTGCGCGGTGATTTCAACGTTCGCTAATGCCCGTTTATTTTCAAATTTGAGTCCTAAGAAGAGTTCACCGTTTGGGTTCAGGGGCCACGGATCGGCGACATCCAGATATTCGTTAGCAGAAATGCCCCAGATAGGTGCGGCGGAGCCTTGACCCGCGGAACCGCGTCTGCCAACATCCAACTGCGTACCGACGCCGATTGTTTGAAACGGGTAGCGACACGCTTCAACAAATGCCTTGACCGCTTCTGGAGATTCGGCGTGACAAAGTAGGAGTCCGTGCACACCGCGTGCAAGGAGCTGTCGCATCTGCCAACCGTTCGCACGAATTACATCTGCGCTAACGCCATCTACCGGCAATTCGACAATGACTGCCGGGGTTGTGTGTCCGCTATTCGTTGGCCCGCCATCAGCGAGACCGCGCATGAAACTATCCAACCCAGCAAGATCGAAACTTCCATGCTCCATGCCGACATTGATATAGTCTGCCCAGGTCTTTGCCATCTCGCGACCTGCGTCATAGTTCAAGTTCGCGCCCGTGTGACTGCCAGTGTAGAAGACAGGCAGGTCATCTTCCAGTAATTCAATCGCTTTATTAACGCGTTTTGGCATTACGGATTCTCCTTAAAAAATTAACGTGAAGGGATAAAAACGGTTTCAGTGATTTCCGAAAATTTTCTCGTGGCATAATTTAAAATTCTACAAAAAACGCGACAATCTGTCAACAAGTTTTTTAAGAAATTACAAGCAATGAAAACCGAGAATTTTGACCTTAGATCAATTTAGCATTGACAAATCCGTGGGTTTCATTTAGGATAAAGAAAGCGAATTATGAACCCAAATTTCTGCGAGGAGTTATCTATATCGTGAGAGCACTTGTCGTCAAACCATTACCAGATAAACAGCGTGAAAAGGTCGTTGCGACCGATTGGAAAGAGCCAGCACCACCTGTCGGGAACGAGGTGCTCTGCCAGGCTCTATTTACAGGTCTCACCAACGGGACAGAGCGGAATCAACTTATCGGCGGCAACTATTCAACCTCGGAGGACCATCTACCGGTGAGTGATGGCTATCAGAACGTGGGCAGAGTTATTGAAGCAGGCCCGGACGTAACGAAACTCCAGATTGGCGATCTCATCTATGCGAGCGTAAATCATGTCGAGCGGTTCACTATCCGAGAGGATGGACTCCTTCTAAAATTGCCAATTGATGTTGAGCCGGGTGAAGCCGCCCTTTTCGGAATTTCCGGGGTCGCAATGCACTGTTGTCGGCGCGTCGATCCACGCATCGGAGAAAAAGTACTTATTGTCGGACAGGGCTGTATCGGGATGTTCGCAGCACAGATCGCTTACGCTATGGGTGCCCGCGTCACTGTATGTGACATCGAAGAATCCCGACTGGAACAGATCCGGCAATTAGGTGTAGCAGAACAGGTTTTCAATACGAGTGGAGACGGTTGGGATACACAGATTCATGATGGGGTTTTCGACGCTGTCATGGACTTCGCTGGTGTCCCAGACATGGTCACGCCGATGATTCGCGCCTGTAAAACTCGCGGACGACTCCTCCTCGTCGCAGGACGGTTCGATGTCAATTATACCTTTAACATTGGACAATTTAAGGAGGTTAGCATCCTTCAGTGTAGCCACTTCACTTGCGATGATTTGGAGAATCTCTGTCGATTTCTTCGACAAGGTTCTATCAAGATTGCTCCGCTGATTCGACACCGCGTGCATGTTGACGAGGCACCACAGATATACAGATGGCTCCGCGATGAACCGATGCGTCTGTTGGGCACTGTATTTCAGTGGGCCTAAAATTCGACTACGCTCTCAGGGACCAGTAAAAACTTTCAGTCCTCTAACAACTTGGTGTGGATGCGAACCGCACCTATCGTTCCAATTTTGCCGACTAACTCAAGTGCCTTAGCGTTTGATGTTAAGGCTTGTTGATAGTCAAAGAAAAATCCTATGATTTTTGCTGAACATCGCAATTCTCAACTGAAAATGGTCCAAGTACCGTCTAAATCCTCCTAAGAATCTTAAATTAATGAAAAAAAGTGCAACTTTTTTGCAACTCGTTTGTAGTAACGTTAACGGGAGTTTGATTTGCAAGATCCTAAGCGTTACACAATAACGATGAAGCCCATAATTAACAGGATCACGAATCCCGCTAACAAAATATACGAAATAGGTAGTGCCTGCTCGTTGAAAGCTCTTGGGTCCTGTTGACAATATAGACATTGAAATGATCGGAAACAGTGGAACATAGATATATTGACATCAATGGAGAAGTCTTATGAAAAATGTAAGCCTTTTAACCTTATTTTTCGTTTGTACCGTTACTGGAACTGCTACCGAAGTCTGGAGCAATCCCGATAAATCGCTTATACTTTATTTATCTTTTGATGAACTCAATGGTCGGACCGTAAATGACCACTCGCAATATAAAAACAACGGTGAGTTGGTAGGAAAACCAACGCTGGTCGAGGGCAAGTTTGGTAAAGCGTTGAAATTTAACGGACGGAGCGACTGGGTCGAGATTCCACATGATGATAGCCTTACTGTTGATAAAAGTGTTACCGTCATGGCATGGATCAAGACACCTCGACACGGAGGCCCAAACGGTGCTTTGTGGCAGAGCATCGTCGCGAAGGGCAACCATCCCCGGTCTTATAGTTTTTACACGGAAAAGGACAATGGAGGGACACACCTGAGTATTGGTAACTTTAAAGGGGGCAATAGTCACCGGAATATTGCGCTGAACCGATGGCAACATGTTACCGCACAAGTAGATAACGGCATACACCGGTATTGGATAAATGGCAAACTGACTTCGGTTTATATAGTTTTTGCTTCGCTCCCGGGTAAAGCCGATACTGCATCGGTTCTGATAGGAAACTCACACGATATAAAACCTGCGGTTGCCGCGAACCGCCATTTCCGCGGTTTGATTGACGAACTCCGTATCTGGAATCGTGCGCTGAGTCCAGACGAAATTATCAGAGAGATGCAAACAGGCTACAAATCCAGACAAAACACCAAAGATGCTTCTGAGGCACGACAGTCATCAGAAAAAAAATAGGAAATACTATGAACGTCCACATCAAGGAGGAAGCACACTATGAAGCTACATAGATACCAGTTCCTGCCGTTCATGCTTCTGTTTTTAGTTTTACCTCTAACACTGATGCAGACCACAGTCGCTGAACAGAACGAAACAGACAAAATGGAAGGAAAAGGATATGTATCCCTTGAATTCCCTTGGAGCATTGAGGCAAAAGTCGAGGTCAACTTAACCCCAAAACTCATCAATCTGGCTTCCAAATCGCTAAAGAATGCAGCAGAGGTGTCAGAATTGATTCAGATGTTGAACGGAATCTATGTCCGCACCTACGATAGGAGAACCGTTGATGAACAGGAATTAGTGAGTTATTTTCGGTGGAAGCTCAAGCAGGATACATGGGAAACGCTTCTTAAAATCAAGGAAGATGATGAAACCCTTGAAATTAGTTTGCTATTTAACAAGGACAAGGTCCATGGGATTTTCATCATCCTAATTCCTGAAGTGCCTGAGGAAGTCACCTTTGTAAACATCGTTGGGAAAATCGACCCAGAACGTGTTGAGGACCTACTCTTAGGTCTGGGCAGTTTTGGCGTGATGGACATTGATATCAGGCGTAAATTGAGGATGCAAGCGGTATCTTCGCGAAGGACGGGGCAAAGGGAGCTGCTGGCAGTAAAAGTTGACTACCCGCCGACGATTGATGGCGTTCTTGATGACTTATGCTGGAAAATCGCACCGCGAGCCGATGGTTTCACCCACGGCTATTATGAAGATCCTGTTGCGGATGATTCGGTCGTTAAGTTGGTTTACACGCCTAAAGCCATTTACGTTGGATGGTACCTTTACGATTCCGAACCCGATAAAATCGTCGCACGTCAAACCAGCAGTAAAGAGATGTGGGGGATAACAGAGGATTGGGTATCCTTTGAGTTTGATCCCTTTCATAGGCATCAACCAACATGGTTTATGGCAAATCCATTTGGTATCACATACGTCCTGATACCAAGGAAAACCGGAGATCTAACTGATAATGAACGGATGGGTCGGTGGAATGTCGGTGCCAAAATCGTCAAGGATGGATGGGTCGTGGAGATGGAAATTCCGTGGGAGATATTGGATTACCCCGAAACTACTGAACCCATTTGGATGGGGCTTAACTTTCAGCGGGTGCATGCCCGTCCGCGCATAGCTTCTTCGTGGTCAAATACAGGTTACCCTGGACGTTCCGAAGACAATGGACACTGGCTGCATGTTTTACCACCGCCAAAATCGGTCGCCCTAAAAGGGCCGAGTACCCCATCAGAAATTAACAAATCTGAAAAATAAAACAACTTTCGTTAGACCTAAAACGTTCTCTTTGATGTCAACGCAATCTAATGACATTTCTCATAACGGATGATATTTTACGGATCGTGAGTGTTATCTGAAAAGTTAGACTGTCTTTAATTATTTCATCCTACGTCGAACTCATATTCATCTCAAAATGCGCGGAGTCTTAACATGACAGAAGAGGAATTCCTTGGACTTGTCGAAAAATATAAGGCTCGGATTTATCAACACGCCTTCTATCTGCTCGGGAATCAGGAAGATGCTGAGGACATAACACAGGAAACCTTTATTAAGGCATGGAAACACCGCGCCAAATTGCGCACAAAGACTGTCCAGTCATGGCTGCTAAAATGCGCACAAAATCTCTGTTTTAATCTCCTAAAACGGCACAAATTTCAGGGGGCTTTGACAGAAGGGGATGACGCGGAACTTGAGGCACTGATGCATACACACACCCATCATTCAAATCCATCACCCGATGAGATTGTCGTCAAGCAGGAACTCAAAGAGTTAGTGCGTTGTGCCATCAGTAAATTGCCATCTGACATGCGAGTCGTAATAATTATGCGGGAATTGGATGGCATGAGTTTTAAAGAGATCGCAAAGATCACAAAACAACCAGAAGGTACTGTAAAATCAACCGCATTTCGCGCCCGCAAGAAATTGCGGGAGTTACTACGTTGCTATTGGAGAAATAACGAATGAATCAATTTGCTATCCGTCAAAATTCACTTTGCCACGAAGTCCAAGACATCTTAGAGGTATACCTTGCCGATGAATTAGACGCGAACAGGCATGCAACGATAGAAGCACATATCGCGTCCTGTCCGGAGTGTCAAAACGAGGTCTACTTCGCAGCAGCAATTAGCGAAGCATTACAAGAACTTCCAAGACCCGAGCCACCACCGAAAATCTTTGACGAGGTATCGGCTTATGTCCGCGCACACCCAGATAATACGAAAAAATGGACGGGTTGGATATTTCAATTGTTGGCACTCTCGGATAACTTAACCGCGTTACCTGTCCGCGTAGGCGCGTTGGCGTGCTTCATAGGGATTGTCCTATTTGGTATCTATCAGTATCAACATCACACAAGAATTAGGCAAGCCTCTCGCGACCTTGACTATGCACTCAGCAAGTTACAATACGCGGTGGAGCGGAGAGATGAAACTTCTCGTGGTTCGTTCGTTATGATAGAAGAAGCGTCGCGTCGTGTGTCAAAACAGAGAGCAGATATTGCATCAGCAATTCACCGGAGTTTGGATAGCCTTAACCGGTCTCCCGAAGTTATTGAGGATACAAAATACCATGAAGATTCACATCAAAAAGGAGAAACACCATGAAATTGCATAGACATCGATTATTGCCATTCATGCTGCTCTTTTTCGTCCTATGGCTAACACCGACGCAAACCACGGTTGCCCAGCAGAATGAAACAGGCACCGTCGAAAGAAAAGGACTCATATCCTTTGAATTTCCTTGGGTCGTTGAAGCAAAAGTCGAGGTCAACTTAACCGCAAAACTCATCAACTTGGCTTCCAAATCGGTAAACAACACGCCAGAAATGAAAGAATTGATTCAGATGTTAGACGGAATCTATGTGCGCACCTATGATAGGAAAACCGTTGATGAACAGGAATTAGTGAGTTACTTCCGACTGAAACTCCAAAAAGATAAGTGGGGGATTCTTTTCAAAATCAAGGAGGACAATGAAGTCGTCGAAATTAACTTGCTATTCGGCGAAGACAAAGTTTACGGTATTTTCGTCATCGTGGTTCCCAAAATGCCTGAGGAAGTCACCTTTGTGAACATTGTTGGGGAGATCGCACCCGAACGCGTTGAGGACCTGCTCCGAAATCTGAGTAATTTTGGCGCGATGGACATCAATGTTAGCGGTAAATTGAAGGAACAAGCGGTACCTATCGGAAACACGATCCGAAGGGAGATGCTCGCTGTAAAAGTCGACTATCCGCCGATGATTGATGGAATTCTTGACGACGCGTGTTGGAAAATCGCACCGCAAGCGGATCGATTTACGCATGTCCGCACCAAAAAAGTTATTGCGGATGATGCGGTCGTTAAGCTGGTTTATACACCTAAAGCGATCTATGTCGGATGGCACCTTTACGATTCACAGCCCAACAAAATCGCCACAGTTCAAACCAAAGACCAGATTCGGTTCGACAACGCAATAGAGGATTGGGTCTCTTTCAGTATTGATCCATCTCACACACACCGATTTGGCGATCGTACCTTCTTTATGGCAAACCCACTGGGTAAAAAATACGTCAAAATCGATCCAGAAGATCCGGATTATGATAAACGCATAAACCAATGGAATGTCGCAGCAAAGATCGTCAAAGACGGATGGATCGTAGAGATGGAAATCCCGTGGGAGATGTTGGATTATCCGGATACAAAAGAACCGATTCGGATGGGGATTAACTTCGATCGTTTCCAAGCACGGACTTGGACGCATTCTTGGTGGTCAAATATAGGTTCCACCGAACGGTATGAAGACGATGGACATTGGCTCCATGTTTTACCGCCGTCAAAGTCAGCCGGCATGCAAGGGCTGCTAAATACATTAGAAATTGATAAACACGGTGAGTAGATGGCACCGACTTGCGTTAAAACTTAGGCGTAGGCGCGGTCCCCAACCACGCCTTTCTATGTCTTATCACACACGGTAGGCACCCCTTACCTCTTTCCCGCTTCCCAGTAATGAGCGGAGACCTCAGCTTCCAACCCCGCTGAAAAGGATGCAACTTTTTTGCAACTCGTTTGTAGTAACGTTACCAGCACTTGCGCAGCAGACAGATATGTTGGCGTGTGAAGGTAGGATGGAAGGCAGCGTCTTCCATGCTTCCACAGCGCGAAGAAAATCCAGCGGGCGAACCTTGATGGGACAAACATTGAAGACAGTATCACTGACTCAGGTAGACCCGCGAGTCTCGACCTGGATGTAGTTAACGGCAGGATGTATTGGGATGGCAAAAATGGGTTTGGTGAACCTGTGGCGAGTGGTGTGTATTTCTTCACCGCAGGCGATTTCACAGCCACGCGCAAGATGCTCATAAGGAAGTAATATTATTTCCATGTAGGTATCTCCTGCCCCGCAGGAGATATGTAAACCTCATCGGGTTATAGAACGTTTAAGTGCTAACCCTCAACAGCACCATAGGCGAGGTAAGCGAAATGTTGAAAAAGCGTCTCTTTTTCGCATGTATCTGTCTCGGTGTATCCCTGCTATTGGCAGAAAGCAGTTTCGCCGAAGCGTACACACAGTGGCAGCTTCCAGAAGGTGTGCTCGCTCGACTCGGCAAAGGGTGGGTCACCGATTGGGTCTTTTCCCCGGATGGCAGCCACTTGGCGGTTGCCAGTTCTATTGGTATCTGGCTCTATGAGACGACGACCTATCGAGAGGTGGCGTTAATCACCGAACATGCGGTTGTTGATGTCATCAAATTCTCTCCCGATGGCAAAACGATTGCTGGGGCAAATTTGTATCCGTTGAATCCTAACTCGCAGTTCGTCCGTTTCTGGGATGCTGAGACCGGCAGACACAAACACACCGTTAATCATACGCCGAGTGTTGTCAGCATGGCGTTCAGCCCCGATAGCACCTTACTTGCGACGGGGTGTGGTGATAGCAACGTCCGTTTCTGGGATGCTGAGACCGGCAGACATACGCAGACGCTTACGGGACATACGGATAGGGTTCTTAGCGTCGCCTTCTCTCCTGATGGTAAGACGTTGGCAAGTCGGAGCCAGGACAGGACCCTCCGCTTATGGGATGCTGAGACCGGCAGACACAAACACACCGTTAACCATATCCGCGATTTTGCCTTTTCTCCTGACGGCAAAAACATCGCAACGTCAATAGAGCGGACGTACTCGGCTGTCCATTTCTGGGATGTCAGCACAGGAAAAAACACGCAGACCCTCGATGTATACAAGGGGACCCACGCGTTCGTTGATCGTTTGGTATTTAGTCCCGATGGCGAGACACTCGTGATGGGGGGATCCGACAGCAGCATCCGCTTCTGGGATACCAAAACCGGCAGACACACGCAGACGCTTTGGGAACATACGGGTACGATAGAGCGCGTCGCCTTCAGTCGAGACGGTAAAACCCTCTTGTGCTATGGGGGGGAGTGCCTCTCGCTGTGGGATGCGAAAACCGGCTCCCTCAAACATGTTCTCCGCAAACAGGTTCTCGGACATCTGTCAAGGCTCCACAGGGTCGCATTATCTCCCGATGGCAAGACGGTAATGACACAAGCGTATCGTGATGCGTCTGTCCGTTTATGGGATGTCAGCAGAAGGGAACACATCCACATACTCACCGGACATACACGTGCGTTCATCAGCGTGATTTTTTCGCCCGATGGCAAAACATTCGCGACGCGGAGTTATGATGGGAAAACTCGCCTCTGGGAAACCCGGACCGTCAAACACAAACACACCCTCACACACGATGGGCATATTTTTTCCGGGGACAGGGATACCAGCATGGCCTTCAGTCCCGATGGTAAAACACTCGCAACAGGGGATGATGACGGGACGCTTCGTTTCTGGGATGTCGGTACAGGGGAACACATCCGCACACTCACCGGACATACAGAGACGATCCATAGCGTGATGTTCTCTCCTGATGGCAAGACGCTAACGACGGGGAGTTATAACGGCACCCTTCGCTTGTGGGATACCCAGACAGGCGGACACAGACACACCCTCATGCTCGACGCAGATCTGCCTCTATTGCACAGCGTGGCGTTCTCTCCCGACGGCAAAAGATTCGTGGCGGGAGGTCATGACGGCACCCTCCGCGTCTGGGGTGCGAATACCGGTATACACACGCATACCCTCACGGGACATACGGATTGGATCAGTGCTATAGCGTTCTCCCCGGATAGTCGCACACTCGCAACGGGGTGTCGTGATGGGATGCTTCGCTTCTGGAATGCCGAAACAGGGAGACACAGATACACACTTTTTCTCGACAGAGACGCAGAGCCGTCTCTATTTTACAGCGTGGCATTCTCTCCGGATGGCAAGGTGCTTGCTACGGCGAGTAGGAGCGACGACCACTACGCCGTTCACTTTTGGGATGTCAAAACCGGAAAACGCACGCATACTTTTACAGGACATACGTCTGAGATCTATTCTGTCGCCTTCTCTCCCGATGGCAAACTGCTCGCAACGGCAAGTGCAGACGGCACGGTGCTTCTCTGGGATGTCCCCCGGACTCTGGTGATCTATGAACACTCAGATAAATAGGATGCTTTTCAAACAGACGCTGGGATCTATCGTTTTGATGGTCGTATGTTTCCCCGCTTTCGGCTCCCCCGTGGAGTGGAGAGGGCGCTACACAGATGAATTCTATTCAGATGAATATAGGGGTCGCTATTCAGATGAATATTCAGAATGGATTCGTAATTTGGAGCAGCCCTTCGATTTCCGTTCGGCTTGGGTGTTGTATAACGTGTCGCAGGACATTTGGAAATACAAATCTGAGCGGGATCTCCTATCTCTCTATTTTTCACCGCGGTGGCGGCACGTAGAGACTGTCATTCTCCAAGAACCGGAAATTGAAGCGTGGCAGCTAACTGCAGATATTGGTAGGCGGTTCTTAAAGGCAAGAACACTGCCCCCGGAACCCGAACTTCTGCGCCAACAGGGGATGGTACTCATTCCGGCAGGCACGTTTCAGATGGGCAGCAACGACGAAGATTCATACGACGAAGAGCAACCCGTCCGAACCGTCTACGTTGATCCGTTCTATATGGATACGACTGAGGTCACCAACGCACAATTTAAAGCGTTTGTTGATGCCAATCCAGCGTGGCAAAAAGACCGGATCGATCCGAGATTCGCTATCCATGGTGAATACCTTCAGCATTGGAACGGTAATCACTACCCGAAAGGCGGCGGCAACTATCCTGTGACGCATGTGAGTTGGTATGCAGCGATGGCGTATGCCGAGTGGGTCGGCAAACGGCTGCCCACTGAAGCCGAATGGGAATACGCTGCCCGCGGCGGCTTGGTCAGCAAGAAATATCCCAACGGCGATACGATGACCCCCAAAGATGCCCACTACCTGAAAAGATTTGCCACGCGAGTGGCGCGATATCCTGTCAACGGATATGGGTTATACGATATGGCAGGTAACGTCTATGAGTGGTGCCTCGACGCATATCATGAAGATTTTTATGACACGTTTCCGAAGGATGGTGTTGCGCGAAATCCATTGTCCGGGGCAAACGATATGGAGTGGATGCTGACGGTTGAGTGGCTGCTGAAAAATTGGAGAACTGCTCAAGGGAAACGCGTCCTACGTGGGGGGGGGGCACCTCAATTCTCCACAAGGTTTGCGCGTGGCAGCTCGCATTAAGGCGTGGGGAAAGTGGTCGAACTACGGCTTCGGTTTTCGTTGTGTGAGGTCTGTATCACTGGCTCCATGACTAAAACTGAGGCATCATGCCCCTCGCAATTGATAGAATCTCGCTTCGGATATAAGTGGAGGTTTTTCCGTTGGATACCATGTTGATCTGGCCACGGATTCGCCACCAACAATAGAACAGGAGAGATTATTGTGAAAGTTGTTAGAGAACTGTACGTACTAACTTTAGGAGTGATCATCTTCGTCGCCGCTGTAGTTTTCACGCCTGCTGCAGGTGCCCAAACGATTCATGCGATGTTGATAATAATGAAGGATGCGCCTCTTACCCAAGAACTCAATGAAACGAATCTGGTCAGAATTGCGGGCCACTTAGAGGAGATCAAGGATGAACTTGGCTGCAATCTAACGGTGGATAGTTTCCACCCTTCACATGCTGACAGCAAACATCACGCAACCCGTGAGAATATCCTGGGCTGGCTACAAGCGGTGCGCCCGGAGCCTGACGATGTCGTTTTCGTCTACTATTCCGGAGATGGCGAGACAGATAAGGAGACACAAGAATTTTCTCTTACGCTGCAAGACGAGGACTTTCCGCGAAAGCAGCTCGCTGAAGCCATTGATGGGTTACCGTGCCGCTTAAAAATGTTCATTACGGACATCTTTAGTTTCGATACGCCAATTTTGGTATCTATCCATCCACACTTCCACACCACGGCTGCATACAGGCCGCTGTTCCTTGAACATGAGGGTTTTCTGAATATCACGAGTGCAAGTGAAGGTGAATTATCGGGCGGGACAACTGGCAGTTGGAGTGGGTGCTCCTGGTTTACACGGGCGTTACTTGATGCGATGGACTCGCCTCATGACTTTAATGACGACGGTTTTGTGTCTTGGAAGGAAGTTTTCGAGTTAGCACAAGGCCGCACACGAGGGCTGTTCGGTTTTGCTTCAGAGCACTTCTCCGAGGGCTTGAAACGGAAACTCGACCGGAGAGAGCAGCAGAGCCAGAACCCCAAATATTACGGGCAACTCCCGAGACGTATCGGCACAGTGGCACCAGCTCCTATGGACGCACAAACCCTCCATGCCCTATTCGTGATTCTGGATGAGGACAGTTCCCATTTAGAGGCCATGGAAGCGATTGAATCACTCCTTGAGGATGTTGTGGAGACAGCCAACTGCAATTTCAAGAAAGCCCATCTGTTCGCGTCCAAGCAAGAGATGACATCGGTACGCATCCTGCGATGGTTAGAGGAAGTGCGTCCTGCTCGTGACGATGTCGTTTTCATTTACTATAACGGGCATGGGCATGCAAACGAGGAGAGTGGACAACTTCATCTCAAGCTCCTTGACGATGAACACTTTCCACGAGACGCGATTGTGTCTCCGATGCAGGCATTGGCGTGTCGCCTCAAAATTCTCATCACCGATGCCAGTAGTCGCGGGATACCAGTCACAGAACCGTTAGATGTTTTTGACAGTCTCTACCGGTCTAAAGGTAAAAATCGAAATTTATCTCGCGAAGATGCATATACACACCTGTTTTTTGAACATGATGGGTTTCTGGATCTGACCGCTGCGACGGAGGGTGAAATTGCTTGGGGGGATTTTGAGGGCGGATGGTTTACACAGTCCTTTATTGAAGCAATCTACGAGTTCGACGGGTTAGACAGCGACTTCGACTTCTTCATCTCCTGGGAGGAAGTGTTTCAGCGGACTCGCCAAAAGACAATGGCCCTGTTCTATGAAAAGGCACCTGGCGGAAGCAAGGAGATAAAGCAACAGATGAGGGCAGCAGGCATCAGAAGCCAGCGCCCCAAATATTACGGAGAACTTCCAAAACGAATAAGCAACTAATGCCATACGCCATGGCTCTACCCCTTTGCAGGCGAAGTTTCCAACCTCGCCAAATTACAAAAGGAGACTTTTTGATGCAAGTCGTCAGATCCACACTCTTGTTATCGGTTTTAACAGTGTTATTAAGTGCTGCTGTCCTTTTTCCGGCTCCCGTAGACGCACAGGCGGTTCATGCCCTACTGGTGGTTATGGAGGATGCCCCGCGCACTCGGGAACTCAATCTCGTCAATATGAGAAATATTGAGGCGTTGCTCCAAGATGTTCAGACTGAACACAACTGTCCGCTCACGCTGGATCTATTGCGCCCTTCCCACGAGGACAGCCGAGTGCAGGCGACGGGAGAGAATATCCTCAAGTGGCTACAGGCGGTGCGTCCTGGACCTGACGATGTTGTTTTCGTCTACTATTCTGGCAATGGCGGCATGGACAGGACGAAGGCGCGCGAACTCCATCTCGCGCTCCAAGACGGGAGTTTTCCGCGAAAGCAAATTGTTACAGCGATGGAGCCGTTAACGTGCCGATTAAAAATGCTCATCACAGATATCGTGAGTTTCGATGTAATTTGGGATAAGTCCTCCACTTTTCTTGGGGACCGCAATCCGGAGGCACTTGGACATCTGTTCCTTGAACATGAGGGTTTTCTGAATATCACGAGTGCGACTGAAGACGAGTTATCGGGCGGTGCAAGTTCCGGTACAAGTAAAATCGCGGACGAGGAGATCCTGCAGGGCGGCTGGTTTACGTATGCGTTGATTATGGAGCTTTATACACCCCATACCGATAGAGATGAGGACGGTTTCTTGTCGTGGGACGAGGTTTTTCAGGCAGCCCGGGACGAGACAATAGACTTGTCAGGACACCATTCGTCATGGTTTTCTGAAGGACTGACTCGGAAATTTGAACGGATCGGGCAGCAAACACAGCGGCCCATATACTATGGTGAACTTCCGAGACGTATTGATACCCCCGCACCACAAACACTCTATGCCCTCTTAGTGAGTATGGAAGAGAGTTTAGATACGGACGAAGATTCAGTTATGAAAGCTCGGGACGAGATTGAATGGCTCCTGGACGATATTGCGGAAACAGCGAACTGCACTGTCAATACGCTCCATCTGTTCGCGTCTGAAGGCGAAGCAACCGCTGCGCGAATCCAACAGTGGTTACACGGAATGCAGCCTGCGCCTGACGATGTGGTGTTCCTCTACTATATTGGAGACGGCACTGCAGACGAAAATGGGGAACTCTATCTCGATGTCCTTGACAACGAAAAGATTCCAAGGAAAGCGATTGCCAATTCCATGCGAAATCTGGCGTGTCGTCTCAAGATCCTCATCACAGATGCCGGGAGCCAAGGACCACCTGTCACAGCACCTGTAGATTTTTCTGCAAACCGTTTCCGCGCGAATTTAAGCAACGGGGTGTTGCGTGCGGAAATGTTCAAGCACCTGCTTTTTGAACATGAAGGCTTTTTGAATCTGACCGCGGCGACCGAAGGTGAGTTTGCCCTCGAAAATAGCGAAGGTAGATTGTTTACACAGGCATTTGTTCACGCTATCTATAAGTACTCGGATTATCCGCCGTTTGTGGCTTATAGGAAAAACTTTTTTATCGCCTGGGAGGATATTTTTAGGCTGACGCGTCAAAAGACAATAGACCTGTTCCATGAGGAGGCATCTGAGTTCCCCGCCGAAATTAAGCAACAGCTGCGCGCAAAAAAGGTTGAGAGCCAACGCCCGAAGTTTTATGGCGAGTTGCCCAGGCCTATAGAACGATAATGTGATACCGCAGGAGATGCCATGAAAAAAATCAACCTTTTCCTCATTTTCGGACTGGTAGCCGGCCTTTTCCTCGGTAGGAGCCACGCTGCGCATAGTTTTATCATCAACACCCCTGAGGCTGAAGACCCCTTAAGCCAGAAATTGTTGATTCAGCAAGTTCATCATAATAATTGGAATATCATCTATGGCTTTGCTGTTAATTGTCCGCCGGAGAAAAAGACGACAGCGATTCAGGCGGCAATAGCAGATAATATCCGCTGGGCTTTGCAGACGTGGCTGGAGCCACTGAAGGATGACGTAAGATCAGGAACAGCAGTCGTGCGGAAGTTTACTGTTTACTATTCACTCATCGTACTCAGTGGAATCCCTGCGTCGTCAAATGCCTTCTTCAGCAGGCATTACTTTGAAGCGGCACCGGACGGCTTTGTCGGCATCGGAAGGGGAAAAGTACATCTCCAAGCAGTATTCCATTATGATAGGGAAGGTTCCTATATCATCAGAGACCCATCTGAAATACATTTAGTCCCCGTCACGAATGCGGATGAGTGGCATTGTATCCCTCACACAAGTTACAGCACAAGGCACCTGCTCCATAAGGTGGGCCATACCTTCGGTTTACCGGATCGTTATTAGTCAATTTAGGGTCTCAAAAGAGAAATACAGTGAAAATCAGTAGCAAAAACAATAAATACCACACACAATTAAGAATAGGGTGCTCTTGCTATCTAACAGAGAGATTCTGTGCTTCTAACGGAAATTTATCTGCGTGTGTGTGATCCGTCTCGTGGTGACCCACGGACCCAGACAAATGAATCTATTCTTCGCCAGAAAAATGGAAGTCGCAGACATGATGCGATTTCGTGTAAACTTGCACAATTCATGCAAAAAGGAGTTAAAAATGTTTTATCGATTCACAGTGATCTCTTCACTACTCTGTTGCTCTGTTATCATGATGGGATGCAGCGCACTTTTTCCCGGCCAGCAATGGCGTGAACACTATGTGTTTACGGAAGTCGTACAGTCCACAAGTCCACAGACGGAGGACGTGGTGAAAGCCGAAGAAATCATCGCTGCAGCCGTTGACGCATACGGTGGGCTTGAGAAGTTGCAAGCCGTGAAGAATATCGTCATAGAAGCTCGCGCGACAGCCAATTCACCGACGCGGGGACAGATGCAAATCGAGACCACGTCGTACTCCCTTTACCCAGACAAATTTAGGCAAGATTTCAAGACACCGCAAGGCGGCCAAATGGGCTATGTCTTTGATGGTGTTTCTGCATTTGAATATGTCTTTGATGAGGTCTCAGGCATGACGATTCAGCCACTCCCACCTGAAAGGGCGAATGCCTTTAAAGATACAGTTTTCCGCGAGCCGTTGTGGATGCTGAGAAATCTCTCTGAAAACGAAATCCCGATTCAACATGGTGGGACAGGAGAGGTAGATGGCAAACCCGTTGACATCCTTCTTGTGCCGCAGCCAACTACCAGGATCTTACAGCTTTTCGTGAGCCAAGAAACACGCTATATTGTAAAATTCATTCATCGTGAAACAACCCCGGAAGGCGTTACAGCGGACAGGGAAACGTTCATGGATGATTATCGCGATGTTGAGGGTATCAAAGTCGCACATCAGATTGTGCAAAAAATAGAAGGTCAAGTCCTTAGCGAAAGTCAAGTGACAAAGGTCACCTTGAATGCTGAAGAAATTGACGAATCTGTGTTTCAGGCCCCCAGAGTGAAATATTAAGTTTACGCGTTCGCTACGTTACGCGGGTACTCGCTTTATTCGCCTAATGTCTCTTTAAAAAACAACAAGCGTTTTCGTTAGCTGGACGAATATGTTGAACGAAGGTATATTTTCAAGGAGAAAACACATCAATGAAACCAACAATCATGATCCTCGGCAGTTGGCACTTCTCAAATCCAGGACTGGATAGGATCAATACCAAAACCGATGATGTCCTCGCCCCTAAACGCCAGAGCGAGATTAAACAGGTGGTTGAACACCTCAGAGAATTTAAACCTACCAAGATAGCAGTTGAGGTGGATCCAAGCCGTTGCGACATTGAAAATAAAAGTTATCAAGGTTATCTAAACGGGACGTACGCACTCGGACCGTACGAGGGAGATCAGATTGGATACAGATTGGCAAAAGAGTTCAGACATTCCAAGGTGTACTGTGTTGATCATTGGCCAGAACACTCGCCTATCCATATTGATCACGAATTAATAGACACCGAGACATTTGCCAAAACTCACAATCAGGAACACCTTCTCCAACCGCTACCTCCAGGAAAAATCACTCGGGATAAAGATGGCAAAATCTGGATTGAACCTGAGAAATATGAACCAATGATTGATAAGTACATACGGATTAATCAGCCCGAAAGTAGGCGTGCAGATCATCAGGGATATTTACGGAGTGCGCGTATTGGACTGGAGGACGAATATCCGGGTGCCAACTGGCTCGCCCATTTTTGGTATGCTCGGAATCTCAAGATTTTTGTCAATCTGACGCGAATCACTGAATCTGCCGACGATCGGATTCTGTTGATTATCGGTGCCGGACACGTTTTCCTCGTCCAGCAGTTTTTGGAGGATTCAGGGGATTACATCGTCGAAAGTCCACTCAAATACTTAAAAACGGGGGATGCTAATTGAGAATGAAATCACACAAAAATTAATTGAGGGTGAACACGCAAAACGGTGCAAAATTATTTTCTTGAATAAAGAGCGGAACTCGTTTAAAATACTGTGTAGTCAGAAAATGAGGGCAATTGTTAACTAACCTTTCAAAACGGTGAGACGTTTCTGAAAGGATGCCCTCTTTTTGCTTTTTAACGCGAATTGTTTTTTATCCAGAATGATGTGCGCTTTTACCCCTAAATCGCGTCACTATATACCTAAACTTTGGAAACTTCGGTAAATTACAACGATGTTCCTGACCCTAATACGCCAAGAACTCTTGATTCATCTGATGAGCGCGCGTTTTTTTGCTGCGGTCGTTATTACACTCCTACTTGTTGTCGCGAATATGTTTGTCCTGATCGGGGCACATGAAGAACGTCTCGCCGACTATAGCCAGAAAGAAGCCATAAACCGCGGGAAAGTCGATGCAACACCTACCTATTCAGTCTTAAAGTTAAAGGTTCAACGTCCTCCGAATCCCCTGAGTCTCTTTAGTGCCGGTTTAGAGACACGTTTTGGCAATGATCTTGACATAGCGTTTGACAGCGTGCCAGCCCTCTCAAACCCCATAGTTGATGTCAGACCCGAGGAAGAGCAGTGGGCGTTTGGCAGTGTGCCGTCTCTCTCAAGCCCGGGGGCACCGCTCGGTTTAAATAACCCATATCTGCATCTCTTTTCACGGATAGATCTTGTCTTTATCTTCCAAGTTGTGTTGAGTCTACTGTCCCTGTTGTTTGCCTATGATGCGATTGCGGGAGATTGGGAAACAGGGACCTTGCGTTTGGTACTCTCGCACCCTATCGGGCGAGGGAAGGTCTTACTCGCCAAATATATTGCGGCGATGGTTTGCTTGCTGCTCCCCGTGTTGATGAGTCTACTGCTTGCACTGATTCAGTGTTCCTTCGCGCCTTCCCTGCAATTCAGTACAGACGATTTTCTGCGAATTGGCGGCATTGTTATGACAACAGTTGTCTATCTGTCGATTTTCTACCTGATCGGTCTGTTCATTTCCGCAACAACCCGCCGTGCTGCCACATCCCTGATGCTTTGCATGTTCCTGTGGGTCATTTTAGTACTCGTTTATCCAAACTGGAGCCGATTTGCCCTGAATCCAGTGGGCGACATGCGTGGAGAAAAAAGATCCGCCGAGCAGCAGATAAGGCAAATTCGGGAAGAGGCGGATAGAGAACGAGATCGATTTTTGGCGAGCAGTCCGCTTAAAGGAAAACCGCCGGTTTTTATGGATACTGAAGGGCTTTCAACACTCTTTAGTGGAGCCGGATATTTCCTTCTCGGAGATTTCCCGCGGGTGAATCTTGAATTGAAAGATGCAGCACACCCCTTGGCACGACACTACCGCCGTTATTATGCATTCGCAGCACCCCTGCAAATCCGGAATGCCGAAAAGGTCGGATTGGTCGGCGAGCAACTGGTGGGACAGACATCCGTCCGACAGGCACGATGGGATGAACGTCTCATGAAACTCAGTCCAGCGAGTCTCTACACGTTTGCTACCGCGGCGTGGGCAGGCACCGATTTAGATGGCATGATGGATTATATCCAAACAGCACAGGCGTACCGGCGCACCCTCATTGACACCTTTCATGAGAGAGATACCTTCGCGAGCCTACAGTGGTTTGCTCCGAATGAACAAGAAACCATAGATGGGTCGATTTTGCCGCACTTTCGATTTGAGCGTGCAGATGCCGGTATCAACGCACAGCGTGCCCTACCGGAATTACTTTTGCTGGTATTCATAAACCTCGTCCTATTCATGGCAACATTTTTGATTTTTATCAAAATTGAGGTATAGAAGCAAGGAATATTAAAGAATGAGGCATATTGTCACACGCGAACTTTTAGACCATCTCACGAGTCTCCGCTTTGCCTTGACCACGCTCATCCTTGTGGCTTTAATGGTCACCAACGCAATTGTACATCTCCAGACACATCCGGAGCGGGTTCGGAAGTATTCTGAGAAGGTTAACGCGTCTCAAACCGAGTTAAAATCCCGAACGCAATTGTATGAACTACTGCAAAAGGGTCCCGGTAAACTTTACAAACGCCCCTCATCTCTTACTTTCATTGCCGATGGAGGCGATGCACTTCTACCAGACGAAAGCGTGAGTAGTGGTTTCTGGAGACTCTACGGACTTACCTATCTTTGGTCGATGGGCGTTCCACGTCTGAATATGGAAGCACTCAGTAATCTTCGTCCCACCGCCACTGTAATTGATTGGGTCTTTATTATTACCTACTTGCTCTCTTTCATTCCGCTCCTATTTACCTTTGACGCGCTCTCTGGGGAGCGAGAACGCGGGACGCTGCGGCTGTGTCTTGCAAATTCCATCTCGCGTCCTGCCTTATTAGTCGGTAAATTCTTTGGTTCCCTGATCGCAGTCCTCATCCCCTTCTATTTTGCCATCTTGTTCAATCTCGCTATCATTTCTACCGGGAGTTGGACGCAGCTCGGTGGTGCAGACTGGGGACGTGTCGCGCTTATCGTCCTCATTGCTTCTTGCTATGCTGGCATCTTCATCGCAGTCGGACTCATCGTCTCCGCCATGACACGAGAAAGTCGATTAAGTCTTGTTGTCCTGTTGCTCATCTGGGTGACCGTCGTGGTGTTTATGCCATCTACCCTCGGTACCCTCTCGGCAAAATGGATGCCTTCGGTTCAAACGCATCATCAATTTCAGAAGACAACAGCGGCTGCTACTGACCAAATTCATAAGGACTTCTTGGATAAACGACAAGCGTTAAGAGAACGTCGTCAAGTGGTAGAAACCTTGCAGGAAGAAGCTGCAAGCATAGACACTTCGGAGTTGGAGATCCAGCGGGAACTCGTCAACAAAGATATGGAGACGCGGGAGCGGCTTAGCCACCAATACCTCACTGCACAAAGTGCGCAAGTCCTGCACGCAAGACAGATAACCCGATGTTCCCCAGCAGCGATTGTCCAATACGCACTTGAGTCCATGGCAGGCACAGGCTTCAATCGGCACTTGCAATTTTTAGAGTACGCTAATCATCATGTCCAACAGTTCCGAAACTTCATCACTGAAATGGATCGCGGCGATCCAGAGAGTCTTCACATCATCGGTATTCCAAAAGGCATGTCGGAAAAGCCTGTCTCACCAGAGGCTATCCCGATATTTGAAGATAAGTTAACTTTTCAGGATACGCTCAACCCGGCAATAGTGGATATACTGTTGCTCATTTTACTGCTCAGTGTGTCTCTTTCAGGGGCATTTCTTGTCTTCCTGCGTTCAGAGGTATAAGTTGTTGCGAGAGGTTCAGCGAAAAATTATCACAACTTATAACAGGCTATTCCACTGAATTGTCTGCATATTTCGGTAATTTACCATAAATGAATTCTCACCAGATTGTATTTTTTTAAACCACCCCCCAAAGAATCCCGCTCATTAAGTTAAAATCAAATTGAGGACTATCTATGCACACGAATCTGAAAGATGAAGAACTCATTCAACGCGTACAAGCAGGTGATGAGTCAGCGTTTACAGAGTTAATGTCGCGTTACAGTCCTCGCGTCTGGAAAGTGGTTGTCGCAAATTCGAGACAACGTCGGGACGCTGAAGAGATACTCATGGACATTTGGCGTGCTGTGTGGGAAAACATCAGTGGTCTACGGAACGTCGAAAGTTTTGGGGCATGGTTACAGCGAATCACTTACAACGCTTGCACCAGATACTATGCATCTGTCCATCATTCAAGAACTGATATTCCACAAAGTTCCCCTGACCTCACCGATCACATTGATCAGGACGCGGTCGCACGTTTTCGGGAAACAGAGCTGTGTAACGATCTAAGAGAAGCAGTGTTTCACCTCCCAGATAAAGTGCGTAACGTTGCGATTCTATACTACTTGGAATTGTGGAGTATCCAGGAAATCCACGGCGAACTTGGATTAGCGATAGGCACTATCAAGACTCAACTAAGACGGACACGTGAACTCCTACGCAAGGAATTCGGTGTCGAACGCATAAGAGAGGGAATTATGTCAGCAAAACAAGAAGGATCCAAACACACCGAAACCAGAATCAAGGTTATTGGTGTCGGTGGCGCGGGCGGCAACGCTGTCGAACGGATGATTGAAGTCGGTTTGACAGACATTGAATTTTACGTTGTGAATGTAGATCAGCAAGCACTTGAGAAGTGTAAAGCAGCAATACCGATACTGATTGGCGTTAACAGCACGCCGGGGTATTGCGGGGCAGATCCAGAGTTAGGGAAGAAGGCAGCTGAGGAGGACCGAGAAAAACTCGCTGCCATCGTTGCAGACGCAGACCTTGTCTTTATCATTGCTGGAATGGGCGGCGGAACGGGAGCAGGTGCCGCGCCTCTGATTGCCGCCCTTGCTCGAGAACAGGGGGCTTTAGCCGTAGGCGTTGTGACGCGTCCGTTCAATTTTGAAGGTCAGCGTCGCGCCGAACAGGCAGAACAAGGCTTACAAGAGCTTCAAGGAAATGCTGATTCTGTTGTTGTGGTACCGAACCAACGGTTGCTTGACCGGATGGATCGGTCATTGAAAATACGTGAAGCGTTCAGTCTCAGCGATGAAATGCTGCTCCGCGGCGTTGAAAGCATCACGGAATTTCATACCGGGACCATGCGTAGTGCCACTTAGTTTTCTCATTCGGTGTTAGAAAAAACACGTTTCACTCTCTTTTTATGAGTCCGTGTCTCTATAAGGGTAAGTGAACGATGAGGATTAAGAAACCATTTCTTAATCCTCATCAAATTATAGTGTTTGCATCTACAAAATACCCACATACGGAGGAAACTAATTAATGGGGGCACCGAAATTCACGAGGGCAGAAAATTACGCTGAACACGGCCGCGTTACAAAGAGGCGCACAAAACAGAAAACTTATCCGATGGTGTTGTTTATCGCATTATCGTTTACGTTAATCATAAACGGACAAACTTGGGCAGCTGAAAACATACAAACCGTAAAAAAAGAACTCCCGGCACTCAAAACAGATCAACCTCCGACCATTGATGGTGTTCTCAACGATGCTTGCTGGCAAGACGCACCGCAAGCTACCGGTTTCATTGATGAACGCACCGAAAAACTGGCGAAAAATCAATCTGTCGCTCGGCTCGTCTATACAGACACATCTATCTACGTCGCTGTTCACCTTTACGACGATATACCCGACAAAATTGTGGCGCGCCAAACCAAAGATCAGACGCGGATTCGGGGAGAAGACTCCGTATCTTTTAGTCTTGATCCGTTTCACACACACCAGTTTTCTGACAGGAATTTCTTTATCGTAAATCCGCTTGGCACGAAATATGCACATCTCGCCACTGGACGCGCCGAAAAAAGCGAATGGATCGGACTCTGGAAAACTGCTTCAAAGATTGTAGATGACGGATGGGTTGTAGAAATGGAAATCCCGTGGCAGATGCTGGATTACCCTGATACAAAAGAACCTATCCGGATGGGCATCAATGTTGATAGACTACAGCAACGCACTGGTGAAAAATCATGGTGGTGCAATCTTGGCGTTAACGAATTTCGGGAAAACGATGGACATTGGATTGATGTGCTGCCCCCGCCTCGTAAGCGCGAACTCAAGGTGTTGCCCTATTTGATTGGTGGTCTCAGTGAAACGGAAACTGATGAGAGAGAGTATACTGCACGCGCTGGGACAGACATTCGCTATGAGGTTACCCCGCAGTTACGGCTCATCGGTACAGCAAACCCCGATTTTGACAATATCGAACAGGCAGTGGAAGGCATTGACTTCTCCTATGGTGAACGCTACGTGCCGGATCGCCGTCCTTTCTTTTCGGAAGGTGGCAATGTGTATCGCCTCGGTCAATTGTTCCACTCGCGACGGATAATGGATACGGATGGCGGGCTTAAACTCTTTGGGAAAATCGGGAAAAACACCTCTGTCGGCACTTTAGGCACATATCACCGAAACAACCAAAACGTTATCCTGCAAGCTTCACAATCGCTAACGGCAACATCCAATATCAGAGCAGCATTCTTGTCCCATCATCAACGAGAGGACGGGTTAAACAACGTGGGGCACTTGTCTGGTGATGTGAGATACGGTAAGTTTTTAGCAAGATCCGCTATCGCCCAAAGCTGGACGCGCGAATCAGACGGAAGGGACGGATTCGCCAATTTAATTTACCAAGGACAACTCGTTCAGCCGTATCTATCCGTATTTTTTGTGGATTCAGATTTCGTTAACAGACTCGGATACCATCCATTTACAGGGTATCGCGGTCTAAGTTTAGGAAGTTATTTCCGTAATGAATGGCGTGAAGGCCTCTTTCGCAGAGCGTCCGCTTCTATCCAGAGCGAAGTTTCTAATACTTACGAGGGTGAGGTTTTCCGGCGTGACCTGTCTGTATCTTCACTTATCCTAACGCATGGCGACTATGCACTCGCCGCTGGCTGGAGGGGCGGGCAATTTGAGGAATTCAACGATAGTGTTTTCAGCATTGGATTCCGTGCGCGTGCTTCTGATAGGTTCAATAATGTCGGTGTTACCTACAATTGGGGTGAACAAGCAGACGAGAAACTTCATCGCATTAGCGGGAATCTGAATCTGCGTGCTTACGGTTTCACTGCCGGGTTGTCTTCCCAAATCCAGTGGCATTTCGAGCGTCGCTACCAACAGATTTTAACGCTGACGTATGATTTTAGCCCTGCACTAAGCCTCGGCGGCCGTTTAATTTGGCAAGCAGAAGGTGTTAATATCTACTTCGCATTGCGCCGCTCTGGATACGCTGGCACCGATTTCTTCATCATCCTCGGTGACCCAAACGCCCAAGAATTCAAACAACGATTGGTAGCAAAGGTGATTCGGGCATTGTCATAGGTACCCACTACCTGAAGGTAGGGGCTTGTGCTTCACAGCGACTGCGGTTTTCTCAAAGAGTCCACCGTCTTATTATCGCTCCACAATAGCTGCCAAGCCAGCTATGCACCGAAGTGCCTGATCTTATGATACATGTGATTTATCAACGGGTGCGGTTTTTATGCCTACTACCCTATACATGCAACGGATACCGAAAGGCTTTGTCAATATAGAGGTGTGCGGGCTTTTACGTGATTGTCTCAATTGACGAGCGTTCCGACAACGCATCAATCACAACCTATGCCGAACACTATAGATTTAGACGTTTTTAGTTTCAAAAGGTTTAGGTTATTTTTACTATCAACCCTTTGGTTTCCCTCTACATCCCGCAAGCTAAAGCATGCGGATTTGACGGGAGAGTGTTAACCTGCATCTAATTTAACGTGAATTCAATATAAGCGCATGGGGAATCGCCGTCGAATGCGCGTATGGCAACTAATCTTTCAAGTTTTTTTAACGTGATGCACGTTTTTTAATCAAACTTCCGTCTTTAATGATAGAAGGTGTTAACCATTGCGCACTGACTATTTTACAAACCTCGGCATTTTACTGAACTTTTTGGTAAATGCAAACGCCATCCAATCTGTTCATTAGGAGGAAACCTCGTGGAAAGAGAAGACGATGTTCAACTGATTCGCAAAATCCTATCGGGCGACGACGCTGCGTTTAGTATCCTGGTCGAAAGGCACCAAAAAAGCGTTCATGCCCTTGCCTGGCGGAAGATCCAAGATTTTCACTATGCGGAAGAGATTATGCAAGATACCTTCCTTAAGGCATACAAAAAACTTCCGACGCTCAAGAATCCCAATCAATTTGCTGGGTGGCTCCATGTCATCGCAAATCGGCTTTGCATTGATTGGGTCCGAAAGCAGAAGCCTGTGATACAATCCTTGGAGGACACACGTCAGGTAGAAATCGAGGATTCCTCCTATACACACTATATGTCGAAGCAGCGAGTAACCGAAAGAACTGAGTATTGCCAGGAGCTCGTAAAAAGGCTACTGGAAAAACTGCCAGAAAATGAACGCAAGGTCGTCACACTCTACTATCTTGACGAAATGTCAACGAAAGAGATCGGCGAATTCATGGGCGTGTCGGTGAATACAATTACGAGCCGACTGCAACGTGCGCGAAAGCGTCTACAAACAGACCAAGAACTCTTAGATCAAGACTTCTTTGGTCATTTCCAATTATCAGATAATCTGAAGGAGAATATCATGAATCAATTAGAGCAACTTCGGAGCAAGTTCGATGCATTCGTGGAACAAGTAAAATCTGATCCGGCATCAAGAGCGGATATTTTTAAGGAGGCATCCAAAGAGATTGAAGACGCGCTTAAGGGTGAAATCACACCTGAGTTAGTGCATCTTGTTGTTGATGATATATACCCGTGTATGGGCAGTCTCGGCATGGAAAAACGGTTATCTCTGCTCCGTCGGTATATGGATATCGCGCCAGATGATGCAGAGCGTTTCTGGTCGCATGACGGGTTAGTCAATACTCTTGCCTGTCTTGAGAGAAATCAAGAGGCTATTGAGGAACATACGCGTCTTTACCGTTGGGCATGCAACCAGTCAGAGAAACATGTATTGCGGATTATTTCCAATCTGAGCAGTGCTGGATCTTGGGCAGCGGAAGGGCGTATCGATGACTGGATTCAACTTTATAATGAGGCGTCTGAACGCTTAGAGAACCCTAAAGTGAGTGACTACTCACGTTGCGATTTCTTGCAAATCGGAGCAGAAATTTTACGCGCGAATGGGCGGTTGGATGACGCACTTCTCGGAATAGAAAAGTTGGAACGTGCTAACAAAGACCAGAGATGGAAGCATTACTTCCGATTCTGGTTGGCTGTAAGAACGAATCGGCTTTTGTTGTATAGCAAACAGGAAGACTGGGAGCGTTTCGATCAAGTCTGGACGGATGTCCGGACGTTTATTGAAGGAGACGCAGAAAAACAGAATGCCGGTTATCCGGTAAATGTTTATGACCTTATTTGGGCTGCGCATGATGTCGGTTGCTGTCTGGTATGGTCGAAGAAGTATGACGAAGCAACGCGTATGCTACAAATCGCTGTTGATTTGGGAAATGACAACCATTACGGTCACTTTCAGCTGGCTGTGAGTATCTGGGCATCGGAGAAGGATCGCGATAAAACGCTACATCATTTGAAGACCGCCCAGGACTGCTACGTCGTAGATTCCTATAATTATCGGGATAGCTACTACCCTTCTTTCCTTGGAACACCCGAATTTTCGGATGTTAAGGACGATCCAGAGTTTCTGAAAGTCTTAGGGCAGCAGTAGGATAACGTCTACCTTTAGACGCCGAATGCTCAAATGTGCATTCGGCGTTTTTTTAGCGTGCTAATCACGGAGGAGGCCAATTGATGAAACTACAAAAAATTCATGTGATGGTGTTGCTCATCACACTACTCCTTATTTTAATCGCAAACTTACAGACCGGAGAGGCTCAAAACATACAAACCGTTAAAAAAGAACTCCCCGCAGTCAAAACCGATCAACCGCCTACTATTGATGGCATCCTTAATGACACTTGCTGGCAAAGTGCACCACAAGCCGTTGGCTTTACGGACCAACGCACCGAAAAACCAGCAAAGAACCAATCTATTGGTCGGCTCGTTTACACTGACAAAGCCATCTACGTTGGGCTTCATCTCTACGATGATCTGCCCGATGAAATCGTGGCGCGCCAAGTTAAAGACCAAACCCGAATCCGTGGAGAGGACTGGGTCTCTTTCAGTCTTGACCCATTCCACACACACCAGTTTTCTGACAGAAATTTCTTTATCGTAAATCCACTCGGCACGAAGTACGCGCATCTCGCCACCGGACGCGCAGAAAAAAGCGAATGGATCGGACTCTGGAAAGCTGCAGCCCAGATAGTAGAAGATGGATGGGTTGTAGAGATGGAAATCCCGTGGCAGATGCTCGATTACCCCGACACAACAGACCCCGTTCGGATGGGGATCAATCTTGACAGGTTTCAGCAACGGACCGGTGAACGTTCATGGTGGTGTAATTTAGGTGTTCAAGAATTTCGAGAGAACGATGGGCATTGGATTGACGTACTACCCCCGCCTCGAAAACGGGACCTAAAATTGTTACCCTATCTGATAGGCGGTATCAGTGAAACGGAGGCTTCTGTAGAAGCGACCACCGAGTCGAGAAGAGTGTATACCGCCCGCGCAGGAACAGACCTCCGCTATGAGGTTACGCCACAGTTGCGACTCATCGGAACAGCCAATCCAGATTTCGATAACATTGAACAAGCTGTTGAAGGTATTGACTTCTCTTACGGTGAACGCTACGTTGAGGACCGACGACCTTTTTTTTCGGAAGGTGGCAATGTTTACAGCGTTGGAGGACTTCTCCACTCGCGGCGGATAGAAGATATGGACGCGGGGCTAAAGCTCTTTGGAAAAATTGGGAAAAATACCTCAGTCGGCACGTTAGGCACTTATCATCGAAACAACCAGAACCTTATTTTCAGCACTTCGCAAACACTTACAGCAACATCAAGCGTTAATGCAGCATTTCTGTCTCACCATCATAGCGACACCGGCGCGAACAATGTTGGCTATCTGGGCGGAAATGCAAGACACAATAAATTCGCAGTGGGCGGAGATATTGTTCAAAGTTGGGCAGGCGAATCTAATGGAAGGAAGGGATTCGCCAGTTTAGACTATAACGGTTCAATCTTTCAACCGAGTGTATTTGTGTTCTTTACAGATCCAGATTTTGTTAATAATCTTGGCTATCATCCGTTTACCGGCAACCGAGGCGGTGCTTTACAAGGCATCATCAAAAACGAATGGCGAGAGGGATTGATCCGTAGTATCTACATTGGGGCCAATGTAATCGCTTCAAACACTTATGAAGGTGAGGTATTTCAGCAAGACTTCGCTGTCTTTTCAGATTTCTTGACACATAGCGATTACGGACTCTCTATTGGCTGGAATGGTGGACAATTTCAAGAATTCACTGATAGTGTTTTTAACATCAGATTAAAAGCACGTGCCTCGGACCAGTTCAACAATGTCAGTATTGGCTATAACTGGGGTGAACAAGCAGATAAGCGGATTCATCGCATCAGTGGAAACCTGAATCTCCGTGCCTACGGCTTCACTGCAGGACTCTCCTCCAGCATTCAATGGCATTTTGAAAAACGCTACCAACATATTTTAACCCTCGCTTATGATTTCAGTTCCGCCTTAAGTCTTGGAAGCCGTTTAATCTGGCAAGTAGAAGGATTTAATATCTACTTCGCATTGCGTCGATCTGGATACGCTGGCACCGATTTTTTCATCATCCTCGGCGACCCAAACGCCTTGGAATTCAAACAGCGACTGGTGGCAAAAGTGATTCGAGCATTTTAGATTTCAACGATATCCGTGTGTTTTACATAAACGGTTCAATTGTATTCTCCTGAATCTTATGGTATAATATATCCCGTTGCTTAGCAAGGACGCTTGTTTCTAACACCGTTTAGTCCTTGTAACAACTGTAGTCAAATATACCTTAATATTCGGGAGAATTTTTATGCGAAATCTGTGGGGACCATACAAACTTATGTTGGCTCTACTCGGATGCATTTCCTTTTATTTCGCACCACAAGAAACCAAAGCCGAAAAGGATACAGAAATGCAAAAGGACAGAATCCAGATTTATAAAGAAAACCCGCGCTACTGGCAGTATAAAGGCGGGGCGATCCTGCTCATCGGCGGTTCCGTCGAGGACAACCTATTCCAGATCCCGAACCTCAGAGAACATCTTGCGTTGTTGAACGCTGTCGGTGGCAACTATGTCCGGTCTACAATGAGTTGGGTGGATGAAGGCGATGTACCACCCTTCAAAAAAGTCGGCGACCTGTACGATTTAAACCAGTGGAACGACGAGTTTTGGAACCGTTTTCGGAACTTCATCACGTGGACGCACGAGATGGACATCATCGTTCAAATTGAAGTGTGGGCGACCTTCAACTATTACCGAGAGCCGTGGGCTGCCAACCCTTTCAACCCAAAAAATAATAGCAATTACACCGCAGAAGAGACAGCGTTACCCACTGCTGTCAAAAGCCATCCGACTGCGACGGAGAACAACTTTTTCTGGTCTGTCCCAAAAGAACGGAATCAACAGACCGTTTTGAAATATCAGCAAAAGTTCGTGGACAAACTTCTCTCAGAAACACTCCAATACGGGCATGTGCTTTATTGTATGGACAACGAGACTTCTGTTACGCCTGCATGGGGTGAATACTGGGCAACGTATATCCAAAAACAGGCAGCTGCCGCTGGACGCGTCGTTGAGACGACGGAGATGTGGGATCCGTGGGATTTATCGCACGAGAAGCATAAAGCGACGTTTGACCATCCCGAAACCTATTCGTTTTGCGATATATCACAGAATAACCATCAGAAAGGGCAGCGACATTGGGATAACGCCCAGAAAATTCGGGCACAACTCTCGCCGATCCGTCCTATCAATAATATTAAGATTTACGGGGCTGATGGCGGGAGGTTTGGCAACACGCAAGATGGATTGGAACGATTTTGGCGAAACATTTTCGGTGGATTCGCATCAGCACGGTTCCACCGTCCAGACAGCGGTGTCGGTTTGAATGAAACGGCGCGAGCACACCTCAAGAGTATGGTAATGCTTACAGACAGTATAGATATTTTTACGTGTGAACCGCATAACGATCTGTTGTCTAATAGAGCGGATAACGGCGCGTATACCATCGCCAACCCCGGACGCGAATACGCAGTCTATTTCCCTAATGGCGGTTCTGTTGATATCAACCTGAGTACTGATGGTAACACAGATACCCAAAAGGGAACGGTTCTATGGTTGGACATTGCTAATAGCGAATGGACACAAGAGACGGAAATCCAGTTCGGTGATAGCGTGACATTGTCGGCACCGACCAAAGCACATTGGGCAGTTTTGATCCAAGCGGAATGACCGCGAAATCATTCCAGTGATATTAGGAAGCAAATTTTAGGTTTTGCGGAAGGTTGGAAGAAACGTTGTATCTGCCAACCTCCATACTTCCAATCTTCCAACGCATCTGAAGCTGAAAAACATAAATTTACGATTGGCACTTGATGCGCAAGTCCTCACTCAGGAAATATTTCATTTTTTTTGCATTCTCCACAATCTTGTGATATAATATATAGCGTTGCTAACAAGGAAATATATTCCCCAAGATCATTTTCACGCTATGGAAGTAACCGTCATGTTCAAACGTCGGCTAAATCAATTCAAAAATGAAAATGTGGGAATGTTTGACCTCGCTTCTATCGGGATAACGCTTGCGCTTGCAATCTGTATCGGTTATTTCGGGGGCAAGTGGCTTGGTGGAAAATTAGGCAACGCAGCGGTTGGATCCTTCATCGGTTTCGGCATAGGGGTCGCCGCCGGATTCATGGAGATGTTCCGTTCAATCGCACGCTGGAATCGACGGCTTGCACGCTTAGCCAAAAAACGCCACGACACTTCAGGACAAGCACAAGACACCGAAGAAGCGTAGCACAGGAGATGTTTAGATGGGTCCCGTGTTAGAATTTGGCGACCGATCCATTCGTCATATCTACATCTTGACGATTTGTCTTACAGTTGTTATTGCGGCAGCACTGTTAGTCTTCAAACGTCTTGCGCTCCCGAGTTTCTTGATTGGCAGTGCTATCAGCTTGAGTCTGTTCTGGTCGCTTGAATTCGCTGTTCGGCGACTGATGCGTCCAGGGAAGACGAGGCGGGCGAAGTATGTGCTGGGTTTCATCGCGATCGGTAAATACGCAGTACTTGGCGGATTGCTCTATCTCCTGTTTAAAATGGAGTGGATGAACATTTACGCCCTCGCTGGCGGGATCGCCTTAGTACAGGGTGCTATTATTATCAAGGCAATTAGCCTGATGGTCCTCATCCTTTCCAATAAGGATTCCAATCAGTCGTGAGGTGAAGTTTTCAAATTGACTCTTAACAGGAAAGCACTCAAAAAACCACCGCTACTTTACTTTATAAGAGACACCGTAATAAAATATGAAAAAGCTATCGTTTATCTGCTTGGTTGTGGGACTCAGTTTGGCAATAGTCGTCGGGAGTTTCGCAGCCGAGAATGGTCACCGTAGTTTGCTCTCTCCGATTTCAAAGTTTTTACCGGATGAAATAATCCCGGAACCGACTCGGTGGCATCAGCCCGATCTCATACCCAACACATACTTTGCTGTTCTCGTCTTAGCACTGCTTTTTATCTTCGCCACCCGGAAGTTGAAACGGATACCTGAAGGGAAAGGACAAACCCTGTTAGAGGTGTTTGTCGGCGGTATTATGGACTTCTTCGGCCAGATTTTAGGTGATCACGGCAAAAAGTATGTGCCATTCGTCGGCTCCTTCTTTATCTTTATTATCGCCCTGAACTATCTCGGAATCATTCCGGGGCTTCAACCCCCAACAGCAGATTTAAATACAACGCTTGCCCTCGGTATAACGGCTGTATTAGGCGTTCAAATTATTGCTATTAAAGAGAACGGGTTCGGCGGCTATCTGAAACATTTAGCCGGTAACCCACTGTGGTTGGGCTTCTTAATGTTCCCACTTGAAGCTGTTGCCCAGTTATCGCGAGCAGGCTCACTCGCTGTCCGGCTTTTCGGAAACATTTTTGGCGAGAAAGCGGTAGTTATTGAACTAACAAAACTCGGACTTATCGTACTGATTGCAGATGCCATACCGATTATTCCGGTGCAAGTGCCGATGCTGTTCTTCGGGCTGTTTGTTGGCTTCCTGCAGGCATTCGTTTTTACTATTTTGACAACTATCTACATCGTGTTGTTTATAGAACACCATGACGACGCGCATGAAGCGCATCACTAAAATTTTCTGGGACTTGTAGGGGCAGGGTAACCCCGCCGCTACTACAAGTCCTTATCCGTCCAAGGAGGACATTTCATGATTTATTTAGCAGTGTTGGCGTTCGGTGTAACTTTGGGATTGCCGATCGCTGTCATTTTCGCCTCAAGAGCACAAGCAAATGCCGCAAGTACCGCTCTTGAAGGTATCGCACGTCAACCGGAGGCCGCACCGCAGATTCAAACTGCAATGATTATCGGCTTGGCACTCATTGAGTCGCTCGTTATCTATTCGCTTTTAATGTTCTTTCTTTTGTACAATAAACTGCCAGAAGGCGAAATCCTCAAAGAGATGATTGATGCAGATGCGAAGCGGGTTGCGACAGATGTCAGAAGCGGAAATTAAATAACGCCTGACTGAAGACGTATGACACGGTTGGCGAGCCGAGACGGTTCATCCAGACGACACGCACAAACTGATACGTCTTCAGTTTCAAAAATAGAGTACAGCAGACTTATGCAAAACACCAAGCATAGGACAACACATTACGTCCTATATACAACTACAGCGGTTTTAATGGGCATCTGTCTCAACGGGGCGTTCGCGGCTGAGGCACCCGCCGGTGGTGGACTCCTAAGCCAGCTCGGAATTGACCCGAAGACGATCCTCATCCAAGCTATCGGCTTTTTGATTGTGCTTGCCGTACTTTGGAAGTTTGTCTTTGGCAAAGTGGGTGGACTTTTAGAGGACCGCAGATCTGAAATCACCTCACAAATAGAACAATTGCGGACGGATCGCGAAGAGTTAGACCGCCTCACCGCAGAGACGCGTCAACGCTTTGCCGATATCGAAACTGAGGCGCAAACCAAAATCCAAACCGCGATTGAACAGGGAAACGCCGAACGTCAGCAAATCCTCACGCAAGCAAGGCAAGAAGCAGAGGATGAAGTCACGAGAGCCAGAGCAGAGATCCAGCGCGAGAAAGATGAAGCCATCTCCGAACTACGCGGTGTTGTCGCTGAACTCGCTATTGATGCCGCCAGCAAAATTATAAGCGAAGAACTCAATGCAGAGAGACATCAGCACATTATCGATACCTCTATTAGTAGGTTGCCAGCGGACTCGCGTTAGTAGGCCCTTTTTTATTCAAGGTGAAAACGAACTATGAGAGACATTCGGGTTGCTAAACCTTACGCCCGCGCCCTATACGAAGCTGCGTTGGAACAAGACGCTTTGGCGTCTATCACCACAGATGTAGACAAGCTGCAAGAATTGATCGAGCAATCTGAGGAACTCACGCAGTTAATCCACAGTCCTGTTCTGTCTCCACAATTTAAAAGCGAGACGTTTGAGCAGCTTTTTGCAGACGCAATGCATCCGCTAACGATTAATTTCTTCAAACTCCTCGCATTAAAGCAGCGTGAACGCTATCTCCTCGCAATAATGGATGTCTTTTCAACAATTGTTGACGAAGCTGCGGGTAGACTCGTCGCAAAAGTGACGACTGCTGTGCCTATAACACCGGAGCAAGCGGAACGATTTACAGCACAATTAAGCGTATACTCGGGAAAACAGGTACGGTTAGAAACCACAACCGATGCACAAATCCAAGGCGGATTCATTGTGCAATTAGACGACACCGTTTTTGATGCAAGCGTCGCATCACAACTCCAACGCTTGAAACAACAACTCGCAAAAGGGTGATAGTTATTGGTTGTCAGTTGTTAGTTATCAGTTAAGAGGCGGTTTTTAACAATTTACACCTATCTGGTGTCCGCCGAGAGAGGATAGATTATTACAACAAATCTCTTAACCGAAAACCGATAACCGAAGACTGATAACCATTCCTCACAGAGGACTGAAAATATGGCAAGAGAAGTCCGACCGGACGAAATATCAAATATCCTTAAACAACAACTGCAACAGTTTGAACAGGACGTGGATGTCTATGATTCCGGCACCGTGCTGGAAGTAGGCGATGGCATCGCGCGGGTCCACGGGCTTGCGAATGCCATGGCAAGCGAAATGATTGAATTCCCCAACGACATCTACGGTATCGCTTTCAACCTCGAAGAAGATAACGTCGGTTGCGTCCTGTTCGGCGAAGACCAACTCATACACGAAGGCGACACCGCCAAACGGACAGGACGACTCGCCGAAGTGCCTGTCGGTGAAGCACTCCTCGGACGGATTGTCGATGCACTCGGTCAACCTATTGACGGTTTGGGTGATATCGAAACAGAGCACCGACTCCCAGTAGAACAAAAGGGGCTTGGTATTGTTCAACGGCAACCGGTTAGCGAACCGCTTTACACAGGTTTAAAAGCAATTGATAGCTTGACACCGATTGGTAGAGGACAACGGGAACTGATTATCGGTGACCGGCGAACCGGCAAAACCGCAATCGCCATAGATGCTATTCTGAGTCAGAAGGACACAGATGTCTACTGTATTTATGTCGCTATCGGTCAAAAAGGGTCTACGTTGGCACAAGTTGCCAATACCCTTCACGAACACAATGCGATGGAATATACCACTATCGTCGCTGCCGCAGCAAGTGAGCCATCACCGCTTCAGTACATCGCGCCTTACTCAGGTACTTCAATGGGCGAATACTTCCGAGATAACGGGAAACACGCACTCATCATATACGATGACCTGACAAAACATGCCTGGGCATATCGCCAGATGTCACTGCTTTCACGCAGACCGCCAGGCAGAGAAGCCTATCCAGGGGATGTCTTTTATCTCCATTCGCGGCTCTTAGAACGTGCCGCAAAACTGAGCGACGAACTCGGTGGGGGCTCGCTCACTGCCCTGCCTATTATTGAAATCTTTGAAGGAGACTTGACCACCTACATCCCCACAAACGTTATCTCTATCACTGATGGACAGATATACCTTACAACGGATCTGTTTAACCAAGGTGTGAGACCCGCAATCGATGTCGGGTTATCCGTTTCCCGTGTCGGCGGTGATGCCCAAGTAAAAGCGATGGATACACGAGAGGTCGCGGGGACCCTTAAACTCGATCTCGCGAGTTTCCGAGAAGTTGCCGCCTTTGCACAATTTGGATCAGATTTAGATGCGACAACGCAATCGATGCTCCTACGCGGTACACGCCTCGTCGAACTACTGAAACAACCCCAATATCAACCGATGCCTGTAGAACGCGAAGTCGCTTCCATCTTCTGTGGCACTAACGGTTATTTGGACGATGTTGCAGAAACAGAGGTGGCACGGTTTGAATCCGAATTTTTGCAATACCTTGATCGAAATCACGCAGAACTCCTCGCAGAAATCGCAGAAACCGGTCAACTGAGTGATGAATTGCTCGAAACCTTGCACGCTGCTGTAAAAGCATTCAAGGAAAATTGGAGTGATATACCCGCAGCAACACCGCAACAAGAAGACGCACACACTGAAGCGGAGGCTACGCCTACAGAAGGTGAGTAATCATGGCAACCCTACGCGAAATTCGGCGCCGCATCGCCAGTATTCAGAACATTGAGCAAGTGACCGATGCTATGCGCGTTGTCGCTGCAGCACGGCTCCGTCGAGCGCAGGAAAATATCATCGCAACGCGACCTTACGCTGAAAAACTGAACACTATCATCGGGCATCTCATTTCGCAGATAGATTCTGAAGAGCAGGCGTTGACACACCCACTGCTTGAAAGGCGTGAGATAAAGCATGCCTGCATCATCTCTGTCTCTGCTGACCGAGGGTTGTGTGGCAGTTTCAACAGCAACATCATCCGCACAACCACACAACGCGTGGAACACTATCAAGAAAGTGGCGCGGATGTAACGCTGATCTGCATCGGAAGACGCGGGCATGAGCATTTTGCACGCCGCGGCTACGACATTACGGATTCATATATTAATATTTTCCGACAACTTGAATTCCAAACAGCCGTTGACGTTGTCCACGAGTTTGAACATCTCTATACTGACAAAAGAATCGATAAAGTTGAGGTCATCTACAACAATTTCAAGTCTGCTATTCTCCAGACTGTGCTTGTTGAGCAACTCCTTCCGTTAGAACCGGAAATACCAGAAGGTGATGAACTTTTCCTCGATTACATCTATGAACCGGGACAGGCGGAACTCTTTGAAATACTACTCGGCAAACATCTAAACATGCAAATGTGGAAGGTGCTTTTGGATTCTAACGCAGCAGAACAAGCCGCACGAATGGCAGCGATGGAGAACGCCACACAAAAAGCGAAAGAACTCATTGATGAGTTGATTCTTCAGCGCAACAGAGCGCGTCAAACACAGATCACAACAGAAATTTCCGAGATTGTAAGTGGCGCAGCTGCATTAGAGGGTTAAAAGTAGCAAGCAGACTCCGTTCTGCTGGGCAAGGTAGTAGGCACGCGCCGTCGTGCGTAACCGTGTGGAGGTCCCAGATGCCAATCAATGTCAACAAACAGATTGAAGAGGCGATGAAACGCGGCGAATTCGCCAATTTGCCCGGCAAAGGTAAACCGCTCAAATTGGACACAGATCCTTTTTTGACTCCGCAAACCCGAATGGCGAATCGGCTCTTGAAAGAGAACGGATTCGTGCCACGGTGGGTTGAATTACAAAAAGAAATTAAGCAAGAAAAAGCACAACTTGAAAGAATCCTCATAAACCTGAAAGCTCGTAGAGAGCGGTTAGCGACTATTATCCAGCAGTATCCGCATCGGCATGCGGCAGTCAGTCGGAGTTTTGAACACGAACGTGCCCGCGGTATTGAACAATACAGTGAGAAGCTTAAAAACCTGAATCGAAAAATCCAACGCGTGAATCTTCTCATGCCAACGCGCAATCGGCAACACGCGTTAATCAATCGGGTACAGATGCTCACCCGCTTCCAACAAGCGTGTCCGGGACTCTGACTGTGCATAGACTTGCACAGTGTTTCAGGGAACTGTAACTTGGCAGTGCTCGTGCAAAACAGAAGGACCAGTATCAGCAGGTATCGGTTATCAGTTAAAAAGGCAGGCTGTAACAATTCAGTAGTTCCTAAAGGCCTCCAAGTTTGGGAAAATTGTTACAAAACACCTCTTAACTGACAACTGATAACCATATAAAAAAGGAAATATCTCATGAACCAAGGAAAAATATTAGAAGTTGTCGGCGCACGAGTTGACATAGATTTTTCGGAAAGCGAATTGCCGGATATCCTCAACGCTGTTAAAGTTCAGCGCCATGATGGCAGCGAGTTGGTACTTGAAGTGCAACAGCACTTAGGCGAAAATCGGGTGCGCGCAGTGGCAATGGACACAACAGACGGCTTAGTCCGTGGCACCCTCGCAACGGATACCGGCGGTCCCATCACTGTTCCCGTCGGTGATGCTGTCCTCGGGCGCGTTTTTGACGTAACAGGTCAACCTATTGATGAAAGAGGCGAGGTCGGCGAATCCGAACGATATTCTATTCACAGACCGCCACCAGCACAAGCAGAACTCAGCACAACAACCGAAATGTTAGAAACGGGTATCAAAGTCATCGATCTAATTCAACCCGTTGTTCGCGGTGGAAAGGTCGGATTCTTTGGGGGTGCCGGTGTTGGAAAGACTGTTTTGGTCGCCGAACTGATTTACAACATCGCCACGCAACACGGCGGTTATTCTGTCTTCTGTGGGGTCGGTGAACGGACCCGCGAAGGGAACCAGTTTTGGCTTGAAATGGACGATTACGGCGTGATTGACAAAACAGCAATGGTGTTCGGACAGATGAATGAACCCCCGGGAGCACGGCTCCGCGTCGGACTTGCCGGACTGTCTATGGCAGAATATTTCCGCGACCAGCAAGGTCAAGACGTGCTCATCTTTATCGACAACGTCTTCCGCTTTACACTTGCAGGCGGTGAAGTCTCAGCACTGCTTGGACGGATGCCCTCCGCCGTCGGATATCAACCGACACTCGCAACCGAAATGGGTGAGTTGCAGGAGCGAATTACCTCTACACAACACGGGTCGATTACCTCATTCCAAGCCGTCTATGTTCCGGCTGATGATTACACCGATCCCGCCGTCGTCTCTGTGTTCGCCCACCTCGACGCTGTGACACGACTCGAACGCTCTATCACGCAGAAGGGCAGATACCCAGCTGTTGATCCGCTGACTTCAAGTTCGCGGATTTTGGCACCAGAGATTATCGGTGAAGAACATTACCAGACCGCCTTCAGGGTTAAACAGGTACTTCAAGAGTATGGAGACCTTCAGGACATTATCGCTATCCTCGGTGTAGACGAACTATCCGATGAACAGAAGTTAGTTGTCAACAGGGCACGGAAAATAGAGATGTTCTTGACACAACCGATGTTTGTCGCAGAACGTTTTATGGGAATTCCCGGCAAATACGTCAAAATCGAGGATACCGTCCAAGGCTGCCAAGCGATTCTAAACGGTGATTGCGACGAACTCCCCGAACAGGCATTGCGTTATATCGGGACAATCGACGAAGCATTTGAACAAGCCAAAGACGCAGACTTAGAAGAAGCAGCGGATTAGTTTCTTTAACTATTGAATCTGGGCACCGTTCCAAATTCTCAGTCGTGTTGAAATTCACCAAACACCATCGTGAAACGAAGTGGAACGATGCTCAGAGGTACATAATTAAAAATATGCTAAACAGAAATTTTCACCTTGAAATTCGGACACCCGAACAGTTGGTTTATGAAGGGGACGTAACGAGCATTCAGGCACCCGGAGTCGAAGGCAATTTCCAGATTCTCGCCGGGCACATCCCTTTTCTTACTGCGTTGGATGTAGGCGAGATCCGTATCCGTGAATCATCGGAGACATCGCAGTTAATGGCAACAAGCGGTGGGGTCTTTGAGGTGCTCCGGACAGGTGTCACTGTTCTGGTTGAGACAGCAGAGTGGGCATCGGAAATTGATGTGTCACGAGCAGAAAGTGCATTAGATCGGGCACAAACACAACTCAAGGAAAACGCACCCGATCTGAACCGACCACGCGCAGAAGCAGCACTCGCCCGCGCCAAAAACCGCATCAAAGTAGCGAGTAATTTGTAGATATTGACCCGCTGTGTCCTGTAGTCTCAATTCTTACTACCATTCGCTAAATGGATGATGAACGCTTCAAGACTTTCTGTCTTCGCAGCCTCGCGTAGCAGGAACCTAAGTCGTTGCAAATCGTCTATAGCTTCAAGCGCGGGCTTTAATACCTCTGTATTCACGTTCTCAAGACGATCATCCAAGAACATAAGGATATTCTCTATGGTGCTCTCCTTAGCTCCCCGTTCAAGGCCTTCTGCTCTCGCTTTCTCTGTAATGTGTTGGTAAACCGATGAATCTTGCATAATTTCCTCCGCTAAAAGATCCGCTATCGCCTCCGCCGGATGAACCAAGCCACCCATCACCCATAAATCTACAAGTAAGTTGTTGCGCACCGACACATCTAACGATAGTGCCTTCGTCGCCTCAACACATTGATGCAACCACTGTAGCGAATCCGAACCGACAGGCGGTTTCATCAATTCACAGTCGGACTTTGGTGCTTTGTAAACGCGCCTTGTTCTTTCTCTAAACTATGTAGGGTACCGATTTTTGATTTTCCATCTATTAATTGGGTTAGCAGCCTTTTTGACATACTTAATCCGGTATTTCCTTAAACACTCAGCCAGTTCTTTTTTAAACTTGAATGAGTTAGAGAAAATTATCGGTTCATCATTATCACTATGAAATTTGAATCGAAACCTGGATTTTCCAACAAGTTGGACCAAGGCGGGTAATGGTTCCTCGGATAATGGACGAACCAGTTGAGACATCCATTCTGCCCAGTCCTCCCGATCACTATAGGAATCATACAAAGGATCATAATGTAACTCTTTTATAGCCAAAATGTGACTGTCACTATTTTTATCACAAAGATCTGAAAATAACCAACTTTTCTCTTCACCACATAGGTACAAATTTAAGAAGACAGTTCCTTTGTTATTTTGCGAAACCAAAATGTAGATTACTTTGATCCCGCGACGTGTCCATTCTGCAAGGGTGGTTCTAATACGGTTCCAATTTTTTACAATACCGAATATTCCACTCAAAATCGTAAAAAGTGCTGCTAATATATAAACAACTTGCAACATTTCTACTCTTCATACTCCTTATTGTGTCTGAGGTTATTCGTTTACATCGCTTCAGGTTTGGGTCTAATTCAATTCGTATTTTATCATGGATTTTGTTATTTTATGAGTTGAAGCGCTTCTTTAACCTGAGCTATGAGACTTGCATCACCTGCCTTTTCTGCAAGTTTCAACGCGGTACTGAGATTCAGTTTTGCTTCTTGGATGGACCCTAAATTGTACTTTGCAATTCCTCTATTAGCATATGCTTTAGGATAATTTGGTTTCAGTCGTATAGCGGTGTCATAATCTGTGATGGCAGCAAAGTGTTGTCCCAAGTTGTTCTTCGCATTTCCACGATTTAGGTATGCCCCGGCATCATCGGGTTTTAGTCGTATAGCGGTGTCATAATCTGTGATGGCAGCAAAGTATTGTCTCAATTCAGTCTTCACATTTCCACGATTGAAGTATGCATCGACATAATCGGGTCTTAATCCTATAGCCATGTCATAATCTGCGATAGCAGCAAAGTGTTGTCCCAGGTCAGCCTTCGTAATTCCCCGATTTAGGTATGCCTTGGCATCATCGGGTTTTAGTCGTATAACGGTATCATAATCTGTGATGGCAGCAAAGTATTGTCCCAATTTAGCCTTCGCACTTCCACGATTGCCGTATGCCTTGGCATCATTGGGTTTTAGTTGGAGGGCAGTGTCAAAATCCACAATCGCAGCAGCATATTGTTCCAATCCAGCCTTCGCGATTCCCCGATTGTTGTATGCATCGACATAATCAGGTTTTAGTCGTATAATAATGTCATAATCTGCGATGGCAGCAAAGTGTTGTCCCAAATTGTCCTTCGCAAGTCCTCGATTGTTATATGCCTCAATAAGATCGGGTTTTAGTCGGATAGCAGTATCATAATCCGAAATCGCAGCAAAGTGTTGTCCTAATTTATCCTTCGCGATTCCCCGATTGTTATACGCTTCAACATAATTGGGTTCAAGTTGGATAGCCATGGTATAGTCCGCGACAGCACCCGCATAATCGCCCAGATCGTAACTCACATTTCCCCACAAGAAATAGGTTTCGGCAGATATAGATAGGTCGTTTCCCTGTAACAGAGGTTTCGCTGGTTTTGATCGCGCAAGCAGTGTCTTGAGATATTTTGATGGAATCGCAAAATTCAGATTCTCCGCATCTAAAGCAAGGTGTTGAGCGAATGATACGCCAATAACTTCACCTTTACGGTTTAGGACAGGTCCACCACTACTGCTGAGAGGAATCGGGGCGGTCATCTGAAGCCATTCTTTAGTGTTTTTATCTTCCCGGCTGGTGATGGTACCATCTGAGAACGTACCTTCCAAACCTTTCGGGTTACCTGCAACATACACTGTCTCACCAATCCGAACGGTATCGCTATCGCCAAGGGAAAGCGGTTTGATACCATAAGCCGTTACCTTCAGGAGGGCAAGGTCATTTACTTTGTCAGTCACAATAACACCTTCAATATTGTATGTCGTGTACTTACCGATTAACTTTGCCGTGCCTTTTGCTGCACCTTCAAGCACGTGGTAGTTAGTAGCAATCAGGTTGGACTGAACAAAGAACCCACTGCCAATGCCCAAAGTTTTACCGTTTTTATCCTGCATCTCCAAGTATACCGTTGCTGCTAACGCTTTTTCGGCTATATCCTCAGCAGAAAGGGTGGTTTGGGCAGGGGCGGTATTTATTGTGCAAAAGAGGAGAAGAGCAATAAGAATAATGCCTCGGCGGAACATCCACAATAAACTATCTCTGTGTTTCATAAAATGCTCCTTAAGCAACAAGCGCATTCTTGTTAAAGTTGCAGCCACTGACGCACTGCCTCTTCAACCTCTGATAACTGACCAGGCTGGAGATTTCCCAATTTTCTCAAAAACTTTGCTTCTGAGACTGTGACCAGACTTTGGGCATCGAAAACGCCAGTATCCAGAAATCTCGTTTTTATAGGGATTTCAAACCTTGAACCACGCGTGCTTGTTGTATGTGTTACGACGGTGACAAGCGCGCGATCTTGGGCGAGGGCGGGTATGCTGATAACGAGGCAGGGTCTAACTTTAGCTACCATTCCAAGATCAACGAGCCAGACTTCCCCTCGATTTTGTCTCTGCATCCTTCGCCTCCATTTTGTCATGTTCAACAAACAGTGCGTCAGCAATTTCCGTGAGTGCTTCATCTGTCAAAGGGGGAATGTCCAGCAAAGCCACCTGCTTTATGATTTCAGAAGCGATCACGTGTTTTTCAATCTCAGGAAGTTGGTTGAATGCTTCTAGTATGTTTTGTGGGGTTGCCTGCATCTGAGACCTCCGTGTAGCAAGAACATAAAGTTTATGCAAATTATAAACGATGCCCTGACGAAGTTCAAGGTTTCTTTAGGTGGCTAAGACTACTTAGTTTGCCTTTTTTCGCTTGTTTATCCTATTCATCCTCACACCGTCAACGTAACCGCATCCTGTTTCACAATCTCCTTAATATGCCCATACGCCGCAGATTCCACCAATTCCAACGTCTCTGGCGATAACCGATCCAGAATAGGCTGCGGGAAACTATGCGCCCCAGAGTATTGCGGGAAATACCGCAACACAAGAAACCGTCGATCCCGATCCTTCGGCTTCCAACGCAGCACACCGTGCGTTAGCAATTCCGAAATAATGACAATATCGCCTGCCTTCGGTGTAATATTGACAAAAACAGGATCTTCAAGCGGATCAATACCGTCCGCTTCGTCGAGTGTCAGCAGTTCCTTCGGTCGCGCAAACTCGCTCTTATGCGAACCCGGAATTACGATGAGTCCACCATCACCGGGATAGACATCCGTAAAATACGGAAAGCAGACGAAGTTATCGCAGTAGATGCGTCCGTTGTCAATCTCGTAACGTGTGCTATACCACCCATAATCATCACGAGCACAGTGGAGTCCGCCGGGGTTCACGTTTGCGCCTTCACCAGCCTCCCACAAATCGTGTTTATCATGCTTCAACGAACCTCTACCAAACCGCGGCTGATTGTCTGTTAATTCCTTGATAATCGGCCAGAGTGCCGTGTGCATCGTCAAGCGTTCGAGCGATTTATCGAATGCGAACCCGTGCTGATGGAGTCCTTTCTGTTCAAAGCCAGGTGGCAATTCATCAGGCGGTGTTGTTATATATCTATCAACCGCTTCGGCGGCTTCCGCCAATGCATCGCCGGTAATGACGTTTTCTAAATGGAGATACCCTGTTATATCAAACAGATAACGTTGTTTCGGTGTCATATTTTTAAATTTCCTTGCGGTTCGATTGGGTGGGTTAGTGGTTTTACGTTCCTTTCCGTAGATCCGCTTTCCACTACGTTTCAAGCTACGCGCTATTTTAACGGATTTCTGCTTTTCCTTACGGTTCGGTTAGGTGGGTTGGTCGTTTTTACGCTCATCTCCTTAGACCTGCTTTCCACTTCGTTTCAAGCTACGCGCTATTTTAATAGAGAGAATAGCGAACCGTGCTACTACAAGCGACCGCTGACAGTTATCTATAATGCCATGTCAAACTTTGTGCCGGTTACGTTACCTTTCACAAAGGCATCACGGAAGAGGGTTTGGCGTTTCGGCGGCATCGTTTCAAGTAACGCTTGTGGTGGCTGTGAGCGTGTCCATCTCTTATCCACCGAGTTATACGCGTTGAAAATCGCCACTCGGTCCGTATCGGGATTTTTCCACGCTTGACCGCTATGTGTTATCGCTTCGGTGAATATAATGACAGACCCCGCCGGACATGAATAGGTATCCCAAAATTCCCAGTCCTGTGTATGGGCATCCTCTGGCGCGGTATAAGCCGCTTTGTGGCTACCCGTAATAAACATCGTGCCGCCATCATCTTTCTCCACAGGGTTAAGTTCCCATACAACGCGCGTCAAACCACTATACGCTTGTCCGGGCAAACATTGGTATTGGTGGCAATCACCCGGCATCCGAAACATACCGTTACCGTTATGCGGACTAAATGTAAAGGGCGGATCGTCCGTTGCAGAACGCAACGCCATAAAACTCATCTCCATACGGAAACCGTAGCAGGTATCCGAAGCGAGATACGGTGATGCGAGAAATTCGTTCCCGAACGCTACCACAACCGGATGATCCGTTAACTTCTCCAAAGGACCGCCATAAGTTGAGCGGTGGTGTTGCGGAATCGGTTCAGGGTCGTCTTTCAAGCGATAACAGAAATCGCGCATCTCCTCAATCTCTGATTCTGTTAACACACCCGGCACCAAAAGCCATCCGTTTTTGTCGAAGATATATTTCTGTTCCTGCGTTAAAGGGACAACAGGTTTACCATCAGCATTCGTCTGTGTAATATCAGCAGCTGCTGTTGCCAACGGATTCCCGAAGTCTTTATTGAATCTAATGCCTAACTGTTCTGCCATTATGTAAATCCTTTTCCTGTCGGAACATTTTGTACGGACAATGTATATCCTTGTCTGAAACTAATGAATACGCGCACCCGTGAAATAATCCGGATTCGCGCCCATTTTTTCCAAAAGCGGTGCAGTCACCGTGTCAAGGTTCTCAATAACACCAGCAGACGGCGTATATTCGACAACGTGTAGGTTTTCCGTCAGTTCATTTATATTCCGGGTACCGACGAGCATGCACGTAATCCCCGGTCTTGCCATCGCCCACGCAATCGCCAATCGGGCCATCGGGACCCCTTCAGCTTCCGCGATTTCTCGGATAGCCTCCAATGTCTCAAACATTTCTTCCTCGGCACCCGCTTCACCGTGCGAAGCCTGTGCTCGGTCATCTCGAAAATGCCGAAATCGAGAATGCACTGGCGGTATCTCTTCTGCGCGCTTATACTGTCCAGTCAATATACCCTGTAGCAGTGGCATGTACCCCAAGATGCCGACGTTATGCGCTCGGCACAGCGGAAGCAATTCCGGCTCTATCGCTCGCGACAAGAGGTTATAACAGAGTTGGTTTACCGCAATAGATGCCCCTGTCTCAAGTGCTGCCGTGAGCTGTTCCACCCCGAAATTGCTTACGCCAATGGCGCGGATGAGCCCATCTTCCTGTAGGCGCGTGAGTTCAGCCATACTCTCTTCGATAGCAATCTCATCGTCGGGCCAGTGGATCATATAAATATCAACATAATCCGTTTGCAAGCGTTTGAGACTCGCTTCACAATGTTCGCGTATCGTAGCAGGATCGGGTCTGCTCACCTTCGTACCGATAATTGCTTCGTGTCGTCTGTCTTTGAGTGCGACAGCGAGAGCCTCCTCGCTGCGTCCATCGTTATATCCCTCTGCCGTATCAAAAAAATTGATTCCAGCATCCAACGCAGCGTTCGCTACAGCCGTAACATCCGATTGCGCCTGCGGTCCCCAATAATCGCCGCCACCGTACGACCAGCAACCGATCCCCATCACTGAGATCTCAATTCCAGATTTTCCACACGTCCGCATCTCCATTTTTCAGCCTCCATGATATATGAGCAAGTCGAAAGACCTCACACGGAACTGGTAATAAGACTTACGCATTGATTCTTAAAGTCCCCCTGATAAGGGGGATTTAGGGGGTTTAAAATATTGGAGATACTGCTTTTTTTCTCTCCAAATGTCCAATATTTGCTCAGTTTGCGTAGGTCCTATGGTAAATTACGCCAATTCCGCGCAGAGTTCCGTAATCAATTGGGCATTTTGACCGATCTGATCGCCGAACTGCTGATACATACCGAGCAACAACGGATCAATCGGCTTGGTGTTTTCTATCGCGAACTTCACTTCTGTCCGAATCTGTTCCGGGCTTCCGATTGTCCTACCCGCCGCAAGTACCTTGAAGAGGAGGCACGGCTTCTCCGTCCGCTGGATCGCCTTACACATCTCATCGCGATCCTCCCGCGCGTAAATCTCGCCTAACGGTGCGTAGCCGAATTTTTGGGTAAATTTTTCGCTACCACCGTGCAGATTATAGAGACCGGTCATGTAATAATCTACATCCCACGCTTCATCTTCAGCAATGTGTAGCAGCCGCGGATCATGGACGGATAGACCCACAAGAACGCCAGTATCACGAATCCGTTTAAGGATATCCTGTAGATACTCGAGTCTATTTTCGCGCAAACATCTCTGCCCAACACCCCCGCCATGTGGTGCCATACCGATCGGATCGTGCTTCGCAGCTTCAAAAACATGGTCGGGATCCTCGTACCAACGGGAACCTTGGCTGAGGCAGAACCAGTTTATCGTGCCACCCGCATCGCGGTAGAGTTGTAGATCGGACATCGAGCGGTCCGTCATGCTGTTCTGCCAAGAATTGATCCCGACCGCCTCCGCCCTTTTGAGCGTCGCCACGACCCGCTCCGGCGTGTGATATTCCTGCTGATGTTGCGAAAGGAGTTGGTTGAAGTGCGAATAGCCGTAAATCGGGTTATCACCGATTATCAACTTGCTGATTTGGTGATTACAAAAAGAGACTTTCGGTAAGGTCGTTTCCATAGTTATCCTCCAAGCAAGAGAACACATTTCAAAAGCGTGACTAATCAAACAGAAATCCTTCCAAAACAGATGCGTCAATTTCACGCACAAGATGCATCGTCAAATCCAATGCTGCGGTGTAGTCATCAATATTGATAATTGAGACATGGCTATGGATATAACGCGATGGCACCCCGAGCACAACGGACGGCACACCTCTACCAAATTGATGGATTGCACCACCATCCGTGCCACCCGATTGACGCACCCCTAATTGGTACGGAATCTCATGTTGCTTTGCTGTCTCAACCACATAATCTGCCAACTTTGGATTGACAATCATTGAAGAATCGATAATCCGAATTTGTACGCCGTCGCCAAGTTTGCCTTGTGTATTTCCGACGCTTAATCCTGGCGTATCATCGCCAGGCGGTCCCTCAAGTATAATTGCAAGATCGGGTTCCACGCTTGCCGCCATCGTTTTCGCGCCTCGCAAACCGATTTCTTCCTGAACACTCCCCGCCCCGATAACAGTGTTCGGATGTTCTTCAAGTTGCAAAAGTGCGTCAATCACGATCGCAACACCGACGCGGTTATCAAATGCTTTCGCAGTGAGCAATTTGTCATTTTTCAATCGCATAAAGGGACCGTACGGTGCGATCGGACACCCCGTGACGACACCATATTCTTCTCTCGCCTGTTCCTCGCTCTCCGCGCCGATGTCGATAAACAGGTCTTTTATATCTAAGACTTTATCACGGGCTCCTGAAAGCAGGTGCGGCGGTGTAGAACCGATGACACCCGGCACTTTCCCCAACTTCGTTGTGATATTGACGCGTTGTGCCAACAGTGTATGTGCCCACCAGCCACCGAGCGGTAGAAACTTGACGAATCCGTTATCCGTGACATTTTGCACGACAAAACCGATCTCATCTAAATGTGAATCGAGCACGATGCGTGGGTGTTCAGCACTACCAGCGCGTGTGCAGAAGATACTCCCCAATTTGTCTGTCCCAATGGGACCAACACCGGAGACTTTTTCGCGGAAAACATCCCGCACCTCTCCCTCATACCCCGGGATCCCATCCGCTTGTGTTAATGATTTAAGTAACTCAATTGAAGTTTCGTTCATTGTTGTATTCCTTTACCAACTGTGCTATAATTTGAAAGCATTATAGCATGTCTTTGATTTTGTGCCAACCTTTAAGCAGATTCCTTAAAATTCGCGTAATCTGTGTAATCCGCGATTCAGAAGGTGGTGTAAACGTTAATAATGCCGTTTATCGTTAACGTAAGTGATGTAATAAAAAGCAATACCATCACACATTTATACCAAAAACAAGGAAAAGATCATGAAAAACTACACACTCATCCTCATACTCCTACTTGCCACTACAGCCTGTGCAAGTGCCGAGGATCATGAAGCTTACAGCGACGACGTAATCCGTACCCTACTGCCCTTTGACGCGATCCCTGCGATCACAGAACCACAATTCGTCTCTGCTGGTGCAGCAGAATTAGACCCAGATGCCCCCGTTATCGGCGTAACCTTCAACGGCGAAAGCCATGCCTATTCACTTTATCTGCTGAATGGACACGAAATCGTCAACGATGTTGTCGGTGGCATGAACGTCGCCACGACATGGTGACCGCTCTGCAAAACGGCTATCGTGTATAGTCGGGATCTTGACGGTAAGACATATACTTTCGGTGTGAGCGGTAAATTGTGGCGGGACGCGCTATTAATGTACGACCATCAGACCCGTTCCCTCTGGTCGCATATCACGGGAGAAGCGATACAAGGACCCCTGAAAGGTAAGCGGTTGAAATTGCTCATCTCCATGCCGCAGATCGCATGGAAAATATGGCAGCTAAACTATCCAGCAACTCAGGTGTTATCTGTGCCTACTGTAGGTGGGATGCGTGAAAGTATAAGCCGAGATAACTACGCAGATTATCACGCCAGTCAGCGCGCCGGTGTCAGCGGAATGGAATATACCGATAATAGGTTGCCTAATAAATCCCTCGTAATCGGTGTCCAAGTGCCAGCCAAAAATGGCACAACGCAGTTCCGCGCGTATCCGTTAACACACTTCACCGAAACTGCTGTAATCAACGATATGCTTGGCGAGGTGCCTCTTCTTATTTTCCACGATAAAGCATCCTTTGCAACAGCGGTTTTTAAGCGGAACGTGGCGAAGGACGTGCGTACCTTTAGTTCTCAAGATGGGCATTTTGTAGAAGATAACACCGGAACACGCTGGAATACGGTCACAGGTGAAGCAACATCCGGCAACGAGAAAGGGACGCACTTGGAACGGTTACCGGCTGTCAACATCTACTGGTTCGCGTGGGCGCGCTACTATCCCGAAACGACAATTTACAATCAATAATCAACAGGACTTACGCAGCCCCATCTTAAAGTCCCCTGATAAGAGGGATTTAGGAGCGTTTCTTAAAGTCCCCCTGATAAGGGGGATTTAGGGGGTTAAAAATTCCGAAGTCCTAATCAATCGTCCAATTCGACGACTTCACCTGTCATATTCCGATGCATTGTCGGGCGGATAACTAATTCTGGGATGTTACTCCGCTGCGGTAGCGTAGCGATCAGCAAAATCGCCGCTGAGGTTTCGTCTACGTCTACCATCGTCGCGCGGGCATCCGCATCCGGCGGAATCGGACGATTGTCCAGAATCGGCGTTGCGACCTCGCCAGGGACCACGACGCTTGCACGGATACCTGTGTTCCGTAAATCAGCATTGAGAAATTCAGTGAAATTGATAACGCCAGCCTTTGCTGCACCGTAAGCATAACCGCTAAACGGACCTGGGGTCACCGCCGCGAGCGACGAGATATTGATAATCGTTCCCGATTTCGCCTTCAACATCGCCGGTACAACCGCCCGCGTACAGTAAAACGTACCAATCAGATTTGAATCAATCACCGAGCGTGCCTCTTCAGGCGTTGTATTGAGGAGCCGCCGATTATGTGAACTGTGTCCAGCGTTGTTCACAAGCACATCAATCCGCCCATATTTATCGACTACATCGGCAGCCATCTGTTCAACAGCATCGTAGTCAGCCACATCAAGCGCATAACTCGTTGCTGTTCCGCCTGCTGCCTCAACTTCGGCTTTAACAGATGTCAATTTTGATTCTGTTCTACCGATAATGACAACCGTCGCACCTTCTTGTGCCATTGCGAGGGCAGCACCACGACCAATACCGCTTCCACCCCCTGTGATAATACAAACCTGTCCATTTAAACTCATTTGCGACCTCCATTCGGTAAAATCGGTTTCACTGCCGCTTTTACCTCTTTTGATAGTGATTCCAGTTCATATTGTGCATCCGAGATTTTATCGCGATGCTCGTCAAAGGGATATCCACCCTTTCCAGTCTCATTAAAATACGCACTTAATTGGTAACGTTGAAAGACATTCATCCGCGGGTAATCCTCTGTCCATGGACTTGCATCATGAAGTAAATTTGTTGAAAAGATTGCCACATCACCTGCCGTCATCGGAAGCGTAATCGAAGTGGGTGGATCGTGCCGCACGGGCAAATGCGCCGGTGTCTGAAACAGAGATTTATGACTACCGGGAACGAGGCAAAAACCGGTTCCGGGTGGCACATCTACCAAAGCCACCCACGTCGCAATGTGACTGCAATAGATATGTCCAGCAGCGGCTTGGTAATCATTGTGTGGATTGCGGAATCCCGGTGGGAATTTGAACCCGCTATCATCACGATGAAAGTGTTGCGGCGCATCGTGCTTCGTCATCATCGTAAAATTGCAATGAAACAGGCGCGGCGCGTTCATCGTTAGCCCCGCTACAACCCGCATGATCTCAGGATTCATCGCAAGGTCTTGAAAGAGATGGTGTCCATATTGGATATGCCCGATGTGTGTTTTGCAAGGCTCCTGTCGTCCACGGTCAAGCGGCGGTGGGATGTCGGTTTCATCAATTGTTAACCAATGTTGAAGTACTTTTAGCATCTCTTCAATTGCGTCTTTTGGAATGATATTCCGTAAAACGAGAAACCCGTGTAAATCGAAATACCACTTCTCCTCTTCCGTCAAAGTTGAATGGATGGTATACATTAATTTGCTGTCTCCGCAGTTCCAGAGTGTCTTGAGAATACAGATTAGCAGAATTCGGCAAAATTTTCAAGATTTCGATCGAATTTTCGGTCTTCTGTAAATCTCACATCGCTTTGCGAAAAGCCAGAGTGGTTTACAATTTCAAAAGACTTGACAAAAATCTGAAAACCCCTATAATAGACATCATAATCCGGTGGAACTCAGGAGGTCATCCCAATGTCCTTAAAACAACGTATTCATAATAAAGAACCGATTAAGATCGCCGGTGGTGTGCCTTTCGGCTGCACCCGCGACGAGATGGAAGCCGTTCTTAGCCAAGGCGACTACGATTTAATCGGGACCGATCACCAGCATGGACCGGCGAATGAAGACAAACTCGTCGAATATTGCAAGTTAGCAAACGAATTCGACATCGGTGTGCAACTTCGCATCAAACACACCCGAAATGCTTACCTGATAGGCAATTTGTTGGATTTAGGGCCGCTTGCCATTGTCGTACCACAAGTTGAGACAATTGAAACAGTAGATGAGGCAATCGATGCCTTCTACTATCCGCAGAAGGGAAAACGGAGTTGGGGCCCCAGTAGTGGATACGGTATCGACCGCGGCATGGATCGCCTTGAATATGCCGAATGGTGGAACAACACCGGTATCCTCATCTTACAAATTGAGTCTGTTGATGCCGTGATTAACGTCCAAAAATTGGCAAAACCGGGTGTGGATATGGTAACCTTCGGCGAGAACGACCTGAATTTCAGCATAGAATCCTATCCAAGTTCTCCGTTTAAGAACCTCCAAGAGTGTATTGCCCATGTAGAAGTTCAGTTGGCAGATACACACGTCAAAGTAGGTGCCGGAAGCTCGCCATCAGGTTCATTGTAGGAACGATTTCTTGATAACGACAATCTTAAGCGAAGAATTCCTTTTAGAAACTTTACTTTGCGAAAAAGCGACCAAGGAGCATGATAATGGCAAAACGGATTAAAATCGGAATTATCGGGTGCGGTATGATTTCCGGTTCACACGTCAACGGATACCTCGCGCATCCGCAGCACGCCGAGATCGTCGCTGTTTGCGATACAGTGGACGCGAACGTAAAGCGGCGACACGCAGAAGTCTTGTCGGGCGCAGCTTCCCGCGCAGAAACCGCAAAAACCGACGCAGCAAAGGCGGAGACCGCAGAAGCACGCGAACAATTGAAAGCCAATGCCGCACTTTGGGCAGAATATGCCGACAACGGTGTTAAAATCTTCAGCGACTATAATGAGATGATCAAGGAATGCGATTTAGATGCTGTCAGTCTTGCGACGCCGCCGTTTGTCCATGAGGGACCCACCGTTGCAGCTGCGCAGGCCGGAAAACACGTTTTCTGTGAAAAACCGATGGCACGTACAGCAACAGAGGCAAGAAATATGCGTGATGCCTGCGACGCAGCGGGCGTTAAACTCGCATACCAGAGCGGTGGCACATGCCTCGACCCGACGAGTTATGCCATCCGGGACTACATCACCGCTGGAAAACTTGGCGATGTCTACTACGGCAGGCTCACCAGTTACCGCGTCCGCGGCAGACCGAATGTAGATATGTTCGGCTTCGGCAAATGGTTCCTTAATTCCGCCTATAGCGGCGGCGGCACAGTATACGATACCGGGGTCTACGACATCAACCGTTCCATTTATCTACTCGGTTCCCCGCAACCTGCTACTATCAGTGGTATCGCCTACCGCGGTATGCTCCCTGAATACACGGGTGAAGAGATCAACGATGTTGAGGAACACGTATCTATCTTCGTCCGGTTCACCAACGGCATGTCCTTTACGTATGAACACGGCTGGGCAGGCAATTTGGCAGAACACCCGCAAGGCATTTTCATCTTCGGCTCCAAAGGTTCGTTCAGCGGTAATAAACTCTTTCTTGAGAAAGGGAAGTGGGAGACTGACGACCAAGGCAACCGTAGGCGTTATCAAAGCGATCTCGTCGAAACGCCGTTGGAACTGCCAGAGAAGGCCTTCCCTGATAAGTTCCGCGATTTTCTCAACGCCTGTAACAGCGACGCGCAACCTGTCAGTAATGGTGATGTCGGTTTGAAGGTTACAGAGATTATGAGCGGTTCGCTCTTGTCAGCGAAACTTGGACGCGAAATCGGCGTAGAAGAACTTTATGAAATAGAAGCACTCCGCACTGAACCGACACCGGGGTGGCCTATTCCATAAAGCGGCATTCAGCAAATTTAGGGTTGACAAATGCACCCGTAATCGGGTATCCTTTAATGTGTTGTCGGGTGTGCGAAAGCAGATAGCAAACAGAAGGGACTACTTTAGAAGGAACAGGATACGGAGGATTAAATTTGAAAAGTTTTGAGTTTTTTGAACCTACCACCCTCGCGGAGGCATCTCGCCTATTCGCGGCAGAACACGCGCAGCTCCTCGCAGGTGGAACAGACCTTGTTATCGGTATGAAGGCACTCACCGAAACGCCACAGTCTGTGATTAGTTTACAGAAAATTCCCGGATTGGCTGGCATCACTACTGAAGCCGATAATAGCATCAGCATCGGTGCAATGACGAAGGTGCGCGAAGTTGAGCTGTCCGCAGATATTCTGCAACACCACACCGCGTTAGCAGAAGGTGCAGCGGAAATCGGCTCTATCCAAATCCGGAACCTTGCAACTATCGGTGGGAACATCGCACATGCCTCTCCCGCAGCGGATACCGTCGCAGGGCTGCTTGTCGCCGATGCACAGGTTCACATCGCAAGTGCCGATGGCGAACGAACTGTGCCGATCGACGAACTTTTTACGGGACCCGGACAGACTGTCCTAACACCCGGTGAGATTATCACACGCTTTCGGCTACCGAGTCCGGCATCCGGCTCCCACTACATCAAACACAAAATCCGCGAAGTTATGGATCTGGCGTTTATTGGTGTCGCCGCGGCTATCAATATGGACAACGGGACAATTGCAGAGGCCCGAATTGGACTCGCAGCGGTTGCACCCACACCCATTCGCGCAACAGAGGCAGAGGTGCTCCTAAAAGGGAACGCACCGACACCAGCACTTCTCGAACAAGCCGGCGAAGCAGCGGCAGCCGCATCCAGTCCGATATCCGATCTGCGATGCTCCGCCGAACATCGCAGAGAAATGGTCGATATCCTGACAAGGCGGACCCTCGAACGAGCTTCAGAAAGAGCGAACGGATAAAAAAATAGCATTTCGGCGCAGCTCGCAAGCCGAAACTGGCTATTGAAATATATCTAATGCGACGCGAGTCTTCATGTCTCGCATCGTCCAATAAGTCAAGGAGAAAAGATATGGCAAAACTCCCAGTCAGTCTAACGATCAACGGTGACGAACACGATCTACTCATTGAACCCCGCAAGACTTTGCTGGCTGTACTGCGTGACACGATCGGTTTGACTGGAACGAAAGAGGGATGCAGCACAGGGGACTGTGGTGCCTGCACCGTGATCGTTGATGGTAAAGCCGTCACATCCTGTATGGTACTCGGTGTCACAGCCTCTGGAAAAGAGATTACCACAATTGAAGGTTTAGCCGGTGACGGTGAACTTCATCCTGTCCAACAGGCGTTTATTGAAACAGGCGGCTATCAGTGTGGTTTCTGTACCCCCGGTTTTATTATGGCATCAAAGGCACTCATAGATGAAAATCCCGATAGGACCGAAGAAGAATTCAGGCATGCACTCGGCGGAAATATCTGTCGTTGCACCGGATACACAAAAATTCTCGAAGCAGTCCTGAAAGCCGCGGAAGAAATCCGCACAACTACATAAAGCACCAAATTGAGATTTACTCGATTCGGAAATCGAGGCTACAAACTTATAATTTTGAAGAGGGAAAAACATGGCAAAGACGCATCGTGGAACAGGTATAAGACACCTCTATATTGATCCAAACGGAACGGTCCACCAAGGCGAATATAACAATGGTCGTGGAACCTGCCCTGTTTGTGAACGCACAGGTGTGAAAGTGCTCTACGAACGAGAAGTTGGCGAGGATACCGTAAAAGTCTGTAAAAGATGCAATACCGCCATCGGACGCGGTAAACTCCACAATCTCGTCGCAAGTGCATAATAGTTATCGGCGGTCAGCAGTCAGCGGTCAGCACTCAGCAAGAGAACTGTCTCACAGTGAGAGTTCACCGAAACCTCTTTGCTGATGACTGATAGCCGACAGCCGACAGCCATGAAAAAAGGAGCATTAAATGTCAGAATATACTGTTGTCGGGCAGACAGTCGCACGCGTTGATGCGGTCGAGAAAGTAACAGGTGCCGCCCAATACGGCGCAGATGTTCACCCACCGGGCATGCTCTACGGCAAACTTGTCCGTAGCAAACATGCACACGCCAATATCCGCAGCATTGACACCAGCGAAGCCGAAAAATTGCCCGGAGTCAGGGCAATTATTACCCAAGACGATGTGCCAAGTGGCAGACGCGTTTTCGCAACCGATAAAGTACTTTACTTGGGCGAACCGATCGCTGCTGTCGCTGCAACCGATCCCGATATCGCTGAAGAAGCCGCTGAGCTCATTAAGATTGATTACGAAGTGTTACCCGTTGTGCAGGACGTTATGGAAGCCATCAAACCTTCAGCACCGCGCTTGCATGGTGATGACACAAAAGATGGTCCGAATCGGCGAGAAATCAGCGGAGAAATCCGAACGCTCTCGCGTGATAAAGAGAACGACCACAGCGACGTAATCAGCAACCTTGAAGCAGAATTAGAGAACTATCCTGACGAAGTTTATTATAATATCTCTGCTGAAAGCCATACTGAAGCAGGCGATGTTGAAAAAGGGTTCGCAGAATCCGATGTCGTTGTTGAGGATACCTATGTGATCCCGCGGGTCCATCAGACTTACATGGAACCCCACGTCTCTGTTGCCAGTGCGGATTCATCCGGCAAGATTACTGTCTGGGCATCCACACAAGGTCCATTCGCGATCCGATCCGGTATCGCTGGCACACTTGGTATCCCGTTGACGCAAATTAACGTCATCGGAACAACAATGGGTGGTGGCTTTGGCGGACGTTTCGGTGTTATTATCACACACGTCCCTGCTGTGCTACTTTCACAGAAAACAGGTCGTCCGGTTCGCGTCCAAATGACGCGCGAAGAGGAATTCACCGACGGTAGACCGGCACCCGGATGCGTTATCAAACTGAAAACAGGTGCCACCAACGATGGTCGTATCCTCGCACGCGAAGCACTCGCGTTCTGGGATTCCGGTTCCGTCTCTGGCGCATCTATCGGAAGCACAATTCGGGTCCGTGGGGTCTACAAGATTCCGAACCTCAAGGTAGATGCTTACGGCGTTCACACCAACAAATCCGGTACAGCCGCTTATAGAGCACCCGGTGCGCCGCAAGCCATTTTCGCAGGCGAATCCCAACTCGATGAGATAGCAGAACGTATCGGTATGGATCCCGTCGAATTCCGTCTCATGAACATGCGTGAAGAGGGAGACGAAGTCCCAGCAGGCGGAAGTGAACCCAAAGTCGGTTACAAGGAGACCTTGGAAGCTGTCGCTGATGCCGCCGGATGGTGGGATCGAGAAGCCGATGAGAACCAAGGGTGGGGTGTCGCTGTCGGTGATTGGACAAACGGTTGTGGTCCCGGTGGGGTTTACGTTTCCGTTCACGAGGACGGGAGTGTCCGTATCTTCCACGGGTCTATGGACATCACTGGAACGGATACGGCGATTTCACAGATTATCGCTGAAATCCTGACGGTGCCGTATGAAAGCGTCACAATTCGACGCGGCGATACAGATTCCGCACCCTATTCCACAGGTTCAGGCGGGAGCGTTGTGACGTTCACAATGGGCAACACCGCAAAATTGGCGGCTGAGGACGCACACCGACGGATTCTCGAACTCGCTTCAGAGCGACTGAATACGAATGTGGACCACCTCGAACTCAGAGATGGGAAAGTTCATGTTACCTCCGCGGACCCACCGAAATCCATTTCACTGGGTGAACTTGCGGCGTATAGCCTCTCCACGACTGGCGGGCCGATCGTCGGAAAAGGTTCCTTCGCACGCCAAGCCAGTACACCCGCGCTCGCGGCACAGATTGCTAAGGTTGAAGTTGATCCCGGTACCGGTAGAACCAGAGTCCTTAAACTCGTCGCTTCGCAAGATGTCGGCTTCGCTATTAACCCGATGGCAGTTGAAGGGCAGATCGAAGGCGGGACGGTGCAAGGTTACGCATGGGCGATGATGGAAGAGATGCAGTACGACGAAAACGGCAACGTCAATCCCGGTTTCGTCGATTACCGCGTCCCAACCTCTGCGGATCTACCGACAGTAGAGTCCGTTATTGTTGAAGTGCCAGCACCGAACGGTCCCTATGGTGCCAAAGGTGTTGGCGAACCGCCTATCACACCAACGTTAGCGACGATGGCGAACGCTGTCAAAGATGCCATCGGCGTGCGGATTAATGAATTACCGATTAAACCCGAAAAGGTTATCCAAGCGTTGAAAAGCAACGGACACAGTGTGTAACTCACCACACAACGATATTTGTGAGGCATTCGTGCCGCACACATCCGAATCACACATCCGAATATAGGTAGGTGCACAGTAAAGTACACCTACCTATCAACAAGCTTGGAACAAAGCGGAGAGGGCGTTCCAACTTTGACTAAAGTCAAAGTTTTCTACGCCCAAAACATTGATGACACCGCTTCTTGAAAAAGCTCTCAGCGAAGTTTATAAACTGCCACCTGAAGAACAGGATGCCATTGCTGCTGTGATTCTTGAAGAGCTGGAAGATGAACAGAGATGGAATAAGGCTTTTGCCGAATCACAAGATAAACTCGCTCAACTTGCCCACAAAGTCCGTGCTGATATTGAAGCAGGGCATAGTAAAAAAATGGACATTGATGAGTTGTGAACTCATATTTAACAAGAGATTTTCTTGCTTGTTTTCGGCAGTTGCCGCAAGATGTCAAGAAAAAAACTCGCAAAAATTACCGTCTCTGGCAACAAAACCCTAATCATCCAAGTTTACGGTTCAAGCGAGTGCATACCAGAGAACCGATTTACGCAGTCCGAATCGGAATTGAGTGGCGCGCTTTAGGTTTACGGGAAGGTAAGGCAATCCATTCTGACTTCCAGACAAGGTACTATTTTCACAGCGTACCGGTGTGTACCGAACCGCTTTTCTAAAAATAAAAACTTATGCTTAATGAAATTAGAAACGAACACGGCGAACGCCTCGACTATACCTTCCACGAAGGCAAAGGCGACAGAATTGTAGTGATCGGACACGGGGTCACCGGTAACAAAGACAGACCTGCGCTCGTCGCTTTAGCAGAAGGACTTGCTGAAGCCGGTATCTCTGCCCTACGCTTCTCCTTCTCCGGAAACGGTGAATCAGAAGGCGCGTTTACAGAGTCCACTATCACCAAAGAGGTCGCCGATCTCGGTAAGGTCATTGACGCGCTCAGCGAATATAAGGTCTGCTATGTCGGACATAGTATGGGTGGGGCAGTCGGTGTACTGCGTGCTGCCACCGATGAACGGATCGAAGTCCTCGTCTCGCTTGCAGGGATGGTACACACAAAAGCGTTCGCAGAACGTGAATTCGGCGATGTTACACCCGACGAAGGTTTCATGTGGGACGAACCGGATTGCCCGCTCTCACAAACATACATGGACGATATGGCAATGATCGACAGCGTCGCAAAACGTGCCAGTAAATTTGGCGGTCCATGGTTGTTAGTCCACGGCACAGAAGACGATATTGTGCCACCTGAAGATAGCCACGACATCCTTCAGTTCGCAAACGAACCGACAGAACTCCTTGAGCTTCCCGGTGTGGACCACGTTTTTTCTGGCGACGGTACCCCTGTCATGGTCGAAAAAGTCGTCGCATGGATTGACCAAAAGTTGTGATTGAATAAAAATGAGTCAAGCACACTTAGCGTATGAGAGCAGAGTGAATTTGGGGAGTTACTATACTCCCGCTGAAATTGTAGATATAGCGTGGGAGATGATCGCGCCTTACGTGAATTCACAGGCCACTGTCATCGATAGCGCGTGTGGATACGGGGATTTTCTGAAAGATTGTGGGCAGGCTATCACCATCGGATGTGATATAGACGAAACTGCAATCAGTGTCGCTAAAAAAAGCAATACTAAAACTCGGTTTTTTCAAACGAACGCTTTGGGCAACGTATCAAGGACGAAATTCGGTGTTCCTCAGCAGTCCGATTTGATCGTCGTTGGAAACCCACCCTACAATGATAAAACATCGCTGATTCGTCACAATATCAAAGATATTGATTTTGACATTGATGAAGATATAGCCTGTCGCGACTTAGGTATATCGTTTCTCCGTTCTTACAATAAACTCGAAGCAGACGTTATTTGTGTGTTGCATCCACTGTCCTATCTAATTAAGCCGACCAATTTCAGACTCTTAAAGGCGTTCACTGAAAATTACAGATTGATAGACGGTCTATTAATCAGCAGTGGCGAATTTCCTGAATCAGCGAAACACACGTCTTTCCCAATTGTCCTCGCGCTTTACCAGAGAGACACACAAGGAATGGCGTACAACTTTATCCATTCTTTTCGTTTTCGTATAGCGAGTAAAGAGAATAAAAAGCGCGCAGCACCGATAAAGCCCCAGCGGGGTGCAATGTCTATAGAAGATTTCTGTCTCGGCGATTTTGATTATATTGGTAACTACATTGATAAATATCCCAAGAAGAAGGATCGACCGACGTATGTGGAAGGAGATGCCCAGAACTTTGAAAAAGATGCTCCTCTATTTTTTTGGACAATGCGAGACATCAACGCCTTAAAGAGAAACCGCACTTTTGTTGAAAACTACGGCGCGAACACAATCGTCATTGACAAGCGACAATTGGATTATTACGTTTATGTAGATGTGTTCAAAAGAAACCTGCACAGGCTCCCTTTCTATTTCGGGAATTGTGATGTCCTTATAGATGATAATCTGTTCAAACAATATAAATCTTCTTTCATCAGTGATACTGTTAGACATCACCCTTTCCTGAAAAAGCATTTTCAGATAGATCCGATAAAGAAGCAACAGGCAGCCTCCGGATTAGATATGTATTTCAAACTGTTGTTAGGTGAGCATCACGTTTAGCGAACTTCTGATCGCAATTTTGGAGAATTAAAACTATGTCAACACCGCGACTCTCAGTCTCAACGTGGAGTTTGCATCGGCAGCTCGGCAAACCTGGATTCACCGGACCCGCGCACGGCATGCAGATTCCGACCGAAACCCATAATAACGGACCCATTTCACTTTTAGAACTCCCCGCACGCGTCGCTGAATTCGGCATTCGGACGCTGGAGATTTGTCACTTCCATCTGCCTTCTGTTGAAGAAACGTACCTTGCTGAACTCCGAACCGCACTCGCAGCCGCCGATGTCGAACTCTTCTCCTTACTGATTGATGACGGCGATATCACACACCCGTCTGAAGCAGCACGCGACATCGCTTGGATTGAAAAATGGATCGATATTGCTGGCGAACTCGGTGCGAAATGCGCACGCGTCATTGGCGGCAAAGCGGATCCATCCGCTGAAACGGTGGCACAGAGTCGTGATGTCCTCGCGCAGCTCGCTGAACGCGCTGACACCGCAGGCATCCGCTTGATGAGCGAAAACTGGTTCGCTATCTTCTCTACACCCGAAAACGTCAATACCATTTTAAGCGGATTGGACGGTAAAGTCGGATTATGTCTTGACTTCGGTAACTGGCGTGGCGATACGAAATACGAAGACCTCGCAGCGATCGCTTCACGGGCAGAATCGTGTCATACCAAAGCGCATTTCGATGCACCGCGCGAAATGGACAAAGAAGACTATGTGCAATGCCTTGAACTCGCCCAAAAAGCAGGGTTCGCTGGCCCCCACACCCTCATCTACGACGGCCCCAGCGACGACGAATGGGAAGGCTTGGCACTGGAACGCGAGGTCGTGAACCCGTATCTCAATTAATATTACGGATAAAAATATGTTTACACTCTCACAAACACAAAATAGTTTAACCATCGCTTGGAATGACCAACAAGTCTTAGGATACCATTTTCCCGAAGACGGCAACCGCCCCTTCTGCCACCCGTTGAACTTGCCTGGGGCACCGCCGCTCACGATGAACGAACCCGGCGATCACGTACATCACCAAGGATTATGGGTCGCCTGGAAAAAGGTCAACGAAGTCAACTTCTGGGAACAACCCGCACCCGGTACCGACCCGACAGGCTTCGGCAAGATCGTCCATCAACGAATTGTCGCGCAAAATGCGGATACTGACAGCGCACGCCTAACAACGGAAAATGCGTGGATTGATTGGCAAGGCACAACGCATCTCACGGAACAACGAGAAATAACCGTTCATCCGCCGACAGCAGATGCCATGCAGATTTCTGTGTCTTTGACGCTTCAACCGAACGCGCGTGAGGTCGTTTTAGATTTACGGCGCGGTGAACCCGGTGCAGACGGCAGATTCTACAGCGGTATGGCGATCCGATTCGACAATAGCATCACACCGGGCAATCTATTGGATGCCGACGGACGCACCGAACCGATGGACATCTTCGGCAAACAGAGCCGTTGGTGCAGCTTCACAACACAACACCCCACTGACAACGAAACCTACGGGGTCGCCATCGTCGATCATCCCGATAACCCGCGTTACCCAACAACCTGGTGGGTCCGCAACCGCGAGAATTACTGCCTAATCCATCCGTCTCCGGTCTATTATGAACCGTTCCATATCGCCGCTGACGAAACCTTGAAGTTGCAGTATCGTGTTGTGCTTTACCGTGGGCAGCCTAATGCAGCGGTATTTGTGTAGTTAATCCAGATAGAAAATCAGCGGACTCGGATTATGAAAATGTCCCATGATACAGCACTCATTTCGGAAAATAAGGAGATTTTCAGAAATGAAGTCAAAAAATGTTCCTCCTACTTTCGTGTTAATATTGATCATATTATTAACATTGATCAGTTGCAAAATTATTGCATTATGTTTAAATATTACAACAATTGAGAAGTCACACTTAACTTATGACATGCTCACAGAAAAAGAAAAGACACAATTTCGTCAGATACGGTCGCAGTACTCGGAAGCGGACGTGCAAAAGATATACAAGCGTTTCCAGCAAGACCCAAAACGTGAAGGTGCTTTTGACCGTGCGATCCGTAACTCGCTTAGTGACAAACTGTCGCGTGAAACTGCTGAGATCGTTCGTGCTTTTCGAAACCCACGGCGGATATTAGACGCGATGCATCAGTTCTTTGCAAGTCGAACGGGGGATAAAGGAAAAGTCTCTGCTTTAGACTTAGGTGTAGGTATCTTTGACTTCAGTGTGGATATGATAATCGCCCCGGGGCGTGTATTAGGACAGTGGGTGAGCGGTGAGGAAAGTGATACACCTATCCAAGATGTTGGACAGTTCTTGCTGCTTCCGATTTTGCTTACCATTGTTGCTTGGAGGGCGAAACGGATTCACGGTAGCATCGCAGGTTGGGTTGAGCGGAGCCGAGAAAAATGATATGGGCATCCCACGCATATTTTATCACTCTATACCCTTCTATGAATCAAAGAGATAGCGAAACCCAACGGAAACTATCGCCATGTTTTTAACGTTTGACGTAAAGAATGTTGGGTTTCGCTGGTTTTCTCTACGTCTATGGGTTGTCTATCAGATTTGATGTATTTTGAAATATCCGCCTTTGATTTTCAACACCGCTCAACCCAACCTGCGGAACCCCTAAATTGACACCCATAGTGTGGTTTCCTAACCGCACCGGATCGTTAAAAAAGACGTGAAATCTAATATGTTCTTAAAACTGAATGGTTCTAAGTCATTCGGTTTTCCACCTTGCATTTTTCCCGCTTACGTGATAAACTATCTAAACCAGTTTGGGTGGCACTGCAAGGCATACCGCGCGGTATCTCTACCACCCTCCTACCTTTACAGATTAATAAAAGAATTGGGAAATTCAGATAGGAATGATAGAAATGGAACCAGTATTTTTCAAGGAAATCTGGCGATGCGTACAAATTTGAAGCGGACTTCTTTACTACAAATACGGAGGTCATAATGAAAGTTAATTTTCAGAAGAAATTCAAAGAGGTTTTGAAAAAAGAAGCAAAAGGCTTTGATATAGATTGGCAATTAGTAGACATCGAATCCATACACTATCATTCTACACTACTGACTGATCTGCCTATGACGCTTGATGAATACATGGTGAGAATGAGAGTAGTAGAAGATGAAATTCCTGATATGGATATAGATAACTGGTTCAGATCTCATAAGTTCATATATGCTATAATGTCAAAAAGCGTTAGAACTGACTCGGAAGAGACAGATCTGCTAACTCTTGATCTCGGAACCATTGAATCTATCGCTTTAAAAACCCGTGAGGCGTTCAGAGATTTTCATGGGCAGTAAACTAACACATTCGCTTCAACCGATCAAAACTCTTAGATCCACCAGTTTGAATTTCGGAAGTTAGAAATGGAGAAATGGAAGAGAACCTCAGTCAGGCAAAAGACACCGTATAAACTCGGTTTTACAGATTGGCTTAAAACTGCTCCTGACATAACGAGACGAGACTTTCTTGCCAAAGTAGGCAAAACAGGACTGCTCGCGAGTTTGGGCATATTTGGTGCCGGCTGCGAAGCCGTTGATCGAGGGTTGTTGGACAGAGGACTCATGCCTGTTGTTTTGGAAGACCCACAAGCGGCAGGACTCCCGAAATCAGACATGCTCGTCCATTCGGAGCAACCCTTTAACGGCGAGTTTGCGCCCCATCGCCTCAATGATGACGTTACCCCCACAGCACGACATTTCGTCCGCAATAACAGTGGCATTCCAGAACGAGCAGTAAACAAGGATCTCCACGGATGGAGATTGGTTATAGACGGCGAAGTCCATAAAGAACTCGCACTGTCTATGGATGACTTGGAGCGTTTTCCACAGGTCACCATGAAAATCGTGTTAGAATGTGCAGGGAACGGGAGAAGCCTATTTGTGCCGGAGGTGAGTGGCACCCCGTGGCAACGCGGCGCAGTCGCTTGTAGTGAGTGGACAGGCGTACGTTTGCGGGATGTTTTGCAAGCCGCAGGTCTGAAACCGAGTGCCGTCTATACCGGAAACTATGGGGAAGATGTTCCGAATGATGGAAGTGAACCGTTTTCACGAGGCATCCCCATCGAAAAGGCGATGGATGAACACACACTCATCGCTTTGAAGATGAACGGAGAAGTGTTGCCAGCAGCACACGGATTCCCAGCACGATTGATTGTTCCCGGATGGATCGGCAGCGCGATGCAGAAATGGCTCAATCGTATCTGGGTCAGAGATAAAGTTCACGACTCGGAAAAAATGAGTGGATATGCCTATCGCGTTCCGGCTTATCCAATAGCCCCCGGAGATAAACCGCCGGTCGAGGATATGCGCATTGCAACGGCGTGGCAGGTAAAATCCCTGATTACCCAACCACAAGCCTCTCTCGAATTCAACGCTGGCACCCCTATAAAGGTCCGAGGGCATGCATGGGCAGGCGAAAACCGAATTGATAAAGTTATGGTCTCTACAGATTTCGGTCTTCAGTGGCAAGAGACTCAGCTGATCCAGCCATCAAACAAGTACGCTTGGTCCCATTGGGAAACCGAACTTACGCTTATAAACAGAGGCTATTATGAAATATGGGCACGCGCTTATGACGATACAGGTACCGCGCAGCCCTTCACGCAACCGTGGAATCCTAAAGGCTATCTTGGAAACGTTATTCACAGGATACCAGTCTCGGTAGTCGCTTAAATCGGTTGTCAGTTAAAGAAGTCCGTAAAGTCTGCAAAGTGTTTTTAAGGTCCGTAAAGTTACTCTCACTGCGAGGCATTCGCAACTTTAGCACACTTTGAAACTTTCTTCACTACTAACATTGATAACCGATAACAAATAAAAAGGAAAATTAAAATTATGCAACTCGGTGTTATGTCTGACAGCCACGACAACATCCCAAACGTCAAACGCGCTGTCGCACTTTTCAATGAAATCGGTGTGGACCTCGTCGTCCACGCCGGAGATTTTATCGCTCCATTTGCTATTGACCCGTTAGGAGATCTCAATTGCCGCGTCGTCGGTGTTTTTGGAAACAATGACGGTGAACGTCTTGTTGTTGCAAAACGGTTTGAAGCCATCGGTGGCGAGGTACACCCTAACCTCGCAAGTGCCTCGCTGGGTGATAAAGACATCGCCGTGATGCACTACCCTGAATTTGCCATCCCGATTGCCAAAAGCGGCGATTACGACATCGTCGTCTACGGACACACCCACGCAGTAGACATCCAAAAAGGTGAATCTCTATTGATCAATCCGGGTGAAACAGGCGGATGGACGACAGGGAAAGCAACGGTTGCCGTTGTAGATATTGAGACACTTGAGGCGACAATCCATGAGTTATAGAGGTGGTGATGAAATATAGGGACCTATTCACACCACCGCACGGAGAAGCACGAGAACTGAAACGGCAATGCCTCATCTGGTCTGCAAACCACGAACACGCTGTCGCCTCCATAGATGACGAGATTCATCCACAGGCGAAGCGTGTCTGGCTGGAATTTGAAAGTCTCAATGTTATCTATGCCTACGAAAAGCATTGGAAAACAGGCGACTGGGAACTCGTTGAACGAAAAAAGGGAAACATTCCGTTAGTAAACAACAACCCTTTCAAACCCGACGGTGAAAGCGTCTTTCCGGTCAATAAACATGGATATTAAACCAATCCGAACCGAAGCAGATTATGAAACCGCACTGAAGACTATTGATCAGCTTTGGGATGCAGCACAAGGTTCACCAGAAGCGGATCAGCTTGATGTGCTCGTCACACTGGTGGAGGCTTATGAAGAGAAGCACTACCCAATTCCGCCACCAGATCCTATTGAGGCAATTCTTCACTATATGGAGAGCCAAGGGCTATCCGAACCCGATCTCCAAACCTATCTTGGCGCGGATACCCCTGTGTCAGAAGTCTTGAATCGGGAGCGTGCTTTATCGCTTGACATGATTCGGAAATTGCACAAAGGACTCGGAATTCCCGCGGATATTTTGGTACAGCCCTATGCAGCACAGATTGACGAAGTTGCCGACTGAAAATAGAGGCTACTCAACATACCCCAAATCCCGCAACTTACCCTCTAAAATCTTTGTCTCTTCAGTTGTGGATTCTTGCGCTTGTAGGTGCTGGTAATTGGAATTCACTAAGAGATCGTCATAAGCGTCACGGAAACGGTCTGGATCGTCGCAGGTCAGGTCTTCACCGCTTAGCACTTGTCGATACACAAACTCACCCGTCTGTTCGTCCTCGCGATAGAGATGTTCACCATCCGTCAGTGACCAGAGCCGAACCCCTTCCGAATACCTGGTGATTTCTTCATTATCGACCGTTGTTCGAGATGTTACACGATGATGAGGCATCTCCAAGTTGTCTCGACTGAGGAAACCGATACCGTACAGACTATCCAACTCCGACAATACCAAACGGTTTTCATCAAATTTGGATGGAGATAGCAGATTTTGCCCGTACCCGTGATAGTCTATATCAATACCCGCAAGGTCCAGAATCGTCGGAAACAGATCTATTGCCGAAATCGGTGGTTTCGGAAATTTAAGATTTGAGATACTGGGAATATGTGCTAACAACGGGACATGCAACACATTCTGATTGAGCGTGCTGCCGTGATCAATGAGTTCTTCGCAGATACCCTCGCCGTGGTCTCCAAAGATGAAAACTGTCCACTCCGGGAGTTTAAGTTGCTTCAGAATTTCGACCAATTTAAACTCAAGTATGTGCGTCGCTGCAGCGTAGTAGTATCGCAACGCCTCATCCGTCCTACCGCGGTCAACAAGCGATTTGAGACTCGGCGCGCCCGGAATCCCGCTCATGCCGTAACCGCCGTGTGTATACCAAAAATGTAGGAAACAGAACTGCGGTGTATCCGAAGGTTGCTTAAGCTGCTGGATTAGGTTTTCCAATGAACCGAGATGCTGCGCCCCCGCATTCGGATCAACCGATGTGATGAACGACTCAAAATCGAGGAAGCGGAACACTTCTGGACGTTCGGAACGTCCCGTGATATGATAGCCAGCATCATTGAAAATTTGAAACAGGTTTGGAATACCTTCAAACATCTTGAGATAGGTCTGACCGTAGACACCGTGTTCAAACGGATAAAGTCCCGTGAAGTAAGAGGTGTGAGAGGGACGGGTCGCCGGGGCTGACACGAAAAACTTCTCGGCAAGTGAGAAATCCTGCGTCAGCAGATCAAACTTCGGCGTGTTGAGAAGCGGGTTGGTCCGGCTGAGCGCGTCATACCGCCAACAATCAATTGAGATAAGTAGAAATTTATTGACCACGTTGCTGTCCATTCTTTGTAGTTATCAGAGGAAGGGTTATCAGTTATCGGAAGGTTATAAGTTAACAGTTATAAGTTATAAGAAAGAGGCGTGTTTTTGCTTGGGTGTTTCTTCGTGGAATCTCTAAAACCTCTTAACTTATAACCTACCACTTATAACTTATAACCACTGAAAACTGACAACTACTGTTTAATCCATTAACCGCGTATTGTACTGCCTTTCGGTATGCTGATACCCACCAAATAGGTCGGGTTGAAAAGGAGTCGGTGTGTAGATATAGATGGCATCACTATAAGGATCGTAAAGGATAACCTCTTCGCGGGCATCGCCACAGACATCCGCCGGAAAGCAGTGATACCATCCCATTCTACCACCAGTCGGTGGTGGGAGTTCTGGGAATATCACCACTCTGTTTCCATCACTATCGAAAAGCGCAGATGGGCTATAAATTAATTCGGGATCCCCCACACTATTCCAACGGATGATTTCCAACCCTGTATTGTTCGGGCTTTCATCAACGCGAAACCGACTTTTAACCTGTCCTGTTTTATCTACCACCATCAGATCGGGATGATGTCCGTTGTAGCGGATAACTAAGGCATTTTCGGATGTCCCCGAGAGTAATTTACCACATCGGATTTCTTGTCCGTGTGGCACGGTATCAAAACCGAGTGAAAGAATTGCGTTCCCTTCGGCATCAACTACCTGTCCACCACCGGAGAGAATCGCCCGTTTATTACCATCCCATTCTGAAACCAAGACCGAGTCCATGTTATCGCCGAAGAAATGATTCCAGAGCACCGTCCCATCGGCAGCAAGCCCAAAATTACCGCCATTAACCTCATCAAGCCCGTCGCCATTAAAATCGCCGACTGCCGGAATATACGCCGAATGCTTCGGATAGCGAAACCACTCGTCGGTATACTCCCAGAGCAATTCCAATCTGTGATTAAAGGCGAGTAGGTTCACACCGACCTTCACAACGAAATCCTGCGGTTGTGTATTTCCAGAGAAATTCGCGATCATCAACCGTTGATGGACATAGTTAGGGATATGGAGTTCGCCTTCAGCGTATGCATCGCATTGGCGCAACATATCTGGAGCAAGCGTCCGTTTAATTGCACCGGTCGCACCGTCTAAAATCATTAAGTGGATAGCAGACAGATCCCACTGACTGACCTCCGAAACGTCCGCATCAATCCAGAAACAGATAACCTCCGCCTGTCCATCCGCATCGATGTCGTAAATAGCGACAGGCCCCGGACGGTCGGGTGAGAGTGTTGTTAGGTAAGTATCCTTGGCATCCGCGTCCCTGATTTCGAGATGCTTGTCACCAAACGACCAGAGCGGTTCGCCTTCCAGCGTGAAGGCACCGAGGAAACACGGATGGATACCGCCAAGCGACTTGTACACCAGAAAATCGACACTGCCGTTGCCTGTCAGATCGCCGATGCGGATGTCACCGCCCCATGTCTTTCCGTCGGTTTCGTTCAGAAATGCGTCCGGGATTGCTACCCGTTTATAGAGATGTGCTGATTGTGGTGTGTCCATCTTCAAACAAACGCTTTAAAAAGCCCAACGTAGAGTGCAAGCACCTTTTCTGGATCAGGTCCCGTATAGGCACATTCGTTGGATATGTAGCCTGAGAACCCGATGCGATCGAGCCATTGGAACATCTGACGATAGAGATCGAATGTCGCTGGCTCTTCTACGCGATGTGTGTGTACCGATGTAATGTGTGAGGCTACCCGCGAAAACAGCGGTTCAATACTGCCAGCATCGCAACCGACGAATTGTGAATTGAAGACAAAACCGACGTTCGGAAGATTTACACCTTCAATGACTTGCATCGCCGAGTCTGGATCCGTGAAAGAACCGTGCATCTCAATTGAGACCGTAATATCCTTCGCCCCGGCGTATGTACCGAGAGCCTTCAATCCATCGGTGACATAACCGACGACCGCATCACGGTTCTCATCGGTGTACCGGTCGCCGAGGACTCTAACATGATCGCAGTCCATAAATTCCGCCATGTCAATGACCCGTGTAACGCGTCGGACGGTCTCCTCGCGATCAGCGGCATTTTCGGAGTGGAAATTTTGGCAACTCGTCAGCGAAGAGATAACAACGCCACTTGCATCTACCTCTGCCTTTAAGCCGTCCCAAGCCTCTCTGGGGGTATCCCACTCAAATCCGTGTTTCTGCTTGTAGTCCATTAACAACTCAACACCGTGATAGCCGGTAGCCTCAGCGGTGTCGAGTATCCGACCTAACTCCCATTCTTGACAAGTTTGATAAGTATTCAACGCCCACTTCATTTTTTAAAAGTTCCTTGCGGTTAACTGACGGGTGATTGGCATTTGAATTGCCTTTCTTTAGAGCCGCCCTCCATTTCATTACGGGCTACACTCACTCTATAACATATCTCTTAACTGAAAACTATTCTTCTGACCGCTAACTGCTGATTGCTGACTGCTATTCCTGTATCGGAATTGGAAACCAGAGTCCCCCGGTTTTGGTTGTTAACGCCCTATGCGTGGTATGATTGATGCCGATGACATCAATGGTGATGTTATTCTGGAAACACTGTTTTAACACTTCTGATAATGTGTAAGACCCCTTGCTGGCTTCATCGGTGACAAGAATAAAACGACGGTTCGCACCTTCACGGAAACTGACACGACGAATTGTTTTTATGATAGCGTTATGTGCGCGTTCATCACCAGCAGCAGCAACAACATGCGTCGTTAACAACCGTCTGAATTTTTCACTATCTCGCGTCTGTGGATGGATGATCGTGTCGCTCTCAAGATACCTGAAAATAACGATGCCGAGCGTGAAATCGACCCCTTTCTCTTCAAATACCATCACCATCTGACTGAGTTGTCTTCCGACTGCTCGGATATTATCTATCATACTCCCACTAATGTCAAGCAGAAAAACGAGATCAACAGCAGTTTCGGTTTCACCATCAGCGATACTCTCCGCGATACCTTCGAGTGCCTCTCCCATCCGTGCATCTCTATCAATCGGTTGCGCCGGACTTTTACTTGTCGTAGTCTCGCCCGCTGCAGTTCGTTCCTGCGTAGTTTTCGGCTTAGGCGCGATTGTAGGTGCTTTTGCTCGCGCTGTCGCGATTGTTTTCCATGCAGGTGTCTCTGTCGTGTGTTCACGTAGAGAGGTTTCAGCCACGGGTAGCCGAGCATCGGTCTTCAACACCGGAATTGAAGCATTCGCCAGAGTTGGTGGTGCTGAATGCGTCAGCTTTGTCGCATTTTGATTCTCGACAGCGGATTGCTTCGTGTGCACAGGTGTAGAACGCCGCGTCGGCATCGAACGTTTGCGCGTACTGCTAACATGAAAACGTTGGAGTTCCGTCACCGCAATAGCCTCAGACACAAGCGGTTCCGAAGGGAGCATCGGGCGATACCATCGGATGTAACCGATACTCATAATCCCTATCGCGACGGCGTGTAGAACTAACGACGTTAGAAACGCCCTGCGAGTTTTCCTACGCTTTTGTTGTCGTTTATGCCAATAGTCATCAAATAGCATGTCCTTTTCTCCGCTAAGAGGTCTCATGACAAATTGAGACGATCCCTTGGTTTCCATCAACTTGAAGCATCTGTCCATCAGCGATGTACCGAGTTGCGTTCGGAATGTTCACTACAGCGGGCACACCGTATTCCCTCGCGACAACTGCCCCGTGTGATAGGAGTCCACCGCGCTCCATCACCAAACCCGCCGCATGCAGAAAAAGCGGGGTCCACGCCGGATCGGTCGATGGACACACCAAAATATAATCACGGTCAGAGGGTTGCACGTTTGTCGGTGTGAGAAGCACACGCGCTTTCCCTGTAGCGACCCCCGCGGAAACACCTACCCCTGTATATGTCTCCGCTGCAGCCCTTGACATTGGCTTGCCTATATCTTCCAATGCATCACTGAAAATAACGTCGGGCACATCAATCTGTAACATACGTTCCCGCTCAATTTTTCGTGTAGCGATAATATCAGTGAAATCATCACCACCAATCAGTTGCTCCAATTCATCTGGCATCAGATAAAAAACGCCGCCATCAAGTTCATAACGATTATCCAATTCAAGTAAGGCGCGTCGAATCTGTTCATAACCGAGCATGAGATAAAATTTCGCTGTCTCCCTGAAAGGCATGTAACGTCTTGTGAAATCCAGTTCACTTTCGATCTGTTTCCGCAAATTCGCTTTATCTCCGAGGACCGCTCTAAGTTCCGCCTCTGCAGATTCACGGTGTTCTATCTGTCGTGTGAAATGTGCCACGCTTTCTTGCTGAAAAGATGCAATTACCTGTTCAAGGTAGGTCGGATCTTCACGCCATCTCGGTTGTGCCAATTCAAATTCATCAACAGCACGGTGTCCGTAATCTTTTAGGAAATCGGTAAGTGCCAAATCGTCAGTCGCCACCTGCCACAATTTTTCGTTAGTTTCAACAGTAAGATTACCCGAAAGCCCACTAATCAGTCGGCTCGCGAGGATTTTTGCCGCTGTCTCATCCAAACACTTCTGGAGTGCCGCCTCTAATCGTTGCAGCGAAAAGCCAGCAAGCAACGTAGCCGTGAGTGCTGTCGGCGCGAAATCGTCCAATGTTTTGGCGCGCCATACATGGAATTTCGCCACTAATTCCGCGTCTGATAGGTCTGCGTCCGGGAGTTTTTGTTCTGCTTCAACTTCCGCTTGAAACGCCGGAAATATATTTTCTGTGAGTCGTTGGTCAAAGTCAGCGCGACATTTCCGTAGGCGCATCTCTGCCCTACTCATACGGATAACATGGAGCGGTAGTTTCAACCAAAATGATGCAGTGCTTCGGGTAATATCAGGGACTGCCTGTGCATACATCGCCTGCTGCGGGTTCTGTTTCAAGGCGTTGAAATCATGTGCAAATGGGAAACCGTCGAAATGCAATTCCGCCTCGCGGTTCAAATTAACATAAATGCGTCCACAGATTAAGTCGAGAATCCCCTCGTTATCTGCCCGTTTGCTCGGATGAAATCCTAAATCGCGGTATGCCTTCCCTAATCCACCTGTTCCCGACATAAATTCTTTGACAATCGCCCAGGTCATTGGCAACGGAGCAGGCAATACCTCCGCGATGTTGTGATGACACCAAACGGTTCCATGTGCCTCGGCGCGCCCTGCCAAGCCCCGAATCTCCTCTTGGCGGAGTTTCTCAACAGAATCCTTATCAGTACCAAGGGTAGAACTGACAGGTGTAGTAATATGACGTGCCTGCAACAACACAAACTGTTCAGCCACAAGTGCCCACTCAATATCCATCGGCTGCCCATAGAAGTCTTCAACCTGCATACCGAGTTGTGTGAGTTCTGTCAACTGTGTATCCGTTAGACTCGGAACATCCTGCTGTGCGGACGACACTACACTCACGCCGGTAGTGGTCACCATTTCGCGTTTTATAGCGATGTTCTTTTCTAAAACCTCACCTGTCTCTCGTGATACGTGGAAACTATCAGGTATGATCGCACCAGAAACAACCGATTCCCCCAACCCCCAATTCGATTCAACAATAGATACATCTGCACTAAAAGGACTCACAGTGAAAAGCACACCTGAGACATCCGAGTCGCACATTTCCTGAATGACAACTGCCATTGCCAAGCCTTTATCAGCAATGCCTTGTGTTTGCCGATAGACGATAGCGCGTTCCGACCAGAGCGATGCCCAACACGCTTTGAGCGCATCTAAGAGCTCATCAGATGCTACATTCAAAAAGGTATCTTGTTGTCCCGCAAAACTCGCTTCTGCCAAATCCTCCGCGGTCGCACTCGAACGTACAGCGACTGTGCTTGTTTGCAATTTCTCCCGTGCCGTTTGGATTTCCGCAACAAGTTCCGGGGACAACACAAGTTCTTTTATAGCACTCGCGCTCTGTTCCGATAGATCCTGAACAGAAAACCGGTAGGCATCTGTGGTGACACAAAACCCTTGCGGTACCTGAAATCCTGCTCTCGTCAATTTTCCGAGATTCAACCCTTTTCCACCGACGCGGAGCAAGTCAGCCTCATCAACTTCTGAAAAATGTTTGATGAATTGCATACGCTAAGATCAGCCTTTAAAAGTAAAACGGTTGGAAATAGTATAGCAGCATCTATCTGCCAAATGCAAATACGTTTAGGGTTGCTCTATTGGTTCCGGTACTACACAACAGAGAAAAGATAAAGGCTGGTATGAACCAGCCTTTATCGGACCTTGGAATAGGAAAGATATTTGCGTCGCTTCTAATCGTCGTCCTCATTATCTTCATAATCGTCGTCCTCATCGTCTTCGTAGTCGTCCTCCTCATCCTCATAATCGTCATCATCATCTTCGTAGTCATCCTCTTCATCATCTTCATAATCGTCGTCCTCATCGTCTTCGTAGTCGTCCTCCTCATCCTCATAATCGTCATCATCGTAACGAAGGTTAGGAAAGTCCGCTGGGTCTTGCTGATTAATCCAATCTCTAAAGAGTTGAATTTGCGCAGCAGTCAACGGAGGCCCGTCAGGAGGCATCCTGCCAGAGACAATTTCTTCAATAATATCGCTGCTTCGGGCATTACCTGGGACGAATACATCCTCGTCTTCTGCGCTTCTTATGAAAGTTTGGTATGTCCTGAAATCGAGGTCGTCGGGACCGTTAGCATCATGACAACCAGAATAAGCACACCTTGCAGTGAGGATAGGCAAGAGATGTTGTTCAAAGGAGACCGTAAGCGGCTGCGTTTCCGGAGTTTGCGGCTGCGGTGAATCTTCAACTGGTGTATCAATGGTTGGTGCTTGATTATTAATCCAATCGGTAAAAACTTGGATTTCTGCATCACTCAACTTGGAACCGCCAAGCGGCATCCTGCCTGAAACAATTTCTGCGATAATAGAACTTCCTTGTGCATTGCCCGGAATGAATACGGGACCTCCATCCCCTCCGTTTATGAAAGCCTGATATGTGCTGAAATCAAGGTTTTTTGGCCCTCCAGCGATGTGACAACCAGCATACGCACATCTTTCCGTGAGAATAGGCAAAAGGTTCTGTTCAAAAGGAGTTTCAGCGTCAGCAATCTCTCCACTTTCCATAGCCAGAGACTGCCCATCTTCGGATAGAATATTATTGGGCACTAAGAAACTGCCTCGCTGGGTATCGCACCCAAACAAGCAAAATGACAATCCTATGATGAGTAGGAAAGACCTTCGTATATTGGTAACCATAATAACTACTCCTTTAATGTCGTTTAAAAATCGGTTGAATAACTTTATACTGAAGTTTGGACAATTTTCTTTTCTGTTCGTTTCAGAGAGGCGGCAGCTCTTTTGTAGTATAAACTTTTAGTTTGTGCGCCGAACCCCGTATGATACTATAGAGCTTGATTCAGGAACGGAATGATACAAGTTAGCAAATATAGTGCCAATCATAAAAACGGCAGAATGCCCTTATTTTTTCTCAGTTAACCCGATTTTGCTGAAAAAAAATGAACAAGCACGTTCAAAAAATGAACAAAATAAAGGAATTGTGGTCAGTACAGTGGGAAGTGAACTTAAAGAAAGGTCAACAGGGAAATCTGATGGAAGGAAGTTGCTTCGTCGTTGTTCCGGTGTTAGTCGTTACGGAACATTTTTGGGGCTGATTTCATACCAGCCCCAATAACTGATTGGAATATTAATGACATAAAGAAAAATGATGCTTAGCCGTTATCGTCATGATCGTTGTGATCATCTTCATCATGATCGTCGTCATCGTGACCGTTATCTTCGTTTTCATCATCAGCATGCCCATCATCTTCATCATGATCGCCGTCCATGTCCTCTTCGTCATGTTCGTCATCGGCATCCGCTTCATCGCCATGCTCGTCATGTTCGTGTTCGGCAACATGATCCTGAGCTTCCTGTTGCTTAATCCAATCTTTAAAAAGTTGAATTTCGGCAGCAGTTAGCGGATCACGAGGTGGTGGCGGCATTTTGCCTGCAACGATTTCTTCAACAATCTCGCTCTCTTCAGCATTCCCCGGAATGAACACCGAACCGTGCTCTCCGCCGGCTATAAAAGATTCGTATGTTCTGAAATCCAAACCGTGAGGTCCGTCAGCGACGTGACATCCAGAGAGCGCACATCTCGCTGTGAGGATAGGCAAAATGTTTTGCGCAAAAGCAGCCGCAACGTCAACAGGTTCATGCGTTTCCATCTGTGCTGCGTGGTCATCAGGCATGGACATATCAACATGTTCGCGAGTGCAACCCAAGACACAAAATAGCAATCCAATAATCAGCAAGAAAAATCTTTGTCCGCTTATAGTCATAATAATTACCTCTCCATTCAAAGTTTTAGAAGTTGTGGGGTTTTTTCTTAATAGCCGACTGTAGTTAACGCACGGAACTTTTCCTAACCCGGTATCCTTCTTACCAAGTTTAAAAAAAGATAACACCCGTTGATAAAATAGTCAAGCAGAAATTTCAATTCCAATGATAAGCTGCCTGAGTGTGCCTGATATAACGTAGAATACCGCTCAGAGTTATTTGATTTTCCCATTGTAGCATAGGAAACCGTTGGTTTCCTGTGCAATGTTCTATGTCCACGTAGGGGTTGGGTTCCCCAATCCATCATTCTATCTGAAAATGCCCGAAAAACTTAAAACTAAATAACCCTGGAATACCGCTTGACAAATCTTCGTGCATTCGCTAAACTGAGAACAATGTTTCAGAATCTCCCCGAAACTCTCACTTTAATCGCTTCCGCTGCTGTGCAATGGCTTTTTTATTCAAAACGTTTGCCGAAGGACTTCACTCCGAATCGTATCCTCGTTGTCAAACTCGATCATCTCGGAGATGTCCTGCTATCAACACCCGTGTTTTCCAATTTACGCCAAGCATATCCAAACGCCGAACTGCACGCACTCACCGGAACATGGAGCCGCATCGTTTTAGAGAAACACCCCGATGTCAATAAGGTCTTGGAATACAATTCACCGGCTTTCTGTCGCACGGGGGAACCGGCTTCACTCAAACAAACGTTCCAACTGTACCGAGCGTTACGGCGTCAAAAATACGATTTGATGATAGAACTCCGAAGCGATTGGCGTGTTGCTGGGTTCGCGCTCTTGCGGGTTACACCGAAACGCCTTGACCGAGCGACACTGCAAGTGGTAAACAAATTAGGCTTTCCACAATTTACTGGCACCCATGAAACCACACGTAACCTTAACGTCTTACGCAAAGCAGGTATACCAACCCCAATACAAACGACAACCTTCTCGATAACAGCAGAAGACAAAAAATGGGCATCTGATTTTCTGACAACGCTTCAAATTGACAGAGAACGACCCTTAATTGCTATCCATCCAGGGTCTCCTATTCCCATAAAAAGGTGGATGCCTGAGCGGTATGCGGAATTGGCGGATTGGCTAATTGCCCGAAAACGTGCAGAAATTCTGTTTGTCGGCGTGAAAGACGAAATCCCGGTAATCACCGAAATCCAAGCACGGATGCGGACGGCGTCAAACAATATCGCCGGTAAAACGACCTTGACACAATTGGCATCAATCTTGCGCAAATGTAATGTGTTTATTGGTAACGACAGTGGTCCGATGCATCTTGCTGCAGCGGTAGGGACGCAGACAATAGGACTCTATGGACCCGGGGATCCAACTCGCTTTGGACCCGTGGGACCAAAGTGTCAGACGATTCGACGGAAACTTGACTGTCCGCCCTGCCCTGAAACGACCTGCCGATTCGGAAAAGAGGGATGTATGTCCACAATTCAAGTAGTTGATGTGATTCAGACGCTTGAGAGTGGTGGGTATTTGCCCGCAGAAAACAGCAAGATTTGACACCAAACAAGCATCTATCGCCAAAAGACAAATTAACTTGACACATTTTTTAAAAAAGGTTATAATGTCTTATGTCAAAGTAGCATCTATAGAAAATATGCCTTAGTCACTCAGCAATTAGTTTTTGTCTGCGCATTAGAAAGTGCCACAATCAGGTTTAACGATAAAATGTGATTTTTGGATGCTGCAGACTGTGTGATCAATCTAAAGGAGGAATTTGGAAAAATGCAATTGAGATTAACGTGGCTCGTGCTTGTCATTTTCGCAGTCGGCATCATGAGCATCGGCATTGTGGGTTGTGGTGGTGACACTGAAGAGGAAGCTCCTGAAAAGACAACAGCAGGCACCCCAAGTACCACGACTGACCAACCCGCAGTTGCTGAAAGACCACCGATCGACTTTGCGGCGGAAAAAACGGCCATTCAGGAAGTCTACAGTGCCTTCTACGCAGCCTTTAACGACGAAGATATCAAAGCCATTCAGGAAACTGTTGAGACCAGTTCCATTGTATTCGGAACCATCTTTGCCGGAAACGAGCCTGTGCCTTTAGCCATAGGATGGAAGAATGTCGAAATCGGGATTAAGGGGTTGTGGATCGGCATCGGCACAAAAGGTGCCAAATGGGGACGGGACGACAAGTTGACAGATTTTTGGATTGGCTATAAAGGCAGCAAAATTGAAGCCGCTGCAATAGGCTACAACTGCTACAAAGGTTCGTTCCCGGGGGAAACACATCTCTATTTGATAAAAGATCCCAAGGATGGGTGGAAAATTCATGAACTTGATAGCAGCACCGAAAACAACCTTGGTATCTTTGGTTTTCACAAAGGCAAACCGCGGGCTGAAGAGTTCATGAGGGTTACCAGAGAAAAGGACAAAGCCGAATAACGTTCCGTCCGTCTTGCTGAAAACTGCCCCTTTTTGTGCAGCTTGAGAAAAAGAGGCTGCCCCTTTTTGTGCAGCTTAACCCGTTTGATGCAGAGATTCCCCGCAAATTCAGCCTTTTTCGCATTGGCATAGAAATTGCATACATTTCTGCATCAACAACTTTTATTTTTTTCGATTAGGATACGCAACCAACATCCCTTGGAGGAATAACGAATGAGCGTAAAAAGAACCTCTGGTGCCTTTATGACTTCATTGATACTCCACGCGGTCATCATTTTCGTTGCTGGCATTTACTTAGTCACGCAAACGGAACAGTTCAAAGACCTCGTCGGAGCTGAAGTGCTCCAGCCCAAGGAGCCACCGAAGCCGAAGGTACGGAAACCCGTCGTAAAGCCGGTTATTAAGCCGACTGTCCCGACACAAAACACGGTCGTTGTCGAACAGGTTCAGGTACAACCGCGTGTAACGACTGCGTTTGTCGCGAAGTCCAGCTTCCAACCGCAGACGGTACTCGAATTCTCAAACCAGACCGTCAAAGTTGACGCGCCAATCAACCCGAATGTGCCGAAAGTGGTTACACCGAACGCACCCGTACCGACGGTTGTAACGCATACGGATCTACCCGTATCGGATGCCCCCGGCGCCTTGGCGTTCTCCGCACCTGTCGCAAGTGCCCCCTCCGCCGGACCGGCTAATATCGGTCGTGGTGTCGCTGGCACCGCAGTACAGGTGAAAGTCGCTTTTGAACGTCCACCCGGTCTCGCAATGGTCGAGAACGTCGGTGCCGCACGCGATGCCCTCGGCGATGTCGTTGAAAACATCACCCTCGGTAACGTCGAAGTACCACCCCTGCCGAGAGGCGAACCCGGTGGTCGCGTTATCGGTAAAGGTAAAGACATCCGCGGCGTATTCCGTTTCACACGGATCCGACACAGTCTCTCTGACTGGTGGGCAGATGCTTCTTCACTCAACGCATTGACGAAGTGGCTCAACGAACGTACCAAGATCAAAACCGACATGAACGTTGAAGGTGGCGCATTGAAACTTACCGATGCTAACCTCTTCAAAACACCCTTCGTCTTTATGACAGGACACGATCCGTCTCTTGTCCGTTCGCGTAACTTGCTCGGACGGCAGTATGGTGGTGGTAAAATGGACAGCCGTCTCACTGAGACTGAAGCTGCCGGTATGCGCCGCTACCTCGTCGAAAAAGGTGGATTCCTTGTCTTTGACGACTGCGGTGTGAACGCACCCGCGCAGGCGATGATTCGTCTCTTCCTCGCACAGATGCGTTACGTCATGCCTGAGTATCAGATTGAACGGATTGCCAACGATCACGAAGTCTATGACAACTTCTATGAAATGGGTGGTCCCCCTGTCGGGTTTGACATCTTCTGGTGGGGCACACGTCCACCGAAACGGAACTACCTCGAAGGTATCTCCGTCGGTGAAAAGTTGTCCGTTATCGTTGTCCGTCGTGACTACATGTGCGCAATGGAGTCTGTCAGTCTCCCGACACGTAGTGTCCACTATTCACCCGGTGTCTATCGTTTCATGACAAACGTCGTAGTGTACGCGTTGACGCACGGTGATATCTCTGACTACTCCAATTATGTGCCTGAAGACACGTTAGCCAAAAAAGAACTCCCGACACGCGCACCTGAAGCAGCGAAAGTCGGCGGTTTTGAATAGAGTTTATGTCTCTTAGCACGGTTTTTTAACCGCGCATCTTATCTAAGGCTGTTGAGTTATCCACCTCGGACAACTGGACAGCCTTAGTCTTTTAAACCACCTAAACCCTCTTTCAAGCAATCTGAACACAAAGCCTAATTCTCTCCAACAATATCTCCTGAGCGAATTTCATCAGTTTTTTAGAAAATGTAATCAATGTGGAACCTTTTTTGTTTATGGGTGTGAATAAACAAAAAAGAGTTGTTCATTTACATATTCAGATAGGAGGGTTTATAAAGTGAAAAAAAATATCGTAAGAGTTGTCTTTTCTTTCCTTCTTTTAACGCCGTTGCTAACTTTGTTAGGGTGCTCGGGTTGTGGGAAGGAGGCGGCGAAAGTAGATCCAAATGTTCATACGCACCCAGGAGGCACCCCGCATAGTCACGGACCAAAAGATACAGTACAATCACCTGAAAGTGAAACGACTGAAGGGACAGAAAGCGTCATGGAAGCGGAAGGTGAAAATAGTGCTCCGCCCGCGGGGCCGATTGACAAGGACATTTTAGCTGCTTTCGCCCCAGCGATAGAACTAAAAGATACGTCCCCGGAACTCGCCATTGAGAAAATGCATGCCATCGCAATAGAACTTGGGGAGGGTGACTCGGAGATGACCGAGTATTATCACCTCCTTGGGCACAGCCTGATACCACAGCCCCCGGAAGGCGTGAAGCTCCAGCCAAATAGAGCAGCCCTACCACCAATAGAGTCACAACGGTTTTTTGAACTGAAGGAGAAACTCTTCGGGTTAAACGAAGAAGAACAGACAAAACTTGAACGGAGCCGCTTGGCGAATCGGTGGAATCAGGAAAGATATGAGGTGATTCGTCAGACTGAACCGATAAGAGACTTTCGACAGTGGATGAAAGAAAATGCCCCTGATGAATCGGCAATTGTTGAGGAATACTATCACGAAAAGATGAAAATAGGGGTATACCCAAGGGACGCGCCACTTTCAGAACAAAATTTCCGAGATACCAACGCGCGTGTAGATTTTCAATACAATACCTTCTTTGAGGCACTTGAGCTTCTACCGGACGACTCGGTGACTTTGAACGCGATGCTAAATGAAAGTGATTATCCTACTATCGAAGAAAAACTGCGCGATGAGATGGCAACAATTCAAGCAGGACCGCCGCCACCGAATCCAATTCCCGCGCCTCACACAATAGATATGGAACATGAGGCTGACAGCATGCATGAACACGCTGGAATGTCTCAACTCCCAAATGAAATTACTGAGGGTGAAGTTTCAGAACGGGCGAAGAGTTTCCAAGAGCGCGCGAATCGTGCCCAACAACTTTTGCAGCAATATGGTTACGAAGAAGGCTTGCGCAGACTCAAAGCGGAGGACCCTGATATTGCGGCGAAACTTGAAAAAGCCCCCCCAAACCGTCAGCCAGCACCGAAATAAGGATGTACCAACACAGAGACTACAAATAGAGGGAAAGTTTGAAACTTTCCCTCTTAAATATGTCGTTGAGAAAGCACTGGAAGTCCCTGTTACTCGGGGGACTTCTTTTCTTGTCTTTTTTGCTAAAATTGAACCATCTCGGACACCAGCGTCTTAGTGGTGTTGATGAATGTTGCCATGCCCTCGTCGCCCGAAATCTGCTTAAACATCCCCTGAAACCGACCCTCATTGAAACTCCTTACCTTAACTGGGCATCAGCGAAACAATTCCTAAAAAAATCCAGATTTTTTCCATTTTTTTTAGATTATGCAATATCTTCTGCCCCAAATCGCGTCTTTAATAAGCAATAGAATAGTTATCGGAGTCAGCGTCTTCAATTGTCAGTTAATCTCTTGTAGCAGTTTAATTGACTATTACTACCACAACTGACAACCGATAACTGGCGACTCTTTGTTAGGAGAAAATTTCGTGGAAAGAGAAGACGATGTTCGGTTAATTCACAAAATCTTGTCAGGCGACGATGAGGCGTTTAACGCTTTAGTCGAAAAATATGAAAAAAGCGTTCACACCGTTGTGTGGCGAAAGATCGGCGATTTTCACTATGCTGAAGAGATTACGCAAGACACTTTCCTCCAAGCTTATGAAAAACTTTCGACGCTCAAGGACCCCAATCAATTTGCTGGGTGGCTCTATGTCATTGCGAATCGGCTTTGCATCGCTTGGATGCGAAAGCAAAGACCTACGATGCAACCGCTGGATGCCCCGTCTATAAAAGCAATAGATAACTTAACGTATGAGCGTTATGTATCGGAGCAGCGCGAGACAGAAGCAATCGAGCGTCGTTATGAAATCGCTGAAGAACTTCTGGCAAAACTGCCAGAGAGTGAACGCGAGGTCATGACACTCTACTATCTGGGTGAAATGCCAACAAAGGAAATAGGTGAACTTTTGAATGTACCGGTGAACACGATTGTGAGTCGGCTCCACCGGGCACGAAAACGTTTACAGATAGATCAGGAGCTTTTGACTATGGACTTGGAAACTTACCTTTCTCAATGGAAACTGATAGCCGAGACGCTCCCAGAAGAAGAGGCGAGAAAAAGGATTTACCCCGAAATCGAAACGCTACTGAGAGCACATCCAGAAAATCTGGAAGTGTTAGAAACTGCCTATTGGGGATATAGGTATCTTCCGGGTCTCGCAAAGAATGTCCCACTGCGTCTGTTTGATAAGATATTGCAATATCCCAATACCGAAATTTATCAAGCTGCCCTGTTCGGGTTAGCTGAAAGGAGCGAAGAGGCATCTCAAAAGTGGCACTATTACCAGCGCGTCATTGAGGCGTTTACCGTCTCAGATGCCCCGGAATTATCTTGGTTTCTGTTAGCTTATGAGGAAATGCTGAGGTTAGCCGAGGCGGACCGCTCTCTGGCAAGCGATGACTACCTTGATGAACTTACTGATGGACTCTTGAAGGCACATCTTGCTTTCTGTGAAGATACACAGCAGTATTTCGGTTGGGCTTATACTGCAACCGTTGAATGGCGGCTGAAGTTTAATAACCGATTAGACAAAGCTTATGAAATTTTAGAACGTGCTGAAATCAGATTGAGTGAGGCAGAGGAACAGAAGTGGCTCGTAGAAAACAACAAAGGATCCGTAGAAAAAGAGCACAAGAGGATATCGCGTTTACGCGCTGAGATCTACCTCCAGCAGGAACGGTGGGAAGAAGCGTATGACGCGCTTAGCACAAATGCACCGGATTATCTGGGATCCCTCTGGACAAGGTTCAACGAGCGTACTCTCAATTACTTCTATATACTGGGACGGGCGGCGGAGGGAATGGGAGCATGGGAAGAAGCCAGACGCTACTATGCCAACGCACACTTCGCGCCTACTCTTCACTCTGAAAAGGTTAGACGTTTCCATGTCAATGCACACGCTGTACCTATCCATCAAGTGAAAGGTCGCGCCGGATTAGAACGCGTCCATCATCAAATCGCACGATGGAAAACCACCGATGCATTTGATGCATTCCTCAAAGATACCGAAACCGAATACCGGATCCGAGAAGCTGCTGACCTCGAAAAAATCCGCCAGCAGCTTATCACGGACAGGCTCAATGAGAAAGCGACGGATTTTCGGTTAGAGACTTTGGAAGGAGAGACCTACACACTGTCATCGATGTCTGGAAAGGTTGTTTTGCTTACGGTTGGGGTTTCGCAACCCATGATGGCGACTCCAGAAGTCAAACTCGCCTATAAGCACTTCAGTAAAGTCAATAATGTCGTCGTCTGGGGAATCAATGACGGTGAAGCTCCTCACAAAGTGCGGGAGTTTTTAGATGAATATCAGCCGCCCTGGCCCGTTCTGCTTGACCCGCATCGGGAGGTGAGCAAAGTTTATCAGATTGAATCAAGACCCTCTTTCATCTTGATCGATAGAGTCGGAAATTGGCAATACAGTTTTGAAGGTCCGCATCTGGTAAACGGTCAGCCCTTAATTTGGATGATTGAAGCACTCCTATCAGATGTGTGATACTGCGATGTTATCGTAATAAGGAGGAATTTATGAAATTTTCAAATCGAAAAATATCCGGTGCGCTTTCTGTCTGCTACGTGCTTGTTTTAGGTGCCCTGTTCTTCACGCAACACACCAAACAGGACACAACCTCATCCACTACTTTCGGAACCGCATTCGCGGAAACCGCCAATAAGCATCAACAAGATTTGGCGACGCAGATTAAAACACTTCAGAAGTCGGGTGAACTTGATAAGGCTTTAGAGATCAGCAAACGCGTCCTAAAATCCGATCCGCCGGACTTGGAGGCTTATGACGCTCGATGGAGATTGATAACCAAAATGTTTTCAGAGGCAGATGCCAAAAAAAGGATTGTTTCTGAAATCGAAGCACTGTTGCAAGCAGACCCAGAAACCCCGGAAATATTAAACGCTGCCCACTGGGGATATAGACATCTTCCCAACGGTGTCAAGAATGTCCCAAGCAGTTTGTTTGATAAGATGCTGCAATATCCCAAAACCGAACTTCATCTGCTTGCACTCTTAGGATTAGCGGAACGGAGCGAAGAGACATCTCAAAAGTGGCACTATTACCAACGCGTCACTGACGAGTTCACCGCCTCAGATGTCCCAGTATTATCTTGGTATTTGTTGGCATACGAGGAGATGCTGTGGTTAATCGAAGAGGACCGCTCTCTGGCAAGCAATGATTACGCTGATGAACTTATCGACCAATACTTGAAAGCACATCTCGTTTATTGTCGAAATACACAACAAGGTTTGGTATGGGCTTATGTTGTAGCGGTTGAATCACGGCTCAAGCATAACAACGAATTAGACAAAGGGTTGGAAATTTTAGAACGTGCCGAAACCAGATTAGGCGAGGAAGAAGAACAGACATGGATTAAACGCAGCAAAGGGTCTGTAGAAGAGGCGCGCAAGGACATCTCGCGCTTGCGTGCGGAAATCCATCTTCGGCAGGAACAGTGGAAAGAAGCATACGATGGGCTTCTCACAAACGCACCCGATTTTTCGGAATCACTTTGGAAGCGGTTCAACGAGCGTGCCATCAATTATTTCTGGATGTTGGGACAGGCGGCAGAAAGAGTCGGTGAATGGGAAACCGCCAGACGCTATTATGCCGATGCACACTTCGCACCGAAGCCTCACACTGAAGCTCAGGCAGGATTGGAACGCGTCTACGATCAAATGGCGCGAGGGGAGACTTCTGATACATTTGAGACATTCCTCAAAGACACCGAAGCTAAATACCGGATCCGAGAAGCGGTGGATCTCGAAAAATTCCGTCAGGAATTTATCACGAACAGACTGAATAAGAAAGCGACGGATTTTCAGTTAGAAACGCTGGAAGGCGAAACCTACTCGCTATCAGCAATGGCTGGGAAGATTGTTTTACTCGATGTCGGGGCTTCGTGGTGTGGTCCCTGCAATATATCAATTCCGGAGGTCAAAACCGTCTACAAGCACTTCAGCAAAAACGATGATGTTGTCATCTGGGGAATTAATGACGGCGAAACCCCTGAACAGGTGCGGAAGTCTTTAGATGAACATCGGCAGCCATGGCCCGTTCTACTTGACCGGAATCAACAGTTGAGGAAGGCTTATCAGTTTAAAGGAATACCCTTTTTTATTGTGATTGATAAAGCCGGGAATTGGCAATACAGTTTTTTAGGCTCGCATCTCATAAACGGTCAGCCCTTAATTTGGATGATTGAGGCACTTCTCTCAGATTAGGTGATAATGCAATGTTCCTGACACTCATTCGGCGAGAACTTCTTGACAATCTCATGACATTTCGGTTTCTCGTTGCAATGATTGTCACGCTGTCGCTTGTCGTTGCGAATACCGTCGTGCTGATTGCTGATTATGAACGTCGCCTGACAAGCTACGATACCGCAGTGAAGCAACACCATCAGAAGTTTTTAAAAAGAGCAAGCACCTATTCAGAGGTGGAAGGAGAAATCCTTGTAGACCGACCCCCCAATCCACTGAGCATTTTCAATGCAGGTTTGGATCGACGGCGACGCATCCGCGCAGCGGAGAAAACATGGCAGGTTCGACAAAAAGCTTTAGATCACATCTACGTTCGCAAAGCAAACATGGCGAAAAATCTGATGCGACTTTCACCAGCGGCGATGTATGATTTCGCAACTGAAGCGTGGGCAGGAACAGATTTCTACGGCATTGAGAATTTTATCACAACAGTCCAGCAGTACCGGCAAACGATTATCGATTATTTCTATGATAAGGAAGTCTTTTCTTCCCGAAAATGGTTCTCCATTGACCAAGGAAAGGTTGATTGGAGCGATTTACCTCAGTTTTCTTATCATCGTGCAGATGTTTCAACCAACGTAAAGCATGCCGGTGGTGATATTGCCTGCCTATTTCTCATTAACGTTGTGCTGTTTATGACGACGTTTTTAATCTTCGTCCGGCAGGAAGTATAGAATAGTTTTCGGTCATCAGTTATCGGTTTGCCTCGCAGTGAGAGTTAAGAGGGTTTTGGAAAACTTAGCTGAAACTTGCAGCCCCAACCAACGGGCCAGGGCGGGTTACGGAAAGGAACGTCCTTGCCAAGTCTCAATTGACCGAACCGCAAGGAAAATTAAAAAGATGATTTGGCATATCACGAAACGTGAGCTCTATGACCATCTGAACAGTCTGCGGTTTGCCTTCACAACGGTATTGCTTATCGGACTGATGATCGTCAACGCAATCGGATATCTTGGCGAACACACAGCGCAATCAACGGCATATCAAAAAAAGGTCTCAGCATCCTTAGATAAAATGAGATCCAATGCAGACAGTCTGTATAATCTGCTCACAGAAGGCCCCGGTCCTCTCTACAAAAAACCTTGTCCACTCTCCTTTTGTGCGAACAGCGGTGAAACGTTTATACCTGAATCCGCTGACGGCGTTGGTGAAGGTCTCTTCATGACATCAAGTCGTTTTTCAATCAGTACGACATGGCGGATGAAATACCCACAATCCAACCCAAGTCTATGGGACCTTATGCCGGATTACACGAACGTTGATTGGGGAGATATAATCTCCATAGCATTGAGTTTAGTTGCGATCCTGTTCACTTTCGACGCGATCTCCTCGGAGCAAGAACACGGCACGTTACGGTTGACGCTATCCAACAGCATTTCACGTGGCACTGTACTGGTAAGCAAATTTCTTGCAGCATTGATAACTATCAGTATCCCTTTTTTAATTGCCGCATTAATTAACCTTTTTCTGCTTTACACTTCAGGAAGTGTTCTATTGGCAGCGAGCGAGTGGGGACGATTAGGAGTCATTGTCTTCATTGCTTTTGTTTACGTGTCAATCTTTCTCGGGCTAGGACTGTTCATATCCTCTCGTGTGAGCAGTTCGTCAACGAGCCTCACGATTCTCCTACTAATTTGGGTTGTTTGGGTCGTTCTGCTACCCTCCACAATCGGCGCGCTTACCAGTGGTTTACAGCCGACAATGACTCATAACGAACTTGCCGCCCGTCAACAGTCTCTTGCCTCTCGTTTTTTTGAGCAGTACGACGAACTTTGGCGTAAAATACCCTCGCGAGAGATTCCAGCAACAGAGGAAACATTATTGTGGTCGAAATACCTCACCGAAGATGCAAGAGATAACGAGAAATTGAATGAAGAACACTTAGACGCTCAGATTGCTCAGGTTCAATTTTCGAGATCCATAACCCGTATATCGCCTGCATCAAGCGTCCGCTATGCCATTGAATCCCTTGCTGGCACCGGTTTCACACGGCACGTCCAATTTTTAGAGCATGTCCGCCGATATGCCGGTGAATTCAGAATGTTTCTCACTCAAACCGATCGTGCCGACCCAGAAAGTCCACATGCACTCGGACCCAAGGAAGGGACATCACAAAAGCCAGTGCGCTTTGAATCAATTCCTAAATTTGAGGACCACATCAGTTTCGGTGGGGCATACAACGCTGCAGCTACGGACATTCTGCTATTATTGCTGTTTTTTGTAGTATTATTCGCTGGTGCGTTTCTTTCCTTCATCCGTGTTGATGTTTAGAGGGTCCCTAATCCTATCTATCTCAATAAACAAAAATTCAATTAGCATTTTTTCCTGACAAAAGTTTTCGTAAATGCTAAAATATTAGCATATTACCTGCATTTAACTTGCATTCAAGAGTTTTTTGTGAACACCTAAAGGGAGGCGAACACATGTCAGACAATAAGCATCAACAAGATTTGGCAATAGAGATTGAAAACCACCAGAAGTCAGGTGAATTTGATAAGGCTTTAGAGATCAGCGAACGTGCATTGGAATCCGACCTTGTGGACTTGGAGGCTTATGATTCTCGATGGGAACTCATCGCCGAAATGTTTTCAAGGGAGGATGCAAAGAAAAGGATTTACCCTGAAATCGAAACGCTGCTGCAGACACACCCAGAAACCCCAGAAGTATTATACACTGCTTACTGGGGATATAGGTGTCTTCCGGATAGTGCTAAGGATGTTCCAAGCAATTTGCTTGATAAAATGTTGCAATACCCCAGAACCAAAATGTATCTGGTGGCATTGTTAAATTTAGCTGAACGGAGCGAAGACGTATCTCAACAGTGGCACTATTACCAGCGCGTTATTGATGAGTGCACTATCTCAGACGGTCCATCTACTTGGTATATGGAAGCATATAAAGAAATGTTGGCGTTAGCCGAACAGGATCGAGTGCTGGCAAGCGATGATTACCTTGATGAAATTATTGACGGACTCCTGAAAGCACATCTTTTCATGTGCCGGGAGACACAACAGTTCCTCGGCTGGGCTTATACGGAAGCAGTTAAATGGCGACTGAAGTTTAACATCAGGTTAGACAAGGCATTGGAAACCTTAGAGCATGCTGAAATCAGATTAGGTGAGGAGGAGGAACAGACGTGGCTTGTCGAAAACAACAAAGGCTCTGTAGAAGGAGTGCACAAAGACTTCTCGCGCCTGCGCTCCGAAATTTATCTCCAGCAGAAACGATGGAGAGACGCTTATGACGGGCTTCTCGCAAACGCACCCAATTTTCTGGAATCCTTATCGGCACGGTTTAGCGAGGGTTCCCTCAATTACTTTTATATGTTGGGACGGTCAGCAGAAGGAATCGGTGAATGGGAAACCGCCAGATGTCACTATGCCGATGCACACTTTGCTGTCCCTCTGTTCCCATCCTTCGGGCAGAGAATATCCCCTCATGCTGAAGCTCGGGTGGGATTAGAACGCGTCTATCACCAAATGGCGCGAGGAGAAACCACCGATACGTTTGAGGCATTCCTCAAAGATACCGAAGCGGAATACCGACTTCGGGAAGCCGCTGACCGAGAAAAAATCCGCCAGAAACTTACCGCAGACAGGATAAATAAAAAAGCACCAGATTTTCGGTTAGCAACATTGGAAGGAGAGACCTACACGCTATCAGAAATGTTAGACAAGGTTGTTTTGCTGGATGTTGGAGCATCGTGGTGTGGTCCCTGCAACATAGTGATGCCAGAGGTCAAAACTGTCTACAAGCACTTCAGCGAATCCGATGAGGTCGTTGTCTTGGGCATCAATGATGGTGAAGCCCCTCAAAAGGTGCGCGAGTTTCTAAATCAACATCAGCCCCTCTGGCCCGTCCTGCTTGACCCACATCGGCAGGTGCTGCAGACTTATCAGATTAGAGCGTTTCCATGTTTTATCTTGGTTGATAAGGGCGGAAATTGGCAATACAGTTTCAATAGTTCAAATCTCATGAACGGTCAGCCCTTAATTTGGCTGATTGAATCCCTCCTATCAGATTAGAGCGTATCTCATAAATGAACATCACGGATTAATACCTTATATTCGGAACATATCCATTCATCCCAAACTTAGTAGTCTGTCCACCCTTATTTTTAGGGAATTTGATCGTAAGGGCGAGGTCGCCTTGCCCTCTCCCAAATCACTACCGCTGTTCCGTGCTGTGACCAATGACCCATCTCAATTGGATGCAGATGTAACAAATCATTAGCCGGAATATAATCTACGCCTCCAGGACCGTACATCCGCGGTATAATTCCTAAAAAATCCAGATTTTTTTACTTTTTTTCAAATTATGCAATGTTTTTCACCTAAAATTTCGTCTTTAATAACAGCGGATATGAACGAACCGAAACACATTACTTAATTTTACGAAACTCGACATTTGATTAAGCCTTTTGACGGAAGCAACAAAATCCAATCTGTGTGTTAGGAGGAAACCTTATGGAGATGGAAGACGACGTTCAACTGATTCATAGAATTTTATCGGGCAACGATGAGGCGTTTAACCGATTAGTCCGAAAGTATGAAAAGAGCATTCATGCACGCGTGTGGCAGAAGATCGGTGATTTTCACCATGCTGAAGAAATTACCCAAGACATCTTCTTTCAAGCGTATAAAAAACTCTCGACACTCAAAGATCCCAATCAATTTGCTGGATGGCTCTATGCCGTCGCAAATCGGCTTTGCATTGATTGGATACGAAAGCAAAAACCCGCGATGCAATCGCTGGAAGACACACCTGTGAGAGCAATAGATAACTTAACTTATGAGCGTTATGTATCGGAGCAGCAAGAGGTAGAAGCGACTGAACGTCGTTATGAAATCGCCGAAAAGCTTCTGGCGAAACTGCCAGAGAGTGAACGCACGGTGATGATGCTCTACTACCTCAGTGAAATGAGGGCAAAGGAAATAGGCAAATTCTTGGATGTATCGGTGAATACGATTAGAAGTCGGCTCCATCGGGCGCGAAAGCGTTTACAAGCAGATCAGGAGCTCTTGATTCAGGAATTTCTTGGCAGTGTACAGATAACGGACTTGGAGGTTTGTGGTTCCCGATGGAATCTCATAGCCAAAATGTTTTCAGAGGCAGATACCCAAAAAAGGATTTGCTCTGAAATCAAATCTCTGTTGAGGATACACCCAGAAACTCCGGAAGTATTAAGCACTGCCTATTGGGGATATATGAACCTTCCTGGCCGCACAAAGAATGTCCCAAACAGTTTGTTTGATAAGATGCTACAATACCCCGGAACTGGAGGTTATCAGGCGGCATTGTTAGGGTTAGCTGAACGGAGCGAAGATGCATCTCAAAAGTGGCACTATTATCAACGCCTCATTGATGAATGTACAGCCTCAGATGTCCCAGGAAATTCTTGGTATTTTGGGGCATACGAACATATGCTGTGGCTGTTGGCAGAAGAGGATCGATCTCTGGCAAGCGATGACTATCTTGATGAACTGATTGACCGATACTTGAAAGCTCATCTTGCCTATTGTAAGGAGACACAGCAGTATTTCGGCTGGGCTTATACTGCAGCAGTTGAATGGCGGCTCAAGTTTAACAACGGATTAGACAAAGCGTTAGAAATTTTAGATCGTGCTGAAATCAGATTAGGAGAGGCAGAGGAACAGAAGTGGCTTGTCGAACGCAACAAAGGATCTGTAGAAAAAGCGTACAAGAAGATAGCGCGCTTGCGCGCTGAAGTCTCTTTCCGACAGGAACGGTGGCGAGAAGCTTATGACGGACTTCTCATAAACGCACCGGATTTTTTGGAATCCCTATCGGAAAGGTTCAACGAGGACACCACAAATTACTTCTATATGTTGGGACGCTCAGCAGAAGGCATAGGAGATTGGGAAACCGCCAGACGTTATTATGCCGACGCACACTTCGCACCGACACCTTACGCCGAAGCCTGGACGGGGTTGAAACGCATCTATCATCAAATAGGGCGAAGGTCTACCGATACGTTTGAAGCATTCCTCGAAGCGGCAGAAACCGAATACCAGATTCGAGAGGATACCGATCGCGAAAAAATCCGGCAGAGACTTATCACGAACAAAGAGAATAAAAAAGCAAAGGATTTCCGTTTAGAGACCTTGCAAGGCGAGTCCTATACACTATCGGAGATGTCCGGCAAGGTTGTTTTGCTGGAAATCGGGTCTTCGAGGACTCGGGTACACAACAGGCAGATTCCAGAAGTTAAAATTGTCTACAAGCACTTCAGCAAAGTCGATGATCTGGTCATCTTGGGGATCAATGATGGTAAAACTACGTACCAAGCACGGAAGTTTATAGATGGACATCATGTGCCCTGGCCAATCTTGCTTGATCCGCATCAGGAAGTGAGGAAGGCTTATCAGATTATAGGAATCCCATGTTCTATCTTGATTGATAAAGCAGGGAATTGGCAATACATTTGTAGAGATCTGGATCCCATAAACGGTCAGCCCTTAATCTGGCTGATTGAGGCACTCCTATCAGATTAGGTGATAATGCGATGTTTTTAACACTCATTCGGCGAGAACTCCTTGATAATCTAATGACGTTCCGGTTTGCGGCAGCTGTTGTGATTATGCTGCTGCTTGTCGTTGCGAATACCGTTGTGCTCATCAGGGATTATGAAGGGCGGTTGGCGGACTATAACACTGCTGTCAAAAACCATCGGCAGGAACTCCGCTTGGAGAACAAAACCTATTCAGATGGGATGCTTAGTTTCTGGGGGACGATAATCGTTGACCGACCGCCGAACCCGTTGAGCATTTTCAACACCGGTTTAGATAAGCGATTGGGGAACGAAATTAAAGTTTCTCACATTTTTACGCCGACAATTTGGGATGCTAACAAGCACGCGGCGGATAATCCGTATTTCAATATCCTTACTTCAATTGACATCGTCCTCATTTTTCAAGGGATCCTCAGCCTACTGGCACTCACTTTCGCCTACGATGCCATCGCCGGAGAATATGAACACGGCACGCTACGTTTGGTACTATCCCACTCCGTGAGACGTGGATATATCTTGTTCGCCAAATATATCGGTGCGATGGTCTGCTTGTTCGTGCCGTTGTTGATGAGTCTGCTCCTGATGCTCATTTTGCTGACGACATCCGCGACGATTTCTCTGAGCACTGATGATTTTCTGCGTATCGGTGGGATTGTTCTGACATCAATTGTCTATCTGTCCCTGTTTTACCTCATCGGCATGCTGATTTCTGCAATCACACGCCGAACCAGTACTGCGCTTATCCTTTCAATGTTCGTCTGGGGGTTCTTGGTGCTCGTCTACCCAAATATGATTCTCACCGCAGTTGATACTGCGCCGCAAGCAGACCCGGAACCCGCCGCTTATCATCAGATTAAGCGGATGTGGGACGAACTTGAGAGAAAACGGGATCAGTTTCTCCGCAACGATCCTGTCCCAGGAGAGAGTTGGGGATTCGGCGTGGTTAACTTGGAAGGACATGACTTCATTTTCTCGGGAGGTGAAGACAAACCATCAAGATTACTGTATTACACCTACGTTGGATCTGAATTTGAAACGATTGACGAAAAATCCGAATCACAGGTGCCACACGCCCAGAATTTTTACGGCTTCATTGGACCCCTGACCGTCAATACGGTAGAACGAACATGGCTCATCCGAAAACCGGCACTCAAGACGATTTACGTCCAACCGGCAAATAGAGGACGAATGTTGTTAAAGTTCTCACCCGCGGGTTTGTATGATGCCGCAACCGAGGCGTGGGCAGCCACCGACCTCAATGGTATCCAAGATTTTTTCAGAGCGGCGCAACGCTACCGACAGGCAGTCGTCAATCACTTTTATGATGAAAAGATATTTGCGTCTCGACAGTGGTTTTCTTCCGATCAAGGTGCCGTTGATTGGGATACACTCCCGCAGTTCTCTTTTCAGCGAAGCGACATAGGCATCAACGCGAAACGCGCATTACCGGATCTGTTCCTGCTGCTCGCAATGAATGTCCTTCTCTTTATAGCAATATTTCTGGTTTTTATCAAAAGTGAAGTGTAGAGTAGCCATTAGCCATCAGCCGTCAGCCGTCGGTATGTGGCATGCACACCTCGCTTGAATACTACAAGACTCTCATGCTGAAGGCTGATTGCTGACAGCCGACAGCCATAAAAAAATGTGGCATATTACGAAACGTGAACTCTATAATAACTTGAATAGTCTCCGATTTGCGCTGACGACCGTGTTGTTGCTGGCACTCATGGTAACCAATGCCGTTAGACATATCCGAGAGCATCCCAAACGGGTCCAGAAGTATCACAACGCTGTCGTTGAATCTGTGAATCGATTAACTGCTATCGCCAACAACAGCCTATACGACTTGGCACAAAAAGGACCCGGAGACCTCTACAAAAAGCCATCAGCCCTGCATTTCTGCGCAGAGGGCGGAGAAACCCTTTTACCGGATAGGATCAATGGCGGTGGGTTAGGGAGTGTACAGTTCTGGTCACTGGCATATCCAGATGCCAACATAAATATGATGAATGTTGGACCCGACATTTCCCAGATCGATTGGGCATTCATCATCGGTTATATCTTGAGTCTCATAGCACTTATTTTCACTTTTGATGCAATCTCCGGCGAACGCGAGCACGGCACACTCCGATTGACGTTGGCAAATGCAATCCCACGGCGGACTGTGCTTATGGGTAAGTTTCTGGGGGCATTGATCAGTACAACGATCCCCTTCATGCTTGCTGTGTTGGTGAACCTTTTGATGCTTTCCACCGCAAGTGCTATTCACCTGAATACCCAAGCATGGGGCCGTTTAGGTATCATTCTCTTTATCGCGCTTTTGTACACGTGTCTGTTTTTGGCATTAGGGCTGTTAGTCTCGGCGCGTGTGCAACGGAGTGCCGTGAGTCTTGTGATACTTCTGTTGGCGTGGGTCACTTTTGTCGTTTTTATGCCGAGTACGCTCGCTTCACTTGCGAGCGGCTTTTCATCGTCTATGTCTCGCGATGAATATTGGGATCGATACGGTCAAAGTGATCGCAAATTTCGGCACGAAAACCATGTTTGGGCACGGGCAAAAGGATTAGACGAAAGAACGCTAAGGAAAAGAGGTGAGTTTTTTACCATAATGGCAGCGAACAAAGAACACTTAAACGAAGGGTTCTTAACCTCTAAAATTACCCAAGTTCAACGGGCGCGTGCGATCACCAGCATCTCACCCGCGACACTTCTCCAGCATCTCCTTGAGGCGTTCGCCGGAACAGGTCTTGATCGGCACCAACAATTTATTGAGAATGTCCAGCGTTACGCCCGTGAATATCGAGAATTCGTCGTAGATATAGACAGAGGCGACCCAGAGAGTCGCCATATCATGGGCGTTCGCGAGGGGATGTCCCAGAAACCCGTCAATCCAGAGGCGGTCCCAAAATTTGAAGACACATTCAACATCGGTAAAGATTTCAACACCGCTGCGACGAAGTTGCTGCTGTTGTTACTGTTTGTTGTCGTTTTGTTGGCAGGTGCGTATCTCGCGTTTGTGCGCGTTGATATCTAATTCATTTATGCTAAATTTTTAGCATTTCCTTGACATCGTTTTCCGTAAATGCTAAAATATTAGCATATTATCTACATTTAACGATGTGCATTCAATAGGTTTCTTGTGAACACCTAAACGGAGGCGAACACATGTCAGACGATACACAACAACAGGATTTGGCAACACAGATTAAAAACTACCACAGGTCCGGTGAATTCGATAAGGCATTAGAGATCAGTAACCGCGTCCTAAAATCCGATCCGCCCGATTTGGAAGTTTACGATTCTCGATGGGAACTCATCGCCGAAATGTTTTCAGAAGAAGACGCAAAGAAAAGGATTGTACCTGAAATCGAAACTTTACTGCGGACACAACCAGAAACCCCGGAGTTGTTATACACTGCCTGCTGGGGATATAAGAGACTTCCCGGCCGTGCAAAGAATGTCCCAAACAGTCTGTTTGATAAGATGTTGCAATATCCTAAAACTAAACTTTACCTGACAGCACTGTTGGGGTTAGCACAACGGAACGAAGGCACAGATCAAGAGTGGCATTATTACCAGCGTCTCGTTAATGAGTGCACTGTCTCAGATGGCCCATCTTCCTGGTATATGATGGCTTATGAAAAAATGCTGAAGTTAGCCGAGCAGGATCGCGCGCTGGCAAGTGATGATTACATTGATGAACTTATTGACGGACTCCTGAAAGCACATCTTTTCATGTGCCGGGAGACACAACAGTTCCTCGGTTGGGCTTATATTGAAGCGGTTGAGCGGCGGCTGAAGTTTAGTAACCGATTAGATAAAGCGTTGGAAACTTTAGCGCGTGCTGAAATCAGGTTAGGGGAGGAAGAGGAACAGACGTGGCTCGTCGAAAACAACAACGGATCTGTAGAAGGAGTGCACAAAGACTTCTCGCGCTTACGCGCTGAAATCCATCTTCGGCAGGAACGGTGGAAAGAAGCATACGATGGACTTCTCGCAAACGCACCCGATTTTCTGAAATCTCTCTGGACAAGGTTTAAAGAGGGTAGTATAAATTACTTCTATATGTTAGGACGGTCCGCGGAAGGAATTGGCGAATTGGAAACAGCAAGGCGTTACTATGCCGACGCGCACTTCGCGCCTACCCCTCACGCCGAAGCTCGAGCGGGACTGGAACGCGTCTATCACCAAATGGAGCGAGGAGAAACCACCGATACGTTTGAGGCATTCCTCAAAGACACCGAAACCGAATACCGGATCCGAGAAGAGGGGGACCGCAAGAAAATCCGGCAAAAATTTATCACGAACAGATTGAATGAGAAAGCAGCGGATTTTCGTCTACAAACTTTGGAAGGAGAGACCTACACGCTCTCAGAGATGTTAGGCAAGGTTGTTTTGCTGGATGTTGGCGCATCGTGGTGTGGTCCCTGCAACATGGCGATTCCGCACCTTAAAACCATCTACAAGCACTTCAGCACAACCGATGATGTCGTCATTTTAGGCATCAATGATGGAGAAACCCCTCAAAAAGTGCGAGAGTCTTTAGACAAACATCAGCCACCTTGGCCCGTTTTGCTTGATCCGACTCGGGAGGTAGCTAAGGCATATAAAGTCAGAGCCATCCCAAAATTTATTTTCATTGATAAAAACGGGTATTGGCAATACGACTTTGGGAGTTCAAATATCATAGACGGCCAACCGTTAATTTGGCTGATTGAAGCACTCCTATCAGATTAGAGCGTATCTCATAAATGAACATCACGGATCAATACCTTGTATTCAGGACGTATCCAGTCAACCCTAACTTAGGAGTCTGTCCACCCTTATTTTACGGAATTTGATCGTAGGGGCGAGGTCGCCTCGCCCTCTCCCAAATCACTACCGCTACTCCGTGCTGTGACCAACGACCCATCTCAATTGGATGCAGATGTAACAAATCGTGAGCGGTATAATTCCTAAAAAATCCAGATTTTTTTAAATTATGCAATGTTTTCCACCCAAAATTTCGTCTTTAATAACAACGGATATGAACGAACCGAAACGCATTACTTAATTTTACGAAACTCGGCATTTGATTAAGCCTTTTAACGAATGCAACAAAATCCAATCTGTGTGTTAGGAGGAAACCTGATGCAGAGGGAAGACGACGTTCAACTGATTCATAGAATTTTATCGGGCGACGGTGAGGCGTTTAACCTATTAGTCCGAAGGTATAAAAAGAGCATTCATGCACGCGTGTGGCAGAAGATCGGTGATTTTCACCATGCTGAAGAAATTACCCAAGACATCTTCCTTCAAGCATATAAAAAACTCTCGACACTCAAGGATCCCAACCAATTTGCTGGATGGCTCTATGCCGTCGCAAATCGGTTTTGCATTGATTGGATGCGAAAGCAAAAACCCACAATGCAATCGCTGGAAGACACACCTGTGAGAGCAATAGATAACCTAGCTTATGAGCGTTATGTATCGGAGCAGCGAGAGTCAGAAGCGACCGAGTGCCGTTATGAAACCGTCGAAAAACTGCTGAGAAAACTACCGGAGAATGAACGCACAGTGATGATGCTCTACTATCTCAGTGAAATGACAGCAAAGGAGATAAGCAAATCCTTAGGAGTATCCGTGAACACGATTCGGAGTCGGCTCCATCGGGCGCGAAAGCGTTTACAAGCAGATCAGGAGCTCTTGATTCAGGAATTTCTTGGTAGCGTACAGATAACGGATTTAGAGGTTTGTGGTTCTCGATGGAGACTCATCGCCAGAATGTTTTCAGAGGCGGACGCAAAAAAAACGATTCCCCCTGAAATCGAATCTCTGATGCGGATACACCCAGAAACCTCGGAAGTATTACACACTGCCTATAGGGGATATATATCCCTTCCTGGCGGCATAAAGAATGTCCCAAACAGTTTGTTTGATAAGATGTTGCAATACCCTAAAACCGAAGCTTATCTGAGCGCACTGTTAGGATTAGCTGAACGGAGCGAAGATGCCTGTCAAAAATGGCACTATTACCGGCGCGTCATTGATGAGTGTTCCATCTCAGATGGTCCATCTTCCTGGTATTGGGGGGCATACGAAAGAATGCTGCGGTTAGCCGAAGAAGATCGTTCTCTGGCAAGTGATGACTCTCTTGATGAACTTATTGACAGATGCTTGCAGGTACATCTCGCCTATTGCAAGGAGACACAGCAGTATTTCGGCTGGGCTTATACGGCAGCGGTTAAATATCGGCTGAAGTTTAACATCAGATTAGACAAAGCGTTGGAAATCTTAGATCACACTGAAACCAGATTAGGGGAGGAAGAGGAACAGAGGTGGCTTGTTGGATGGGAACAGAGGTGGCTTGTTGAACCCAACAAAGGATATGTAGAAAAAGCGTACAAGGAGATATCGCGCTTACGTGCTGAAATCTCTTTCCAGCAGGAACGGTGGCGAGAAGCGCATGATGGACTTCTCGCAAACGCACCGGATTATTTGGAATCTCTATCGGAAAGGTTCAGCAAAGACACTATAAATTACTTCTATATGTTGGGACGGTCGGCAGAAGAAATAGGAGAGTGGGGAAAGGCAAGGCGTTATTATACCGATGCACACTTTGCGCCTACACCTCACGCCGAGGCTCGGGCAGGACTGGAACGCATCCATCATCAAATAGAGCGAAGGTCTACCGATACGTTTGAGGTATTTCTCAAAGACGCCGAAGTTGAATACCGGAGCCGAGAAGAGACCGATCGCGAAAAAATCCGCCAAAACCTAATCACGAATAGATTGAATAAGAAAGCGATGGATTTTCGGTTACAAACTTTGCAAGGTGAAACTTATACGCTGTCGGCAATGTCTGGTAAGATTGTTTTGCTTGAGATTGGGGATTCGCATACAAAGGCACACAATAGGGCGATCCCGGAAGTTAAACTCGTTTACGAACGATTCAGTAAAAACGACGATGTGGTCGTCTGGGGTATCAATGATGATATAAACTCTCACCAAGTGCGGAAGTTTATAGATGGACATCAGGTGCCCTGGCCAATCTTGCTTGATCCCCACGGGGAAGTGAGAAAGGCTTACCAGATTATAGGAATTCCATGTTGTATCGTGATTGATAAAGTGGGCAATTGGCAATACATTTGTAGAGATCTGGATGCTATAAGCGGTCAGCCCTTAATTTGGCTGATTGAAGCGCTCCTATCAGATTAGGTGATACTGCGATGTTTCTGACGCTCATTCGGCGAGAACTCCTTGATAATCTCATGACGTTCCGATTTGCGGCAGCTGTCGTGATTATGCTGTTGCTTGTCGTTGCCAATACCGTTGTGCTCATCAGGGATTATGAACAGCGGTTGGCGGACTATAACACCGCCGTCAAAACCCACCGGCAGGAACTCCTGCGGGAGAGCAAAACCTATTCAGAAGCAATGCTTGGACCGTGGGGGATGCACGTTGACCGTCCGCCGAACCCGTTGAGCATTTTCAACACCGGTTTGGATAAGCGATTGGGGAACAAAATTAGAGTTTCCCATACTTTTACGCCGACAATTTGGGATGCCAAAAAGTACGCGGCGGACAATCCACTTTTCAACATCCTCACTTCAATTGATATTGTCCTTATTTTTCAAGGGATTCTGAGCTTACTGGCACTTATTTTCGCCTACGATGCTATCGCTGGAGAATACGAACACGGCACCCTCCGCTTGGTACTCACCCATCCCGTGGGACGTGGGGCCATCCTGTTCGCCAAATATATCGGTGCGATGGTCTGCTTGCTCGTGCCGTTGTTGATGAGTCTGCTCCTGATGCTCATTTTGCTGACGACATCCGCCATGATTTCTCTGAACACCGATGATTTTCTGCGTATCGGTGGGATTGTACTTACGTCCCTCGCCTATCTATCACTGTTCTATCTCATCGGGATGCTGATTTCTGCAATTACACGCCGAACCAGTACTGCGCTCATCCTTTCAATGTTCGTCTGGGGGTTCTTAGTGCTCGTCTACCCAAATATAATTCTCACTGCAGTTGATACTGCCCCGCGCACGGACACGGAATCCGCCGCTTACCATCAGGTGAAACGGATCTGGGAGGAATTTGAGAGAGAGTCGGAGCAGTTTCTCCGCAACGACCCTGTCCTGTCAGCGGAAGGTTGGGGAGATTACATTTATGGGGCGATCTCAGACGTGCCATCACGTCTAGTGTTTCACTACATCAGACGTGCTTCAAGCGACCTTGAAACAGTTGACGCGAAATTTGAACCTTATGTGCCGCACGTCCAGAATTATTTCCGCTCCTTTGGACCGCTAACAGTCAATACCGCGGAACGCACATGGCTCATCCGAAAGCCAGCTTTCGAGACGATCTACGTCCAACTGGCAAACAGAGGGCGAATATTGTTGAAGTTCTCACCTGCGGGTTTGTATGATACCGCAACCGAAGCGTGGGCAGGCACCGACCTCAATGGCATCCAAGATTTTTTCAGAGCGGCACAACGCTACCGACAAGCCATCATCAATTACTTTCATGATGAAAAGATATTTGCGTCTCGACAGTGGTTTTCTGCCGATCAGCGTGCCATCGATTGGAACACACTCCCGCAGTTTTCTTTTCAGAGAAGCGATATAGGCATCAATGCCAAACGAGCGTTGTCGGATCTGTTTCTGCTGTTCGCGATGAATATCTTTCTCTTTATAGCAATATTTCTGGTTTTTATCAAAAGTGAAGTGTAGAATAGCCATCAGCCATCAGCCGTCAGCCGTCGGTATGTGGCAGGCACACCTCGCTTGAATACTACAAGACTCTCTTGCTGAAGGCTGATTGCTGACAGCCGACAGCCATAAAAAAATGTGGCATATTACGAAACGTGAACTCTATAACAACCTGAATAGCCTCCGATTCGCGCTGACAACCGTGTTGTTGCTGGCACTGATGGTAACCAATGCCGTGAGGCATATCCGAGAGCATCCCAAACGGGTGCAGAAGTATCATAACGCTGTCACTGCATCCATGAACCTATTAACGTCTCGCGCCGATGCTAGTCTCTATACACTGGCACACGAGGGACCCGGAACGCTTTACAAAAAACCGTCGCCTCTCCATTTCTGCGCAGCGGGTGGAGAAACCCTTTTACCCGATAGGGTTGATGCCCCTTCTGGTGGCCGGGGATTCTGGAGTCTGAAATATCCAGATGCCAACATAAATATGAAGAATGTTGGCCCCGACGTTTCCCAAATCGATTGGACGTTTATCATCGGTTATATCTTGAGTCTCATCGCGCTCTTATTTACGTTTGATGCGATCTCCGGCGAACGCGAGCACGGCACGCTCCGATTAACGTTGGCAAATGCAATCCCAAGACATACAGTGCTTATCGGTAAGTTTTTAGGAGCGTTGATCAGTACGACCATTCCGTTTATGTTGGCTGTCTTGGTGAACCTCCTAATGATTTCCGCCGCAAGTGAGGTTCACCTGAATACTGAAGCGTGGGGACGCTTAGGTATCATCCTCTTTATCGCGCTTTTGTACACGTGTCTGTTTCTGGCGTTAGGGCTGTTAGTCTCGGCGCGTGTGCAACGGAGTGCCGTGAGTCTTGTGATACTTCTGCTGGCGTGGGTCACTTTTGTCGTTTTTATGCCCAGCACGCTTGCCTCACTTGCGAGCGGCTTTTCATCATCTATGTCTCGCCATGAATATTTTGACCGATACGGCCAAAGTTATCACAAACTGCGGAGAACTTGGCGATACGCCTGGTATCAGTCAAATGACGAAGAGATGCTAAGGATAAGAGGTGAGTGGCACACCAAAATAGCAGTAAGGGGCGAGCGCGTGGCCGGGGAGTACTTAAACTTTAAGATTAACCAAGTTCAACGTGCGCGTGCGATTACCCGTATCTCACCCGCGGCACTCCTCCAGCATCTCCTTGAAGCGTTCGCTGGAACAGGTCTCGATCGGTACCAGCAATTTACTGAGAATGCTCAGCGTTACGCCCGTGAATACCGAGAATTCGTCGTCGATATGGAGAGAGGCGATCCGGAGAGCCGCCATATCATGGGCGTTCGCGAGGGGATGTCCCAGAAACCCGTCAATCCAGAGGCGGTACCGAGATTTGAAGACACACGCAACATCGGTAAGGATTTCAATACCGCTGCGATGGAGTTGCTACTGTTGACGCTGTTTGTCGTCGTTTTGTTGGCAGGTGCCTATCTCGCGTTTGTGCGGGTTGAAATCTAATTATACTGTAGTTTGGACAATTTTCCGTAGCATAGGCTGTTAGTTTCCTGTGGCACCGTCTTTTGTAGCATAGGCTGTTAGCCTGTGGCACCGTTTCCACAGCAGAGACCGGTAGTAAACCCTGTCACTCAGATGCGATCTTCGGTTATTTTTCCAAGTTCCGCGGTGTCTGAAACTCGTAGAAAACTCCCGCGCCCCTAAAAGTTCAACCGAAATGTGATACGAATTGTCCAAACTTTACTATAATTTATGCTAAATTTTTAGCATTTTCCTTGACATCGTTTTTCGTAAATGCTAAAATATTAGCATATTACTCAATTTATGCTAAATTTTTAGCATATCCCTTGATTCAAGGTCTTCATAAGTGCTAAATATTAGCACATTCCCAAAAGAGGTGAAAAATGGAAGACTACGGGACCGTCAAACTGAGTCGTCGGGAACGGCAAATCATGGATATTGTCTACCAACGCGGTCGCGTTTCCGTTGCCGATGTGCTCAAAGATCTCCCCGATCCACCAACTTACTCTACAGTTCGGGCGCTGTTGGGAATCTTGGAGGAGAAGGGGTACCTCACCCATGAAAAAGATGGCAAACGTTATATCTATCGTCCAACGCAACCACGCCATCTTGCAGGACGTTCCGCGCTCAAACAGATTTTCCAGACATTCTTTGATAAATCCATTGAGAAAACGGTCATCGCGTTGGTTTCCGAGGTTGACCTTTCGGATGAGGAACTTGACCGTTTAAGTCAACTCATTGAGCAAGCGAAAAAAGGAGACATCTCATCATGATGCAGTTCATTGAAACACTCTATGCAGATCCGCTGCTGAAATTTCTTGTTGACACCACGATGAAAAGTTTTGTGATCTTCGCCTTTGCGGGTTTATGTGCATTTTGCCTCCGCCGTAAATCAGCGGCAGTGCGCGGTTTCGTCTGGGGCATGGCAATTGTCGGATGCCTCATCGTCCCGCTGTTTTCTGTTTTACTCCCGAAGTGGGAACTCGGTGTTTTACCACAAACACCCGTCAGATATGAGACGCATCGGTTGTCGGTAATATCTGAAGCACCCATGACTCCTGCTTCAATTGCCCCGGATCAGTCGCCAACAAAAACAGGGTCATCAACGCAGGTCACACCTACGGCATTTCAACCGAAAGTCGAGGCCCGTAGAAACGATGTTCCCGCCACAATCCCTTGGACAAATTGGATAGGGATAGTTTGGGCGTGCGTTAGTTTGTTCTTCCTTGCCCGTCTGATTTTTGGAATCGGCGCGGTCTGGCATATATCCGCGCGTGCTCACGATTTTAGCGGCATAATTAAGCAGATGCATCTCGCTTGGAATCAGCAGTTTAGTATTCGTCTTAGTGACAGAATCACAGCTCCGATGGTATGGGGCTTATTCCGTCCAGTGATTTTGCTACCGACTGATGCTGCTCATTGGAAAGTGAATCGGCTCCGGGCAGTCATGCTCCACGAAATAGCACATATCAAACGAAGAGATTGGTTGATGCAGATAATTGCACAGATTACGTGTGCAGTCTACTGGTTTAATCCGCTCGTCTGGTTTGTATCACATCGAATGCGGATAGAGGCGGACCAAGCCTGCGATGACCAAGTGCTAAATGCCGGATATCAGCCGACCGACTACGCGCAACACCTGCTTGATGTTGTGCGAAATGTGAAAGTTGTTAGTTTTGTTTCGCGCGCAGCTGTGGCAATGGCGCGTCCCTCAAAGGTTGAAGAGCGACTCCGAACTGTTCTCGCCGAAAATCTAAATCGGCATCCGGTGACAAAGGTTGCCGTAGGCATCGGACTGCTTGTCTTCATCTGTTTCGCTATCCCGATGGGCGCGCTACGTTTGGCACAAGCGGTTAACCCAGAGGAGACACTATATCAACAAATCCAGGAGGCATCTAAAGTCCAGCCGACACCAGAGGCGTTGCTACCACAACCTAACGTGCATGGACAGGACTCAGGTTTGGAAAAGTACCGACAGGATTGGGAACAGAATCTTGAACGCTGCGAAGAATTTCTCAACGCCTATCCGAATAGCGATCAGTTCGACGCAGTGTGGTTCGAGAAATTGAACTATCTCTTTGGGCTCCAACGCCACGCCGAGTTTGATGCCAGTGCTGAAGCGTTTCTCTCGGAAGTGCCAACCTCAAAATATGCTGACAGACTTCGGCGTTTTCGTGTGTATCGGTTTGTAGATGCGCGTGAATTCGACCAAGCACTTGCCGAATTAGACGCGATTATTGACCCCGCAATGCTGCCCGAGATATATCAACGCAAAGCGGGTATTTATGATAAGATGCGCGATTGGCGGAAAGCGAATGAACTTAAGGTGCTGTGGACTGAACTCATCTTAGGCAAGCCAGCACCTAAATTTTCGCACACAAGCGTGGACGGCACTCCCGTTTCGCTGCAGGCCTTTCGTGGGAAAGTGGTTTTACTCTATTACTGGTCAGCACGAGAAGATATAGAGGATATGACCGCGTGGATGGTCCCAACGCTCAAGCGGCTCTACGACATGCACCGCGATCATTCTGATCTCGTTCTGATTAATGTCTGCACGCGGAGCAGCAAAGCAGAAATGACAGAGTTCATTGAAAAATACCCGATGCCGGGCATTCACCTGCACCTCGAACCCGAAGAGGGTACCACCACGATTCGGTGTCATTACTTTGCTCAACTATTTACCGCACTATGTGATTCTTGATAAAAGCGGAGTAATCCGAGAGAACGGAAATACTTTCCGAATGGGTGATTTCAAAATTGAACACTTGGTCACAGCACTCCTTGAAGAGCATCCAAATGCTGACGGTGAACGGATCATCCCTCAAATCAACCAATTCCTTGCCAACGCTTACCTTCGGAGGAGGCAAACTGAAAAGAGCATTGCTGAATATGAAAAAGTGCTCGCGTTCACGCCAAAGAATCTTGACATCATGATGAACATTTTCAACCTCGAAATGTTCCCCAGTGCCAGAATAGAATTAATGGACCGAGCATACGACCGGATGCTTGAATTGCATACATTGGACCAGACATCTCCTAAACTCGGTCTCAATGTTAGTTATCACATTCATGAGTTGACGCAGCTTTTCGCGCGGCAAGGCGATCCGAAAAAAACGTGGCAGTTATTCCAGATTGCTGTCGCATGCGACGGCATAGAGGCTATCGATAACGCACGGGAAAACGAGAAACTTTTCGCTTTGCTTCAGGATATACCCGAATTTCAGAAACTCCTCGCTGAGGGACCACCGCAAAAACCGCACGAAACGCCTTCTGATGATGCCGCGGAAGCAGAGCAGATTAACGAAAACCTTATCATCTGCAAGCAACATCTAACCAAAATTGGCAAGGCAATTCAAGCCTACCAGAAGGAACACGGCGATTTCCCAGAATGGCTCTCAGAACTTCATCCAAAATATCTGCCAGATGCAAGTGTCTTGCTCTGTCCTGCAGATAAACTGGGAGGCAAGCCAATCTTTACCAGCAACACAGATCCGGAGATGCCTGTGAGCTACGGCTACCAATTTCATCCTGAGTATCGAGAAGGAACGCAGCTAAACCGAACTGTCTATGGTGATGTTATCCCGCTTGCCCGGTGTCGGCATCATGTAAATCAACCGTTTGATTGCCTAAATCTGGGTTTTTCCTTTAGAGTCTATACCTCATCCGGTGTATGGCAAAACACGCCGTGGGAGATGTACGAAAATGCCGAGGAAGCCATCGCTGCCTTGGAAGCAGGACTCCACCAAAAGCAGACGAATGTCGGTTATTCTCGTCTCTATCTCTCATTCGTTCGACATTACGTCAAAATTGGACAAGAGAAAGATGCGGAACTTTTCCTTAACCATTTCGAGTCAACCATACCACCTAATAACCTTCAGGCACATTTCACCTTCGCCGATATGTTGGAGACGATGCAACGCAATCAGGAGGCACTTGAGGTTTTTAAGAAACTTGAGGCGCAGTACCCGGACGATCGCGATGTGCTTCAGAAAATTTCCCAAATTTATGAGAAACTCGGTAACGCTGAACTCGCAGCGGAATATCGGAAAAAATTTGATCCCACATCAGAATTAGTTGGGAAGGTTATGCCTGACTTCTCCGCGACGGACCTCAATGGCAAACCGATTTCACTCCAGCAATATCGTGGTAAAGTCGTTTTGCTCGATTTCTGGGCAGTTTGGTGTGGTCCCTGCATCGCGGAAATGCCAATCGTCAAGAAGGTTTATGATGCTTACAAAGACCAAGGGTTTGACATCATCGGGGTCAGTCTTGATACCGAGGAAAAGCCACTACGGGATTATCTCAAAGAGAACGACATCCAGTGGCGGCAAATCTTCAGCGGGCAAAGGTGGGACAGTCCCCTTGCTCAGAAGTATGACATTCGCGCCATCCCGGCACCGTGGCTCATTGCCAAAGACGGTACATTGATTTCACGTGAAGCCAGAGTGTGGGCATTAGAGCGGATGGTTATAGAGGCACTCAAGGACAAACCTACGAACCAATAGGACGTTTACTTAATCGAACAATAGGAGCAGAAACATTGATAGACCTTCGTACCGTGCTAAGCACTTCAGCAACTGTCGCAGTGCAAGCACATTGGGAACCGATTGAAAATACAGCGAATAACCTGCAGTGGGCAACAGAAGAAAAGTTTAATCGAGCCAAGGCACAGTGGCAAGAACCGGTGGATATGGCGTGGGAACAGTGGTTAGAATTGTTCAATCCCGGACCTGCGCATCCGATGAAAAATTACAGCACAGCGGATTTTCAAGCCTTTCTTCCGCCATCAACTGCTAACGTCGGCGATGTCTGGGACCTGGATCCGGAGGGGATTCTCCCCTTTCTCCGCCAGTTTCACCCAGGCGCAACAATGAATCTCAAACACGATCAAAACGGCGCGAAAGCGTGCTTACGGGCAATTTCGCCTGAATATGCTGACATCGTCTTCCGAATCCATGCACGCTTTACGCTGAACGCGTCTATCGGTGCCTACTTGAGACCTGCACAATTTGCTGGACATCTGGTCATCAATCTTAACAGTGGAACAGTTCATCAATTTACGCTATCGCTTCCGAGACGCAATAGCAACGTCGATATGGGTGCTTTCACCTCACGCGACTTGGGATTTGTGCCGCGCATGGAACTCTGCAGTCTATCAGAGCCACAACCAAAATCAATTGATTGGGAAACTGCTATCGCTGCGGAAGAAGTGGGAAAGAAGTTTGAGAATTTGCTCTACAAGTTCACCGAAATTGAGTGGACCCCGATTGAAAATGCCGTTGAACTCGCGAAGGCATCGAATCGCCCAATTCATGCGGTGCTTTTATTTGGTGCACTCGACGATGAATCCTGCTGAGGGTCGGGCAAAGTTTTGAGCGCGGGTCCGCTCTCCTCACCGAAAATTATCAATTTGCTCAACACGCACTTTGTGAACGTCTGGGTCTTGCTCAGGGATCTGCCCGAGCTACAGACAGGTGCCAAAGGAACAGATGCAGCTGCCTTGGCAACGAAACTCCGACAACATTACACCGATTCTGTGGACATTCTGACACTGACCCCCGAATTGGAAGTGATTGAACATCTGCCCGGCGAAAGTCTACTTCGTAGTGATTATCTACCTCGTACGGAACGGATACCTCGGTATTTAGAATTGCTAAAGGTATCCGCGAATGTAGCATCGGAAGACCTGACGGAGGACATGGACGAAACTATCGAAAAAACTATTGCCGCTTTGGAAGCCAGACTCCAGCAACAGCCAGATGATAAAAGTTTTTTCGATATTTACCCTGCGCTGGTCGGTCTCTACAACGAAGTCGGACGGGAGAAAGATACTGAGAACCTCATTAACCGTCTCAAATCCATCATCAACCCTGACGACCTTCAGGCACATTTTGTTCTCTGTACAACGCTTGAGAGGATGAAGCGGTATGAAGAGGTGGCCACGGTTTTCGAGAAACTTGAGAAACGGTATCCGGAAAAACGCCGTCTGTCCCGGAAACTTGCCGAGATCCATGACGCGTTAGGCAATACCGAACTCGCAATGAAATATTACAGCAAGGTTAAACCTACCTTGGCGTTGATTGGAAAACCTGTTCCCGATTTTTCCGCAACCGACCTTGATGGCAAGCCGATCTCGCTTCAGCAGTATCGCGGGAAAGTTGTGTTACTTGATTTCTGGGCGGTCTGGAATAGTTTCTGCATCAGTGATATACTGAATGTCAAAAAGATTTACGACACCTATAAAGATCACGGATTTGATGTTATCGGGGTTAACCTTGACACGGATGAAACGAAGCTGCGCGACTACCTTGAAGAACATCAGATCCCGTGGCGACAGATTTTCACGGGGCAAGAACGGCAGAGTCCGCTTGCCCAACAGTATGATGTTAAATCTATTCCAGCGCGGTGGCTTATTGATAGGGATGGCACATTGATTGCCCATGAAGCCAACCACAAGTTGATGTCCCATAAAGGCAGAGAACTAAGTCTCGAACGACTGGTGGCAGCGGCGGTGTCGGATAAACCTAAGAACCGATAGCAGCGTCCCACTGAAAAGGCGCGAAGGAGCTCCTCATGGCACTCAAACAGATACAGGTTTACGTGGTGTTAAGCATCGCATTGTTGCTAAGCAGTAGCCTTTTGACCGAAAAGGCACAAGCCAGAGTTCAGGCACTCTCTTTTATCTCCGGACACGAAGGGACTGCAGATCTCTATATCATTGATAGCACGGGTCAGAATCTACGAAAACTTGACACCAATGAAGCCAAAAAAGGGGGCGAGCACGCGTGGTCACCTGATGGACGCTTTCTTGCCTATGCAGCCAGAGAAATAGGGAGAACCGCTATCCACGTCATCGACCTCCGGAGCAAGGCATCGCGTCGGTTGACAGATCACCCAAGCCTGAACCATTCTCCTGTTTGGTCGCCTAACGGGAAGTGGATTGGCTTCGTCTCCGATCAAAACGGGGATCGGCAGATCTATAGAATCAATGCAGATGGCTCAAATCTGAAGCAGTTGACAAGAAAATGGGACAATACGAATCCGGCTTGGTCGCCAGACAGCCAATGGATCGCCTTCAACTCCTATCGGGGACCGGAGCATGGTGCAGGCAATTTTTTGCTCTATGTGATGACTGCCGATGGTGGAAGGTTGAGAAAACTGGGAAAAAGTGCGTTAGCGGGATGCACATGGTCTCCCAATGGGAAACAGATTGCCTATGCTACTAAGAGTTTGGAAAATGAAATCAGGAATATCCTTGTCATTGATATAGATGGAAATAACCTTCGGCATCTGACGCGATTAGGGGCACGTGAATGGGCAAGCTCCCCCGCGTGGTCACCTGATGGACAATGGATTGCCTATGCTTTCCAAAGGATAGCCCGAAAGCCTGCACCCGGTGAAGCACTCCCCGTCAATGAAGTCTTTGGAGATAGTGCTATCCATCTCGTAAAGGTTACAGGTGGACTCAGCGACCCCATTGAAATAGCAAATGAGTTATCATTGTGGTTGTCTCCGGAGTGGGTGCCGGCAGCATTCTTGCCCGTCTCACCGAGCACAGAAAAGCGAATAATACCGTGGGGCAAACTCAAGCAGCATTGACACCAAACACTTGTTAGAAAAAATTAAACAGTTGACTTTATCAAGCAATGTGGTATGCTATTTTCCAAGTTCTCACGAAATTCCAGGATATAAGGCATATAAGGCTTCGTCTACTTTCAAATTGGGTCTGTTTGTAGTAGCGCAATTTATTACGCTTTGCGACCTGCGATGAATCGCGCGACTACGAACGGATTTGCCTATAATTTCAAGATGGATAGAACGATAGAACTGTGGAACACCCTCAAACAAAGAGAGGAGAGTACCCAATGAAAGCAGTTTTGACCGTAGGAATCGTGGTGTGTTTGCTGATTGTTTCAGCAAATACACGAGGACAAGCACAAAAACCGAACGAAGTGCCTGTTCTCACTGTAGAGCAGCGCAAGAAAGACATTGAGATTTGCACCCAAAATTTGATTGCTATTGGAAAGTCAATTCAGGCCTATCACAATGAAAACGGCGATTACCCAGAGTGGCTCTCATATCTGCATCACCCCAAGTATATGCCGAATCCAGATGTGCTGCTTTGTCCCGCAGATAGCGGCGGAGGTAAGGCACTCTTTTCCCGGAACATAGATCCGAAAATGCCGGTCAGTTACGGCTATCAGTTTCACCCAGAGTATCGAGAGATGACGCGAGAAAACCGAGCAATATATGGCGATGTCATTCCGCTCGTCCGTTGCCGACATCATGCAAGCCGAGAGTTTGACTGTCTAAATTTGAGCTTCGCTTTTAAGGTGTATCAATCATCCAGTGCCTGGCAATACACGCCAGAAGACATGTATGGAACACCTGAAAAAGCCATCACTGCCTTGGAAACGGGAATCCAGCAACAGCCGAATAACGGAAAGTTTCTCTATCTATATACTGGACTCGCGCGCCTTTACATTGAAGTGGGACGCGAGAAAGATGCTGAGAACCTCATTAACCGTTTCAAATCAGTCATAAAACCTGACGACCTTCAGGCACACTTTCTTCTTGGTTCAATGCTTGAGATGATGAACCGGAATGAAGAAGTGCTTGCGGTTTTTGAGAAACTGGAGGAACGGTATCCGAATAACCACAATGTCCTCAATAAACTCGCCCAAATCCACGATGGACGCGGCAACGTTGAACGCGCAGCGGAATATCGGAGAAAGGCGGATCCGATGTCGGAAATGGTAGGCGAGTTTTTACCTGATTTTTCGGCAACGGATCTTGATGGAAAACCGATTTCGCTTGGAGCGTATCGTGGGAAAGTCGTCTTACTCGATTTTTGGGCGGTTTGGTGCGGCCCCTGCATCGGAGAGATGCCGAATGTCAAAAAGGTTTACGATACCTATAAGGACGCGGGATTTGACATTATCGGGGTCAGCCTTGACACGGATGAAACGAAATTGCGGAACTATCTTAAGGAGAATGACATCCCCTGGCGGCAAATTTTCAGCGGGAAAGGGTGGGATAGCCCCCTCGCGAAACGGTACCATATTTATGGAATTCCTGCTCCGTGGCTCATTGCGAGAGATGGTATTTTAATTTCTCGTAATGCCAGAGGACCTGCATTACAACGACTCGTCGTGGAGGCACTTACGGACAAACCCACAAACCAATAGCCAAACCTACCGAAAAGGCGCGGTGCCAACCGCGCCTACAAAATTTCATAGCAAATTTCATAGCAGCTTTTAACGAGCCTACTACGAAAACCGACCAAAACCCAGTTGTAGATTAGGTTTATCGCACTTCATAAAATTCATAGCATTCTCGATTTGCTATGAAAACTGTGAAATTTTACACCATTTTTCGGCATCCCGATTTATCCGATATGACCGACAGAAAACCAAAACTGAATGCTTCTGCATATTGTGGAGAAAAAGGTGGATTTGCCTTCCGAGTTGTGCTATCATAAACGAAACGTATGTTCCCTATTGAGGTGAAAAATTGAAACTCGGTGTATCCACTTATTCCTATTGGCATTTCAAACCTGAACGTGTCCCGATTGAACACGTCATTGAAGAAGCCGCGCGGCTCGAACTCGACGGCGTTGAAATCCTGCATCAACAGATGGCATCGGAAGCGAATCCGTATCTTCAGAAACTGAAACGACTCGCTTTCATCCACGGACTTGATCTGTACGCGCTCTCCATCCATCAAGGCTTCGTCTCGCCAGAAGAAACGACACGACAAAAAAACATCAATCACACCATCCACTGCATCCGATTAGCACACGAACTCGGTATCCCTTCAATCCGTCTCAACTCAGGACGCTGGGGTACTGTCCCGTCTTTCAACGAACTCATGAAAACCGAAGGACAGGAACCGACACTCCCCGGGCACACGGAGGATGAAGCGTTCGATTGGGTCATCGCATCCATTGAAAAGTGCCTCCCAGACGCTGAAAAATACGGAGTCGTCCTCGGACTCGAAAACCATTGGGGACTCACCTGCACACCAGAGGGAGTCAATCGGATCGTTTCTGCTATCGACTCGGAATGGTTGAAAGTAACAATGGATTGTGGCAATTTCCTCTCAGACCCGTATGAAAAATTGACACAAATTGCGGATGAGGCAGTCCTCGTTCACGCCAAAACCTATTACGGTGAAGGTGAATGGTATACATTAGATCTGGATTACGCTAAAATCGGCAAAATTCTAAAAGATGTCGGGTTTCAGGGGTACATATCCATCGAATTTGAAGGAAAAGCGGATGCCCATGTCGGTGTTCCACAGAGCGTGGAAATGCTTCGCGATGCGCTCCCAAAATAGCAGAGTATAATCCTTCCCACACAACGGATAACGATAGACGTGCTTTCCTTTGGAGGATCTTGTAATGCTCAGGAAAATCGTAGTATTAATTGGGATTTCCATACTGTTCGGAATAATAGGAGGAACCGCTACAATGGCAGATACTGGAGAAATGGCAGGCACAACAAACGCTTCAGAAGTCTGGCGTGCCTTACAACGCCTACAGACCACCGCTACCGTCCTCCACACCGTCGCACACCCGGACGATGAAAACGGTGCACTCTTGACATGGCTCAGCCGTGGACAGGGGGTCAGAACGGCACTCTATTCAACCACACGTGGTGAAGGCGGCGCAAACCTCATCGGTCCCGAACTCTTCGACGCACTCGGAATCGTCCGGACGGAAGAACACCTCGCCGCCGTACGCTACTACGGTATTGACCTCTTTTTCAGCAGTGCTGTCGATTTCGGTTACTCCAAACGACTCGACGAAACCTTGGAAAAATGGGACTATCAGATGCTCTTGGAGGATATGGTCCGTCTGATTCGTTACTACCGACCGGATGTCATCATCTCTCGATACCAAGGCAATCGCCGAGATGGACACGGGCACCACCAAGCCTCTGGGGTCGTAACGTTAGAAGCATTCAAAGTCGCAGGCGACGCGACCCGATTCCCAGAACACCTCGCTGAGGGATTACAACCGTGGCAACCCAAGAAACTCTATATCACCCGTTCAAGATGGAGACGCGGTAACACCGAAACTGCTGATACACCCGTTCTAAAAATTGATACTGGTGAATATAACGCCTTATTAGGACTCTCTTATGCACAAATTGCGCGCCAAGGACTCAGTTACCAGCGTTCACAAGGCGTCGGACAGACGCGCGCCTCCAAAGGATCTTCGGTCACCGAACTGCAGTTAATTGATACAACGCTCCCCGATCAACAGGAACCTGAAGACAGCCTATTTGACGGGCTTGATACAACAATAATGGGTATGGCAAAACTCGCCAACACACCCGCGTTGAATGCCGAATTTGTGGAGCTTCAGGAAAGCGTTGAGGCTGCAGGACAAGACTATGATGCTCGACATCCGTGGACAGTCGTCCCTCACCTTACCGTAGGACTGAAAACGACGCGCAGCTTAATGGAAAAGATACAGGGTTTAGATCTTAATGACAGTGTGCGATCACATCTCCTTTTCTTGCTCAAAAACAAAGAACAGGAATTTATGACCGCCGCAAACGCTGCGCTCGGACTGTCTCTGGAGGTACTCGTCCAACCGACAGGCACCCGTTCCTCCGACACCTTCACTGTTGCGATCCCCGGGCAAAAATTCTCAATCGGAATGCGATTGGTGAACCCCGCGCCGGTTGCGACTGAACTCGTCAAAGCCTCACTTCGGACGCCTGAAGGCTGGAATGTGCAACAAACACAAACGGATTCGGACAACCAAACGATACAGACAAATCAACCCGTCTCCATTACGTATGAGGTAGAGGTGCCACAGGATGCAGCGTATACCCAACCCTACTGGACACGCGCCTCTGAATATCACGACGCTGTCTATACGCTCAAGCATCCAGAACACCGCTTCCTACCCGCCGCGCCGCCTGATGTTCACGGTGTTGTAACCTATCGCGTGAATGGCGTGGATTTTACGCTAACGCAGCCAGCCCAAACGCGCTCGATTAACCGACCTTGGGGAGAAAAACGGCGTTTGCTAACAGTGGCACCTGCTATTAGTTTATCTATGTCACCGCGTATCGGCGTTATCCCGATATCCGAATCTGCCACGGCAACTACATTTACTGTCACAGTGGAGATGCTAAATAACATCCAAGGTGAAGCGGAGGGTAAGCTTGCGCTTGCGTTCCCGGAGGACTGGTCCGTGTCTCCTGAGTGGGCGGCTTTCGCTTTTACACACGCAGGAGCAAGCAAGACGTTTACTTTTCAGGTGTCTGCTGAAGGTGTAGAAGCAGGCAGAGATTATACAATTCAGGCAGGTGCTCTGTCCAATGACAGGAAATACACCACCGGTTATCAAATAATTGATCATCCTGATCTTGAGCCGCGCCATCTCTACCGTCCCGCCACAATGACACTTCACTGTATCTCACTCAAGCTCCCAGAAAATATGAGCGTCGGCTACATCATGGGGGTAGGCGATAAAATCCCTGAAGCTCTGGAACAAATTGGGATTGATGTGGAGATGTTAGGCACGGAAGAACTCCGTACCGGCGATTTGAACCGATTTGATACTATTCTCATCGGCATCCGAGCGTATGCCGTTCGACGCGACCTTATCGCCTATAACAGCAGGCTCCTTGATTACGTCTATAAAGGCGGCAATCTCATCGTCCAATACCAAACCCCCGAATTCGACGCAGCACCCTTCGGTCCTTACCCTTACACAATGGGCAGGCGACCCGAGGAGGTCTCCGAAGAAGATGCACAGGTAACTATTTTGATGCCAGACAACCCGATCTTCCAATATCCGAATCAAATTACGGAGGCGGATTTCGATGGGTGGGTCGAGGAGCGCGGTTCTAAATTCTTGACCGAATGGGACGCAAATTATCAGGCACTCCTCACATGTAACGACCGCGAACAGGAACCACAGCACGGCGGACTACTCTACGCACAATATGGCGAAGGCACCTATACTTATGCAGCGTACGCTTTCTATCGACAACTGCCAGCAGGTGTAGCGGGCGCGTATCGCCTTTTCGTCAACTTGCTAACGCTTGCGAAGTAACCGTGGCATTAGGCATCTTCCCACGGTGCTACATCACCAACAGGCACCGGTGCCGGGAAACGGCTCGCGACATCAATAGGTCTACCAGCATCGGACGATTCGATCACGCGTTCACATATCTCCAACGCGTGCCGTGCTTGCGCGCCATTGCACCGCGGATTCCGGTCAGATCGGATCGCGTCCGCGAAATCGGCAACCCCTTTGCCCCAGTCTAATCCAGTGAAAGCTTTCGGCGGTGAGGGTTCATCTTGCCATCCCCCTGACGGGGTAAATTTTTTAATACCGCGCCCGTCGTCATGTGCTTGGAGAGAAAAACCACCTGCCGTGCCGTGAATCTCATAAGGTGGAATCCCAGAAACAACAGTAAAACTGTGATAGATAAACCCGTGTGTGCCGTTCTCAAACTCCAGAACAGCGAACCCGTGGTCTTTCTCATTTATCTCAAATTCAGTGCCTTGCCGCGGTCCTTGGGTTAACACCCGTTTTGGAACAGCAACGCGAGCAAACCCATGCACTGTCTTGACGGGAGCAATCATGGTTGTCATCGTTGTTAGCGGATAAGGGGCAACGTCCCGGAACGGACCGGCATGCATCAGGAACGCATCAGCACTCGGATGCCAATGTTCTAACGGACCCCCGAAGTTCCCGATCGCAGAGATAACATCGCCAATTTCACCCTCGCGTATCCGTTGCCAGACATTCTGCTGCACATAACCGAGAATCGCTGATGGCGCGCACGCCAGTTTTAGACCATTCGCTTCCGCCGTTTCTACGAGTTCGTTTGCCTCATCGGTGCGGATAGAGATCGGTTTTTCAGAATAGACGTGTTTCCCCGCCTTCAGTGCCGCCAACGAAACCGGGTAATGAGAGATATGAAGCGTCAAATTCACAATCGCCTCTACATTTGGATCATTCAATACTTCCTCAAGCGATTTATAAACGTGTCCGCCGTTGCGTTCCGCCAATGCCGAGGCACGCGCCTCATCTTGGTCATAGAAACCGACCAATTCAATACGATGCGGATACGCTTGGCAACGCGGCTGATAACCGCCCGCGGAAATCATACCACATCCAACAATAACCATACGGACTGGGGTTGTATTAGACATTCAATGTGCTCCTTGGTACGTTTTATAGTGAATCCCACTGCTTTAGTTGTGGGAGTATGTCAATGATACATTGTAATCGGATGTGCAATAGTGCGGTTAGGAAACCGAGGGGCCTCGCCCGTTACTGAAGGGAAACCAGCGGTAAAGTGATAGTTTAGTTGGCTTTGGTAAGTTCTATATCAGTTGTCATGCTTCACCGGACATGTAATCTTCCAAATATCGTCCAATTTCTTCGCCATTTTCGATTATGTCGGTGAAATATGTATCGCAAACATCTCTGAAACGTAAGAACGCATCACGAGTGGCTGCTTTCTCTTTCTCAAAAATACCGACGGGTTGACAGTCAACTCCCCATGCCTTGAACTGGTGTAATGTGATTGTGGCTGCTTGCGTTTTAGTATCACTATTTAAGGCAAACACAAATAACGGAGGGACCTTTCCGTTTATTCTACAGTCTACTTTGTAAATTCCATCAGGATCATTTGTCGGATGTTGCCAGTTAAATGACCTACGGTCTGATTCTACCTTCTGATACAAAAAGGCACGGAAATCGTCAAAAAATGTGGATCTAACTGTTTCTCGCGACAAGTACGTAACGTCAATTATCTTGAGTAGTGCCTGAACAAAGTCATAAAGTGCTTCGCCGTAATGACCATCAGAGACATCAATAACTAATTCGCCATCATAATCTTCAACTTGAAACATGGATAGAGCTTTTAAAATTAACTTCTGGCGATTTCCACTATGAAGTCTCTGTTCATCCATATAGTATGAAAGGTGCATATAGGTATGTGCCTCATCTGAGAGAACCCACCTACCACCCATCTTTTTCAGGACAATAACCAACTGATCCCCATCGTTGAAATGGAATGGCGTAAAAACGAGGAAACGGTCTTTGCCATCTGCTAAAAGTTGTATTTCCGCTGAAACCTTATCAATGAAGTCTTTTTCTATTTTTTTGATTGACATTGTTCTCACCCCTAAAAAAGTTTTAATTCCAGCTGCACAGGTAACTCAAAGTTCGCATCCTGTATAAGACACTGTAGCGCACCTTCAAGATTATTATACCGGTCTGTTTCTTTTGCGTAAGTTTCCTCATCATAACCTCTTTCTTGATAACGCTCTGTAGCAAGGTGGATGTGGTAACCGTAAATTTTTTGTTTTTCAATTTTGTTATTGTGCGGACGCTTAGGTATACCGTTATAGCGACGGAGCCTAAAGGTCGCACCAGTTTTAGGACTTATAACCGCTAAGATTACCGAAAAATCTGATGGATATTTTTCATTCTGATTGGTTATGAGGCGGGAACGGTTACCATTTTCCCCAATAATATACAAACTATTATGCTTATTGAGTTGGGTACGCCAGTCATCTGGCAAAACTTTACGTTCATTAATTAGTTCTGCTATCTGTTGATCCGTATATTTTATATCCATTGACAAACTTCTACTTTGGCAGATTCACCGGTATAGATAACCAGACGTTCTTCTTATTGAAGTCTAAAAATATAGTAAAGTATATCACACCATTCCAAAAATTGACAATATTTTATCCCCTCCATATCAGGGCCATTCAATTCTCTGGAAAACAGCTAAATTCCCTTATGATTTTGGCATCCCTAAACACGAAAATCCGCGTCCTCCGCGTCCTCCGCGATAATCCGCGATTTGCGGCGTACTCGCCCAAATGCGACCTGCATTCAGACAATTTGAAAATTGAATGACCCTGCCCTCCATATACTTCTCGTAGGAGGGATATCCGAATCCAGACCCTCCAAAACCCATGAAATCCATGCTATCTATGATTCAGACAAATAACTTAACTGAAACCCAACGACTGATGGCTGACGGCTGACTGCCGAGGGCTGACAGCTAAATCCCAATTTTCTCTTGACGCAAAAGGTTCTTTCAATGTAATATATATTGATGTAATGTGCGGAATAATATCACTAAACATTAGGGGTATAAGTGTGTTAAAATACAACCGACTTGCATTCATTGCTATTTTAGGCTGCTTAATGCTGTCCGGATGTGCTATGTTACGCGACACATCGCAAACCGAGGCTTACAATCGGTTCGCAATACGCGCCGCGCAGGCACAACTCTGGAATGAAGCCATCTTTCGGTGGAAGCAGGTAATCAATATCGATCCAGATGATTCAAAGGCACATAACAACCTCGGTGTCGCTTACGAAGCAGTCGGAAATATGGACAAGGCTATCGCCGCTTACCAGCGTGCAGCGGAATTGGAACCTGATAATAAATACTACAGACTCAATTATCGACGTTGTCGTATACACCTTCGGCGGAGTGGTGCTGATGATGAAGCCGCGTTACATGTAGAAGAAGAAGAACCACCATCTACAGAACAGTGAGGACACCGATATGCAAACAGCAAAAAAGATTGGAATCCTATTAGCAATTCTAACGCTTTTTGGATGCGGCAAAGATGTGACGCGCGTCTCTATCCCGGTGAAAGTTGAATCTGAAATTGACATTAGCCGATATTCTAATTTTGCCGTGCTACCGTTTGTGCCGGAAAAACAAGAAGCACGCAACGAAAAACTCCCCGAAAACATCGGCGCGGAAATTGCTGCAATCCTCCGTAGAGGTTTAGCACGCCAAAAACACTTTGAGGTCGTCAGCACGCCAGAGACAGCGCGGCTGCTCACAGGAGAAACCGTTGGAGAAGACTGGCTCACTAACACAAAACGTTTGAGTGAACTTGGCGAGTATTTTGAAGTGAAAGGGATTATCATCGGCAGCTTTCGCTTCTATTCAGATAGCCGCCCAAGACGGTATTACGGCGAGCGATACTCTGTTCAACGCCAACGCTACGTGATGGATTATCAGGACTATATGCAGAAAACCTACCTGCTCTCACTTAGAGTGATGATTATTGATGTCGAAACCGAGCAGATTATTTGGGATGAGGCTTACCGGCGGAGCACCGCTGAGGCGCATACTATTGGCTCTTTCATCTTCTCGCAAGCGGGTCCACAGGCAAATACTATGCGAGAACTCGGTAAACGTGCCGTATCAGAATTTACGCGTCAAATCTCTCCACACTATGAACGGGAAGATAGGTACTTGGTAAATTAAATAGGACTTGCGCACCTTCTCTCAAAGTCCCCCTGATAAGGGGCGGTGAATGCCCATAAGGCATTCATACCGTTGATTCTTTAGGGGGTTAAATTACTGAAACAGCAACTTTTTTGGGTGAAATATATCGCTTTTGGACGCAATTTACGTAAGTTCTGTTAAAACTGTGAAAAAATATGTAGCCTTATTCCAAAAAAGAGGTAAAAAGCGTGAAAAAAAATCAAAACAGCATCCTTTCTGAAAAGCGCGCTAATAGTACACGACAAATATTGGGTAGATATATCCTTCATATCCTCCTTCTTCTGAGCCTACTGGTACCGCATGTTGGATGGGCACAGGCTTTTGGGAAAAATAAGATTACTGGACAACGCTTTGATTGGCATATCCATCGGACAGAGCATTTTGATATACATTACTATCCGAGCGAAGCCAAACTCGTACCTATCATGGCAGCGATCGCTGAGGAGGCTTACGAACAACACAGCGAGGATTTTGAACACGAACTCCAAGATAGAACACCCCTTATCCTTTACAAATCTCATAAAGATTTTCAAGAGACCAACATAATCCTCCAAGAGCTCCATGAAGGTATTGGCGGTTTTGCTGAGCTCTTTAAGCACCGTATCGTTATACCCTTCACCGGTTCACTTGAAGCGTTTCGAGAGGTAATTTTTCACGAACTCATCCATATTTTCCAATACGATATTATCTACCAGAAACCGCACGCTCGCATTTACAGCGGCGAGTTTTTATATTCACCACCGCTCTGGTTCATAGAGGGGATGGCAGACTATTTCGCCGAAGATAACGATGCAATCGGGGAGATGGTAGTGCGTGATGCCAGTATGAACAACAACATTGTGCCGTTACCGCAACTCCAGAATTTTAATCGACTCAGTTCACCCTTCGTCGGGTATAAGTTGGGGCAATTGGCGGTGGCGTATCTCACGGAAACTTATGGACGTGAAAAAATTGCTGAGATTTTACAGGGATTGCGACAGAGCCGCACGAAAGACATCGACCGCGTGTTCAGAGAAGTACTCGGTGTGGAACTCGAAGAATTCGATAAGGCGTGGCGACAGACGATGCGGAAACGTTATTGGCCCCTTATCGTGGACCGAGAATTGCCCGATCTTGTCGCAAAAAATCTTACCGAGGAAGCACGATATTCACATAATATTAAGCCCGTCTGGTCACCGAGCGGTGATATTATTGCTTACGTTACAGGAAACGATGGATTTCTTGAGATTGTCCTGATGTCCGCAAAAACCGGTGAACGCATTGAGCGGGTCACCAAGCAATTTTTCCGTGAGAAATACGAGGAGATCCGGACAGATTTCAGTGGATTCGGCAGAAGTCTCGCATGGGCACCCGATGGCGACAGAATCGCCTTTGTCGCCAAGCATCACGATGCTAACTACCTTCTTGAAGTCAACATTCTGACTGAGGAACTCACGCAATACTTCAAACTCGATTATGATAACGTCACCTCTCCAGACTATGATGGCAGCGGTGAACGGATCATTTTCTCCGCACTAAAAGAAGGACAAACAGATCTTTACATTATTGAACTCCTGACCGGTGAAATTGAGAGGCTCACTTTCGATCCATTTAATGATACGCATCCCTCATGGCATCCAACAACCCGTAAAATTGTCTATACTTCCGAGCGGGGTGGCAAAAATAGACTCGTGCTGATAGACCTTAACTACGGGACAGAACGAGTATTAACCGACGGCACCTATAACACTATTAGTCCAACATGGACCCCAGACGGAGAATCAATTCTCTTCTGTTCGGACAGACAGAGCATTTATGATGTATACAAACTCGAAATTGTAGAGAAAGCCAGCGTCGGAGAGGATACGGTTACGGAGACGGAAACGCAACCGCAACCTGGACAACAGACCCGTAACACGGCAGACGAAGTTTCGCTGTTCACTGAAGACGATAGAACGGAACTCGCAAACCGAATGTGGCAGGTTGAACTGACGCGTCTGACCAACATGATGACAGGTTGTTTTAATCCGAGTTTGTCGCCTGATGGAAAGCAACTGCTATTTAGTGCCTATCAGAACGGAAAATACGATGTCTGCACTATGCAGGTTTCCAAAATGACGCAAGAAAAAGTTGAGGGCACAGATATAGCAGAACCCTCGCTCATTTTGACAGCAGAAGAACCCGAGAATTATAGGATAGCGAGGCGGAAGTACAGCACAAAATCTTCTTTCGCCTTAGATGCGATTTTCCCCGATTTCACTTTCGGTGCTGACGGTATCCTGAGGAGCACGGTGCAAATCGTCGGCAGCGATATGCTGGGCAACCACCGTATCGGAGTCAGTGTGATGAACCAGTCGAGTTATCTCGCACCAGATTTCATCGCACAATATGGGTTCTTGACACACCGAACCGATGTCGGTGCGATGATTTACAATTACCATGAATATCATATTTTAGGAGGCATCCAGAGGCGACGCGGTATCCTACAACGGATTACCGGGATCGCGGGGTATCTCAATTACCCGTTTGATAGATACCATCGACTCGATCTTAACTTCTCAATGTACTCACAGCCGTTTTCTTTTAACTATCAAACAAGCCAACCGTTGGACCCCTATGACGATAGAGGTTTGCTCACAACAGGCTCTATCGCGTTCGTTGGAGATACAACGATGTGGCGAGAGTGGTCTCCGTATACCGGTTCACGCTACCGTATTGAACTTGAACAATCTTTCCCAGCACTCGGTAGTGAATTGTCGCTAACAAACGTTATCTTTGACGCACGACGCTATTTCGGTGTCGGCAGACGTTCTACTATTGCAGCACGGTTGCTACTCGGCGGTAGTTTCGGTGGTGATAAATCCTATTTCTATCTCGGTGGGATCGACACCATACGCGGTTATGATTATGAGGAGTTGGTCGGCACACGCATCGGCTTGATCAACTTGGAAGTTCGTATCCCTTTGATAGATGCGCTCCACTTCGGCTGGCCCGTCAGGTGGTCAATCGGTGGTATTCGGGGTATCGCTTTCGCGGATCTCGGGGGCGCGTGGTCAGATTGGCAATATGGACCGGAGAACCGTTTTGATATCTTTGTCCGGGATGAGCAAGAAAAACGAATCCGACTCGATGATGTCAAAGCCTCGATTGGGATCGGGATGCGACTGCAATTGGGGGTGTTTTCAGTAGACTTCGCCGCAGCGCGAAATACTGATCTCACTCGACTGGAACCCGGTTTCAAATATCACTTCGGACTTGGGCAAGCTTTTTAATAGCCGTCAGCAATCAGCAATCGGCAGTCAGCAAGAATAGTTGTCAGCAATCGGCAGTCAGCAGTCAGGCAAAGAGACTTTGGAACTTTCATAAACCTCTTGACTAATGGCTGAAAGGTTTTTCGTAGAAAAACCGCCCTGACTGCTGACGGCTACTAAAGGAGAAATATGGAATCACGAACCAAACGCTTTATGATCACTATCGTCGTCCTCGCGGTTGTTGGGGGATTAGGTGCCATCTGGGTTAACCTGTACCCCGATTATCTCTGGTTTAAGATGGTGGATCATTTTGATGTTTTCGCTAAAATTCTTAAAACAAAAATATTCGTCGGCGTAATTGTTGGACTTTGCTACTTAGCCATTCTTTTGATAAACCTCCTCTTAATCTATCGATTCACACCGGCACATCTGAGTCCCGCTTTTATGGGAGGGGCTGAATTCGTCGGCGGCACTGCAAGCGATCCTGGTGCCACGCGAAAGATGATTTATGGTGGACTTACACTCCTCGCAATACTTTTCAGTATCCTGATGGGCTACACAGCCAGCGATCGGTGGGAGATTTATCTGCGTTATACTAACTCAAACGAACTCGTCTTCCGTACTGCCATACCTATTGTCGCAGATGAAACCATTGATTCAAACGAAATACCTATCTCACAATTGGAACTCCAAGCAAAAGACATAAAGGTTGGGGATCCGGTGAACGTGCAGATAGATGGCACAAATCAGGACGCACGCATTGAAGCAGTATTACAAAATACGATCCGATTGAACACAGATGTCCAAATAGAACCCGGACAAAAGGCGTTTCTCACATCTCCCGCACGCGATCCGATCTTTAAAAAAGATGTCGCTTTCTACGTCTTTGAAATGCCTTTATTGCGTTATATCTGTGGGACGCTTTTCGGCATCTTTATGTTGGTGACGATATTTGCAACCGTCATCTATTTTTTCCACGGGTTAATCACAGGGGATACCAGTCAGTTCCGGTTCCGTCCCCCTTTCAACGTCAAAGCCCATCTGTTTACACTCGTCGGTATAACACTCCTCTGCCGAGCATGGAACTATCAATTCGTTATGTATGACCTGCTGTACGCCTCAAATAATATTGTGCGAGGCGGCGGTGGATATGCCGCGATACAGGCACGCCTACCTGTCCTGCATATTATGCTTTGGCTCACAATCCTCTGTGCACTGATTTTCATCGTTAGCATCTTCTTAAAACGCAATACTTATGCTTTTGGTGGATTCATTGTATTTTTAATCGCCGGTTTCCTTGGACAAGTTTATCCAGCCGCGATACAGAGATGGCAGGTTGAACCCAACAAACAGGTGTTAGAGGCAGATTATATCAACTATAACATCAAAGCGACACTCCAAGCTTACGGATTAGCTGAAAACACGGTAACCGAAGAGGAATATCCGCTGACAGAACAACTTAGTTACGATGACATCACCAGTGATGAAAACGCGCCTGTCTTTAACAGTATCCGCCTCTGGGATTGGCGACCCCTGCGCAGAGTCTTCCGGCAACTCCAAGAACTGCGTTCACAGTATGACTTTAACGACGTTGATATCGATCGCTATGTCGTTGGTGACGAAATCCGACAGGTGATGCTCTCCGGACGGGAACTCAATATCAATGAACTCCCCGCAGAAATCAGAAACGATTGGTATAAGCAGACCTATGTCTACACCCATGGATACGGTGCCGTTGTGAGTCCTGTGAATGAAATTGATAAGGGCAAACCCAACATGTACATTCAGGAATTGCCACCGATTCAATACAAAGAAGAGTGGAACCACCGCTTTACCGAAACGCCGGGCCCCCGCATCTATTACGGGGAACGTACCAACCGATATGTCATCGTAAATCCTGACCGCCCAGAACCCCTCGAATTTGATTATCCACAAGATGAACAAAAATACGCCGAATACGCGTATCAGGGGAAAGGAGGCGTACTATTGAACTCCTTTTGGCGGAAAATGGTGTATATGCTCAAGTTCAATAACGAAATTAACTTCGTCCTACCGGGTGAAATTTCACGAACAAGTCGAATCCTCTACAATCGGAATATCAAAGAACGGGTTCACAAAATCGCGCCCTTCTTGCGATACGATGGGGACCCCTACATCGTTATCCATGACGGCAAACTCGTCTGGATGATTGATGCTTATACGATCACACATCGGTACCCCTATTCCGTTTCGATGAGAGAGTTTGACGACGAGAGAAGAAGACAACTCGCAAATGCACAACGCAACGATGAGTCATGGGGCAACTACATCCGAAACTCTGTTAAAGTCGTTGTTGACGCTTATGATGGCACCACTGACTTTTACATTATGGAACAGGAACAGGATCCAATTGTGGAGTGTTATCGGAAAATCTTCCCTAACCTCTTTAAGTCGTTTGAAGAGATGCCTGATGAACTCAAAGCACATATTCGGTATCCGATGGCTATGTTCCTCATCCAAGCCCGGGTCTATCAGGATTACCACATGAAGGACCCGGTAACCTTTTATGCCGGCGAAGATAAATGGGAAATTGGCAGAGAACTTTACGACAATACGGACGCACAAGTACAACCAGCACCACAACAGCCAAGAAGTCCATTCGTGCCGCAACAACAGACTGTCCAACGTTCAGCAGCGGAGGGACAACCCGTTGAACCTTATTACGTTGTCATTAGGTTACCCGGCGAAGAAAAAGCCGAATTCATGTTGATGTTGCCGTTCACACCTCTCAATAAGCCGAATCTCACAGCATGGCTTGCCGCACGGTGCGACCAACCCCAATATGGGCAGCTCCTCGTCTATCGCTTCCCGAAAGGGAAACAGATAGCAGGACCGATGCAGGTAGAAAACTTTATTAGCCAAGAACCGGATATTTCCCAGCAGATCAGTCTCTGGAATACGCAGGGGTCTCGCGTCTTACGCGGAAATCTTTTGATTCTTCCGATGAACAACTCCCTGCTCTATGTCGAACCTATTTACATCCAATCCGAAGATGAGAAAACCGCTATTCCCGAACTGCGGCGGGTCGTCATCGGATATGAAAACGAGGTGGTTTGGGGTGAAAGCCTCGAAGAGGCACTCCGCAAGATGTTCGGACAGGGAACGCGACGCCAGATCACAGAGGCAACTGCGACACCTGAAACAACAGCTGACCGAGGAACAGAGCGGTCATCCGTACGTGAACGCATTCAACAAGCAAACCAGTATTTCAATCAGGCACAGAACGCACAACGTGCAGGCGACTGGGCAGAATACGGACGCTCCTTGAAACTGTTAGAGGAAACCTTACAACAACTTGACAGAAATACACAATAAAAATCAGTCACCAGTCACCAGTTACCAGTTACGAAAAAAGATCGCGATTCGGAGATCGCTCCTACTGGAAACTGTAAACTTGAAAAGGAGGTGAAACAGATGGCACTTGATTGGAAACCACGCCACAGGGATATGATTATTGGGGGAATCCCGTGGTTAGCCAGAATCAGCGATAAAGCCAGCGCACAATTGCAGGGTATTATCGGTGAGTATATCTATCCGTGACCGCAAGATAAGATGTTCCTGGAGGAACATAAGTTAACTGCTGAGGAATTTGTTGAAATGGTAAAAGACAACCCCTCAGATGATGAGATGATTGCTGCTATGAAGAAATTGAATGCGTAGCAGAATAGCCATCGGTGATCAGCAATCGGCTTTCGGCCGGAATTGCTAATTGCTAATTGCTGATGGCTGACAGCTATCAACACGGAGATCTTTTTTTGGAATTAACTGAGTACCGCGACCAGATTAACGAAATTGATGACCAGCTTTTAGCCTTGCTACAGAGACGCGCGGAAATTTCTAAGAAGGTCGGTGCGGTGAAAGCAGAAACAGGGACCGCACAGGTCTATGTTCCGCATCGGCAGAAGCAGGTTATTGAACGCTTGAAGGCGCGAAATCAAGGCGAATTCCCGGAAGCCGCGCTTGAATCGATCTGGACAGAGATTTTATCTGCCTCCCGTTCTTTGCAGGAGGCGGAGCGGGTCGCCTTTCTCGGTCCCGTGGGGAGTTTCGGGCACTTGGCGGCGCGAAGTCATTTCGGCGCGTCAACGGAGTTTATCCCTGTTCACCCGCAGGTGGACATCTTTAGTGAAGTCGAATCCGGTAGAGCAGATTACGGTGTCGTTGCTATCGAAAATTCGCTGCAGGGCACTGTTCGGGATGTCTTGGAACGTTTCCAACGCACACCGTTATGGATTTGTGCGGAAACATTTCAGCCGATAAAACAGCATTTGTTGTCAAAGTCGTCGATCACAGAAATTCAGTGTATCTACTCGCATCCGCAACCTTTCGCGCAATGCAGGGCATGGCTAAATCGATATCTTGGTGATGTTGAACAGATTGAAGTTGTCAGCACATCTGAAGCGGCGCAGCGGGCTTCACAAGAACCGTTCGCAGCTGCCATTGCGAGTGAACTCGCAAGCGAGATTTATCAGATCCCAATTGTTGCAAACGCCATTATGGATGAACCCGATAATACAACCCGATTCTTTATCATCGGGAGTCAGATGGCAGATCCAAGCGGATACGATCGGACTTCGCTCTTTTTCGCAATTCAGGACAAGATCGGTGCTTTGCACCAAGCCCTCGGTATTTTAGAGGATGCCCAGTTAAATCTAACTTACCTTGAATCTCTTCCCTCACGGACCAAACCGTGGGAATATGTTTTCTTTGCTGAGATGGAAGGTCATATTGCTGAAGAACGCGTCCTCGTGGCGATCGAGCAGCTTGAAAAATTGTGTGCGAATGTTAATGTTATCGGATCCTATCCGCGTGGGACGCATTAATGTCAACGCTAACGCAACAAATTTATCAGCGCGCAAATGAACTCGGATTTGAACTCGTTGGAATTACACCCGCAGTGCAGAGTGAAACAATCGCGCGGTATCGACAATGGATAGAAAATGGGTATGCCGGGAAGATGGGCTATCTCGAAAGACATCTTCCGCTGAAGGCTGATGTTCGCCAACTTCTGGCAGAGGCGAAGTCTGTCATTAGCCTCGCAATAAATTATTACACGCTCGATCCGCCGAAGGCACTCGTGGAGGACCCTGCCCGTGGACAGATCTCCCGTTATGCCTGGGGGGACGATTATCACGATGTTATCCGTCAACGGCTTTCGGAACTTATTGACTTTATTAGACAGACTGCTGAAACCGAATTGAGAACACGGGTTTGTGTAGATACCGCACCTATTATCGAAAGAGAATATGCCCAAAAAGCGGGTCTCGGTTGGATCGGTAAGAATACCAATCTCATCCATTGGCGTTCCGGCTCTTGGTATTTCCTCGCGGAGGTGCTTATCAATATCGCCTTGGAATCAGAAACACCTGCTGTCCGTGGGAGTTGTGGGACTTGCACACTTTGTATTGAAGCGTGCCCAACAGATGCGATTGTTGAACCGAATGTCCTCGATTCTCGGCTTTGCATCTCTTATCTAACAATTGAACTGAAGGACGGAATTCCAAAGGCACTACGGCCCAAAATCGGCAACTTAATTTTTGGATGCGACATCTGTCAAGAAGTCTGTCCATGGAACAGTAAAGCCGTTCCAACGGACGAACCGGCGTTCCAACCGCGTGCGGAAAATTTCGTCCCTAAGTTGTTATCACTTGTGGGCATGACGCAGCAGGAGTTTAGCCGAAGGTTCAAGCGGAGTCCTATCAAACGCACCAAACGCCGTGGGTTCTTGCGAAATGTCCTCGTCGCTATCGGTAATTGGGGGGATCGGCGCGCAATCCCCGCACTCAAAGACGCACTCACTGACGATGAGCCTTTGGTTCGCAGCCATGCCGCATGGGCGTTAGGAAGAATCGGCAGCGATACTGCTAAACAGATACTACAAACACGACTAACTGTTGAAACTGAGCAAGAAGTAATTACTGAAATTCAGGACGCGCTTTTAGAAACAGAGCAATCATCACGGAGGTATAAAAACAATGCGTGAAACAACAAATGGACATCATCAAATTCCATCTCCCGGTGCTGGTACCAATGGGCTCGCGTGGCGAGGCGCATCACTCTGGAGTGTTGAAGGTGTCGGCCCCATCCATGAAATTAATCCTGAGACCGGCGAGGTTTTGCTAACGCTAACGCCACCCTATCCAGGGGGCGCGGGTTTGGAATGGGCTGGTGAGCATCTCTGGTATAACAGTATATGGCAGCAAACATTTTACAAACTCTCGATTCCTGATCTGGAAGTCGTTACAACATTCGCATCGCCTGCGGAAGGACCCCATGGATTGGCATGGGATGGTGAGCATCTCTGGAGCGTTGATATGAACACGAGTCGGTTCATCAAACAGTGTCCTGAGACTGGGGAAATCCTTGCCGAATTGTCAACACCGGGCGGACGCGCACACGGACTCGCATGGGATGGCGAAGCACTTTGGAACGCCGATACAAATGACCACGTCGTTTACCGAATACACCCCGAATCTGGTGAGGTGCTAAATTCTGTTTCATGTCCAAGCGAACCCCACGGATTGACTTGGGACGGCACGACGTTATGGTACGGCGAAGATAAAGCACAAACAATCCATAGGCTCAATATATCGACGTAACACCAAGTACAAGGTGAAGGATTAAGGAGCTACGTTGATCACGTTCATTCCTATAATCGATAGTAGTGTTCAATAAATGAACAACAAACTATAGATTATATTGGAAATAGGTCAAAATTTGCCAACTTTATATGAACTTTTGGGTGGCATGGAATTTGCTACAAACCTATGAGGGTGGTTTATAAATCAAAGTTTCCAAAGGTAAACAGTTAAGTACGCCCCATTTCGTGCAATGAAATATAAGTATGCCCATTTTGGGCAATGTTTCTCTGCATTTTGTAGAATTGGAGAAAATCGCAAAGGTTATAGATGGCAATTTAGATGATAATATGCACCCTTTTGGGTCATAAATTGTGTCATTAATAATTGGAATACGCATTGACAGATAACGCAAAAGAAGGTAAATTTTAAAAATTGTTTTATCGTAGTTTAGACGCATTTCTGTAGGCTCAGCGTATCGGGATAACGTCAAATAGTGAGGGGGAGAGAATTGAAAAAATTACAGATAACAATACTAACCCTGCTCCTCGGAATCGGGTTAGTCATACAAAGCAGTGCGGATCGAGTGCAACTCAATACAAGTGCCGCCGTCATCCACGACAACCTCGGAGCAAGTGTCGGTATCAGTGGCGATTACGCGATGGTGGGTGTTCCAGAAGATGATACTGACAACGGCAGAGATACCGGTTCGCTTCAAGTCTTTTTCCGTAGCGAAACCGGATGGGTACAGCATCAAAAACTGCACGCCAGTGACGGCGTAAGGGGCGACGAATTTGGAACGGCACTTGCAATGAGTGGGGATTATGCTATCGTTGGTGCACCGAGGAAAGACGACGCAGGAAATAACTCAGGTGCCGCTTATATCTTTACGCGGCAAGGCACGGTATGGGTGGAACAAGCGAAATTGGTCGCGCCCGATGCACGCCCAGGCGACTATTTTGGGATCTCGGTCGCTATTGATGAAGATACCGTCCTCGTTGGTGGCCATCGTATCAATAAACCCACCGCGGACGCAGGATCCGTTTATGTGTTCGAGCGGCTTGGCAACAGTTGGCTCCTGACAGCGCATCTCACTGCTCCAGACGCTACTAAATTCGCATACTTCGGCTTTTCTGTTGGTATTGACGACGATACTGCTATCATCGGAGCAACCCGTGATGATGAAGCGGGTTCGGATGCCGGTGCTGCCTATGTCTTTGTACGCAAAGGTGTCGAATGGACATTCCAAGCGAAGCTCCTCGGGAATAACACCGAATCAGAAGATAACTTTGGATATGCAGTTGATGTGGATGGTAATTTCGCGATTGTAACCTCACCTAAAAATAGAGGTGCAGGTGCCGCTTACATCTACGAGCGTGAGGGTACCGTATGGGAGCAAAAAAGAAATCGTGTCCGTATCCGTATGATCCCAATTGATCGAGACGGTGCATCCGCTTTCGGTACCTCTGTTGACATCAGTGGCGAAACTGCCGTCATCGGAGCAACGGGCGGTAAGGTCGGTCAAGACGTGGTCGGTGCCGCTTATGTCTTTACACGAAACGAGCCCCCATTCTGGAACCAACACACAAAACTCACCGCAAGCGATAGTCGCGGCGGTGATCAACTTGGATATGCTGTCGCACTCAGTGGGAGCGAAGTTATCGCAGGCGCACCTAAACACAGCGCAGGTGGACTCGGTTCGGGTGCTGCCTACATCTATGAACAAAAAGAAGATGGAACTTGGATAGAGACTATCAAGTTAAGCGATGGTGAAACCGCATCCGAAGATCAGTTTGGAATCTCTGTCGCAATTAGTGGCAATTTAGCCATTTCTGGCGCGCAACAGGATGATGATGTTGCACCAAACGCCGGTGCCGCTTACATTTTTGAGCGGAGTGGTACCCTCTGGCTACAACGCACAAAACTTGTCGCTGACGATGCAAAGGCAGGGGATCTATTCGGAAATACTGTCGCTATCAGCGGTGAAACCGTGGTTGTTGGCGCGCCTGGGGCTGATGATGCCGGACCGGAGTCCGGCGCGGCGTACGTCTTCACCTATTTAGGCGACGAATGGGTTCAACGCGCAAAGTTAATCGGAGACGATACCAGCATGTTCGACCACTTCGGAACAGCTGTCGCTGTCCATGAAGACACCGCTCTTATCGGAGCGCACGGAAAAGATGAAGGTGCTGAAGATTCTGGTGCCGCATACATCTTTGTCCGAAACGGGGTTGCTTGGATACAACAGGCAAAACTCGCGCATCGAAACGCTGTACCCGGGGATCAGTTCGGTCATGCTGTGGCTATTTACGGAGATAACGCACTCATCGGCGCACATCTGAGTGACGCAACAGGACCCGATTCTGGTGCCGCATACATCTTTACGCGCAACGGCGGGACATGGACCCAAGACTTTGAAATCATCCCAAATGATAGCGGACTCGGCGACGAATTCGGTTATGCTGTGGATTTAACTAACGGTGTCGCTATCATCGGCGCACCTAAGGAAGATCGAAGTGAACCGGATATGGGGGCGGCTTATGTTTTCGTGGAGACACGAACGGCTTGGCTGCAACAGTCAAAACTTACTGCCACTGAGGCAGAGGCAGAGGACGAATTCGGATCAGCCGTCGCTATTCATCAAGACACAGCAATCGTCGGGGCATGGAAAGACGATCATCCCGTAGCTGACAGCAGAGATAATGCCTTAGAACCCCTACAAATCGACAAAGGTTCAGCCTACTCTTTTCTGAGAGATGGATTGACTTGGGTACAGAAACGCAGAATTGTTGCAAGTGGAACAAATCGATCGGATCTGTTCGGTGCCTCGGTTGCAATCAGAGGAGCGTTCGCTATCGTTGGAGCTGCAGGCAATGATAATGCTGGCGATAACGCCGGTTCCGCGTTTATCTATAACCCGATTGACCTCGGATTCCAATCAGCGGATGTTCCGTTCGCTGTTGATCCAAACTCGAAGACACTCACACTGCTCGGACATATTAAACAGACGATGATTTTCCAGAACTATCCGAACCCTTTTAACCCTGAAACATGGTTCCCCTACAACTTAGCGGAGCAAGCCGAAGTCACCGTAAAAATCTACGATGGCGCCGGTGCGCTTGTCCGTCAATTGGATATTGGGTTACAGGAACCCGGTAGTTATCGGAGTCAAGAGAAAGCCGCGTATTGGGATGGCAGAAATGAGTTCGGAACGAAAGTCGCAAGTGGTATCTATTTCTATACATTCACCGCGGGCGATTTCCAAAGCACCCGACGGATGGTAATCCTGAAGTAACGCCTTTTTCGCACGAACGCGAATGAATTAAAGATGCTAATCCCCATGTCCAGTATGGCACGGTTTGTAACAAGGGTCCCCATAGCGCATGGGGACCCTCGTTTGTTACTGGGAAGAGGCACTCAGCATCCTTATAAAATTACCGAACTAATTTTTCCCCTTCAGTGACTGTTTTACCTTCTTTTCCAAATAATGCATCTTTTTTTTCTCAATTCGCGTCATTATATAGTGAAGTGAATCGATAAGATGCCGCTTCGCGATGTATAGGCACAACTATCCACGAAACATGAAAATCGATAAATTCCTTTGATAAAAGTAGCCTTTCTGGAGACATCTGATGAAAAACGATGATATTGTGTTGATCCAACGCATCCTTTCAGGTGATGAGAGTGCCTTTGCGAGTCTGGTTAGAAAGTATGAGAAAAAGATTCACGCGTATGTATACCGAAAAATAGGGGATTTCCATATCGCCGAAGATATTACACAGGAAACCTTCCTGCAAGTTTATCAGAAATTGGAAATCTTGGAGGATCCGAGGCGGTTTTCAAAGTGGCTTTATGTGATTGCAGATCGCCTCTGTATCGCTTGGCACCGGAAAAACCGGCTACAGACCGAACCGCTGGAAAACCATGCTGCTTTGGAAATAGAAACAGAACCGTATTCCCAATTTGTCGCCATGCAAAACGCGCAAACTTCTGCTGAGGCACGACGCGATTTGGTCGAAAAGCTGCTCGCAAAGTTGCAGGAGAGCAGCCGGACAGTCATCACGCTCCACTATTTCAAAGGGATGACCTGCACAGAAATAGGCAACTTTTTAGGGGTATCAGAAGGTACGATTAAGAGTCGTATTCGCCGAGCGCGGCAACGATTAAAAAAATATGGATTCATGATTCAAGACGGATCAGACACTACAATTGAAGGAGAGCATCGCTCCCAAGAACATTTGAACGGAGGTTTTGGAATGAAATTAACGCTTGAAAGAAATGCCCTTTTGTCCTCCCTACAAGTGATGAGGGATGTCGCGAGTAAGCAGCAGACCTCACCTATTCTCCTAAATGTTCTCATTCACGCCGAAGGAGGTACGATTGAGTGCATGGCAATAGACATGGAAATCGGTGTCAGAATGAAGATTGAAGGGACAGTCAAGGCGGAAGGATCCATTGTTGTCTCCGTCGAAAAATTGGAGGATACCGTTAAAGCGTTATCCGATGAAAAACCGCTAAATTTGGCAACTACCACAAATGGCCAGGTTGAAATTACTTGTGGGGATGACGTTCACAAGATCGTCAAACTTTCTGATAAAGAATTCCCACAACTCCCTTCCATTGGCACGGAAGTATTCACCATTGATGGGGGAACCCTGCGGTCGGTCCTCTATAAACTTGAATTTGCTAAAGATACGACAAAGGTTTCCGAGGAAGTCCGTTACTTCTTTTTAAACGGGCTCTATCTGGATGAAAGTGGAGTTGGTGCAACTGTTAGAAAACAGCTTTCTCTCGCACATTGCGACCCGCTTAAGTTGTCTGAGGATAGCCGCGGATTTATGGTACCGCTCAAAATTCTCGAAGAAATTGAGCGAACTTTTGTCAATTCCTCAGAGGTAAGGATTTCACGCATTGACGATCAGATGCTCTTTGCCGATGAACACGCTACTTTGATATTTCCGGTCGGGAAAACGTGTTTTTTAGAGGCATCCCTAACGATACCAGGCGTAAATGCTTAACACGTCTATAGACAGACGTTTTGACCTCCCCCAACGCAGAGACAGACTTTATGATGACAACACTCATCCGCCGAGAACTCCTCGACAACCTAATGACATTCCGATTCGCGGCAGCCGTTTTGATTATGTTGTTGCTTGTTGTTGCTACGACTGCTGTGCTTATCAGGGATTACGAGCGACGATTGGCAAGTTACGATACTGCTATCAAAAAACATCGGCAGGAAATGCTGGAACAGACAACCTATTCAGCAGCAAGTTTAAGGATTGATCGACCACCCAACCCGCTGAGCGTCTTTAATGTCGGTTTAGACAAACGGTTAGGGAACACACTCGGTGTTAACCACTTCTTCGTGCCAACACTATGGGATGCTGGGAAACATGGGGCGGATAACCCGTTTCTCAATCTCTTTTCTTCGATGGATCTCGTCTTTATTTTTCAGGGGATTCTGAGCCTGTTAGCACTCGTCTTTGCCTACGATACGATTGCCGGGGAACGCGAGCGCGGCACCCTACGACTCGTGCTGACACATCCTGTTCGGCGCGGTCAGGTCCTATTCGCTAAATACATTAGTGGTATGATTTGCCTACTGATCCCCTTACTGCTGTGTATTCTCCTCGCGCTAATTATGCTAACAACATCCGCATCTGTTTTTCTGAGTGCCGATGATTTTCTACGCATCGGTGGGGTCGTTTTTACGTCGTTTGTCTATCTGTCCGTGTTTTACCTGATCGGTATGCTGATTTCAGCGGCGACTCGCCGAACGGGCACTGCTCTCATGCTTGCCATGTTTGTCTGGGGCTTTTTGGTGTTGGTGTATCCAAATATGATTCTGACCGCGATTAAAACTGAACCGCACCCTGACACGCAGACCTCCACTTACAATCGGATCAAACAGATATGGGAGGAATTTGAGAGAGATCGGCTGCAGTATCTCGCCAATGACCCCGTACCCGGCGAAAAATGGGATTTTAGTTTGCGGGGTAAAGGCTACACTTTTCGGGGGCTCCGGCACTATCCATCAGCATTACGATATCACGATATTACTGGATTCCATTATAAGACGCTTGAGGCGGAATCTGAACCGCGGGTGCCACACCTTCAGAATTATCATCGCTTTTTCGGTACACAGGTTACCAACACCGCAGAACGCATGTGGCTTATCCGAAAGCCTGCACTGGATGCACTCTACACACAACCCGCAAAAATGGAGCAGATGCTATTGAAGTTTTCACCCGTCGGTCTGTATGACGCGGCAACCGAAGCGTGGACAGGCACCGATTTAAATGGATTACAAGACTTTTTCACAGCGATTCAACGGTATCATCAGGCGGTCATTGACTATTATCTTGATAAAAAGATATTTGAGTCTCGACTATGGTTCGTTGGTGCTGAGGGTGAAATTGATTGGGACCTGCTGCCGCAGTTTTCATTTAAAAGAAGTGATATCGGCATCAACGCTAAGCGGGCGTTACCAGATTTATGCCTGCTGTTGATGATTAACCTAGTCCTGTTCGCAATAATATTCCTGATTTTCGTTCGGAGTGAGGTGTAGAATGATATTACATATCACAAAACGTGAACTCTACGACAACCTCAATAGCCTTCGATTCGCACTGACGACCCTCTTGCTCTTAGCATTGATGTTAACCAATACCATCGGACATCTCCACGAGCATCCAAAGCAGATACAGGAATATAACAATGCTGTTAACGAATCTCTGACGCTTTTGAGTTCTCACGCCGACGATAGTTTGTACAAACTTGCACAACAGGGACCGGGGAAACTCTACAAAAAGCCATCACCTTTACATTTCTGTGCAGAAGGTGGAGAGCACTTGCTGCCGAATATCATTGAAGGCGGCAACCCTTATGTATACTCCACCGGCATAGTAGGGGTCTGGCAACTGAAATATCCGGATGTCAACATAAATCTGAAGCGCGTTGGGCCGGATATAACCAAAGTAGATTGGGCATTTATTATCGCTTATGTCTTGAGTTTGATTGCGCTCTTATTCACTTTCGATGCCATCTCCAGTGATCGCGAAAGCGACACGCTTCGGTTGATGTTAGCGAATTCAGTGCCACGCCACACTATATTGATCGGCAAGTTTTTAGGCGCGTTGATAAGCGTTAGCATCCCTTTTACACTTGCGGCATTGATGAACCTTTTGATGATTTCCACTACAAGTGCTATTCACCTTAACATAGAAGCGTGGGGACGATTAGGTATCATCTGCTTTATTGCACTCCTATACACGTGTTTCTTTCTTGCGTTGGGACTGTTAGTATCTGCCCGTGCACAACGGAGCGCAGTGAGTCTGGTGATACTCCTATTGATTTGGGTTACTTTCGTTGTTTTTATGCCGGGTCCGCTTGCTTCAATCGCAAGTGAATTCTCATCATCGATGTCCGCTGATGAAAAATGGGCGCGGTATAGCCAAAGGCAAGAAGAAATCTGGGATAAATACAATTATGTGGCCTGGTCAGATGCAGTCGATAGAAAAACGCTAACAGCGAAAAGCGCGTTCTTCACTGAAAAAGCGGAAATGATAGAACGTCTAAACCAAGAATACCTCACCAGCCAGATTGCACAGGTACAACATACGCGGTCTATCACTCGTTTTTCGCCTGCTATACTCCTGCAACATCTTCTGGAATCCTTTGCCGGAACAGGTTTTGAGCGGCATTTGCAATTTGTGGAGAATGTGGAACGTTATGCCCGGCAATACCGTGAATTTGTCGTTGACATTGATAGATCCGATCCAGAGAGTCTCCATATTATTGGTGTCCGTGAAGGCATGACAGAGGAGAAGGTCTTGCCAGCGGCAGTCCCAAAATTTAAAGATACGCTGAATCTCAGTAAGGATTTTAACACAGCAGCAGTGGATCTGCTGTTGCTGACGTTGTTTGTTATCGTCCTGCTATCGGGAGCATATCTCGCGTTTGTCCGTGTTGAAGTATAATTTCGATAGATGGTCGCGATGGTCTCAAGCGTGCATGGTGTATTTTTCAGTTGCACACCCGCTGTTTCTAAAGTATACTATAGGTACATTCTTATAATATGTGGAGACTTTGAATGAGCCAGCGCAACGGCTATGATGATTTACAAACCCATATCCCTGAATTAGAAACACCTCCAATTGAGACATGGGAAAATCAGTATAGCCACCGAGATTACACAATCGAAATCACCAACTTGGAGTTTACTGCCGTATGCCCCAAAACGGGGTTACCCGATTTCGCCACAATCTGTATTACCTATGTTCCAGACCAACACTGCATCGAACTGAAGGCGTTGAAGGAATACTTCCTCTTCTACCGAGATGTCGGTATCTTTCATGAGCACGTCGTAAACAAGGTGTTGGAGGACTTTGTTAAAGCCTGCCAGCCGCGGAAAGCAGAAGTCATCGGTAACTTCAACATCCGCGGCGGTATCAAAACAGTCGTGCGGGCGAGTTATCAAAAATAAACGCAGCAATAGGTATACATCAGGCAATTGGTACAGAACGACCGATCCGCGCGGATTCATAGAGCGCATCAAAGATTTTCGCGACATTTAGCACCTCTTCTGCAGGAACAGGAGACGGCAAACCCTCTCGAACCGCCTTGTGGAACGATTCAAATTCACTCGGTAATCCTGTAAGAAGCTTGGGCTCGTAATTGACCATCTCATCCTTCTTATCAAGATAAATCTGAAGCGGTTCATAAGTCGCACCCGCTAAATCTCCCATGAAAAATGTCCCGCCGATGTTCTCAATGTGCGATGCCCAAGCAGTCTCTAAGGTCACTGTTAATCCACCTTCAAAGCGGATGGTCCCCATTGCGAAATCTTCGACTTCAAAATCTTCAGGATCCCATTTGCCCCACGGATTGATGACATCTTTTTTATGTCCAAACTTCGTCGCCGTCATCCCAAACGCTTCAATCGGTTTCGGACAACCGATCATCCAGAGCAACACATCAAGGATATGCACACCGATATCAATCAGCGGTCCACCACCTGCGATCGCTTTACTCAAAAACGATGGCGAAGCAGGAACACCACGCCGTCGCATCGCCATTGCACGCGCATAATAGATGTCCCCGAAAAACCCTTCATCGTAGAGTTTCCGCAACGTACGCGCCTCAGCACGGAATCGGGATTGTAAACCGATCTGTAGTACTTTGCCACTCGCTTTCTGCGCGTCCACCATCGCTTGCCCATCAATCGCATTGGCAGCAATCGGCTTTTCACAGATAACGTGTTTCCCAGCGTTCAATGCTGCGATAGTCGGTCCAGCGTGGAAGTTATTCGGCGTGCAAACACTCACAGCATCGAGTTCATCCATCGCAGCCAATTCCTCATAATCACTGAAAACGTATGGAATATCGTGCTGTTTCGCGAACGCTTTCGCACGCGCCTCGTCGATGTCGCACGCGGCGATAATCGAAACACCCTTGACACCTTTATGTCCCGGAAGGTGTTTGCCACCAGCAATACCACCACACCCAACAATACCGACCTTAACTTCTTTAACCTTAGCCATTTTCGCTCCTTCTTCACTCATTTTAATTTAAACGGTCACCACTTGTGGGGCTTGTTCTAAGTTCAGATTGTGCGCCGTTGCCCATTCTGTACCCGCCCAGTGCACACCGTTCGGGTCGCGCCTGCCTTGTGTATCCGTGGAAGCACCAAGAAACTGTCTGCCGAGATCGTCCAGATTTTCTACCAGCGAATCGTCCGGTTGCAGACTGTCGTTGTAATACCGGAGATAATAGTCGGGTTTAATCCAGCGATAATGGTACCCGTAGATAACCACCTTAGAAATATTTTCCCTAAAATTCAATCCTGCAGCATGGTAAATACGACTCTCAAACAGAAACGCATCGCCTGCCTGAAGCAGCGGTTCATCATACGTAGGCGGATCAACTTCGCCTTCTTGGATACGCAGCGGTTCATTCAACTTATGGCTCTGCCGAACAAACCACGTCGCACCTGAGTTCGGCACGCTGAAATCTGTTAAGCAATAGCCTACCTTCAAACCGACGCGTGGGCATCCCGCGTGCCCGACATCCAAATGCACGCCGACATCTCGATGCCAATTGCGGTTTTCGGGTTTCTCAGGTGCTTGTGGGTGTTTGTAAATAAGCGCGGTATTGGTAATATGGATATTTGTGCCGAGCATCTGAAGAATCAACGGGACTGCCTTCGACTGCGTCGCAAGATCAGCAAATGCGGGCTCTTGCACCAGACCGTCCCGCCGATGCGCGTAATAGTTGTGATATTCAAACGACTCCATGAGCCGGTCCCCTGTCTCGGTCAAGCGACCAATCATCTCGCTATCAATTGCTGAGCGCACGATGAGGTAACCGTTCTCATCAAATTCCTCGCGTTGTGCATCTGTCAACTGAACAAATTCCATCAGTCTTCTCCTTTGTCCTCTGACCTTTCTGGATGGGCTTGCAAGTTACACTTCAATAGAAGGTTGATAGACACGTGGAAGTATGCTATCATGAATCTAAAATGATGTCCACCTATAAACAAAATGGAAATAAATGTTCTCCGTTTTTCTCTACTAATCTTTCTATCAGCAGTGTGTCTGACATCAGCAGAACAAGACATACCTGCCGAGGCAGCACGCGCATATCAGGCAGGTATTCAAGCACTCGCCGAAAAAAAGGATCACAACGCGCTTGTGGTATTTCAGCAGGCAGTAAAACTGGATCCGTCGTACGCTGAAGCACACTACCAACTCGGTGTCCTTTACGGCAAACGCTCGCAATGGAAACCCGCGATTCACGCACTCCAGACTGCAATCAAACTCACACCGGATTTCGTGGATGCACACGTTCGTCTCGGTGAGGCTTATCTGATCGGTATGGCAAACGCGAAAGATGCCGTTGAACCGCTGCAACGTGCTTTACAGTTGCAACCTGACCTCTCTCGCGCACGCCGACGCTTAGGCACCGCTTACCTCCGTCAGAACCAAATCGATGAAGCAATCCACCATCTTAAACGGGCACAGCAGGACAGCGAAGCACGCTACCTTCTCGGTCTCGCTTACTTTCAAGCGGAGGACTTCATCCAAGCGATACCACACTTTGAGGCAGTGATTAAACGTCAAAGCCGACACGCGAAAGCACATTTTAATATCGGGAACTGCTATCTACGCACCGGAAAAATCGCTGAGGGACGCGCGGCACTCCGCACATTCGAGAAACTCATCCGCGAAGAGGAACAATTAGCGACATTCCAACGTCTGATTCTCGACAACCCACAACGCCTACAACCCCGTTATCAACTCGCGGAACTACACATCAAGCGAACAGAATGGGAACTCGCTATGGTCGAACTCAAAGTGTGTCTGACCATCTCGCCGCACGACGAAAAGGCATCTGAACTGCTCGGTTATACCTATCTTCAAACGGAATCTTACGCGGACGCACTTGAGGTATATGGGAACCTTGTTGAAGCACATCCGAAAAGCGCGGTATACCGGAATAGCCTCGGTATTGCCTATATGATGCTGAAAAAACCACAACAGGCGATTACGCAATTTGAAACGGCTATACGTCTTAACACAACAAACCCGCAATTTTATCGTAATTTAGCAAACGCCTACCGAGAAATTGGCGAGGAGGCGAAAGCAAAACAGGCATATCAACGCTATCGCTCTCTGGCAAAGTAAGTTTCAGATTACAACAGGACTTACGCATTTTCCATGATAACGGATGTTCTACGCACTGCAGGCAGGGTTTTAAACCGCGCCTGCAGTGAGGGCTGCGTAAGTCCTATACAAGAAGTACACATAACACTATGGACAACTCACAATCTCAGTCCTCAAGTGCCACCAATAATTCCGGTGCTTCGCAGCAACAGCAAGAGCATGCCGACGTGTGCGTTATCGGCTCTGGTGCCGGTGGTGGGGTCGTCGCAAAGGTGCTTGCTGAAGCCGGATTATCGGTGATTATTTTGGAGGCAGGAGAAAATCACGATCCGAGTACTTTCGGCAGCTACGAACCGGAGATGTTGCGTCGTCTCTTCTGGGATAGCGGCTTACGGCGCACACGCGACGGTGCGATTGTTATCTCACAAGGCAGAGGTGTCGGTGGTTCAACTGTACATAACCTCTGCTACGCTGTCCGCCCACCACAAGTACTACTGGACAGATGGGGCGTTCCAGACCTCTCCGCAAACTTTGAACGCGTAGAGCAGACCCTCGGCGTTACACAGATACAAGAAACAGACATAAACCGGCTAAACGCTGTTATCCGCCGCGGATGCGAATTGATGAAATGGCGTGGTGTCGTCCAAAAGCACAATCGGGGTACCTGTCCGGCATGCGGTTCGCAGTGTCTTTTCGGATGTCCAGCCTCCAAATCCATTCAAAACGAGCCAACGCGAATGGGCAAGCAGAGCATGGCGGTTACGTATATCCCTTTGGCACTTGCCGCAGACGCGCGACTCTATAGCAACTGCATAGCTGAGAAAATCCATACAGAAAAAAATAGAGTTGTTGGTGTTTCTGCACAACTGCCATTAGGTAATTTATATGTTCAAAGCAAGGTGGTGGTTCTCGCCGCGGGTGCTATCAACTCACCGCAACTCTGGTTAAAAAGCAGATTGCCGAACACAAACCGACGGGTCGGAAAAAATCTCCACTTGCATCCGGCTGTTTTTGTGGGTGGGATTTTCAGCGAAACGATTGACGGGCACCTCGGTATCCCGCAAAGCTACTATATTGATGAGTTTCTCGATTTGGAAAAGTCTCGAAGCAGTGGCTACCTACTCATGCCGGCTTTCGGTTCGCAAATGATAATCGCCGCAAGTCTTCCCGGATTCGGTGAGGATCATCGGGAACTGATGGAACGCTATCGCCACATCGCAGCACTTCTTGTCCTCTTACACGACCGAACAACGGGGCAAGTCTCAGTTAATTACAAAGGCGAGCCAAACATCGCATACCGGCTCCGACGGTCAGATAAAAGGATGTTAGTAGAAGGCGCGATTAACGCCGCACGCCTACTCTTCGCTGCAGGCGCGACAGAGATTGTGATGCCCTATACACAACATTTCCCTATTAAAACAGAAGCGGATCTTGAGATTGTACGGCAACGCGGTATCGTTCCAAATGACATCATGCTCGCTTCCAGTCATCCGCAAGGCACACTCCGAATGGGTGAATACTCGAACAGAAGCGTCGTCAAGCTTTCGGGGGAATCCCACGCGGTGAACGGCTTATTTGTCGCTGATGCCAGTCTTTTCCCTACCTCTATCGGCGTACCGCCAACGTTGACAATCGCAGCACTTGCTGAACATGTCGCAAGCCAGATAATCGAAAGTGGTATCGTATAGAAGACAACTATTTTATGATTGAATCAATCCCACACCTTTCACTCGGAAACTTCCCGACCCCAGTGCAGCATCTCTCAAATCTTGAGCGTGTCCTCGGTTTCAAATCTCTCTGGATAAAACGAGATGATCTGAGCGGTCCGTTAGGTGGAGGCAATAAGGTCCGAAAACTGGAGTACATGTTCGCAGCAGCACACCCTGATGGCGAAGAAAAGAAAACACTCTTCACAATCGGTCCAACAGGCTCTAATCACGTTCGGGCAACGGCAGTCTACGGCAAAGCATCTGGGTTCCGAGTCCAATGTCTGCTTTTTAAACAACCGCCTACCGAGTATTCCGAAGCAAACTATCGCACAATTTGTGAACACGCCGCTCAGGTCTATGAGGTTAAACGTATGGAGACAATGTTTGCCCGTTACGCCTATGAAAAAATAAAAACGGCTTTCGGCATCGGAGAGGAACGCTATTTCATTCCAGCGGGGGGTTCGTCGCCGCTCGGTTCTGTCGGCTATGTGAAAGCAGTTTCAGAACTGAAATCACAGATTGAGGCAGGCATCCTTCCAGAACCACGATTTATCTTTGTTCCAGTGGGAACGTGTGGGACAATGGCGGGCTTGATAGGGGGTGTGCAGCTCGCCGGACTGAAAACCGAGGTTGTTGGTATCCGTGTTGCTGACCGAGTGGTGGCAAACCCGTTAGCAATCTCGCGGATGGTGCGGCGGACCCTTCACCTCATCGGTGCGACCGATGTCCCGGATATTCACGCCAGCGATATTGAACTCTGGCACGGCGATTTTGGGGAAGGCTATGCTATCCCGACAAAAGCAGGCACCCAAGCGGTCGAGATGATGGCTGATCATGAAGGGATCACACTCGAAAACACCTATACTGGAAAAACAATGGCAGGACTCATTCACTACGTAAACGCTCGGCAGCACAAAAATGAACCGATACTTTTCTGGCATACATACGGTGGTGGCGCATAACAAATTTAAAGTCCCCCTGATAAGGGGGATTTAGGGGGTTAAGAGCGTCTGATAAATTTGTATAAGTCTTATTAATCATAAACACAAGAGGAAATATATGGGAACACAGAACGGCAAACCGAATTTCGTTCAGGCTGGTATGGCTATCATCGACTGCGATCTTCACAACCGATTACCGTCACACCAAATGCTCTATCCATACCTACCCGATTACTGGTGCGACTATTGCGAAGAATCCGGATTCCCCGGACCCGATGCAAACGACTATCCCGACGGTGTGCCAACTTCAACACGTCCAGAAATTGAACATCCATCGGAAGATCGGCCTGCCTCCGATTTAGCACTCCTACGCAAGCACGCACTCGATTTCTGGGAGGTTGAATACGGGATACTCACCTGTGGGTATCGCGTGCAGAGCGTCCACAACGAAGACCTTGCAGCAGCACTCGCCTCAGCAGTCAACGATTGGCAGATTGAGCATTGGCTCAATCCCGAACCACGCTTACGTGCCTCACTGATTGTGCCAAGCCAGAACCCTGAACTCGCAGCACGGGAAATTGACCGCTTAGGGGGACATCCAGGGTTTGTACAAGTAATGCTGCCTGCCCGATCACAAGCACCCTACGGCAATAGACGCTATCATCCGATCTATGCTGCAGCCGTGCGTCATCAACTCGTCGTCGGTATCCATTACGGCGGCGCACCCGGGCTGCCACCGACGTCCGTAGGATGGCCCTCAACCTATCTGGAAGAATACGTCGGCATGTCGCAAGTATTTCAGGCACAGGTGCTGAGCCTCGTATCCGAAGGCGTTTTTGACAAGTTCCCCGACTTACGCGTCGCGCTTATAGAAACAGGTGTCACATGGATGCCGTCGCTGATGTGGCGGTTCGATAAAGAGTGGCGCGGTTTACGAAATTTGACGCCGTGGGTAAAGCGACCCCCATCGGCATATATCCGGGAACATATCCGCATGACACTCCAACCGATTGACGCACCACCCACTGCGACAGAACTCCTTCAGATTGTCGGGCAGCTCGATTCAGAGGATATGTTAATGTTCTCAAGTGATTATCCACACTGGCACTTTGACGCCGCTGACGGGGCTTTCCTCGCACAGTTACCGCAATCATTAGCACGCAAAATTCTGTCCGAAAACGCAAGAGAATTCTATCGTCTCTAAAGGGAAATACGGAAGGCTCCTAATTATCAGGGTCTGTTTTGAAGCGTTCAAGATACACTTTCATTTTTGCCTCAAAACGCTCTGCAAGCTTGAGATCCAACATCTCATCAAAATGTTGAGCCTCTTGGAAAAAACACACTGTTGCTGCTTTCAGGGCATTCATAAGGTCAATATCCGTTAAACGCATGACCAGTGTTTGCTCAAGTGCCGTCAAAAAATCCTTTGACATCTGATCCACGTGTCGAAAACGTTTCGTTTCCAACGTCTCGCGCAGCCCTCGTAGTTCAATCGTTCGGTTCCGAATCTGTTCAATTTCATACATAGCCCTCCAAGGCTGCTTGCGTTGAACCGCAATCACAGCGTGCTTGATACAGTGCCAGATTGAACTGAGTCGCGAACGATAGGCTTCTTCCAGATCAGGCTTCGGTCTGTTCGCCCAACTGGACTGCATAATGCCTTCAATTCTACCTGAACGATCAAATACAGTTTTCCAACGATTTCTCCGCGCGTGGAGATCGTCCAAGCAGAGGAAGCACAAATCAATCTCCAGAAAGTTCTCAAGGAGACAGACCCACAGATAGACGTTAGGAGCTCTGACGGATTCCAGAGAATGAAACACTGATAGCATTTCGCGAATCTTTACGTCCCATTCTTGGAAAGCAGGTTGGACATCATCAGCCGAGGTCGTAACCGCGCACAGATCTATATCAGAGTGGTCGTCCTCAAAGCCTTCTGAGCCAGAGCCGACGACCAAGACACCTGCGATGCGTTTATCGCTTCGTAGGGCAGTCAAGAGACGATTAAGGATTGCCTCACGCGTGGCAGGTGAGTAGTGAGTATCTGTTTGGTGCGTGCGTTTTGTCATAGTATTTTTCAACTTTTGAGGTATTGATTAACGGCACTAGTCGAGATAAGCATCGCCGTAACCGGTTTTTAAATTATACAACATGCTGCAGCAGTTATCAAGAAAGAGCATTTTTCTATACACATGTTGCCCTTATCTCATTTATTTTTTTCATTATGCACGTTTTCGACCCCAAAAGCGTATCTTTAATTATAAAGGCTAACACAGTGTTTTAAATTTGACGGTTTCAGTTTATTGAAGCATTTGGTATAATCTTTCAAAAAACCGAAAAAGCAGCTTTAAATGAACATAGAGTAGATGAAAATCGCCATAGCAGTGGAACACAATTACACTTCAATCTATTCATTAATTATGGAGTATCCTGATGGAAAGAGAAGACGATATTCAACTTATTCATAGAATTTTGTCAGGCGATGATACAGCGTTTGAAGTCTTAGTTCAAAAACATCAAGATAGTATTCATGCACTTGCGTGGCGAAAAATTGGTGATTTTCACATTGCTCAAGAGATTACCCAAGACACTTTCCTCCAAGTATACAAGAACCTCTCGCAGCTAAGGAATCCGAGCCAACTCTCAGGATGGATGTATGTCATTGCCAATCGACTCTGCCTTAAATGGCTGGAAAAGAATAAAAGGGTCATGCAATCGCTGGAGGACACACCCGTGGAAGAAATCGAGAGAGCCTCTTATGCACATCACGTAACAGAACAGCGAGAAACAGAGCACACTGAGCATCGCCATGAACTCGTTAAAAAGCTGCTCGCAAAACTCCCGGAGAGCGAACGCACCGTCGTGACGCTCTATTATCTCGGTAAAATGACGACCAAAGAGATTAGTAAATTTTTAGGTGTGTCTGTGCACACCATTACAAGCCGGCTCCAGCGAGCGCGAAAGCGTTTACAAGAACAGCAAGAAGTGTTAATTCAGGAAGTTCTCGGCGGCGTACAAATACCGGCAAGTTTAAGCCAGAACGTCATGCGACAAGTCGCTGACATGACCCCTACACCGGCTCCGGCTTCTAAACCGTTCCTCCCATGGATGGCTGTAGGCGCGGCTGCGGTTTTGATCGCCTTGCTGCTCGGCGCAAGTGAACAATACCTCACCCGTTTCCAGAAGCCGTATAGTTTCGAGGCGCGATCTGAACCGACGATTGAAATCGTCGATGCACCCATTATCCTTGATATAGCAACGAAACCCGCTGTGCGAAATCGGGTCGGACGGGATACCACTCTCGGTAAAACCAGCCGTCCCGGCACCCAAGTCTCTAATGTCACCTCAACATCTGTTACATCGGAGAATGCCTCCAAGTTTTCTACAGCACAATGGGCACAAGGAAACGGACCGCCAGCGGGACCCGTCCGCGATATCTTTGCTACGCCTGAAGGAACGGTCTATGCCGTTACACAAACAGGAATATACAGATTAACGGCGGATGCAACCGCGTGGATGCGCGTCAACGCCAGTGTCCCAATTGGCGAATCTTTGATGCCGATGGCAGCGCATAGCGGTAGGCTTTATATTGTTTCTACTGACGAGATATTTGCTTCTGATAACCGGGGTGAGACGTGGAAGACCCTGGGACCCCGCCCCAAAGGAGATGCTGTTGGATTCGTCATCACAGATGCCGAAAAAGCTTCCAGTTCACAAGTACCTATTACGATGTATCTCGCTCTTAGAGATACAGGGATTTTCCGATCCACAGACGGTGGCACGCAATGGCACCCTCTTAACGACGGACTGGCGGTTTCCGAAAAGATTTCCGCAGTGACTGCTGTTGGAAAAACTGTTTTTGCGGGTACAGGGAACGGTCTCTACCGTCTCGATTCAGACATCTGGGAAAAATTGCCGTTGGATACATCCGGTGCCATCTGTTCCTTGACAGTCTCAGGGAATAATCTCTATGCCGGGATAGGGCACGAGTTTTTGGTGAGATTAACGCCAGATGAAATAAAAGAGGTAATGTGGAATAATAGGTCAGATTTTGTCAAAATTTTCCATTCGGCTGACTTGGGCGCGTCGTGGACTGAAATATGGCGTAAAAATCAAGATCTTCCCAGCGGTGTACTGGCGGGTATAACGGTTTTAGCCGCTGATAAAACGCTCTTGGCATTGAGTCTCACGCAATCTCGTTCAACAGACGGTGGACAGACCTGGACGAAACTTACAAAACTCAAAGATGACTGGAATTTTTTGCGCGATATCCGCCTTCCATCTGTGATAGTAAACGAGAAAACGTGTTACAAAGCCAATGTATCCAGCATTCATCGCACGATTGATGGTGGTGAGTCATGGCACCTATTTATGAACGGGATAATAGGAACATTTATAACCGATTTGGTCGCCTTTGACAATAGATTATACACCCATACTGGCTATGACATTTATCAATCAACGGATGCAGGCAGGTCCTGGAAAAAAGTTCCGACGGATGGGCAGAAAGATGGATCCAATAATCCCAGTACCAGTGTGAGGGCTGATGCAAAACTGATCGTTGTTGGCAACGTGCTTTATTCGCTTTCATGTTCAGGAGACAATGTGAGAATTTTCCGTTTATCTACCGATGGCGATAGGTTCATTCCGCTTCAAGGTGTCCCAATTTTGGATCGTGAAAAACTTGCTTATGAAAAATATAAGTCAAAAGAGCGAAAGAGCCGGCATGTATCTCGTCTGAGAACTGAGACGGCTGTGGCGAGTCGTGATACCTTTTATGTAGAATATCTCGGAGAACTTTTCAAATGGAAACTCGGTGATCCAGAATGGACAAGCACTGGATTGGTAGAGGATCATCCGATATACAGGTCCTCCGAGGTGTTCAAAGTAGCGGTTTTAGGAGAAACCGTCTACGCGGGCAAATGGAATGGTCAGCTGTTTCAATCGCTTGATGACGGGGAGAGTTGGAGAGACGTTACACCAACCCTGCCGCTCCGCTTCACGCACTTCAAAGATATCGTCTTTGCAGGGGCATCGGTTTACGTCGCAACAGATAATGGGGTCATGGCTTCGCAAACTGGGGTAAACTGGCGCATACTTACGGATGAAATAAGGACACGCATCGTCATAGACAAATTTGCTGTGGATGGCACAACGGTTTATGGGGCTGGCGATGCTGGAGGGTATCGTTTGAATACGCATACGCGGTGGGAACAGATTTCTTCAGAAGTGCCAAATGTAATCAGTGATCTCGTCATCGCTAACGATAAACTCTATAGTGCTACCGATATGATCAGTCGCGCAAAAGAAAGGGGACTGTTTTACATCTCGCTTGAAGAGAATGAAGAGTAGGACTTACGCAGCCACTACTGCAGGCGGGGTTTCAAACCCTGAAGAAATACGCAGAAATCCGCAGAAATACCCTATCAAATACCCCTATCAAAAACCCCTATCAAAAACCCTGTAGTGCGTCGGATGTCCGTTAATGGAAAAATGCGTAAGTCCTAAAGAGAAATAATGGAGGTAAACCGTGAAAATTCGTTGGACGTTCGGTATTTTGGCTATCTGTGTCCTATTTGTTATCAATATAGGTGAGCTTGCCGCTGAGAAAACTTGGACGCAAAGAGCAGACATGCCGACAGGCCGATATAACTTTGACACGTGTATCGTGGACGGAAAGGTATTCACAATAGGCGGACAACTTGATGCATTTGCTGACAAAGCTATGGCGACGGTAGAGGTATACGATCCGAAAACCGATACATGGGAACGAAAGGCAGATATGCCGACAGCGCGGTTTGGCATGGAGACCTTAGTGGTAGATGGAAAAATTTATGCTATGGGTGGCGCGAAAAAAGAGGGGAACAGGTTTAAATTCCTTTCCGTTGTGGAAATGTATGATCCAGTCACCGACACATGGGCCCAGAAAGCGGACATGCCTGTATGGAGGGATGGTGGCACCTGCGTCGTAGATGGAAAGATTTATATCATTGGTGGAGGGGCAGCCAACAGAAAAGAGCGACGCTTAGATATTGTGGATGTATATGATCCAGCAACTGATACATGGGCAAAAGCGAAAAGTATGAACCATGCGCGTTCTGGCGCGGCAGTCAGTGTTGTGAATGGAAAGATTTATGCTATGGGTGGAACCGGATGGCCCCAGATTCCCAATCATCCAGGTCCCTTTCTTTCCAGTATTGAAGTGTATGATCCAAAAACCAATCGATGGACTGAAAAAACTGAGATGCCTGCACCGAAATCAGGACACACAGCAAGCGTGATTGATGGAAAAATCTATGTGATAGGCGGTGGCTTTCGGGGCAACGGTCCGTACATGTATCTCTCAACAGTTGAAGTTTACGATCCTGAAACTGACCGTTGGACACAGGAACCCGACATGCTGATCGGTAAATCGGGACATAAGACTGAGGTAATAAATGGGGAAATCTACGTCTTTGGGGGCAGTACGGCTGGCGTTTTCGCACCACTTACAGATGTTGAGGTATACGGCACAGGCGAAGTCCCTCGGAGTGTTGATCCAGTCGGAAAACTTGTGAAAACTTGGGGCGCAATCAAAACAAGGCAATAGTGGTCCCATAGCAGGGCTATTTAGTTTTACATATTCACTTTATATGTATGAATATGATTCCCCTGTAGGAGCGAGTGTTTTTGCTGGGGTGTTTCTTGTCGCTCGCGATCTTGCGAAAAAAAACGTTAACTTATGTCAACCAAAACCAAGACCGGAACCGAAAACTAAATCGTCCTGAGTCCCATAGGTTGAGTAGAGTGAGGCGCGATAAAAGGAGTGTTTCATGTTTATTAACTGTAAATTGTTACTCAGTGCGGTGTTTTTGCTGAGTTTAATTTTGCCAGTATTTTCTTTTCAGCCTTCGGGTGGTGTTTTGATGCTGGATGGTGAGGATGACTATGCGATCTTCTCTTTTGCCGAACACGGCTATATTTTCCCCAGAAACACCGATGAATTTACGGTTGAGGTATGGTTCTATCCGAAATCTGAACCGGAGGAGCCAGGAAAGTCAAATATTATTCTGAGTCAGCAAGTTCGCTTCGGATTGCTGCCAGATAATAAGTGTGGGGATAGGATCAGTGAGAAGGATCAAGTGTGTTCCTATGGTACAGCGTGGCTTGAAAGCGGAGCAGCGCACGGTGTCAGAAGCAATAGGGCTGCCATCAAGAAGGATCAATGGAACTATATGGCGGTCATTTTCACGGACAGCACGTTTCATTTGGCATACAATGATCAAATTGTTCAAAGACAGAAGCACTTTCTGAACGTAATAGCTGCGGAGCTGCGTTTCCCTGAATGGTTTAAAAATTTCTGTGTGGGCGGCTTTGCGAAAAAAGAATTAGTCCAACATATACCTTACTTTCATGGCGAAATTGATGCGATACGGTTTTCCAATATCGCTCGATATGATTTACCTGCCGAGCGCGGGACCTCGCCGTTTGAACCGCCACACCGGTTCTCAAGCGATAAACACACGTTGGCGTTCTGGGATTTTAATGATGGGGAAGGTGCAGATCGCTTTGAAGATACGTCGGGGAATGGGTATACATTAATCGGCATGAATGGTGCTGTTACCGGTGTTACGCTTGCTGTCAACCCGGCTAATACTTCTCTAACCACGACATGGGGGCAAATCAAGCTGGAATCCAGAGACATTCAGTTTTCGGATTAACTGAAATTAGATTCAGGTTTACTTAACTTTCTGACCTAACACGCGGATTCCCAAAATCTGCTTTCGCATTTTCATTGTCCATAAGGAGGCAAATTTTTAATGAAAAGGTTTTACCAACTAACACTCGCAATAACAACTGTTTTTACATTGGTTATTGGATCTTCACATTTTGCATTTGCACAGGGAAAAGTTAATATTGACGATGGTCCTTTAAAAGAGGCAGATTGGCTCAAAAATCCCGACGAAGCCGCATTGAACGAATCCCACGCTGATAACAAAAACTGGATTACCAAGTGGTACGGACCCGACGGAAATTATGAAAACAATGAAGGTTTCCAAAAATCAGGTCCGAGAGACCTTATTGAGGAAGGCACCAAAGGTAAACTCACACAGCAGTCACTCTCAACCCTTGCAGGCTTAAAGAAGACCCAAACTACTAAAATGGCATGGGGCGGCGACCACGGTGGCACTCGAAATTGGACAGTGTTTGAACTTGACCCAGCGAGCCAAGACAATATGAACCGAGGGGGACCTGCTGATAAGATTGATACCTACGTTATGTGTGTCATTGCTGCGCCTAAAGAGATGAAGGCGGTGATGTCGCCTGCACACGATGACTATGCCCAAATTTGGATTAATGGGGATAAGTGGTATAACAATACGGCTTGGACAGGCGGCGCGCAGGTCGTTAATTATAACGTTGAAGTCAAACTGGAAAAAGGTACCAATGTCGTTCTTTACCGGTGCAGCGAAACGGCTGGTGCTGCTTATATCAATTTACACTTTGACGATAACACGCACAAGGTCTGCAAAATCTATCCTGACAGATCGGAGGACCAGAAAGGTTTCTTTAGGGAGATTGCTGGTGGGCTTCCAGTTGATCCTATAGGAAAGGCGACAACAACTTGGGCAGATATTAAGCAGAGTCGCTAAACAAAAAACCCTGCTGTATACGCTTGCAACAGGGTTTTTTCCAGTCGTCAGTCCCGAATTTTCAGTACTTAGTCCCATCGAGGCTCGCTGTTTACTGATAAGGAGACCTACGAAGATGAAAAATCTACGAAATCTGCCAATTTTTGCTTGCCTTTTTCTGCTCGTTTTCATGCCAATGCGTGCTGAAGCACTTCCCCCGCCTTCACCTGCGGGTGGCAACTATTTAGTCCTTGATGGAGTGGACGACCATGCCATTTTGGACTTTGAGACCTTCGGTCTCCTCTTGCCAAAAGGCACAGATGCATTCACCTTTGAAGCGTGGATATATCCAACAACACTGCCTAAGAATATAGATGCAGTAGTTCTCAGCCAACAGGTGCGGATATATTTCCGGAACCTTGGTCACCTCGGAGGTTTCAGACTAATAGGTGGCGCGCACCTTGCTCGTGCCGTAGGGGTCGGTGAAATGGCATCCGGCTTTCTACCGTTTTCTCCGAATCAATGGAATCACGTCGCCTTTCAGGGGGGAAAGGAACAGAAGACAAGAGTCATTGTTAACGGTTTCGAGCGCGTTTCAAAAGGAGGGCAAGGAATAACGCTTGCAGACGATATCTCACACGCCGAGTATCCACAAGATTTTACAATCGGTGGGTTTGGAGAGAAAATTCAGTCTCAGATGCACGGCGATCATTTTTGGGGTCATTTTGCCGGATATATTGATCAGGTCCGCATCTCAAAGGTTACGCGTTACAATGCCAAGAAAAGAAATGGTTTTTTCACGACGCTCACAAAGTTCAAGAATGACGCAAAAACGGTTGCATTGTGGCATTTTGATGAACCGAGCGGAGCACAGAAGTTCTTAGATACATCAGGCAACGCCTACCATCTGGTCGGTAAAAATGGCGCAAAAACCGGAGGCGCACTCGCAATTGAAGCAGAAGGAAAACTCGCCACTACATGGGGACGACTTAAGCAAAGAAAAAGAAACTGATGTGCTTGTGCGTTTCATGTATTTCTGCGGATTTCCCCAGAAAACCCCGGCAGCGAGGAGGTGTTTTCTAAAGTACCCACATGTTTTCGGATTTTACTACAAAAATTAAGGAGACCTACGAAGATGAAAAATCTACGAAATCTGCCAATTTTTGCTTGCCTTTTTCTGCTCGTTTTCATTCCGATGCGTGCTGAAGCACTTCCACCGCCTTCACCCGCAGGTGGCAACTATTTAGCCTTTGATGGAGTGGACGACCACGCTATTTTGGATTTTGAGACCTTCGGTCTTCTCATACCAGAAGGCACAGATACATTCACCTTTGAAGCGTGGGTATATCCAACCACGCAGCCTAACAAGGATATACACACACTGGTTCTCAGTCAACAAGTGATGATGGATGTCATGAGCCATGATCACGAGGAATTCGGGGGACTAAAGGTGTTTCTAAATCTGTCGAAGGAAGATTTCATGCTACAAGGTTCAGCGCACCTTGCACGTGACGTAGGGCACGCTATGATGTCGAAAGCCCCGATAAGGTTTCCCGCGAATCAGTGGAATCACATTGTCTTTCAGGGCGGAAAGGGACAGAAGACGGCAGTCATTGTTAATGATTTCGCGCGCGTTTCAGGTGGAGGGCAAGGAATAACGCTTGCACACGACGCAGACAAGATCACCAAATTCGGAGGGCATCCACAGGATTTTACACTTGGTGGGTGTGACGCAAAAATTCCGGGTCACAAACGGCATTCTTGGGGTTATTTTGCAGGCTATATTGATGAGGTCCGTATCTCAAAGGTTGTGCGTTACAATACCGCCAAACACGGTTTCACGCCGCAGAAAAAGTTCAAGAATGATGCCAAAACAATTGCTTTGTGGCATTTTGATGAACCGAGGGGAACACGGGAGTTCTCGGATACATCCGGCAATGCCTACCACCTGGTCGGTAAAAATGGTGCAATGACCGATGGCACACTCGCGGTTGAAGCAGAAGGGAAACTCGCTATCACATGGGGGCAACTTAAGCAGTAGTAAGGAAATATCGCCAATTGACCGAACGCAGTGTAGAGAAATTGGTATCTCGCGTGGTTCATACCCGCGAGGCTGGGGGTTCGAGTCCTCCCACTGCAATCGCTACCTGATATCCTATACATGAAAGTCCTCCAATGCTTACATGCTTGATCTCTCAGGTAGCGTTTTCTTACTTTAAAAAACTGGCAGGTGCGGTGAAAACCGCACCTATATTTTTGTCTCAGCGTAATAAGAAAAAGTGAAAAAAATCTCAACTTTCAGCGAGGGGTGTGGTATCATAATTAAACGCAATTACTGGCTGAATCCATACGAGGTATTACAAAATAATTTCGAGGGAGTTTACCAAAAGGAACGACTATGACAACATCTGAGACTCTTGAAGCAAAAGTCAATCAACTGTTTGCAGAATGGAACCGACCCAATTCCCCCGGTGCTGCCTTAGCGGTTACCAGAGGCGGTGAAACCATCTATACACAAGGCTACGGAACAGCGAACCTTGAATACGACATCGCCATCACGCCGACAACCATCTTCGACATCGCCTCAGTGTCCAAGCAATTCGCGGCGTTCGCTATCGCCACATTATCGCATGAAGAACAACTTTCGTTAGATGACGACATCCGTGTGCACCTGCCCGACCTACCGAATTTCGGTAACACAATCACAGTCCGGCATCTCCTGCATCACACCAGCGGACTCCGGGATTGGGTACAGTCCCTTGTCATCGCCGGGGTCACAATGGAGGATGTAATTTCGTTCAAACACATCTTGAAAATGGCACGCTATCAGAAGGCACTCAATTTTGAGCCGGGAGAGGCGTATTTATACAGCAATACGGGGTACAACCTACTGGCGGAAATCGTCGAACGGATAACAGGAAATTCATTCAGGGAGTGGACAGACGCTCACATCTTCAAACCCCTCGCTATGACGAGCACTCATTTTCACGATGACCACCAAATGATTCTGAAAAACCGAGCGTATTCGTATCAAGCAATCGAAAACAATGGATTTAAGCACGCAGTCAACAATACAACCGCCCTCGGTTCAAGCTCTCTCTATTCAACAGTAGAAGACCTCGCGAAATGGATTCTGAATTTTGACGACACACAAATTGGTGAACAAACAGTACTTGAACAGATGCACCAACAAGGCGTGCTTAACAACGGGGAGCAGATTAGTTACGCATTGGGACTAAACATCGGTGAATACAGGGGATTGAAAACAGTCGGGCATAGCGGATCGTGGCGAGGATTTCGGAGTCATCTCATCCGTTTCCCAGATCAGCAATTTGGCGTTGTTGTCTTATGCAATCTGGATACCTTTAACCCACTCCGTTTAGCAGAAAAGGTCGCAGACCTCTATCTTGCTGATGCGCTTGCTCCCGTAGAAGCATCCGAGCCAGAGAAAGCAGCGGAACCTGCCGAGGAGACTAAATCTGAACTGTTGACACCGGAACAGTTGGCAGAATTTGAAGGCGACTATTATACCAAAGAACTCGATACAACCTATAGCATTCGCGTGCACGGAAATCAGCTTGTAGCACAACACATACGACACGATGATATATTGTTAACATACGCCAATGGTCATTTCCTTGGAAACACATGGTTTTTCCCAAAGATTCATTTCACACGAGACAACACAGAACACATCACAGGGTTTAAGTTGACAGGAGGCAGAGTCAAAAACCTACACTTTGACAAAAAGACGTGTTAAGAACCAGTTTTGAATTGTCTGAATGCACGTCGCATTTGGGCAAGTCCGCAGCAAATCAAGGATTACGCGAATTCTAAGGTTGACAGTTCATAAAATTCATGGTATACTTATCGGGATAGTTGCCCCATCAACCCAGTACCGAATTGTAACATGTTCTTGGGAGATAGCTAAAATGAATCAGAAATTTGAGAAAAGTCAAAAACAGGAAAAGTGGCTCAGATGGATGGAGACGATTCACAATGAGATTCTGGCACTTGTTGCGGATGCAAACATCTTCTCGGAAGTCCAAGACCTCATCCGTGAAAATCCACGTATCCAAAAACCTAATGCTTTCTATAGTTATCTCGCGAGAACTTACCTTTCTCATGCGTTAGTTGGGCTCCGTCAGCAAACGAAATTACAGAAGGATAGCATATCTTTTGTAAGATTGCTTGACGAGATTGCCAAAAATCCTGAAGAACTCTCCCGCAGCTACTTCAATTACCGCCATTCCCATTCTAATGGATCCGACTTGGATCAAGTAGTGGGTAAGGCGGATCTTGAAGCAGTGGGAATTGCTGATGCCCCCCAACTGAAGGCAATCCTAAAGATGGATGACTTCGCTCAATATGCAGATGCAAGTGGGATGTACGTTTGTCCACAGATGGTAAAAGATGATCAGGCGCGACTTGAATCCGCAATAAAAACATACGGAGAGTTTGCCGATAAACGGATTGCGCACTGGGATAAGCGTGAACCGAAAGTTGTACCCACCTTCGAGGTGTTAGATGACTGCATTAAATTGTTAGATCAGACGTATGTGAAGTACCATTTTCTGTTTCATGCTGAATCAATAGATACCTTGATGCCAACCTATCAATACGAGTGGAAAAGTATTTTCTGCGAGCCTTGGTTAAAGGTTGGATTTGGAAGTGCCAAGAGACTTATTCACGTCAGTGAAGATTTTGACGATGAACTTCCAGATTTCAAAGAGTATATGGAATGAAATATCTGCTGGATACGCATACCCTGATTTGGTTTCTTATGGGTGACAAAAAACTTAGTGACAAAGCACGAGGCTTAATCGACAACCCAGACAACACAAAATTTCTCAGCATCGCCAGTCTTTGGGAGATAGCCATTAAGGTGAGTTTAGGGAAACTCGCTTTAAACAAACCGTTTGAGAAGTTGTTTCCAGAACAACTCCATTTCAATCGTATTGAAATATTAGACATCACAGTGGATAACCTAATCAAGCTTACTACTTTACCTTTTCACCATCGAGATCCGTTTGACCGATTGATAATCGCCCAAGCACTTGTTGGAGAACTTCCAATAATTGGTGCAGATGTGCTCTTTGATGCTTATGGGATAAATAGAGAATGGTAAATCCAATAGGTGTCGTCTCAGCATTTTTTATTGACATCTGAATAAAATTTTATATAATGAGAAATTAAATTTATTAGCCCGTGGGAGAGCTCTCGGTAAACCCGTGCCGTATTTGCTAAACTTTATATTTTCTACAAGGACATAAAGATAGTGAAAATAGAAAAACCCAAACAACAGCAAAAACCACCAATCATCGACTGCGATATCCACAACACCCTCGCATCTGAGACGGTGCTATACCCCTATCTCTCCGAGCGTTGGCGCAAGCACCACAGCATGGTCGGCACAACCGATCGCGTCGGTGCATACATCCCACGCGCCCATCCCTTCGGCGCAAGATACGATGCATGGACACCCTCCGGACACCGTCCCGGTTCCGATCTCGACTTCCTACGCGAGCAACTACTGGACACGTTTAATATTGAATACGGCATCCTCAACTGCTTGACACCCGTCTGCGAGATGCCCAACCTTGCGTTCGCAGCAGCATGGGCAACTGCTGTAAACGACTGGCAAATCGAAGAATGGCTTGAAAAAGAACCGAGACTCCGCGCTTCAATCATCGTCGCATGCGATGACGCAGAATTCACCGTCTCCGAGATTAACCGACTCGCAGACCATCCAGGATTCGTGCAAATATTGCTACTCGCTCGAACAATGGAGCCGTTAGGACGACGTAAATACTGGAAAATGTATGAGGCAGCCGTGAAGCACGATCTACCGATCGGCATCCACTTCACCGGTGTCGGCGTGGGACCGATTACCGCTGTCGGTAGACCTTCGCACTACATCGAAGACCACGCAGGGATGACACAGGCGTTCCAGACGCAAGTAACCAGCCTCGTCTGCGAAGGTGTCTTTGAACAATTCCCGACGCTCAAGGTCGCTCTGATTGAAGGTGGATTCGCGTGGCTACCCCCGTTGATGTGGCGACTCGACCGTGCATGGAAGAAGTTACACGATGAGGTGCCAGCGCTGAAAAAGTTACCGTCTGAATATATCCGAGAACACTTCTGGATTACCACACAGCCGATCGAAGAACCCCCCAAACAAGAATACTTCGACCAACTCCTCGCGCACCTCAACTTAGATGATAGATTGATGTTCGCAACCGACTACCCACACTGGGACTTCGATTCCCCCGATCAGGCACTCCCGAAAAACCTCGCACCGACACTCAAACGCAAGATCATGGCGGAAAATGCACGTGCCTTCTACAAGTTCTAAGAAAAGAAAATTAAAGTCAATCAGATTGTGACGACGTGTGGTGCCTGCTCTAAGTTTAGATTATGTGCTGCTGCCCACTGTGCTGCCGCACCGCCACCACCACCGAGAAACTGTTTTCCCAAATCATCAACGTTTGCCAGTACCTCTTCGTCAGGCTGCTGTCTGTCATTGTAATACATCAAATACCCTTCCGGCTTGAGCCACGCGTAATGGTAGCCGTAGATAACAATCTTAGCAGTCTTATCGGTAAAATTGAGCCCTGTGGTGTGATAGATACGACTTTCAAAGAAATACGCGTCTCCTGCGCGGAGCAGCGGTTCATCGTAAGGTTCAATCGGATCAATCTCACCTTCAGGAATGCCCAAGGGGACCCCTGACTTATGGCTCTTCGGAATAAACAACGTCGCGCCAGAATTCGGCACATCACAGTCGGTTAAACAGTAAGCCACCTTCAATCCAACGCGCGGGCAATCCTTGTGTCCGAGATCCAGATGCACACCTGCATCCCGGTGCCACCCACGCTGCTCTGGGAGTTCGTGTGGCTGCGGATGCTTATAGAGAAGCGCGGTATTGGTAATGTGCAGATTCGTACCAAGAAGTTGAATCACCAAAGGGATCGCTTTTGTTTGTGATACAAGTTCCGCGAAGGCGGGTTCTTGCACCAACCCGTCTCGCCTGTGTCCATAATGTCCACCGTTGAGATTCAGCGATGCCATTAAGCGATCGCCTGCCTCGGTTAAACGACCTATCATCTCGTCGTCAAGTACCGAGCGCATAATGAAGTATCCGTTCTCTTCAAATTCCTGCCGTTGTGCTTCTGTCAACTCGACGAATTCCATGGTGTATGCTCCTTTTCCTCAAGAAATCAGGGTGATAGAAACGTCTAAATATGGTATCATAGATTAAAATAGAAATCTACTAATACCGAGAAAGTGTCTGAAATTATGCACCCTTTCTTCCACAAAACAGCGTCTTTAACTATTATAGTGGGTTTCCTTTTAGAAAATGACGTGAAAAGTCGCGCGGTCTTCGATAAAAACGTTAACATCCGCAAGTCAAAACTTACGCAGTATCTTTTGCTGGCGAGGTTTAAAACCTCGCCAGCGGCGTGCGGACCGTAGGTCCTCATCAGCAAATTGCGTAAGTCCTATAGTTCTAAACTACGAGGGTAAGGAAAAATATGATACAAGTTTCGCATCTCACGAAAAGATATGGACAAAATACGGCAGTTGACGACATTAGCTTTGAAGTGCAACAAGGCGAAATTGTCGGTTATCTCGGTCCCAACGGAGCGGGAAAAAGCACGACGCTCAAAATGCTCGTTGGTTTGCTGCAGCCGACATCTGGAGAAATCTCTGTGGCAGGATACGATTCCCAAACCGAGCTGCTCGAACTAAAACGGCATATCGGATACGTGCCTGAAGAAGCACAACTCTACGAACACCTCACCTTAGTAGAACACCTCCAGTTAATCGGCAGACTCTATCATTTAGAGGAACGCCTCATCACGCAGAAAATAGAAGAACTTGCCAAGCTGTTTGATATGGCATCTCAGGCGAACCAAAGGATCAGCGGTTTCTCGCAAGGCATGCGTCAGAAGTGTATCATCATGTCTGCCCTAATGCACAACCCAGATGTCCTATTTTTAGATGAACCCTTCACCAACCTGGATGTCGGAACGGTAACCCTCATGAAAGCGTTACTACAACGTTTAGCCGGTTTAGGTAAAACGATTCTCTATTGTACACACATTCTCGAAGTCGCTGAAACGCTCTGCCCGCGAATTATGATTATCGATGCCGGGAAACTTATCGCCGATGCACCGGTGACAGAATTGCGAGAGCAGACGAATCAGACCGCGCTCAATGAGATTTTCACACAACTAACTGATACAACAGGGATCGATGAAAAAACTGAGGAAGTCATTCGGATTGTGATGGAGGACACCCCGAATGCTTGAGACTTCTAACAGCAAGTTTTCGGCTTGCAAGCTACGCCAAAAAATTGTAGAAAGACTCTGCGACGCACCCACCCAGTACAGGTATCTCCTAAAAACCGAAAAGTTGATTGAAAAACGGGCACTGGAGGGAAGAAACGACTTATCCAATATGTCCTTCGCTGTGACCTGTGTTGTCGGTTTTATAATGAGTGTCTTATTCACATTTATGCCGTTCCTTTTACCGATGGACACATTCACCTTTTCGCTTATCGGTATAACGATGTCTATGATGATGATAGGCATCTGGATGATCCCGTACTTTGATATCCTTCTTATACCTGTACACTATCCTGTTATTGCCCATACACCGGTATCATCGCGAACCTACTTTCTCGTGAAACTAACGCGGATACTTACCTACACTGCTCTGCTGTTAGGCAGTTTAAATCTGATACCTGCCATCGGTGGTATCTGGGTTCATAAAGGTGAATTTTCTCTGTTTCGACTCTTTTTTCCTTTTGTCTATCTGCCTATTGTTTTTATGTCGGGGTTCTTCACAATTGGTGTGATGACTACATTTGCTGGGTATTTGACAAAACTTTATAGCAAAAGGACACTCCGAAATGTCGCACAATACGCGCAATTTATATTTCCCGCGCTCTTCCCCGTGACGTTTATCCTCCCTTCTCTCCTATTACCGTACCTCCCAATGGATAAACTCGTCTCGTCTCTGAAATGGTTCTACGCACTTCCGAACGGTTGGTTCGCTGGAACTGTATCCCTTGCACTCGGACAGATAGAACCGCATTTCTTGGTTTTAGCAGGACTGGCTATCGTTTCAACGCTCATTTTGGTGTTGGTTCCGCTTCGGAGTATCGCAAAGAGTTATTCAGAATATCTCTCCTACCTGTTAGAATCCGGGAGTCGGCAAAAATCTAAAATTCGGGTGAAAACGCCGCTGTTTGGGAGAATGTTTCAAAACCGGACGATCCGTGCGGGACTTTGCCTCAGTTTTGTCTATATCCGTCGCGATAAACATCTGTCGCGACAGTTTTTTGCTTCGCTTGGGCCCCTTATCATGCTCGTAGTTATACTTGACCAAGAATGGGTTCTTCATGCCTTCGCTATTGGACTCAGTCCAGGTTTTTCTATGATATTCTATTTCGTAGGAATGGGCATTGTCAGCAGTTTCATTTTACCGGTCAGATACTCGGAACACTGGAAAGCGTCTTGGATGTTAAGGCTTGCACCGCTATCGACAACATACGACTTGTGGCGAGGCGTGCAGGCAGCTGCCTTTCTCTACTTTGTTGTCCCCTGCACGCTCCTGATGCTTTGCATGGCTACGTTCATTTGGGGCACTTTAGGTATACTTTACGTCCTACCGGGATTAATTATTTTACTCAATTACGTCATCCTTTTCCCAAAACCACTATCCGGCTTGCCACTCGCCGAAGAATTCGTCCAAAGCCAAATAGCTGGTGAGACTTTAATTCCTTTCTTAGCGAGTCTTTTCAGCATCGGTATCTTTGTAGGCATCCAATTTGTGACGTATCTACTGAATATATGGGTCTATTACGGTTTTTATGCCGTTATGGTTGTGGGGGGACTTATCAGTTTTGTTCATTTTCTACAAAAAAATAGACGAGTGGAGGAAACCGTAGATGCTTGAAAAAATTGTCGAAATGCTCGGTGCTTCTCCAACACAGTACAGGTGCCTCCTACAAACAGAAAAATTAGTGGAGAAGCGGGCACTTGAGGGGAAAAACAACTTTGCTAACTTTTCGCTTGCTGCGGGCTGGTTTTTCTGTTTTATCATCAGCATCCCACTTGCGTCTATACCACTCTTTTTCCCTATAGACATATTCTCTTATGCACTTATGGGGATAACCCTGTCTATGATAGTGATAGGCATCTATATGAACCCATACTTCGACATCCTTCTGAGTCCGATAAACTATCCAGTCATTGCTCACACCCCAGTATCATCGCGAACCTACTTTCTCGTAAAACTAACGCAGCTCCTAAAGTATACAATCCCGTTGTTAGCCTGTCTAAATCTGATGCCTGCTATCGGTGGTATCTGGATTCGCACGCACGAGTCTTCTCAGTTTCAGTACTTTTTTCCTCTGGTTTACTTGCCTGTCGCCTTCCTGTCAGGTTTCTTCACAGTTGGCGTGATGACGACATTCGCAGGGTATTGGACAAAACTATACACCAAAAAGACGTTCCGAAATATTGTGAAATACGTACAGTTTATATTTCTGGGCTTCTTACCCTTGTTGTGCATCTTCCTCTATTACCCATCACCAGATGACTTAAGAGATATAATGGATAAATCAACCCGCTATTATCAATCACTAGATGACTTAATGGATCAACTAACCTCGATCCTAAAATGGTTCAATGCGCTTCCAAACGCTTGGTTTGCTGGAATAGTTGCACTTGCGTTCGGACAGATAGAACGGTATTTCTTGATTGTAGCAGGATTGGCTATCGTTTCGATGCTCTTTTTAGTGTTTGTTCCGCTTCGGAGTATCGCAAAAAGTTATTCAGAATATCTCTCTTACTTGCTGGAATCTGGCAGTAAACAAACATCTATACTCCGGGTGAAAACGCCGCTATTTGCGAGAATATTCCGAAACCCTGCTGTTCGTGCAGGGCTTTGCCTTAGTTTTGTGTACATACGTCGCGATAGAATCTTATTAGGAAACTTCTGGAGTTCACTGGTAACTGCTATTATTATGGTCGCAATTGTTTTTAATCGATCGTCTGTTCAGATGTGGGTTGATGATTCCTTCCCTATTGGACTCAGTCTAGGTTTTTCTTCGATGTTTTATATTGTCGGATTCACCATTGTGCCCACCTTCATGTTCCTGGTCAAGTATTCGGAGCACTATAAAGCGTCGTGGATGCTAATGCTGGCAGCACCAGGTGACTTATGGCGAGGTGTACAAGCGGCTGCCTACCTCTATCTTGTTGCGCCGTGTATGCTCTTGATGCTTTGCATGGCTACGGTGATTTGGGGCGTTTTAGGCATATTTTACGTCCTACCGGTATTAATCATTTTACTCAATCTCGTGATTTTTTACCCAAAACCGCGCGCGGGTTTGCCACGCACTGAAGAACTCATCCAAAAACGGTTAAGGCGTGTAGGGTGGATTGCTCCCCAACCGCGCGCGGGTTTGCCACTCGCTGAAGAACTCGTCCAAAAACAGTTAAGGCTTGTGCAGTGGATTGCTCCCATCGGTAGCGTCCTTGGTATAGGCTTCCCATTTATCCAACTTATCGCTTACATGATTAATATATGGGTTTATTACGGTTTTTATTGCATTATTGTCGCCGGTGGACTTATCAGTTTTACATTTTTGTTTCAAAAAGAAAAGCGGAGGAAATTCTAAATGCTTGAGAGAATCGCGGAAATACTGGGTGCCTCTCCAACACAGTACAGGTATCTCCTACAGACAGAAAAATTACTGGAGAAGCGGGCACTTGAGGGAAAAAACAACTTTGGTAACTTTTCGCTTGCTGCGGTCTGGTTTTTCTGTTTTATAAGCAGCATCTCAGTTGCGTCTATACCATTCTTTTCCCCGATAGACATATTCTCTTATGCACTTACGGGTATAACTGTGTCTATGATGATGATAAGCTTCTTTATGAGCCCATACTTCGACATCCTTCTGAGTCCGATAAATTATCCAGTCATTGCTCACACCCCAGTATCATCGCGAACCTACTTTCTCGTAAAACTAACGCAGATCCTAAAGCATACAATCCCGTTGTTAGCCTGTCTAAATCTGATGCCTGCTATCGGTGGTATCTGGATTCGTGCGGATGAATCTTCTCAGTTCCAGTACTTTTTTCCCCTGGTTTACTTGCCTGTCGCCTTCCTGTCAGGTTTCTTCACAGTTGGCGTGATGACGACATTCGCAGGGTATTGGACAAAACTATACACCAAAAAGACGTTCCGAAATATTGTGAAATACGTACAGTTTATATTTCTGTTTATATTTCTGTTCTTCTTACCCCTAACGGGCATCCTCCTCTATTACCGATCACCAGATTATTCACTCGATAACTTAATGGATCAATTAACCTCAATCCTGAAATGGTTCGATGCGCTGCCAAACGCTTGGTTTGCTGGAATGGTTGCACTTACGCTCGGACAGATAGAACGGTATTTCTTGATTGTAGCAGGATTGGCTATCGCTTCAATGCTCTTTTTGGTGATAGTTCCGCTTCGGAGTATCGCAAAAAGTTATTCAGAATATCTCTCTTACCTGCTGGAATCTGGCAGTAAACAAACATCTAAACTCCGGGTGAAAACGCCGCTATTTGCGAGAATATTCCGAAACCGTGCGGTTCGTGCAGGGCTTTGCCTCAGTTTTGTGTACATACGTCGCGATAGGTTCCTATTGGGACACTTTTGGGGTTCACTGGTAGGTGCTATTACGTTCCCAGTTTTTTCTAATCTATCGTTTTATCTGATGTCGTTCGATCAGATGTGGGTTGATGATTCCTTCCCTATTGGACTCAGTCCAGGTTTTTCTTCGATGTTTTATATTGTCGGATTCATCATTGTTCCCACCTTCATGTTTCTGGTCAAGTCTTCGGAGCATTGGAAAGCGTCGTGGATACTAATGCTGGCGCCCCTTTCAGCACCAGGTAACTTGTGGCGAGGTGTACAAGCGGCTGCCTGCCTCTATCTTATTGCGCCGTGTATGCTCTTGATGCTTTGCATAGCTACGGTGATTTGGGGCGTTTTAGGCATATTTTACGTCCTACCGGTATTAATTATTTTACTCAATCTCGTGATTTTTTACCCAAAACCGCGCGCGGGTTTGCCACTCGCTGAAGAACTCGTCCAAGAACGGGTAAGGCTTGTATGGTGGTTTTTTCCCATCGGTATCCTCCTTGGTCAAGTCTTCCCGTGGATCCCACTTTTCGCTTACCTGATTGATAGATGGAGTTATTACGGTTTTTATTCTGTTATCGTCGGGGCTGGACTTATCAGTTTTACATTTTTGTTTCAAAAAAAAAAGAGGAGGAAATCATAGATGCTTGAGAGAATCGCGGAAATACTGGGTGCCTCTCCAACACAATACAGATACCTCCTGAATACAGAGAAATTGGTAGAGAAACGGGCACTTAAAGGAAAACGCTTCGTCAACCTATCGCTGGGTTTGACCTGCGCACTTTTCTTTTTCATGGGACTTTCGACCACCACTATGCTATTCCTCTCTTTGGATGTGTTCACCTACGCCCTTATCGGAATAACTATGTCTATGGCGATGATAGGCATCTGGACGATCCCATACTTCGACATCCTTCTTAGCCCGATAAACTATCCCATCATAGCACACACGCCTGTGTCATCACGAACCTATTTTCTTGTGAAACTGACGCAGGTGCTCACTTACGTCCTGCTATTGTTAGGCAGTTTGAATCTACCGCCCGCGATCGCTGGTATCTGGATTCACACTAAGGCGTCTTCTCAACTTCTCTACCTTTTTCCGCTGATCTATCTGCCTATCGCCTTCATGTCTGGCTTCTTTACGGTTGGCGTGATGACGGTCTTCGCAGGGTATTTAACGAAACTTTATACCAAGAAGAGCCTCCGAAATATCGCACAATATGCACAGTTTATATTCCCCGCACTTTTCCCGATGCTATGGATTCTCCTCCCTCGCTTATTTTCTGGATCAGTATCAGATGGCACAATAGATAAAGCAATCTCGGTGCTGAAGGGGTTCTACGCGCTTCCAAACGGCTGGTTTGCTGGAGCAGTCTCGCTTGCCTTTGGAGAAACAGAACCGCAGTATCTGATTTTAGCAGGATTGGCTATTGTTTCAACACTCTTTTTGGTGTTGGTGCCGCTGCGGAGTATCGCGAGAAGTTATTCGGAATACCTCTCTTACTTGTTAGAATCCGGTGAGCGTCAGACATCTGAGTTGCGGGTGAAAATACCGCTATTTGCGAGAATGTTCCGAAACCATGCTATCCGTGCGGGACTTTGCCTCAGTGCTACATACATGCGCCGCGATAAGCACATGTTACGGCAGCTTTTCGGTATGCTTGGGGCTATCATTATAATCGCTGTGGTATTTACGCAGGACGAAGTGTTTTCTCTCAACTGGATTCAAGACGCTTATGCCATCGGATTAAGTCCAGGCTTTTCCATGATGTTCTACTTTATCGGTACAGGTTTTATCAATTGTTTGGTTTTACCGGTCAGATACTCAGAACACTGGAAAGCATCGTGGATATTAGTGCTCGCACCGGTTGCAGCATCATCTGATTTATGGCGGGGTGTGCAAGCAACTGCCTTCCTCTACGTTGTTGTGCCAGTTACACTCCTGACGCTTTGCGTCGCTACCGTTATTTGGGGCGTTTCAGGGATATTTTACGTCCTGCCCGGATTCACCGTTTTACTCTATTACGTCATTTTTTACCCAAAACCGGTGTCTAACCTGCCGCTCGCCGAAGAATTCGTCCAAAAACAGATGGCTACTGGCGCGTGGATCCCTTTCGTGTGTAGCGCGCTTGTTGTTGTAGTCTTCGTAGGCATCCAATATCTAACTTACCTGCTGAATATATGGGTTTATTACGGTTTCTATTGCATCACAGTCGTAAGCGGTCTTATCGGTTTTGTCTATCTGTTACGGGAAAATAAGGAGAGGAAATCTTAGATGCTTGAGACTTCTAACAGCAAGTTTTCGGCTTACAAGCTACGCCAAAAAGTCGTGGAAATGCTGGGTGCCTCTCCAACCCAATACAGGTATCTCCTACAAACAGAAAAGTTGGTGCAGAAGCGAGCACTTGAAGGCAAACGCTTTGTTAACCTGTCCCTGGGTTTGAACTGCATATTCTGTTTTACTATAAGTATACCCATTGCGATTATGGTAATCCTCCGAGTGGATGCGTTCACTTATGCACTTATCGGTATAACCATGTCTATGGTAGTAGTAGGACTCTGGACGATCCCATACTTTGATGTGCTTCTCAGTCCGACACACTATCCCGTTGTGGCACACACCCCTGTGTCATCACGAACCTATTTTCTCGTGAAACTGACACCTGTCCTCACCTACACTGTTCTGTTGTTGATGAGTGCAAATCTGTTACCTGCGATCGGCGGCATTTGGCTCCGTGGAGAGGCATCTCCCAGTCTTCGATTCCTTTTCCCTGTGATTTACCTACTTGTTGCCTTCATGTCAGGCTTTTTCACCATTGGTGTAATGACGATGTTCGCAGGATATTTGACGAAATTCTACACGAAAAAAGGACTCCGAAACATCGCACAATACGCGCAGTTTATATTCCCCGCGCTTTTCCCGACAATGTGGATTCTTTTCTCTCAATTATCACCTTGTATGTTACCAGAAGGTTTCACAGCGGATAAGATGACCTCAGTTCTGAAATGGTTCTACGCGCTTCCAAATGGCTGGTTTGCTGGAACAGTCTCGCTTGCACTCGGACAAATAGAACCACAGTTTCTGATTTTAGCCGGGCTGGCTGTTACTTCAACGCTCTTTTTGGTGTTCGTGCCGCTTCGGAATATCGCGAGAGGTTATTCAGAGTACCTCTCCTATCTGTTGAGCTCTGAAAGTCGAAGAAAGTCTGAAGTGCGAGTGAAAACGCCGCTATTTGCGAGAATGTTCCGAAACCACGCGATCCGTGCGGGACTTTGCCTTAGCACCGCATATCTATATCGGGATAAGAGAATACTGCAACAATTTTTTATTTTCCTTGGGAGTATGCTTGTAATCATCGTTATATCCACACAGGATAATCTATTTTTTCTAAAATGGAAATGGATTCAAGCCTCCTACGCCATCGGACTCAGTCCAGGTTTTTCTATGCTGTTCTGCTTTGTAAGTATGGGATCTGTTGATAGTTTCATCGTACCGGTCAGATATTCAGAACACTGGAAAGCGGCGTGGCTGTTAAGGCTTGCCCCCTTCACAGCATCAAACGATCTGTGGCGAGGTGTACAAGCGACGGCTCTCTTTTACCTTGTTACGCCGTGTACGCTCTTGATGCTTTGCATTGCTATCGTTATTTGGGGCGTTTTAGGCATATTTTACGTCTTACCGGGATTCACCATTTTACTCAATTACGTCATCTTGTATCCGAAATCACAATCGGGTTTGCCGCTTGCCGAAGAATTCGTCCAAAAACGGACAGCTGCAGCGATTTGGCTTCCTTTCATCTGTACCCTGCTTGCTATTGGCGTTTTCGTAGGTATCCAATTTCTAACGTATCTGATTAATGTGCGACTCTATTTTGTCACATATTGCGTCATGGTTATAGCCGGGATTATCAGTTTTGTCTATTTTTGGACGAGAAGATGATGGAAAGTATATCGGAGAAAAAGACAACCTGACATCCGCGAACAGTGTGCGGATGCCAAAGTACATTTTTTCTTTAAGCAGTGGGGTGGCAAACGTAAATCGAAAACGGGGCGGGAATTAGATGGACGGTTTTATGACGAAATGCCGGAATGAACACTCACCGAATCCGGCATCTTAGTGTGTTCACCTTAAATCCTCGGCAAATCATCGGAGAGCAAGGCTTCAGAAACAGATTTTTTCGTTGACTCTTGTTCAGGACGTTCGATGTGAAAATAGCGGAACCAATCTTTAAAATCTTCAACCGGAAAATTTCCTTCATAACTTTCCTTAAACTTATTGTGAAAGTCTTCCATATAGAGACGCAAATAACCACTCGTGCGTTCAAGTGCCTTCCAATCAAAAATATTTGAAGGGATCTCAATAACGCCTCCCTCAAGCATATTACGCCGCATCTCCAAGTAGTAGGAGTAGCGGGTTCCGACGATAAGATCGACAACTCTATCAAAGATTTTGGCAGGAATCTCAGCGATACGTCCCTTCAGAAACTTATGCCGAACTCCCATCTCCCTTTCCAAATCTCTATTGAGCATAAAGCCGATGATAAGATCAAAAATTTTTTCTAACATTTCATTCGTCCTTTACAGATAACAAAGTATAAATATAGTGCCCGGCTCGGGCACAATTCGCGTCAATTTGCATGACTACTAAGAACAATTATAACATTAATGCACAAACACGTCAATTCAAAAATTGCGGTAAATGCGCGCACGGAATTTAGATTGCATTGCAATCTGAATTTTGTTATATTTATACTATGCTTATATTTTATCTGGCAGTTGCGGTGGTGACGGTGCCACTCGGTGCAGGCATCGCTTTTGTATCCCAAGTCCAACAAAAACATTTTGGAAACATTTTTGGGGTGACCGCTGGGGCGGTCCTTGGGGTCGTGTTGGTAATGATGATACGCCTTTACGCCGAGGTAGGGTACGTCACAATCTTCGTAATGTGGGGCGGATTCCTCCTAATTTCAGCCGTAGAACGCCTCACAACGCACCAGCGCAATGAAACCGAAGGACATACTGAAAGGAGAACGCGCGATTGGGGTGTTAACTTAACAGTGTTCGGTTTATCGCTTCACTCGATTGCAGATGGACTCAATTTGGTTATCGCAGCGAGAGATGAGGCTCTCGGTAGCGCACTCGCTTTCGCTATATTGATCCACCGCCTGCCAGTCGGGACGCTGATCACTGTCGCGCTCCTGCGTGATCAGAAATTTGCTAAAACATTGATGCTGCTAACACCCCTGATAATTGGACCCGTGGTAGGTGCAGTATTAGGAGAGCAGCTCCTCCGTGGCGTTTTCGCAGAATTGACAGACTACCTAACAGCATTCGCCGTAGGCACACTTTTGCACGTCGTGATGGATGGGGTCCGTGGCAAGTATACCGCCGAAACGACGGGTTTGAGTCGCTTCGCGAAAGTGCTGTTTGTCATCGGATTCGTGCTGACCTTTTGCGCTATCTATTTTCTTCAGGGATTTGAAGGTAAACATGCCCATTAAATGGCTATCGGCTATCTTCTGCTTTGTGATATGCGTCGTACCCGCAAAAGGTAATGAAATTCCGATCGCGGTATCCGGCGAACCGAGGGCAACACTGCAAGTCGGAGCAAACGCCTCAGAACAAGAACAGTTCGCTGCCGAGGAGATCCAAACCTTTATTGAGCAATTCACAGGTGCTAAACTCGACATCCTAACCAACAGACAACAGACAGAAACCCCAATAGCGATTGTGTTAGGCACCCCCAAATCAAACCCGACGATTGCGGGGCTACAAGCCAACGTAGAACTTATACTCGGAGAAGAACTTGGAGACGAAGGCTACCGTATTAAAACAGTAGAGGTCGGCACTGAAATCGTCATCGTTGTAACAGCGCACACTGAGAGAGGCGTTATCTACGGCGCGTATGCCTTCATTGAGAAATGTGTTACAGCACTAACCGGTTTAACACCCGTGCACCCGGAAGTACCAGTTGCCAAAGCCAAGGCACTGCTTGTGCCGTTCATAAACGAGACATCGGCTCCGTTTTACCCTGTACGTGCCGTGTTAGAAATAGAAGATCCGAATTGGCTCGCCCGGCATCGCATCAATATGAGTGGCGGTGAAGGCGTTTGGACCGGCACCGGTATCGAAGATGGATTCGGGACCGCTTTTAAATATGTAGATACACCCGCATTTAACGCGCTACAAGATGAACCGATAGCGCAGCGACGGGGGCGTATCGCAACACTACAAGGTCGGTTTAATGCGCTCAAACGGCGTGGGATTGATGCCTACCTCTTTATGTATGTGACCGGTGAACCGACTGAAGCATTGATTCGGGAACGTCCTGATGTCTTGGGACCGGCAGTGCTTTACGGGGCATCTCGAAACGAGGTATCTTATCGACCGTTCTGCTGGTCTAAACCCGAATTTCATACGCTCGCAAGGGAACTGATTCAGGCGATTGTGCGTACCTATCCGACACTTGCCGGTTTCCATCTCAGGTCGTGGGGACATGAGACGCGCGCATGCGATTGCCCGGATTGTGGGGATAGAACAGCACAGGGACAGGCAAAACTCTGGCAGGTCTATTTTACGATTATTGACGCAGCACGGGAGGTACGGCCAGATTTCAAATTCTACATCTCTGGATATGACAGCAGCTGGCTTAAAGATGCTACTGGCATCTACGCACGGCAGCTGCCGAAAGGGACTATTTTCTCGCGAAAGTGGGGGGCAGACGGCGAACCGGTCGCGGAGGCAGGCGTGCCTATCCCCCAAATTAAAGCACTCGGTGAGATCGGACATCGCTTCATCGTCCTGTCGCACGAAGTAGAGGAGGTAATGCCGTTCTGGATGTTGGAAAGTGATACGTTCGTGCAAGGGGTCCGGCAACTCGCCAACGATCCTGAAGTCATCGGTTTAGGTGGGTTTACCGTCCAAGGCGCAACACAGGGATTAGGATACCTTGACCGACTCGTTAGCGCACGCCTCAATTGGGATATTGAACTCGACTATTTTCAACTACTCCTCAATGAATTGAGTGCCCGATACGGCACTGAAGCAGCACCTCACATTCTGAACGCCTTGCGCGTAAATGGTTGGAACATGACGAGTTATTTTTCAGATTATGCTGGATCTCTAACCATAGGTGGCACTTATGGGAGCGGCTCTGCTGGACTCGCAACACGATTCTGGACGCTGATCGGGCCCCGCGCAGTAGAAGACACGCTCGCTATCCCCGAATTGGAGATCGCTAAAAGTGCTGAGAACAGGTTCACCGCGCTTTTGGCACCGCAACAGCAAGCCGCAAACGAGATGAGGACAGCAAGCGAGATCGCAGAACCCTTTGACCTTGAGGCAACCGAAGATTTAAGCGATGCCGTTCACTTGATGGAGTTATGGGTGTTGTTGTTTGAAAGCCGATCCAAATTAGTGGAGGCAATAGCACTCGGCTATGAACCCGGAACAGAAGAGGCGATCCGTGCCAAACTTACAAGCGCAATAGAGTTTTCAAAGTCCATACAACCGCACATCAAAGGAATTAAGGAATTTATCCCGCTTTTCGGATATTCACATCAGACGATTGAAGCAGAATTGCTCAGCACTCTAAATGCGGAGGTCGCTTGGTTAACGGGTTTCGACTATCAGACGCTTCAGCAACACGACGCAGATTTCTCGCCAGAGGAGACACCTTTCCGAATTTGGGATGGGCATAACTACCCGAATCCTGTGAAGCGAGAAACAACATTTACCTATAAATTATCACTGGATGCCGATGAAGTCTCTATCACAATTTATACAGCATCCGGCAGAAAAGTAAAAGTCTTGAAAAAGGCTTCTGGAGATGAAGGCTACAACGAGTGGACATGGGATATTCGGAATGATGATGGCGTGTTGCTTGCCAACGGTGTCTATTTTTATAAGATACGGGCTGTCGTTGGAGAACAGACGGCGCAGCTGCTCGGGCGTTTAGCAGTGTTAAGATGAAACGAAAAAGGAGGTCAACGATGCTTCGTGTGTATATTGTATGCCTGATGCTTTTACTTTCAATAATGAGTTGTAAATCGCAAACTTTGCAGGAACATCTTTTAGAGCCGCCACCACCGCTCACTAATTTTGCCCTGAGCCGTAACGGGGCAACTGTGGAGGCATCACAATCCGTTCCGAATCACCGCGCCGAAGAGGTCATTGATGGCGATACCACCTCTGAAACATGGGACGAAGGCAGCGGGTGGGGCAGCAGTTTAGAGCATCTCCGCACCTCGGACCTCAACAAACGTCCCTATGTGTCCGTAACCCTTGCTAAACCCGTTGACATTCGTAAGATTGTTATGTGGACGATCGACTCTGAAAAATATCCAGCACCACAATTTGGGTTGAAGGACTACCGGATCGAATATTGGCACGGCACCGGCTGGGGACTGATTCCGTCAGGTGATACGAAAGATAAGCAGTACACTGCGCGAAATAATACGAAAGGTAAACAAGTCCATGAAGTCCAGCAACGTCTAATTGCCGAAAAAATAAGGCTTGTACCGGTATCCTCGAACGATACGGTGCGGAATTACCAACACATGGCGGGTAAGCGACCTGTGTACGATGTGGAAGGTATCGCGCGGGTAATGGAATTAGAAGTTTGGGGATATGCCGCGCCGGAAGTGTATACGCTAAAACAGATTGTGCAGGGCATCTCACCTGAATCGGTGGGACATGCCGTGCTGACAGAAACACAAACCGATAACAGTCAAACTGAACCGACGATCAAGGAAACAATCCAGAGCGTTGTAAACCGATATGAACTCGGATACGACATGGCGGATCTGGCGCAGGTGATGTCCTGTTTCTCAGAGGCGTATCTATCAAATGGTCGTACATATCAAGACGTTGAGACCAAAGCATCGCACTTTTTTGAAGCGCATCATCAGATTGATATGACGCTGACCGACATCAATATCCATCCAAATATTGTCGATGATACGGCAATCGTAACGGGCGGATATACCTTGCAATATGTCACGAAAGCCGATGGACAGGTTAAACAGACATCGGGCAAAGTGACGCTGGTCTTCGCCAACGAAACGGAGACTTGGCGGATCATCCGAGCAGAATGATGGACGGTTTCAAACCGCGCCTACAAAGGATCTAAGATGTTACAGGAACACGCTAATCTTTGGGCAAAATCATATATCAACGACGGATACTTGATGCTTCCAGAACTCATTACATCGGGAGAATGCGAAGCATTGAAATCAGAAATGTTGAAAATCTTTCGCGGTGATTACGCATGCGAAGCGATCCCGCCAATGTCGGAGACGGCAAGTGAAATGGAAGTATTGGACAGGATCATGTGCGTCGGTGAACCGCATGTCTATAGTCCACTCGTCCGCCGTTACATCGATCATCCGAAAATCTGCGAAGTCCTTCGGGTGATTGTGGGAGCACACATCCCGTTTTGGGACGGCGGTGTAAAATGTATGCAGTCGATGATGTTGAGCAAAGTACCGGGACATACCGGTAACCCGTGGCACCAAGATGAGCACCCAATTCCGACACGCGATAGATCGCTTGTGGGCGCGTGGATTACATTGGATGATACAACGATTGAAAACGGCTGCCTCTGGGTACTACCGAATAGCCATCGTTCCGGTGTAATCTATGACCGCGTACCACACGACAAACGCCATGAATTCGATAGTTGCCACGAAGCCGTAGGTTTTGATGATACTCAGGAAATCCCAATTGAAATGTCAGCTGGCAGTGTCCTCTTTTTCAACGGCTATCTTTTGCACCGTTCCAAAAAGAATCGCAGCAATACATACCGACGCATTCTTGTGAGCCACTATTGTTCAACAGCATCGTGGTTGGGGTGGAAAGGACAGCGGAATTACCGAGGAGTTATCACTGTCGCTGGCGAAGATCCGTATATTGATGAAGGATATGTCACACCAAATACCTGGGCGCGATGGGAGTAGTGCGAACAACTCGTAGCGAAAACGTCCTACTTAATCTAAACGCACCTAACCGAACTGCAAGGAAGGATTCTTACCTTCTTTATAGAGAGTCTGTAGTCCGTAATGGAATGGAGAACGGTTGTTACGGAAACGGACTGCTTAATCTAAACGCACCTGACCGAACCACAAGGAAATTTAAAAAAATGAAACTGACAGAACATCAAGTCAATTTTTTCAATACGTTTGGCTATCTCGCAATATTTGGTATGTTTTCACCAAGCGAGATGGAATGGATTACGGAAGAATTTGAGATCTCGATTCAAGAATTCGGGGGCGGTAAGAACCATGATGGAACAAGTCGGACAATGTTCGGTGGTCCTATAGAGCATCGTCCACGACTCTGCACGTTACTCGATGATGAACGCGTCAAGGGACTGATCGGTGGCGTGATCGGTGAAGACTTCAACTACGCTGGCGGTGATGGAAATTATTACGCTGGCGATACGGGTTGGCATCCTGATGGAGGGTGGGGGCAACTCTTCGCGTGTAAGGTGACTTTCTACCTTGATGATCTGACGAAAGACACCGGATGCTTGCGGGTTATCCCCGGCAGCCAGAATCCCACACATTTTGTTAGAGCCCAAAAGATTGATCCAAATCAATCAGAGGCACTCTACGGCATTCCGCCAAAAGACTTTCCAACCAGCATCGCTTTGGAAACTTCACCCGGTGATATTGTGATTTTTAATCACGATACCTATCATGCATCTTTTGGCGGCGGGACCCGACGACGGATGTTCACGATGAATTGCACACGACACTGCACAACTGAACCCGATTTAGAGACCTTGCATCAATATCTGAGCGTCCATTCAGCAGGCGGATATCAAATTGATACAGGCGCTGGTATGTTCTTCCCAACGATGGTTGATACCGCAGATGAAAAAAGGAGAATCCACCTCCAGCAATGTAGTGACATCCATGATGAAATGTTCCCACAGTATGCTCGACGCTCTTAGCATGTAATGTTCAAGACTTGCACGAAATCCTTTTGTTGGTGAGGTTTTCAACCTCATCAGCGGCATCTAATGTGTAGGAGATAGAGAAAAATTGCGTAAGTCGTAGCGTTTTTGTTGCAATTTTTGATGTTTCATAGTATCCTATAGTATAGTATAGTCTAAACTGTCAACTACCCAAATCTAGAGACTTGGGCTTGTGCGAAGCGTAGCCAGCGTCCACTCCACAAGTTAAACAGTTTTCTACAGGTCGCTTCTGTGTGGCGATATAAGTAACACAGCAACGTTCGGCAGGCACGTTGGTAGTCAAAGCCTGCTACTCGCTTAACTACAAAAAGGAGCTGGGCATTCCTCCCAAACTTAAAAGTTTGGGCTTCCTGCCGAAGATTAGGTGAGTTGGCATAACCGCCCGCCCGCAAACCCATATTAGATGAGAAGTATATCTATTGTTACACCCGCATTTGATAGGTACTTTGGATACATCCGGAAGGCTGTCATCTCAGCAGCATTCATCTACGGGATGAGCACGCTCTGTGCTGCTGACTCACCACCGAAGGCACATACCCACTTACCTTCCAGCTCCATTGCCACGAGCGACGATGCTTTAGCTACCTTTTTTAATCCTTCAGGGCTCGGTGCAGGGCGCGGTTTAAACTTATACTACCTGCGAACATATCAAAGTGCCTGGGCAGGCGATGACGCTTTCTTCCTCGCTGTCCCTGGCGCGGGGTTCGGTATGGAATTTGTCACCGCCGATGCTGACACGGACTTCACACGCTATACATTCGCTGGTGGACAGCATCTGGGCAGCTCACTCTATTGGGGCACGAGTTACAGCTGGATGAATTCGGATGATAAGGGCTACGATGGATTCCGTTCTCTCGCCCTCGGCTTGATGTACCGGCGACGCTACTTCTCAATCGGAGCGATGGCACGCGATCTCAATCGACCTAAACTACTTGGCAAAAAACTCGGACGCACCTACGACTTGGGATTAGCACTCCGTCCCGGAACATGGCGGACCACGCTCTCAATGGATGTACAGAAAACGCAAGGCGTAGAGGATTTAAAATTCCGCTATGCCTTAGAGATACGTCCTATTCGAGAACTGATGCTTCGCGGCACCTTGAATAGCGATCTGAGTTTTGATGTGCGTTTCGGGATAAATATCGGGAATTGGGGATTAGGGACAGGTAATGCTTTCGACAAAAACCGAGAGGCGCGAACCGGGGTCGGCTATTTCCATTTCTCCAATATCCCCAAAACGAAACCGGTCCCTCGCCGTCGTATGTTTCTTGATCTGCCGATGCGATCTCTTAAAGAGGTCCTCCCAATAGCAAAATGGGATGAAGATGTTGCCGGTGTCCTCATTCGTATCAATGGAAGTAGTTATGGGATGGCACAACTCCAAGAGATGTCAGATGCAATCTTGGATTTCAGGGAATCCGGACGCGTTGTGCTCTGCTACCTCTCAAGTTGCTCCACTGGCGACTATATCGTCGCAGCCACGTGTGATGGCATTCTGATTCACCCTGCTACTGAAGTCCGGTTGATCGGTTTGCGGACAGAGCGTTCTTTTTATAAAGGGGCATTAGACATGCTCGGTGTCAGAGCAGATATTGAACACATCGGGAAATATAAATCGGCATCCGAGGCATTCACAAGGCAAGAGATGTCCGAGACACATCGCGAGATCCAGAATGTTATTCTTGATGACCTCTATGAACAACTTGTAGATGCAATCGCAGACGGACGCGGATGGACGCACGAAGATGTGAAAAAACGCATCAATGAGGGACCCTATACGGCACGTCAAGCACTCGCTACTGAACTCGTAGACCGGGCTGTCTATGAAGATGAACTACCGGATGTTGTAACAGAACTCACAAATGGCCGCACCGATTTAGTAACATTAAGCGACTACGCAGGACGCAGAGTGGACACGCAAGATTGGCAGGTGCCGCAGCCGAAGGTCGCAATTATTGAGGCGAAAGGTTTGATGCTAACGGGCGATAGCTTCGTAGATCCATTTCTCGGCACACAAGTGATGGGTGCCGATACAATCACACGAATCGTTAGAGAGGTAAAAGATAACAATGACATCAAGGCAGTTGTGTTGCGGATTGACAGCGGGGGCGGACTTGTTACTGCAGCCGATGCTATATGGCGTGAATTGGTGAGGCTTACACGGGTCAAACCCCTTGTGGTCTCAATGGGCGATGTCGCAGCATCAGGAGGCTATTACATAGCAGCACCCGCAGATACTATCGTCGCCGAACCCGGAACGATTACCGGCTCCATCGGCGTTATCAGCGGCAAATATAGTTTCAAAGGACTCTATGAAAAACTCGGTGTCCATAAAGAGATTCTCAAACGCGGTGAACACGCCGATTTTTACACAGACTACGGTGACTACCCACCATCAGAACAGGCAATCGTACAGAAACAGGTCCAGGAAATTTACGACGACTTTATCAAAAAAGTGGCACTCGGACGAACTGCGTTGACGGTAGAAGATGTAGATAGACTCGGACAAGGGCGCATCTGGTCAGGTAGACAAGCACAGGAAAACGGACTTGTGGATCAGCTCGGCGGTTTAAGCCTCGCACTTGCAATTGCACGCGAACGCGGAGGACTCGGAGAAAAGTCATTTGAGATAGTCCAATTTCCTAAAAAAACGTGGTTGTCCCAAATATTCGGCACGCTTCAGTTGCCATTTATCACTGAGCCTGCAAACAGCGATACGGAGAATGTAGCAGAAGAAACCGAATCCCCGCTACAGTTTATTACACAATACAGAGGATTGAACACGACTATGAGGCTCCTAAATATAATTAGAAAGCAGCGGTGTTTCCTCCTCATGCCTTATCATATAAGTTTAGGGAATTAAAAAGTATAGTATGATCAACTAACTCTCAAAACTAAGGTTCGAGAGGCGGTAAAGATGTTGTTCGCCAGAAACCATTTAACACTGCGCCAAAAAATGGTTCAAAACCAAATTGAAGCGCGAGGTATCCGTAACCCGCGGGTGCTTGCTGTCATGCGAAAGGTAGAACGACATCTGTTTGTGAAACCTCAATACCTCAATGCGGCATATAAAGATGGACCCCTACCGATCGACTGCGACCAAACAATCTCGCAACCGTATATCGTCGCACTGATGACGGACTTGTTAGAGCTCACGCCAACTTCAAAGGTGCTTGAGATTGGCACAGGGTGTGGCTATCAGACAGCGATCCTCGCAGAGTTGGCAAGGGAAGTTTATTCTGTTGAGATTATACCGTTGCTTGCCAAAAGTGCGAAATCACGGTTGGAGGGACTCAATTATCAAAATGTCCACCTCAAAAAAGGGAATGGGCATTATGGCTGGCAAGAATACGCGCCTTATGATGCAGTACTCGTCGCAGCGGCACCTAAAAACGTGCCGAAACAACTCATCGATCAACTTGCTGCAGGCGGTAGGATGGTGATACCCGTCGGTGATTCCGAACAAAACCTCCTTTTAATCCGGAAAGGGCTTCAAAGTACGGAGAACGTAATCCCGGCACTTGAAACGACTGAGGTCATTCCTGTTCGCTTTGTACCAATGACGGGCAGGGCAAAGTGAATCTAATATCAACATCTTACCGCCGAGCGCGATCCAGCCGATGTCGGTTCAGAACTGAAATAAAACTACATGAGCCACTGTAAAGGAAATAATAGTTTGAAACACATATTTCAATTAATTCTATCTGTCGTCCTACTTTTTCCAGGTGTTACTTTCGCAGCATTTAACGACATTGGTGTTGGCGCGAGACCCCTCGGTTTAGGTGGTGCATTCGTTGCACTTGCCGATGATAGCAACGCCGCGAATTACAACGCCGCAGGTTTAGGCTATATCGATGCAATCCACCTCGGTGGAACGCACGCACAGCGTTTTAATGGACTCATTACTTATAACGCTGTCAGTGGCATTATCCCCCTCGGGAAAATAGGTGCCATTGGGGCGAGTTTCGGGGACTTGGCGGAGGATTCTGACATTTACCATGAACAGATAGTACGTATCTCTTACGGAAATGCACTTTTCAAACAATTCGCGGTCGGTACAAATCTGAAACTCTTCCGTACCTCTTTTAACGAAGCGAACGAATTCGTCGTCGAAAACCCGTATTTTGCTCAAACATCCAGTTCAGCAGTCTCTTTTGATTTCGGAGTGATTGTGAAACCATTCAAGAGCCTAAGCCTCGGTGCGTCCGTAGAGAATTTACTGCCTGCAGATATGAGTATCTCTGATACATCTGCTGGCGACACGCCTATAGTTCCAGTACCGATGAGCATCCGCGCGGGCTTAGCATACAGACTTGAAACCATCGCAGAGATGAGCACACAGGGCGCAGTGGTCAGCAATTTGTTGAAAGGTAGTTTAGGAACTTTCGAGATCGCATCTCGTAATGATGCGATTTATATACGTACAGGCGTAGAAGTCTGGTTGAATCAATCCATCGCTGTCCGTGGTGGTTACGGGGTAAAAAATGGCAGCAATTCCGCAACAACTCTCAGTTTCGGTGGAAGTGCCAAGCTCCCGATCGGTAAAACCGCCATCCAACTCGACTACGGATTTCAGCTGCTCAGCGGGGACTTTCAGGATAATATAACACAACGCTTCTCCGTCAATCTACTATTCTAAAGAGAGATTTTTCCCCATGAAAAACACAACAATTGCCTTACTACTGACTCTTAATCTATTGATCGCCATAAACGGTTATGGTGCCGTTACCTCCGTCGGCGAGATAAACGTCGTTGGTGAAACAAAAGGTATTGTGCCTGCCAGTTCGACGGTACCACTAATTGTGACGCTTTTAATAGACAGATCACTTGCAGAACTGGGTGAAGAAATTAAAGTGATTGAAATCGCAATGCCAGCTGGATTCCTGACGCAATCGTCCTACTTCAAAGGGATCTTGCGGGACCGGAACCAACTCGCAGCCCGAGCAGTTGTCTCCGGCGGAAATGTCCTACGCGTTGAACTGGCAGATTTGATTGTTGATACCCAGAATTCGAGATACGACATTACCTTTGACTGCCAGACACCGAACACTGTCACCTTAGAGGCAGTCTTCAGAGTGCGCTTGCGCAATCTTGATGACGCGCCTATCGGTGAGTTTATCCGACCTCAACAAGCAGACGGCAAACTCAATAACGACGATTTTACATTACAGGTAATTCCGAATGTGCCGCCTGACCCAGTTATAGGCTTTACGGCTGAAGCTGACACAACCGGTGAAAATGATGTGACGCTCCGTTGGCAGAAATCAGATGACCCGGATGTCAACGGGTACCTCATCTACAGAGACAAGGAAAATCCTATTAATGTCAAAGACCGTTCCTCAACTACATTTCGTGAGGTGAACGTTTTCCCAGGCGATCATACATATCAGATTACCGCTTATAAAACACTTTTCTTGCAATCGGAACGTTCCGCAATACAGATTGTGACCGTATCAGAGGATACCGCCGCGCCCGAACCACCAATGATGCTCGGCATTACCACCTCAAGCGACGGCGTGGAAATTACGTGGAAACCGAGTGCCAGTCGTGATGTGATAACGTATCAAGTTCGGTTCAGTGCATCAGGAACCGGTGAGCTCCAACCGCTTCCTGATGGCGAGATAGAGGCAAAACCAGAAGACGAACTTACAGGATATACGTTTATTGATACTCAAACATTGCCTATAGGCAGTTTTGTTTATGCGGTCATCGCAATTGACGAAGCAGATAATCCATCCGCACCGATACAGAAAAAGCTGCGTATCTTTGATAAACCGTATCCAAATCCGTTTACGCCACTCTCTTCAGACGAAGATTTCAATCAGGTTGTATTCCCCGCGCGGGCGATTGAGGATGCTTCGGGCGAATTCACAGTGCGCATCTATGACATTGATGGAATGCTTGTTAAGACCTTAACGGCACTGCCCGGTGAAACGAAATTGACATGGGACGGGCGCGATGAAGCCGGCGAGATTGTGGAAAGTGGCGTTTATGTCTACCAACTTCAGGTAGCGGAAAGTTTTAAAACAGGGACGGTAATCGTTGCTAAATAACACAGGGACGTAAAGCATTACTATCGCATAAGCAGGAATTAATTATTTTTTTAGACGTATGCTACTGCCTACAACACACGACCGCTTTGCTAACTCAAAAAACTGTTGACTTAATTCTCAATTCAAGGTTATATTATAACTTTAATTAATTATGACAAATTTCTGGCTTGTTAAGCCGCATTAAATTTTTATAACAGCAAGTTTTTAGAAATCTACAAACGCTACCAAAAAGTGCCTGCTGTTAATCTAACATCAAAAAGGAGATACAATAACAATGAACAGGTTTGAATCACGCCCATCATGGCGAATAACCCTACTCGCAATCGCCGGTATTTTAGCAATTGTTTTACCGGTGGCAGGAAATTGGAATATTCTACAGGAACGCGACCCAGAGGTTAGGGATTACATGTCCATCGTTTTTACGAGCGAACAAAACGGTTGGACAGTCGGGGTTTCGCCGTTTGAATTAGACTATCCCGGCTTTATCGGATATACGACAGATGGCGGAGCAACATGGAATCGAGCAGAGATCGATATCAAAGACCAACTCACCAGTCTCTATTTTCTTGATGACAAACACGGTTGGGCAATTGGCGAAAATGGTATGATTGCTGCCACTACCAACGGCAGAGATTGGGAACTTCAAACAAGTAAGGTCGGCAATGGACTTAATGGCATCTACTTCATCAATAAGGATGTAGGGTTTGCAGTTGGCGCAAACGATACCATTCTCTCAACGGCAACCGGTGGACGTTCTTGGAAAATCGTTCAAGGTGGGCAACTCGGTGCCGTTGGCGATGATGAAGCAACAATGTACAACGCCATTCAGTTTATCAACGAATCCACAGGTTGGGTCGCTGGTGTCCACCTCGTCCCACAGGTGAGTCAAAATAGCGTGATTCAAAAGACAGTGGACGGTGGACAGACCTGGGAGGCACAAGAGACTGGCGCGGAAGATGTGCTTCAAGACATCTTTTTCTTAGATGATAAGCACGGTTGGGCGGTCGGTGAGAACGGACTTATCCTTCACACCAGTAACGGTGGTGAAAGATGGGCAACGCAGATGAGCAACACCGAAGAAACACTGAGAAGCATCCGATTCGCTGATAAATATATGGGCTGGGCGGTCGGCGGAGAACTCGGTGTCGGTGTGATTGTACATACCAATAACGGTGGTAAGGATTGGGAAGTCCAAGACTTGGGTGATCTCAAGGCAGGCATGTTAGAGGTTGGGAAGATCCGATTGAACAGCGTTTTTATTTTAGGCAAACAGGTCTGGTTAACAGGCGGAAATGGTGTAATTTTGCAAGGAAAATAGACAACGCGTAGCGGAAGCACACCTGACCGAACCGCAAGGTAATTTAAAAAATAGCGGAGGTATAATTTTGGAAACATCCACATTCGCAACGCGGATGAGTCGATTGGGAACAGAGTCCGCATTTGAGGTACTTGCCAAAGCCAAACAACTCGAGGCACAAGGCAAAGACATCATTCACTTAGAAATTGGACAACCTGATTTCCCAACACCGAGTAATATTATTGAGGCAGCTTACAAAGCGATGAAGGAAGGGCATACCGGCTATTGTCCATCTGCTGGGGTGCCAGCGTTTCGAGAGGTTGTCGCAGATCATATAACGCAAACGCGAGGCATTACAATACACCCAGACGAGGTCACGGTAACCCCTGGCGCGAAACCGATCATCTTCTTCACCATCCTCGCTTTAATAGACGACGGCGATGAAGTGATTTATCCTGAACCGGGGTTCCCAGTTTATGAATCCGTTATTGACTTCATCGGCGGAAAAGCGGTGCCCTTACCTCTTCGCGAGGAGGTTGGTTTCCGGTTCCGACTCAGCGATCTCGCGGATGCAATTTCTGATCGGACGAAACTCCTGATCCTCAACTCACCGCAGAATCCAACAGGCGGCACGCTCACTTCTGAAGATCTCGAAGCCATTGCTGAACTCGCTCAGAAACACAATTTTTATGTCCTGACAGACGAAGTTTACTCGCGCATTCTCTACGAGGGTAAACACCACAGCGTTCTCAGCCTCCCTGGTATGAAGGAACGGACAATTCTAATCGAAGGACACTCCAAAACTTACGCAATGACAGGATGGCGGTTGGGGTATGGGATCGCGCCCCAACCAATCGCTGATAAAATTACGCAGCTAACCATTAACTCAAACTCCTGTACTGCTACCTTTACACAACTCGCCGGGATAGAGGCACTCACAGGACCGCAAATCTTTGTGACGGAAATGGTCGCAGAATTTCAGAAACGGCGTGATGCAATTGTAGGTGGACTGAATGCCATTGACGGGATTAGTTGTGTTAAGCCCCTCGGCTCATTTTATGTGTTTCCAAATGTAACGCAATTACCCCTTTCGTGTGAGGCGCTTGCCGATTACATCATGGAAGAGGCAGAAGTCGCACTTTTACCAGGAACCGCCTTCGGTAAGTACGGTGATGGTTACCTACGGCTTTCGTACGCCAATTCGTTAGAAAATATCCAAGAGGCATTGAGCAGAATCGAAACTGCTATTTCAAAATTGTAGACGAGAATGTACATTTTCGTAGGGGTTAGGTTGCCTAAACCCTACGGGCGAGAAGACCTTGCCCCTACTATAGTTGAACACTGACAACCAATCACGGGAATTTCTTGTATGCCTCGTATTTTTAACCAAAAAGTTACCGCACGTATTCCAGCAAGTACAACAAACCTCGGGCCCGGGTTTGATGTGCTTGGGCTTGCCCTCCAACTCTACAGCAAAGTTACGCTGGAAACCATTGAAGCCGACACGCAAGTCGTTGTTAGCGGTGTAGACGCGGATAAGATACCGAGTACACCGGAGCATATCGCATTTCAAGCGGTAGAACTCGTCTTCGACCGAAGTGGTACCAAACGTCCAAAAGGCTTCAAATTGCACATAGAGAATGGCATACCCGCGATTCGTGGATTAGGCGGCAGTGGCACGGCGATTCTTGGCGGGTTGCTCACGGCGAATGCGCTGTGCAGCTCTCCATTTTCTGACATAGAACTCCTCAACTTTGCAACAGAATTAGAGGGGCATCCGGACAATGTTGCCGCCTCGTTGTATGGTGGCATCGTTGTATCGGCACAGGAGGATGCACAAGTACATACCGTGCGGTTGGAGTGTCCACCAGTGCTTTCAGTGGTGCTTGCAATTCCGGATTTTCCATTATCAACAGAACAAGCGCGCGGGGTACTGCCTACATCAGTAGGTTTCGCCGATGCAATATATAATACGAGTCGAAGTACCCTGTTGATTGCCAGTATTGCCGCCGGTCAATTCGAGATGTTACGCGTCGCTATGAAAGATAGGTTGCATCAGCCCTACCGCGCCTCGCTGATTCCAGGATTTGATGATGTCGCAAAAGCCGCTACCACTGCCGGCGCGCTCAGCGTTGCTTTGAGCGGCGCGGGACCAACAGTCGCAGCCTACTGTTTAGATCATACAGATCAGGTGGCTGCACAGATGCAGTCTGCTTTCAAAAAACATCAAATTGCGTCTGATATTAAAATTCTGAAGCCAGATGCTAATGGTGCAAGCGTTCACATTGAGAATATCTGACAATTAACAATTAAACATTGATTTGATAATTATCGTCTAAGAAATTTGTATTTAGAATTTAGAAATTTAGAAATCCTTTCTTATAACTGAACACTGAAAACCCATAAAAAGATGTCAAATTTTCATACAGAAAACATTGCATCAATACTGAACAAATTCGACGCTCATATGGACCAAGGGTTAAGCGCGGAGGCTCTTGGAAAAGCGAGAGCGCGGTATGGCAAAAACGAGTTTGGTTCTGAAGAAAATGCCTTTCCCCTTAAGGTATTTCTGGAGCCGCTGCTGACATGGCGCATTATCGTTTTAGCACTTACGACGGCGATTCTGATTGTTTCTTTTATCAACGGCGCGAGTAGCATTAGTCTTCATACAGCAGGTATTGTTGGCGCAGTTTTGGTGATTCATGTCGCGTATGCTTGGACAACGGAATACCGTATTCGCAATCGTGATGCCAGCATCAACAAACTCATGGTGCATAGTATCAAAGTCATTCGACAAGGGAAACTTGAAAAATGTGCACCCGAAGACATCGTACCCGGCGATTTACTCTCGTTCACCGCGGGAGACTATGTGCCTGCTGATGCCAGAATTATTGAATCTGAAGGGCTTACGATCGACGAATCCGCACTCTTTGGAGTGGAAGGGCCTGTAGAAAAAACAAGCACGGATATTCCTGACCCTGCTTTACCGCCAGAAAAACAGAAAAATATGGCATTCGGTGGGACATACGTTGTCGCGGGACATGGAGCCGCAATTGTTGTAAGGACAGGAAAACAGATAGAAATATGGAAACAGCGTCAAGATGCACGTCCGATGCCTATAGCGAATACCTTCGCTGAAAACGAGATAGCGGACTTACAGACGATTGTAAAGATAACAGGTATGAGCGTCGCGGCGGTAGCCGTAGCAATCGCATGGTGGTTTGAATACCAGAATCAGGTTACCAATTGGGAGTCCTTAATCCATCTGGGCATGTTATTCGCTGTTGCTTCCGCACCACACGATGTCATTAGATTGCTCCGATTGTCATTTTCTAAACATGCCCAAAAATTGATGGAAAAAGGGGTCATGTTACGGAATTCACGCAGTCTTGAGAAATTGAGTCGCATTACCACTTTTTGTGCAAATGAAAATGGACTTGCTACGACACGAGCACTGACGATCTCTAACCTTTTTGTTGATGAACAACTCGTTGATGGCAATACGTGGCAAACATGGTTGGATACCCTGAGGGATCTTACGCCTACAGAACGGCAAAAAGCGGTCGAAGCGATACCGCCTGGTGGAAAAATTCCGCAAGGTGCCCCGCACTTGGTATTCACTGCGGGGCTCGGTACTTCTGGTGGTCTCGGTATGGGAGACACGCTTACTTCCAATATCGCAACAACTTCAGAAGCCACAGGGAACGAGGTAGTGCCTTCACCCGAAGTTACCATCCAAAAGAACATGGAAAGCCTCGGCTATCAACTCGATAGTATCAGAACTAAACTCCCTTTGGTGGATGCATATCCTTCGACGCGGACCTACGGATACCAGATGCAGGTGTTTGAGTCAGCACCCGAAGACTATCTCAATATCATTTTTGGAGACGCACGGATAATACTTAATACCTGCGGTTCAGTACTCATTAACGGAGAAATTACCCCGCTGCTTGACGACAAGCACGAGATGTACCATGAAATCATAGACTATCTGCTCAATACCAAAGCTCAGGTCTATGGGGTTGCTTTTCATTCCTCTGATGTTATTCTGAAGCCACAGGAGATGGAAAATAATCCTATCTTTTTAGGGTTTATGGCTTTCTCAGTCAGCAATGACGAAGAGACGAAAACGATTTTGAAATCCAGTCTTGACACGGGTCTTAAAATTATCCTCATCTCCGAAGACAAAGAGCAAGAAACTGTTGATATGGCAAAAGATCTCGGTCTTATTCACAACCGAAAAGCAGTGGCATCAAGAGAAGAATTTGAAGCAGTCCCGCGGGAACAAATCGACAATGAGACAGCAAAGTGGCTCGCTTATTCGCAGCCGACTTGGGAACAGCGCCGGAATATTGTGCTGAGTCTGAAACGTCAAGGGCATGCCGTAGGGTTTTTGGGGCAAAATAGAACCGATCTACGCGCGATGACCGTTTCGGATATCACCCTTGCAAACAACACGCACGCATCACACGTCGTGCAAGCTGCCGCCCATGGGCTCATTAGCAGTAAAGGCTTCCAATCTGTAAGGGATGCGCTGCTTCATGCCCGCGAGGCATACCATAACGCAGCCGGCTTTCTCCGTTGGAATTTTTCCTGTACACTCTCGCTACTCCTTACGCTCACCATCGGGACAGTGCTACACTATCTCTATAAAATGCCGATGCCCTTAACATTAACGCAAATAATTTGGGTGCAATTCCTCTCAACCTTACTACCATCATTCGGTATAGGCACAGAACAGATATTCGCTGATGAAAAACACCATCGACCGACCCTCTTTTCAAGGGCGCGTTTTTTCTCTAAAACGACAGGCGTGGACATTATTTGCCGGTCCGTGACCATCAGCCTAATGACAATCATTCCGTTCTTCTTTATGCTGTGGCGTTCCCCCGCTTTGTCGGACGCACTCGGCGTTTCGACCCTAATGAGAGACGTGTTTTCAAGCGGAGATGTTGGAACGCTAAATTCTCCCGATATCGCAATCGCACGCACAGTTGTGTGCACGACACTCATCTTCACACAGTTGGCTACATGCTGGCAAACGCTACGCTATCCATGGGAATCACTATTTCAAAGAATGTTCGCGAATTCTCGGTTTATTTTCATCTCGGGCATCGTTATTGCACTTCACTTGACAACGCTCTATGTTGAACCTGTCGCGCAATTGTTAGGAATGGCACCCCTTAAATGGGAATGGCAATGGACACTTCTGTTTAGCTTGACATTGTTCCTACTGCCGTTAAATCTGGCAATAAATGCACATCCAGACGACGATTAAAAACGGTATTAAACGGCTACACCCAAAATCCGTATGTAGGAATTCCGGCGATAATTCCCAAGATTGTCCAGAGACTACCGATCGTAAATTCCCCCAAAATTAGCCCTAAAAAGAAGGGGGCTACCTTCCGATGCCGCACAACACCCCCGTATTGAAGAATCAACCACTTGATTAACCAACTCATGAAAAGACAACTCCATGTAACATGCATGCCCCAACTTGTAGAGATGGCAAACCCCGCAGGATGAAAGGGCCACCATACAAATCGCATCCGAAAGAACATCAACACTGTCGTCAATAGGAAACCGATACCCATAAACCCGCTTTCAGCAATGAGTGTTTCTTCAGGGGCTTGTAACCACCCCGCAAGGCGGCGATACGGCTCTATCCCAAAAGCACTCAAAGAAGGCCAATAGGCACGTACCTCCATCCCTAACCGGTAGCCTCGGTCAATTAATGCCCAGAAGCCTGCCAACGAACCTAAAACCGTCGCCAGCGTTAAGGCAAAGATAATGCGATGCATCGTCATGTTCGTTCGTTCCATGATTTTAAAGCCTTCCAATTGATGCGGCATAGGATGACTCCGATGGGCACGATTAATAAACCAAAACATGGAGAACATAATGAGGTTGTCTCTTCCCAATCGGCGTGTGCCAACTGTCCGAGTCAGAATTTCGTCGGGACCGGAATAGTGCAGATCATGCACAGGTGTCCCAAGTTCAGCACGCATCCGGGTGATGGCGATTGAAATCATGTAATAGATAACAAAGAACGCGAACATCACCCAAAGCTCGGCACCGCCATAGTAGCAGAAAAGCACAAGAAACACCATTACAGCGATAAGACCGATCGTTGCCCCGCGATACGACATTGCTTCTTGTGTTTCGCGTCCTGAAGCACTGACGACAGTATTTTCCCGTCGCGGATTAAGTCCCACAACCGTTTTTGCAACGTGCAATAGATGTCTACGACTCGCCCAAATTGCCAGAACACACAGTGCAAGGTAACCACCCGCTGCTTGCTCATTCATGTACGGAAAGCGAGGTAGGGTGCGTAGTCCAAGTGCAGCGCCGAGCACACGCATAAATCGCCAATACCAGAAGAAAAACCAGCATGAAAACGAGAGGTCTAACGGAATAAAAAAACCGAGTCCGATTGCAAATGGATACAGTGAAAACGGGATTCTGCCCATAGCGTTCCACGGGCTTTCCGTAAAAATTTGAAAACTCCGTATACGGGTTCTGAATTCGGGTAAGATTGGAAACAAAAAGTTGATTCCATTCCAGAGGGCGAGCCCGCCAGCAATCCCAAAGCCGAGCCACATCAACTTGTTCTGAAAGAGACGCGTCTGGGGTGTCTCTGTCAACTGGAGCGGGAGTTGAATGATGGGATAACTTAACTTTTCGTGTTCGATCCACTGTTTCCGGACGATTATATTGATGCAAAGCATCCCGAAAATCAACACAGTAATAAATGCCGTCCACCACAGGACAGGCGTTGCCCATCCGAGCAATGTCTCGGCTGTATAGAGCGGCAATTCACCTTCATAATAGCCGCTTAACAGCGATGGATCGCTAACAGTGAGCCACTCTGGCAGAAACTGTACGAACAATTGTTGCCACTCGTTTTCTGGGGTAGCAAAGCGGAACGCATGCCCTAACATCGGTACCAAAATCTCAAGCATGTCGTGTCCAGTAATACCCGAAGCAATAGACAGCATCAGATAAACAATTACCAATTCGCTTTGAACTAACGCCAGACTCGGCACGAAACGGCGTAACAATTGGTTCGCACCAATAACCACGAACAGGCTGAAAATTACGTTAAAAAAGAGGGAAATCGTCACAGGGTGACCGGAATACCGAATAACTTCCATCTCAATGACCCAATAGCAGTTAATCGGTATGAGGATAACGGCAATAAGAATAGACTTGAGTGTGACACCGTGGGCGGGAACTTGTGATGATGCTAACGAAGGGGAAGTTTCAACTTCCATATAAAGTCTGACTCCAATGAACGTGAGATGATTTCTGTTTATTTCGGAGGCGAACCAAGCCGTGGGTGATACTTTTAAATTTACGCCTTACAGTGCACCAACAAATATTTTTACATAAATTTATCATAATCCCTGTGACGTGTCAACTTTTTAAAACTTTAACGGGGCAGTAGGTTCAAAGTTATTGGTCAACCGAGACAACGACGGAAAATAGACTTTATTTTTATAACTTTTTTATGTTATAATAAAATTTGCTATATGTGCCTATAAGTTGTGCTTTAATCGCAACTTGTGCCAACAAATTAGGATATAGACATGAAGCCATTCCGCTACGTTAAAAGACAAATTGAAAAATTTTTTTATAGGGCTTACCAACGGCGTTTGGAATCCGAAGCAAACACGTGGAACATACCCCGTCATATCGGCGTAATCCTTGATGGAAACCGCCGATATGCTAAAGCCAGTGGACTTGACAACGTTATTAAAGGACACCATGAAGGGGCAAACAAATTAGAAGAAGTACTCCACTGGTGCGACGAACTCGGTGTCGAAATTTTCTCAATCTGGATTTTCTCGCTTGACAATTTCAAACGCGCAGCACATGAAGTCGAAGGCATTCTCGGACTCATTGAAGGGAAGATGCGGGAACTCGTCACAATCGAAGGACTTCATGCCAACCAAATTAAGGTTCGCGCAATGGGACAAATAGAACTACTACCACCAAGTCTGCAAGAAGCGATTCGGGAGGCAGAAGAAGCAACACGAAATTATGACAAGTTCATCTTAAACGTCGCTGTTGCTTATGGCGGACGAGAAGAAATCATTGAGGCTTTTCGGGGGCATCTAAAAGCTGAAAGTGAAAGTGGGAAACCGGTCCACCAAATTGCAGACGAACTCACTGTGGACAAGATTACACCCTACCTATACACTTCAAATCTCCCAGACCCTGAACTCATCATTCGTACCAGTGGGGAGGTCCGATTATCAGGATTTTTACTCTGGCAGAGCGTTTACTCGGAATTTTATTTCTGCGATACATACTGGCCCTCGTTTCGTAAAATTGATTTTCTCCGCGCACTACGGGCTTACAGCCAACGCAAACGCCGATTCGGAAAATAAAGCCGGAAACATTATGCAGAACATTAACTGTAATTATTCAGGACTTACGCATTTTTCCATGGTAACGGACGTGTAACGCACTGCAGACGGGGTTTTAAACCCCGCCTGCAGTAGGGACTGCGTAAGTCCTATTATTGTTATTGAAAGTATTTTACATTCATTCATTCCTATTCTTTAGGCACACACGTCAGAAGGAGCGGATACATGCGATTTGGGATCTGTACAGGTTTGGAAAATGTGAATCGGCTCGCGGAAGCCGGATATGATTATATTGAATTAGGGGTGCGTTCGGCGTTGATACCTGAATCAGACGAAGCCGAATTTCAGAAAATCCGTGAGCAGGCAGTGAATGCCCCTTTAAAACCGGAGTCCTACGCAGGATTTATTCCCGGCGATCTACGCGTGGTAGGTGACACAGTTGATTTTCCACGCCTATCTCGCTATGTGGAGACTGCATGTCGTAGAGCCAATGAAATCGGCGGCGAAGTGATCGTCTACGGAAGTAGCGGTTCTCGAAACATAGAGGCAGGCTATTCGCGGGAACGAGCACTGGCACAGATCGCTGAATTCCTCGATATGGCAGCAGATCATGCAGAAAATCATAACATGACTATCGTAATTGAACCGATTTGTTTGCGAGAAGGGAATATCCTTCGCACCGTCGCAGATGGGGTCGCGATGGCAAAACGGGTGAATCGCAAAGGCATCAAGGCACTGGCGGATCTTTATCATATCTGGCAGGAAGAAGAGCCGATGCAAAATATTATTGATGCCGCTGAGTGGCTCGCGCATGTCCACATCGCGGAACCCGTTAAACGTTCTTACCCCGGAAACGACGATTTCGATTTTACAGACTTCTTTACCGCGCTCCAAAAGGCAGGCTACGATGGTCGGGTCTCATGTGAATGCAAATTTGACAACTTTGACGATAATATTGAGGTAGCTTTGAAAACAATGAAGGCTTACATTTGACAGATTCCTGGAGGTGGCGTTTATCCTCACACGTGAACAAGGCAGAGTCATTCGCGCACGAACAGGGTTTTATGACGTTCAGCACGGCGAGACTATCCTCAGATGTACACTCCGTGGCACCCTCAAACGGAGACATCGCTCAGAAACTGGACGCAGAATATACGCAGATCCGGTTGCTGTCGGTGACGAAGTTATCTTCACGCAACTTGATGCTGAGGAAGGAGTGGTAGAGGACATTCTGCCTCGCGAGACAAAATTCTCGCGGCAATATGCGGGCAAACAGGGCGACATCGAACAGGTTATCGTCGCCAATGCAGACCAAATCGTAGCCGTCGCATCTACATTCATGCCACCCCTTAACTTTCGGACGCTCGACAGATTTCTAATCTTGGCTGAGGCGGGGGACATGGACGCAGTGATATGTCTGAATAAGATGGATTTAGTGGACGCAGCCCAACAGGAAGAACACACCACCATCTTTACCAATTATGAGAAGTTAGGCTACCAAGTCCTCTATACCAGTATCTATGCACCTGAAAGCCTTGACGCATTTCGGGAGGTCTTAAGGGATAAATTCAGTGTTATCATCGGTGCGTCCGGCGTAGGAAAATCCAGTCTGCTGAACGCGATCCAACCGAATTTAGGTTTGCGAACCGGTGAAGTCGGCATCAAAACCCAAAAAGGACGGCATACAACGACACTCGTCGAGCTTTTTGCACTGGCTATCGGCGGTGAGGTCGCTGACACACCCGGTATCCGGGAAGTTGGATTATGGGGCATTGATACGGAAAATCTTGAGTACTATTTCCCAGAAATGGAACCCTACCTCGGCACCTGCAAATACAACGATTGTGCCCATGTCGCTGAACCCGATTGTGCTGTCCAAGATGCTGTCGAAATCGGCGAGATACATCCAGAACGCTATCGGAGTTATGTCGTGTTGCGAACAGGTGAAGCAACAGAAATCTAAAGCCTATCGCATGAATACCAATCCGCATGTATCTAAAGAAACCTTTGATTAGAAGATGCCTTGCAAGTCCCCCTGATAAGGGGGATTTAGGGGTTTCTTCCAATCGCGCAAGTCCCCCTGATAAGGGGGATTTAGGGGGTTTCTTTGATACTCATCTGACCGAACCGCAAGGAAAATTAGAAAAAAGGAAATGTTTACGCGCGTAGTCTAACCGCTCCGGCACCCCTATATCGATCCACCCCGCATCCGTTTGCAGCGCATAAAGATTGGAAACGAATGGAAAAACGTCTCGTTCCATAGAAAAGGTTTCTTGTCCATCGGGGAACGCGTTAGCGATGCTTCGGTCAAAAAGATACATCCCGCCATTGACATATCCAGCACGGTGGATAGGTTGTTTCTCACGAAACGCCTGAATTTTTCCATCACAATCGGATACGATCTCACCGTAAGGACGAATATCTGGCACATGCACACTCAAAAGCACCCCCGCCATTCCTTGACGGAAGCGATCTAACATCTCTCGGAGTGAAAAGTCCGCAAGCAGGATATCGCCGTTCATCACAAAAAAGGGGGACGTATCAATCTGCTGCATCGCGTTTTGAATCGCCCCACCGGTGCCGAGTCTTTTCTCCTCTTTAGCATAGCGGATACGCATCTCAGCGTAATTGTTACCCACCTGCTCATAAAGCGCATCGTGAAGATGTCCCGACGCGAGGACAACCACAGTAACACCTGCATCCTTCAACAATCGGATCTGCCACTCCAGCACCGTTTTCCCAGCGATCTCCAGTAAAACCTTAGGAACCGTTTTCGCTGCTTCACCGAGCCGAGTCGCAAGACCACCACAAAGAATAATCGCTTGCATTTTTTTAATTTACCTTGCGGAGTAATAGCGCGGGAATGGCATTTGAAGTGCCTTTCTTAAATCTGAAGAAACACCCAAGCAAAAACCCCTCCACTCCGTTACGGGCTACGGGTTCTGCGGCTCCTACAAAAGAAGAATTGATCGATACCTATACCGACCTATGTCCAGCAAAGCCGCGCGGATTTTCAAAAGCATCTACCCATAAATCACACCACGCTTGGTGTTCCGACAAGACAGTCTCAGGATCTTTACGGCTGCGCACAATGAAGTCAGGATGCGCCGTCCGTCCAGTATGATGTCCCGTGGTCTGATAGCGCAAATCCAACGACCAGCGACACCGATCAGACGTATTCGGTTCCGAACGGTGCGGCGTGAATCGGCTCAACAAGATGACATCGCCTCGGTAACATTCCAACATGAGCGGTTCGACATCCGGCATCAACTCCGGTTTGATCATCGTGCCACCCTCTTTCTGATGGATTAGATACCCTATATCCTCAGTGATACCCGGCAACGCTTGAAGGCACCCCATCTCTATCGTGCTATCACCTAACGGCAGCCAACACGTGACGATCTCAGAGCCTTCCGCTTCTGGCATCATGACCCCCGCATCCTGATGCCACGGCACCCCGCCTGCCCAACTCGCGTTCCCATCGACAACCGGCGGTTTCGCACGCACATGCTGGATCGGATTACAGGTAATCTCCGGCCCAACAATCCCTTCGATAACATCTAAGAGGTTATCGTTCTTCAGAAAATCAAAGATGGCTTTACCGCGGTAGTGCATAATATCCAACCCGCCTGCCATCTCGCCGGACTGCGCGAGCAATAATCCGAAACGCTTATCAAAAGGCTCATCTTCATACAAGTTTTCGATTTTGCCCTCCTGCTTTAAGGCAAGGGCGCGTTCCGAAATCCAATCCGAAATCTCATCAATCACCGGCTGGAGGTCTTCATCCGTCAGCGCATTTTTGACTATCAGCACGCCTTGTGTCCGATAAGTTTCACACTGTTCTTGCGTGAGTCTCATAAGGAAATCTCTCCTTCTTAACAGATGTAGTTCTGCGTCTGAAAGTTATAAAGGAAACGTAAGCCCAAACAACGTGCCGGGCTGGCTCTACGCCGAAAAACGTCAAAGCATACGGTCCACTTTACCGAACCGCAAGGAATAATTAAAAATATAAAAAATCTTGTAGATATGATACCATAATAGGGAAAATTCAACAAGGAGCATTACGGCATGAAAGGCAAACAGATTGTAATGCCAGCGAAGCGTTCAGCAACGCTGGAAGATTTTGAACTTGACGAGACCCTCACACCCAACCAAATTTTGCTCAAAACGCACTATAGTTTGATTAGTCCCGGCACCGAAGGCGCAGGATATACAGGACTTGAAAGCGGCACAAGATTTCCGCACGGCTCTGGCTACACAGCAATCGGTGAAGTGCTCAAAGTCGGTGAGAACGTAACGAAATGTGCTGTCGGGGATCTCGCCTTCTGTTACAGTCCACACGCCTCTATCGCTAAGACAGAAGCAGTGCTTTTGGCGTTCAAATCCCCATTAGATATAGACGAGAAGTTGGTACCATTTGTCCGAATGGCAACGGTCGCAATGACATCTCTACGGGTATCGTCTGCTGAGTTCGGAGATACCGTTGCTATTATCGGCTTAGGACTCGTCGGCAACTCTGCATCTCAACTTTTCAATCTGGCGGGCATGAAGGTCATCAGCATTGAGCGAGTACCACGCCGTCTTGAAATCGCTCGGCAATGCGGTATCCAGCATCTGATTAATCCTGACGAAGAAGATGTGTTGGAACGTGTTATTGCATTAACAGACGGCGAAAAGACGGCAGTCACCGTTGAAGCCATCGGAAACCCACGACTCGTAGAGACGGCGTATCAATTGACTGGCAGGAAGGGTGAAGTTATCCTACTCGGTTCACCGCGTGGCGAATATGTCACGGATGCAACAGCGATCTTGAACTATAGCCATAGCATCGGCTTGGGCGCGATTACACTCAGAAGTGCACATGAATGGGTCTATCCGACGATGCACTCCGGTGAATCGAAGCACTCGCTTGAACGGAACTCGCGTTTGGTGTATTCGCTGATATGTGAGGGCAAATTCAAAGTAGAAGAATTACTGACACACGTCATTGATCCGGAAGATGCCCAATCTGCTTATGATGGATTGACAGACCGGAAGGACGAATATTTAGGCGTAATCATGGACTGGACGTAGTGCTTCATTCTTGCCACCGATCTTGGAATTGGGCAACCATCGCTTCAGGTGCACCGTGTTGTGCCAAGAAGTCTAAAAAAGCTTGGTAGAGCCGACGCGCCTCTGCCGTATCCGATTCAAATCGATTCTGCAGCTGCTCCGGATCAGAAGGCAAATGGAACAAAGACTTTGGGGCACCCCGGTTTTCTAAAAGCAGAGACCAGGTGCCGTCAGTGATGCTGCCGTGCGGACTGCCACCGTCAGGACTCCATCCACCGACCCAAGCACCGTGCGTAACAGTATATTCGCGTCCGGTGTCCGTATCTCCCATAATAACAGGGAGGAGACTGTTGCCCTCTACCTGTGCCCCGCGTTCTGCACCGAACACATCTATGACAGTCGCAGGAATATCGGCGATGCTCGCGAGCGCATTGGTATGGTGTGGTGTGGCATCCGGATGATAAACCAACAATGGAATGTGAACAATCTCTTCATACATACTCAGATTTTTAGCGAGCAGTCCGTGTTCACCCAATAGAAAACCGTGATCCGCCATAAAAATCACCATCGTGTTTTCCATCAACCCCATATAGTCAATTTTCCGTAAAAGCTGCCCGATCCAATTGTCAACAAGCGACGCTTCCGCACGATAGAGCGCATTGAGGCGTTCCGTCTCGCGTTCATTCATCGGGTTCGGACCGTAAGGCGGATAAATCGGTTCCGGTCCGTCGTAATCGCTCGCATCGAAACGCTTCAGGTACCACTCCGGAGCATCCCACGGTTCGTGCGGATCGAAGGTATCCACCATCAAATAGAAGTTTTCATGCTGATAGTTCCGTTCCAACCAATCGCAAGCCGTTTGTACAGTCTGTGCGACGAAAGTGTCCTCCTCGGTCTGCCGAAAATCCGTATTTCTAATATGGTTTCCGAGACCGGCGGGTAATTTATTTGGATGTGTCCGTGTATATTCGCGATAGCGTAATGCGTCTTGTGATTCATAATCGTACGGATGCGTCTCCAAGCAATCGCCTTCCTGCCCGCGAATCCACTTCCATCCGGTGAAACCACGATTGTAAAAAAAGCCGTTGTTGATATGGTGGGGTGTATCCGCAATCATCATGCTGACAACACCAGCCTTTGTTAAATCCGTCGCAATGACGGGCACATCGCGTTTGAGGGGTTCCCATCCGCGTCGGCAAATGCTGACCTGTCCTGTCACCAAATCCCCTCGGATCGGTACAGTCGGGTAACTACACACATACGCTTTGTCAAAAACAACACACTTCTCAGCAAAGGCGTTTAGGGACGGTGTGTATCCTTTTCCGCCATAAATAGCGAGATTATCGCGTCGAAACGTATCTGAAATAATGTGAATAATGTTCATATTAATGCCTCCGTATTGTTTTCAAATCTAAGAAGAAAATGGCTATCGACTATTCCCCTGACTGCTGATGACTAATCCTATTATACACCCTCTTCGGTTTCTAATGAAGTCTTTTCACGGGATGCCATCTGCACCACAGCCGGTAGCAATCCGTAAATGCCCCAGAAAGGCACCCCAACGGCATCGCCGTTCAAGAGATTATTCACCGTGAAATGCACCATCAACGAAATCTCTGCTGCCATCAATCCGATGACGACAGAACGGTAAAAGCCGTCGTCTATCGTTTTGAGTGCCCGAAATCCGTAGCGTAAAAATGCGAGATTCAGCCATACCCAAACACCCAATCCAACGATCCCCAATTCTGCCATCACTTGAAGGTATTCACTGTGTGCACCGAGTTGATACTGTGCCGTGTAACTCCCAACGAGTGCCACATCTTCCTCATAAAGCATCGCGAACGCACCATAACCTTTCCCCAAAATCGGACTTTCGAGGAACATCACAAACGCTTGTCCCCACCGCAGGAGACGCGCCCGGTTTGAAGCATAACCCAAATCCACTGTGGACGCAATCCGTTCAACAAATATGTTATAGATACTCGGTAGGCTCAGACACGCCAACAAGATGAGGCACGCGGCACCCATAAACAGAATTTTTTTATGCGTAACGCCTCTTCCGAGTTGCAGGAGCATAAAGCCGACTGCAACAATGACCGAAAGCCAGACCCCACGTGAAAAGCACATCAAAAGTCCCACACTGAAACAGATGAACCATGCCGTCCATAACACGCGATCGTACCGACTGTTGTCAAATAGCAGACGGCTCAGACAAACCAGAAAGAAGATAGTAGTGAAGGCACCGTAAACGGAGTAATTCGTAAATGGGGCACTCCGATAAGCACTCGTCCATTGCCACGCGTCAATATGGTAAATCAGAACAATAATCGTCCAGATGACAGCAACAGCGGCGGAAGGAAAAATAGCAATAAACAATCGTTTCAGGGCAGTTCTGTTTTGGATAACGGCATACACGATTACACTAAACAGCATGTATACTGTCGCACGAAACGCGCCTTTGAGTGTACCAAAGAGATCGGGTGTATTGATTGCTGAAAGAAAAGTGATGAGGATATAGAAGCAGAGCGGGACGAAGAAAGGGAAAGTGTCTTCCGACTGCTCTTTTCGGAGCACGCGATCAACTATTTTTTTTACGCAGTAAACCGCGACCAGCATGCCTAATAACGGCTCTGTGGGTGTTTGGATCTCAAAGTGACCGGGGAGGATATAACGGAATGAAAACGGCAGGGCAATTAATAGCAGATAAACGGCAAGTTCCATGCCGAGGAAAACGAAAGCACCGGTTACAACCAATAAACTGAAGAGTGGAAACGGAGTGTCCGAGTAACCACCGATAACGCCGCCGACCACAAGACAGATGAAAAAGGGGAGGATTCTCTTACCAAATTTCAAATTTCAATGGTTAGGACTTACACGATCCTTCGATAGGTGCGGTTAGCAAACCTTGCCTTTTGTATAGTAATAGATGTCCTTCCATGATTTTGCATTTCGCTTATGGTTGCCAGTTAACAAGCCGCTTATAGGCATCAGAAACCTCTTTAACTGATAACTGATAACTAAAATGCCATTTTGACACCGAGTCCGATTGCCGTGCCGTCTAAAATCAGATTAAGCGGTATCGTGCCTGTTGTCTCTACTGTTTTGAGTATCCGCTTCAACTCAAGATTGAGTGTGAGGTTATGTTCCCACTGAATCAGTTCTGCACCGATAAGGACATACCCGGTTGGACCCGACGAACTGTCATTGAAACTGATACCTTGTTGTTCAATCAAGTCCACCGCGCTGCCGCTAAAATCTGCTCCCAAAAAACCGATACCACCGCCCAAATAGATCGGGATAAATTCGGACAGCAGAACGGGTCGGTAGATGAGTTGATATGAAACCGGAATAAGCGTGGCAGAGAGATTCACCGAGGTGGGCGGTGGAATATCAAGTTCCATCTGCCAATAGCCGATCTCAAAACGTGAATCCAACTCTGGTGTGTGTTCAAATACAGCCGAAAACATAGGCAACAGCGCACTCGGAACACTCGATACACCGACACTCTGGAGAATATCAGTCAAGCCGCCTAACTCCGGTTTGTATGAAAATAGGGAGAGTTGAAGCGAGGGAAAGCGGAAATGTTCTTTCAAAAAATCTCGGACAGGTGATGGTCGCAAGGGTGGCGTATCAACAGTCTCCGCTACTGTTAGACAAGGCATCAGGAGCAGAAGAGACATGAAACATGCAAAAATAAGACGCATAAAGAGGGTCCTTATCCGACGGGTGCTTAAGACTGTAATGGAACAACGGTGGGCGGGCAAAGGACCCGCCCCGACGTTGGAATACAGTTAGGCTACATCATTGCGCCTGCGGGGAGCAGGATAACTTCAACCCTGCGGTTCATAGTTCTGCCTGCAGCAGTGTTTTGTGGGGCGATAGGTTTCGTGTGTGCCATGCCAACTGCCTCAACTCTACCGGCATCAATCCCTTTGGACTTCAAATATTTTGCCGCTGAGTTAGCACGTGCTTGTGAGAGGTCCCAGTTGCTTCTATAACTTCCGCGGAGTACGGGGGTACCGTCAGCATGTCCAACAACCACGATCTTTGCATCCGATGCCATGAGTTGATCGGCGACACCGTCAAGTATCTCTTTCGCTTTGCTGGATAGACCGGTCTGTCCGCTACCGAAGTTAACAGTAGCCACCAGCATCGGTTTTTTGGCTGCTTCCGTTGCAACCATATCAACCTGTCCCTTCAAAGCCATCACATCAGATTGCAGCTGCTTTATCGCTGCGTCTTGTGCTTTGTCGTTATTTTCATGTGCCGTGAGCTCTGTTTCCAGTTTGGCGTGTGTACTTTCCGCAAAACTCCTCGACTCTTTGTTGCGTGTATCCAGAGCCTTCATTAGGTCCTCACGGAGTTGTGCGTCCGCTTCTTTGGCTTTTTGTTCCGCCGCAATGATCGTGTCAGCATCACCTTGTTGGGACGCAGCAATCGCCTCATCCATCGCTCTGGAGATTGCCTCTGTCGTATCTTTATTCTGCTGATCGACTTTGCCCTCTAACATCGTGATTTTGTTTGACACGTCAGAGTTGGTCTGCTCTATTTGCGAGACGTGTTCATTCTTCCACATTTCAAACTCTTCTTGGTTCAACTTGCCGCAGCTACTAACAACAAGCGCAACTCCGAGAAGAGCGATAATTGTGAAAGCGGTTCTACTTAGCATGGGGTTCCTCCTAATTCTTTACGACAATTTAGGGCGTCGCTTGCAAACCGGTGTTAAAACGTCGGTTTGCAAGTTACGCGAAAAAAAATAATAGATTCTATTTCTCTTGGAATTCTTTTCAAATCCCGTTTTGAACGTATGGATGCAAACGGAGTAATTACCTGCCTGCATGCAGACAACAATTTTCAATGCCCGAAACTGCACCGCGAACTTGCAAAATACCGGAAACCTGCAAGTAATTTATTCTCACAGGTACTTTTAATAATAAATTATATCACTTTTCTCCAAAAAAAGTCAAAAGTTTTTTTCAGGTTTGTTAGAATGTGAGGTGCAGATGCTAAAATACCCTTGATTTTTGATGCGAAATAAGGTAAAATTCAGTATCCATTCTTCTCAAAAACCGACGATAGTCAGCGTACTTTGTCGCGCGTTAAAGCCACTTATTACAGATTAGGAACTACGAATAGCATGGGACAGATAAGCATCATCCTCATCGCAGGTTTACTCTTTCTTTTCTCCTTTGAACCACCGCAGACCTACATAAACATCAGCGATATGCAGGTGGTCCTATGGACAATTGTATTAACGGGTGTCCCTGTGCTCATCGCTTACTTTGTGACATCGTACGTCGCGCGAACTTTCCCCGCAAACAGAGAAGAAAACCTACCGAAACTTTATCGCCTGCGACGTTTCATGATTGTTTTTGAATGTATGAGTTTAGCGGCATATTTGGGCAATCTGTATCTACTGAATTTACCTGCCCTGATTAATAAACACTTCGCATTCTTCCCAATGGAGAACTTACGCCAAACACTCGCGTTGATTCCGCTTCTAATCGGGCTCATCTGTATCCGACTTGCGTTCTACCAGGTGAACCGACCGCAACCCGGACATTACCGGGAGGTTACCACACTTCAATTCAAGTTTCTACTCTTTCCACTGCTGCCGATGTTTGTTTACTTCGCCGCAATAGACGCTGTGCAATGGCTTCCATATTCAGCGAAAGCATTCATTTTCGAGCGTCCCTATGTGCTAATAGGGTTGATCTTACCTGTGATTGCCTCCGCTTACATCCTCGCGCCATTACTCATGCAGTTTCTATGGAAAACGGAGCCGCTGGCGATGGGGTCAACATTGAAGGGAAAGTTGGATCAGTTGACGAAACAGAGTGGTATAAAATATCGAGATATTGTCGTGTGGCAAACCGGTTCATTGTCGATAGCAAACGCCGCAGTGGCGGGGACCTTTCCATGGAACCGGAGAATCTTTTTGACAGACGCACTTCTCGAATACTTTACAGATGAAGAAATCGAAACTGTCGTTGCCCACGAACTTGGACATATTCGCTACCGGCACATTCCGACATATATGCTTTTTTCGCTTTTCTATCTATTGAGTTATCCGTTTTTCTATATCCTTGTTGAAGAACCGTTGGTAGCATACTTTGAAGGATCGCAAATCCTGCCGACGTTATGCTGGTTAACTTTTTTGATCATCTACTTCGTGTTCATCTTTCGGTATTTGTCAAGGCGTTGTGAACATCAAGCCGACCTATATGCGGCTGCACTCACAGCGAAACCCGAAGCATTCAAAACAGCGTTGATGAAACTCGCTGTGCTGAATTCGGTTCCGAAATCAATTCGGCGATTTTTTGAGATGTTCAACACACACCCGTCTATCCATCGACGGATTGATTTTATCAATCAGTGGATAGAACGACGCGCCACAATTCAGCGGTATAAAAAATATCTGCTCGAAGTCAAAATTTTAATTGCGCTGCTTCCGATATTCGGCATTCTCGCATTGATACTGTTCCGATAGCATACAAACCCGATATTGTGATCCTGTGAAAAACGCGCCCGCTATAAACGCCCTAATCAGGAGTCTGTTCCTCTTCAGTATCTTTAGGAACGGGTAGGGACCCCAATTCCGTATCCTCTTCAATCGCAAATTGTAATCGTTCTACCATCCGGTGCAGTGGCAATTCAAACTCTTCTTGCAGACGACGTTTCTCATCAGCGATATGAAATGCGACGAGCAACGGAACCCTTGCTTCGTCAAAACCTCTTCTGAGATAGGATTCAACTAAACTTTTGACATAGTCGATCAATTCAGTAATGGCTTCCGCCGTTAATTCCTCAGTCGGTTTGATCGTATAAGGTGTTCCGAGGATAACGAACCGAATCGGCTTAATTTCTTGTTCTTGCTGTTCCACTTGTTCTTGTTGTTCCATTATGTTGTTATTGACCCCTTTCGTATTGCTGAGGACTTACGCATCTCCTCTTAAAGTCCCCTGATAAGGGGGATTTAGGGGGTTTAAAACTAAAAAATCTACTATTGCGTGCTAAATTTGCGTAAGTCGTGTTTCTTAGAAAACTGATGAAATTATAAAATTATCCTACAATGCCTATATAGAGAGTGCTTCGCGCATTGTCTCCGTACACGGCGTGATACCTGTCCATTTTTCAAAAGCGATAGCCCCCTGGTGAACTAACATCCCGATGCCACCAAGGGTTTGGCAGTCACGCTCAGCAGCAGCTTGCATCAACGGTGTCACCGGCGGTGTATACACAATGTCGTAAACGATAGTATTCGGTTGAAGCCAGTCCGTAGAAATTAACAAAGGATGTGTTGCATCCATGCTCGCCGTCGCAGTATTGATGAGGAGTACGCTCTGGCGGACAGCAACAGGCAAACGAGCATCCGTCAGACCCATTCCGTGTATAGCGACCTCTGTTTTTTGATGCATCTCTTCTGCTAAGGCGACAGCCTTCTCCACCGTCCGATTAGCGATTGTGATGGAGGCTACACCTGCGAGTGCCAACGCAACAACCACGGCTCTTGCAGCACCCCCTGCACCTAAGACGACAACAGCTTCACCTACGGGTACAGACATGTCTCCGTTTTCCTCCAGTGCTCTCAAAACACCCGGAGCATCTGTATTATCGCCGTGTATCTCATCACCAACAAAGGTGAGCGTGTTCACTGCACCGATGAGTTCCGCTTCTCGCGAAACCGACGTGAGATACGGGATGACTGTTTGTTTATGCGGAAGTGTTACATTAATCCCAACGACGTTAATCGCTTTAAAACCCGCCATCGCGTCCCCTAAATTATTCGGACGCACATGAAAAGGCACATAGACGTAATCAAGCCCCGCTTTCGCAAAAGCGGCGTTGTGCATTTGAGGTGAACGACTGTGTTCAACAGGATCACCAATAACACCGACAACGCGGGTATGTCCTGTCAGTAGATGTCGTGTGTGCATCGTTTTATTGTTCTCGGCTATCTCCCAAGTAGACTTTCAACCGTCTGTCTCGCCGCCTCCATCTTTGGGTATCGAATTTCCCGATAGCCACGGACTTCCTCCACACATTCTAAGGCACGGAGATGCTTCTCGTACGCCTCGGCATCCGTCGGCGCAAAAGTGTCAATCACACGGGTAACATACCACTCTCGGAATGCCTTCTCTCTGGCGTGCCATTTTGAGAGCCACCGTCTGAGAAACTTCATCCGCTTCATTAGATTTAATTGCCAGTTGTGTGTGTCAATGTCCGTTTCAAGGTCAAATCCCATGACAGTGAAATGCGGACGATTCAGATGGACATATTTAATCCTATCGCCATTTTTTGTATCAATCTGATACAATTCCTTGTCACGCGCCAATTTTTCCGTGCTCGTCAGTAGGTGTGCGACATAGACTTCGTCCTTAATCAGCATCACTTTATGAAGGTATCTGATAGCGGCTTTTGTGGCACGATAGTCGTATACTTCCGAATCGTGAGCATGAACCTTTTTCACCTTTTCAACATACACCTGTGCGTAGTTCAGATCCTCAAATTGAACAAGATCGTAGACATAAAGTGCCAGCAGTCGGTGAATGTTGTCCGAACCAATGTTTAGTGTCTCCACGGTGCTTTCGACGAGTGCTACATATTTCTCTGCTAAACGCTTTCCACCGCGCTTTTTCTCCAAGATCTGTCGTTTTGCAAAAAGCATCTCAGCGTAGTTTAGTTGGTGCGGCGCTGCATTCTCTATTTGTTGAACGTCAAGCGCGAGCCGCCGTCCAACGTTGAATGCTTTCATATTGATATCCAAATCGGCATGCGGTACCATCTGCTTCAATGCTAATTGGAGCGGTTCCAGTTCAAGCGGTATCAATTGGCGTTGGAAGGCAGTACCAAGAAGCATCATGTTTGCATATAACTTATTGCCGAACAACTGCTCAGAAACCGCAAACAGATCAACACCGAAATATGTATCCGCATTGGTATGTGTCTGAAGTGCCGCTTCAAGTGTGTTGGGATCAAAATCGTCTTTGCCAATGAGAGTGGATATCGTTTCAGTCTTTGCGGTGTTCACCACGGCAGTTGTGCGTGTAGGTGATGCGATACGGAAGAGCGATTGGGCTGTAATGCCGCGTGCTGCCTCCAGAATGTCAAGTCCTAACAGTAAGTCCGCCTTGCCATACGGAATCACCGGCGAAGCGTGAACGCCGGGTTGCGTGTATGCGATATGCGTATAGACCCCGCCGTTGCGGATCGCCAAACCTTTCCTATCACAGAAGTTTACATCGTAGCCTTGGAGGTACCCACCAACGACAAGCACCTTGGAAATAGTCCCGATCCCCATGCCACCGACACCCGCAGCATAGACATTCCAATTCCGTTCAAATGTCAGCGGTGGCGGTGGTGGCAACGGAGCATCGCTCAAGAGGTCTCGGTAACCGGGTGCCACTGTTTGCTGTCGAGGCGGACGTTTGCGTGTGACAATAACTTCTTCAAATGCTGGACACGCATATTTAATCCGCGCACACGCACCATCAGAGACGCAATTCGACTGGTCAATAGCAATCTTCTCGCCATAGTCGGTATCCACAATTTTTAAACCGGGACATCCGGTAACTGTGGTGCACTCTCGACAAAATTCGCAGACTTCAGGTGTGATATTAATATGCTTTTCGTGTTTCAGGAAACCGTCTTTGGCTATAGTTTTGCGTTGTTCACGACGGAGACGGCGGTGGTGGGTAATGGCGCACTCTTTATCAGCAATAACAATTTTGACACCCGGTTTAAGAATGGTCTTTTCGAGATATTTTTTGTAGTTTACCCGATCTTCCGGGTTAGTGCGCACAATATCTATTTCAGAATCGCCAACGAGACCTTGGGCGACTTTCTCAATATCCTGAGCAAATGTCGGATTGCCGAGGAGGTCAAGCTCGTCAGCAGGAGTGGGTTGATGTCCCGTCATTGCTGTAGTTTGGTTATCTAAAATGATGTAGGCGATGTCTTGGTTGTTTTTCAGTGAATCTGAAATCGCTGACATTCCACCGTGAAAAAACGTTGAATCCCCCATAAAAACAATCTGTTTATTTTTAATAAACGGATCAATCCCTGCACCCGAACCGCCACCTAACGCCATCGCCGAGAGATTGTGCATCAGACGCGGAAACGGTTCATATTTGAGCATCGAATAGCAACCAATATCCCCGTGAAAAACGAGATCCACCGGACCTGAATTGTGGTGCTTCTTCATGTAGTCGGCATCCATAAATTGCTGTGTGATTTCGAGGAAGACACTTGAGGAATCACGATGCGGACAGCCTGGGCAAAAAGTCGGGGTACGTTGCGAGATGTCAATCTGCTGTTCGGAGACCGCTTCTTGGAGTGCCTCTTCACGCGAGAGATGTTTCAAATCGACAAGCGTTCCAGCAGTACTCAGCCGGTGTTTAAGAAGTGGGATCAACTTTTGAATGAGAATAGAGGCATCTAAACCGGAGACTGTTGGAATCCCCACGAGACCATCAGGGAATTGTTTCCCCCATACGTTTACGTACGCCTCAATATCTCCGTTCTGATACGCATGGGTAAGCAGTGCTTTGATTTCGTTTTCTAAAAGTGGACGCTTCTCCTCAACGACATAGATTTCGTCAACCTGTTGCGCAAACTCTCTGACGATATCCGCATCAATTGGATGGGTCATCCCGAGTTTGAGAATCGGGATGTCGCCGTGTAAGTTCAATTCTTCGAGGGCGTGGAGGAGGTAACTGTGTGCCAAACCTGCGCTGACAAATCCGAGTGGGTACCGCTTTTTACGTGAGATTCCGTCCATAAACTGAATCTTGTTGAGTCCAAGCTCTCTTGCGGTCTCAATTGCGGTAGGAAATCTTTCTCGCAATGTTTCTGTCTCAATTTGGGCAGTATGCGGTGGTAAGATCACCCGCTTATCGGCATCAATGAGTTGGGTATCCAAGTTAACTCGCTTCAAACCGGTAATGTCAGGATAGATATTCGGATGGAGCTCAACGTTACCACCGCCACTCGCCTGATTTTCAGTGGTTAGATGGCAAACATAGAGGTCTGCAGCAGCAGAAATCTGGAAAGCGGCGTGAATCCAGTCCTTGAGTTCCTGAAATGTACTCGGTTCAAGAAGTGGCGTGTAGACATGTCGGACCAAGAATCGGGAATCAGCAGGTACCTGTGTACTGTGCGACCAAGTATCGTCGCCTACGACAACGACAGCACCACCCGTTGTCCCCGCAAGGTTACTAATCGCCAACGCATCGGAGGCTACATGCAAACCAACGCTTTTCATGAACGTAATCGCACGGACATCCGCCATTTGCGAGCCATTCAGGCGTGCGATACTTAACGCTTCATTGTTGGCAATCTGCGCCACAATGCCGTTGTTTTTCAACAACTCAGCATTACGTTGGATGACATCAAAGACTTCCGCAATCGGGGATCCTGGATAACCTGTGAGCAGACTAACCCCACTCTCTAAGGCACCTTTGACCAATAACTCGCACCCTGTATAGACATGCGTTCCGCTGGCTTGTGTAAACCTGTCGTCCATATTTTTAACTTCCCTTGCGGTTCGTTTTTTATATTTCCTTGCGGTTCGGTGAGGTGAGTCGGTGCTTTAGAATTTCATTCCGTGAACCTAGAAGAAACACCCAAGTAAAAACCCCTCTATTTCATTACGGACTATCGTTTTTGGTTTTTTCACCAGAAACCCGATTTGGTTCTCACTGCGAAGCAGGACAAATCGGAGCAGAAACCCAATAAAAAAATAAAAAACTATTTTTCAGACAATAACTCGCGCGCATGCGCAAGTCCTATTTCGGTTTCTTTGCCACCGTGCATTCGGGCGATTTCATTAACTTGTTCTTCTGTTGTTAAAGGTTTTGCTGTAATTAGGGTACGTTCACCAACCACTTTTTTTTCTACCCGAAAATGCTTGTCCGCAAAACGCGCAATCTGAGGGAGATGCGTAATACAGATAACTTGTGAAAAGGCTGACAATTCCTTCAGTTTTTTACCAACGACATCCGCAACTTTACCACCGATACCGCTGTCAATTTCATCGAAAAGCAGTGTCGGAATCTCGTCAGCTTGAACCAACACAGTCTTTAAAGCGAGCATTATACGCGAGATTTCGCCGCCTGACGCAATTCTGGCGATTGGGCGCGCTTCGGAGCCAACATTCGGCGCAATTAAGAATTCAACATCGTCCATTCCATCGGAACGGAAGGCATAAGGTTTGTTATCTATCCGAAACGGGCCCCCTGCGTCTGGTATATGCTGCACGGATGCCTGAAACTCTGCTTTGTCCATGCCGAGTGTACGGAGTTCCTTCTCAATCCGCTCCGAAAGATGTTTAGCGACGTGTACCCGTTTCGCAGAGAGCGCGGTGCACAAGTGTTGGGCTTCTTGGATGGTTGCTTGGATCTCCGCTTGGAGCGACTCCTGTTTTTCTGAACCGAGTTGTAATGTCTCCAATTTCTGTTCCGCTTCAGCGTGGTAGGCTAATATTTCGGAAATAGTGTTGCCATAACGCCGCTTCAATTTTGAAATCAACGCCAATCGATCCGTAACCTCGTCCAACCGCATTGCGTTGGACTCCACCGTTTCTGCATAGTGTCGGACCTGTAAGGCAACATCCTCCAATTCGTAGAGTGATGATTCCAACCGATCTCGTAATTCCGAGAGGCTGTCATCGATGTCCGACAATTTTGTAAGTTCTTTCGTTGCAGCCTTCAAGCGTTCAACGGGACTGCCAAAACCGCCAGCCCCGTCGCCATCCAATTGTTGATATACAAGCATCGCCGATTCACGCAACGCCTCTGCATTCTTGAGAAGGCGAGCTTCATCTGCCAACGCTTCGTCTTCACCTTCCTCTAAATTCGCCGCAGTAAGTTCTTTAATTTCAAATTCAAGGAGTTCTTTTTCGCGTTCTGATGCAGCCAAAGTGTCCGCGAGGGATGCTGCCTCTTGCTGCAAGCCTCTTAGTTGCGTATAGACCTTACCAATCTGCCGCTGTGCCTCACTGTTCCCTCCAAAATCATCTAAAAGCCTGAGATGTGTTTCGGTCCGAAATAACGATTGATGCTCATGTTGACCGTGAATGTCAACAAGCAAAGCACCGAGTGCTTGCAGCTGCTTTAAATTTACCAAACGTCCATTGATATGGCAGCGGCTTCTACCGTTCGCACTGATTTGCCTTGAAAGAATGGTCACATCGGATGCGTCCAACACATCGCTGAAATCAAAATCGGTATGCCACATCGGATGCGTCTCATCAGGTGCGACGCTTGCTTCCACCTTCGCAAAATCGGTGCCTTCTCGAACAATATCGGCGGTGGATCTTTCACCCAACACCAGTCCAATCGACTTAAGGATAACCGATTTACCAGCACCCGTCTCACCGGTAAAAATATTCAACCCCGGTGCCAGTTCCAGTTCGAGTGCGTCTATGAGAGCAACGTTGCGGATAGAGAGTGTTTCTATCATTATAGTTGTCGGTTGTGTCAGTTCCCAGTTCTCAGTAACTTGTTGGAAGATGACGGTTACTGAGGGCTGAGTCCTGACGATTGGTGACAGTGCTTATGTGTTTTTGATTCTTTCACCCAACATTAGTTTTTCACGCAAGGTTTTGTAGTAACTATGGTGTTGTGAACGGATCAGCTGAATTGTTCGTTCCGCTTTCTCCACTTTTATGACCGCACCCGCGGTGAGACTGTGTGTCTCGCGTTGCCCATCCACAAAAACATCTACGCTCTGATACGCAGCACGCATTTTGACCGTTATCTCCGCATCCCCATCAGCAATAAACGGACGTACCGTCAAACTATGCGGTGCGATGGGTGTTAACAAAATTGCTTCCAACTGTGGTGCGACGATAGTGCCAGCACAAGAGAGCGAGTATCCGGTTGAACCGCTTGGCGTTGCGATGATCAATCCATCGGCGTTATACGGTATAAAGAGTTCACCGTCAATATAGGCATCTAATTCAATGAGACGCGTATAGTGCCGAATCACAACGTCGTTAAGTGCGAAAGCACGAAAAGGTTGCGGAAACCCTTGTCTATCTACAACAACCTCTAACATCATTCGATGCTCTATTCGATAGTCGCCTGCCAAGGTCGCCTTCAAAGTCGGATAGAGTTCATCAAGTGATGCGTCCGTCAAAAACCCAAGCGTCCCAATGTTAATCGCCAAGATAGGCACATTCTCAACCTGTGGTGTGTGCGCTGCGCTGAGGAGCGTTCCGTCGCCACCCAGAACAAGAAGAACATCTGCTTGTTCTACCATCTCCGTTTTGGAAATACCGGTTTCGGGATACCCCAATCCAACTGCTTGCTCTTCTGGTAGCAGCGGGACAATACCTCGCTCTTCGAGCCACGCAGATACACCTTCAACGACGCCTGCTGCATTTGCTTTGGTAGTATTGACAAAAAAACCGATGTTTTTTATTGCTTTCATTTCGTTATGCGAAAGACGTTACTTATAGGTTCCAGCAGACCTCTAATTCTCCAAACGTGTGAATAAAATAATGACACCACCACCGACAAGAAAAGCACCGACAGTGATGAGCAGATTCACATCAAGTTGCGGTAAGATGTGAGCAGTATCTATCCGTTCTCCATCAACCATTGAGAACTCACGAAATGGCCATAATCCATAAAGTGAACCGACCATCAACCCGATAAGAAAGGCGATTGTCAGATTGCGATAGCGTTCCAGCAGATAGTTAAGCAACCGCGTGAATGCAAGGAGACCGAACACGCACCCGAGTGCAGCGACAGAAAGTATCAGTAGACTTCCTAACATCGGCTCGGTTAAAGCACCTTTGAGCAATCCAGGGACACCCTCTATCAAGGTATTGATTGCCGTTAGGAGCGGGAAATAGACCCCGAGTGCGAGCATCAGGAACGAACCGCTGATGCCGGGCAGAATCATCGCCGAAACCGCTAACGCACCGCTTCCAAAAAAGAGTCCGAGTTGCCAATACGTCGGAAATCCAGTTGTGCGTCCAGCATTGTCGTCCATCATTGCCGCGTTACCGGATTTGTAGGCAACCCGCTCTAACTGCTTTTCACCCATACCGACAGAGAGGCTTAATATCAAGGCAACGGCGATCAACAGCACCACCGATTCTTTCCAACCGAACCCCTTTAGCATTCGCAGCGGTATGAGAATAGAGACCAAGATCAACCCGCTAAAGAAGCCATAAGTCGCATCATGCTGGTTGTTCAGCAGATAGACGATTAACTTTGATGTAAGCAATAAGGCAGCGATTGCGCCGATGCCTAACAGCGCAAGAAAGCCGAAGTCAATACGGCGAAGTTCGGCACCTGCTGCCGCGAAAGCCTCTTTTTTTAATCGGATGACGCCAAGTAATTTTTTTACCGTTGAAAACCCGATACGTCGTAATGCACCGATGAGCCGTTCATAAATACCTAAAACGAGTGCAAGGGTCCCGCCACTCATACCGGGGATAATATTAGCAATGCCTATTAGAAAGCCGTTAGCAAAAAGCCGGAGTGAATTCATATATTAGTTATCAGGGGAATAGCCGTCAACCGTCAGCCGTCGGAAACCGTCAGCAAAGATGGATTCGGTTCGTCAAAAACCTCTTCTCTTTACCGACAACCGAAAGCCGACTGCCATTTTTGCCGATAGCCGATAGCCATTCTTCATAAACTCCGAAATAGTAGTTTTGTAAAGAGCCACATCTCCCGGAACGGTTTAATATGGCTAACTTCATCGCCGTAACGTGTCTGAATCGGTAAACTCTCGATACGGAACCCGAGCCGTCCTGCCTTTATTAGCAGTTCAGATTCCGTCTCGTAACGCGTTGTCTCCAAACGGACCTGCCGCAAAACATTTGCCCGAATGAGTCGGTACCCCGATTGAAAGTCCGGCACCCGTTGCCCACACAATTTGGAACCGACATAAGAAATTAAACGATTATTGATCCGTCGATGAAACGGCATTGATGTTCGCGGGTTTTTTGTCTCCCGTGCCCCAATGAGTATATCAGGTTGTGTGTTGTCGAAATGCGCCAAAAATCGTGGTATATCCGTGGGGTCGTGTTGTCCGTCACTATCCATCGTGAAAACCAATTCGTATCCGTGCTTAAGCGCGTAAGCGAAACCTTTTCTTAAGGCACTCCCTTTGCCACAATTCGTAACGTTTGCCAGACAGACCACACCATATCCCGATGCAATCTCCGCTGTTTCATCTAATGAACCGTCGTCAATAACAACAATCTCGCTGATGAATTCAGATGTTTCCTGAATTATCTGTCCAATCGTTTTAGATTCATTGTAAGCTGGTAGCAGCAGACAGGTTTTCATATTTCTAAATTATTATACTACAGAAGCGATTTTCTGTCAAACGCTTAATGGGAATTTATGTGCCTCTCCAACAATTTGAAAAAATGGTATAAAATTTCACAGTTTTCATAGCAAATCGAGAATGCTATGAATTGTGTGAAGTGCCGTAAATCTAACGGACGACTGGGTTTTGGTCGGTTTTCGTAGTAGACTCGTTAAAAGCTGCTATGAAATTTGCTATGAAATTTTATATAGCCGTCAGCCGTCGGTTTCCATATAGGAGACGTTTCCAAATCCCAACGCACCGCGATAAGTGTGATCGCCGAATCGCGACTGCTTCGACTCTGTGTGACGTGAATGTGACGTTATAAACGTCATATATGACGTGCAGACCCCACGTGTGACGCGGAATGTGACGTGACTTTGCGTTTTTTCACTGAGGCTTGTCCACTCTATTTGGAAAGTTATGGTAGATTTTAGAATTACTTAGACATTCTCAATGCAAAGTCAACCCCGTATATGCCGTATTGAGCGTTACATTCTAAATCACGTGTTAATTATACGATAGTGTTTATGTGTAGAGAAATAGAAAATGCCTTGAAATATTGCGATTCTATTGTTTATCTATTGTGATTTAATATTTGTGTGTTTTTTTGGGGGTTAGTTGTCGAAATAGCCTCAATTTTCACTTGCAATCCATTGCAATTTTGTGTATAATATACTTCACATAAATTGACGAATTAGGGAACTAACACAAGGATGCGGAACATCAAATTGACCCATAAACCGATAATAAACTTCTATGCTGAACTCAAGCAATACGAAAATCTCGGCGCGACAAATGAAACCGAAATCCGACTCGCTTTTGCAACCCTCCTCCAACATTACGCCCGACAAAATAACCTAACGCTTATCTGTGAAAAATCGCTCCGAACCCCACAAAATACGATGATCTACGTCGATGGCATGCTTACCGATAACGATTTCGGCTTGCCGCGCGGCTACTGGGAGGCGAAGGACCTCCACGATAATCTTGCCACTGCCGTTAGACAGAAATTCGAGGCAGGCTATCCACAAGATAACATTCTCTTTACAACCCAAGAACGCGCCGTCCTTTATCACGATGGACAAGCGGTCATGGATGTAGGTATCGCTGACCGAGGGGCATTTATCAGGGTACTTCACGCCTTCTTCGGTTACGAACAGACGGATATTGCCAATTGGGAACGCGCCGTGGTTGAATTCAAGGACAAAGTGCCAGCACTCGGACAACGCGCCGCAGCACTCATCCAAAACGAAGAGGCAACCAACCCTCGGTTTCAGGAGGCATTTACCGACTTCCACCGCCACTGTCAGGCGGCGATTAACCCCAATCTCGCTAAAGCTGCCGTGGAGGAGATGCTTATCCAACACCTCTTGACAGAGGAAATTTTCTCCACCGTCTTTGACAATCGCGATTTTACACGCCGAAATATCATCGCACGCGAAATTGAAAATGTGATTGACGCGCTTACGGAGCACGCCTATAACCGCGCCGAATTCCTCCGAGAACTGGCACCCTTCTACAGCGCAATTCAACGCGCCGCTGCAACTTTTATCGACTTCTCGCAGAAACAACATTTCCTCAACACTGTCTACGAACAGTTCTTTCAAGGTTTCTCCGTCAAGGTGGCAGATACACACGGCATCGTCTATACGCCGCAGCCGATCGTTAATTTCATGGTGAAAAGCGTTTCCCATCTGCTTGAGACCGAGTTTGGACGTTCACTTTCGGATACGGGGGTTCATCTCATTGACCCATTCGTCGGCACCGGCAACTTCATCGTGCGGCTTATACAGGAAATCAGCAAAACCGCGCTCAAAACAAAATATAGCGATGAACTCCACTGCAATGAGGTGTTGCTGATGCCTTATTACATCGCGAGCATGAACATTGAGCATGAGTTTTATGTTGCCACAAAGCAGTATCAACCTTTCGATAACCTCTGCCTCGTGGATACATTCGATTTGACAGCAGAACGCCAGTTATCTATGTTTGCACCAGAGAACACACGGCGGGTTGAACGGCAGAAACAGACAGAGATGTTTGTCGTGATTGGTAACCCACCCTATAACGCGCGGCAGATGGATGAGAACGATGCCAATAAAAACCGCAAGTATCCTGAACTGGACAGACAAATTCAGGAAACCTACGCCCATGCCTCCAGTGCAACAAACAAAACCGCGCTCTACGATCCCTACGTCAAAGCGATTCTCTGGGCATTGAACCGGATTGAGACAGACGGGATTGTGGCCTTCGTGACGAACCACAACTTTATCACCGGTCAAGCGTTTGATGGGATGCGGAAACATCTGTCCGAGGCGTGTGATGCGATCTATTTGTTGGATTTGGGCGGCAATGTCCGTAAAGGGCACCCAGGCGATGCCAATGTATTTGACATTCAGGTAGGCGTGAGTATTAACCTGTTTGTGAAGAAGGGGCAAGCGGGTGAAGGACCTGCCGGTATTTTTTATAACGGTGAGACAGCGGAGCTAAATAAAGAGGCAACGTTTGAATTTCTGGACAAGTGCGAGCACATCGGCAATGTCAATTGGCAAACGATTGAACCTGATGCACGACAGACGTGGCTCACCGAAGGGCTGCGCGAGGATTTTGAGACTTTTATGCCAATGGGGAGTAAAACCGCAAAAGCAGCGAAAGATGAGATTTCAGGTGTGATTTTCCACCAATTCAGTAGTGGTGTGAAGACGAATCGCGATGCGTGGGCAATTAATTTTGATCGAGATGTCCTCGGTAGTAATGTTACGCGAATGATAGAATTCTATAATACACAGGTGTTTAAGTGGCAAGGAATAACGGACAAATCAAGCATAAACATTGACGATTTTGCAGAGTATGACGATGCGAAAATTAGTTGGAGTCGCGATTTAAAAACGAAGTTGCGAACAGGTAGAATTGCTGAATACGACGAACACAAAGTAAGAACCTGTCTTCACCGTCCTTTCGCGAAAAGTAATATTTTCTTTGACAGAATTTTCAATGATGTCGTATATGTGTTTCCATCAATCTTTCCTACACTTGAAACCGAGGCAGAGAATCGGGTAATCTGTGTTCCAAATAGAGGTGGACGTACAGACTTTTGGTGTTATATTACAAATGTTATTCCGCATACAGTTTTTGTCACCATCGATGCTAACCAATGCTTCCCCTTCTATATCTATGATGAAGATGGCACGAACCGACGAGAAAACATCACAGATTGGGCATTGGCACAGTTCCAAGAACATTACAAAGACGCGAACATCACCAAATGGGACATTTTCCATTATACGTACGCGCTCCTGCATCATCCCGTGTATCGTGAACAGTATCAGGTAAATCTCAAGCGGGATCTGCCCCATATTCCTTATGCATCTAAGTTTTGGGAATTTGTCGAAGCAGGAAGGCAGTTAGCGGAGATTCATGTCCATTATGAAGACCAACCACAGTATAAATTAGACCTGATTGAAACTGAGGGGATGTCACTGGATTGGCGTGTAAATCAGATGCGGTTTTCCAAAGACAAGACGCAGCTAAAATATAACGATTTTCTGACATTAGACGGGATTCCTGCAGAGGCGTTCCAGTATCGGTTAGGAAATCGTTCAGCGTTGGAGTGGGTGGTGGATCAGTATCGCGTGAAAACGGATAGGCGGAGCGGTATTGAGAACGATCCAAACCGTGCAGATGATGAGACCTACATCGTGGATCTGATTCGGCAGGTTATCAGTGTGAGCTTGGAGACGGTGCGGATTGTTGAGGGGTTGTCGGAATTAGAAATCTCTGAGGAGGAATCATAGTGTATAGAAAAATTGGGATTATGGTGGTTGTGTTGGTGTTAGATGTGGTATTTGCGGGGGAATTGACGGTGTTATCCGATCAGAATTCGCCGGGATCTACAACCGCGCAAACGCAAACTCCGAATGATGCATCAGGAGGAAAATCATCTACACAAACACCTCAGAATCCTGCTACTCAGCAAATGCAAGTTCCAAATGATACAACAGGAGAAAATCCATCTACTGGGATCCGTATATTTGGTATCCATTTCGATCCTACAATCAGATTGGACGTACTCCTTAGCGTCATTATTGGGTTCTTCGGTGTTGTTATTGCACTCCTTGTTTTTGTTTTCGGCAGTAAAACACGATCCAAATCCCCTCCGGAATTAATAATTGAAGTAGTGAATAAACCCGAGAATGCTGGTATTGAAGTAGTGAATAAACCCGAGAATGCTGGTATTGAAGTAGTGAGTAAACCCGAGAATGCTGGTATTGAAGTAGTGAGTAAACCCGAGAATGCTAGTGAGGTCGAGGAGTACATCAAAGCGATCGATCAGAATCCTAAAGCCACTCTTGTAGAAAAAGCCATAGCTGATGCCTATATTCTGCAACGTGGTGGAAAAATAGCCGCAGCAATCGAGAAGTGGCGTTCCATTGCTAATGTCGCAGAGGGTAATGATAACAGACTTGCTTCCCGAGGTTTAGTCTCGGTTGGTTATCTCTATCTAATAAGAGGCACAGCGGAACAGGCACTATCAGCCTTAAATAAGGCCATTGACTTGAGACCTGATTATGTCGCAGCCTACAATAATAGAGGTGCGGCAAAGAATTTGATTGGAAAACATCAGGAGGCTATTGCTGACTATGACAAAGTAATTCAACTAAAACCCGACTATACCGAAGCTTATAGTAATAGAGGTGTAACAAAGAGTCTCCTTGGAAAATATCAGGATGCTATTGCTGACTACGACAAGGCACTTCAATTAAAACCTGATTATGCTGAAGCATATGATGGCAGAGGTTCAGCAAAACACTTGTTTGGGAGGAGTCAGGATGCTATTGCTGATTATAATGAAGCAATTCGACTGAAACCAGATTATGCCGAATCCTATCTGCATCGAGGAAATACAAATAGAACTCTTGATAAGTATGAGGATGCTTTTGCAGACTACAATAAGGTAATTGATTTACAACCGGATTATGCGGAGGCTTACGATCAACGCGGTTTGGTACAACTTAAGCTTGGACACCATAGAAAGGCCATTGCTGACTACAGCAAGGCGATTCAGCTAATAAAATCGGGGGCAGCAAAACTTGACAGCAATCAAGAGAGCTCCATTTCGTTGACTCTGAGAAGAAATACAAAATTTGGTGAAGCGGAAGTCTACTACAATTGAGGAGTCGTAAAACTTGAACTTGGAGAATTTGTCGAAGCTATCGCTGATTATGATGAGTCAATTCGGCTAAAACCCGATTATGCAGAATCCTATCATAACCGAGGTGTTGCGAAAATCTATCTTAAGCAACCTAATGATGCTCTTGCTGACTTTGATGAGGCTATTCGCATAAAGCCTGATTATACTGAAGCTTATAATAGTCGAGGGAGTGTGAAAATCCAACTTAAGCAACTTAACGATGCTCTTGCTGACTTTGATGAGGCTATTCGTATAAACCCCAATTACGCCGGAGTTTACAATAATCGAGGAGGGGTAAAGCTTCTACTTGGTGAAACAAATAAGGCAATTATGGATTTTGATGAAGCCATCAGAATAAATCCTGAATTTATCAACGCTTACACCAATAGAGCTCAAGCCAAAATTATTTCGATAAGCATTAAGGAAGCGAAATCTGACCTCCAAACTGCCTTGGAATTGGCAGAACAACAACAAAACACTGATCTTAAAGTCTCTATTGCGGCGCGACTTCAGCAACTCAGCAATTCAACGCCGCAGACTGACGAAACATAATAAACGGAAATAGGAGTAAACAATGTCAACATTCGGATTTGCTGAGAACAATCTTTTGCTCACAGACATAGTGCCGAGCATGCCGCAATTGTTGGATAACGCTAAACCGCTACAAACGCGCACATCCGAATCAGTTGTACCCGCGCCTTACCCCGAAATTGCTTACCAGTGGTTAGTGAAAGTCTTAGACGGATTAATCGATTTCGGACAACGGCACGGGCATTATGGTGTTATCAACTTGAATGATAGCGAGTATGAGTGGTTGGATAATGTATTAGAGAAATTAATTTATTCCATTGGTGAGAATGAAAGTCATCCGTTGGCACCGTTGATGGACTTTATTATTCGGATTATTGCCAACTATGAGGAGAAATACGTCCCGAAACTGACAGAACGATTTCCAGAATTGGCAGAGGAAGCACCTATTGAAACAACAAACAAAAACAGCAAACCGCCACCTTACGCCTCAGAACTAAGCAATAGTGAACTTGCTGCGCACGGCTTTTTCTCAATCGGTTGTCTACTTTCGGAAGGAGGGAAGGCGGAAAAAGCACTTGCTGCTTACGACACGGCAATTCGGTTGCAACCAGATTATGCCGAAGTCTACAACAACCGAGGCAATATCAACAGTGGATTAGGCTCTCATGATGCTGCCCTTGATGATTACAATGAGGCGATCCGTCTCAATCCAAATTTCGCAGAAGCCTACAGTAACCGAGGGGCATTAAAGTTCAGACTCGGTAAACACGCTGCGGCTCTTGCGGATCTAAACGAAGCGATCCGTCTGCAACCTGATTTTATGAACGCTTACATCAACCGCGGTATAGCACGGTTAGGTTTGAACAAAATTGACGAGTCGGAAGCGGATCTTCAGAAAGCATTAGAACTGGCAAACCAGCAGGAAAACATTGATGCTAAAGTCTTTATAGAAGCAGAACTTCAACAACTCAATCGGGCAGCCTCAAAGCAGAATAACAAAAAACTCCGCAGCGGCGGACAATGGAAGGGTAAAGTCAAGATAGCCGAGGACTTCGATGAACTTCCCGAATCCTTTGGAGCAGTTTTTCGCGGGGAGGATGAATGAACCTGTTTAGAGGTCAGGGTGATTTAGTTTTAAGAAATTCGCGGGTTTTATGCTTTTTGTTACGGATCCGGTGCGGTTAGAATGCGCGTCGCATTTGGGTGAGTACACCGCAAAACACGCACCATAGGTGTCAATTTAGGAGTTTTCCACATCATTTTGAGATAGCGTCTCTATAGATGCCGCCCCTACGGGGCTTAGGTCTGAGAGGTTGCTTTTCTCTACAGAGATACCATTCCTACGGGATTCAGGAGGTTTTTGAAGTCGTCAATGTTTCCGCATAAGATCCGGTTCGGTTAGGAAACCGAACCTACCGGGCCCGGGTCTGAGGCGGTTATTCTTTCTAAAATTGACACCTATGGTAGCATAGGCTGTTAGCCTGTGCCGTAGCGGTTCCGGAGTTGGAAGATGTATAAGGCATGAGGGAATCCACTATAAATGCTGATGCTCGGCAATTTCACAATCCACGAGCAGGAGTTACTATGAAACCCACTACCGATATTGGAACGACCACAGTTGATGAATATACAGAAGAAGAACGGATGGATAAGGCCTTTGAACAGATCCTTGAAATCGCCTTTGATGCTGGGCTTCTCGTCTTCATGACAGACGAAGATAATACCTACACACAACGAGTTTTAATTGAGCGTCCTGTTGAAGACGAAAGTGAAGAAGCATTGGATGATTAATCAACCCGAGCAAATAGTAAGGAAAGGTTGAAGGCGTACAATGTTCCCATCCTCAAAGCCTAATAATAAATCCCTATCTTTTTGCAGATATGATATACTAAAGAAAACACTCATTTCACAAGGTCAAACCGCTTATGAATTTTCCAACGCTGTCAGAATCAAAACGCCTTGAGATGCTCCAACCCCCGACGGGACAGGTGCAAATGGTGCTTGACACTGACACCTATAACGAAATCGACGATCAGTTTGCAGTCGTCCACGCGCTGCTCTCACCCGAACACCTAAACGTTGAAGCACTCTATGCCGCGCCCTTCCATAACAACCGCTCAGACAACGCCGAAGACGGTATGGAGAAAAGTTACGACGAAATTCTCAGGCTATTGGACTTCCTCAATGTCCCCGCCGATGGTTTCGCGTATCGCGGTTCGAGAACGTTTCTCTCCGATAAAGAGACACCGGTACCCAGCGATGCTGCCACCGATATGATTGAACGGGCAATGACGAGAAATAGCGAAGATCCACTTTACGTCGTTGCTGTCGGTGCTATCACAAACGTCGCCTCCGCTATCCTCATAGCACCCGAAATTATCAACCGCATTGTCGTTATCTGGCTTGGTGGCAATCCGTTGTACTGGCCACACACGCGAGAATTCAACCTTATGCAAGACCTCCAGAGCGCGCAAATCGTTTTAGATTGTGGGGTGCCGTTCGTTTGGTTGCCAGCGCGCGGGGTCGTCTCACACCTACATACGACAGTCGCAGAGATGGAACGTTATGTGCAAGGTCGGGGCAAAGTCGGTGATTACCTCGTAGAGATCTTTAAAGATTACGCAAGCGACCATTTCGCTTGGTCAAAAGTGATATGGGATCTTTCTGCAACGGCATACCTCGTCAACCCTACGTGGGTGCCGACAGATATTGTCCACTCTCCGATTTTGACGGAGGCAATGACGTGGAGTTTCGATAACAGCCGTCATCTCATGCGCGTCGCGACGAGTGTCAATCGGGATGCTATTTTCCGGGATCTATTTGAGAAATTGCAGCAGCACACCGCCTAAAGATATGATCACATTGAACAAACCCAAAAAGATCCCAACGGGAACACGCTTTGAATTCGGTGAGCATCGTTTTCATTTCGGTGAGGAGATCGTCGAATTAGAGGATGCCACCTCACTTCTCAACAATGTCAGTGCGTTGCACAGAAAAATGCGTGAGGATGGATACCTCTTTATTCGAGGCTTCCATCCGCGGGAGCATGCGGAGAAAGCTGCGCATTGGACGTTGCAAGCCATCGCGCAAAACGGTGGCTTGAAGCCAGATACGCCGGTCGAAGAGGGTATCATCGGCGAAGCGAATCAGACATTCAGCTTCTTTCGGCAAACCGAGGTGGCGCATGCCAAACCGATTCTTGATGTCGTGGATAGCCAACGGACGATGCAGTTCTATGAAAAATTTCTCGCTGGTCCAGTCATTACGTTTGACAAGCGATGGCTGCGCTGCATGGCGAAAGGTGGACACAACCATTTTCACTACGATAGCGTCTACGTCGGGCGCGGCACACAGAACCGGTACACGATGTGGAGCGCATTGACAGACATCGGCTTGGAAAACGGCCCCCTCGTTATCTGCCTCGGTTCCCATCGGCACGATCGATTAAAATCCACATACGGGGCAACGGATATGGATCGCGATTTGACGGAAGCCGTGTTCAGCACGGATCCACGCGAAATGGTTGAAAAATTCGGATTCACGCTGGCAACAGCGCATTTCCAACCGGGTGACGTTATTATTTTTGGGCTTTACATGATGCACAGCAGTGCTCCGAACCGCTCTGACCGGTATCGTATCAGCATTGATACGCGATACCAACTCGCTTGCGAAGATAAGGACGACCGCTTCTTTTTCAATGAAGACGGCAGTTGGCTCGGTAATTTTTACAACAAAGGGGCGAGTTATAAACCGATAACGGAACTCCGCCGGGAGTGGGGATTGGAATAATGTCCCTATTGCGGTGCCTTCATGGAAGCGGGACATTCCATTCATCAGCGCAAATAACCTCAAGCTGATCGTGCGGTTTGAAGTAATCGGTTGGATGATGGTTTTCACCCATATCACCGAACAACCGACGACGGCGAGGCGTCATTCGTGCAAGAACGTCCGTGGGAAGTTTATCATAGTCATAAGGACGGGACCACATCTGTCCATAACGGAAGGTGACGCTTTTGCGGATACGTTCAGTCTGATTCGGACCGACACCGTGCCATAACGCCCAAGGGAAGATGACCGCGTCTCCCGCTTCAGCAATGACCTGAATTGCCCCTTTGGGATACTCACCCTTTTTAAATCCGTTCTCGGGGAAATCTATCTTGTGGCTGCCGGGGACACACATAAAATTTCCCTGATTCGGTTCAGTCAGATCCGTCAAGAAAAACTGGATTTTAAATTGCAAGGGCAAACTATCTGGATGCGGATGGATGCGTTGAAGTGAAGGACCGGCATCCGTATGGAATCCCATTAAAGCCTCAACATCCGGGTGCCGGACGTAGATCTGCGTTCCCATGATTTGGAGATAGGGTCCCATCAGAGAAAGGATCGTTCCGAAAGTGCGTGGATGATCGGTGAGCGGATCCAAGGCATCTGTCCGTTCAATCGCTCGGATGATCGTATAGGCACCCTTTCCAAACCGGTTATTGCCTTGTAGATTCGGTGTCTCTTGGACATACGTCTCAATCACTGAATCCACAGCCTCCAAAAGCGTCTCAATCTCAGCAGATGAAAGTACGTTCTTGATGATTAGATACCCCTCCATCTGCCACACCTTTTGTTGGACATCCGTCAAGTATGGAGATAACATACGTTGCTCCTTGTGGTAACTCAAATATAGTAAAGTCCGTTAATTGATTTAAGGAGATTATAGACGGTTTTTGATGCTGTGTCAAGTCTGTTTTGCCAATAGAACTCAACGTTTACAGTGAATTTGCGTCTAATATATTGGGACTTACAGCGATCATAGGACTTATGCACTCCGTCTTAAAGTCCCCCTGATAAAGGGGATTTAGGGGGGTAAATTACTAAAATCGCGCCTTTTTTTTACACAATCTGCGCCTGTTCTGACTTCTAATACTTTTTTTCAAGCTCACGTTACTGATAGACAAAAATATGAACAATTTCGCAAAAATTCTTACCACCATCCGCCGTCCATTTCGGCAAGAACTCCGAAAGGGGTGTAAAGACGATGTCGTCGTCAATGGATTGGGCAGTTATGTCCAGTTATGGGCAAAAAACGGTGATGCCTTCACACAAGAAGCAGCTGAAAAAGAGGTACTAAACGGCTTGGCAAGTCTCTTTGAAAATTACGCAAGCGCATCGTCCACCGAACGCCGACGGACGCTTGAAGAGGCAGCGAAACGAATTGATGCCGCACTCGGACAAGAACAGCGAAACCCCGCAAATACAGACGCTACAAACGCAGAACCCGCACAGACACGCCAGCAGCCAACAACACAACGTCCACGTTCCAAAAAGAATACACAAACGGAAATGTTGCCGCTTTTTGGGGAAACAGAAACCCGTTCTGAAAGTGTCCCTACCAAGCGAGAACCAATCGCGGCACCTGTAACGCCTCAAAAACAGACAGAGCCTCCATCTCTCTTTGGAAATGTGGATACCATCTCACAGCAATCGGAGGATCCGCCAGCGGCAGAAGCCACAGCGTCTGTACCGATCTCTAATATCTCTGTCTCAACTGACCTCGCCTCGCTTGATTTTCTCTCTGAATCACCGCAATATATCAAAGGGATTGGTCCCCGACGTGCGGAGATGCTTGCGTCAGAACTCAGCATCCAAACAGTTGGTGAATTGTTGGCATACTACCCTCGCGATTATATTGACCGTTCCAAAATGGTAGAGATATACAGAGTCGGTAGAGCAGAAGATGATGAGCCAGAGACAATCCAAGGGAAAGTCGTCAACCACACTTCATCGCCGACAGCCAAAGGAAAACGCATCGGTAAAATCTCAATTTATGATGGCACTGGTATCGCAATGTTGGTTAATTTCGGGAGACGCATCGGTATCATGAAATCGCTGCTTCCCGTTGATACAGAGGTGGTTGTGAGTGCTAAGTTCTCGCGCCGTTACAATGAAATCCAGGCAACCGATTATGAGTTTGAGCTGTTTGAGGAAGACAACCTGATTCACACAAATCGGATCGTTCCGAAATATCCGCTTACCGCGAAACTTACGGCAAAAATGCTGCGCACTTGGATGCGGACCGCGCTCGACGCATACGGACACCAGATCCCTGAAATCTTACCCCTTGAACTCCGTCAACGGCAAAACTTGATTGACAGACAGTCAGCTATTAATGAGATCCATTTTCCGACCTCGGAAGCACATCGAAAAGCCGCTCAGAAACGACTCGCTTTTGAGGAGTTTTTTCTGCTCACCATCGGCATGGAGATGAAAAAGGATCGCAAAATCTCACAAGAGGGTATCGCTTTCCAAATTGGAACCGAACCGCAAGAGAACGCACCCTCCTTGTTGCGAGATTTCGTCGCTTCGCTGCCTTATGAACTCACTGGTGCCCAAAAACGGGTTTTCGCTGAAATCCAAGACGATATGCGACAGAAAAGCGTCATGAATCGGCTGATTCAAGGGGATGTCGGTTCCGGGAAAACTGTCGTTGCAGCGATGGCGTTGCTCCGTGCTATTGAAAACGGGTACCAAGGCGCGCTGATGGTCCCGACTGAGATCCTTGCCGAACAGCACTACTATAATCTCTCTGAGATGCTTGAGCATTTGCGCAAGGGTACGTCTCAAGAAGATGATGATGGAGGCATAAACGTTGTGCTTCTCAAAAGTGATCTACCGAAGGCGGAACGTGATGAAGCATTGGCAGCAATCGCCGATGGCAGCGCAGACCTCATCGTCGGGACACAGGCATTGATACAGGAAGGCGTAGATTTTCACAAACTCGGACTCGTAATCATTGACGAACAGCATCGGTTCGGTGTGATGCAACGCGCAACGCTCCGCAACAAAGCGCGATCCGGCAACGGCGACCCAAAACAGCCTGCCGCTGCCGCACCGGCACCAGATGTCCTCGTCATGACAGCAACGCCTATTCCAAGAACGCTCGCTTTGACACTCTACGGTGATCTGAACGTTTCTGTCATTGATGAGATGCCGCCCGGTAGACAGACAATTAAGACCTACTGGATAAAGGAAAAGGACAGAGAAAAGTTATACGCTAACCTTCGGAAGGAGATTCAACGCGGTAGACAGGCGTATGTTGTTTATCCGCTCGTTGAAGAGTCCGAAAAATTGGAGGAACTCAAAGCCGCCACAGAGATGGCAGAACATCTGCAAAATGCGATTTTCCCAGACCTACGCGTTGGGTTATTGCATGGACAGATGAAATCCGTTGAAAAACAGGAGGTCATGGCAAAGTTCAACGATAAGCAGATTGATATCCTCGTTTCAACAACGGTGATTGAGGTAGGCATTGATATCCCGAACGCAACGCTAATGGTAATTGAGAACGCGGAACGCTTTGGATTGTCCCAGCTGCACCAGTTGCGCGGACGGGTCGGACGTGGCGAACACAAATCGGCGTGTTACCTTGTCGCGACACCGAAAGGCGATGATTCTTATCAACGGATTCAGGCGATGCTTCGGACGAACAACGGGTTTCAGATTGCAGAGGCGGATCTGAATATCCGCGGACCGGGAGAGTTTTTCGGGACACGCCAATCGGGGGTCCCGAATTTCAAGATCGCAGACATCATTCATGACACCTCGCTTTTAGAGGCAGCAAAAAAAGAGGCGGAACTCTTGGTCAAAGCCGATCCGGGGCTGAATGCAACGATGCATCAATTGCTGAAGCAGATGTTGCAGAAACATTGGCGCGGCAATTTGGAAATCGCATCGGTGGGTTAGGTGTTTGTTACTTGTCAAGACCCGTGTTAACCAGACGATACAGTTGCGGAATAGTAACAGAAAAATCGCCGGAGATGTGATAACCCTCACCGCCGTCTTTCACTGTCCGGATGAGGATCGTTTTTTTGGGACGGTGGTAATAATGGGCATCGGTAGGTGCGCCTTCGTCTTGGAAATCAGGGAAGTCAATGATGTCAAAGTTCGCAGTTGTGAAATGCCGAATCTCCTCGCCGCGCTGGGTTGCGATGTTGCGTGCCATTGAGAGGCTTTTGAGGTAGACTTCGGGACCCATCACAGCAGAGCCTAAATTAAGAAAAACGCCACCTTCCAATTGAGAGACACTGTGAGCAAATCGGAGAAAATCCTCACCTGTCGTCCATCCCATCGCAGCGTAATCCGCAGCAGGATGCTGGTCGATGATGTCAAATCCGATACCTTTGTGAACGGTGAACGGTACACCTAAGCGAAACGCTGCCGCAAACATGCTCACATCACGATGTGGAAAAGAGATACCCTGCTCGCCTTCTTGGATGAGTCTGCCGACTGCCTCTCCAAAACCGATTTTATCCCGGTATCCCCGAATAATCGCTTCATTTAGGTAGCGTCCTGTCTCCTCCCAATTGCCGAACTTACCATCCCAGATATAGTCTTCTACATCCTCAAGCGTTGCCCCGATGTGCGCGAGTTCAAAATCGTGGATGGCACATGCCCCGTTAGTAGCAACATGTGTGATAATACCACGCTCCATCAAATCGATGATGAAGCGGGAATTGCCGCGTCGCATGACGTGCGCGCCCATCATCCAGATGACCTGTCTTCCCGCGCGATGTGCTTCAACGATTCGATCCGCAACAATATGAAGGTGGGGATTTTCGTAGGACGGCGGCTCCGCGTCTAACGCGTAGACATCTGCCACCGTCATTTTGTGTCGGCGTTCGGAGAGTGGGAGAACTGTGAGTCGCTCACGATTCAGTCTATCCATATACGGCTACTCCGCAAACTTGGCAGACAGAATCTTTGAGATACCCGCCTGTTCCATCGTTACACCGTACATCACGTCAGCGATTTCAACCGTGCGACGATTGTGCGTTATAATGATGAACTGCGTGTTCTCAGCATAGGCACGGATAAGATTGGCGAAACGAAGGACATTCGCCTCGTCGAGCGCGGCATCGACTTCATCAAGCACACAGAACGGACTCGGTTTGATTTTGAAGACAGCAAACAGAAGTCCGATAGCGACGAGCGAACGTTCACCGCCAGAAAGTTGTGTGATGCTCTGCGGACGTTTGCCCGGCGGACGCGCAATAATATCAATGCCTGAATCAAGCGCATTCGAGGGGTCGGTCAGTAACAATTCCGTCTCACCACCACCGAAGAGTTGTGTAAAGACTTCTTGGAAGTTCGTCTGCACCTTTTCAAACGTCTCCATAAATACGTCTCTTGAGGTCTGATTGATCTTCTCTATCACTTGATAGGTAGCCTGAATCGACTGTTGAATATCTTCACGTTGAGAAATAAGGAAATCGTGTCGTTTCTTATGTTCCTCATAAGCCTCGATCGCTTTAAGGTTCACCGCACCCATTCCTGAGAGTTCTGCCTTCAATTTTTCAATACTATCAAGCAGATCAATTTCATCCATTGCTTCCTCGTTATTCATCAATGGTGGCAATGCATCAATCGAGACCTGATATTTCTCATGGATACGGGTTGAGACCGATTTGATCCGCATCTCAAGTTGCGTCGTTTTGACTTCAAGTTGATGGCGCGCTTTGTTCTGTCTTTCAAAGTTTCTGCGGGTTGCACGCATCTCCTTTTGAAGGACGGCTACTTCTTCAAGAAGTGTTTCCCGTTCTTTATTGAGTTCATCAACACGTGATTCGGCTTCGGCGCGATCCCCCTCTAAACGTAGGAACTCGCGTTGTGCCGCTGCTACCTGCTCTCCGAGGTCAATTTTGGTCTGTTCATCTGAATCAATAATGGCTTGCTGTTCAGCGATCTCTTTTGTTGTCCGCTGTTGTGTCTCCTCAAGTGTTTGCAGCTCAGCAGTCATACTTTCCAATTTCTGATGCTGTCCCGCTAAGAAGACTTGCATCTCTTGGCAATTCTCCGCGACTTCAGCACGTTTCCGATCTTCACTTTCAATCTGTTCGGACATCCGCTCAATCCAGCGTCCGGTGCGATCCCGCTTTTGTGTCAATGCCAAGATTTCAGTTTTAAGGGACTGCTGCGCCTCGCGGGACACAGCGACTGCATCCTTTAATTCACGGTTTTCCACCGCAACCGTGGCGAGTTGCTGCTCAAACTGCGTGACTTGGAGGTTGGCTTGTTCCACGTCTTTCGTTAGAGACGCTTTTTCAAGTCGTTTATCTTGCCAGTCTCTGGTAAGGTTTTGCCGCTTTCTTTCCAATTCCGCTATCGTTGCGGCGTATGCCTTGCGTTCCTCAACCTTCTTATTCGAGCTCTGAGTCAATTTTCCAATCTTATCTTCAAGAGTCTCAAGTTCACGTGCCCTACCCAGCAACCCACTCTGTTTCTGACTCGTTTGACCGCCGGTGATCGCTCCAGACGTATCAATAACCTCACCATCTAAAGTAACGAGGCGTGCCCTCGGACGGAATTGACGGGTAAGTGCGACCGCAGCATCCAAATCCTTGATGACGAGCGTATTACCCAACAGGTATTGCATGGCAGGTGCGTATTTACGGTCATAATTAATCAATTCCTGAGCGATGCCGATGACACCGGGTTTGTTGAGCAGTGCTTCATCATAGAATCTGCGTTCCCGTATGAAATCAAGTGGGAGAAATTTTACCCGACCCGCGCGATGCTTTTTAAGGAAAGTGACACCGCTTTGCGCGTCTTCTGCAGTCTTAGTAATAACGCTCTGGATATCACTACCGAGTGCGACCTCTATTGCGACCTCGTATTCGGAATCCGTCGTGAGCAGCTCGGCAACGACACCACAGATGCCCTGAAACTGATCAGGGTAGTGGGTTTTCGCCCGCATGATTGCCCGAACACCGGCGTAATATCCTTCGTAAGCAGATTGTAATTCCTGCAGCGATTTAAGCCGTGAGACATTACTCCCTAAGGTATTCTGTAAACCCTGAATTTCGGCTTCGAGCTTGCGGAGTGCGTCCTGATTTTCCTGCAGATCTGTCTCTACCTGACTTCTCTCGGTTTCAATCTGAACCAATTCCGCCTTCAGTTGTGTTTCAGCGCGCTGGACCGCAGTGTGGGTGTCAGTAGCGGACTTAAGCTGGGCTGTCAACGCTTCTGTATTCTCTTTGAGACGATTAAGATTGCCCTCGGTGCTTGTCAACTTGTGCTCAATTGCGAGGTGTTTACGCTCACGATCTTCCAATTCCGTTGCCGTTTCCTGTAAAACGGTCTGTGCCTCTTGCACAGATTCCTTGGAGCCACTGATGCGATCAGCGAGTTGTGTCAAAAGTTGCTGACGTGCTGCCAAACGGCTGCCTTCTATCTTGCAGGATGCCTCAAGTTTTTGGTATTCTTGCGTCCGTTCCCGTTTTTTTCTCAGGAGTGCTGTCTGCTCCGCCTTTAAGGATTCAAGCGTCTGGAGCGCGCGTTCACGTTGCTTTTGGATATTGAGTTGTCGTTCCTTGTGAAGTACGATCTGTCGCTCAATCTGCTCAATCTGTGTTTCAGTCTCGCGAAGAGCTGCCTGTCCGGCACGTATTGCCTCGTCTAACTCGGACTGGCGGTTCGTGGAACTCTCAATGCGCTCTTCAGCCGCTTTAAGCGTTTCAGAAGCCGTTGAGACACTGGTTAAAATCTCATCCAAATCGGTTTGCGCTTGGCTATAATCCGTGTGAAGTTTTTCGTATTCCCTACGCGCGAGGTCCAACTCGAACTGCTTTAACTGTGCCTGTTGCGCATTATAGTGTCGCGCTTGCTCCGCTTGTTCCTTGAGTGATTCGGTCTCGTGTTGCAACTCCTGAATCACATCGTTGATACGGACGAGGTTTTGCTCAGCCTGTTCAAGTTTACGGAGTGCCGTCTTCTTTCGATGCTTATACTTAGTGATGCCAGCGACTTCATCAAATAGGAAGCGACGTTCTTCTGGACGGACGTTCAGAATCAGGTCAATTTTGCTCTGTTCCATAACGGAATAAGCATCAACACCGATACCCGTATCCATAAAGAGTTCACTGATATCGCGGAGCCGACATGGACTTTGATTGATTAGATAGCGGCTCTCGCCATCGCGGGTGAGATGACGACATACTTCAACTTCGGGAGATCCGAGCGCAATGTTGGGGGCATCTTGTGTGGGTGTATCTGGATTACCATTAACATTTGAAAAGCGTAATGCCACCTCTGTTTTCTGTGCGGGCGCGAAATTAGAACCGCCGTTGAAAAGCAGATCACGCATAGAGGTACACCGAAGCGCCCGGGCACTCTGTTCGCCAAGCACCCACCGGATCGCATCAGAGACATTACTCTTCCCGCAACCGTTGGGTCCGACAATGGTAGTGATGCCGGGTTCAAGTATTAATTCAACGTCTTCGGCAAAACTCTTGAAGCCTCGGATTTTTATGCTGTTTAAGTGCAAAGGTTCAACCCTCCCACTACAAGTTTAAAAAAAATAGTAATCGCAATGACAAGCAGTGTTCAAACGCGCCCTCACCTTACAATGTGAAAGCACACCTACAATCTTGTCTCAGCGTGAACGTTGATATATACGTAGTATAAATGGAAAAAGTTTCACGATTCTTAAGGATCCAAAGTTCTCGCCAGTGTCAAAACATCGATTTCAGCAGGATCGGCAGTCCATAATTCGCTAACTGCCTCGCGAATCGTCGCACCGGTTGTGAAAACATCATCAATCACCAAGAGCCGTTTGCCACGGATAACATCCGGGTTTCGGACTTCAAAAGCACCGACGATATTTTGTTGACGGGCTTCTTTGTCCAAACTGCTTTGTGCGACCGTATGTCGCGCCCGCACCAGTACATCAGCAAGCACTGGCAAATTTTCCGCTTTTGCAATTCCATTGGCGAGTAGCATCGCTTGGTTGAAACCGCGTTCCCGCAGCCGTTTTTTATGAATTGGGATCGGCAAAACAAAGTCGTATTCTGGAATACTGCAGTCTACGGGGATATGCGCGTTTATCAGCTGAACCAAGTGCGGTGCAAATACCTTTTTCTTTCCGAATTTAAAGAGATGTATCGCCTGTTGAAGTGTTGTCTGGTAAAATGCGATGGCTCTCAATTTGCCATAGCGAGGCGGAGAGATAGCACAGTCATCACAGCGTCCATTGACATCCGGGGTGCCACATATATCACACCAAGGCGGCTCAAGGAATTGAACGTCCTGCCAGCAGTTCGCACAGATATAAGGCACGGACGCGACACCAAGAAAACCTTTACAGACATGGCATTCTGCGGGATAGAGGAATGTGATCGCTGTTTCAATTGCCTGTTGCAACAAGGACGGTACTCGTAAACTGATTGATTTGAGTTCCATAAGATTGAAACCGACTGAAATAAAAAGTTATTATATAATAAGTTTATCATATATAAATTATAATGTCAAGAAAAAGAAGCAGGAACAGCAGGACGATTTAGTTTTCGGTTTTTCGTCCAATTTTGTACCCCCAGGCCCGGTAGGTGCGGTTTGGAACCGCACCGGACTTGAAACAGAAGATTCAAAAGTTGGGACAATCCAACAATTTATTTAAAACTAAATGACCCTGGAAGGAACAGAGCTATTCAATGGCGGGAGTATGTCAATAAATGGCGAGGTTAGAAACCTCGCCAGCAAGAGTAGATTCGTTAATTATGGAATGTCTATAAAGGGTCTATAACCCACTGGAATCCTTTAGACTTCCCCATGTGACCGCCAATTTCTGTGAAGGTTCAACTGCGAGTGTTGCCTCGCCCAACGTAATCGCTGGAATTATAGGGACTGAACCTAATTCCAAAGAGACGATGTCTATGGTAGAAATCCAGATATCGGGGCGCGGATTTTTCCATTTCGTGGTAATCAGTCCGGCGTGTCCACAGGGACCGCCTTCTTTCTTGATCCAACCCCAGACGGAGTTATCGTCTTCAAGATTAGCACCATCGTGACACCAGTCATCGGAATTAACACCTGAAATGAGTTCAAGTTCTTCCTTTTTACCATCTCGGTAGTTCATGACGAATTTGTAACTCGGCACACCGTTCTGTTCCCACCCCGTTGCGTGGAAAAAATAGATGAATTTCGCCTGACCTTCAACGGCAATATCCTCGACTGCTTTGGGCCATCTCGCTGCATTCGTCCCGAAAACAACGATGGCACCATCAATAATCTGGAATTCAACCTTACCGTCCGGTCCCTCAAATTCACCCACCTCACCGATAGGTAGACGGGAGAGTGTGCTATCACCAGGGGCTAACGTCCACCATTGGTGTTTAACCAATTTCGTGTTTGAATAGGGTTCTATGTCAACATGTATCCATTCATCTAACGCTGTCGCAATTCCTGTTGCAAAAAGACTGACGGCACAGAGAAGTGCAGCCAGTATGAACACCTTAACCAGTTTCATAGCGAATTCCTCCTATGTTAATCTGTGAACATAGTATAACAGAATTATAAATAATGTCTACAAATTTTGGTTAGCACACACCAATTATTAGCATTACTTTCCACTAAGATTTTATTTATCGTCTGACGATGGCACAGCAGGTTCAACATATAACGTTTTTTCACGTGTGTAATGCACATAGCCTGCGACATTACCCTTCCGCTTCACCACATACCGCGCCCATGTATAGTCAACAGGAACATTACTGGCATGGTGCGCTTTACTATAATAAGCAGCGAGTTGTGCGGCTTGCAGTAACGTCGGCATCGGGATATCCGGACGGTTTTCTGGGTTGCGGATGATGACATGCGAACCGTGAATCTGCTTGGCATGGAGCCACATATCACTCGGCTTGGCAATCTGGCGCAGGAGCAGATCGTTCGACTGACTGTTTTTACCGACATACATCTGGAAACCGTTGGAAGAGGTATATCTTCGGAAGGGACCTTCACCTACTTCCTGTTTCTGTTTCCCACGCTGAGGTGCTTTGAGATAGCCGTTTTCAACAAACTCAGCGCGGAGTTTCTGCAGTGCTGCCAGCGTATCGGCGGATGCTAACTTGGATACATAGAGTTCGAGAGTCTCTTGGTCAGCATCCAAATCTGAGATGAGTTGTTGGATGCGCGAGTGACCGCGTTTCGCCTTCGTATATTTCTTGAAATAGGTCTGTGCGTTTTCGGAGGGACTTTGCTCTGGATTGAGCGGGATCGACAATTTTTCGAGTTCAGGACTATAATAGTTCTGCAATTCGACCTGTTCCTGCCCGCGGGTAATAACGTGTAGATTGGCAAGAATCAATTCGCCTTGGATGCGGTATTCTTCAGCTTTTTCCGCGCGTTCCAAATCGGTTTGTAGTGCCTTTGCTTTGCGCTGGAGCAGACCTTTCTGCTTCGTCAACGCCTGTGTGAGGGTACCGCGTTCTGAGACGATATTCTCTTTCAGTGTGATTGCCGCGTAGTATCCCGCAAGCGCATCGCTCATTGTGTTGAACGTTTGAGAAGCGGCATTCGGAAATTGTTGCAGCGGTAGTGTTGATGCCGCAATCGGTTCACCACCATCCGTGAGCAGCTGCGGTGAAGCGTGCTTCAGATCGAAATAGGCGATAACCTGCTGATAAGCATCCCAGAGTGCTGTTTCAGCTGCCCGCGCAGCGACCTCTTTCGCGAGTGTTGGGCTGAAACCGTCGATCTTATTAAAGAGTTGTCGCCAACCCACGTCCGTTTGTCCATCAAACAGTTCAGTAAACGCTGTTTCGTCTAACGTCAACGGATCCACCTTATCCTGCTGCGGTGGCAAAGTATAAGTTTCGCCGGGCAAAATTTCTCGGTGTCGGCTCATTGTTTCGTCAATACGTTTGAGACTTTCCAAAATCCTATCGTCGGTTGCGTCTATGAGAATAATGTTGCTGTGTTTACCCATTATCTCTACAATAATAGCTTTCGGAGACGGTTGTATCGGTTCATCCGAGACAGGTTGGACGGTTATTTTAAGGATCCGATCCCAGCCGAGTTGTTCAATATCAGTAATCGTGCCGCGTCTGAGATGCGTTGTGAGGAAGTCTGCGAGATAGGACTGTTTCTGCCCGGGCGCGGGCTTTTGGATCAGATGGGCGCGGGCATGCACCGAATGTGCTGATAAGGTGAGCCAGTGTGTTTCATTAACACGACCAATTTTAAGGGATAGGGTATGCGCATTCGTCTGTTCAATGTGTCGAATCGTGCCGCCTAAAAGGGCTTCGCTGAGTTCTTGTGTAACGATGTGGAGTGCTAAACTATCAAAAGACATGGTAAAATCTAATGTAACTGGAGATTAACAAATGGCAAGTTGAACTTTCATGAGACCACATCTTAAGCAGTCTTTGAGAGGTATTCAGTTTTTTTTGTGGCTGTTGTCTTGTGGTTGTTGTCCCGAAATATATTTCCACCCCAATGCTTTCCGTTTTTTATTTTCTGCTTTCAAATAATCGGAAAGCTCCTTCACGGAGTTAAATTGCGCATTGAATTCCTCTTTCATCCGATAGCATTCCTCAAGTACCGCATCCGTGTACGTATCAACTTTCTCTCTCATTTGAGCCTCCTCAATAATTTCTATTGGTGTGCAAATAACTGTTGTTTCAACATAGACTTTTGGTATTATCGCTGAATATTGTATCATGAAGTGACGCTTCTGTCAAATTGGCGATGTTTGATTGTGGTTGTCAAACAGAATATAGCACGTCAACTACCCAAGCCTGAAGACTTGGGCTTGTTAAGAGCATCAAACAACGTGAGCTGTGTTGCTCCCTGCAAACCTGCGTCTCGTGCTTCGTTCTTGTTTCTCGCTTCATAGAGGGTGGTAACCCACCGCTCTCCACGAAAGGCAGCAGCTGCCTTATAGAGTATGTTTCGCGCAGCATTGTGGTCACGGTCTAAAGACGTGCCACAAGACTCACAATCAAAACTCCGTATCGCCAGCGAAAGTTTCTTTGGCGATTTCTTACCGCAGGCGGAGCAAGTTTGCGAGGTGTTCTTAGGATCGACTTGGTGGAAGTGCAGACCGTCTCTTTCGGCTATGTCCGCACACCACGTAAAGAAGATACCCCAAGACGCATCGGATATGCTCTTGCTGAGGTGTTTGTTCTGAACCATATTGGAAACGCTGAGATCTTCAGCGATAAGAACGTTGTTTTCTTTAGGATGATAAAGTTTGTAGACGAGTTTACCGATAAAGTCTTTACGCCTGTTTGTCGTCCGCTCATGATGCAAAGCAAGTTTGTGTTGTTGTTTCTTTCTACGGTTAGACCCTTTTTTCTTACGAGAGAGGGCCTTGGAGTGTTTTCGTGTAAGTCCTTCGGCTTCACGATACCAGCGAGGGTTCTCCTCTTTTTCGCCTTCCGAAGTTGTCAGATAGTGGGTTGTGCCTACATCAACGGCTATTGCGTCTGTGGGTTCAACCTTCGGCGTATCGGGGATTTCACAGGAAATATGGGCATACCAACCGCTGGCTTTTTTCACGAGTGAGACTTCTTTCGGATCGCCTGCCAACGGGCGGTGCATGTAGATTTTCACTTCGCCAAGTTTCGGCACTTTCAAGCGGTCGTGTTTCCACGTTGTCTCTCGGATCGGGTTTTCACGAACGCGTATTGTCTGTTTGTCGGTATCTTTTGTTTTTCGACGCACCACTTTCGGACGTTCACGGAGACTCCAGGTCAAAGAACGCACACGCTTTTTATAGCGAGGGAACCCTTTTTTCGCAGCACCGTTTTCGCAGCGTTTACGGAAGGCAACAAACGCTTTGTCGTTACGCCGTAAAGCGTGGTTCTGAAAATCTTGAGGCACTTCACGAAAATCATCATACCTCTCACGCGCTGCCGTCAACTTGTCTTGCTGCTCGGAGAGCGTGACAAAACGATTTTCAGTTTCTAAGGCAACAATCCGATCGTGGCGAGCAGAGTTCTGAAGTTCACAAAGATGGTCAAGCCACTCTAATAATGTCGTTTCCTGTGTCTGTGTCGGATACACAGGGTATCTAAAGGTGCGTCTCATGTGTATCAGGTATCAGGCGTTTATCCCCTGAATAGTAGGAGGAAACCAGCACATCGTCAAGCGACAATGCTATTCATGCGGGTTTCCAACCTGATATGGTAGTTATATCACAATTTCAGTCCAAAGTCAAATGTTTTTTAGACGTTTGGTCTAATTCACGAGGGCGGTTTTTCCTCCCAAACCTAAAGGATTGGGATTCCAAAACCGATAATTCTCTTGACCTTAATGGTAGTGCTTCAAGTTCTGTGCCACTTCATGGAGTTGTGCTTGAATTTCTGACGGGACGCGCGGATTAAACGGACCACCCGTCCCTGCCTCAATATCATCAAATCCACTCAGGATCATTGCCTCAATAACAGCAGAATAGTTATAGACCCGCTCGTTCATGAAACGGATCTCCTCAAGCGGTGCGATGTCGGCTTCAATACGCGCAGATGTCTCATAATCGCCACGACGTTGCGCGTTGTTAATCTCGTCCGAGGCACGCGCGAAAGCGACGGCTATACCGGAGGTATGTCCTTTCGCACCTAACTGTGCAGGCCCAGTACACCTGTCCCCGATACCCCACATCACGATCCCGCTATCGCCAACACCTTCGACGAGTGGCTCGACATCCTCTTCACCCGTTCCGATCTTCACACCGATGAAATGCGGGGAGTCATTTAAGAGACGGATAACAGCGGACATATCGCGTTTCTGTCGGAAGTAATAGAGAAACCGCGCGCCACAAGTGGTGCCGTATCTTTCACCGAATTCCATGTACTGTTCATAGACACCTTCTGGGCTGGAGATGCCAGTGAGTGGCATGAGTAGATAGGCATCTGGGGGTCTACTAAGTTCCGTCTGTGCTTCAATAAGTTGACCGGCTTGGCGGATGGGATTGGGAACAATACCGGATATGAGGATACCGTCCTCGCCTATTTGTTGTCCAGTTTTGTCGATAATACGGAGTTGCTGGGTTTCGCTGATGTGATGAATCAGGCTGGTGCCAGCAATAGCGATGACACGCTGTCTATTCTCATCAAGGTAGTTGTTACGCATCAAATAGTCGATATTTTTGGCATGTCCAGTATAATCAACCTTGCCTTCTTTGAACGGGATAATAGGAATCGCGGTAACTGAGTTAAGTGCCTCCAAAAGTTGTGGTATCTCTAATGGCATCGGTGCTCCTTTTAAAATCTTTTCCGTAGTACGAGGGTGCCTGTCAGCGCGCCTGTGAACCTGTCCGCTTGCACATCCATATCAAACGCGCGAGTTTGTGGTTGCGTGAGCGTATTTTCTAATCGACTGTTGAAACGTTTAGTCGTGATGCGTGCTTCTACTGCGCTGATAGCATGGTTTAAGATCGCTAATCCCAAGAAGAATTTCGCGCGTTCAAAAGTATCATTCGCTTGTTCCCTCAAATCAAAAGCCTCTTGTCGGTAGTTTGAAGTAATACCTCTCTTCTCGAGATCTCTATGTCTCTCATTTTTTAGGTTTGGATCAAGATCTTTCCAATACCACTTACCGGTCCGCTTTTGGGTCGCCTCTGTATCATAGTCATGGTTCCATGTTTCATATTGTGTGGCGTGTTCAAAATCCTCGATCGGATCCCAATCTTCAAACGAGCCCGGACCGATAAAAACAACGTGTTCTCTGACGACATCACGGTAATCATCGCGTATGTTTGAGGCGGAATTCCGCAGAAGAAAAAAGGTCGCAAGGAAACCGACTTCTGCTGCGGTGTAGATATAGCCATGTTTGGCACCTGTATAGAGTTGTCCCATGCCGGGGATAACAAGCGAGTAAAGGAACGCCTCATTTGGCGATTTCCGAGGTTGAAGTGCTTGGCTCGCTGCCGTGGCGACTGTTGATTGATCTGCTAATGAACGGTTTCCGAGCGCAGATTCCAGATAGAAAGCCGTGAAGGGCTGCACTTGTAAAATATCAGAGGCTGAGCAGACACCAACGGATAAACAGAATAGCAGCACGGATATCAAAATGTGGGTATGAAATTTCACGCGGGGTGTCTCCTCTAAAAGATGATGATTCCTGTCACTTCAATAAGTCCGGGGATTGTACCACTCGATGCACGACCTGGACCGGGGTTGGCACGGTAACTCAAATCAAGATTGAATAGGAATAGTTTCACACCGATACCGCCGGTAAGATAATCTGTTAAGTTTGGTAGGTTAATACCAGGCTCAACTTTACAGCCGACGCGGATTGCGAGAATATCACCGAGCCAGTATTCCAAACCGAGATTCTTTTGGAGGTGTCGCCACTCAAATGCTCGGATACCGACCCCGCGATCCGAAAGCAGCTGTCCGCGCGTCAGTTTTTCCTCTCTTTCGGCGTTAAGCCGTTCCAAATCGACGGCTAATTCGTCTTCGTCCTCTGCCAATTTATCAATGTATGCCGTGATACCACTGACGAGACGCAGATGGTTATAATTATCGCGATAGAGGCTCGTTGCGGTACCAACCCTTAAAAACCGAGGTAACGGATCCGCTTGGTTTTCATCAATGAAGGAGATACCCGGTCCAATGTTCTGTATTGCAACGCCGAGGGTCGTCGGCATAAGGTCAAACGGAATGCGGTACTGCATCCCTAAATCAAGGGCATAAGAATTTCCGTTCTCACGTCCGAGGACCATCCGAATTATTTTCCCGTTAATGCCTGCCGATAAAGACTCCGTAATCCTGTCTGCGTAGGAGAATGTCAACGCGAAATTAGTGCCAAGGTTCTCCTCACGGAGGATGTCCGGGGAATCCGTTGTTACAGCAATCGTGCCTTGTCCTTCCATTTGGAGTGTAGCACCGATGGTTCCGAAATCACCGAGCGGCATCGCACCGGAAAGGAAGGTATAATATAAGCCTTCACCCGCTTCCCCAAAAATAGCAGTGCGGTCCGTATAAAACATTGAGGCTTGTGCAGCTTTTTTGCCTGATCGAAGTTTACTTTCCGGCATATCTGCGAGCCCGCTCGGATTCCAGAGCGATGTTGTTACATCACCAGACATCGCATAAAACGCATCGCCGAGGGCTCTGGCTCGCGCGCCACCGCCGAGGTTCAAAATTTGTGCCCCGGTCCGTCCGGGTCCCGCAAGCGCGGTAACTGGCAGAAAGACGGCAAGTAATAAAAGTAGTATAAAGGTTTTGCGCATAGAAAAGTACACTTGAGTTGTAACTCCCTTAGTTAATTTGAATTCAATTCTAATCTTATGTGTTTGCTATCACTATCTATAATAACGCAATTGACTTTAAAAACGCAAATAGGTTTAATTGGTTTACGCTGTCGTTAAATTCCCATGCGGAGCGCGACTGCGGCGAGCAAGATGATTAAGGAAACAACACCTATCAGGCTCGACACAACTGACATCTGGGTACGGAGCGGCTTAATTTCTGACGGAAGTTCTTCAATTGTGGGGTCTAAATCCTCAATCGCTACTATCAATCGGGGTGCGAAAATCATGCTGTGCAGGACCGTAAGGATAATCAACACAAAGAAAAGTAGAATTTTGATGATGAGCGTTCGCATAAACGCATCGGAGAGCGCAGTCGGAGAGGTGAGGTCTACGGCAAAAAAAATGTTAATGATACCGGTAAAAAATAGCACAACGATACAGCCCCATACGACCGGCTCAAATCGTTTACCGATCTGCATCAAAAGTTGGATACGTTGGACAGGGGGTAAACTCTGTCTGAAATGCGGGACGATTACCATCGCCAAAATGAGATTGCCGCCGACCCATATAACAGCGGCGATAACGTGTATCCAGAGAATTAAAAGAGAGAATATATCCATGTTTGAAATCCTTTTTAGTATCGAGGGGTTAGAAATCTACCCTATGCGAGTGTTCTGAAGACCTTCAATATTATTGATGACTGTTTCGGTACGAGCGATTAACATGCCACGCTCGGCTGCCGTGAGGGGCACCGGTGCAAAACGATGGTAATCACACTTCGTGAGGAGATCAACCAGTTCCTCAAGAATAGATTCAGCAATACCAGATTGCACGCACACCTCGCGCACTGTGTCGATATTACGTTGCGTCAAAGCGAGCGTATCCGCAAGATATTCATAGAGTATTTGCGCAAGCGCATTTGCAAATGCTGTTGCCTCATCAGTCGTGTTGCTGTGTGCAAGTTCCATTAATGCATCGCGTGCCTGTGCAGCTGCGGGTACCGGTTCTGTTTCTGTCCGCTGCCTCCCTTGCTCCGTTGTTTCGCTGCTATCGGATGTCCGTGTTGCAGTCTCTGGATTTACCGCTGTGCTCCTGAACATCTGAAATCTTGTGCGATACCAGAGGAAGCCTGCCACTCCCAACACCACGATCAAAACCGCTGATAGGATTAACCAGATGCTCCACGATGAAGGGTCTGTCTCGGTGTCAGTCGCGTCGTTCGGATTTGGGCGCACCGAGATAGGAATCGGGGTCGTCTGTGTTGTCGCATAAACGGCTTGACTCGGGTCGAAGTAGACATACGCTATAGCAGGGATACGCAGTGTGCCTGTTCGAGCAGGGATTAAGGCGTACGCATAGGTGCGGTTTGTCGGTGTAGAGTCTTCAACCAGATTCGGTCCGTTCACAACGACTCCCGCTACGGTTGGAAACTTCGGAGCCGTGACCGTTTGTATGTTACCGCGTCCAGAAATCTGTAGAGACAGTGTTAGGGCACTTCCGGTTTCTACCGAAGTACGATCAACCTGTGCGGAGATCTGGTATTCACCAACGGCACCACTGAAGGACGACGGTTTGCCTATTTCCGGTAACGGTTGAATATTCAACTTCAATGGTCCGGTTGTCAACGTCTTACGTCCGCGTGGGATCGGAAGCACCAATGTAGCCGGTTTGATGACAATCTGTCCTGTTTTCTGTGGATATAGCCTGCGGACGTGTTCCTCGACCCAAAACGTTTTTCCGCGAATTTGCTGCGTGTGCGGTGGCAGCGTTGGGAGTTCCTCGACCAAAAAATCGGGAAATGTCGGGAGTCGCGGGATGGGAGATTCCTGTGTGGGCAGCACAGCGGTATATAGATAACGAAAAGTGTATGTCACCGGGGCGTTAAGATAAGGTTCGGAGGTATTAACACTCACTTTGACTTGGTGGGTGCTACGCGTTGAAACATCTACATAAGTATCTGCACTGCTCACCCGAATGGATCCTGGATTTGCAAAATAATCGGTGCCTTGGTAGGCAAACCGGACATCCGATAATGAAAAGTCGCCGACTGCTTGCGGAATCAGTTCGTAAACCCACGCCATAGAAACCGCAATTTTATTTGATTCTAATCGTGGTATCGTTTCGGTGTGTAGCGGCACAGCGAGGAATGCGGGTAGAAAATCGAATTTCGGTGCCTCAATATGCTTGATGAAGGCATCACCCGAAATCGTAAGATCTAATCGCGCCTTCTCACCGAGTTGTATATGGCGAGGTTTTACTGCAGCTGCTACGTTGATGGTAGGCGGTCGCGTGGGCACCTGCCCTGCTGTGCTCTGCGTAGCATTGAGAACAGAGAAGCATAGAAAAAAAAGTGTGCCTAAAGCGGTTTTGGGCAGTTTACCAATCCTTCGCACGCCGGAGCCCGCTTTTGCGCTGCTGCTGTAATAATTTTTGCCGTACCCTATTTTCATTCTTACTTAAACGTTCTAAGAGTTGAAGTTTCTCCGCTTCACCAATATCATCCGGTTCAGTCTGCGGTTCAGCGTTTTTATTCGCCTTCTGTTGCTGTGCGAAGTCCTCTTGTTGTTTCAGGAGTCGAAGTGCTAATGCGAGATTATGTTCTGCATCCGTATCTTGCGGATTCAAGCGAAGCGAATGCCTATAGGCGTCAATGGCACGTCTGAGATCACCCGCTTTAAATTGGGCGTTTCCCAAGTTGTAATAGATGTGTGCCTGATTTGGAACTTTTTCAGTGTTGCCACTGTGTCTTGCTAACGATGCTCGAAATGCTTGGACTGCTTCGCTGAACTTACCCTTTCTATACAGCACAGTGCCGAGGTTATAATGGGCAACCGAATTGTCAGGTTTCTGAAATGTCGCTTCTTGAAAGGCGATTTGTGCCGCGTCGTAGTTCCCATACAAATATGCTTCGTGACCTGCTTGCATCGTGCGCGTCCAACTGCCAATCCATCCGACAAGTGCAATGGAGACCAAGATTAAAAAGCAGATAAGGCACGCATTTCGCATGATATAACCTCAGCGTCTCTGTTTGAGTAGGTTCTGTGAAAATATTTTAACGTGCCAATTCGGATTTGTCAAGTGGATTCCTTGTTAAGCCATCAGCCATCGGCAGTCAGTTTACCTCACGGTGAGCGTCCCGCTCTTGTGGTAGTGACTTTTCGGTTCACTGCTATAACACATCTCTTAACTAAAAACTGAGTACTGTTAACTGACAACTATTAAAAAAAAATAGGCGCGCTATAAGAAGCGCGCCTACAATAATAGGAATAAATGCTTATTTCCGTTGTTTGATGTCTGCCCAGGTTGTGGTCAATTTCCCAGTGGCTTCGACAGCAGTCAACGGCAAGATTTCATCAAAGAAACCCGCCTTATCGGTTGCATCCTTCGGATAGATCGTAACAGCATCGTGCGTTGCGTCGTCAAAGTGGAGATTGAAGTATGCAGAACCGCCGGATTCGCCACAGCGATAGAGCAACACGTTGGCACCTTTTTGTAAGTTGACTTCGACGTTGTGAAGGATCGTTCGTGCGGCACCTGTCCATCTGGAGTTATTGTACCATTTTTCGCCGTTAATCCAAATGTGGGCGTGGTCATCATGCGCCGGGGACATGATAGCAGTCATATCACTCGGAGCGTCAATAACGATAACAGCATAAGTTTCGATATTATCAGCGGGCCCGCCTCTGTTCATGTTGTTCCCATCCGCGGGATCGATTTCAAAGACTGTCCAGGCACGTGTGCCACCGTGGTCATCTCCCCATTCCATATCAATATCCTGGGTCATGAGCAGACCATCAAGGGTTGAAAGCGAGGCATCCGTAATTTTACCGCCGCTACCTTCATCCATGAAATCTATGGCTGCAGAAGTCTGAAAACCGCCGTTGTTTTCGTAGTTGCCTTCGGGGCCATACCACTTGGTAATCCAAGTTTCAACGTCAGCGTGATCTTCTCGGAGGCTGTCATCGTTGGGGTCTGGATCTTCTAAGTGGGCATCTTCGGCGAGCGGCCCCCCTTGGAGTAGGTCAGCCGCAAACACATGGTGTGCGCCGCTGATAACGAGTGTGAAAGCAATAGCAATTGTAAGTGTGAAAATACTAAATTTCTTCATACTGTATCCTTTCTTGTAGGCTAATAGTTAAGAATCCTAAGTTAAACGAAAACATAACTTTAGGTTTCTCTTTAGAATATGTAACGTTGAAACAGCGTTCAACATTACAAATTATTATAATATCTTGACAAAAATTTGTCAAGAGGACTATAGACAATAGTCAGGGTGATTTAGTTTTAGATAAATCATCGGATTTTCTAAGTTTTTGAATCTTCTTTCTCAAGCCCGGTGCGGTTTCAAACCGCACCTACCGGGCCTGGGGGGTCCAAAATTGGACGAAAAAACCGAGAACTAAATAGCCCTGAGACAATAGTTAGGGGGAACTAACGGTTCCGCTTAATATCCGCCCAAGTCGTTGTCAACTTCCCGACGGGGTCAACATCAAGGACACCGGCAACTTCCTTGAAGAAACCGTTCTGATCCTTCGATTTATCGGGATAAATTTTGGACTTTTTGTGGGTCTCATCATCAAAATGGAGATTGATATACGCGGAGCCGCCGGATTCACCAACTCGGTAGAGCAGCACATTGCCACCCTTTTTCAAATCGATTTCAACGTTATGAAGAATCGTTCGTGCGGCACCCGTCCATCTGGAGTTATTGTACCATTTTTCACCGTTAATCCAAATTTGGGCGTGGTCGTCATGCGCGGGAGACATGACGGCTTTTCTTGCTATAGGCGAATGAATAACAATCATTCCGTAAGTATCAATGTTATCAACCGGACCGCCTCTGTTCATGTTGTTCCCGTCTGCCGGATCAAGTTCAAAGACCGTCCATTTCCGAGTACCGCCGTTCCCACCTTTCCATTTCATCTCAACGCTCTTTGTAAGGTTCAAACCTGCGCTTGTTGAAAGTTTGGATTCCGTGAGTTTACCGTTAGTACCCTCATCAATAAGATCTCTCCGTGAGGAAGCTTGAAAACCACCGTTGTTTTCATAGTTGCCATCCGGACCATACCACTTGGTAATCCAGTTTTTGTTGTCAGAATGATCTTCTCTCAGATTGTCCCCGTTCGGGTCTGGATCTTTTAGGAATTCGTCGTCCTTCAAGGGACCACCCTCGATATCGTTTGCCTGCGCGAATACAGACTGTGAGGTTCCGATAACCAGTGCAAAGACAACCGCGATCGCGACTGTCAGCCAGTAAATACTTTTCATCAAAATTTGCCTCCTTATAGACAAGCCATAAATATAGCAGGTTTTAGGAACCTGCTTATTTTCTGAGCGGATTCTTGAATTTCAATATAGCTTCGGATTCATTAGAAAATTTATTATATAAATTATACACGCTTAACAACAATTTGTCAAATATGCGACAGAGTTTGCGTACGGCATTCAGTTTTCAGTTACAGGTAGTCAGGGGAATGTCTCCGCCTTGCTCAAAAGATTACTTGACAAAATTGGCGAAAATCTGTTTAATAGTAGAGGCAAAACTAAAGAATCATGGCAAGTTTTGACTTGCGAGTTACGCCGAAATTGTCGTGTTTACGGCATATTAGAATTTAATAATCTATTTGCAAAAGGACGGATCAATGAATATAGAACAACGACTTGAAGAATTAGGTGTGGAATTACCGGAACCCGCGGTTCCCGTAGCGAATTACGTCACAACAGTGCAGACCGGCAATCTTATATTTACGTCAGGACACGGTCCTGGGACAGGCGAAGGCCCGATCTATAAAAGTCAGCTCGGTACCGATGCGACGATCGAAGAAGGCTATGCATCGGCGCGGCAGGTGGCGATCTGCTTATTAAGCACTCTTAAGCACGCACTCGGCGATCTGGATAGAGTGAAACGTGTCGTCAAGGTAATTGGGTTTGTCAATTCGGCACCCGATTTTACCGACCAACCTGCAGTCGTCAACGGCGCATCCGACTTCTTGGTCGAGGTATTCGGCGATAAGGGCAGACATGCACGTTCCGCTGTCGGTATGGTCCAATTGCCCGGCGGTATTCCCGTTGAAGTTGAGATGGTCGTCGAAATTGAAGATTAATCTCTTTAGGAGGCTTAAAATCTATATGATGCGTCACGAAAACGCAGTCCGAAACGAAGTGGAGGGCGTCTTGAGAGAAAAATACGCCAAGCATGAAACTACGTTTATTACGCCGCAAGGAAAGTTAAAAAATGGCAGTTCAAATTGTTAAACCTCGGATACGCGGGTTTATCTGCACCAATGCGCATCCAGCGGGTTGTCATGCGAATGTGCTTAACCAGATAGATGAGATTAAGCACGGTATCCCCTACAAAGAGACCCATCTAAATGCCCTGGTCATTGGTGCCTCAACAGGTTACGGGTTGGCTTCCCGCATCGCTTTGACTTATGCTTACGGTGCCAAAACGCTTGGGCTTCTCTATGAACGTCCAGCCGATGCCAGGCGCACCGCGACGGCAGGTTATTATAACACCGCGGCTTTCCATCGACAGGCGACAGCGGACGGGTTTTTCGCCGACAGCCTCAACGGAGATGCGTTTTCCGATGAGATGAAAGCAGAGACTACGCGCCGACTCAAAGCAGATTTCGGCAAAATAGATATCCTCGTCTATAGTATCGCTGCACCACGCCGAGTCCATCCGACCACAGGGGTCTCACATCAATCCGAACTCAAACCCATCGGGGCACCGTATACTGGGAAGACAATTGATCTGAATCGGGAAGTCGTTGCCCCTGTAACGATTGCGCCAGCGAATGACCAGGAGATCGCCGATACAATCGCTGTGATGGGGGGCGAAGATTTAGATATGTGGATTGACGCGTTGACGGACGCGGAATTACTCGCGCCGGAAGTGACGGTTGTCGCCTATACCTATATCGGGAGTTCCTTGACCTGGCCCATTTATCGAGACGGCACCATCGGTAGAGCAAAGGATGATCTGAAAGCACGTGTGGATGTGCTTGATGAACGGCTCGCGAATCAACTCGGCGGCAATGCCTATATTTCGGTGAACAAAGCCGTCGTGACGCAAGCCTCTGCAGCGATCCCTGTCGTACCGCTTTATGTCAGTATCCTCTATGATATTATGAACGCGCGGGGCATCAACGAAGCACCAATCGGGCAGATGCAACGCCTATTCTCAGAGCATCTCGGACCGGGACTGCAACCACAACTCGATGCTGAACGTTATATCCGACTTGATGACCGCGAATTGCAACCTGAGGTCACCGACGCAGTGACCGAGCGGTGGGAGCAAATTGATACCGACAACTTCCTTGAACTCTCCGATTATGCGGGTTTCAGACAACGCTTCCGAAATCTTTTCGGCTTTGAAGTTGAAGGCGTAGACTACGATGAAGCGGTAGAAACGGAATTAGTGTTCTAAAAGTAACAGGCTTAAGAGAATCGGCATTGCGCCACAAGTTCTCTCTGACCTGCTTTCAAGCGAAGAGGCACCGCGTCTGGATATGCTCAGTGCGATTCTTCAGGGGCTTGGGTGTCGGCTGTCGATTCAACCGCTAAAGGATGAGAGTTCCAGTTTGCATCATGCAGACGAGAATTATCCAGTCACACCAAGAGAAAACGCAGACCCGAATCTTGAAGTCACTACCGAGAGCAATGATCTCCGTTCAACGTAAACCTATTGTGATTTCAGAGTCAACATTCAGCGGAGGAAATCGATCATGGGACGTTATTTCATTTGCTTATTGGCATTTTTAACAATTGCTTGTTGTTTAGTACTTCAGCCTGCTGAAGCAACAGATGATAAAGATGCTAAGTTTGGATTCGGCTATATATTTACCACCTTGTCCAATAGAGATCTGATGAGCGCAAATGGTTTCAGTTGGAAAACGTCACTCTCAAAAAATTTTAGTGTTCAAAATGTTTTATGGCTTTTGGAAAGTGAGAAGACAAATGTCGGACTGACGAGCCGATTTTTGTATTCTTTTGAAATACATCCTCGAAGCCAGTTCTATTTCGGTTGGGGTGTGAACTATCCAACACGGTGGCCGTATGAAACACTTGTAGGTTTTGAATACTTCTTTTCAGAGAGTGCTGATTTCGGATGGGTCATTGAGTTTGGTGTGAGTCGCTTAAAACGTGAATCTGAAGGTTCGGAAGATGATAATAGATTAGGTAGGCGTTTATTGTTTGGTTATTATTTTTACTTCTAATCACGTAAATCGGGGATCGTCTTGTTGACACAGTGTGCAAATCCTAATGTTTTTTAGAGTGTAGTTGAAAAAGGAAATCTCAGCAGAAATTTTTGATATATTTCTGTTATTAGGCAATTAAGGAGAAACTTATGGCGCAACCAATTCAGGTTACGGTCTGGAATGAATTTAGACACGAAAAAACAAACGAAACCATCCGCGGTATCTATCCAAAGGGCATCCACGCCGCAATCGCTGATGGGCTTGACAGTTCAGGTGGTTTTAAGGTGCGAAGCGCGACTTTAGATGAACCCGAACACGGGTTAACCGACGATGTACTCTCAAGCACAGATGTCTTAATCTGGTGGGGGCACGCCGCACACGGCGCAGTTGAGGACGCAATCGCTGATAAAGTTCGCGCACGCGTCTTGGATGGCATGGGACTTATCGTTCTCCACTCAGCGCACTACTCCAAACCTTTTACCCGTTTGATGGGCACGTCTTGTAGCCTCAAATGGCGTGAAGCCGGTGAAAAAGAACGCCTTTGGGTGATTGAGCACGGTCACCCGATTGTTGAAGGCTTGGGCGAATACTTTGAAATTGAGCACGCCGAAATGTATGGCGAACCTTTTGATATTCCTGAACCCGACACCCTCGTTTTCGTCAGCTGGTTTCCCGGCGGTGAAGTTTTCCGAAGTGGATGCTGTTATTATCGCGGACGAGGCAAGATCTTCTATTTCCGTCCCGGTCATGAGACGTACCCGATCTATTACGACGAGAATGTTCGACATGTGATCGCGAATGCTGCACGGTGGGCAGCACCCGGCAACGCACCGACTCCAGTCTTCGGGAATGCTAAGCCTTTAGAACCCTTAGATTAACGGGTAGGAGCGATTTGTAATCGCAGTACAGGTAGGAGCGATTTGTAATCGCGATGTCTATCTCCTAAGTCCGCTCATCGCTATTAGGGAACCTGCTATGCAGACAGAAGATACCCAAGAGAATACTGAACACATTGATATTCCACCCGTCACCGGTCCGTTTGCTGAACCGTGGTCGCTTAAGAAGGTTATGGCACTTGCCGCCGTGTTTGGACCCGCTGCAATCGTCGCTTCAGTAAGCATCGGTGCAGGCGAAACGATCGTTGTTGTCCGCGCGGGCGCGTGGGCTGAATATAATCTACTCTGGCTTGTGCTACTCAGCTGCGTCGTGAAAGGTATTTTCGTTACGTATCTACTGGGTCGCTATACAGCAGTCAGCGGTGAATATATCGGGAATCGACTTGCGAAACTGCCGGGACCGCGTGGGTGGCTCCTCATTGCGATCGTCATCTTTGAAATGGTAGGCGCGCCTTTAGCGTGGGTACCAATTGCTAAACCGTGTGGCGCCTTGCTCCATTTTCTGTTCAGAGATACGCTCCCTTCTGGTGTCGCGCAGCCTGTTTGGGAGAACCTAATCACATCCTGTTTTATTAGCATGGCACTCCTTTTCGGTTTGCGCATCTCCTTTGAAAGATTGGAAAAGCAGCAGCTCATTATCTGTGCTATCCTTGTTGTTGGAACGATTATCGGTACGTTGATAGTACGTCCCGACTTTGGCAAAGCATTGGTTGGCAGCCTCCGTTTTGGACACCTCCCTGAATTTCCTGAATGGGCACCGCAGGATGCTGTTGAGAATCCGTTGTTGACCATGGCAACGGCGTTCGGTTACGTCGGTGGCTCTGTGATGGGATACGTCGTCTACGCAAATTGGGTGAGCATGCACCGCTGGGGTATGACTTCTCATCAGAACATTGATGCTATCCGCGCACGCGCCGCGAACAGTAATAGGATTGATTATCTCCCTGAACACCCCGAAAAGGTTAGTCAACTCCGAAAAATCCTTGCACCGTTACGCTGGGATATCGGCATGGGCGCGATTGTACTTTTTATCGTGACGGCAGCGTTCATGATCTCAGGTGCGGCTGTCCTATATGGGATGGAAAGCACTTTTGAGGGATGGAGTTTGCTCACCGATCAGGCAAGCGTCTGGAAAAATATTCATGCCTCGCTGGTGTGGGTTTACTACATCTGTATCATCGTCGCACTATGGGGAACGCTACAGGCACTGCCAGAAATCTATGCCCGCGTGATGCAAGAGTTCTTTCAGGCGATCTGGCCCCATCGCGAATGGAACTATGATACGCTTCGCAAATGGGTCTGCCTCTATATTTTCCTTACAACAATGGTGCTGATCTGGTTGAACATTCCGTTTGACATCCTGACACAGATCGCGGGCTTCATTTTGGCGAATTTTTCAATCGCACTGATGATGCTCGCGGCGTTATATCTGAACGCGAAGCTACCCGCTGCGTACCGGACGCGTCCGTTTATGTTCGTCGGTGCCTTGGTTTCTGCAGCGGTGCTTGTTACATTTGCAGGGATTAGCGGTTGGGGCTTGTTCGTCAAACTTTTCACTGGCAATTAAAGTTGAAACGTATCACATAAGCATATAGAATATTGACAATAACTCTGAATTTTCAAGAGGAGATGAAGTCATGGCAGATATGAAAAACGAACTCGCGAAACTGCAACAGCAAGGTTTCGTTTTAATAGAGGGCGCATTATCACCAGACGAGACGGAGCATGTTCGACAACGCATTAACTATGCGCGAGAACAAGGTTGGGAAGAAGGCTTGAACGCTGTCGGCAACATGTGGTTTGATACTTTGCTTGACCGTGAGCCGGATACATACCAACCGCTTGTCGGGCATCCGAGTGTTCGTCCTTACCTGGAGGGCTTAATGGGGAGACAGTGTCAGCTGCGGAGTCTACGCGCACACATCAATCCAGGTCCCTACCTCCAAGAATGGCACATGGATTTTTACGGCTACTGGCAAGAACAACGGTATGTCGAGGAACATCCGTTCGCTATGGCACCCGTCGGAATTAACACGACGTTCTATTTTCAAGACAACAATCCGGGTGAGGGACACCTCAAGTTTATCAAGGGTGGGCATCTATCGGAACCGCCACATCTCTATCCGTTGGATCGTCCTAAATTTGAAGAATGGTGTGAAGCACAAGAACACGTTATTCTGCGTCCGAAAGCAGGCGATTGTGTCGTGTTCATTAACCATATCCCGCATCAAGGTGCGAAAGAACGCGACGATATGGAACGGAGTAATGTCGTGTGCCATTATCAGGTAACTCCGATGTATGAAGGCGTTTGGCATGTCTCTCGACCGCGTGGGTATCAAGGCACATTCCCGTTCGCTTAGAGATATACACTGGCGTTTAAAGGGCGGGTGTTCTTCGCATCCGCCCGTATTGTATTAAAAGTAGTAAGCACGCGCCGCGTGCCGTAACAGGCTAGCATTTTTATTCTCAAACTCACTTAACAAACTGACCCCTATAGGACTGGAGGCCACTCATGTGTCGATTTTTAATTTGCTTGTGTGCTGTGTATCTGATAGGGAGTTTCCATAGTGTTAGCGCAGCCGCAGAACTCGAAGGCTTAGTCGTCTATTTCGCTTTTGAAGAGGGAGCGGGTAAGACTGTCAAGGATCTATCTGGGAACAAACAGGATGGGAAATTAGAGGGTGATACGTCGTGGACCGACGGTAAATTCGGGAAGGCGGTTAATTTCGGTGGAAAAGATGGAATCGTTCGGGTCGAACATTCTGATGCGTTTGAATTTACCGATGGCATTACTATTGCTGCTTGGATTAAACCCACGCTGAAGGTGGGACCTGGGACATGGCAACTGATCGCGGCGAAGGGACCGGATGTGCAGGAGTTTTTTGAGGTGCTGCTCCATCCGGACGGTTTTATATGGATGGGCTGGAAATTGACAGGTGGACGGAATGTCCCCGCACAGAGTCCGCGCAATGTCGTCAAAGACAAATGGCAGCATGTCGCTGTTTCCTTTCAGAGTGGAAAGTGGTGGACAACGTACTTGGATGGTGAAGTGTTGATAGATTACCCGAAAACTGGCGATAAACTGGTGCCGATTGATGCACCACTTATGATTGGTATGGAGGAACCACCCGCTCTCAACCGCTACTATAACGGTATTATTGACGACTTCGCACTCTTTGATCGAGGTCTCTCGCAGGATGAGATTAAAGAGATTCAAGGCGGTATCGAAGAGATTTTGGCGGTGGATCCCGATGCAAAATTGCCGACGACATGGGGACACCTCAAAGAAAAATATGGAGCGCGGTAAGTCAAATTGACTTGTGAAATTACGTTATTTTTCTGACCGTGCCAATTTGGCAGACATCCGACAGGAATTTTGAATATTTCAACCAATTAATATTGGCACAGATATTGCACATGCACAAGTAAAAGCATATTGCCAGTTTGTTTTTTTGTCCGGTGGATGCTCAAGCACGACTTTTTTCGCTGGCGAGGTTTCCGAACCTCGCCCTATAATACTGTATAGTTGGTTGTATATTTTGCTATAGCAAGCACGCCCTTCAATTCTGAAGTGCACCGATCAACGGTATTCTAATAATTATAAATTTTCACTACGATGATTTTGAAATTACTTACGCAGAGGAGAAATAAAGAATGAGTAAGGTCATTGGAATTGATTTAGGAACAACAAATTCATGCGTGGCTGTCTTAGAGAGCGGCGATGCTAAGGTGATCGAAAACGCGGAGGGGAATCGGACGACTCCCTCGGTTGTCGCTTTTACCAAAGAAGGAGAACGTCCCGTCGGGCTGGTTGCCAAAAGACAAGCTACCACAAACCCTGAAAATACAATTTTTTCGATTAAAAGGTTCATGGGACGCAAACATAACGAGATCGGTGATGATGCTTCTCGTGTGCCTTATGAATTAAAAGCCGATAAAGATGGCGATGTCGCTGTAAATATTGAAGGTAAAGATTACACACCGCCCGAAATCTCCGCGATGGTTTTACGGAAAATGAAGGAGACTGCCGAGGCGTACCTCGGAGAAGATGTTACAAAGGCAGTTATTACTGTTCCCGCCTACTTTAACGATTCCCAACGTCAAGCGACACAAGATGCAGGCAAAATCGCGGGGTTAGAAGTCGAGCGGATTATCAATGAACCGACCGCCGCATCCCTCGCTTATGGATTACAAAACGAAGGCGACAAGAAAATTGCTGTCTACGATCTCGGTGGTGGTACATTTGATATTTCTATTCTTGAAATCGGGGACGGCGTCTTTGAGGTCAAGAGTACAAATGGCGATACACACCTCGGCGGCGACGATTTTGACCAAGTGATTATTGACTGGATGGCACAAGAATTTCTCAGTAGCCAAGGGATTGATCTCCGCAGTGATCAGATGGCATTGCAACGCTTAAAAGAGGCAGCAGAAACCGCAAAATGTGAACTCTCCAGTACTTTACAGACAGACATAAACCTACCGTTTGTCACCGTTGATGCCAGCGGTCCGAAGCACCTTAACTTGACGCTTACCCGCGCAAAACTGGAGCAGATTACGGACGCCCTCGTTCAACGGTCACTTGAACCGTGCCGACAAGCACTCGCGGATGCTGAGATACAACCCTCCGATATCGACGAAGTGATCCTTGTTGGTGGACAGACACGCATGCCGAAGGTGCAAGAAGCCGTGGAACAACTCTTCGGTAAAGAGCCGCACAAAGGGGTCAATCCAGATGAAGTCGTCGCCATCGGAGCCGCAATTCAGGGCGGTGTCCTCGCTGGCGATGAAGAGGTCAAAGACATTCTCTTGTTGGATGTTACACCACTTTCGCTTGGAGTTGAGACACTCGGCGGTATGTTCACACGATTGATTGACAGGAACACAACAATTCCTACAAAGAAATCGAACATATTCACGACGCCTGAGGACAACCAGACATCGGTTGATGTGCATGTCCTTCAAGGTGAACGCGAACAGGCGGTTTATAACAAAACCATCGGACGTTTCCGTTTGGGTGAGTTGCCGCCAGCACCGAGGGGTATACCGCAGATTGAGGTGACATTTGATATTGACGCAAACGGCATCCTTAACGTGTCCGCGAAAGATACCGCGACCGGTAAAGAGCAGAAAATTACCATTACTGCGTCCTCTGGACTTTCCGAGGCCGAGATTGACCAGATGATGAAAGATGCCGAAGCACACGCTGAGGAAGATAAGCAGAAACGCGAGGAAGTTGAGGCTCGTAACAGCGCCGATTCTATGGTCTACGAAACCGAGAAAAACCTCAGTGAATTCGGCGACAAGGTAGACGATGCTGCTAAGGAGAAGGTCAACGCTGCTGTCGCTCGTGTTAAACAAGCGTTAGAGGCAGACAACCACGCCGAGATTCAATCCGCAACGGACGAGTTAACGCAGGTCTGGCACGAAGTCTCCGCACAGATGTATCAACAGACAGCAGGCGCGGATCCAGGAGCTGCACAGGGAGATCCGTCCGCTGCTGATCCGACAGCTGAATCCGAGGATAGCGAAGTCGTTGACGCTGAATACGAAGTCGTTGACGAGGATGAAAAGAAAAATTAATAGGGCAGACGCAAATCCCTTTCTTTGTTGACCAGAATGGAAGTATGGAAGTGTGGAAAGTTCGGAGAATCTGCTTCTATACTTTCACCGTGAAGTTATGTTGTAGAAGTACTTTAGGACTATACGGGAGTTTAAAGCGATGGCGTATAGCGAGTTTACCTTAGAATCGGTACTACCGGCATTTCAACTCCAAAAGATTGACACTGTAGGGCTATTTTCTCAAGTAGAAGTCGTACCCCCCAGCGACCATCTTACCGCGGCACTGGCAAGAAAAGCAGCATTAGCGACTGCAATCGGCACCGAGAAAGCCCGGTCAGAAATGATTGTCGCTGATGTACTCGTTGAACTTCTCGAACACTTCGATCGCAACATCAGTTTGTTCTCTGGAATTGACTTCAATGTTGATGTTGAGAAGGCCTTAACTGGGGTCTGCGATTTTTTAGTGAGCCTGTCGCCGAACCAATTTTATTTAGAAGCACCCATCATCGTTCTTGTTGAGGCAAAAAATGTTGACGTAAAACTTGGGTTGGGGCAATGCGTTGCTGAAATGGTTGCCTCACAACGCTTTAATGCTGAAAAAGGGAATGACATCCCTTGCATTTACGGTGCCTCCACGACCGGAGTAGAGTGGTTGTTTCTTAAGTTGGATGGAAAGTGCCTGCACATTGATATGGTAACCTACCAAATCGCGCAATGCGACAAACTCCTCGGTATCCTCGCCAGCATGGTCGCACAAAAAGCGTGAAGTGAGGAGTTCATGATGGCATATAGCAACTTTACGCTGGAAACAGTACAGAAAACATTCCAATTAGATACGGTTCGCTCTGTAGGACTCTTTTCCGAAATAGAGCCTGTGGATCCAAGCGCGTATCTCAAGATGGGATTAGCGAGAAAGGCAGCGTTAGCCACTGCTATCGGCACTGAAAAAGCCCGGTCAGAAATGATTGTCGCCGATGTACTCGTCGAACTTCTCGAGCACTTCGATCACCGCATTAGTCTGTTTTCTGGGATTGACTTCAATGTTGATCCTGAGAAAGGTTTGACTGGCGTATGTGATTTTTTGGTCAGTTTATCGCCAGAACAATTTTACTTGGAGGCACCCGTTATTATCCTTGTTGAGGCAAAAAATCTTGACTTGAAACTTGGAATCGGGCAATGTGTGGCTGAAATGGTTGCCGCCCAGCATTTTAATACCGAAAAAGGGAATGACATCCCTTATATTTACGGTGCCTCCACGACAGGCATAGAGTGGCAGTTCCTCAAATTAGAAGAAAAGCACCTGCACATTGATATGGTAAGCTACACGCTTGAGCGGTGCGACAGGCTCCTCGGCATCCTCGCCAGCATGGTCGCACAAAAAGCGTGAAGTGAGGAGTTCATAATGGCGTATAGCAATTTTACATTGCAAACAGTGGAAAAGGAATTTGAACTTGAATTTCTTGAACACGCAGGTATCTTTGCCGAAATAGAACCCGTCGAACTCAGTGCAGAACTCACAAATGCATTGGCGAGAAATGTGCCCTTAGCCACGACTATAAACACCGAAAAAGCCCGATCGGAAATGATTGTCTCGCCTGTTCTTGTTGAGCTGCGCGAGCAATTTGATCGTAAAATTAGCCTGTTTTCTGGGATCGACTTCAACGTTGATGCTGAAAGCGGGTTGACGGGTGTGTGTGATTTTCTCGTGAGTCTGTCACCTCGGCAATCCTATGTAGAAGCCCCTGTTATTACGCTTGTTGAAGCAAAGAATCTTGATTTGAAACTTGGGCTCGGGCAGTGTGTCGCAGAAATGCTCGCCGCCCAACGTTTTAATGCGGAAGAAGGGAATGACATTCCTTACATTTACGGTGCCTCTACAACAGGCGTAGAATGGCAGTTCCTCAAGTTAGCCGGAAAATGTTTGCATGTTGATATAGCAACCTACCAAATCGCGCAATGCGACAAACTCCTCGGCATCCTCGTCAGCATGGTCGCACAGAAGGCATGACGGACGGATAGGAGGTCAGGAGGGCACAGATATGGCTTATAGTAATTTTACGCTGGAAACAGTCGTAACAACGTTTCAATTAGAAATCGTTGAATCCGCTGCACTCTTTGCTGAAGTAGAAGCGATAGTTCCAAGTTCCTATCTGACGGAGGTATTGACCAAAAAGGTACAGTTAGCCATCGCCATAGGCACAGAGAAGGCGAAGTCAGAACTGATTGTTGCTGATATTCTCTTTGAACTCCGCGAGCAATTCAATCAGTGCATCAGTTTTTTCTCGGGTATTGAATTCAGCGTTGATGAGGAAAGCGGACTAACCGGGGTGTGCGATTTTTTAGTGAGCCTATCGCCAGTACAGCATTTGTTACAGGCTCCCATCATCGCCCTGGTTGAAGCGAAGAAGGATGACCTGAAACTGGGTATGGGACAGTGTGTCGCGGAGATGCTCGCCGCCCAACGTTTTAATGCCGAAAGAGGGAATGATATTCCGTGCGTTTATGGAGCTTCCACAACCGGAATAGATTGGCTGTTCCTTAAGTTGGAAGGAAAGTGTTTGCACATTGATATGACGACCTACCAAATCGCGCAATGCGACAAACTCCTCGGCATCCTCGTCAGCATGGTCGCACAAAAAGCGTGAGAGTGTTAGTTTTCAGGTAAATTCTTCACCCCGTAGGGGTGATATGTCTATAGAAAACGGCATATTCAAACAACCGCACTCCAGCGCAGTGCTATGTATCTTTCGTAGAGGGCGGGTTTTCCGCCCTGGAAATTGTCCAAAGTTTAGTATAAGGAGAAAAATAATGTCTAAACATGATGAAACTGCAAAACATATTGCTGAGCAGAAAGGTGTCGATTATAATAAAGGACAAGGCCCAGATATAAAGACCCCTCGTCAAACCATTGAAGTGGAAACGCCTAATACTATTGGAGATGCCGGTCATCAACTTCAAGGACACAGAGGCCCCGTCTATGTCGCGGTAACAGATGATAAGGCCATTCCAAAAGCTGTAGAACGCTATGACGGTACAACGATTGGCGTTATGGATTCTTCAGGCAAGGTCGTAAAACTTTCAACACGCAAAAAATAGTCGTTATTTAATAACAACGGGTTGCCTACTATTGAGTTGATTATGAACGAAGCCGAAACGCGTACCGGAAACATAGATCCCCTACTAAAAGAGTCCGGTTGGGACGATGCAAATAATCCGGACGTGCCATCTTTTGTACGTGAGTATTATTTCACCGCTGGAAAAATAAGCGGAAAACGGATACGCGGGAAAGCTAAACGTGCTGATTATCTTCTTTACTACCGGCAACCCCAATTCCCTATCGCTGTTGTTGAGGCGAAAGCAGACTACAAGCGTCCATCTGATGGTCTTCAACAAGCAAAAACTTACGCTGAAATGTTAGGGCTGAGTTTTGCCTATTCTACCAACGGCGAACTTTTCGTGGAGTTTGATTTTATTACAGGTTCAGAGTCAAGACTCTACAACATGCCTCGGCCATCAGAACTCTGGCGCCGATTGAAAACGGATAGGGGTTTCACTTCACAACAAGAAGACCTTATTTTATCACCGTTCGACCTCACTGGTGGCAAAACGCCGCGATACTATCAACAGATTGCGATTAATAATGTTATCTCAGCCATTGTGGAAGACCAAAAACGAATTCTTCTTACAATGGCAACCGGAACCGGCAAAACGACTACTGCCTTCCAAATCTGTTGGAAACTGTGGCAGCAGCGTTGGAATCTCAAAGGAGATTCGCGTCGCCCTAAAATTCTCTACCTATCCGATAGGAAAATCCTTGTTGATGACCCCATGAATAAGGAATTTGCCGCTTTTGGAGAGGCACGGCATCGGATAGCACATGGCGAAGTTGTCAAAAGCCGGGGCATCTACTTTGCACTGTATCAATCTATCGCTCCCAGGGAGAATAATCCTGGCATCTATCGTGAATATGCAGAGGACTTCTTCGACCTGATTATTGTGGACGAATGCCATCGCGGTTCTGCTGAAGATGATAGTTTGTGGCGTGCAGTTCTGGAATACTTTGAGTCAGCGGTGCAACTCGGTATGACTGCTACACCCCGTAATGAAGAAACTCGGAACACCTATCAATATTTTGGAGACTCTGTTTATACTTACTCACTTAAACAAGGGATTGAGGATGGTTTCCTTGCACCTTATCGCGTCAGACACGTTCAGACGACAGCAGATGCACAGGGTTGGCAACCAGCCCCAGGTCAGACTGATCGACACGGGAACAGAATACCCGAAAAGTTGTACAATACAGAAGACTTTGATAAAACGCTTGTTCTGACGCCGCGTACCGAAGCAATTGCAAAAGATCTAACCGAATACTTAAAGGAAGATCCGTACGCTAAGACTATTGTTTTCTGTGTTGATCAAGAACATGCAGGCACTATGCGAGAAATCCTCGCCAATCTAAACGCTGAGCATGTTCAAAGATACCCCGACTATGTAAGTCGCATCACCTCGGACGAAGGTGATTATGGGCATGAACGCCTCAGTCGATTCCAAGATATTGAGGATGATTCCGTTATTATCGTGACTACTTCTAAACTCCTCACTACCGGTGTTGATGCACCAACGGTGAAAAATATCGCCATTGTGCGTGGTGTTGGTTCAATTGTTGAATTTAAACAGATGATTGGTAGGGGTACTCGTGTCTGCGAGGAATACGACAAATTCACTTTTGATATTATTGATTACACAGGAACTTCGTTTAAACATTTTAACGATCCTGATTTCGATGGCGATCCATTATCCGAAGATGAAGAGGTTATAGAAACTGATGATAGACAAAACAGAGGTGGTGGAACTGGCGAGGATCCTCAACCATCACGAGGACGAAAGTTTTACGTTGATGACGGTACCGTGACGATTGCTGAAGAAGGAGTTCATATTATGAATCCTGACGGGAGTCAGCAACATAAAACGTATGTAGAATATGCTGGTGGACAAATCTATTCTCGTTACAAATCTGAATCAGAACTTCTCGAAAAATGGGTAAATCAGCAATCGCGCAGTGAAATTATTTCAGTGTTGGAACAAATCGGTATTGAAGGGGAGCAGTTAGCAAAAGAATTAAAATTTCCCGGTGCCGATGCCTTTGATTTATTCTGCCATGTCGCTTTCGGAGCTCCCCTTCAGACAAGAGAACAACGTGCTGAGCGAGTCCGAACAGATGCCGATTTTTTCAAACAGTATAATGATTTTGGGCAGTATGTACTTCGGACGTTGCTTAATAAATATAGCAAACACGGCCCCGACGAACTGAAAATCCCCGATGCTTTAAGTGTTGCTCCTATTTCTGATCACGGTAATGTTACTGAAATTATCGGGTCCTTCGGGGGACCAGCCCAATTACGGAATGCTGTTGAAGAGCTTCAAGAACGACTTTATAAATCATAGCGTGTACAGCGAAAGGACATGATATGACACAAAACATCGAACAGTTAGAACTTTATAAAGACCCCGCAGTTGAACCCAACTCACAGACAACAGCGCAAGAGTTGAACGCGCTTATCAAGTCTGCCCGCGACATCATGCGAAAGGACAAAGGACTAAACGGTGAATTAGACCGTATTCCGATGCTAACTTGGATTATGTTTCTCAAATTCCTTGATGACATGGAACGTATTCGAGAATCGGAAGCCGAACTTGCGGGTAAAGATTATCATTCACTTATTGAAGAACCGTACCGTTGGCGAGATTGGGCAGCAGACGAAGGTGGCATCACTGGAGACGATCTGATAAATTTTATTAACCTTGAAGAAGCCAATCTGCCAAATGGCACTAAAGGACAAGGACTTTTCCATTATTTACGGAACCTTCGCTCTGCAGATGGGAAGGGCCGCGAGGAGGTTATTGCAACTGTTTTCAGAGGTATCATTAATCGGATACAATCTGGTTTTCTCCTCAGGGATGTTGTTAACAAAGTCAACAATATTCATTTTGATTCGTCTGAGGAAATGCACACCCTTAGCCGATTTTATGAGACGATGCTTAAAGAAATGCGTGATGCTGCAGGGGATTCTGGTGAAATTTATACCCCTCGACCCGTCGTCAAATTTATCGTTGCTGTAACCAATCTCCAACTCGGTGAAACTGTTCTTGATCCAGCCAGTGGCACTGGTGGTTTTCTCGTTGAGGCATTTACGCATCTTGAGAAGCAGTGTCAAACTATTGCTAACCGACAAACGCTCCAAGAATCAACTATATATGGCAGAGAGGCCAAGCCGCTCCCTTATCTACTCTGTCAGATGAACCTTCTTTTGCACGGGTTGGAAAATCCACAGATTGACTTTGGAAACTCTCTCACTGTCAAGAGGTTTAACGAGATCGGAGACAATGACCGATACGACGTTATTCTTACCAATCCGCCCTTTGGTGGTGAGGAAGAGGTAAGCGTCAAAAACTATTTCCCAACCAACATGCAAACTGCTGAAACCGCGCTGCTATTTCTTCAGGTCATCATGCGGAGGCTCAAACGTCCTGAACGCAATAAGGGAAAGCCGGGACGTGCAGCTGTGGTCGTGCCAAACGGGACTCTTTTTGAAGATGGTGTCTGTGCACGTATCAAGGAGGAGCTCCTTACGAACTACAATCTTCATACGATTGTTCGATTGCCGAAAGGGGTTTTCGCTCCCTATACCGATATCCCAACTAATCTACTCTTTTTCGATCGTTCTCATCCGACCAAGGAAATATGGTTTTATGAGATTCCACTTCCTGAAGGCAGGAAGAACTATACGAAGACCAAACCGATGACCCTTGAGGAATTCTCAGATTGTATCAGTTGGTTCCATCCAATTGCAAAACGGCAAGAAAATGAGTATGCATGGAAGGTTGACGTTAAGGATGTCTTAAAGTACGATGAAGAAGACAAAGTTGCTTCTGCGGATTTAGATATCAAAAACCCAAATAGTGCTGAAGCTTTGGTGCATCTGTCCCCAGCTGAAATTGCCAATAGCATCATTCATAAGGAGCAAAGAATTCTGGAATTGATAAGGGAAATTCAAGCGGAATCTCTAACAGAATCTATAAGGGGTGGAGATTAAGATGGCAAAGTGGGAAAAGGTTCAACTTGGTGAAGCCCTTATTGAACGCAAAGAAACCCCGGATCCTGTTGCGCTGGAAACAGGCGAAATTCGTATTGTTTCTAAAATTGGTTTTAATACGGGCGAGATGGAATTTCGAGACAGCACTGCTACAAAAACCAAAATGATACAGTTTCAACCCGGAGACATAGTTTTTTCTGCTATTAATGCTGTTAAGGGAGCAATTGCGATCTACCCCAATAATGCAGAAAAGCCGGCCTCGGCCACTAATCACTACTGTGCATACGCTGTCAACCCGAAACGAGCGGACGTAACCTTCTTGTGGTGGTTGTTTAGGAGTGAAGCATTTCAGCACATTCTATTCCGGACTCTGGCCGGTGGAATCAAAACTGAATTGAAACCTAAGCATCTTTTACCGATTTCAGTTAGTCTCCCGTCTTTATCAGAGCAACGCCGCATCGTAGAGAGAATTAATGACTTTCTCACCAAAATCAATGAAATTCACACGTTACGCGAAGAATTAAAGACCGAATTGTCCGTGTTCGTTAGTTCAGTTTATCGTGATATTTTGAAACCACGTAAAGGTTGGAAGGTTAAAAGCGTCAGCGAGTTGTGTGAAAAACCTCAATATGGGTATACCGCTTCTGCTATGACTGAAGAAGTTGGACCGCATTTACTTCGTATTACAGATATTCAAGATGGTTCGGTCAACTGGGAAACGGTCCCTTACTGTGACTGCCCGAAACCGGAAAAATATCTTCTTCAGAAGGACGATATCTTATTTGCCCGTACCGGCGCGACAACCGGTAAGAGTTTTCTCATTGAAAAGTGTCCAACAGCCGTGTTTGCTTCATATCTGATTCGTCTTCGCGTTCGTGAGTCGGTCACACCGCAATATCTTTATGCCTTCTTTCAATCCCCAAGTTACTGGGAGCAAATTTCAGAAAACACAATTGGTAGTGCCCAACCGAATTGCAACGCAACGAAACTGGCATCTGTCAAAGTTCCAATTCCATCACTTGAAGAACAGCATTACATCGTGAACCATTTAGAGAATTTTCAAGAAAAGATAAATAGCGTTAAATCCCTTCAAGCCCAGACAAAGCCGGAATTGGAAAGTTTTCTTCAATCTTTTATTGATAAAATATTTCGGCAGGCTGAGTAAATTTCCAATTCTTTATCAATTTTACGAGAAACTTCCACTATATTAGTCTTCTCTCGTTCCTATTCAGAATTTTCTTTTGCGATCTGGCTGTTTTCTTCAAAGTCACGCTGAACTTGTTCTTTACTTCGATAATCTCCGGGGTACCACGTGTGGACAGGAAAAACCGGGAGTTTTAATGGTATTGATGTACAATCATCATAACGATATTTTGTAAAAAACGAGATGTCATAAAGTTGTTTATCAAGTTGTTCTGAATTAAAACTCATCACATAGCCTAACGGAGGAAATGCAATTTCACTAAGTAGTCGACTTTTGGTATGCTCACTTTCAATCTTACGCTGGAGGTTTTCCATTGTATCCATGTTTATTTCGTCCGGGCTCATTTTTGCCATAGATACTCCGCCAATGTAACGACCACGCGGGCTACTGTTAAAGTAAACTAAAATTCGGAAGTCGGGATTCAAGTGATGTTCATATTTGTTGAGTACAAACCGCACTAAGTCCTGATGGTTATCCCTAAACAAATTATCATTAACACTAAAAAACATAGTGATAATCTGTTTAATCACCCGCAGAGGATAGATGCGAAATGGATAGTAGAGCGATGGTTGACCTCTCGTATGCTCAAGGATATCAAGACTTTGATGTGCGAAGTTGGCAAAAGCAGTACCGTACCATGCCCCTGTATTGTTATTGCATTTCTCGCAGAGTGTATAAGCACCAGCACCACGTTGAGATTTATGTCCTTTACTATCAAAATAATAGTCGGGATCTTTGTTGATCAAATCAATGATATGCTTTCCAACCACAGGACAATTGTTAAACGCAGCCTGGGGTGGAACATGCTCAAATGACAATTTAGCGGGTTTTCCACAGATACGACAGTTGCCGAATACTTTTTTGCGTGCCATTTAAAACCTCTTGATTGCTTGGTGAATTGAGTATGCAACACACCCTGATCCACAGAGATAACCTCTCCACCCTATGCTAATCTACAACGCGAGCAATGCTTTATAGATTTCGACTGTAGCGAGCGTATCTGTCTTGCAATATGCTTTCAAACGGTTGATCCATGCGTTCTTTTCGGTTTTATCTTCAGTATTGAGCATCAGATTCTATGTGGCTTGTGCCTCTGTTCCCTCTCGGACATCCAAATCCTGATAACCTAACGAAGGCACCAAAACAGGTAAAATTGCTTTGAGGGGATTGGAACCGAGAAAGTCCGAGTGCGTATAGTACTTTTTAAATATCACCAACAAGTCCCAAAATTTGTCAATGATTGATTGAGGTCCCGAAATATGTTTAAGAAAAGTCTTCCAAATGCTTAGGGACTCCTTTTTCAAATTTAGCACTGTAAACAACTATGGAACCCTGAGCAAAATATGGTTCAGCAAAGATTCTAACACAGATTTTGAAGTGCCACCGTTTATTCAGACCACAATTTCGCAAATTTAATCCAAGTTTTGTTTCTGAAATTCCATAGGAGTCAAATACCCTAACGCCGAATGCGGGCGTTTGAGATTATAGACGTTTGTGATAAACTCTCCGATGCGATCTCTCGCCTCGGCGATGCTTTGATAGTCATTAAGGTGGACTTCTTCCTCCTTGAGGGTGCGGATGAGTCTTTCAGCATATCCGTTCTCCCAAGGGCGTCCCCGCTCTGCGACGGAAATCTCAACGCCATGGGCTTGTAGCGTGGACACATAGACTTTTGAAAGATACTGCACGCCTTGATCGGAATGATGAATCTCAGGGACGTTGTGGCAGAACGCCTCTTCGAGCGGTTTGAGCGTCAGAGATTGACTCAAGTGCTGACTCAGATGCCAGCCTCTGATCATACGCGTGAAGACATCCATAAGTAAACAGACATAGATGAAGCGCCCTCTGAGACGGACGTAGGTAATATCTGCCACCCAGACCTGATCACATCGACAGATCTCAAGAGTTTTGAGGCGATTCACCCAGGGACACACACCCTCAAGCGAGGTCGTGGTTTGACAGACACGTCTAACGGAAACCGAGAGGTTTGTTGCTTTCATCAAGCGGGCAACGCGTTTATACCCAACGCTGTATCCCATACGCACGAGCATCTCGGTGATACGTCTGTATCCATACGTCGGATACCGCAGTGCCAACGTCTCTATTTCATCCCGGAGAACCGCTTCAGACGGGTCCTGCTTCGGGTGATAATAGAGGCTACTTCGGGTGAAACCCAGCACCTCACAGATCTGTCGAACGGAATAATCTGTCCGGAGTGCCTCAACTATTTCTCGCTGCTGCGTCAGTTTTGGTCTAACCACGTCGCTGCTTTTTTTTGAATATCCAGAGCCACAGTCAACCGCCCAACGAGCTGTTCAAGGTGGGCGATCCGCTCCGCTGCCTCGCTGGATTGCTTCTCTGTGGAGACAAACAAAGAGCCTACGTTTTCAACGACTTGCTGCTTCCACTTGGAGAGTTGATCTTCACTCAGGTTATATCGACGACACAGTTCTGCTTGCGAACTTTCACCGCTAAGTGCCTCAAGAACAACTTGCCCTTTAAACTCAGGGGTGAAGTTTCTGCGTTTTCGTTTCGCCATTGGGGCCTCCTTTCAAGTTGTGGATATTATACCACAATCTTGGTTTAGGGAGTGGCCCGAATTTAGGGGGGCAGTACATTTTCTTGGACAGATGTATCGGTATGCAGGTATTCGTGATGTGTAACTGAGCCGTCCGTTTGTATAACGTGGTAACTGTACTGGAATGGAAAGTGTTGGAACGATAAACTGCACATCCTTACGGTTCTAAATAAGGATCGTATGTAGGATGAATCCATTTGCCCAACTGGTTATAAACACCTCGTAAGCACCTATTTAACTCTCTAATATCCTCTTTGGATTTTGAGAACACGTATGCTTCAGATCCACATAAGAGGAGGGCATTGATATGCATTCTTTGAGATTTTGTGTGACCTGTGCGCATCTTGATACTGAAATTACGTGCTAATGCGTGATCTTTAAATCCCCAAATAATAGTATTGTTGGATGCTGGAATCATGAAACAAGCATTATTATCATTTATACCAAGTGTAAGCGATTCTACGGTTCCACTTTGCGAAACACTAGATAAAAATTGTAAATTTACGGAATTCATAGTAGAAAAATCATCACACGTAGAAAAAAGTAAAACAGGCTTGTCACACGTTATGTAATTTAATGGTACTTGATCGCTATAATGAAAAATTAACTTCCAACTAGAAAATTCTTTCTTCCAAAATTCAAATGATTCTTTTGCTAAAATATCCTGTTTATGATAATCAATCCTATAGAGTTCTGAATTTTGTGAAACTGCTTTTGATATTGTATCTGCTAACCTTTTTCTCATATAAAGATTATGAGAATGTATGAATGCTATAAAATCAAAAAAATCGTCTCCATAGCCACGTGGCAATTGAAGATTCAATTTTATAGCTCTATCCATAATTTGTATTTTTCTTAAAGTTTCAGCGTACCTATTCTCATAATCTCGACCAAGTAATTTCTCGTATTCTTCCGTATTGAGATAATATTCACCACCAATATCTGAAATATTCTTTTCGTATGTATTATTGCGTTTTAAATCAGTGACATAAATAATTTCCTGTTTATCATCAAAAGTAAAATGCTTTTGATAAAATTTTGGAATAAAGTGATTATAGATATAATCAGTTCTTGCGTCCAATTTTTCATGCTTTTTTAATTTTTTTCGGTTCATTTTCTATTACCCTAAATGCTAAGATTTTTTCCATAACCAAGTCGTGTAAGTATTCTTCCTTTAATTCTCGATAGTACGCTACCAGCCGACCAACATCGTGGTCAAACCGTGCTGATATTTTATATCGAGTTTCACGGACTTCCTTAACGATTTCGCATTCGTCATTCTTTTGGTTTTCTATAATCTTTCTATCTGCCATTTTGGGCGTTACCAACAAATGGACTAAAGTTCGGACAAATTTTGTCCGTTCCGTATTGTGTTTTCAAGGATTTTCCGAAGATTTTGATGATGTCCTATAGTATTTTTGAGAGACCCTCTTGTACTGTCCCCTTATTCTTGGGATCAACGAATATGAAATTCTCGCGGACCCCTTCAAAAAGCGGGACTTCGTTAATAAATTTTCTGTGCCACTTATCCCCAGACACAAAAGTAGTACCCTTGTAAGATGTATAAAGCAAGTATGCGGCATCTCTAAGCACGTTTTTGGGTGCTGCATTTTCGGGATTCTCACGAAGATATAACTGCATTGTGAAATTCCATATCGTTGCTCCAAGGGCATAAGGGGCGAACCTTCTGATAGGCGGCATATCTTCCTCGATAAATCTGTTAAATATCTGGGTTCGTTCCTCTTGTGTGAGTATCGGACCAAACACTGTACATAACCGCTGCAATCTGTCATGTGCAGCACTACGATCGCTCGGATCATGGTTGAATAAACGTGCAGCTAATTGATTTGCATTTTCCAGAGAACTTGCGTTATATGTATCGTAGAATGTTTTTATAGATGCTTGTAAGTGTTTTCTGCCTTCCGGCAGAAAGCCAGCAATTTCTATATTTTTTAGAATACGTTTTATCTCTGGATAATATGGCTGGTGTGCTCTCATGATCTCTTTTAACCTGTTCACCCATTCTTTGTCAGAGAGATCGTCTATGTTTTTAAATAAGCCCAACAATCCTTCTTTCACGGGATAGACGATGGAGTCCAGATTTCTATAAAAATCTTCGCTTTCTTTCAGCATCTCTATATTTTCACTTGAAACTTCCTTAAACTCTAAGAGTTCTTGTTCTGAACTTCCCCGAATTGAGTTCATTGCGCCTGAACTTCCGAGGGACATGGGCTTAAAAGATTCCGCCGTAAGCAAATCCATTTTTACCTGTTCTGTCCAATGGAGAACCAAGACGATGTTTTTCAGATTGAGCAGCGTATCCAGTTTGAACAGCGTATCAGGTTTTTTAAATTCACTGCTCGCAACTTCAGTGAATAGGATAGATGAGCAAAGGATTGTGTATTTAGAACTTAAAGTCTCTCGTTGTTCACGATCCAAGGCCATCAGAAATGATTTATCCGGTAGCAAGAATTTGTTCTGCTGGTTCATCATAACCTCCGATTCTGGGATTTTTTAAGGCATTCATCGGCGCGCGGATAGGTTGAATTGAACACAAACATCTTTGACATCCACCTCAGCTTTCATGATGCATTTCGCCCCGCTGGGGCTAAGAGAGATAGATTTCGCGTATTTCTATAAACATCTCGCCCCGCTGGGGCTGCCCATATTTGTGGTTGAAACCTTTTTTATAGAAGTTACGTCTCTGGGAAAACTCGCTGGAAAATAAAACGGCTCGAAAACTCAATTTGAAAGAAAAAAAAATTGTCCAAACTTTAGTAATGTCTACTATAGTTATGAAAAAAAGGAGAGCTTGGTTTTGATCCCAATCCCCCTTTGAATGAGCGGTTTTTCACCTAACATTGAAGCGAAATAGCATACTTTAACAAAGCCTTTGGAAAAGTAATGGCATCTGCTATTAACTGTGGTAAAATCCACATAGTATCGCCACCCCACATAATACTGCACAATACACTGCTTTTTCCGTTGAGTTGGGCATCGTATTTGAAGTTTTTGACTATTTGCTCGTTTACCTCAAGAGCATCTTCTAATGATTGTAAATCCAGGTTAAGATTAACAATTTCTCCCCCTTCGTTTCTTCTTCCATTACATTCTGATATGAGTTTTTCCATATTAGAGACTTGGTCATCATACATATCAGAAATCTTTTGCTGTGATGCTTGAGAAAGTTGTTTATATAGATGGAGAATATTATGACGGTGTTGAGGCTCCTTCCCATGCTCAATTTCCCAAATTATCTTAATAGAGAGTTCAAAAACCATTGCATACAAAAAGTGTGTTACATGTTTTATTCCAAGTTTAATATTTTCCAGTTTTGCCTGAACTTCCTCTGGTGAATTAACTGAGTTAGCTTCTATAGGGAAGGCTATGGTACGTTCGTTTAAAATAGTTGAATCTAAAAAACTCTGTGCCATGAATATCTTTCGGTCTAAGTCTGTTTGTAGCATTTTCAGTTTCCTTGATTGTTATTATGCCTAAACTTTGAGCAATTTTTTTTCAAACGTGGGTTCGATATAGGAAATTAGTTCATCACTTATGGTCATCGGAGTGCTTAGCTTTCGAGAGTTTTGGAGTTTCATTCGGCAAATCCGCGAACCTATATTTGCCGGACTGTCGCATCTGTTCTTGTAGTTCCTGATAGTGCGAGACCAGTCGCCCGACATCGTGGTCAAACCGTGCTGAGATTTTATGCCGAATTTCACGAACTTCCTTAACGATTTCGCATTCGATGCTCTCTTCGTTTTCTATGATTTCTCTGTCTTCCATCATGCCTCGGAATCGTAAAAAACGCCCATAGCGCAAACTAAAAGTTTACGCTACAAGCACGGACGAAATGTTTTAAGTTGAACGCACGTTCACAAGTAGTAGAATTACTTAGTACCCCAACAACGCAATCCCTTCCCGATAGGTTTGTGCAGAATGCTGTAAAGAACCGAGCTCATCATCGGTCAATTCAATTTCAAGAATCTCTTCCACACCATTCCCACCAAGTTTAATAGGCACACCAATATAAAGATCATCAATACCGTATTGTCCAGTAAGGTGTGCGGAGCAGGGCAGCAAACGTTTCTTATCCAGAACAATCGCTTCCGCCATCTGCGCCAACGAGGCACCCGCGGCATAATAGCCACTTGTTTTCAGGAGGTTGACGATTTCAGCACCACCGTCACGCGTCCGTTGTGCCATCGCTTCGATACGATCTTCTGGAATCAATTGCGGAATCGGGATGCCGTTAACAGTGGTATAACGAGGGAGCGGAACCATCGTATCGCCGTGTCCACCGAGGACAAGCGCGTGGATGTCTTCTACAGATACACCGAGTTCGAGGGAGATAAAATAACGGAACCGTGCCGAATCCAGCACGCCTGCTTGACCGACGACGCGATGTGACGGGAATCCTGAAACCTTCCACGCATGGTAGGTCATGATGTCCAACGGATTGGTGAGCATCATAATAATAGTATCTGGCGACTGCTGCACAACATTTTCTGTGACGCTGCCGACGATATTGGCGTTCGTTTGCAACAGATCTTCGCGCGACATCCCCGGTTTACGCGGGGAACCTGATGTAATAATTACCAAGTCGGAGCCTGCGGTTGCGGTATAATCCAGGTCTCCGTCAACTGCGGCATCAAACAGTTCTACAGGACCCATTTGCGCCATATCCAATGCCTTACCTTGCGGGACCCCGTCCACGATGTCTATCATGACGACATCCCCGAGTTGTTTCTGTGCGATCAGAAACGCCGCTGTTGCGCCGACATTTCCCGCACCAATAACACTGATTTTTTTTCTTGCCACTTCTGCCTCCATTATGAAAATGTATCGTTTTTATGCTAAGATTGACAGTATTAATTATACCCAGAAATTTGAAAATAATCAAGTCCTTATAGAAACTGCCCCAGAGACATTCAGTTTTAAGAAAATATAGAGTTTCTCGTCCTTTTTTTAGGATCCGGTTCGGTTGGGAAACCGAACCTACCGGGTCTGGGGGGCCAAAATTGGACTAAAAACCGAAAACTGAATAGCCCTGGAAACAGCCCAAGGCTATTTAGTTTTTCCATAAAGGTGTTTAACAGAAGTGTAAAACATTGTATAATAGTTTTGCATAAAAAGCGGGTTGAAAAACGCTGCTGATCTGATAATATGTTGTTGCATGAGATGTCCTCCTGAAAAGTTTGGTTAACTTTTAGATTGTCATCTCACGCGCTAAAAATCAAGCAACTTTTTAAAAGCAAAACGCATTTTCATAATACGACACGCTCTTAGGCAACGCCTGTATAGGAAATTTTTATATTTCTTGCAAGTTCCTTCGAGGTTTTCTATGAATAAAAATGATTTCACTCTTTGGGAACTGCCACAGGGTGCGATTGCACGTTATGGGTCGGGGGCCTTATGTGATTTAGCAGTTTCCGCAGATGGAATGTCCTTGGCAGCTGGGACTGGGATGGGCGTGTGGTGGTATGACCTTACTACACGCCAGCCCGTTACGTTGTTTGAAACGAGGCGAGGCATGGTCAACGACATCGCCCTCTGTTCAAGTCAACCGTGGTTGGCAGTGAAAAATAGTGACAAAAATGGGGATGAGGTGATTAAGATATGGGATACGCAAAGACAGAAATGTATCGCTGTTATGGACTATCCTGCAAGGTGGAGGGACGATCCACCTCGAAATTATTTAGGCAGTCCCTGTTTTTCGCCTTCAGGGCAATGGCTTGCTGCAAGTCGAGATGGTAGTGTTATCGTTGACATCTATGCGTCGTTAACCGGTAGAGTCCATGCATCGCTGGGATTACCTTCTGAAGACATCGAGTTATGTAGCATAGATGACTCTGACAATGGATTCTTTTGGAATTTTAGCGGTGCTTTGGCGTTTTCACCGGGCGATCGGCTCTTTGCCGCGTCACATTGGTCGGATTTTATCAGCGTCTGGGATATAGCGACCCGTGAACGCATCATCCGCCTCACCGGACATTCCGAAGGTGTACACGCGCTCAGTTTTTCACCTTGCGGTCAGTTCCTTGCGACTGGTGGAATAAAGGGGACTGTGCAAGTCTGGGAGACTTCTACTTGGCAGCTGCAGCAAACGTATCCATCGTTTGGAGGCTACTTTATGAATGTTTCCTACACCCCCGATGGCACGCTTCGGGCGGCAGGTATTTCTCAGGGTCAATGCACAGTCACTGTGTGGGATGTCGCACAGCAAAAGGCGTTATATACTTTTCATGAAAAAAATTATTGTGAAGCTGAAATTTATCCTATTCATTTTTCCAACGGCACACATCTTGCCTTCCAAAGTGACTTTGAAGTCCACGCTAAGACGGTGGGCGGGACAGAACCCCTTGCAATACTACCGTGGGAACAGGGCGATCTGCATTCTCTCGTATTTTCGCCTGATGGAAAGACACTCTGTGCGGGATACCGGCAATTTGGCGGTGTCGTGCTATGGGATGTTGCAACCCATCGTCCGCAACGTGTTATTACAGAACCGCGTTGTCATATCGTTACCGTTTATTCGGACACGGCGACTGGCAAATTTTATGCAACCGGGTTTCCGCCGGGAGAATCTCTGTATTATGGCAACACCTTGAATCTATGGGAAATTGGACAAAGTGAACCGATAGCCGAACTAACAGTCCCTGGAGAACCACCCGATCGACGAGATGGGATGGCATACGCACCCGCCACGCAACTCCTTGCGTGTGGGAACGGAACGGAAAAGGATAGTGAGAGCTGGGATGAAAATGACCCTGAAAACGGTGCTGTGTATGTATGGGATGTCGCACGCGGACAGATGCGACACATCTTCAGAGGGAAACATACAAATCGAATCAACTACCTGAGATTTAGTCCGGATGGCACACGCCTGCTCAGCAGATGTGATGACTGGACACATCGGGTGTGGGACGTGATGTGCGGTGAAGAAATCGGTGAGTTTGAGGACTTTAAAGAACTAACGCATTTGTTCCCCATCTTTTTTTCTCCTCCTCTCACAGTGCCAGCTGAAGAGTATCCTACTATAGATCCGATAGAAAACTCGCCTTGCGGTCAGTATGTGGCTTTCGGTGAAGTTTGGCAACCGGGGTTAGAGAAAGTTCCTGTTCAGTTGTGGGATGTTCGCACCGGTAAAAACATTGCCATTTTTCTCGGACACCCGACAGATATTCAATGTCTTGCGTTTTCACCAGATAGCACCATCTTGGCAAGTGGTAGTTTTGATCACACTATTCTGTTATGGGATTTGAAACCTTATTTGCGAAACTCATAAGAACTGCCCTAATCCACTAATTTTATCTCACCCCAGCGTGAGGCGAGTTTGCCACGTGCTTCTACCGGATAAGGCAAACTCTCCGATTTTACAAAGACATCATCAACGGCAACTTCAACTACTTGGTCTGCTGTGATATAGATACTCCACCACGGGAATTCGCCTAAGTCAGCGTTAGAGGGAATGTCGTCCTTTTTCCATTCCGTCTTTTCACCCGGATCAACGGTGACAGCCATTTCATGTTTCGCATCGTTCCACTCCAAACGGAGCGTTCGGAGCATATTCGTATTTTCAGGGATGTCTTCATAAGCGAACGCCTGCCAACCCCCGAGCTGCCCGACGGAACCGGAACCGAACACACCCTTGGGGCCCCAGTTATGTTGATGACTCGGCGACATACCGAAAACCCAATTCGGATTTTTCCAATTCGTTTCCTCGTTGGTGCACAGCACCCCGAACCAACCACCGGCATCAGAGAGCTCAGCGACCTTCACCGTGAACTGGATACCAAGAATGTCGCGCGGCTCCCATCCAAAAACAAGCTTAAAACCGGGATCACGACCCCCCGGTGCTTTAACTTCCATCCGAAACACGCCATCTTTGATACCCATCTCTAAGCGGTTTTCAGGAACAAATTGAACCCATTTCGTGCCGAGATCGGGTATCTGTCCAGGTGTCTCGTCGATTGCGTCTAAATCTCCCTCAAAATCGTCATAAGGTTTCCATTCAGGTGCAGCAAATGCACTGGATACGGTAAGTGCCGCCAAAATGCAAATAAATAATGTAGTTTTCATAGATGTTTTACCAGTAATATTGTGTGGATGACGCTCATTAGCAGAACGAAACGAAAAATCCACCGGATAACACGCGAATTCGGATACTCCAATTTAAAAACAAACAGCCGTGCTGCCGCCATCCAGCTACAAGGCGTTACAAGACACTGATTTAGAAAATTATAGGTGTCACCAAGAAAAAGCGTGATAAAGGTACCGAGTGCAAGGGATAAGATAATCAGATTGAAAACTGTACTGAATTTACCTGATCGGCTGACGACAATAAGCCATTTTCTTAAAAATTCCTTCTTCAGTTCATAGTCGTCGCTCATCTGAAACTTCCATCCTTCCATTTTCCAATCACGCTCGCGAAAGTCGTTAGTCCTTAAAACGGTTCAAAAGCTGCGGCAATTCTTCGGGTATCTCGCCGCGCTTCATTCTAATTTGGAGGTGCGCGCTCGCGAGATACTCGCGTCCTTCTCGTTTGTCAACATTGATAATAGGTTTCGCTACGATTTCCATATCTTCTGAGAGATCCAACGTAAAATTCAGGGCGACAAAGTCTGGCAGCCATGCCATTAGTATCTGGCGAACCTCATCTGCAATAGGAGACGTTTCGGATTCTAACTCAGTATCTTCGCTGAGGATGAACCGAATCGCTGCAATCGCCCTATCTTGTATGAGTGCGCGAGCCGTTTCTACTTCTAAAGTTGCACCAAAGTTGCCGTTCGCGCCGTTCTTTGCTGCATCGCGGGTTACCAGTCCGATTTTCAATCGTTTGAGCAACGCGACGATTTGCGGATCCTTGGCCGCTTTTTTGGCGCGATCTATTACGAATTCGAGATGTTCGGCTGTGACGCTAAATTCAAGGTATTGCGGTGGGGGGCGTACTTCCACCCTTCCTTTTTCCGTTTTTTCTCTTGCGCCTTCAAATGTTCAAAAAAAGACTGGACATCCTTGAATTGGGCACTATATTCTTCCTTGATACGGTAGCATTCTTCGAGAATAGGATCGGGTTTCATACGTTTACCTCAATTAAAGCTGGTGGGCAGATAAACGGAGATTGAAAACCTCGTTTCGCTGAAAGATTGGAAGGTGGGAAGGCCGGAAAGACTTCCATCCTTCCCTTTTTTCTATCCGATTGAGAGACTACAGAGATATGTCTTCCATTCTTCCATTCTACAAATTAAGCGTGCCGCGGTCCCATAGCATAAGCAGGATTGTCGCCGAGGTTCTCGATGAGCCATCCGCGAAGTGGTACGTCGTCTTCAGAGGGAACGTAGCGTCCATTGTTTCGGGTAGCAGCACCGAGCAGCTGCCGACGAATCGGATCACACCGTTCATAGAGCGGTTCAACCGTCATTTCGTCCTTCGGACGGATCCAGCGATACCCGTAGCCGTAGAAGAGTGCCTTCCGGGTCATTTGAGAATGGTTCGGACTCCGCGAATGCCAGAGCCGTCTATCGAACAAAACGGCGGTTCCGGGTTCAACGCAGACCGGCATCGCATCGTCAGGGACATCATCTGCGGTGCCTTCTCGCGGATCACGGCTGATTTCGGACTCTGGAACCGACATATCTGACTTTAGATGGCTACCCGGACGAATATAGAAGTTACCGCGGCCGGGTTCAGAGACATCTGTCAGGAAATATGCCACTTTCATGGACAGACGAGGACGTGGATGGGTCTCCATTTCGATGTTGACGCGTCCGCTGTCTTGGTGCCATTCCAACCACCCTTCGCCTTCTTCGGCATCCGGGGCATCAGGGGGTTTGACGTGCATGTGCGCGTGGTATAGGTAGATATTCCAGCCCAAGATACCCCACACTTTCGGCAATGTCGTCGGCAGGTCAACGAGATTTAAAAGCACGTCATCGGCACCTAAGAAATCCGACCAACCCCAGTGTGAGCCAGGCTTTGCCCTGCCTGTGGCAAGTGCTTTGTTGTGCAAGGTATCTACGGCACATATCAGTGCTTCGCGCATCTCTGATGAGAGGGCATTCGGGATATATAGATAGCCATTTTCTTCAAAATGGGTGCGTTCTTCTTCCGTGATTAAGTGCGGGAGATACTTCTCAGGCGAAGCCTCCATACCAATATTAAGAAGTTCGTTCATGGTATTTCTCCTTGATTGCGCTGCTATGTAAATAACTGTGTGAGCAGACACAAAAGTTGGACGGATTACCGGACAAACTCATCAAGGAACTCGCGTGAACGGATCAAACCGTCGGATTCTGCTTCCCACGTCCGCCAGTAACGGTAATCCTCAAGTTCCACACTCACAATACCGTCAAAATCCTCATCCTCTAAACGTTGTACGACCCGCAGCCAATCCACAATACCATCACCCGGAATCGTATAACGCCACCAATCCTCACCGAAGCCACGAGGACTTTGGAAACTCGGTCCCAAATTGCCGTGCAAATAGAGTGCCTCTTCATCGAAGGCGGTATCTTTGCCGTGAACGTGTTTAACGTACGATGCGAATTCATTCAGGGCACGTAAGTAGTCGATACCAATTCGGACAAGGTGCGACGGATCATAGTTAAGTCCTAAACCCGGAGAGTCGCATTCCGCGAACATCGCACGCCACATCTCTGGTGTGCAGCCGAGCGCAGGATAGTCGGGACCGGAACCGGGCCATCCTTCCACAGCAATTGTTACGCCTTTAGAAGCGGCGAATTCGGCGACAGGTGGAACGGTCTCCTTCCAAATATCAAAGTTTTTTGCCCTACCGAGACTCGCATCTTCAGGAACAAAGACACAGAACATAATATGAACATCATTATCAGCAGCGGCTTCGATAGCGGCTTTTGCTGCCGAGGCACCGGTTTTCTGTGTAGATTTTTTTGCACTGAGCAGGTCTCTGGTACCTGGGAGGTCCGCGGAGCCGATAGCAAGACCGGCATCCCTCGCGGTTTGGACAATTTCGGGCGTAACTTCTCCAATATCAACGGCATCAAACCCGTTATCAGCACACCACTTGCAAAAATCTGCGAAGGGCAGTTGACGGGCTGTGCCGGGAATACGTAAACCAATCTTCATAAAGTCTCCTTAACTCTCACTGTGAGGCAAACTGATAACTGATAACTGACAACTCTTAAAACCCCATCAAACCACAGCATCGGCGACACACAGGCATAGGACCGTCGTTACTCACGGACTGTCGAAACTTCATCGCCTTCTGGTTGTTCCACATATCAACAACTTTGTCCGTCTTGATATTGCCGATGATATAATCGTGGTAATCGCGGCAGAGGCTTACATCGCCGTTGCTATCAATCTCCATCGTCATATAGATACTGACACACTGGTTGTAGCCAAAAGTCTGCTCATGATCGGTGTAGTAACGTTGGATTTCGCCTTTTGTATTGAGTCTCGGCATCATGATCGGCGGGCAACGGCGTTGTTCGTTGGAGAGATTCTCCATCTCTTCAAACCGATCCAAGATTACGCCGTGGTCAAAGTCCTTCCATGTCCCTATCCACCCATAATGGGTTTGTGGTTTGAACCCGAAACGTTTTTCAAAATCTTCTGTATGTTCCTGCGCAGATTGAGAATCTATCCACCATGTCAGATAGAAGATTTGTGCGTCGGCATATTGACTCGTGAATTTGTAGAGATCTACAACAACATCAATATTGTACATTGTAACGCAACTCAGTGGGATAATGTAAGGAAACGCAATATCCCTTTCTTTTTTCGCAGCACTAAGTGTTTCCAGAGCGGCTTTGACATCCTTGAAGTTATCGTAGTTTTCAGAGACCCCCGGACGTTGCGTGTTGTGAACTTCTTCATTCGGTCCATCAACGCTCAGGTAGATAATTTTGCAAGTTTCCAAAATATCGTCGGCGCGTCTGGCGATATTCGTTGCGTTGCTAACGAGTGATATGGGCATTCCCTTCTCTTTGATATAATGCATCAATTCGATAATACCGGGGTAAAGCATCGGTTCACCACCCCAGATATACCAGACAGGGGACCAACCCTCGTCAACAATCTGATCAACGAGATCTTTATAGACTTCAACAGGGACTTCGCGTTGTTTGAGTTCTTTGAGAGATTGTCCAAGAAGATAACCGTTATCGCCCCACTGCCCACAGGAGTGGCAACGGAGGTTACACATATCTGTTATTCGGAGGCTTACCAATTGGATAGCGTCGCCTCTACCGTGTTTCGCACCGAGCGGGTGTCGCCAGTTAAAACTCTCTTTCGCGAGTTGATAACGCATGAACTTGCGCGAAGTCCCCCAATCCTCCGACATAGCGGTGGCGAGTTCATTGACAAGAAATCTTGATGAGATTCGACTTCGTAGTGCCATCTGTTCTCCTTTGTTTATTAGTTGTCAGTTATAAGTTCCCAGTTATCAGTGTTAGAAAGTGAAGAAAATTTCAAAGTGTGCTAAAGCATAGAAAAGTTAGCAAGTGTGCTAAAGTGATCTAAAGCATAGGAAGTTATCAACTTTACAGACTTCTTAGGGGAAATCCGCAGAAACACCCTATCAAATACCCCAAGCAAAAACACTTTAGTTACACTCTACAAGACTTTACTGGACTTTATGGACTTCTTTAACTGAAAACTAACTACTGACCACTGGTAACTGATTTAAGATTCATCTTCTGATTTCACCAATGTGAGCGCCGCGGAGTTCATGCAATAACGCTTGCCAGTCGGCGGCGGTCCATCATCGAAAACGTGCCCAAGGTGTGCGTCACATCGACTACAGACGACTTCGGTGCGCGGCATAAAAAAAATGCTGCGATCCGATTTCATCTCAATAGATTCGGGAGAGACTGCGTCCCAAAAACTGGGCCATCCCGTTCCAGAGTCGAACTTGGTTTCCGAACTAAAAAGCGGACTTCCACAGCAGATACAGTGATACATGCCTTGTTCTTTACAATCGTGGTATTCTCCTGTAAAGGCGCGTTCCGTCCCCTTCTTCCGAGTCACTTTAAATTCTTCTGGTGTGAGTTGTTCTTTCCACTCTTTTTCTGATTTGACAACTTTTTCTGCACCCATTTTTACTCCCCTTATAAAGTAAGGCAAAACTTGCTGTTAAATAGTCCTGCATGAATACTATGCCACATTTTGAGAAAAAAATCAAGAGCGTTTCAAATGTTGTGCCTGATAATTCCTTAAACACCGTCTTTTCGGTTTCGCTTAACCGCACCTAAAACCCGACACGTTGTCGCAGATAGGATCTCATATCGCACCCCACCCCAAGTGATCTTACGCTGGAATACAGCATATACGGCATTGAAACCTGCAAGAAATATCCCGACCGAGGTGACGTAGGAAGAGATACTAATTGCCTGCCGTACCTTTGGCATGTCTTGAAGCCAGCGCGGTAGGTTTTTGGAATAGAGCCGATAGCTAAGTGCTTCCAGAAAAAGGATAAAGATAACCGGTAGTAACTCTCTCCTATGAAATAGAAATGGGATTGATCCGAACACACAGATGCCTTTCGGCAGACACACAAGGAGACTCGCTAACCATTGCACCCAGAGTCCCATGTGAAATGTCATAATTACCTGACGGTTCGTAAATTCAACGATTTGATGCCATGTGCGATGGGTAGTCTGTGTAACCGCTACGCAGTCTGGGACAAAATGTATCTTGTGCTTGGTATCTCGCATTGCGAGGGTGGTGTTAAGGTCTTCGATTGTTGCCTGTTCCCAACGTTCAAGAATTTGTGCTTTTTCGAGCATCTCACGTCGAAAGGCGTTAGAACCACCCCACACCATGGTGAATGGATGATCGCCTTGGAAACTCATCTGAAAGTTTACCCAGATGGATTCCGCAAGAGAGGCGATGTTCCATGTTTGTGGGAAATAGAACCGTCCGCCGACGGTAGCTCCTATTTCTGGTTCTTGGAGCGGATTAACAAGCAAGGTTAACCAATCTTTTTGGATAGCGACATCTGCATCCACAAACGCGATAACTTCAATATCGTCTGGCAGTTTTTCTATCGCTGTCAGGAGGTTCTGGACCTTTTGCGAACGACCGAGATCGTTGTCAACGATATTCGGTGCCAATAGTACATGGACATTCGGATGCGGTTCGGCAATTTCACAGAGGTGTGGATACGACACATCGTGTCCCGTATCCGATCTTTGGTGTGTGACGAAAAAGACTTCGTATTCACCGGCATAGTCTTGGTGCAAAAGTCCTTGGACGTGTGCTTCTGTCTCAGCATCCCATCCGTAATGAGGTGCGATAATTGCCGTTTTTGGTGTGTAGTCAGGTCTCTTCGTGTTGCGTTCGCGCCGGGTGTAGAGAAAAGATCGGCTAATAATGAGTAGTTCAACAATAAAGAAAAAATAAGCGGTTACGATAATATACGTCTGCATAGCGTTCAACCATCACTGTTCCGAAGTACGAATATATTTAAGGGGTGTTTTCAGTTTTTCAATGCGTTCTGCATTGAGCAGAAAAATTAAATTCGGTTCATGTTGAAACCTGGTATAGAAATGTCCGGATGCATCTGGCTTGCCAACTTGCAAGGTATACACTTTCTGATTCCGCAGCTCGATGGTCAGCTGCACACTCGGTTGACTGAAACCTGTGGCAGCATCGGTAAGTGTAGATTTGCTCCCTATAAATGCGTCTGCCGTCAGGTCATCGAGTTCATACATGATAGCGTTGACTTCTGTATTGTTTGCGTCCTCTCTGACGGGGGCAGTAAGTCGCCAATTCGTTCCGAGGCGTTGGCATGTAAAAGGTGCTTCTCCAGCCAAAGTCAAGGTCAATCGAATCGCGTCGTCAATATGAAAATTGAGCACCTGTTTATCGCGTAACCATGCCGTCCCCAAGGCAATCTTATCGATTAAGGCACGTTTAACACGAAAAACTTGATCGAACTGCTCGGCTTTGACATAAACGGTACCGTCTTGTGCATAGTCTCCGATAAGTAAGACTGCCGGATTTTCTTCACCGCGTTGTGTAAATGCGACCTTGATTGCTGGTGATGCTAACCCGTATGATGCAAGGTTTTGGGTAGAATTGTCAATGAGTGCAGCAGCTTCAAGGGAGTCCACACCGAAGAGCAGATCGCTCACCGCATCCGCGTCTGCTTTTACTTTTCCTGTCGGTGTTTGCAGTTCCCAGATGTTATCAAGGTTTCTCGTACCGACAGTTGTCCCTGTCCCTTGTTTGATTTCAAAGCGGATTGTATCGGTACGTTGAAAGTCAGTAACCCGTTTATCACGCAGATCAAAAACGGATTTGTTCAGAAGATTATAAATATCTTCAGAAACAGTATAGACGGCATCTTGATAAACGGTAGCCTTGACATAGACATGTCCTTGCGTCCCCGTCTCCGACCCAACTGAAGCACCGATGCCAAGCGTGTAGGTGTTATCGCCATCTGTGAGTTTCAGCTGAAGACGTGGAGCATCTAAACCTGCCTTTTCTAACCGTGTGAGGACATTGGCATCAGCACCGTCAGCCGCAAAGGATGACACTTTCAGCGAACGCAATTCCGAAAGGAGGGACTCAATTTCTTCGGCATCTGCTTTTGCTTTAATTGGATGTATAACGTGCCATGTGTCATCTCGTTTTTCACAATTAATTGTGCTTGATTGGGAGGCGGAACCTGGGTTCTTATGTGTAAACTGAAGGCTTGAAACTGTTTCCAGATTGAATTTAATAACCGACCGATCACGAAGGTCTGTCGGCGATTTCGTCAAGTCATCAAGTGCGCTGGATTCAATCAGAAAGATATGCGCTTCCGACTTCTCTTTGACATAGACGGAAAAGTTAATCGCTTTTTTACCGATAAGGAAGGTTGCTGTTGGTGAAGTTCCGTCTGCTGTCCAGAGTGAAAGGGTAATACTTGGTGTATCCAATCCGTACTGCGTTAATCCCGTCACTTCAAGCGTCTGCTTAACGCGTTTGTTGAGCATATCATCTAACATCTGATCTATTTTCTCACTGTCTGCATCCGCTTGGAAGGGTGCTGTTAACCGCCAGTTGCCGGTCATGTCTTTTACCAATTTCAGATCTTGATATGCCGCGTCTACAAACGAGATTTCCACCTGTTCAACCTTATTGCGCGGAACATCATAAACCTGATGAATCGGTGGCTTTTCGTTTGGGGTCGTCTTATCAGACGGTTCCTGAAAGAACAGGTAGTACGCACCGCCAATGCCTGCAAGGAGCACAATGATGATAAGGGTCGTCCGGAAGTTCACGCGTTCTCTCCTTTGCGGCGTTGCCACCAGACGGTTACGCCTGCAATAAAGACAATTAGCGGAATGAAAAAGACAGAGGTTATCTGTACGACGCGCATATCTTGGAGAGTCATCTCGCGCAGTACTTGCTGGCGTAAATCAATTGGACGGATTGCGACGAGGTCCTCCTCTAATGTGAGCCAATTAATTGTGGCTAAGAAGAGATCTCGGGCCGGTGCTCGGAAAATGGCATTCGCTGCGAAATCTGAATCCCCGAAAACGACAATTCGGGTTGGATCGTGTGTCGTGCTTCCGTTGCCGTCTGTGTCATTTTTCCGTTCAATCGCGACAGCGACAGATACCGGAGGGGGGGTATCTACACCAGCGGTATAAGTAAAATCGGTGAAATCTTCACTGAAGGTGCCGTCGGTTTCACGCTGTGTTTCACCCCAACTGACTCCTATGCCGCCGACTGTCTTCAAGAGAGATTTCACACTGAGGTTGGCGGGTCTGTCTGCAATAGGTGTGACAGACCGCGTTACCGGAAACGTTACGGCATCTTGCATAGAAAGTGTAATATCGTGTGATTCGGGCTCAGGTAATGGTGCAATGGGGCCGCCAAACCAGATTGCGTATCGGGCCTGGTCAAGGACGAGATCGTTTCCTATCGTGACACCCCATCTCTTCATGAGTCGGACGAGCCCACTATTTATATCTTTAGCTGAGGTTACCGATGGATCCAGCAGCAGGAAGAGTTTCCCGTTACGCGTTAAATACTTTTCTAGGGCATTGAGCTCGGGACGCGCGAAAGCAGCCTTTGGTCCCGCAATCACGAGTGCCTCACAGTCTGCTGGTATATCGGGTTTTGTCGAAAGCGAGAGCGGGAACGCAGCATAATTCTGATGCTCCAATTCCGTTCTTACGTCACTATATCCGTTGTTATTGAAATCATCAACGCTGTGTTCCTCATGACCGACGAGGAAATAGATTTTTTTCGTTTCATTTCGGATCAGTTTAAGGACCGCGCTCGTGAACTTCTGCTCATCAACGATGGTTACCTTCTCTTGCCCGTCTTCACTCTTAAAAATGACGGTTCCATCTCTCTGAATATCATACAGGTCCTTAAGTTGGATGTCGGTGTAAGGGTTTTTAAATGAAATGGTTAGAAATTTGGTTTCACGCGCGTACAATTCTAACATCTCTTCTGCGCGGGCTGCCGCCTGCGCGTTTTGTGAACTGTTTCTACTGAAGAACGCTATGACTTCAATATCTTTTTCAAGACTTTTAAGGACGGTCTCTGTTTGGTCCGAGATTGTGTAGAGTTGTAGTGTCGTTAAATCCGTTCTTTTATCGAAACGGTGTGTGACAATGGCATTGACGAAAACCGCGATGCCAATAACACCAGCAATACTGAGTGCGACGTTTGCACCGTAGCGGGCTTGACGGCTAACGAAGAAATTTACAAAATCAGCGAATCGTAACCGCGCAAAAATAACGAGTGAGACGAAGGCGAGGAGCAAGCAGATCCAAAAAATAGGCCAGGCGCGGAAAATCCCACTGGCAGTTGCGATAAAACTGAAAATCAACGCAAGAAGCCCGAAAAGCGGACCTACAATGCTTTTGTTGCTTGCCATGTCCTACCTCCATTTTGATGATTCAATGGACTTGAACGTTGCAAACAGGCAGACACATGTAAAACTAACGTAGTACACAACATCTTTGAGAGGGATGACACCCCGGGCAAAGTCGTTGTAATGTTCGGATAGCGATAGCGAACTTAAAAAATTCCCGACTATGTCACCGCGAGCTGCAAGCGCGCCGATCACCCATAATGTTAAGAGAATACCGAAACTCGTCAGTGCTGCAACAAGTTGGTTTTTACACATTGATGACATCAATAAACCTAATGCCAGAAAGGAGGAAGTAATCAGAATGACACCCAGATAACCACTGAGGAGAAGACCTATGTCCAAGTGACCGAACCGTTGCGTTAAAAACGGAAACAGAAGCGTCAAGCCGAGTATAATCAGCATCAGTGTGGCACTGGCAAGAAATTTGCCGAGAACCACCTGGCCATCTGTAATCGGTGATGTGAGAAGCAGTTCAATTGTTCCCGATTTCCGTTCCTCCGCAAAGAGTTTCATCGTCAAGACCGGCGTAAAAAAGAGCAAAATAATTGCCATTTGACCGAAGAGTGTTTCCATCACGGCACCACCGGTCAAACCTTGTCTGCTCGCAGTAATGAGCACGATAGAAAAAAGAAATCCCAAAATCGCTATGAAAACGAAACAGACAAAATAAGCGATCGGTGAGACAAAATAGGTATAGAGTTCTTTTGAGCAAACTGCAAGAATGTTTCTCATTGGTGTTTAGTTATCAGGAATCAGTTGTCAGTTATCAGAGACATGCGCCAAACCGCTGCCGAACCTTTCCAGTAAAGAAGGGACCAAGCGATTCGATGTATTTGGTCGTCTGCTCCGTGCTACGCATATCCTGTATCAGTCGCGATAACGGATATAGTTCGGGACCGACTAACCCGATGACGAATTCGTTATCGTTCGTATCTAACCCGAAGCATGCAAGTCGGATGTCGCTTGCATAGCCGCCAGCGGCGTAGCTGCGACCGAGCATGGCATGTTCACCTAAAATCCTTCCACGTTCACGGTGTTCAAGACGATAGAATTCGGGATTTCGGCGTAACGGGTACCAAATTGCCCACGGAAAATCAGGGTTCAATGCGTTTTGAAGCGGTTTATTGAGGAGCCACTCTTCCAGATTCGGCTCTCTTCCGCTTGAATAGGTGCGACCGATCATCGTCATTTCCGGACGGTGTGAAAGATTCGTAGTACGTTGGAGTCCTGCCAGTAGTTCTCGCACCTCTGTTGCTAACACCGCTGGGTCCTCTACAATGAAAAGTACACCGATGCCTGTGGGATTGTTGATATCGTCGTAGAGCACCGCGTTCAGATTGCGCTTTTCAAGGACTTCAACAATATTATTTGGATCTGAGCAGTTCTCAAAAACATGGAGTTGAAGGAACAGGCGGCGGTCGCTAACTTGGGGGTCGCCATCAATCGACGCACCAACTTCTCGAAGGTCTACCGGTTCAGGACGCTGAGGCTTCTTCTGTTCAATGTTCATAATTTTTTACAATGACTTTCCACTTTGTGGTTGACGGCTATTCCTGCTGACAGCCGATGGCTGATGGCTGACTACCATTCTCAACGTTTTGTGGTATATGATGCACGAATCCACTCTTCAAGTACCTGATCCGGATTTTCCACGACGCCCTTTGGGAAAGTGAACGTGGACTTCCCAGTGTTCTGCTTGATGAGATTCAAACCGTGTTGGTAACTTTCAAGGAGTTGATCGCAGATCTGTTCTATCGCTTTTTCTTCTGCGATTGCCCGTTCACAGATAAGCACAGTGGCTTCGGCATCGAACTGAATCTGTAGTTGATGATCAGCGTAGAACCGCGCCTCATACCGACGTACCTGCTCGTGCATCACCATATTTCGATTGTAATCCGCATCTTTGATTATGCACTTTAGTTCAGCATTAGGATCATCTACGACCGCAGCAGTGACAACGAATTCAGTAACGCCGGTGGAAGGGAGTTCAAATTTGTAGTTCCGTAAAACCTTTTCACAGACTGTCATTAACGCGCGCGCACCTGTCTTTTGTTCAATGGCTTTTTCGGCGATTCGGCGTAAACCGTTGTCCGAAAACAGCACTGTGATCCCATACGCACGAAACGCGTTCTCATATTGACGGATAATAGAGCCTTCGGAATGTTTCAAAATATGGAAAAGGTCGTCTACCGCCAGTTCACTACAAACAACATGCACCGGCAGTCGTCCGATGAACTCGGGTTCAAAACCGAAGTCGATGAAATCCTTGGGTGTAACGCTTTCAAAGTATTGTGAGGTATCATCGGTTTGGCTGGTGATCTCAGCGTTGAACCCGATTCTGCTTTGATGCATGCGCTTCTTGATGATCTTTTCCAGACCGGTAAACGCACCGCTGATGATGAACAGGATATGCCGCGTGTTGATAACCTCTTTCTCGACCTTACCGCTTTTCTGGAATTCCATGGCAGCACGCATCTGTGAAGCGACATCGTTGCCAGCACGCAGATCAACTTCGGTCTCCTCCATCAGTTTAAGAAGCCCGATTTGCACACCGCGTCCACTCACATCGCGTCCGATGATATTCGGTGGTGTCGAGATTTTGTCCGCCTCGTCTAAGTAGATAATGCCGTATTGTGCCAGTTCAAGATTGTCATCGGCTTGTGTTACCAATTCACGAATTAAGTCGTCAACATTGGCACCGACGTAACCTGTTTCGCTAAATCGGGTGGCATCCGCTTTGACAAACGGCACGCCGATGAGTTTGGCGATGTGCCGGATGAGATACGTCTTGCCGACACCCGTCGGACCGAGCATAACGATGTTCTGTTTTGAGTAATCGGTATCGGCAGCATCCGGATTTTCGTGGCATTCTCGGACGTGGTTGTAGTGGTCACAGACCGCAATCGCGAGTGCTTTCTTCGCCTCATCCTGTTGAATCACATACCGATCAAGGTATTTCTTAATCTCTTTCGGTTTGAGATCAAACTTCAGATCGAAGGTCTTTTTCGGTTCGGGTTCCTCGGCTTCTCCTTCAGGTGTGGTTTCGCTTGCAGTTGCGTTTATCAAGCGGACAGTTCCACCGTACTTCTTTTGCCAAAATTCTTGGAATTCCTTTTCGATTTCTTCGGGTGTAGGTATTTTCTTATTCGTGCTCATAGTTCCATTTAACCTTTATCAAGATATTGTGCCTGTAAGTTCACGGCGTACAATTTCAGTGCCGGCTACCATTGTTTTCAGTTTAGCGGCAGCTGCCCACCGCGCTGTTTGGCTAAAACCGCAGTCTGGTGTGATAGAGAGTTTCTCAGGAGACACATGTTCGAGTGCTTCTCGAAGCAGTGCAGCGACATCCTCTGGTGTCTCTACATAGTAATTTTTAACATCAATAAGCCCTGCTGCGAGTTCTTTATCGTTTGGAAATTCGCTCCAGAGTCCAATTTCTGCCATCTCTCGGTTCGCAAACTCCAATGCGAGTTGGTCGAATGCTGCGTCAAGGATATGCGGAAAGAGTGGACGATAAGAACGCTTACCGACTGCCCTACCGCGATAGTTACCGAAACAGATATGCAGTCCAATCTTAGCGGAAACACCTTCAACGGTGTGGTTGAACAACTTCACGAATTCTTGTGGACGATCGGGATAAACGGCATAGGAAGGCTCGTCTAACTGGATGAATTCTGCACCTGCTTCAACAAGCTGTCGGAGTTCTGTATTAATAATCTCCGCACAAGCGTAGGCGACTTCAAGGCGTTCCTTATAAATGCCGCCCGTCTGAATCCGGCCTGAGAGCGTAAACGGACCCGGACATGTCACCTTGAGCGGTTTCGTCGTTTCGTTTTTCGCGAATTCAAATTCTGGAAGGATACCGAGTCCGTCGGGTGCTGTAAGCGGGACAGAAGGCAGCCATTTGCCGCGCTGATCGTGTCCATCGGGGCCTTGTGTCCTCGGCGCAGGGAGTTGTTCTAATCCGGGGAACCGTTCATAGAAACCGAGCACAAAGTCCTGTCGGCGCATCTCACCTTCAGTGACAATGTCAACTCCGGCGCGTTCTTGGTCGGCAATCGCGGTTCGGACTGCGTCGTCAAGGGTTTCATTAATATCAGTTTCACCGAGTTCACCGCGTCCGATTGCTTCCAGTGTCACACACAGCCAACTCGGTGGCGCGTAACTCCCGATCGTACTTGTGGGTATCAAAAAGTCCGTATCTTTCATTTGTTTGTCCATTTACCATTGCCATCATTTGATGGAATTATATTGAAACTATGAGAAAAACGCCTTTATAGCACCTCCGACACCGACCGCGGCGGCGATTCGGAAGAGCCAATCCATGAGCGTTTTTTGAAAAGTTGTCACCGCTTTTTTGCCAGCAACGGCTTCCTCCACTTTTCGTAATCGATCTTCCAAAGCGTGTATGTCCGACAAAAGGCGTGTCTCTGAAGATTTTATATCTTCCCTAATCTTTTGCATATCTGCTAAGAGACGTGCCTCTGAAGATTTTATATCTTCCCGCAGCAACTGAAACATATCCAGCGTCGTGATTTTTTCGTCGTTCATTGTGAGTCTCCAACGTTTGCATAGAAAAACGGCGGCATCGTCAAGGCGACCACGTCATCATCACCAGAAATTTCACGTGCCATCGCGAGCGCATCATCCAAGTCTTTTGCCCAATCAACACCCAACCGCTGTGCCACCCTCGGTTCCTTCGGACCCACGAGGATGACCTTTGAGAGATACTTCAGCGGATACGTCGCCCAATACCAGACGGTGAACGGGTGAAAACCGTGGTGCGCGAACTTGTTCCGATAGCAGTCAATGAGATATTCATCCTTGGCATATTTCTCCTGAAACTTCTGCTGCATCTCAAACGGCTCAGTGGTATCAGCGAGCACCTCATCGTAAAACATCTTATAGGCGACGTGATATTCCTCGTGGAAAATCTCGTACGTCGGGTTCATGATAATCACAACGCCGTCCTTTTTGATGATGGGTTTATTGTAAAACCAGTTGAAGACGTAGCCCAAAATGTCGCTGACCACCAACACAGGATTGATACGCGCATCGACGGCGTAAGGACTCATATCGGGGAGTCCGAACACCAACGTACTAAACTGGCGCGGGATGTCTATTGCCAACTGATCCTTCATCGATTCCAAAGTTCTCTCATGGACGGCATCAATGTCGCCTGCGTTGACCTGTATCGGTTCGTAGTCTGTCCGCACACTCTTGAGAATTGCGTAACGTACCGATTCGGGTAAAAGCGATAACGTTGCCGGTGTGAAGGTTTTAATAACCTTCTCTGCGATGTTACAGTCACGATTCGATTTCCCAACGTAGCGGAGGTGAAACGGATAGATCGCACCGTTCATCGCTGCTTCAAGGACTAATATTGGTGTCTCTTTCTGAATGAGGCGACTCATCCGCTCAATACAGGCGTGCATGTGTGAACCTTCGGGTTGCATCACATGCGGACTCTCCGATGTCATGTGCGGTGAGTGGTGTGGTGCAATGGAGTTATACGTGCCGAGTCCTACTGCGACGGATTTATGTCCACCGTTAAGCGGGATCTGTATCATATCCACATAAATCACCAGATCGGCTTCGAGGACCGCTTTATCTGTTTCAACGACTTCGTCTTGTTCCGTGTGTCCTACCTCAACAATCTGGTCGGCATCTTCCGCATCAAAGTTTCGGAGTTGATGTGGATAGAACTCGTCCATAATATCTTTACCGAGCATATAGGCGAGTTCGTGTTCCTTCATCTTACGGTGCAGCGCGACGGCGCAAATCAGTTGGATATTCTTTTTTTCCACGCCGTAGCTATAGAGCATCGTCAGGAGCGTCTCAATCATGATCTGCCGCATATCCGGCTTTTTCGTTGCAGGGAAAGGTTGACAGTTATCGTCAAACAGGATAAGCACCTTTGAGTTGCTATCGACGAGTTCGCTGAGCGGCGGCATCTCAAGTGGATTCTCAAATGCACGCTGTGTATGTTCACTCAGTGCAGCACGCTTAATTCCGGGCAGTGGCGGCTTAGCGTAATAAACCTCTGAATTATCCGGCAACTTCGCGTTGATGAGATGGTTTCCGAAATAGGTGAAGTATTTCATTTAATCGTGGTAACTCGCTTCATGAAACAGTTTCAATCATTTTCAATCACCCATTTATTTTAGCATAATTTATGTGAATGTGCAAATTTTTTTAGCGAATTACGAAGCCTGTTTATAGTTTTCCTATCGCCTCGGTTTTCTATCACTGATACACTTGAATCTCCCGTATCACAATATCCTTAAAGGACACTCTGGTTTTCTGCGTCAACGGTTCTTGTGTGGTCTGTGCTAAATCACGATTGGCATAGATAGTAACCCTTAGCATCCGCACGGTTCTGTCAATGTCGATACGTATCACCGCACCATTTTCGGATCTCGCAATCTTATGACTTTTTACTGGCTCAAAGAGAGATGCTTTTTCATCCGCTATCTCTGCCGTTGATGTTTCTACCGAGAGACGATAAATGTTTGAGATTGGATGCACCTTAATGTAAGCGACATGCGTAAGCGTGTCAAGTTGAATCAGTGCCTCAGTCCTATGTTTGCCTTCCACCCAATCGCCGTATCGGGTACTGTGTTTATAAGCAGTGCTATCTTTTTCAACGAAGCCTTTTACCTTCAGGAAACTATTTGTGGTAAGATCGCCATCAACGAGCGATGGATACGTCTTGCAGGATAGGTGTGTCGCCTTTATTCGTTTTGGAAGTGGCTGAAACAAGGACGCACAACCTCCGATGAACAGCAACATTCCCATCGCCACACACACATGCGAAGAATAGGTTCTACTCGACATTGGTTTTACCTCCGTTTTATCTCGTAAAGGTCTTTTATTCGTTGATTTAGGAAAATTCATGCTGTGAATATTATGAGCAAGTTTTATGCCAGTTTAGATCCCATTACCGTTGGTTTTCTTGACAAAAGTTGCACCAAACAGGGCAAATCTCATAACACATTGCACGAAATAGTGCAGTTTCGAGTCTTTCCTTCAGGACTTACGCACCCCCCGCAGGCGAGGTTTCAAACCTCGCCCGCAGCACATGATACATGGAGTCTCATGGGAAAATTGCGTAAGCCCTAACATACATTTCTGTTGTATAAGTTACAGCACACAGCGTGTGTCTACTACTTTTAATTTTCTCTGGTAAGATTCACACCATATCAACCTGGTAGTAGACGATACCCAATACCAGTCATAAGTCCAACAATGATCCAGATGCCACCGATGAAACACTCTCCTAACACAACGCCTAAAATAAGCGGGCGAAGTTTACGATAATAGGCAACACCACCGAATTTAAGAGTGGTGTATTTCAGGAACCAACCGATGAAAAATGAACCCCAGAAACAGTAAGTCGCATAACTCGTCATCATGAGAGAACCGATCGGGTGCAGTTTCCACCAGAGGTAGTGATGACGCATCCAGAGCATCCCGAACATCGTGGCACCCCCGAAGATAAACGAACCGAACCGTTCCAATTCAATACCGGTGGGGTGTTGAAGAATACTCGTGAGTCGGTTAAATGGGGACGTTGTGGAGATCATATAGGTCCAGTGCTGTAGGTTCACTGCACCGTGTGTATAGGCGAGATCTATGGACGAATAGTAGGAGACACCCATCGCCAAGACAATAGCGATACCCATCGCCAGTAGAAACGGACGTTGTTTCAGACGCAGCGGTTCCGCAAGTTTGAAGTTGTTCATCACGCTCGGCATCAGGATCTCCCGCATATCGAACATCAAAACCCGTTCATAAGCGACCAGCGTCCAACTTGGGGCATTGACCCGCGCACTGCCGAACAGCGTAATGAGATATTCACCGGGCAAAAAGGAGTAGAGGATAAACATCAAACCACCGTTGGTCACCATCCACGTCCCTACCGTTGTAATGGCGAGGAAGATACCCAGTATAAAGAGTGCCACCCATACACGCATGCCTGCGAGGCTACAGATTAGCGTGAGCAGTAGGATCCCGCCAATCATACCCCATACCGCCCAGACATAAGGTAAAGGTTCGTTTGTATCGTTGTTTGCGCGTTTACCGAAAATCGTAGCGAATGCGCGTCCGAAATGCCGTTTGCCGATAAATAGGATAAACCCGATAAAGACCAACAGCGCGCCCATCTGTTGGTTTTGGTGAAAATTCCACTGATTCACTTTTGAACCCGTTGCGTAGATAAACACCGTCTCCATCTTGCCGAGTAGGAAGAAGAACCAGAAGCTAAACGATATTTCGAGCGTGAGCAGGTAGACAATAGCGATGACTGAAGGGTAGATAAAGAGATTCACCGAGGGCCACCATGCCAAAGCAGAGAAGGGTTTTTCGGTAAAGAATTGGGCGATAGGGAAATAGAGCGGCGGGTTTGGTATAGATGGAAAGTAGAGGTGCAATCCCTTCAAGCCGTGCAATAGGACAGGTATAGCAAAGCCTGACCACATCAGCCGAGATTTGAAGAACCTGTTCACGAGGGTACCACCTGACGGTGATTGAAACATCTCTATCGGCAATTGAACGAGCGGGAAAGTGAAGCGTTCGTGTTCTACCCACTGTTTTCGGAGAAGCACCGTCCAGCAGATAGTGACGAAATAGAAAATGAGGACAAACGCGCTCCAACCGACAATCGGTTTCACCCATGCTGCCCACGGGATCCGGTCACCATCCGGCAATTGCTCATAAAAATAAAAAACCGCTTTCGGATCCTTCACGACCATCCAGTCCGGAAGATGCTGATGGAAAAGCGTTATCCACTCATTTTCGGGGGTTGCGAAATAGAACGGACTCACAGCGAGTGGAACGAGGTATCGCATCAGTCCTGAAGACGGGATCCCCGATGCAACCAGCATCATGCCCCAGATGACGAGGAGTTCGCTGCCTTGCAATTCGGTGCCGGGTGCCAGTCTTTTGAGAAGTACATTGACACTGAGAATAAAGACCAGCATCACGAAAACAACAGCAATCGGTAGATGGTTCCCTGCAAGATAGGTGCCGCCGACATGGAAATCGTTATAAGGGGTAGCAAGGCATTGGCATATCACCGCTACTATGCCGATGAGGACACTCCGTGTTGTGATACCGCGATAAGTAGGTGGATGCGTCGTTTGCGGGAGGTGCTGCGAAGTGACAGGACGGGTCATAGGGATTGTATTAGGTGATTGTGTAGCCAGCAGAATCGGTACGTAAGTCAAATACAGTTTTCACTGTGCCGGTTTTCCCGGTGTTCAAGGCTGTCTGTATGGCTTGTTTGTAGTCTCGCAGTGGAAACCGTCTGATTACCAATGGACGCAATTGTACTCCCGTTTTTTCGAGGAGCTGCATGCCGAGGGCAAAGGTATGAATCTGTTCATCGTTATGCGTTTCAATTCCGTAAGTATAAGCACCTTTTACTTGCAACTGCTTATACCAGACCGAGACCCAGTCTATATTTTTTGGGATCGCTGGCATACCGAGCAAGATGACTTCACCGTTTGCGTGTGTGAAACGGAGTGCATCATCTATTGTGACACCGGAACCGATGCAATCAAAGGTAACATCTACACCCCCAATTAAGACCTGTTGTCCCAACTCCGGTTGATACGATTCTGAACCTGTGAGGTCACAGAAGACTGTATACCGACCGCTATTCGGCGATATTACCTCATTTGCACCAAGGTCAAGTGCCAGTTGCTGTTGGTGTGGATACTTGGCGAAAATGAGGATCCGGTTTTGATAGCCGAGCATCCGAAGTGCTGCGACGGTAAGGAGTCCGATTGTGCCACCACCAATGACGCAAATATTGTCTGCCGTGTTGTAGTTTGCCTTCAAAACGCCGTGTACCGCGCACGCGAAGGGTTCGAGTAGCACGGCAATTTCGTCCGAAACATCATCCGGGACAAGATGGAGTTGTGATTGGTGCGCCAGCACATATCGGCTCCACCCGCCGCCTGTATCCCGACAATACCCCGTCTGAACGCCTTCGGAGATGTCGCCTTTAGTGATATTTTCGCAGTTAGCGAAGTGTAGGTCTTGACATTGATAACAGGGCGGCGAAATCCCTCTCACCTTACATGAAAGTGCCGGTTCAATCACCACCCGCGCACCGACAGGAAAACCTTCCACTGCATCACCGATCTCCACAATTTCACCGACAATCTCATGTCCTAACACAAAAGGTGTCGATGTGAACGGCGAGAAATAGGGGCTGCCTTTGGCAGTGATTGTTGCTAAATCGGAACCACAAATCCCGCTGAGTCGGGTTCTGACCTTGACCCATTCAGGGGTTATCAGCTCTGGCTCCGGGATGTCAACAAGATGCACACAAGAGAACGGTGACGTGTAGAGACCCCGCCACCGTTTGCCAAAGTAGCGCATTGCAAGATAACGTGGGATGCTTTTGTGATATTGAATGGCTTCCACTATAGTGGTTCTCGGTTGTCGATTGTCGGTAACTACTTAATTGCCGTTGTCAAATTTGACGCGTCTATAGACGTGCTGTAAAGGTAGTTCACATTGGATAGATAGCAGTGGCACGACATCCCTAAGTGTCCGAAATTCTGTCGGTATCCATTCCGGTTCATGGCGACGATACCGCAGCACCTGCACTTTATCTTGTGAAATCAGAAGGTATTCTTGCAAAGAATCTATTTGGCAATAGTGTGTGAATTTCTCGTCTCTGTCATACATTTCAGTGGAAGCTGAAAGCACCTCTACAATAAGCGTTGGGTTTAGAAGCGTATCGAAGACATTATCCTCGGCGCGCGGTTCCCCGCATATAACAACAATATCTGGGTAAAAGTAGGATTCTGTCTGGACAACTTTCACGCGCAGATCACCGGTCGAAGCGACTTGACATTCCGTATCCATCAATTGGTTGTTAAGGTGAATTGCCGTGTCGAACGTGATGAAATTATGTGCGAAACTGGCACCAGCCATCGCGAGTGTATCTCCGTTCACATATTCGTTTTTTGTAATCGCCTTACGTTCCAATTCAAGGTACGCTTCGGGGGTTAGGTAAGTTGGTGCTGCGATAGGTGTCATCCGACTGCCTCCTTAGGCGGGACACGGAAATCCCGCCTACAAACAAATTACTTACGCGTTTGCTTGGGACTGGTAGTATTCCATCAGAATCTTGGCGACTTCGGGTCGTGAAATTTCTGGTGGGAGTGGTTCGCCAGCGGCGAGCATCTCACGCATTTTTGTCCCAGAGATCTGAAAATAATCGTCTGCATCGTGCGGGTGGTCACCCATCATGATGATTGCATTGCGCTTTTTGCTCCATACGGTGAAATTACCACGGAAGATACCGATTTCCAAAGCGTCATCAGGGATTGTGTCGAAAATCTCCTGTGCATCGAAGTCGCCGTAGTAGCCGCCTGCGCCTGCGTGGTCGCGTCCGACGATGAAGTGTGACGCACCGCAATTCTGACGGAAGACGGCATGGAGGAGTGCTTCTCTCGGTCCAGCATAGAGCATATCGAACCCGTAACCGGTGATAGAGACGGTATTTTTGGGGAAATAGTGTTCTACCATCGTACGGATGCAAGCATCACGAACATCAGCGGGAATGTCCCCGGGCTTTAGCTTACCGAGAAGCATATGAATTAGAATACCATCGGCATTGACTGCCTCTTGTGCGATTTTGCAGAGTCCCTCATGGGCACGGTGCATCGGGTTCCGTGTCTGGAAAGCGACGACGGTGTCCCATCCGCGCGCAGCGATGTCTTCACGAATCTCGACGGCTGTGCGGAACGTATCTGGGAAATCTTCGCGGAAGTAGGAGTAGTTCAATACTTCGATCGGACCTGACAGCACGTTGTCTCCAACATCGGCGAAAGCAGGGACACCCGGATGTTCAGGATCAGTGGTTCCAAAGGTCTTTTCAATGAGAAGTTGTTTCTGTTCAGCTGAGAGTGTCTCAATCGCCGAAACCTTCATGACCGCGAGCGGTGGATTGCCATCAACGTTCGGATCGCACAGCGCAATTCTGTCGGCATTTTTTACTGCATCCGTGAGTTGTTCGGACGGAACAATGTTCATCACAGGGACGGGCCAGAAGAGTCCATTCGATAGTTTCATATCCACAGCGACACTTGTCGCTTCAGCGATATTCATGTATCCCGTGAGCGGTGTAAAGTAACCGGATGCAAGCATAACGGCTGATGCAGCGGCACCCGAAGAAATCAAAACAGACGGCAATTGCGCCGCCTCTCTGGTCAGTTCGGCACGTTGTGCATCATCCGAAACGTAAAGTGGTTGTAAGGTTTCGGCTCCATGCGGTTTAATCATTTTTTTTTACATCTCCTTTGAGATTAGCAGTAATCTACAATCAAATTTTTGGAGGACAGGCTATTCTGTTTCAGCCGTTATCTGTTCAACTGTAAAGCCGTTCCATATCCAGTGATTGTGTTTATCACCTGTCCGGATTCGCAGTTTCGGTGTAAAAATGACTTGGATAAGATAACCGTTTGTTACCTCAACTGTGTCAATTTCTTCAACTTTTTCGTTACCGGGCGGAACAGTGAGTTTCTTCACAATAGGTTTTCCGTTCGCCAACAGATTGACCTCGTGCGTCGCACTTTCTGCGGACTGGAAGGTGTTGGTGATACGATATGTTCCGTTGGGTAAATCGAGTTTAAAGGCGGCATCCTCTATACCCCAAACAGCATCTCTTCCCAAGGGCCCGGGTCCCGCTGGTCCTTGATAGGCTTGACGGGGCGATATTCGCCGGGCATCGGCTCTCGAATCCTTGTGATTCCACTCGGTATCCCACCCGAATTTACCACTTTCATACATCGTCCTCGGTCCGATAGCGTGATGATTCGGTGCTGTTTCACCGTTGTCGGGTTGCATGTCAAAACGGATAATAAGATTTCCGGCTTCTGTCTTATCCCAGGGTTCAAGCATCGGTTCCGAGCCGCGTTTTCTTTTGAATAATTTAAGGTTTTTCGTTTCATGGATGATGTCATAATTCGGCGTAAGGTCTGCAAATTTCTCAGATTCAGGATAGAACCAAGCGACTATATAATCATCGCTGATATAATTTAAGTCCACGCTCTTATAGTTGTTGCGGTTTACCGGGAAATAGTTATAGTTGGCCTCATAGTTGAGGAGGTGCGCCACATCATCGGCGTATACACCGTAAAAGGCGACGGAGTGTACAAACGGTGTGACGTACTGAACTCTCCCTAAGGCATCCGATTTGTGCCAATCTGGGCTGCGGTGTCTAAACGACGTATGCGGCTCTATCAGATGCGCGCCAGAGACAAGTTCGGCGATCTCAGGCGAAATGCGTCCATGGTCATAAGCGGTTCTCCCGAAGTGAAGGAGACTGAAAATGATGAGACACGCCGCGACAACACCGCGCGCAACTTTGCCCATGTCTGGAATTAACCAAGGTGCTAACATCAACAGAATATAGATATGGATTCTGTCATTAATCCAACCGCCCGGTCCATAACCCCACGGTGCTCTGATGAACATATAAGTAAACACAATCGCGATTAGCAAGAAGACATCGGTCTGTTTCAACCATTCCTTGCGGTGGACGCGATAGCAGATAGAGATAAAAATTCCGATCCCTAACACGAAGAGGAGAAGATGATTAACCGGAATATGCCAGTCGGTGAAATAGACGATCGATTTAACGCCCCAAAAGTAATCCCAAATCCATTGCATACCGCGATGGCTACCCTCTTGATGCTGTTTAAGACTCTGTAGGTAGTACTCCATCAGCACAAAATAGACCGGCACCATATAGAGAAAGAAGCCGAAAAGGGGTTTGAGACGCATAATAAACTCTCGAAACCATTCGGCATGTCGTTCGCGCCACGCCGCTGATAGTGCTCTACTGCCCCATATACATCCGCCTGCTATGGAAATTCCTAAAACAATCAGCCCGTAAGAGGCGATATGCGACAGATAGGTCAGCAGTAGCAACACATAAAGCCATACGAGGTGTTTTACTTGCATATCGTCTTTATGCTTCCACCAGAAACCGAAACTGAAGAAGAAGAACGAGATGCTCAGTTGGAAGTTGTAAAATCCCATGTAGAGAAGGTAGTTATAGGCAAATGGGAAACCGAGCCAAGCGTACACAAACTTCCCTTCTCGATCTTTGTGGACAGCGTTAAGAAAATAGAAGAAAGCGATCGGTATCATGCCTATCGCGATTGAGAGAAAAACCTTCTCCGCAATGACAGGAGGAAATACATAGAGGAGTACCATCAGCATAATATGGGACAACCAATTCGGGAAAATTGTGATGTTCAACTGCCAGGCATCCCGCAGCTTATAGTTTTCGTGTTTAGCATACTCCTTGAGTACCAGACCGTTATACACATGGCTGGCACCATCTTGGGAGGGAAAATAGGCGAAAATCCAGAGTGGAAGGAGGTGCAACACTAATAGGACTACAAATAGGTGTTTCCATGACCAACGTTTCCAGTTAAACATGTTCTCTCTCCGATGTATCTTAAATACTTAAGCCTGAACGTTATCTCTAAAATAGAGACAGTGTTCTGTTAACGGACACCGTTCACATAAAGGTTTTCGGGCATCACAGATGCGTCTACCGAAATAGATTAAGTTCATGTGGAAAGGATACGCCTTTCCCGCTGGCACGATCGGTGGTAACACCTGATGCGCTTTTTCTGCACTGCAGTTGGGTGGAATCAGTCCAAGGCGTTTGGAAATCCGCAGAATGTGTGTATCGACGGGGAAGACCTCTCTGCCGCAGGCGAAGGAGAGCGTAACGGAAGCCGTTTTGATCCCAATACCTTTGTGTTGACATAGCAGTTCCAGTGCTGCTTCTGTTTCCATGTCGTGGATGAACGCCAAAGACAGTTCGCCGTGCTCCGCTTTTAACCATGTGAGAAAGTTTTTGATGGTGTGGCTTTTCTGGTTTCCCAATCCTGCGATTTTTATTGCTGCTTCTATCGCCTTGACATCCGCCTGCAAAACATCTTCCCACGTCGGGAACCGTTCTTTGAGTTTCGTATACCCTTTATCTCGATTAACATCTGTCGTATTCTGCGATAGGATCGTTAAGATGAGGCATTCCAGCACATCGCCTGCACCGTCGCGGGTCGGCACACCGAGCAAATCCTCTAATGTTTCTGATATGAGTGCGGCTTTCTCTTTAAGTTCCAATTATCTTCTTCCGATGACTGTTATGTTTTAAATATTATACCATAAATACGAAAAATAACAACGCCTTTTACGTAGAGCAATCTCCAAATTCCGATTGCTGACTGCTGACCGCCGAAAGTCAATTAAAAAAGGAAACGGTACATCGGTTGATCAAGAGCGACGGCTAAGAGACTCCAGAACGCGCCAATCACAAATTCGCCAAGCACGATACCAAGGAAAAACGGGACAGCTTTCCGATGCAAGCGGATACCACCGTATTTCAGGACAAGCCATTTCAGCAACCATCCCACAAAGATTGAACCTATCATCGGGTTGATCGCCCAACTCCCGGAGATCGCGTAGCCGACAGGGTGCAAGTTCCACCACAGAAACCGCATCCGCATTGCAGCGAGGAGTAGCGTTATTCCGAATCCGAATGTTGCGAAACTGATTGCCGGTACATCTGGTGGTGCAGCGTAAGTTAACCATGTTTCTAACCGATTGAAGGACTCGCGCCCGAATCCTGGTCCTCCGCCTTCTGCGTGGTACATGTGTAGGTACGCCCAAAACGAACCGAGTGCACCTAAAGCGGAAGCCAACATCATAATGAATGCAAACCGTCGGATCGGGATATTCGCACCTTCAGCCAATTTGAAGCCTTCCAGTTGGTGTGGCATGGCGTGTGAACGGTGGGCGCGATTCAGACAGTAGAGGTAGGCGAACCCCGTCAAGTTTGTCGCGCCCAATCGGCGGATACCTAACAGTCGTGGGAGCATCTCATCGGGTCCGATAAAGTGCAAGTCATGGACTGGGGAACCGAGTTCCGCACGCAAGCGCGTAATCGCAATCGCAATCGCATACCAGATCGCGAAATAGACGATGATGACCCAAAAACTCATGCCCATCTTCAGACAGAAACCGACGATGAACGCTGCCCCACCCAGCAGTCCGATAACGATGAGTCGATATGAGATCGGTTCGTCCGCCTTCGGAGATATGAGTTGACGTGCGACCCCTCTCAGGTAGCGTCTACTCATCCAGATCGCGACAACGCAAAGTCCCAAGTATGCACCGTGCGACTGTTCCGCTTCATAAGGGAAACGTGGCAATCCGCGCCACCCTGCGATAACACCTAACAACCGTTCCGCTCGCCATATCAACCAGAATGCCCAACAGGAGAAGGAGAGGTCCAACGGTATGAAAAACGAAAGTCCGACACCGAAAGGGAAGACACCGATCGGACTCCAGCCGATCCCGCTCCACGGACGTTCTGTGAAAATCCGTCGTAGGTCATACAACTTTCCGCCGAGACTTGGAACAGCAGGAAACAGGAAGTTTAACCCGTTGATGACATCAATGATAACGCCGATTGAGAGTCCGAGCCACATCCACGGTGATCGGAAAAATCGCCGACTCCGGGTTGTCATCTCAAAAGGTAACTGAATGATTGGGTAGCTCAGCCGCTCCGATTCTACCCACTGTCGCCGAAAAAGTAGACTCAGGCAGAGCATCACGAGATGGATCGCTACTATGAAAAGCGTCCACCAGATGATCGCTGGCAGCCAAGCCATGAAATAGCGCGATTCATAGATGCTTGCAAATCCGGTATAATATCCGTCGAGCACCCGTTTATTGCTCACAGCCAGCCACTGTGGGATGTGCAAGTGAAACAGGTTCACCCAATCGTTTTCGGGGGTCGCAAACCAGTGTGCATGCCCGATCAGCGGCATGAGCACCAAGAATCTATCAACACCGGCGAGCCCTGCACCAACTGAGATACAAGTATAGATGACAAGCAATTCAGCGCGGTTGAGGATGAGAGCGTGATGCAACCGACGCAAAAACAGCCCGATGCCTAATAAGATGAGAATGGTGATAACGGCATTGTAGAAGAGTGAGACCTGCGTCGGACTCCCGCCGCCACGCATAATTGAGACGGATACCCACCAACAATTGGCAGGCACTAACACGCAGACAAGGAAAATCGTGAATGGCCGAATTCTGAGATCTTGGGTTGGAACGGTGTTCACCTTCTTTCAAAAAATAACGGTAATATTTTACATCATTTTCCGCTTTTAGACAAAGAATTTTGTGTTTGCCACCCGTCAATTGAATTGCTTACTGAAAGATAGTATGGTATAATCAAGTAAGCACGGAAGATGAAGGGACAACAAAAATATCTAACGAAGATTTTCGTCCGCTGACGGAAGTCTCCTGATTATAACAAATATCACAAAGGTCCGAAAACCGATGCAGCTGAGCAAACGAAAAAAAATTGTTATTATGAGTCTAATCTTACTTGTTGGGGTTATTATTTTGCTATCCGTTATCTATCACCAGACCGCATTGTGGGAACCGGAGCAGCACCTAATCACACTACTTCCGAAATCTCCGCTCTGTTATTTGACACTCAAGGAATTGAAAGGTTTAGTCGAGACATTCAACCGAAGCGAGTTTGGGAAAGAGTCCACTAAAATGCCACTTCTCGCTGAGATTCAGGAACAACGTTGGTGGAAAGAACTCGTCTATCAGAAGTTAGTGTGGGAATACGAAATGGGAGCCAAACTCGACCTTAAGACAGTCACGGGCTATTTCGGTGAAGAGGCGATTCTCGCTTTTTATCAACGTGAGGGAGAACTCACGTTTCTCCTTATCACAGCGGTCGGCGCACAAGAGAAACTGAGTATTGAGGCAATCACGGCAACGGATGCAATTAACCCAAAATACAAGCGCATCCAAAACGACTATGGCGAGTTCACAATCAATACCATTACAGGGTATCCGCGCGATTTTAGTTATACGTTCATCGGAAAAATTGGGATTCTAACCCTTGACCCTACGCTCTTGATAGAGGTACTTGACATCTATAATGCGGAGCTTCCTGGCGCGAAAACGGCACCGGAAAGGCGAAACTTTCTCGCCGAACATCCAATAACGACGGAGATTCAGGAAAACTATCGTCAAGATAAAAGTACCGGATACGTGGATGTCCAACAAATTACGCCTGTATTGGACAATGTAAGTCCTAACGCATTCATTAAACAGATCTTTGGAATGTTCGGGGAGACAGAATTCTGGACGTTCAGCAATCGATACGAAGAGGGTGTGATTGTTTCACAACATCATTTCCGCAAACGCATAGACACTCACCAGAGTGAACCGCCTGCTGGAGATGACGCAAAACCGTTTCTCGCTTTTCCTGAGCGGACTGCTTTTGTTACTACGTTTCCAGTGCCGAATCAGCAGATGCAGGAACTCTTCGGCAATATCGACCTTTCCCAAGTTTTGGGGACAGACGTGACTATAATGTTAATCGCGCCTGAACCTGATGAGGGTAACGGTAGTGCCTTCGTTGGTACTAATTGCGCATGCTAAGGCACCCGAAGCGTTGAAAGGTGTATTGGATATTGTGAAACAGGGAAAAATTTCTGTTGCTGGCAAACCGCTTAAATTCCTTGAATCACAGGATTATAACGGTATCACGGTTCAACCCGTACAACTCCGTCTCAATTTTTTGTTAGCGATTGCAGGTGGATATGCGATCGTTGATGACTATTTTGTTTTCAGCACGACAACTGCCGGATTAAAGGCTGTGATTGATACGACAATAGGTAAAACGCCTACCCTGAGTGATGTGACATTTTCCACAGATGCGAACGGTGCTCAGGTATTCATTCAACCGGAACTGTTTGTGCCGGAGTTGAAACGTTTCCTGCCGCTGGCAACTGTGTTTGCTTCTCTTACGGGACTGGAATTGGATGCACGGTTGGCACAGCGTATCACTGAGAACTTGTCTCCGTTGGAGTCCCTCGGTCCGATTACGGCTGAAGTCGGTTTTGGTCCGCAGCGCGTAGATGCAGAAATTCGGATTGTTTTGGAGAAGTAGTCTACCTGTTTTGAGCAGATTATAGTAAAATCCGAAAATATGTTTACAGTTCGTCGGGGAGCAAGCCCCCCACCGCTGGCGAGGGAGTTTTTGCTTGGGTGTTTCCCCTAGTATCCTCGCCATTTTGTGAGTGTATAGGTAATTACAGGCTTTACTATAATATGACATCTGGCAACTTTTGTGGTATGCTAATACATACGAAAACGGAAAATGAAGGAGTTTTACGATGGAAAAAGAGACACTTGAAAATATTACGCAGCGGTTGGATCAATTAGAAAAGATCGTTGCGGAGTTGAATCAGAAACTTGCTCGGCTTATTGAGAAACCGTATCCGTGCTGAGGATAATGAGTTTAGCCGCGCGATTATTGAAAAACGAGAAAGATAATGGAGGGTTTTACAATGGACAAGGAAACATTTGAAGTTTTTGTTGAACGCTTAAATCGGTTGGAACAGGCGGTCGCAGAAGTAAATCTCCAACTTTCTGCGCTTATTGATGTGTTAATGCCAAATCCGTTGAAGGATTTCAAAACGGGCGGAGAGGTGATGGCATATTACGGGCGAAACAAGAAGCAAAATGCTCAAATTGTCCGTAGTATGTTTGAGAAGATGGGGATTTCCGGTGAACCTATTCCTGCTGAAGAACTGCAAGCGCGCATGACGCAGCAAGGTATTCGTGCTGAGGATAACGAATTTAGCCGCGCGATTATTGAAGAACGTGAGAAGTAGGGATGTACTATTTCTATTTTGATGCCAGCGCTCTTGTGAAGAGGTACACCCAAGAAATTGGGAGTGACAAAGTCAATTTCCTATTTAACAATGTTCCTTTGAATCGTATAATGTGTTTAATTTTAGGTGTCGTTGAACTGTTTTGGGTTTGCGTAAGAAAGAAAAATGACGGTCGAATCACGAATCTCGATTTTTCTCAGGCATGGATTAACCTTAATTATGAAGTAATTGACAATCAATCAGATTTCAAAACAATTTCGGTGCCAGATCCACTTATTTTGGACGCAATGAGATTAATTGAAACTCACTCGCTCAATAGTGTTGACGCGATAGTTTTACGCGCCGCTTTGAACATAGCAGCAGAACTCCGTAATACTGGTGATACGTTAGTACTCGTTGCCTCAGACCAACGCCTTCTCAGGGCAGCTCATGCAGAAGGCTTGCAAATCTTCAACCCCGAAATAGACTCACAACAGACACTTACAGATTGGATAACTTAATATGTCAGTGACCCCGTCCTAAAGGACGGGGCTTGTGCGAAGCGCATGCCAAGCGTTCACTCCACAAGGTAAACCACTGACTACAGTAATATATCACGGTCCCTGAGCGTGGCAGCTCACACGATGTTTCGGATACTCCCCTCGTCTGATTCCACTCTGCGACTGTGATCTGGAAGGGGCAACATATAACCCGAAAGGGAATTTACGATGAACTTCGTTCCTGTCAAGAGCAAAGATGGTGAAAGGCTCATGCCAACCACACCCACGCGGGCGGGCATGATGATAAAATGTGGGGATGCAACACCTTATTGGAACAACGGTATCTTCTGCATTAGACTTAACCGGGAGACATCGGGGTGCTATAAGCAAGAGATTGTAGTCGGTGTAGACCCAGGTAGTAAAAAAGAAGGATTTACCGTCAAATCTGAAGCACATACTTATCTCAATATTCAGGCGGATGCACACAACACAGTTGGTAAGAAAGTTGAAAAGCGTCGTGAGTTGCGGCGGGGACGGCGTTCACGGAAGTGTCCAAACCGCAAAACCCGCACCAACCGTCTCGCGAATAGAGAACGGATTCCCGCAGGCACACGTGCGAGGTGGGATTGGAAACTAAGAATACTTGATTGGTTGTCTAAACTCTATCCAATCACGTACGTATGTGTAGAGGATATTAAAGCGAGGACGCTACAGCGTGCTAAGAAGTGGAATCAGTCTTTTAGTCCACTTGAAGTCGGTAAGCAATGGTTCTATTCTGAAGTTTCAAAGCGATGGGAGTTGTTTACCCTTCAAGGGTGGGAAACAAAAGAGATACGTGATAGATTAGGTCTAAAGAAGTCGTCAAAGAAACTATCGGAAACGTTTGACGCACATTGTGTAGATTCTTGGTGCCTCGCCTATCACACGGTTGGGGGTCAAAGTATACCGGATAACACAGACATTTTCTGTGTCGCCCCTATCCCGATACGCCGGCGTGAACTCCATAGACAGAACCCACAGAAAGGTGGGAAAAGACCGAGATATGGTGGCACAGTGTGCTTGGGGATACCTAAGAATACATTAGTTAAACACGTAAAACATGGTCTACTTAGAGTGACGGGATTTGATAAGGCGGGGCTCAATCTAAGTGAGTTAGGGAGTGCCAAACGTGTTGTTAGAAACGCCAAACAAGGCACATATCGCGTTTTACGCAAACTTAACTTTAGATATAAGGACGGCAATTCCGCACCATGCTAAAGCGATGGTGTCCCTTGCCGAAGATAATGATGGAAGCAAAGATCGGTATCGGTATCATCAGTTTCGCACACGGACACGCCAACGCCTATTGCAACCAAATGAAGGCGTTTGATGATGTCCAACTCGTCGCATGCTGGGACGATAATCCTGAACGCGGCGAAGCCGCCGCAACGCAATACGGCATGAATTATTCACCACATCTCGAAGACGTTATCAACCATCCAGACATTCACGCCGTAATTGTGACCAACGAAACGAATCGACACGCCGAGATGGTAGAAGCAGCGGCATCGGAGGGGAAACACATCCTTTGTCAGAAACCGATGGCACTCACACTGGCGGATTGTGATCGGATTGCGGCGGTCATAGAGAAGACCGGTGTTAAGTTTATGATGGGGTACCAGATGCGACGCGACCCGGCGAACATCGCGATGAAAGAACTCATTGATAGTGGTGTATTGGGGAAAATCGGCGTGCTGCGTCGCCGACACTGTATCAATGCGTTGTTTAGTGAGGCTTTCGTGACGGGACCCAGTCGTTGGCATATCGATCCAGAGAAGAACATGGGGATGTTCATGGACGATGCCTCGCATGCAACCGATTTTATTCACTGGATGCTCGGTAAACCGACGAGTGTTATCGCTGAAATTGATAACATTTTAACCGATGTTGCCCCTGATGATACGGGATTGGCGGTCTATAGATTCGCGGGTGGCGGGATGGCGATTCTGCTGAATACATCCGTGACGCTCGCGGGTGAAAATACAACCGAAATCTACGGCGATCAAGGTGTAGTCATACAGAACTACGGCGATGCTCCCTCGTGTAATATCCCGCGTTCGGCAGATGCGGTCGCGCTCAAATTGTATACAACAGATGAACCCACATGGAAGGATTTGGGTATCCCGATTCCAGACGGTCATGGCGAACGGATCGCGGGTGTGCCGCGTCCCTTTATCGACTGCCTCAAGAACGATACGGAACCCGATGTCACAGTAGAAGATGGACGGGTTTCAGTAGAGATGATTTTGGGGGCATATCGTTCCGCACAAGAGGGACGACGCGTCACATTTCCACTCTAAAAATATCACGTATCTTACGGACTATTTCGGCGCATGATGCTGAGAATCTGACCTGTCATGCCGGTAGCAGGAGATTGCGTTGCGAGGAAAAGTGCCGATGCGACGACCTGCTCTGGTTCCTTCCACGGATCGCTTTGTGCCCTGAAAGTTCCTGAGTTTTCCCAAGCAGGCTTTGACAACTCCGTTTTCACGGGACCCGGAATAAGGACGTTCGCGATGATACCATCTTCCCATACCTCTTCGGCAATCGACTGCGTTAATCCGTGCAGTGCCGCTTTGGAGGCACAGTAAACGCTGAGATTTGAGCGTCCAACCTGTCCCATGCCGGAGCCAACGTTGATGATATTACCACTGCCCTGTTGCTGCATGATTGGCAGCGCAGCACGACAACAGTACACAACACCCATCACATTAATCTGCCACCCTTGCTCCCACTCCTCATCAGTAGAATCTAAAAACAGACCTCTCGGATTGATGCCAGCATTATTCACAAGTATATCTATCCGTCCGAATTGATCTACAGTCTTCTGAACGAGGTGCTCTACTTCTTCGCGGATTCGTAGGTCCGTTGGCACAGCAAGGGCTTCACCGCCTTGTGCTGTGATCTCTTTACCGACTTCCTCAAGTTGTGTGACACTTCGTGCAGCGATGACGACGCTTGCACCTTCGGCAGCGTAAGCAATAGAAATCGCTTTGCCAATACCACGTCCCCCACCAGTGATGATAGCGACTTTATCTTTGAGTTGCATGATTGATTCCTTCCGAGAACGCATCTATAAATTATTTTAGACGTTCCGCTGTCATTCGGCGCGGTGCCACATATTGATCAGGCGCGCTAAATGCGCTTGACCTGCTTTAACTTTCCGTTCCAAATCCTTTGCGAGTCCAGAGAGAAGATCTGTCCCGGCGTTCTTAGCGTTTTCTACCTGTTGCTTCAGTTGATAGGTGCGTCCTGTTTTGAGGCGGTTTATCTCTAAACGCAGTTCACTTGCTGCACGGTTAAGATTTCGGAGTTCCGTTTGCAATGCTGCCCGTTTCTCGGCAGCCGTCTTTTCAGAAACGTGTGGCTCTGTTTGCCCAAGGCTCAGCCGCTCCAGCGTCTGAATGTCCTGTTCGTGATATGCCCGGTTAATAAGCGGCATCAGCTGCTCTCGTCTGTGTTGTTCTTTGGCATCTATAGTTTTGTCAGGGTGGTACCGTTTGGCGAGTTTGCGGTAGAGATTTTGCAGATGTTTTGCCTGAGGCGCAGGGAGCGGGTCGTCTTTGAATGTTGGTTGTGGATCATCCACCGCCTCGTTCGCATCGATACGGGCGCGACTTGTTCTAAAACAGGATGCCACACGCGCTTCTATCTCCTCCTCACTCACATTTTCGCGACGCAATTGGAGTCGGAGGCGATATTCCTTCGTTTCAAGTTCAACTTTATCAAGTTCAAGATAGTAACGGCTGATATGTGCATTGTAGCGGTGCTGAAATGTATCAACTTCTGACTTAAGTTTTTCAACCGTTACTGTGAGTTCCTCTACCTGCCCTCGTTTTGCTTCAATAGCATCGAGGAGTCGAGTTGTCTCCTTTTCATCGGCGTTATTGATACGAACTAAAACAGCAGGTTCCATAGCATTTCTCAATCAGTCGGTAAAGTGGTTTGCTTTAGGATGCACGTTTGAAAAGCGGATCTACAACAAAATTGACCCGTGCGCGGTCGAAAACCGCGCCGACAAGTCTATTTAGGAAACTACTTTTTCCGGTAGGTAATACGTCCCCGCGTGAGATCGTAAGGCGATAGTTCTACAGTTACCTTGTCACCGGGCAAAATTTTAATGAAAAACTTCCGCATTCTGCCGGAGATATGAGCAAGGATCTGATGTTTGTTATCCAATTCCACACGAAACATCGCGTTCGGTAACGGTTCAACGACGGTACCTTCAACCTCTATTTTGTCGCTTTTAGAGGGTGCTTTCTCTTCATCTTCGACTTCAACCTCCATATCGAGATCGGCATCGATGTCTTTATCCTTTCGTTTTTTCGATTGTGACTTCCGCTTCGGGCGAGGCGGATTAGCATACCGCGTCTGCGGCTTGCGTTTATTTCCTTGTTTATTTCCTGAAGGTTTGCGATTCACAGTGTAAATCTCCTTTTTTGTAGGGGCGATACAAGTCGTTCTCCTTACGAAACGCCGTAAAACACCTACGGGCTGGCGCACTTACAAAGCACACCTACTATTCTTCTTCAAAACTAAAATGTTTCCCTGCTTCAACGACAAGTTCTCGAAAATAGTCGGCCGCGAGTTGCAATTGCGTCTCAGCATCCGCCTTATCTGTACTTGTCGAGACTAAATCAACAGGCATCGTACTTCCGTCCGCTTTGCGGAGGGAGACATAGGCCTTTAGATAAACATCTGGATGGCGTTCCATCACCTTTTGCATCAGTGGTGAAACTTCGGCTTCAAACATACTTACATAAACCCGCGCTGTGGTAATTTCTGCGCGGTAACGTTCAGCAATCAACGGTTGAATATGGGTTTCAAAAATAGCTTTCATTTCACGCGGCGGACCGGGCATCATCATAAGTATGGACGTTTCGTGTTCAACGCTGATACACGGTGCCCAGCCTGCTGGGTTCTGTAAGACAGTGGCAGTTTCTGGCACTGTTGCCATCTTTGTGAGGGCTTCGCTCAGCACGTCGTTCTCTGACATCTCGCGGCGTTTCCGATATTCAGCGATAGTCTCTTCGCTCACCACAGGTTTCGTACCGGTAAGGGATGCTACAACCTCAACAGTCATATCATCAGGTGTCGGTCCAAGGCCCCCTGTTGTGAGAATAAGAGCCGTTTCTCGTTTGACCGCTGAATCCAGTGCTTCATACATCTCTTCGGCATCGTCGCGTAGCATCGTCACCCGTCGTAATTCCCCACCGATCTGAAGGATCTGCTGTGCAATCCAGTGGGCATTGGTATCCTGAATCTGTCCAAGCACTAACTCTGTACCGATCGAAAATAGTTCAATTGCCACGTTTGTCTCCTTTTACAGAACCTTTTTGAGAAATTCAAATGCCCCGACACCGTAGAAACTATGTCCCGCCTCAAATACCTCAAATCCTAATTTATCATCAGCATTGAACCGGTTGAAAATCGCTTTTGCCGCGTTAACCGCGAATCGTGTGGCTTCAATCGGAAAAATGGTATCTTCGGTCCCGGATTCAACAAATAGTGCCCGTGGCGCAATCAATCCCGCGATGTCATACATCTCAGCATATTGTAACACATTCGGTATGTAATTGTCTATACAATGGCTCAGACTCAAGATACTATCCCGAAAGGTATTGAAATAGCCGCTCACAACAGCCGCTTTAACACGGGTATCAATCGCTGCGGTAAAGAAGGTTGTTGTACCACCACCAGAGATGCCCATAATGCCGAGGCGGTTCATATCAATCTCCGGACGGGTTGATAGATAGTCAAACGCACGCATAGCGTCGTAAACCCGCCATCCAACCATCGTTTGTCCTAACAGCAGTGCAGCACCCGCACTCGGTTGGCATGATGAGCTGCCACCGCCTTTTTGATGCGCAACGGCATCGCGCCGGTGTCCGAACCCGAATTGTTCAATCGCCAGCACGGTGTACCCGTGTGCCACACACTGGAGCGCGAAATCGTTCTGATAACCACCCCATTCCGAACGCATACTGCCGTCTTCTTCGATTCCGACGATGTCATCCACGCCGCGCCCGTGCCCTGCTAAACAGAGAATCGTCGGGTTTGGCGTAGAAATGTCCACGTGTGTTGGTGTAAGAAAATATCCGTAGGTCGTCATATTTGGACGACTCTGAAACAATACTGTTTCACGGATATATTCATCAAATTCGCGTGTTTCCAAAGTCTCAGGTTTTAGGTCACACTTCGTTGACGGAAAACCGCCTATTAATTCGATGAGTTTTTCCCGCAAAACCTGCTGCCACGTTTCCGCTTCTGGTAAAGTCGTCTCCGAGAATTCCAATTCGCGTGGTGTATTATCGTATAACTGATGCGAAAAAGTTAAGGTGTCTAAATATTGTTTGTTGTGCATTTGTTCATTTTTTTGTAACGCAAAAGTAGTTTTGGACATGATTAAAATCTGTGAATTCTAATCTTTATCAACTATAAGTGTTTCATACATATAATCTGCAATTCATGTGTTTAATACTATTATTTCCTTATCAACATCTTCCGTGTTGCCGTGAAATCATCTGCAGTGAGCGTATACAAATAAAGACCGCTGGCAACCGGTTCACCGAGTTGATTCTGTCCATCCCAATATGCTGCACGGCTACGTCGGTGATAAATACCTGCTGGCTGATGCCCTAAATCCAGCATCCGTACCAATGCCCCGCTCACTGTATAGATATGCAAAGTCACTGTGGCGGGTTCCGCGAGTTGGTAAGGTATCCACGTTTCGGGATTAAATGGGTTTGGATAGTTTGGTAAAAGTTCAGTTTTTTCGGGGTATGCTGTAAATAAAAGCTGTCGTAGCACGTTTAAGCCTTGACGATACCTGTAACTTCCGTTGTCATTTTCAAGTGCCGATGTTAGCCAGTTTTGGAGTTCTTCTTTGTGTAGGCTTGGTGCTGCCGGGTTGTCATTTCCAAACGCGCTTGCAACTAACACTAAATCTAATATGTTTACTACCTCATCTCTATTGACATCAGCATCGGCGTTATATTCCTCAAAGGCTTGTGCTACGATTACTAAATCTAATATATTTGTTATGCCGTCTCCGTTGACATCTGATGTTGAAATTTCTATATCGCCTACTTCAAAACGCGCGATCTCGGTGAAGTTTACTTTGTAATAGTTGCCAGCTCTATCTTTAAGTTGCATATCTGCGAGTCCCCATATTCCAGGAATGCTGCCGGCAGGCAACACGATTGTTTTGGTGTATTCTTTGTATGTAGTCGGGTCTCCAGGAAAATAAAGCTTACCTCTATGTTCGGGATAGTGATAGAAAAAATGAGTAACACCGTTTGGGTCACGTAAATTCATGCCACCTAATTTATACCCACTAATATTATCTCTTACATAGAATTTTATCTCAACTATTGTTTCTCCGTTCGGTTCTTCAGAGTTTGTTGGTGTTGCTTCTATTGTGATATTATTCAGGTTTAATTCTGGCGGATCAAAGTCAGGATTCGTGGTATGTATCTCTATTGTTTGCGGCTCTTCATCCATCTTTGGATCTGTAAAATAGTAAGAAGACCAATTTAATGCCGTGTCTCTCATAGTGATATGGTTGAGACTATATACGCCGCCAGGCATGTAGTTTGGGAACTTAAAATCGACTTCTGCAGTGTTTGTTTCGGGATCATATTTGCCGTATGAATAGCGTGAGTATGTTTCTGCAAATGTGTCGTTTATCCTTGCTGCCAATGTGTGTATACCTGTTTTGTCAGTAGCGTGCCATCTTGCTGTTACAATTTGATATCCACCTTCGTCAGTATTTAAGGGTTGCGAAAGAGACAGCAGCATTGAATTTGGCACGTATTTTGGAGGTTCGCAGTCTGCAAGCGGACTGTTAATATACATCTTCCAATTGTAATCGGTTTGTCCTACTAATCGAGCATTATTGTTTGCGTCTGTTAGTGCAATTTGGTCTGGTAACCAGTAACCATCGGCGGCGTGTCGTGAAATTTCTACATTTCCTCGTAAGATATGCCCCGCGAGTATCCTATTCCCCTGTCCATCAACCGGATACAGTCTTAATCCAACATACGATCCTTTTGGACTATATATTCTGCTATCTGCCACTGTAGCTGTGTCTAATTCGCTTTCTTTGTGTAGTTCTATTTCAATTTTCACGAGTTTATCCTCTTCGGGTTCACCATCAACTTGTATGTTGATCCGTATAATTCTTCCAGGATAAACGTAATCAGGATATAGGTTGTAAACTTCAAATGTTAAATCTTCTCTAATTTGAGAGATGTATCGTGTGCCGTGCATGATACGATTTTGGATAAATTCGTATTTTGCGGGGGCACGTGAGCGTAATTTGTCAGGTCTCACAATGTAAAAACTGATACTCTCTGCCATGTCCTCGTTTGGATTAACCCCGTGTGCATAAGCAGATACAAATTCAACTTGCTTTGTGGTTGACCATCCATCTTGGTCGTCGGGGTTTTCATACCATCCGCCGAGTTCAATCCAATCTTGTTTGAGTTGTTCGTCAAATAAGTATTCCCAAAGAAAATGAGCCTTTTCATGCAGTATCAGACGGTGCATATAATCATAACCCGCTCCTTTAAAAGCAGATTCCATGAATTCAATGTATCCTGTGCTTGTCCATGCAACGGCAGGGGCTGTTGGGTATATGGGGTGGGGCGTGCCGTCGAGTCGTCTAACAAGGTATTTTAGTCCTGGAGTTGTGAGCATTCCTTGAGGAAACTCCTCAAGCATAGAAAGAACTACTAATAATTCTTCGCTTTTAAATTCAGAAAAACGGTGCCGATTCTCACCTGTCGTGTGTTTTGTCAATTCTGCATAATCAGGTATGTCTATGCTTACATCATAACGTTCCTGCAATATTTTTCTGATAGCATCTCTATTATTACCATCATCGGTTACGAACCGAACGACAGCATTGTGTAGCCGTTTAGAAAAGAATCTGCCTCGGACCCCCTCAATTTCTGCTAATAGAGGGTTGGCATAGGTAAAAGCGTCAGATGCAATTGTGACTACCCTTGTATCTCCTCTATGTTCTATGTCTATATCATTATGAACGTGACTATTATTGATTTGCCAAACCGACGGAGACACATCTTGTCTTGCAAATCTCCAATTTGTTCGTTGTGGTATTGATTCAAATGTTTGTAGCAGTTTGTATGCGTCCAAACCGCTCCAGTTCGTGTCAATGTAAACTGAATACTTTTTCATTAGAAATATTGCTGCGCTGTGAGATGACACTTGCATGGGCTGTTCTAAGAGTGTGACTTCTATCGGTTCGACCGCGGTCGCACTCTCTTGACCTTCAGGTGTTTCATCTATTTGCCAAGAAAACTCAAAAGCATAGGAAATTGGCAGAATTGAAATGATGCTTGCGAATACGATAGGTGTTATAAGAATTTTTCGTGTTTTCATAATGACATCTATCTTCTGTGCTTAGTAAAAACCTATAATTACTTTAAAACAATCAACAGCACGCTTAACAATATTGTTCTGATCTATCGGTTCAACAGGTTCAAAACGAAACCGGTTGCCATCTTCGGATAGAAATAGGTAGATTTCTGTGGCATTGTTGAACCCGCCGTAGCCACATCCAAGACCTGTTCAACGGGTGTCGGATTCATGAGGAATGCGACGCGATCCGCCCCAGTTTTCACGTGTGCAACGGCATCATCCGCATAAGCAGTGTAACTGATATGATCCGCCAATGCCTCTATCTGGAACATCTCCTTGATGAGGGTTTCTTGAACGAGTGTTACGTCTAATTGCCCAGAGGTTGTTGAATGCGGAACCAGTAGACGATAGGTATCGTCTGGGGTGTACATTCCGACCGCGGGTGATTTTCCTTTAAGTGCCTCCAATTGTGCCATAAGGTCTGCTTGTGTGTCAATCTCAAATACTTCAAAGACTTCAGGGAGTTTGGCGATAGCATGGGCAATCCTGTCAGAACTAATATTATCCAGCAGCCGATGGATCGCTAAAACTGCCAAACCCGGCGATTCCATCCTGACAAGGTTCACCATCATATAGCCGTAACCGGATAATCCTGTGTGTGCCATCTCTTCTTGAAAAGCGAGGGCAGTTTCATAACGGTGGTGTCCATCAGCGATGAGGAGCGGTATTGATGAGAACAGGTTTTGAATCTCTCGGTTACGCTCAGCATCCTCTAAACACCACAATTGGTGCGTGCTTCCGAAGGTTTCCGCACACACAATTTCGGGTGGGTGGTCATCGGCGAAACCTTCCATGATCCGTTCAAGGTCGCCAGCTGGATCGGCGTAGATGAGGAAGATCGGGCTTAGGTTCGCGTGGCATTCGCGCATAAGGTTCAGCCGGTCAGCCTTCGGGCCTGCATGTGTCTTTTCGTGGGGGAGAACGACGCGGTTTTTAAAAGGTTCCAGTTTCACGAGTGCGATTAAGGCACGGCGTGTATAGTTTTTCCCATCCGGGGCATTAAATGATTGATCGTAGATATAGTAGCGGGGGGTTGCGTCCCGTGTGAGGATACTGTCTGAGATCCACTGATGCATCAGTGTCGCGGCACGTGTATACTGATTAGCATCATCAGTGTCATCATCGTGTGGTTGGCTCAAGATTAATCGGATGATATTGGCAGGATGACGTGCCTCTAAAGCGACCCGTTCTTCGGGTTTGATGACATCGTATGGCGGTGCTATGACATTCGCGAGGTCTCCTACCTTTGGAGTGTTATAGCGTAAGCCACGAAACGGAATAACTGTTGTTTCCATGGATCTCCTTGGGTTAATCCCACAATCTTGTGCTAAAATAACGTTCGCCGAGGTCGTTAAAGACCGTGACAATTATGCCTTCCTGAATTTGTTGCGCAACTTTGTAGGCACCATAAAGGTAGCCACCAGAGGATTGCCCGACGAACCATCCGCGGCGCGCGAGGCGACTGCACATTTCATAAGCGTTTTCAATCGTCGTAGGAATACGGCAATCAATCACCGATTCGTCCAGAATTGCTGGCACAATGTTCTCTGGGTCACCGAGCGGTTTGAGGCCCTCAATACCGGGGAACACCTCTGGTGAGATAGAGCAGACTTGGATGTCAGGATTGTAGTTTTTCAGCCGCCTACCGACACCGGTAATGGTGCCGCCAGTCCCTACACCAGCAACGAAGTGTGTAATTTTTCCACCCGTTTGGCTCCAGATTTCGACACCGGTGGTTTCATAGTGCGCCAGCCAATTGTTTTCGTTGTCGTATTGCGAATTAAAAAAATACCGCTCTGGATCCGCTTCATAGCGTCGATCAACTTCGCGTAGGGCTTCATCGTAACCGAGGAGCGCATCGGTATGAATGATGTTTGCCCCGTGTGATTGGATGCGTTTTATCCGTTCTTCGCTGGCGTTGTCTGGGATGACAAGTTCAACTTTATAGCCGAGGGCTGCGCCTATCATCGCATAAGCGATCGCCGCGTTGCCAGAACTGGAGTCAAGGATAACCTTTTCGTGTGTAAGTTCTCCTGATGCAATCGCCTCAGTGAGCATTCTTAAGACGGGTCGGTCTTTAATCGAGCCGCCGGGATTATAGGTTTCTATCTTCGCGTAAATGTCAACATTCGGCAACTCGTCGGCAAAGAGATCTATTTTTACGAGCGGGGTCTGTCCTATGATTTGGAGCAGTGGATGTTCTGAAATGTTCACCTTTTCAGGCTTTCGCATGCTCATTGTAGCGTTGTCTATCCTACCTTTGGTATTATGTAAGAGCGATTGATGATTTATTATTTGAGCCGTTCGTGAAGCAGGTTTTCCATGTAAGCCTTGGCAGTATTGCCACTTAAGTGTCCATCCAGGATAGGTGCAACTTCAAATTCGGCTAACCGGACGGTTGGATTTAGCCCGTGCAGCGGCGGTAGCCAATCCCGAAACGTATCGAAAAAAGCACGTTGCGCGGCACGTCCGTTTATATACGGGAAATCCGCTGTCCGCCGTCGGAATCGCTCTGGTCCTTTTGCGAGTGCTGCAACATGGTATCGCTGACAAAACTGCCGATATTTCTCCGGCACAAAGGCGAGTGGGATGTTCACTGGATAGAACTGGAATGTCCGTTCGCGGAATTGCGTGAAATGTTGCAGTTCGTCGAACTCAAAAATAAAACGATAAGGTTCTGGAAAATAGGCATCAGGAATCAAGTATCCGTCGGTTTTCGCGGTTGTGCCTTCCCAGTCGCCTCCGAGTTCAGCATAAAGTGCCATCACTGCGTCGTAATGTTCACCGAAGTGTTGGCGACACGGTTTGTTTCGGAGCCAGTCAAACTCGGCGCGGCGTTCTGCTGCGATTCCAAAAACCTCCTCTACCAATGCGATAATGCCTACCTCTAATCGCATGCAGCCACCCAGATGCTTTCTATCTCTTGTTTCGGAGAACTTATGTCAATTTTACACGGGATCGGTGTCCAGATTCTTCAGCGCATCCGTGTCTGTTGTGTCAATCAAACTTGCAAGGTAGTCGCGATCGCGTTGGAGTGCTTCCAACTTATTATCACCGTGGACGAACTCTACTTCCAAGTATCCGTCATATCCAGCCTTACTGAGTATCTCAACGATTCGGGTGTAATCCACTACACCATCTGCGATGGGGCATGCTTTACCGTTCTCGTCAAAGTTTTGTGCATGGACGTTCACAATGTGTTCGGCAAGTTTTTCAGCGGCAGCATGCGGCTCATCGGCATCCGACCGTGCAAGCGGTTGATAGTAGGTTTTCAGCGCGGGCAGCTTAACGCCTTCAATGATCTCTAAGATGCTTTCAACACTGTCAGTCAAATGGTTATTGTGCATTTCTAAGCCGAGCCGGATGCTACGGAAATTTGCCCACTGTGTAATGCTCACCAATCGAAAATGAATTAGGCGTTTGTCGGACGGAGCAATCGATCTTGAAGGACCACCGCCGGACCAGATGCGGACAACGTCAGTGCCGAGGTCATGTGCTATTTTAAAGGCTTCTTCAAAGTGTTTCTGATGGAGATGCATTAAGGGGTCAATATACGAACCGAACGCCGAGATCGCTAAACCTTTCCGTTGTGCCATCTCCTTAACGTTTTTAGCATAGTTTTCGTCGTAATCGGCTGGCAAATGTGGCGGCTTTCCCCAGAGTTCAATGCCATCAAAACCGTGATCCGCTGCAATGTCGATAACCTCTTCCAACGGTTTATCCTGAAAAGCGATTGTGCATAGACCTAATTTCATAGTTTTTCACCTGTTGTCTATTGTTATGTATAAATAGGATACCACAGGTTTAGACGGATTGCAAGAAAAGTTTGCTGCGTTATTAACGATCAGTTGTCAGCAAGAGCCTATTTTCAACATACTTGACATAGTTTAACAGAGTTGTTATACTTGTCAAGAATTTTTGTGGAATTAGTGGATATATTGAGAACAAAACAATGCACCAAATTTTCAAATCTCTCACTGCCATTTGCTTGCTGTCTGTTTTCGCGCTGCTTTCAGGGTGTACGACAGATAAACAGAAGCAGATCGAATTAAGCGTCTTCGCTGCAATCAGTTTGACGGATGCACTGGGTGAAATTGGAACAGCGTTTACAGCGGAAACTGGGGTTAAAATCTATTACAATTTTGAAGCCTCTACGACGCTACAACGCCAACTCGAAAAGGGCGCGTCAGCAGATGTTTTCATCTCAGCGAGTCCGCGTCAGGTTATCGCTTTGGGAACCGATAGGCTGCTTGAAGTCGGAAGTCGCCACGATCTATTGACTAATCGGTTAGTGCTTGTCTCTAATGAAACCGCGGGGATCTCTGTGAAAACACCTGATAGCCTTGATACGCCTGAGATTTCGAGAATTGCTATCGGGCATCCGAATATAGTACCCGCTGGCACTTACGCGAAAGAAGCCTTGACGCACTTTGGATTATGGGAAATACTCCAATCAAAGTTGATTTTCGGCATGGATGTACGGGCAACGCTCGCTTATGTCACCGCTGGAAATGTAGATATTGCCATCGTATATAAAACAGATACAACACTGACCGAGGATATAAAAGTGCTTTATGAGTTCCCGACGCAAGCATATACACCGATCATCTACCCGGCTGTCGTTATGAAGGATAGCCTGCGAAAGCAAGAAGCGCGTAGATTTATTCGTTATCTACAATCTATGCAGAGTGGTGAAGTTTTTGAAAAGCACGGATTTACCTTTTTAGACTAATATGAGGATAACTCCCGCCGAAGTTGCCGCCCTCTCTTTATCTATAAAAGTTGCGTTGCTAAGTCTCGTTATAATGCTTCCACCAGGACTATTGGTGGGTTGGCTACTGGCAAAACGTACGTTTCCGGGTAAGGCTTTCCTGAATACGTTTGTGATGTGGCCGTTGGTATTGCCGCCTATCGTCAGTGGATACTTACTCCTGATTCTATTGGGTAAGCACGGGTTCATCGGTGGGTTTATCCATCAAGTTTTCGGTATAGAGATCGTTTTCTCACAGTTGGCTGTTGTCATTGCGGTCTCAATTATCTCGTTCCCGCTGTTAGTACGTGGTATTGTAGCGGGGATGGAGGCTGTGCCACAAGAACTTGAAAATGCTGCACGGACACTCGGCGCATCACCACTGAAAGTGTTTTGGACGATAACCTTCCCCCTCGCGTATCGCGGAATTATCGGTGGAACGATCCTCGGTTTCTCCAAAAGCCTTGGTGAGTTTGGCGCGACAATCATGGTGGCAGGAAACATTCCCGGTAAAACCCAAACGATGGCGTTAGCGATTTTCAGTGCTGTACATCTCGGAGAAGATGCCGCTGTCTATCGGTTGGTATTTATTTCAACCGTCGTTGCCTTCATAGCACTCTGGCTAACGGAACGCTTCACCCTCCGTTAATAGAATAGGACTTACGCATCTCCTCTTAAGGTCCCCTGATAAGGGGGATTTAGGGGTTAAAAATCAAAAAATCTATTATTTAAAGTCCCCCTGATAAGGGGGATTTAGGGGGTTAAAACTAAGAAATCTACTATCGCGTGCTAAATTTGCGTAAGTCCTGTAGAATTTTGTTGGTATCCGTCCGACGAAAAGGAGAAAATGTAATGAGTTTGGAGATAGGGTTATTTTTAGGAGTTATCGCCTGCGTACTGCTCGTCTGGTATCTATATCAGCGTTCCAAGAACGATGATACGTCTGAGAACACAGAGCCTCAGCCCGATGATACTGCTAATGCAGATGATGAATATGAAGATCTGCTTTTGACAGGTATAATGCTCAGTGAAGTGTACGACGATGACGATTCATCTGACGATGTAGATGATAGTATGGATGACAGCGGTGGATTTGATGATATTGACGACAGCGGATTCGAGTAAGAGAGGTTGCTATGGCAGATAGTACCAGCATCAGGCTCGATTTTCGCAAAAGTCTCGGTAGTTTCACCTTAGCAGTCAATTGCACGCTGGAAACGAAGGTTTCGGCATTTTTAGGCGTGTCGGGGAGCGGGAAAAGCACGCTACTCAATTGCGTTAGCGGCACGCTGACACCCGATGAGGGTGAGATCGCTTTTGGAGACGAGATACTTTACGCCTCTGCCGCTAAAATTAATCTGCCCCCTGAAAAGCGGCGGTTCGGTTATATTTTTCAAGAGGGGTACCTGTTTCCGCATCTCACCGTTGCGCAGAATATCCGATATGGACAACCAAATCCACGAAAATCTTCAGATGCGATAGATGTACTTGAAATTTCCGAACTGCTCCAGCGGTATCCGAAAGAACTCTCTGGCGGTCAACGTCAACGGGTTGCGATCGCGCGAGCACTCGCTATGGAACCACGGATGCTCCTCATGGATGAACCGCTTGCTGCGCTTGATAGTGCACTGAAAGGTCGAATTATTCCCTATCTGCACCACATTAAAGAAGCCTTTGAGACACCAATCCTCTATGTCACCCACACCTTTTCCGAGGCGATGGCACTCGCTGATGAAGCCTTCCTGATCGCCGATGGCGAAATCATGGCGAGCGGTGAACCCCATCAATTACTCACCGCGCCCACCGCGATGCCTATCGCACAATTGACCGGTGTCGAAAACATGCTGTTCCTTCCTGTCGTGGCTTCAGACAAGGCACGGGGTTTGACTGCTTTGGAAATCGGAGACCAATCGCTTGTAATTCCTTACATTGAGGCAGAAGTCGGTGAAGTCGTTCCGGTCGCTATCCGCGCTGAGGATATTATTATCTCGCTTGATCCAAACCTCACGATTAGTGCACGGAACATATTACTCGGAAAAATTCAGTACCTTGATATCAGGAGCGAACGCACGTGGCTCTCTATTCTTGTTGAATGGCATCACCTTGCTGTAAAAATTACGCACGAAGCACGTGAGGAACTGCAGTTGAAAGAAAATTTAGAGGTTTACTGCGTCATCAAAGCAAGTGCCATCAACCGCCTATGGGATTAGATTTTTCAGTCTGATGTCCCCGTCTTTTTCTGATATGAATTGTCCAAACTGTAGATAAGACATAAAATATTATATTTTTTTCTAATTTAATTTGACTTTATATTATAAATGTGATACACTACCTATAGTGTTCTTATCAAATCTTCCACTACAAAACCCAATCCTTTAGGCTTGGGAGTATGTCAGAGGCTCCTGTCTGAACTGTTCGGATTAGGAACTTGTTCTTCTATTTCACGGCACACCCGAATTGGGTCTGCCCCAAAAGTGTAGTCTGCGTCAGTCGTAATGAAAAATCGATTTTCAAGCCTCAGTGTTCGTAGAACGATCCGTCCCGTATTCCAACAGAGCGTCAGAATGCAATATCGTGTGCGGCTGTTGTGCGCACTTCCCCGTCTTCTGCGTATGCGTTATCAACTGACCGCTACTACCCCCCCCCTCTACTTCACAAATTTTAAGTAGTTTTCGCAACCACGGACATACCATAGACCGAGTAGAATTGTGTTATCTTCACGATCTTCTGCCCGCACGTGCTCTGTTTCACTATAGCGCAGCGCGTCGCGGGCTATTTCTCTTGCAAGAGCAGGACTTACACACACCGTCCGAGAAACGGCATTTTCATCTCCTTAGAACCCCCCTTGCTTTAGCTGGGTGAGTATGTCAGCGAGATGGTAAGTACGCATGATGATAAAGCGCGAGAGGGGCATAAGCAACTTGCCCGAATTCTAAAAGCCGTTGCGGACAAAGTGGCCATCAAACTATTTGAAGACTATAGTAAAACCAGCAATTAATCAGACACTTTTCTTTTAGCAGAAAACTGTTCGTAGGGTGTTTCTGCGGATTTCTTCAAGGTCCCCTCGCCCGTCCTTCAAAGTGTGTCTCATTATTTTTAGAGCCCACTATAAAAAAAGGAGTACGAGATGTTTACGAAATTAGGTTTTGCGATTCTAATGTTTGTGATGTGTTTCGGTTCTATGGCTTATGGTCATGATGTTGATGGAAATCGTCATCACCCAATAGAGTTTGAAAATGATGAAATAGAGAAAAGAGTAAGAGACCAGTATAACAGTGCTGTGGTATCAGCAATAGCATCAGGTGGTCCGATAAGGTCTCAAAGAGGTCCTAATGAACCTGTTCAAGGTCCAGACTTGGCTATAGTAGAAGAATTAAACTTGTCAGGTTTAGGTATTTCTGATATTAGTTGGATGATACATACAGATGCTCTTAGGGTTCTGAAGATCGGTAAAAATAATATATCCGACTTATCTTCATTAGTTCATCTTATTCCACAAGTTGGTGTAATAGATGCAAGTGGAACAGGTCTGCAAGTATTGTATGCTGGCAGGAATAAGATAACAGATTTGACTCCATTGCAAAATCTAACAGGGTTGACTACATTAGGTCTGGCAAAGAACAAGAAACTATCAGACATTTCGCCACTTGCGAACCTTACAAATCTTGTAGACTTGAAACTTCATAAGTGCAGTATAGGCGATATTTCTGCATTAGCAGGACTTACAAGTCTCCGGACGCTACATCTAAACAATCAAGGGAATCCTGAAATTAGGGACGCTTTTGTTATCTATGAGACGTTGAAGAATAACTCTTGGACGACTATCAAGATTGAGGCGAACCCGCTAAACCTTGCATCTGTCAATGGTTTGAAGGCACTTAGGAATCAACATCCGACTGCATGGATAGATTTCAACGAAGAGGGTGCAAATTCACCGTCGAAGCTGAGGGTACTGACAACCACTTGGGCGAAGTTAAAAGCAAGGTAAAAGGTAAATATGCAGGATATTATCCGGATTAGAAACGGCTACGCAGCTGACAGACCTATATAATGGAGGTGCTCCACCCTGATAGGGGCGGTTTCTCACCGCCCCATAGGTGTCAATTTAGTGATTGTTTCATGGTATTTTGTAACACCGATATAAACATGCCGCCCCTACGGGGCTTGGGTTTTTGCTTGAAAATGCTGCTATAAACATAACGTCCCTACGGGACTGAAGAGGTTTTTGAAGTCTTCAAGGTTTCCGCGTAGTATCCGGTCCGGTTGGGAAACCGAACCTACCGGGTCTGAGGCGGTTGTTATTTCTTAAATTGACACTTATGGGGCGGTTTCTCACCGCCCCTATCACAATTTGTGGTTATTTTCGATGAAGTCTCTCCCAAAGTGCATCCACCTGCATACAGAGATCTTCAAGCGTCCCCTCATTCTCTATCACAACATCCGCATACTTAACTTTCTCCGAGACCGGCATCTGTGCCTCAATTCGCGCTTGCACCTCGGTTTCGGTGAGCGGTCTTCCTTGCGCGACGCTGCGTTCCAATGTCCGCCGCAGCTGCGTCTCTGGTGATGCCGTTACCACGACAATCAGATCGACCGTGTCGTAAGCACCGGCTTCGATGAGAAGCGGTGCATCAAGTAGCACGATGCACGTCGGGTCCTCCGTGACAAGTTGGCGTGCTTGTCCGCGTGAGCGTTCGATAATCAACGGATGCAGGATGCTGTTCAGGCGTTCGCGTGCGGCTTTATCGTTAAAAACGATTGCCCCCAGTTTCTGCCGACTTACATCTCCAGAGGCTTCAAGGATGCCCTGTCCAAATGCCTCGGTCAGTTCGTCAATAACCGGACTGTCCGCTTTAAGGAGTTGGTGTCCGATTTCATCAGCATTGATCGGAATCGCACCCTTTTCTGTGAGCAGTTCTGAGACGGTTGTCTTTCCACAAGCAATCCCACCTGTAATCCCGATAATAATGCCGCGTGCGCGGTCTGTTGTTGCTGTTTCCATACCATTGAGTGTATACGACGCACTAAAATTTGTCAATGGTGAATGGCTGTCAGCAGTCAGTTATCAATGTTAGAGAGGGTGCTAAAGTTATGAAAGTTTCAAAGTGTTCTAAAGTGCGCGAAAGTTATGAAGTTATCAACTTTACAGATTTCTTAGTGGAAACACTCAAGCAAAACACTTTACTCGACTTTACGAACTTCTTTAACTGATAACTGATGACTATTCCGAGCTTTTGATTGACACCAGCGACCGCCTCTGCTATGCTGTTAATCCATTCCATCTATTTTAATTTACAAGGGGAAAGTTTTCATGGGAAGATTAGAGGGTAAAGTCGCAATCGTAACAGGCGCGGGTAGAGGACACGCCGAGGCAGTTGCGAGACGGTTTGCAAAAGAAGGCGCAGCGGTTTCTATCTGTGATGTGATCCCAGTGCAAGAGTTAGAGGCAAAGGTCGGTTCAGAGATTAGAGCCGCCGGTGGAGATGTCATCTGTTTTGAGACCGACGTTTCGCAAGAAGCACCCGTCAATGAGATGGTTGCTGCCACCATCGAAAAATTTAGCACTGTTGATATTCTCGCCAACGTCGTCGGAATCGCTGGACCGACGAAGGATGTCTGGGATATGAGTTTAGAAGAGTGGCGGCGCACGCTTGAGGTCAATCTCGATTCGCTTTTCATCTGTTCTAAAGCCGTCCTACCGGAGATGATCCGTAAAAAATACGGGAAAATCATCAACTTCAGTTCTGGCACCGGCAAACAACCGCTTTCACATAGAGCACCTTATGCAACTTCTAAGATGGGGGTCATCGGTTTCACACGCACCCTCGCTGCCGATGTTGGACGGTACAATATCAACGTCAACGCCATCTGTCCGGGTTGGCATACGGAGCGAAGCCTTGAACTCGCAAAAGGCAGAGCCGAATACATGAACAAACCCTTCGACGAAGCAGCGTTACGTGAACGGTATAGTCAGGAAAATCCAAAAAGTGTGATTGCTGGAAGATGGTGTGCGGATGAAGGCTATAGTGATAAAGGTTCAGTATCTGAGGATGCCGCTGCATTAGCCGTTTTCCTCGCCTCAGATGATTCCGCCAACATGACAGGACAAGACATCAACACCGGTGGCACAGTGATGTGGTAATTATGGATAATTGTCGGTCTTATGATATAATAAACATCTGAGCATATTAGCGGCACGGAGAAAGCAATGAGAACATTTGGGACCCGAGGCACTGTGCGACCAGACCAGCATTATGTTGTCGCACGCACCGAGGAGGTTAAAAATTTTATCAACCGTATCAAAGAGGGACGGTACATTGTTCTCTTTGCGCCGCGCCAAACCGGAAAGACGACATTCTTTCAGTTGGCACTTGCTAAACTCACAACCGAGGATCCAACCTACTTCCCTATTCAACTCGATTTTCAAATACAGCGTAACACTTCTGCTGCTGATTTTTACTCGCGACTCTACCAAATGATGCTTTGGCAGATTCAGTCTGTTTTCCAAAAACGTGGCGAGGTGCCTTCAGAGGCGTTAGCACGATTTTTAGCGCGCACACAACTTACTGATGCTTTTTCAATGGTGGCATTCTTTGAAGAATTTGGGAAGCTACTCGGCACACAGCGGGTCCTCCTTCTCATTGATGAATTTGATGGCATTCCTCAGGCACTTGTGAGTGATTTTCTATATGCACTCCGCCACATCTATCTATCTGATGTGCTGCTATGTCCGCACAGTGTCGGAATCGTCGGGGTCAAAAGTATTGCACAGCTCGACTACGACCGCTCCATCTCACCCTTTAATATACAAGATGAACTCTACTTGCCCAACTTTACATTTGAACAGGTCGGAGAACTCTTCGGACAATATACAACGGAAGTCGGACAAGCCTTCACACCCGAGGTCGTTAAATCTATTCACAAACAGACTGCCGGGCAACCGTTCCTGGTCAATCGCGCTGCACAAATTCTTACTGAAGAACTGGATATTCCCAAAACTGAGACGATTACGATGGCGCACTTCACAAAGGCTTATGAACAACTCCTCGGAGAAGATAACACCAACCTGACGCACCTTGTGACCAATATCCGCAGGGATCGACGCTTTGAAACCCTCCTGATGGACATCATGTCGTATGAGGAAGGGGTACGCTTCAATCCGCGCGATGAACTCATCAGTGAACTCACCACTTATGGAATCATTGGGAAAGGGACAGATGGAAAGTGTGAGATTGTCAATCCGATTTATCTGCATTGCATTATAGAGGCGTTCACGCCAGCAGTGAATGGATTGGAACGAAACTACTTCGCAGAAGATAATAGCCAAGGATTCCGAAATTACCTCACACCTACAGGACAACTTGATATGGGCCCCCTCCTTGATAACTTCCAAGATTTCATCACACGCGTAGGATTCAAAATCCTACAAGTGCCAGAAACCCCACAAGAATACGTTGGCAGACACCTCCTCCTGACCTATCTTGATTCGTTTGTCAAGACAGTAGGCGGCGTTATGACCTTTGAAGTGCCAACAGGCGCGGGCAAGATGGATCTCCTTATCATCCACAATCAGCAAAAATACATTGTTGAAACAAAAATTTGGAGAGGGGACATCCGTTATCAGGCGGGGAAGAAACAGCTCGCCGCTTATCTCAAAGTGGAAGGTGTCAGTGAAGGCTACTATGTCGTTTTCGATCATCGCAGGAATCCAGAGCCGCGCGTACAGACAGAAACCGTGGACGGTGTGAAGATTCGGAGTTATGTTATTCCTGTTGTGCAAGAAGCCCCTTCTGCAGCCAAGGAAAACACATGAACCACCAACACACCAACAGCGAAAACACCATTACCAAACTATGCTCATAGACGCATCAGCCAATTTCATCGGATGTTGATAATCTTTTTGCGTCCGTAACACCGCGCTTGCATACGCAAGACAGGCGCGAATATCCTCTTGCACGATGTGAGGATAATTCTCAAGAATCTCTGCCTCAGTCCAACCGTGTCCTAATAAGCCGAGGATGAATTCAACGGCTAATCGTGTGCCTTTAATCACAGGTTTTCCTGTGAGAATATTCTCGTCACAGACGATCCGTGCTGCTAATGTGTGAGGGATATGACCTTGCATAATGTTTCCCGCCTTCCGTGCTATCAATATTAAGAGTACAGGTAACTACGATCACTTCTGCCGAACCACGATGCAGTATCAAGAATAAATATGTGATGATTGCCTCTGTGCTGCTTTTACCGCATCAATAGATATTTCTATTATACTACATTTCTCTTATGAATGTCAAATGAAGAGGAAAGGGGTGTGTAAAGTTTTTGTCACCAAGTTTATGCGGCATTTTGGGTCTGTTGATCCCAGAAGGTATCCCAAGCCCTGCTTTTGAGTAAACACCTCCAGAACAGAACCGCATTTATACCCGTCTGGCTCCATTTCATAGAGGCTTGCTTACACCGCTGAGCAACAACGTGTTTACACGCCGACTCAATGAGACCACTGCCGATGTGATACCCCTTTTCAGCAAATGTTTGATATTGCATCCGCTTTGAATGCTTCTGAAAATAACCGACTTCTCTTTGAAGAACTTCCGAGAGCATCGCGTTCCCGACACTCAAGGCACGGATCCGCAAAACGACTGTCTCAGTATCACCCGCATAGAGAAATGGCTCTGTCGCTTCAACCCATGAGTGAATACTTTCGTAGGCTTTTTCACCAAATGCCTGCTTCGCCACTTCATAAAGATGAGATTTCGCATGCATATAGTCAACGATCTCAACAGCACCGGGAAAGTATTCATCAGATAAGTTCCATATCCACGCCGCACCATCGCCGATGACGACCACCTCCTCGGTATCCGTCTCGTCTTTGTAGATACCACTCGCTGTCGCTAAGTCGAACCACTGTTCACCAAAACTCGCCGCATCGCTGTGAGAGGCAACATAGCGAAGACTCTTCGACCGCGCAGATGCCACCGACTTAGAATCAAGTTGCGGGTAATCTCTATACAGACACCCCACCTTGACTTCATGATAACTGCCATCCTGAGAGAGTGTATGAACACCATCACAACTGACATACCACCGTGAACCTGTCTCAAGGCAGTGTTGATCAACATAAGCTGAAACGCTTTCGCCTTCTGACCACTTACCGACTTTCTGTTGAAGTGTTCTGTGACTCACCTTTATACCGTGATGTGCCAACTCCTCTGAGGCTTCTCTAAAGTCCAAACGCGCAGAAAGACGACACATTGATTCGGCAACAGACACCGTGAACCCTTCTTTCAGACCGACCCGAGAATCCCACGGCACGTCATAAACATTACACGCATCACAACGATACACCCAACGAGAAACACCAACAACACCACATAACGTCTGAACATAACGCTGACGCTTACGAAAACGACGCAACTTGCCTTTACAGGCAGAACACAACACGGATACAGATGAGGCATCATTCGCACTTTCTGAGAGACACGTTTCTAAGACCTTACGACCCAACTCCCGCGTCAACTCTAAAACTTCTCTCTCAAGGACTTCTACGCCGGCAGACGTATCCAAAACAGTCTCTGAAAAAATCTCTTTGACTTCTTGGTCAATAATCGCTAAAATATCCATTAGGTATCCTCTCCTATCTAAAAACCTATCTAAACTCTTTTAGGAAAGGATACCACTTTCCAACATATTCTTCAACAGTCATACAAAATAACCGCTGCCAAAAACTTTACACACCCAGAGGAAAGAGGCTATTAGTTCTATATTTGGTTTGACGTACTGGATTTTGTATGGTATACTACTGGCGAAAATACAAGGAGGTAAACCGATGAAAGAAATGGGAGACTGGCGCGAGTACTTAATGGAACGACTTGCTGATCCAGAGAACGCAATCAATTATCTTGATGTATCATTAGAAGAATACCAAGTAGATGGTGACACGGACTTCTTTCTAATAGGGATCCGGAACGTTGTGGAGGCACAAGGTGGGGTTTCTACTTTTGCTGAGCGAACCGGGCTTGAGCAGGAGACTCTGCTGGAGCTGCTATCTAACGGTGCAGCACCGCGTATTGATACGTTCAACACTATTGTTAAGGCACTTGGCTGTAGACTGTCGATTAAACCACGGGAAGAGGCAAATCCAACGCATGGCGTTAAAAATGAGGATTATTCACCTGCACCGCAAGAGTCCGTGATATCCGAACTCGAGATCACCACCGACTAAGCCTTGTAAAGGTAAAAAATGAGGAGGTGGTTAAAGTGGCAAGAGGGCGGACCATCAAATTTCCTCCTAAACGGGGAAAACTTACAAGAAGTCAAGCTAAACGTGCCGTAGAAAAGGTTATGTACGGGAAAGAAGGTGGCAGAAAAACGACATCTTCAAAAGAACTGAGATCGCAGGGGACGACTTTCAAAGTTGGTCGTGATGCTCGGACAGGTAGATTTATAAGTCGTGAGGAAGCCGAGCGTCGAAAGTCAACAGCTATCGTTGAAACTATCACGGTCCCGAAAAAAAGAAAATAGTTTCTTACAAGTAGCGGTGCGTAAACATTATCCATTAAATGTCAAATCACGTAGGCTCAATATAGACAATTTGACTTGATTGGATGGTCTGTAGTACCTCCCCGACCAACCCTTTTCTTGCACTGTAAAAACTGTGTGGTCGATGAATTCAGCCTTCAGTTTCTTCGGCAAGCATTCATCCAGAAGAATTCGCATAAGCCTGTGTCAGCTACCCCGAGCTAAAGCAACGGGACTTGTTAAGAGCGTATCAAACAGCGATAGCTGCTTAGCGTTCTCAAAAGCCACACACTTTTGTCGGAAATTTCTCGCTTCGTTGAGGGTGGTAACCCATCGCTCTCCACGAAAGGCAGCAGCTGCCTTAAAAAGTATGTTAAGTGCAGCGTTGTGGTCTCGGTCTAAAGACGTGCCACAATACTGACAGCTAAAAGTCCGCACCGATAGCGATAACTTTTTCGATGCTTTCTGACCACACGAAGAACAGATTTGCGAAGTGTTCTTGGGATCGACTTGGTGGAAATGGAAACCGTCTCTTTCGGCTATGTTTCCGCACCACTCAAAGAACTTTGCCCAAGACGCATCGGAAATGCTCTTACTGAGGTGTTTGTTCTGAACCATATTAGAAACGCTGAGGTCTTCAGCGATAAGGACGTTGTTTTCTTTATGGTGGAAAAGTTTGTAAACGAGTTTACCGATAAAGTCTTTGCGTCTGTTTGCTGTCCGTTCATGGTGTAAGGCAAGTTTGTGTTGTTGTTTCTTTCTACGCTTAGAACCTAACTTTTTACGCGATAGGTCTTTAGAGTGTTTTCGTGTAAGCCCTTCGACTTGACGATACCAGCGAGGGTTATCTTCCTTTTCACCTTCGGAAGTCGTGAGGTAGTGTGTTGTGCCAACGTCAACGGCTATTGCGTCTGTAGGTTCAATTTTGGATGTATCAGGGAGTTCACAAGAGATATGAGCATACCAACCAGACGCTTTTTTCACGAGTGTTACTGCTTTCGGATCGCCTTGAATCGGGCGGTGCATGTATATCTTGACTTCGCCAAGTTTTGGCACTTTCAAGCGGTCATGTTTCCAAGACGTTTCTCGGATAGGGTTTTCGCGAACGCGTTCATATTCACCCGTAGATTTATTCTTGACGCTGTGTTTACGAAGTTTCCACGTCATAGACCTAATCCGTTTGCGATGTCTTGGATAGCCTTTTTTCCTCGTACCGTTTTTACAACGTCTATAGAACGCGTCAAAGGCTTTATCCATGCGTTCCAAAGCACAGACTTGCATATCTTGCGGCACTTGGCGAAAGTCCGCGTATTTTTCACGCGCAACCGTCAACTTCTTTTGTTGGTCGTTGCAAGCAACGCGTTCACCCTCAGTCTCCCAAGCAACCTTGCGGTCATGGCGCGCAGAGTTCTGAAGTTCGCAAAGATGGTCAAGCCACGATAATAATGTTGTTTCTTGTGCTTTGGTTGGATACACAGGGTATCTAAAAGTACGTCTCATGGTATATCGTGTATCGTGCGTTTATCCCTGATAAGTGGGAGGAAACCAGCACGTTACCAAGCGGTAACGCTTATCATGCCAGTCTCCAACACGATACTATAATTATACCACATTGGACAACGAATGTCAAAGAAAAAACACAGGATCTGACATTCCGCCTCGCCTTAAAAGACGAGGCTTCCTGCCCGAAGATTAGGTGAGAAGGACCTCCCTCGCGAGTTTTAACGTCTGCACAGCCTGCTCACGGCTGACAGAAGGGAAATCCTCTAAAAAATCATCAAGACTTTCCCCGGTTTCTAAATAGTCAATCAGGTTTTTTATCGGAACACGGGTGTTTTTGAATACCGGCGTGCCGCTCATAATTTCAGCGTCACAGGTAATAAGGCTATCTATTGTTAGTTTCGCGCGCTCTTCAAATTTCATCTGTCATTGCCTCCTTAATAACCATTGTGCCTTCTATATTATCGTTAGTATACCATTAGGCTTGTTGAATGTCAAGATTTCTGTCGCTTCTACTGTGAAGTTACCTTTACGATGGATTAACGACACGGATTGATCCAAAATTACCGCTTGACATTTCTCCCAATTTCTGATAGGATAGATGACGCGACACAAAAAATGGAAGGAGCAAAATAAGTGGCACAAAAAACAGTTAAAGTCGGTATTATCGGTGCGGGTGGGAATACGAGATCACGGCATATTCCGGGACTGCAAGCGATCGAAGGCGTTGAGATCGTCGGGGTCTGCAATCGGAGTCAGGAATCCTCACAACGGGTAGCAGACGAATTCGGTATCCCCAAAACTTATGACAATTGGCAAGAGGCAATCGGCGATCCCGATACCAACGCGATTGTCATCGGGACATGGCCCTATATGCACTGCCGCGCAACCGTAGCGGCACTTCGGGCAGATAAGCACGTGATGTGCGAAGCACGGATGGCGATGAACGCCAGAGAAGCACATATCATGCGAATGGCATCGCGTCAGAAGACACATCTCATCGCACAGATTGTCCCATCGCCGATGACACTCCGCGTAGACAACACCATAAAAAGACTTATCGCGGAAGGCTATATCGGTGATGTGCTTGCCATAGAAGCACGCGCAGGCGGTGCATTTCTGGACAGCGAATCAGCCCTCCAGTGGCGGCAGGATTTCGATCTCAGTGGACTTAACATCATGAGCATGGGGATCTGGTATGAAGCCTTGATGCGTTGGGTCGGAGAGGCAACACGGATTATGGCGATGGGCAAAACCTTCGTCAAAATGCGTCCCGATGCCGATGGCGTGATGCGTTCCGTACGGATTCCTGAACATATCGATGTCGTTGGGGATCTCGCGTGTGGTGCGCAGCTGCATATACAGGTCTCTACTGTTGCAGGGTTAGCAGGGGCACCGGAGGTCTATATCTTCGGAAGCAACGGAACGCTGCGTTTTTCGGGGAATAAACTCTACGGTGGACAAAAAAGTGATACAGAACTGAGCGAGATTGATATACCAGATTCAGAAGCAGGCGGATGGCGCGTGGAGGAAGAATTTGTGAACGCGATCCGTGGTGGAGAGGTGATTACGCACACAGATTTTGACACAGGTGTGAAGTACATGGAATTTACGGAGGCAGTCACGCGGAGCATGCAGTCAGGGACAGCAATTTCTTTACCGCTTCATATTTAGTCGCGGCACAGCGGGGTATGCCTACTACTTTGGAAGGAAGAAACGATTGACATTAGGTGAGCTTTTTAATCTTTGTCAAGACATTGAACTACGACAAGCCAAACTCTACGCGTCCCTCTCGCTGCTTTTAGGGAACGTTGACGAACGGATTGCACGATTTTGGGAACAGATGAGCACAGAGGAATGGCAGCACTATATCCTTGTCGATTTCGGTCGTTCTTTATGTGTGGATGCCTTTGGAATTGATTCGGCTGTACCGGCATTATCGGATGTCCCCGTCCAGCAGATTACGGACGCACTGGATGCACACGAGCAGAAGGTCGATAGCGGGAATATTTCACTCGATGAAGCCTTTGAGATCGCGATTGCGATTGAAGGAAGTGAAGCCGATACGATCTATATGCACCTGCTCTCTATCATGCGAAAGGCGATTCAACAGAGCGATCAACCTTATCTGATTGATCGTATTGTGCAGGTGGAGAAGGATATGGTCTCGCACGTGGGTGGACTGGTTCAGGCGACGCAAAGGTTTGCGAAAGACCCCGATCTAATTCGCAAAGCGCATCGTTTAAAAGCAGAACACGGTTAACTGGAAGAGGGATTTGTAGCCTTGATGCTATAGATGTACACTACGAGTGTTGTGCATTGCAGAGGAGATTTCCAGCTTGTTCGCACGCCACCTGTTCTAACTGCAAGGTCGTGTGGTTGATCCCGAAATGTGATTGCAATTCGGCGTTAATTTCTTCAAGAATCCGATCAGGTGCTAAAGTGGTGTTTTCGTCAACCACAACATGCGCGCTCAGCGCACAGTAATTGGAACACAGCGACCAGATGTGTAAGTCGTGAATATCTTTGACGGGTTCTAAACCGCGGAGATGTGTGGCCACAGTGTCAGCGTCGGCGTTCCGTGGTGAATTTTCAAGCAGAATATGCACCGCCTCTCTCGTCACATTTACGGCACCGAAGAGAATAATCCCACCGATAAGGAAACTCAGGATTGCATCGACTGGATACCACCCTGTCCAAAAGATGATCGCACCGCCAATAACGACAGCGACAGAAGAGAGTGTATCGCCTATCACGTGGAGCATCGCGCTTCGGACATTAAGATTACCATGACTCTCACCGTGCAGCTTCCATAAAATAATCAGATTCCCCACAAAGCCGAGACACGCTACGATGAACATGCCTGTCACTTTTATCTCTGTCGGCGACATGTATCTTTGATAGGCTTCGTAGAAAATCCAACAGGAGATCGCGATAAGCGACACGCCGTTCACAAAAGCAGCAAAGACCTCGGCGCGATGATACCCATAAGTTCGGGAAGAGGTTGCAGGACGTGTGGAAAGATAGATTGCCAACCAACTGATAAGGAGCGAGACAACATCCGACAGTACATGCGCCGCATCGCTGAGCAAGGCAAGACTACCCGACCAGATACCGCCGATGAGCTCGCCGAGGAAGACGCAGAACGTGACAAACACAGCGAACTTAAATTTCTTCTGCAGATGTGTTTGGTGGCTATGCGCGTCCGCTTCGCCGTGATGATGATGGTCGTGGCTGTGGTTGTGCAAAGCGTCTCCCTTTAAAAGTAGTAGGCACACGCCGTTGTGCCGAAACTAAAAACGTAACCGAACCGAAGCACAGAGACCTCGACCTACAACTGTTTTCGTTTAGTCCGAATCGGCAGACTTGCTCTTTGATTCACTGCTTGTTTCCGTTTTCTTCTCTTTTTTCTCGCTTTTATCTGATGACGCGCTTTTATCCGATGATTCCTTTTTGTCCTTTTTCGCTGATTCTTTGTAGCCTTCACTTCGGTAGTCGGTAATGTAGAATCCGGATCCTTTGAAAATCAGACCGGCACCTGCCCCAATGAGCCGTTTCACTTTACCACTGCATTCCGGACATTCCTCAATTGGCGGTGCTGTGATGCCTTGAAACTTCTCAAATCGGACATCACATGCGAGACACTTATAGTCGTATGTGGGCATGTTGGGCTTTCCTCCTTATTTAATATGTTTTGCAGTAGAACACCATTGTAGGAGCGAGTGTTTTTGCTTGGGTGTTTCTGGTCGCTCGCGATTCCTTATGGTTTCTAAAAAGTTAATTGATAAAAAGCCGATATTCTGATAAATTTTAATCGTTACAAATGTAAAAGTCAAGTCAATTTTTGTATCTGGAGTATTTTATGTTGCGTTTCCCGATTGATGCTGAAAGCTTTCCACTCGGCAAAGGACCGATGGTTATGCTGATTCTCTTTCTCATCTCTACGCTTTTCATTTTCGGACGTTCCGAGGAGCCGGGTGAGGATATCGAATTTTGGATCTTCGCAAACACCCATTACGAAGAGTATCAAGCACGCGTGCCGCTTTTTGAGGCACAAAACCCGGGTGTCAACGTCCAACTCATCAATTTCGGTGGCACGATGCACGATAAACTCCTCGCTGCCATGTTGTCGAATTTCGGCGCACCCGATCTCGTGGAGGTAGAAATTACATCCATCGGTCGGTTCCTCAAAGGCGCAATTGACGAAGTCGGATTTGTCGATCTACGTCCACGTCTGGAAAGCGAAGGCTGGATGGACAGGTTAGTCGTCAGTCGGTTCACACCGTGGTCCTATCGCGGACGGATTTTCGGTATCCCACACGATCTGCACCCCGTTGTGCTCCTTTACCGAGACGACCTCTTTAAAGCGGCAGGCGTTGAAATGACAGAGGTTGAAACATGGGATGACTTCATCGCTGCTGGGAAAAAAGCGACGCGCGATCTTGATGGCGATGGTAAGGTTGACCAGTACGCGATTGTGTTAGATCGGCGCACGGAAAGCGACTATTTTAGCCTGCTCCTCCAACAAGGTGGCGGCTTTTTTGACGAGGACGGCAACGTTATTATTGATAGTGAACTCGCCATTGAGACGTTGGAATTTTTCACTGCATTGTTCAATGAACATAAAATCGCGACCCCCGTATACGGAACATGGCACGGTGACCCCAGCAATTTCGCAGCGATGCAGGACGGCAAGATTCTCTCCATCCTCGCGCCGGATTGGTATGTCGGTATCCTCAAAAGTCAGGTGCCGCAGATGTCCGGCAAATGGAAAGCGGTCGGTATGCCAGCGTGGCACCCCGGCGGCAGACGGACGACGACGCGCGGTGGCACGATGATCGGAATTACAAAGCAGTGTGAGAATCCTGATCGTGCGTGGGAACTTCTCAAGTTTACCTATTTTGATAGACCAGGGCTCGTGAACCGATATGAGACAACACGGATTATACCACCGCTCAAAGCCGCATGGGACGCACCTATCTTTAAGGAACCCGATGTATACTTGGGTGGACAACCGCTCGGCGAGCTGTTTATCCAACTCGCTCCCGATTTACCACCACGTTATCAGAACCCCTACTGGTCAGAAGCCGCGGATCTACTCAACGATGCAATCTTCGCTGCAGTGACAGAAAAACAGACCCCAAGAGAGGCACTAACAGACCTTGCCGAGAAGGTACGCACCCTTATGGCGAAAGATATGGATAGATGGGGAGAGATGTAATTTTTCACCTTGAACACATTGTTTGAGTTAGATTTTACGCAAAGAAAGTTTTATGAAAAAGAAGCGAACAACGAACCTGTTTTGGAATCAACAACAGAAAATCGCGCCCTATCTCTTTATCGCGCCATTTTATCTGCTTTTCGTCATCTTCATGGGGTATCCACTTATTTCGTCCCTGGTGATGAGTCTCTATGAGATGCGGGGATTCCAAAGCCGGATTTTTGTCGGTTTCGGTAACTTCACCGACCTGTTCCGTGACCCTATCTTTTGGAAATCCCTTAAAAATACCGCCTATTTCGCAATAGGCACCCTCACACTCCAATTGCCAATTGCTTTATTATTGGCGATTCTGCTCAACTCTAAATTCGTCAAGGGGAAAAATTTCCTGCGACTCGCCTTTTTTGCCCCAGTACTGGTTGCGGGGGTCTTCGTTGCGATTATCTTTAATCTCGTCTATGATCAGCGTGCAGGCTTAGTCAACCAAGAATTCATCCTCTTTGGCAAGGAGATCGGATGGCTAAACGAAGAAAATTATGTGATGCCAGCGGTTATTCTAACAGGCGTTTGGCAGTGGGCGGGGTTCAACATGATCTACTTTTTAGCGGGGTTACAAGGTATCCGTCAGGAGTTATACGAAGCGGCAGCGGTTGACGGTGCGAACTGGTGGCAAGCATTTATCCATGTCACGCTGCCTTCGTTACGACCCGTGATAGCCTTCGTTGTCGTTGTTTCGATGATAGGTTCGCTCCAACTCTTCGATCTTCCGTTTATTTTGACGAACGGTGGTGAACCTGCGGATGCGGGTTCAACGATTGTAATGTATCTCTATAAAAACGGTTTCCAGTTCATGCGCCTCGGCTATGCAGCAACAATTGGCTGGGTGCTGTTTTTCATTATTGCTATTATCTCAATCGTACAGTTGAAATTACTTGGTATCTTCCGAGATGAATAGTAGTAGGCACACGCAGTTGTGCCGTCAACTGTGGAAAGGAAAAACTTTGCAAATACTACCGGCAATTGATCTTCGCGGTGGAAAGTGTGTAAATTTGGTGCAAGGGATTGCGACACAAGAAACGGTTTTCTCAGACGCGCCTGTGGAGATGGCGCAACGATGGCAAGCCGAAGGTGCGGAATACTTGCATCTCGTGGATTTAGATGGCGCGTTTCAAGGTGAATCCGCGAACCTCCATATTGTTAGCGAGATTGTCTCCGCACTGGATATACCCATCCAACTTGGCGGCGGTATCCGTAGCATGGAACAGTTGGAAGCCGTTTTAGCATTAGGGATAGACCGCGCGATTTTAGGCACGGTTGCCCTCAAACAGCCGAGTTTAGTAAAGCAAGCGTGTGCTGAATACGGCGAGCGCATCGCTGTCGGTATTGATGCGAAAGACGGAATGGTTGCAACAGAAGGATGGTTGGAGGTGTCTCAGAAGTCTGCAATTGAATTCGCACAAGAGATGACGGACGTGCAAACATTTATTTACACCGACATCAAGAGCGACGGTATGCTCAAGGGACCGAATGTTGACGCAACGGCAGATATTATTGATGCTGTCTCTGCGAATGTGATTGCTTCAGGGGGTGTCACGTCGCTTGCTGACATAACCGCTTTGAAGCGAATCGGTGCCAGTGGCGCGATTATAGGACGCGCTTTGTATACCGGTGATCTCGCGTTACGAGATGCGATCGCCGCAGGATGAAATAGTCGGAGCGGTTTCCAACCGCGCCTGTCTGAATCCACGGGCATCTTTTCTCTAACTCGGTTAGGACTTACGCACTGCTTCTTAAAGTCCCCTGATAAGGGGGATTTAGGGGGTTAAAATTTGGTAACAAATCACTCCACACCCGTCACAACACCGAGTCCAATCCGCGCCCCCATCTTCTTCACCTCAAATCGGGTACCGATCTCCATAGTTAACGGCAAGTCGAGTGTAAGAGTTACATGCGCGTAATCTCCCGGTGTCATCAGGGAAAGTCCTGACGGGAGTTTTAGATGCGCTGGCATATCAACACTCCACAAATGGATGTCGGGTCTATCATTTTCGATGAGCGGGATATGTGTGCCACTTTCTTCGTGTGTTAGCAGATAGATAAGTGCAGTGAATTCAGAATGTGATTTGATTGTCTTCGGTGGGCAAAGCACTTGTCCGACAGACAGCCAGTCCGGTTCAGATTCGACGCATACTTCATTTTCCTGTATGCTGAGAACCCGTGTCTTGATCCTATCGCCTTTACCTACAATATCCACTGCTTGACCGACAGCGATCTGACCTTGCACAATCTCACCGCGGACGGATACCTGATCCTTCGTTTCCTCAACGATTTCGTGAATTGGCATGATAAGTGGTAGGTGTGCTGTATCCACAAGTGTTGGCATCGTGCGGTTCATAGCGAAAATCAAATCAACAATGGATTGCCATTGCGTGGAGGTAATATTGTTGCCTCTGTAGTCTAACGCTTTCTGCGCATCACCGACGATTATCGGTGTGGTTTCTTCCCCCCATCCACACCCGCTTAGGAGTTCATTCATCTCCTGTAGGCAGATGTCCAACAGTTCATCGTCTTTTGAAATACCGCCTGTGTTGAGAAAAGAGATGACTGTCGGGATGTGCATCTGGTGCGCGAGGTTAAGATGTGCCTGCGAATCGGATGTGATCCCCTCAACCGCATTCACTACCCAAATCCCTCCTTGAATTGCGGGTGAGCCGCTGATTAACATCTTGACGACATCAAGGTGTGTTTCGCAATCGATCTGTGTATAAAGTTTGCCGCTGGTTTCGTAGGCTATTGAGCGGTAGGTAATACCAACCCCTTCTCGGATTGGGTGACTAATTGGGTGTTGAGACTCAAAATCGCCGTCTCCATCTGTATGAATCGCACCAATCCTCGCGACCACTCTTGCTATCGCTGCAGTCAATGTTGTCTTACCGTGGCCGTCCGCGCCGAGGGTACAAATGGGTAATCTGCGATGCGTATTTTCTTTTCGTTCTGTCATCTCTTTTCTCCTAATCAGTGTCATCTCTTTACTGCAATTTTCGTTTCATTATAACACAAAGTCAAGAATTGAGCAACGAGGAAAAACTTGTCAAACAGTCGAAAGCGTGATAGACTATTAACGCTTAGGACTAACACAATTTGCCTCTTTGTATTGTGATATTACATCGGACTTATACGATAAAGCAGTTAGATTAACAATCAAATCCGATCTATCTACATAGACAAGGAGATATTCAGATGAAATTCGCGGAAAAAGTATTGGCGTTCGTAGGATGCCTTGCAGTTGGGGTTTTTCTGTCTTGTGCTTCAAGTATCAAACAGCAAAGCGAAAAGGTTTCTGAGCGACCAGACCTCGGGCAAATTGCGAGAATTGGTAAAGCAGCCACCGTACAAATAGGGAGTTTAAGTGTTGAAGGACCGCCATCATCAGGTAGTGGATTCTTTATCGGACAAGATATGATTGTCACCAACGTTCATGTTATCAGCGAGAGATCCTATGCAGGAGCTGTCAGTGTTGCTAAATTGGTTAACAAACCAACATGGTATATGATTGAAGGGGTCATGGCGAGTGATCCGAAACGAGATTTGGTTATCTTAAAGGTTGTGAAAACTAAAGGTGAGGATGCGCAGATTCTTTCGCTTGGCGATAGCAATACAGTGGAGGAGGGTGATAGGATTATAGTCATCGGCAACCCTAAACAAGATAGCAAATTCTTGCAGGGCGATGTTTCAGTGGGATCAATCAGTCGGTGCACCCCTAATTTCCTTGACTTTAGAGCGAGGAATATTCGTCAAGGATATAGTGGTGGACCCGTCTTAAACGTTCATGGGGACGTGATAGGCATTACATTCCAAAAGCATAGAGTTAGTGCCGGCTATGCGATTCCTTCAAATTATCTCCGGGAATTACTCAAGGACCTACCGACACAACCGAAACCTTTAGAAAAATGGCGTGAAGAACTCCTTGTTCAGTACTATAGTGCAGTGGAAGCAGCGGATCGCGGGGCGTTTAAGGATGCCATCAAAGTCTATGATGCAGTTATCCGCCTTACACCGGATTTTGCTGATGCCTACATCAACCGTGGATATGCAAGGAGAAAGTTAGGTGATTTTGAAGGTGCTATCAAAGATTATGGGACAGCGATTCGCCTTGGTGATGATTATGCCTCCGTTTACCACGCTCGTGGTTTTGCGAAGTCCCGTTTAGGCGATAAAAAGGAAGCCATTAAAGATTATGACAGAGCGATCCATCTTGATCCAGCGTATGTTAATGCCTTGCTCAATCGCGGTCTTGCGAAGTCTCGTTTAGGGGATAAGAAGGGAGCGATTGAAGACTACAATACAATAATTCGCCTAAAACCAGAGGATGACTTTCTGGTCTTAGCTTATGTCAATCGCGGTTTTGCAAAGGGTGATTTAGGGGATAGGGCAGGCGCGATTGAAGACTGCAACACAGTGATTCGTTTAAGACCAATAGATATTATTTTAGCTGCGGCTTATAACATTCGAGGCAAAACAAAATTGGCTCAGGATGACTATAAAGGTAGTATCATAGACTACGACAAGGCTATCCAGTTGAAACCCAATCACGCTGAGTTTTACTACAATCGAGGTATTGCAAATGCTGCCTCGGGGCATCCTTCGGAAGCAAAGACAGACCTCAAAACTGCCTTGAAACTCTTACAGCAGCCAAAAAGCACCTCAAAATCGACTCGCAAAGAAATAGGTTCCGACAATTTAACAGTACATCTGAGGGGACGTTCTGACCTCAAAGCCGACATTGAGAAGGCACTTCGCGATTTGGAATAGTGTTACCCAAAACTTTAAAAATAGAAATATGTTAAACCAAAAAATCTATCATCGCAGCGAACTTGCATCCCGTCTTCAACAAGCGAAAGCAGACGGAAACATTGTTGTCACGACCAACGGCTGTTTTGATGTGCTGCACTTGGGACATCTCCGGTATCTTCAGGCAGCACGCCAACTCGGAGACCTGCTCGTAGTGGCAGTCAACAGCGATAACTCTGTACGCGAACTCAAGGGTGAGAACCGCCCGCTTGTGCCTGAAGTAGAGCGCGCAGAGATGCTCGCTGGGTTGGAATGCGTTGATTATGTTGTCATCTTTCCTGAGTCAACGCCGATTTCCCTACTTTCTGAACTCAAGCCCAATATTCATGTTAAAGGTGGCGACTACAAATTGGAACAACTCGTTGAAAAGGAAGTCGTTGAGGCAAACGGTGGCAAAGTTGTCGTCGGTCTAAACGTTCCGGGTAAATCCACAACCAATCTCATCGAAGTGATATGTGAGCGGTATAAAGACATGCCGTGATGCAATTTTAGAATTGATAAATACATTGAGGAGGCAACTATAGTAACATGCAGATAAACGATTCATTACGTCCCACCGACCTGAAGCCTCAACTTGAGCGGCTTTTTGAATACTCAGGTCAAAAGATTTTGGCTATTGAGAACACATGGCCCCCTGAAAAAGGGACACCTGTTTTTACTGTCGCTGGCACCTATACGACACGTGGCTGGACCGAATGGACACAAGGGTTCCAATTCGGTTCCGCCATCCTCCAATTTGATGCCACTGGCGATGAACAGTTCCTCGAAATCGGCAGACGGAACACGATTGAAAAGATGGCACCGCACGTCACGCACATCGGTGTACACGACCACGGGTTTAACAACGTTTCGACTTACGGCAATCTCCGTCGTCTCATGCGCGAAGGTGTGATTCCGCAGGACGATAACGAGATGCATTTCTATGAACTCGCGCTGAAAGCCTCTGCCGCTGTGCAAGCGAGTCGCTGGACCCGAATTAAAGATGGCACAGGGTATATCGCCTCTTTCAACGGACCGCATTCTCTCTTTTCGGATACCATTCGTTCTCTACGGGTTTTAGGACTCGGACACACGCTCGGTGCAGTACTAATGGGTGAAGGCGATGTCGCTATCAGTCTGTTGGAACGTCTACTTCAGCATTCGCAGACGACGGCAACCTATAACGTCTACTACGGCGAAGGACGTGATGCTTTTGATATACGTGGACGGGTTGTGCATGAATCAATCTTCAATACGAACGACGGGAACTACCGCTGTCCAAGCACCCAACAGGGATATTCACCCTTTACGACGTGGACGCGTGGGTTGGCGTGGATTATTACGGGCTATGCCGAGCAGCTTGAGTTTTTTGATACGTTGTCTGAAGACGATCTGGAACCTTACGGTGGATATGACTTGGCAACAGCACACATGCGCAAAGCAGCAGAAGCTACCGCCGATTTCTATATTGAGAACACCGCACAAGACGGAATCCCGTATTGGGATACAGGTGCCCCGGGTTTAGCCGAACTCGGTGATTATCTGGCAGCCCCCTCGGATCCCTTCAACGATCTCGAACCGGTGGACAGTTCCGCCGCAGCGATTACAGCACAAGGGTTAATCCGACTCGGAAACTATCTCAAAAAGCACGGCGAAACAGACGCAGGCGATTCCTATTACCAAGCAGGCTTAACAGTCGCCAAGACCCTTTTCGCTGAGCCATATCTCTCGGAATCCGATTCACATCAAGGGTTATTATTGCACTCGGTATATCACCGTCCAAACGGATGGGATCATGTGCCAGAGGGCAGGAAGATTCCATGCGGAGAGGCTTCGATGTGGGGCGATTACCACGCTCGCGAACTCGCTGTGTTACTATGGCGGGAGATAACCGGTAAACCGTATCTGACGTTTTTCTAACGTGTATAGGGTGGGAGCACTTTGATGAAGATTAAGTATTTAAATCGGTAACCTCAGTTGTCCCCAGGCCCGGTAGGTGCGGTTTGCAACCGCACCGGACATCGTTAGGAAATTACGTAATTTAAGCGCACCAGCAAGAAAAGATAAGATTAGGGGAAATGACAATGAGCAAAATGGATAACACACAGCAACAACCGAACGTCGAAATCGCTGTCAAGAATTTCGGTCCCATTACGGAAGCGAATATTGATTTGCGTCCACTAACAGTATTTGTCGGTCCCAGCAATACGGGGAAAACCTATTTTGCCACGTTGGTGTATGCTTTGCACGGTGCCTTTAATGATTTGTCAGGTTCAAGTCTTTTATCCTTGGTTGAGTCTGAGAAGGTTATAGGGCTGTTGCGAGAACTCTTAACAGGCATTGATATACCGAAGGAAGAAGGATTGGACATGCTCAAAAAATTAAAGATATTTGAAAGCCCTTTTAGATTGTCCGATCTGCCTAAAGGATTACGTGAGCGGTTCAGAACTATTATTAAGAGTAGGGATTTTTGGATAGATGGGTTGCAGGATGAACTCAAGAATTGCTTCGATTTAAATTCCGTTTCGGAATTAAGTCGATTGACTGGTGAACAGCGTAATGAAATGACTACCTTGATAAAGGTTAGTGAGAAAGATCAAGGATGCTGGAACATCAAAATAGGAACTTCCGGCCCGCGAATTAGTTTGGATATTTCAACTAATGATGACTCGGTTCTGATTCCTAAAGGATGGAGTGTTTCCGCTGAAGAAGTTGTTTTTGGGGATGGATCTGGCTTGTCCTTTGCGCGTACTTGGATGGTAGGCAGCCGGTACTACCTACCTGCGGCTCGAAGCGGGATCATGCAGAGCCATCGAATTATTGTTAGTTCTCTTGTGAACCGCGCCACTCGAGTGGGACTGGAACGTTTACCGGAGGTCCCAACCCTATCAGGTGTGATAGCAGAATTTATGCAACAAATCATCCTATATGATGAAGATAGGGTGCCTGAAAGCGAAATAAAGCACCTTTATAGCGAAGAAGAAGTATCTGAAAATCAAGTGAGATACCTTGCAAGTGTTTTAGAGTTGGAAGTACTTGCTGGGCAGGTACGTGTAAAACCTTCATCAAGTGGATATCCAGACTTCCGCTACCTGCCACAAGGCACTAATGAAGAGATTCGCCTCAGCCAATCTTCATCGATGGTATCTGAACTTGCTCCCCTTGTCCTATATCTCCGAGGCCCTGTCCGCCCCGGCGATACCCTTATCATTGAGGAACCAGAAGCACACCTGCATCCGGGTGCCCAAGCGGACATGGCAGTTATCCTCGCGCGTTTGGTTCGAGCAGGGGTAAAAGTAATCATAACAACACATAGTGATTGGTTGCTTGAGGAGATCGGAAATCTAACTCTTGAAGGGTTGATAGGGGAGCAGACTAACGGACCTGCGAATTGGCTGTTACCGGAAGAGGTAGGAGCGTGGCATTTCCGAAAGGACGAATCAGTAAAGGAGATTTCTTTTCATCCAAGAAGAGGATTTTCTCCAGATGATTACCAAAATGTAGCAGAAGGGCTTTACAATCGCTCTGTGAATCTCCAGCAGAAGTATGAGAAACAGAAAAATGGAAGTGGACGTGAATCTGCATGAAGCCCTTGAGGAGATTCGTCAGTGGGTAGGAGACAGAAAAGCGGCATCTCCCTATACCAAAGACGGATGTCGCGTCTCTATGGCCAATCTACAGTCCAAACCAGCAAATCGCGTTGTGTTAGATGTAGACCTTGCATTTCCAACTGACCAAGCAGATACGAATCAATGCGACCTGATTCTTTTTCACATTGACGAGGTTCAAAACGGTCTCGTTGCAGTTCCAATGGAACTAAAGGGTGATACTGATGCTTCAAAGATAATCAGGCAACTCCAAGATGGTGCGAGAGTCGTTGACGACTGCACTCCAAATCATATCAAGATAAGTCTTGTTCCCGTCTTGGTCCACGGATCCGGTATGCACAAATATCAACGAAACCGACTTAGAACTGCCAGAATCAGGTTCCGAAGCGAAGAATTTCCAATTAATACGACAACGTGTAGTTATCAAGGGAATTTAGCACAGGCTTTGGCAAAGTCGACGAAACGTTGACTTCGCCTCTCGATTACTTAGCAACCTGCTCAACCTGTCCTGTCTCCAACGAACGGTTCGCAGCAAGCGTGACGGCAAGGCTCTTCGCAGCATCAGCATAGGAGGAGAGCACCAACCCCTGATCGTTCGCATCAACCGCTTTAATAAACTGTTCGACCTGCCGGAAATAACCGGCTTCTGCTCCCGTGAAGTCAACGCCTTCACCATCAATCTGACCGCGCAATCCGAGATCGTGTGTGAGTTTGAGATAAAGATCATCGCCGACGAGTTCAGTCGCGAAATTCTCGTGTGCGCGAGCGACACACGTGCTGGTAATGCTACCGACCGCGCCACTCTCAAACTGCATATTGCAAACAGTGCACTCCTCAAAATCAGCAATCCCGTCAGAAACATTTTTAATCCCGTAAGCCTGAACACTTGTTACATCGCCCAAAAAGTAGCGGATCAGGTCAAAGATATGGGTCGTCTGCTCAACCATCTGTCCACGGGATACCTCATATTTTCCCCACCACGGGTGATTCGCACCCATCCTCGTAAGAAACCGTCCAATCCCCATCGTAAGTTTACGGTCACCGACTAATTCCTTCGATTTGGCGGTAATATCGCTATACCGCGCCATATAACCGACTTGATTGATAACACCTGCTGAAGCAATTGCATCGCGAGCATGTGTAGCAGTTTCCAAGTCTTGTGCAACAGGCTTCGCGACGAAAAGTGCTGCGCCAGATGCTGCTGCATCCGCAACCTGTGTCGTATGTGCTCCCGGTGGGATACAGGTAAACACGACATCAGGCTTCTCTTTCTGTAGCATCTCACTGTGGTCGGTATAGTCAATAGCATTTTCTTCAGTAGCGATTGCTGTGGCGCGTTCAGCGTTTATATCACAGACCGCTGCAATAGGACGTTCAAGTTGATTAAGGCTTCGGCGATAATTGCCAGCAATACCGCCAACACCAATAAAAGCAATTTTCAAATTCTGTTGATTCACGCTGCTTTTCTCCTCGGTTTCCAATGAAGTAATAGATCAACGGTAGACATTCAGATGAGTTCTCGAATTTTATCTCGAAAATAACAGAAACTGGGTGACGTATTTTTGTTTATATCCATCTCTGGGGCAATTTTTTGTGCCCAAATTGATTTTTCTCTCCCGATTACATACCAAGGCCTCTTTTCAAGGGCATTTGAACCTCCAGCGAATATTGCATCAGCCAGAAGTTGCCACGTACCACAAATAGAGTCCTTTTCATAACTATTCAAGATATTAACCTTGGTTCTCGGATACGCTGCCTTAATCGCCGGAATATCGCCAAGCAGCCACGCTTCACCCTCTTCTATAGCAATACAAAACGTGGTCTCTGGTTTGGGATTACATGTATTCAGAACATCGAAAAGTTCTTGGCGAAACTCTTTCAAACACCTTCTATCCAAGTCGCAAACTACAATCACTGCTGCTGGAAAGTTAGTAGGGTAGTTAGCGAAAGTTCTTCCAAAACCTTTGAGCAACCTGCGAAGTTGGTTAAGTAAAACGCGTTTACTTACATCGGTTTCATTCTTTAGATTTTTTGGAATGTGACCAATTCCACTGTAAAAATGAAGTGTAAATGTATGTTGATCGCCGATAATCTTTGGCATCAAAATCTCAAGCGTTTTCTTGCCGGACTGATCCTCAACGAGTATCTCAAAGTGCATTCTATGACCTCGCATCAAGATAGTCGCTGTACCAAAGTCCACCCAAGGGTAACCCCTCTTCAACAAGGTTATTCACAAGCGGGTCTTCACTTGCTCGGCGAATCTCGGAAAACCCGTCTTCACCCTTTTCCAGAATCCAGACCTCTTTTGGTTCTAAGGCGTTAACAAAGTACGGTTGGTGCGTCGTAATAAAAACCTGTGATCCACCTTTGTGTCCGGTAGCGTGTTCACGAAATTCGGTAGCTAACGTCTCTAAAAGCTTATGATACAGACCGTTTTCTGGTTCTTCAATACAAAGAAACGGAGGCGGGGTTGGATCTTCGAGCAGTAGTAGATAGGCGAACACTTTGAGTGTTCCGTCGGACATCTGTTGCGCATAAAAGGGATCTTGAAAACCTTTTTCGTTGAACCTAAGTAGTAGTCTACCGTCAAGAGTTTTTTTAGTATCAATTTTGTATATGCCTGGGATTTTATCGGCGATCTTATTTAGAATCGTTTGGAAACGTTGTTTATGTTCACGCTCCATGAATTGCACAAAATTCCCAAGATTATCACCATGAAGATTGAGATGCTCCTGTGGACCAGCAAGTGGCAAACTACGTGCTGCATCCGGGGTGAAGTAACTGAGATACCATCCTTCAATGAACCGACGAAAAGCGGAAATTCTTGGATGTTGTTTCAAAGCACCGAGTGTGGCGATACCAAGTTTTCGAGGGTCATCCAATTCAATAGGCTCTGTTTCTCCAGATTCCCTATCTTCTATCAATACACTAAAGAGATCAAAATCTTCAGTGTCTTCAACAATCTGGATTCCTATTTGTTCACCTTTCCATGCTACACCACTACCCCTATTAAGAATTAAAAAGGAGAAAGGTTGACCACGTTTTTGCCCTTTTCGTCTTTGTCGGAGGCGTTCTCGTAAGATATAGGGCTGTCCGAATTTATCTGCCGCAATAGCAATTTGATATGTAATGGGTCTGGCGTTTCCATGTTCTCTGTAGTACACATCAAATTCAATTGGATTTATTGCCCCCTGAGTCCGCATTTTCTCGAAACCACCGCGCCCGCGCGCATCGCAAGCTTCCTCAACATTATTGAATTTGAGAGCATCGGCAAGGAAACCGAATGCATCAAATAAAGCACTCTTACCGACTCCATTTTTTCCGATTACCGCTGTCATCGGCGTGAGAGCATCTTCTCTCCTTTTATTCCATAGGCGACCCAGTGTTACATCTTTGAGAACCCCGAAATTTCGCACTCTGAAGCCTTCTAATGTTGCCATTTTGCGATCTCCATTTTCATTTCTGTGAGTATCAAAACAACTCGCTCTTTATTATAGCACCTCTTGTCCTATTTTGAAAGTGGAAATTTTCAGTTGTGATGTGGGATCTAATCATCTGCGGGGACTGCAGCACCTAACAGGTCTTCATCTGAAATGGTTTGGAACCGCGCCTCTGGGTTTTTCAGGACCAAGCCGCGAAGATCTGTTGTGATTGCATAAAGCGCAGGCATCACAAATAGCGTCATCAATGTTGCAACGGCGAGTCCGAAGATGATCGTATACGCCATCGGCATCCATATAGGTGACTTGCCACCTAACCCGATTGCCATCGGAATGAGTCCGAAAATCGTCGTCACCGTGGTGAGAACAATTGGACGTAATCGGAGACTACTGCCTTTCAGAATAGCGTACCACTTGTTAGACCCCTTTTCTCGGTACTTGTTAATGAAGTCGATAAGCACAATGGAATCGTTCACCACAATCCCTGCGAGTGCAACGATACCAAACATAGCGACGATGCTAAGTGTCGCATTGGAAAGTAGGAGTCCTACCATCGCACCGATCATACCGAATGGAACAGCAAACATAATGATAATCGGTTGTATAAAAGACTTGAATTGTGCACCCAATACGACATAGATGAGCAACAACCCAACAGTGAACAATTTCCACAACTCGGAAAAGGATTCTGTAATTTCATCAAAAACCCCTCGAAAATCGAGTTGGTATCCCGGATACAAAGATTCTATATCAGCAAATGCGCTGATGAGGGATTGATTCACTTTAAAGGCAGTCGTCTTTTCTCTATCTACCGAGGCATAAACCGTAATTGCCCGTTCTCCATCGAATCGATGGACATCTGCGTATCCCTTTTCCACCACGATGTCCGCAATATCCTTGAGTGGAACAATAACACCGGTGGGTGTTGCAATCAAGAGGTTATTAAGTTCAGCAAGATTTGTAAGTGTGTCTTCTTCATATTTGACGATAACATTAATCGCCTCGTCTGCTTCACGATAGGTTGTCGCTTTCGCCCCCTCAATCGCTGTCCGAACAGTTTGTGCAACCTGAAACGTCGTTAATCCATATTGATATGCTTTCTCCTGATTCAAGTAGATGTGCAGTTCAGATTTTCCGATGCTGAAGTCATCTCGGATATCGTAAACGCCATCTATCTGAGATAGGGCTGTCTTAAGAACGCCAGCGAGTTCAGTCAGATTCTCAAATCTCGGTCCTTTTACTTTGACGCTCACATCTGCTACTTGTGGTGCACCCCCGTCCTGTGTGACGAAACTCAGCCGCTCAATTCCACTAATTGTGGCGGTTTGCGTCCGCAGTTCTGCGATGATCTCATCCACACCTCGGATGCGTTCTTGCTTTGGTGTGAGCTCAACGATTACCTCTCCTAAATTTGAGCCGTAGGTAACACTTCTTCTTATCAAACCTGACATAAATGTGTGTAAACCGACATTGCTGACGACCGCATCAACTTCAGTTGATGGAAGTCTTTTAGCCATCTCTTCAATTTGGACAATTACGTCTGTTGTTTCCTGTATTCCGTAGGAAGGAGGCATCTCGGCTTGGACATAAAATTGTGGGAACTCTTCACCAGGGAAGAGTTCCCTGTCAAGAACAAAAAATGCCCCGATGCATGCAACCAATCCAAAGAAGAGGACACTACCTACAAACGCATATCGGTATCGAATGGTTATTTTCAGGATTCTAACGTATCGGTTCCGAATTAATTCAAAAAACATGGCAAACCACACGAAAAAGCCGACAATGCGGACACTGAGGGTGAAACCCCTTGGAGACTCGGTTCGGAGATTTTCAAGCCTGCTGCGTCCTGTGCGAATTTTGGTTCTTCCCCATTCAGCGATGTGTGCTGGTAAAATTACGAAGACTTCAAAAAGGGATGCTATCAACACCAGAATCGCCATAACCGGCACGATCCGCATAAACTGTCCAGTAACACCAGACATAAACATCAACGGTCCAAAAGCACAGATGGTCGTCAAGCTTGCCGCTACAACGGGCCAACCGACCTCTTCCGCACCACGAATGGCGGCAACTTTCGGTGATTCACCTGCCTCAATATGCCGATAGATATTTTCTATGACGACAATAGCATCATCAACGACAATCCCGACAACTAAAATAAGCCCAAACAGAGAGACACCGCTGAGCGTATAACCAGCAAGGGACATAAACCAAAATGTTGCCATGAAGGCAACCGGTATGCCGAGTGCCGCAAATAGGGCATTCCGCCACCCAATAAAGAGAAGAAGCATTAGCACAACAAGCACCAAACCGAAAAACGCATTTGTTTCAAGAATTCCCAATCGTTCTTTGAGAACAACGGAATAGTCATTAACAACCGTCAACTCAGCACCTTCAGGGAGATCCGTTCTCCGATTGTCGACTAATTCTCGAAGTTTAGCAACTAAGGCAATTGTGTTTCCTTCAGTCTTCTTTTGCACACTCAGGCTAATCGAAGGTTGTCCATCAAGTCGCGATAGCGTTCGCACCTCCTCGTAGGTGTCAGAGATCGTGGCAACATCTTTTAGACGGAGAAGCGTACCCATCGGCTGAACAGTGATGAGAGTTTCGCCAATAGTGTCCAAACCGGTGAATTCTCCCATCGTTCGGATCATGAATTCTGTGCTTCCCAGCTCCATTGTGCCAGCGGGGAGATTCAAGTTGTTTGTTCCCAGCGCGGTAATGACCGCTGAAATTGGGAGTCGATGTGCCTTCAGTCGATCCGGGTTCACCTCAATCCATATTTCCCTCTCACGGAGACCCGCCATTCGGACAGAGGCGACGTTTTTGATGTCCGAGATTTCAGCTTTGAGATTTTCAGCAATATCCCGCATCTGCGTTTCCGCAATATTTCCACCTACAACAATCGTCAAAATCGGAAAACCAAATGAGATATCAAATTCGTCAACCCTCGGATCATCTAAAATCTCCTCTGGCAACTCATTTACCTGCTCAACAGCGGTGCGTAGGTTTTCAAGCTCCTTGTCAAAATCCCGGTCGCTTATCTCCTCAAAATCGACAAAGATAACAGAACGCCCCTCTGAAGAGGTAGAAAACAATAGGTCAACTTTGTTGACGTTCTCCTCAATTGCATCTTCAATAGGAGCAGTAACAAGCTTTTCAACCTCTTCTGGGGATGCTCCCGGATAGAGTGTTGTCACAACCGCACTCTGTACTGCGACTTCTGGGGTGAGTTCCCGCGGTAGGTTCATCCATGCATACAACCCGAAAACGATGATTATAATCATCAGGAGATTCGCTAAAACCGGATTGTTTACGGATATCTTGGGGATAGACATAGTGATCGAATTTTACTGTGTGGGATTTCGGACTTAGTGTTGAACCGAAAATATTCGTCTACAAGGAGCAAAAGTGTATAAGGCGAGGTCAGGAAACCTCGCCTTGTGATGCTACTTAATCGTCAGCCGGAACTGCTTCACCTAACAGGTTTTCGTCGGAAACGGTTCGGAAGCGTTCTTCCGGATTTCTCAGAACGAGACCTCGTAAGTCTGTTGTAATCGCGTAAAGTGCGGGCATTACGAACAGTGTCATCGTGGTCGCGAACGCGAGTCCGAAGATGATGGTGTATGCCATCGGCATCCAGATCGGCGATTTACCGCCGAGACCGATCGCCATTGGAATGAGACCGAAGATCGTCGTTAATGAGGTGAGAATAATCGGACGTAGTCGGATACTACCGCCTTTCAAGATGGCGTACCACTTGTTGTAGCCGCGTTCTCGGTATTTGTTGATGAAGTCGATGAGCACAATCGAATCGTTGACGACAATTCCAGAGAGCGCAACAATACCAAACATCGCAACCATACTCAGTGTGGCGTTGGAAAGCAGTAATCCAAACATGGCACCTATCATACCGAACGGCACCGCGAACATAATGACGATCGGTTGTATAAATGATTTGAATTGCGCACCTAATACCACATAGATGAGCAATAACCCGACAAAAAACAATTTCCGCAACTCCAAAAAAGATTCTATAATTTCATCGAAAACGCCTCGAAAATCGAGTTGGTATCCTGGGTACAAGGATTCCACATTGGCAAAGGCACTCTTTAACGCTTCATCCACTTCAGATGGCGTTGTTTTCTGCCTATCTACAGAGGCATAAACCGTAATTGCGCGTTCTCCATCAAATCGACGGATATCAGAGTATCCTTTCTCTTCAGTGATGTCTGTGACATCCTTGAGTGGAACGATCGCACCGGTAGGGGTTGCGATCAATAAGTTATTGAGTTCTGCGATATTTTGGAGGGTATCTTTCTCGTATTTGACGATGACATCAATCGCCTCGTCTGCTTCACGATAAGTTGTGGCTTTTGCACCCTCAATCGCTGTCCGAACCGTTTGTGCGATTTGGAACGTCGTTAACCCGTATTGATGTGCCTTCTCCGGCTTCAAGCGGATGCGTAACTCCGATTTTCCTATTCGGAAGTCATCTCGAATATCATAAACACCATCCAACTGTGCTAATTCAGTCTGAAAGGCACCGGTGAGTTCAGTCAGTTTATCGAACTGATCGCCTTTTATCTTAACTTCCACATCTTCGCCTTGCGGGGGCCCCCCCTGCCTGTGTGATATAATTCAGTTCCTCAACGCCACTGACCGTTAAGGTTTTTTTCCGCATCTCTGCGATGATTTCATCTACACCTCGGGTCCGTTCCTGCTTCGGTGTAAGTTCAATGATAACCTCGCCGAAGTTTGAGCCGTAGGTAACCCCTTCTGTTAGTCCTGAAGTAGGTGTATGGATACCGATGTTGCTGACAATTGCGGCGACTTCACTGGATGGCAGTGTTCTGGCAGCTGCTTCAATCTGTGCCATAACTGCAGTTGTCTCTTGAAGCCCGTAGGAAGGGGGCATCTCAGCTTTGACGTAGAACTGCGGAAAATCTTCGCCCGGGAAGAGTTCTTTGTCAAGAACCATGAATGCACCGACACACGCAATCAGGCCGATGAAGAGAACACTTCCGACAAAGGCATAACGGTGCCGGATCGTTACTTTCAGGATTTTAACATATCGGCTCCGAATGAGGTCGAAAAACGTGATGAACCAACTGAAAAAGCCGGTGATGAAGACAATTAGGCTAAAAGTATTTCGGGATCGGGTTCGCAGATTATCAAGTCGACTGCGTTCTGTTCGCGGGGTTCTCGGTTTGCCCCACTCGGAAACGTGTGCCGGTAAAATGACGAAGACTTCAAAGAGAGATGCGATCAACACCAGAATCGCCATGATCGGCACAACCCGCATGAACTGACCGGCAGTTCCAGACATGAACATCAGGGGACCAAACGCACAGATTGTCGTCAAACTTGCGGCAACCACAGGCCATCCGACTTCTTGAGCACCGCGGATGGCAGCAACTTTTGGCGGTTCACCTGCCTCAATGTGCCGATAGATGTTCTCTATGACGACAATCGCATCGTCAACAACAATGCCGACCACTAAGATAAGTCCAAACAGAGAGACACCACTCAAGGAATAACCCGCGAGAGACATAAACCAGAAGGTCGCCATGAAGGCAACCGGTATGCCGAGTGCGGCGAACAAAGCATTCCGCCACCCAATAAAAACAAGCAGCATCAGCACAACAAGCACCAACCCAAATATCGCGTTCGTTTCCAAGATGCCTAACCGTTCTTTTAAAATGACGGAGTAGTCGTTAACCGCTGTTAATTCAGCACCTTCAGGGAGATCGCTTTTCCGTTTCTCAACCAATTCTCGAAGCTGAGCAACTAATGCGATCGTATTCCCTTCCGACTTTTTTTGTACACTCAGGCTAATGGAAGGTTTCCCACTGATTCGTGATAGCGTTCGTGCCTCTTCATAAGTGTCTGAAACAGTTGCCACATCGCGGAGGCGAAGTGGCGTGCCTGTCGGTTGAACGGCGATAATGGTTTCGCCGATAATATCAGGGTTAGCGAATTCGCCCATCGTCCGGACCATGAACTCTGTGTTCCCAAGTTCCATAGTGCCAGCAGGAAGATTCAAGTTACTTGTACCGAGTGCTGTAATAACAGCGGCAATTGGAAGTTGATACGCTTTTAACCGATTAGGGTTCACTTCAACCCATATTTCTCTTTCGCGAAGCCCTGCTATCCGGACGGACGCAATATTTTTGATGTCTAAAATCTCGTCCTTGAGATTTTCAGCGATATCCCGCATCTGGGATTCCAAAATATCGCCGCCCACAACAACAGTCAACATCGGAAAACCAGAGGAGACATCGAGCTCTAAAACTTGTGGATCCTCTAAAATTTCTTCGGGGAGTTCGTTCACCTGTTCTACGGCTGTTCGGAGGTTTTCAAGCTCTTTATCGAACTCGCGATCACTCATCTCTTCAAAATCTACAGTGATGATAGATCTACCTTCCGAAGAGTTGGAAAGCAGTAAATTGATTTTATTAACGTTCTCTTCAATGGCATCTTCAATAGGAGCGGTGACCAGTTTTTCAACCTCTTCTGGAGAGGCACCCGGATAGAGTGTTGTGACAGTTGCGGTCTGTAATGCGATTTCTGGTGTGAGTTCCCGTGGTAGGTTTATCCATGCGTACACCCCGAAAGCAATAATAATAACCATTAGCAGGTTCGCTAAAACAGGGTTGTTTACGGACATTTTAGGAATGGACATAGCGGCGGCGTTTCTCCTTGTTCTTTGCGTAACTCTTTAGACGGTTGTCTTTTGCGAAGGTAGGTTTAGGGGTAGTGCTAACACTACCCCGTTTTGAATTTGCGGTTATTGGTTCGCTTTGAGATTACCCCATGTTGTTGTTAATTTGCCTACCGGTGCGACAGCAAGGGGTTTGATCCCTTCGCCTTCAATGGAGAGTGTATCGACCATAAATGTAACTGTTTGACCGCCCCAACTGTTCATGAAACCGACACCGACGCGCTCTACGTCAAACTTATGGTTCCACGTTTTGTTACCAGAAAGCGTCCAGTCATCTTTTTCACTTTCGCGGTAGTAGCCAGAGAACAAATCGCCCTCTTTGACAATCTTGAGGTGGATGGGAACATCGAAGCCGGTTTGGAAGTGTCCCTTGTCTTGCCAATTGGCTTCAACCATACTACCGATGAGTGTTTTTTGCGGCTGGTTGGCTTCGCCGCCAAATAGCAAACAGGCGTAGTTCAAATCGTCATCGCTATAAAGGAAAATACCAATCCATGAATCCGCTGGTTTCTCTGGTTCGGTGGTAAAAATTCCGCTCACCGTTATGTTTTTCGCTGCACTTTTCGGGATTTCCCGTTCAACCATCGGTTTGTCAGGCGTGGTATGTCCCCATCCGCCCTTCGGATTGGTCATCTGTAGGAAGCCATCTTTGACTTCAAACGTTGTAACTTTGTCGCGATAATCGCGAAATTCCCATCCTTCAACAAGTTCGTTGCCATCAAACGGGTCGGTCCATACACCGGCGGATACTACCCCCGCAAGGCTAAAGATCAGGACTCCGCATACGAGAATCGTAATTCTCATGATAATCCTCCTTTTGGATTTAAGTCATTATACATGTTGCGCTATGTTATAGTTAACAAAAAACAGAGAGGACTCAATAGAAATATCGAAATTGTAAAACACATTTCTCGTGATTGTAGGTTATCGGTCTGCTTTGAGGGTTGCCCAAGTTGTTGCCAATTTGTTTGTCGGTGTGACAGCTAACCCGCCAAGTGCTTTCGCTAATCCGTGCTCCGCAATGGTCGTCAAGTCGTCTTCACTGAGAACGACATTGAAAATAGCGGCTTCATCAATAATACCGACAAAGTATGAGCCACCACCCCATTTACCAAGTTCAACAGGATTTGGTGTTACAGCGATGTCTCCGGGACGCGTACTCGCACCCGCCCGCTTACCATTCACGTACACAACAAGCTGCTCATTTTTTGCGTTGCTATCGTAAGTCGCCGCAAAATGGATCCACGTGTCTTCATCAGGCACATTTGCGGAGGCTCTCGGTTCCCAGCTGCCACCGGGTTTGACAAATGCCGACATCTTGTTACCTTCCTGCGGCGGATCAATGCGTAGGAGGTATTCGTTACTTTTCGCAATCAGTTGTCTCCAATCACCAATATCTGTGGCGAAAAACCATGCCATCATCGTGAGTTCTTCACCGACTTGTAGTTCCGGTGTTGACTCGATTGTGACCCACTGACCACCATCAAATTCAAGGGCTTTACCGAATTTACCGTCTTTCCATTTCGCACCGTTGATTGTGCCATCATGGTCCTTCCCAGAAGAATCTTTAGTCGTTTTGCCCACACCCTCATCGAGCAACCAAACACCGACGGCGGTTTCTGGATCGATCTCGGCGACAGAAACTTGTGGTAGAATCCAAGCCGTTAAACAGGTGAGTACTAAAATTAATATCAATTTTCGCATCTTATCTCCTTTATCTACCTTTACCTTGATAGGTTACGATAATTTAGATTCTGACAGACCGTATAGACTGTCATAATTATAGCATGTTGCGAGTTAGGTTCGCAAATAGAAATAATAACAGCACTTATTGGATTTGAATTGGACATTCGATTCAAATTGTGGTAATCTAATATAAAGTCGTGATTCAAAATTATGCCGCCAAAGGAAATAGACTATGCACCAGAAAGAACAACTTATTGCTGACCTCTCTGAACGCCTCGGTCCTAAGAATGTTTTAACAGATGCGACTGCACTGTCCGTGTATGAATGCGACGCCGCTCCTTCTTTCAAGGCGATGCCAGATGTCGTCGTCTTTGCAGATACGGCGCAACAGGTATCGGATATCGTAAAGTTAGCGAACAAGTATGACGCACCGTTCATTGCGCGCGGCGGTGGCACAGGTTTAAGCGGTGGTATGCTCTCTGTTCAAGGGGGGATTATCATTGCACTCAACCGGATGGATCGGATTTTGGAAATAGATCTTGAAAACGAAAGGGCGATCATTGAACCCGGCGTCGTTAATCTACTCTTGACGCAGGCTGTGCAAAGTCAAGGCTACCACTATGCACCGGATCCGTCAAGTCAGAAGGCATGCACAATAGGCGGAAATATCGCTGAGAATTCTGGCGGACCGCATACCTTGAAATACGGCGTTACGTCTGACCATGTGCTTGGGTTGGAAGTCGTTCTGCCCGATGGTGAAATCATTGAATTGGGTGGAACAGTTGAGGAGACCCTCGGCTACGACTTACGCGGCGTGATGATCGGTTCCGAAGGCACGTTCGGGATTGTGACAAAAGCGGTCGTCCGTCTCACGCGCAACCCGCAGGCATATCAGACCGCACTCGCCGTCTTTGAAACGATGGACGATGCCTCAAACGCCGTTTCAACAATTATCGGTGAGGGTATCATTCCGGCTGCGCTTGAAATGATGGATAGCCTCGTCATCCGTGCTTTGGAGGAGGCGTTTGCGTTCGGTTTTCCGCTTGATGCTGAAGCCATCTTGATTGTGGAACTTGACGGCATTGAGGCGGGCATGCAGAACCAGACCGATCAGATTCTGGAAATCTTTAAACAACACAACGCCCGGGAAGTAGATTACGCCAAAGATGAAGCAGAGCGGCAGCAGCTTTGGAAGGCACGGAAAAGCGCGTTCGGTTCATTCGGACGACTCGCACCGAACTATATCACCCAAGATGGTGTCGTGCCACGGACGACATTACCGAAGGTGCTACGGCGTATCTCTGAAATCTCCGAAAAGTATCAGATCCCGATCGCGAATGTCTTCCACGCTGGCGATGGCAATATCCATCCTATCGTCCTCTTTAACGAGCGCGATGCTGATCAGTGTGAGCGCGTAGAGCATGTTAACATGGAGATCCTCACTGTCTGCGCCGAGGTTGGTGGCACAATCACCGGAGAACACGGTATCGGTGTTGAGAAGATGGATTATATGCCTCTCATTTTCAGTCCTGCGGATTTACAGGTCATGGCGACTGTCAAGGAGATCTTTAATCCAACAGGACGCTGCAACCCTGGGAAGATTTTCCCAACTGCCGAATCGTATGCAAAATTGGGGTTACAACCCGATGCAACGAGGAGTTTCTAAATGAAAACCTATTCTAAAGCTGATATTATCAGCACTGTCCGAGATATGCTTCAAGACATTACGGAAGTTGAATCTGTTGAGCATCTCGGAGGTAATGAATTTGCTGTCCGTATTGTTATTAGTGAAGCAGATAAGATACCTGTTATCCCTACCCGAAGTTACGAGCGGTTCATTGATACTTTTGCTTCTGCTTTAGGACATAAATTTGATACTGAGGGAAGCATGTCAAGCACTGGTGACAAGATGGAATACCTTGATAGTAGAGCAGGGGAGTACTGGACGAGACAAATTCACTTCAGTCTTGACCAGATTAATGTGGAGGGGTAGGTGAGTGATAGAGACAAGTGTCATAGTTGCTTTACTTGCAGCCGGGGTCCCTGTATTACTTGGTATCGTGGGTGGTATCATCTGGATTGTCCGAGAATTTGGTAAAGTGAACGCGCGGCTATCTTTGCTTGAACAGAGTGTGAAACGTTTGGAAGATTTTTCCATTTACCAAACTCCTGTTAAAACAGATCAAATAGAAAAAATAGAAGGATTTGAGATAAGAATCCTCACGAAGAATCCTGATGCGTAAGCCTTTGAGACAGATATAACAGGGCATAATTCCACTTATTCATAGTTTTTTGGACGTGGTTTTAAAGTGTTTCCACAGAAAATTATTTTACTGTAACGATAGAGAAAGAGACATACATGGAAAATTCACGTGCACTGTACGATGAACTTAAGCATATTGTTGGAAAAGCCGGTGTCCTTCCAGACGCACAGATCGCCGCTTACACTTTTGACGGCTATGTTCCAAAGGCAGTCGTTTTGCCGGGATCTATCCAAGAGGTCCAAGATGTTCTCCAGTTCGCTGCGAAACAGAATTTATCGGTGATGCCCGCAGGGGCAGGCACAAAACTCAGTATCGGGAATCTGCCACAGAAAGTAGATGTTGTGCTGGCGACAACCCGCCTGAACAGTGTAGTGGAATATGAACCCGCGGATTTAACCGTTACTGTAGAAGCGGGTATCCGGTTAGCCGCTTTGCAAGCCGAATTGGCACAGCATCGACAGTATCTTCCGTTGGACCCGCCCTCTGCAGACCGATGTACCCTCGGTGGGATTGTCGCAACAAATGCGAGTGGGTCGCTCCGTATACGATATGGGACTGCCCGAAATCAGGTCTTGGGATTACGCGTTGTTCATGCAAATGGGACTGTCGTTAAAAGCGGCGGTAAAGTGGTAAAAAATGTTGCGGGGTACGATCTCAACAAACTCTATATCGGTGCTTTCGGAACGCTGGGTATTATTACTGAAGTGACGCTCAAATTATCGCCAATCCCGGCGCGGGAAGCGATACTGGTAACAGCGTTTGAAAACACTCAAGATGCAGTTCGGACAGGCTTAAGCATTGTCGGTTCGCAGCTGCTCCCGATGTTTGTAAATCTATTTGTAAACGCTGATATAGGCATCGGTGCCGCCGCGGATGCAAGAAAACCGACGTTAGTCGTTGGGTTCGGTGGGGACCCTGAAACTGTCGCATGGCAATTGACGCAATGTCAAGGAATTATGGAACAAAATAGTGCATTAGGTGTCACAATTACTGAAGGTGAATCGCGAGCGCGCCTTCAAGAAACTATTCGGGAATTCCCCGCGCAGGACACGGACACTGCGGCAGTGATTGCCAAGTTGAACCTGAGACGCACGGATATCGCCGAATTTGCTGCACAAATTGTGGAGACGAGTTGGGCAGTGATGGCACTCCTTGGAAGTGGTGTGTTGTATCTCGCCATTCCTGTTACAGCCGACACCGATTTTCAAGGACTCGCGGACACGCTAACGCAGCTCCGTCAATCTGCAATGGCGGCACAAGGAAATCTTATTATAGAGGTTGCACCGCCTGAACTCAAGCGACATATTGACGTTTGGGGGGACATCGGAAACACGCTCGGTTTAATGAAACAGGTTAAAGATAGATTTGATGCGGGAGGTTTGTTGAATCCAGGGAGGTTTGTCTCTAATATTTAGTTTTTGTTCTGTGTTTTGTTGGAAGATTCACAACTGCTCACCCCAAAATACCGGACAAGCCTAATTGTCCGTTTTATCAGGATGTAGGTCTGTTTTACAAGCCTATGTTACAAAAAGGGGGTATAACATGAAAGAAAAAAGATGGAGGATTCTGTGGATTGATAATCAGGTATCTGATGTAGCACAATCTGGTGGACAACCTAAAGATTCGCATCGCGAAAAACAAGAATATCTAACGCTAAAACCGTACGTCCGCTTTTTGGAGTATCAAGGATATGAGATAACCTTAACAGACGCTGATCCTGAAAGTATCGCCTTACGCAGGGATGAGACATATCACGCTGTCTTGTTGAGTTATGACGAAACAACACGAAAAGACAACCTACTGGCGCGCATTCGGAAGGTAGATGCACATATTCCGCTCATCCTTCTAACGTTTGAGGAAGATGTCGAAGTGATGCAGCAAGCGAGTCTATATGATGTAGACAGTATCTTCATGATGCCAGCGAGTGGTCAAGTCGAAACGACTTCAAAGCAACTCGCAGTATCACTCGAATTTATGCTTGAAAAACAGGCGATTCGGGAAGCGTATACACCGCAGGCGTACGTCCAAAACTTTAACCGAACATACATTTCCGGGGGCGAGACGCCAAGGAAGACCTCCGATAACGATTGGCAAACATGGATTGATACTTACGTACGTCTCGTTGAATGGGAACTTCGGATGGATACCCTCCATAACGTTGACGAACTTAAAACCATCCATGAAATGGAGAAACGGGAGGCAAACGCCGCCTTCGCTAATTATATTCAGGATAACTATAAACACTGGCTTGAGGGCAAAGCGTCGCCTACCCTGTCTGTGGATGTCGTCTATAAATATGTCATCCCCGAAATTCAGGCGGGGAAACAGGTGCTATTTGTCGTTATGGACTGTATGCGGTTGGACCACTGGCTGAAAATTGAACCGTTCCTTTATCCGCTATTTGACATAAAGACAGATTACTATTATGCCATCGTCCCAACAGCGACCCGTTATGCACGGAACGCTATTTTCAGTGGACTGTTCCCTCTCGAACTTGCTGAAAGATATCCAGACCTCTACGCCGAACCGGATAATACACACACGAGCATCAATCGCCATGAAAAACAACTCATGCACTTGCAGTTTGAAAGGCACGGGATACCTCTCAAGCCACCCCTGCATTATTTCAAAATTTTCGATACGCGCGGCGAGATGCAATATCTGCACTGGTTGAATGTCACTGATAGGATTAGTTTGACCGCACTCGTTGTTGATTTTCTGGATATGTTGACACATACACGATACGAGGTGGATTTACTGCGGCAGCTGATCCCCGACGAAGCGGCGTTCCGGGCACTTGTGCATGCCTGGTTTCAGCATTCGCGGCTTTATGAAATATTCAGAATCGCCGCTGAACGTGGGATTACCGTCGTCTTAACGTCTGATCACGGTTCGCTACTCTGTCAAAATGCTGCGAAGATTAAAAGCCAAACTGAACTCACTACGGGACTTCGGTTTAAAGAGGGCAGGAACATCTCATGTGCACCTGAAGCCGGGTGGATTATAAAAGATCCCGAAACCTATCGCTTGCCAGGGAAAACGACACGTAAACACTATGTGCTCGCGAAAGAGGACTACTATTTTGTTTATGACAGGCAATTTAACGTCTATAAAGAAATATTCCAAGGCAGTTTGCAACACGGTGGTATTTCACTTGAAGAGATGGTGCTGCCCTGCATTGTGCTTGAACCGAGGTAGTTGAGGAGGATTTACGTATGTTGAGAACCATCAAACGCCATCAATACCTATTCTGGAGCCTGCTAACACTTATCGCGCTCACTTTCCCGATTCGCGCACAAGCACAGTTTGGAGATTTACTGCTTGATGAAAAAGTACCTCGTGAGAAACTCTCCGTGAAAAATTACCTCTCACTTGACAGGGTGCAACCGGGAAGTCAATTTCAGATTGCTGTCGTCGTAGAGATTGCTAAAGGATGGCACGTCAACGCCAATCCAGCGAAGGAGGGGTTTATCGCGACCCAAATAACCCTACCTGATGCACCGCATCTCACTTTTGCGGAGGTCGTATATCCGGCAGGTGATGTACTGAAACTCGCATCAATCGGAGAAGCACCCGTCTATCACGATACCATCACCATCGGTATCCAAGCCGACTTAAGCCAAACTGCGCCGGTCGGATTAAGCACGTTGGATTTTCAGCTGCAATATCAGGCATGTAACGATGAACAGTGTCTGTTACCTGAAACCCTTGATTTTTCGATACCTATTGAAGTTGTCGGTATAGAGGAAATAGTTCAACGCATTAATGAAACGGTTTTTGCTAATATTGAATTCGCGGCACCGCCGGGTTCTACCAGCGACGAAGGTAGTCTTGAGCGTGCTCTCTCCGGTGGACAGGTGTGGCTGGCGTTCCTACTCGTGTTTGCGGGTGGGATCTTGACCAGCCTAACCCCCTGTGTTTACCCGCTCATACCAATTACCGTTTCTATTTTCGGTGCCAACGAATCTGCTGGTTTTTTGAAATCCTTTCTGCTCTCTGTTGTCTATGTGATTGGTATCGTCGTTACGTATGCAATTTTAGGGGTAGCGGTTGCCTCGACAGGCGCGGTGTTCGGTCAAATAATGGCAAACCCATGGGTCGTTGGCTTCATCAGTTTAATTCTCGTTACCCTCGGATTGTCGATGTTTGGTGTCTTTGAAATTCGGTTGCCATACGCGGTGCAAAATCGTTTGAATACCGTCGGAGGCACCGGGTTCGCTGGCGCGTTCGCGATGGGCACAGTCGCTGGTGTGATTGCCGCGCCTTGCACGGGACCGGCGTTAGCAGTCGTGCTAACTTATATAGCGACAACAGGGAGTTTGTTCCTCGGATTCTGGCTCATGTTCACTTACGCACTCGGAATGGGGCTACTCTTTATCGGTATCGGGACCTTTTCCGGACTGCTTTCTGCATTACCCCGTTCCGGTGGTTGGATGTATGTTTTGGAGAACATCTTCGGTATCGCCATTATTACGATGGCACTCTACTTTCTTAAAGATGTATTTCCCGTCTTGCAGAGTTTCCTCCAGAACTCGCTACCATTTTTCGGTATCGCTGGTGGTTTAGTGCTCGTCGGTTTATGGCTCGGTAAGTTGACCCAACGTTTCAGCGGTATCTCGCCTCAGATGAAATTCCAGAAAGCGTGTGGACTCCTGTTAGCAGTACTCGGAGCCTATATGTTTATTGGCGGTATCCAACAACCCGCGGGTCCGCAACTCGATTGGGTTTATGACGAAGCAGAGGGATTTAAAATCGCTAAGCAAGAAAACAAACTCGTAATGCTCGATTTTTATGCCGCTTGGTGTGCTGCGTGTAATGAACTGGATCATCAGACGTATGCGGATCCCGTTGTCGCTGCGAGGCTCGATGATTATGTGAATGTCAAACTCGATTTCACCCGCACCTCCGAAACGACGAAAGCACTCACCGAGAAGTACCATATCCCCGGATTGCCGGTCGTCATTTTTTTGGAGGCTGATGAGACTGTTCTCAAGCGATTCACCGGCTTCGTTGATGCCGAGAAGATGCTCGGTATTCTTGATGAAATTGAGGACGGTAGACAGTAGTGTATCAATGAAAAGGAGTGAACATGTCATTTAACACTAAATCCCTATTTTCCTTACGCAGTTGGCTCTTTTATGCCGAGGTATTAGCGGTAATCGGTTTTATTGTGCTCGCAGTGCTCTATATTCAGCGCGGCAGTGCCGAACTCGAAGCACCACCCTTGTCACAAGCAGGGACATTCATTGAAAAGGCGGACACACTCTTTGCGGAACAGGATCTCGTTGATGCGGCATTGTTCTACTGGCGGGCATTACACGCATTAGAGACTATCAAAAAAGAGCAGGAAGTCTCGGTCAACGGGGTATCACAGGCAAGTGCAGCGGTCCGTTTGCATGCGAACCTCCGCATCGCCGAAATCTATTCTCAGAGCAATTGGCTGAAAGATGCGAAGGCACGCTTGGCGCACGCAGCACGTATTCAACCCGATCATCCCGACGTGCGTCTCTTACGCGGCAAGCTGCTTCGCGATGAAGGTTTAGATGATGAATTGTTAGCACAAGCCACTGAAGAATTCCTGGCGGTGCTCGAAAGTGACCCAAGCAACGCTGAAGCGCATTATCTCCTCGGTGTCCTCTATCAGGGGAATAGACAATATAAGCAAGCCGTTGAACACTACAAACAAGCAATTGACAATGACCCTGAATTCCAAAATATAGCGTCTGAAAAAGCACCTATTGGCATCCTCGCTCGCCTTCAATTATCGAGGACATACAGCAAAATGCTCCAAGCCTATCAATTCTTGGACCGAGAATTCACCGATGAAGACCTGGCTGAGGTGAGCCGACTTGAGTCGGAGGCAATTCTCGTATTGGAACAGGCATACGAAAAACGTCCAGAGATGGACGAAATTGTAGGCGATCTTGTGCGTTTATGGTTGGTGCGTGCGGAGGCCCTTGGACGAGAGGATATTGAAACGCGGGGGTATGGGAACGCCCTTCAAGCCTACGAACGCATTGTAGAACTTGATCCACAAGAGGTCCGCGCTTGGGAACGCATGGCTGAGATTTATGGCAGTTTCCTTAAGGATAAAGTAAAAGCACTTGAGATGTACCGGAAGGTATATGAAATTGAACCCCATCCGACAGTTTTAGCGAATGTCAAATCGCTTGAAGAGGAGATTGCTGCTGAATTGGAATCGGAAGAGTAACGGAAAAGGAAAGAATCCAATACTTTTAGGACTGGTATCTACGGAGAGGGTTCCGAAATCCGTGGAGAAAATTCAAACGCCGCTGCCGATGGTGTCGTTTTAATAACCTATTGATCTGCCTTTGCGTCTTCTTCGGAAGCGAAGCTATTAAACGCTGAACTTTTTTGCGATGCTGTCTGTAAGATGCTTTCGCAATTTCAAGTGCAAACGGCAGATATTTCAACCGGCGGCGTAACTTTCGACCTACCTTCCTCGGCAAACGTGGAACAGTCATTGCGATACCATCACTCACCTTTTTAGTCTGATCTGAGGCGCGTTTGGTTAGATTCTCAGTAATATCTCTGATTTCTTGGCGATGTTTGTATAGGAGTTTGGCAATTTCGAGTGCAAACGGCAGAAATGCTAAGAACCCAGGCATCAATTTTTGAAGCCGCTTCGGTAAATGAGGGAGTATAACCTTTGATGCGTTCAGTAGTGGTGCCGTATTAATCATCGGTGTGACCCCACGATTTTCAGACGAATAGGTTAAGAATAAAAGACGAATCCGGTGTTGTCAACTTGTTAATATCGGGGGAGTGGAAGAGCCGATGAGAGGATTTGAACCTCCGACCTACTGATTACGAATCAGTTGCTCTTCCCCTGAGCTACACCGGCTTAGCAAACTATTGCGATTGGAGAGAAATGCCGAGAGGCAGAATCGAACTGCCGACACATAGATTTTCAGTCTACTGCTCTACCGACTGAGCTATCTCGGCATCAGACTATATAATAATACCATAAAAGCAATGGGTTGTCAAGTTATTTTGAGAAAAAACAGAGCTCGGTGTGACAGAAAATTACTTCCCTTACAACCAAAGGGGAACCCTATCCACGTGGTTCGGATTTAAGATTCCAGACGCATCGGGTATATAAGACAAACATGTCCCTCGGCACCGACCGGTTCAAAGGTTACTGTGGTCACTGCACTTGTAAATTCTATCGCGATCGATTCCGTTTCAATATGTGCCAATGTCTCTATCAGATAGCGCGCATCAATCCCAATCCGTTCACGTCCAGTGCAGGATTTGACAGGCACTGTCTCGTATGCCTCACCCACTTCTGGTGTCTGCGTTGAAATTTGGATCTGCTCAGGATCAATCTCCAAACAGACACAGTAGTTCTTCGGATTCGATAGCAATGCGACCCGTCGTGTCGCGTGGAGGAGTTGTTCTTTAGAGACGACCGCTCTACCTGCTGAAGATTGAGGGATGAGTCCCTGATATTTCGGATAATCACCCTCTATGAGACGTGTCGTTAAGGTGGCATTCTCATCGGCAAAGAGAATCTGGTTTTCAAAAATTGAGACCTGCACCTGTTCGGATTCAGCGAAAGTGCGTTCAATCTCTTTAATGGCTTTCAACGGAACGATGAACCCTTCTATATTCTCAGGAACGGTGAACGCTTCGCATTGGGCAAGTGCAAGCGATACACCGTCGGTAGCGACGACATCGGTTCTATCCGCAAGGAAACTAAAATACAGACCGTTTAGGAAGTAGCGCACATCGTCTGTCGCCGCAGCGAATTCGGTTCTACGCAGAATAGCGCGTAGCGTTTCGCCTTCAATCGTCAATGAATGTCCATCAATGGAGGGCAATTGCGGGAATTCTTCGTCGGGGAGTCCGATAATCTTGTAAACGCCATCGCCACAGGTGATTTCAACGCGATCGTTTGCTGTGGTTACAAGGTGTATAGGTTTATCTTCCGGCAGTTCTTTGACGATGTCTGCCAACTTTTTGGCGGCAACGGTAATTGCACCCTCTTCTTGAATGACACCTTCTACTCTGATCCTAATCCCGATTTCGAGATCCGTGGCGACACACTCAATTTTTCCATCTGCAGCTTCAATGAGGACGTTTGAAAGAATCGGTAGCGTACTGTGTCCACTCGCGACCCCTTGGAGGACTTGCAAGGAATGCAAGAGGTCATCTTTTTCAAAGGTTAGTTCCATTCCATTTCTCCTTATGAAGTATTTCTACAATTCTACCAGAAAAGACCGGTTAAAGTCAAGTGCTTTTTAACTGATGTTAAGTGGTTTCGGTGACAACATTGACTTAGACACCCGCTTGAATCCGTGTGGACTATTTCCGGAGTAGATTGCGGTAGATCCGCGCGTCGAATCAGTTCGGCATCGCTCGGCGTGTGTGCTGCGGTACGAAGGGGCTTATCCTCCCTTGCAATCGGAGAGTGACATTCGTAGGTTTACCGCCTTAAGCTTCCAAGCGCATTGGCACTACAAGACAGATATGTCCTTCTGTATCAGTCGGTTTAAAGGATATTGGCTTCACTTCGCTTGTGAATTCTATCACGACCGATTCCGTTTCGATGTGTGCCAACGTCTCTACCAGCAAACGCGCATCAATGCCGAATCGGATATCTCCAGTACAGGACTCCACAGGAACTGTTTCGTGTGCTTCGCCTAATTCCGGTGCTTGCGTTGAAACCTGAATCTGTTCAGAATTGATCTCCAAAGAGATACAATAGCTCTTCGGATTCGATAACAGTGCCACGCGCCGGGTGGCATGTAGAAGTTGTTCTTTGGAGACGACTACGCTGCCTTCCGTAGATTTTGGGAGGACTTCTCGGTATTTCGGATAATCACCCTCTACGAGGCGTGTGGTTAAGGTAGCATTCTCATCGGCAAAGAGAATCTGGTTTTCAAGAATTGAGACCTTCACTGTATCGGATGCCGCGAAAGTGCGTTCGATCTCTTTAACGGCTTTCAGTGGAACGATGAACCCCTCTATGTTCTCTGGAGCATTGAAGGGTTCGCATTGCGCGAGTGCGAGTTGGACAAAATCAGTAGCAACGACTTCGGTTCTATCTTCAAGGAAACTAAAATAGAGACCGTTTAGGAAGTAACGCACATCATCTGTCGCTGCGGCGAATTCAGTTCTACGAAGAACACCGCGTAGCGTTTCGCCTTCAATCGTCAGTGAATGTCCATCAATAGAAGGCAATTGCGGAAACTCTTCATCCGGGAGTCCAATGATCTTATAAACGCCGTCGCCACAGGTGATTTCAACACGATGATTTGCTGTGGTTACGAGGTGTATAGGTTTATCTTCCGGCAGTTCTTTGACGATGTCCGCCAACTTTTTGGCGGCAACGGTAATCGCGCCATCTTCTTGAATGACACCTTCTACTTTGATCTTAATCCCGACTTCGAGATCCGTGGCGATACACGCAATTTTCCCATCTGCAGCTTGGATAAGGACATTGGAAAGGATTGGTAGGGTACTACGTCCACTCGCGACACCCTGTAGGATTTGCAAAGAATGTAAGAGATCATCTTTTTCAAAAGTTAATTCCATTTATAGCTCTCCTTGTTAAGTATTCTACAATTCTATCAGAAAACCCCCGTTAAAGTCAAGGAGTTTTTCAACGTATGTTAAGTAGTCTTGGTAGCAACAACGGTTTAGACTTTGAAGAGGTCTTCAATACGCAAAGGCTGCACCATCTTCTGATTTTCGGCTTCTAATTTCTCGCGACTCGCTAAGACACAAATTGACGCTTTATCGCTATTTCCGTCAAGCGTCTGAAGCAGTGCCCGTTTTACTTCTTTGGGGGTTGCGCGTTGGAGTTGTGCGTATCTTTCTTCGATTATTTCTCGTGTTTGCCCTGTGAGATAGTGCGCGAGGGCATCAGTTGAGGCTTGACCGGGACGGACTGCTTTTTGGTAATCCGATGCTGTTGCAATAATCGCTTTATCAATGTCTGTCTGCGTCCACTCTACCTGTTTGATATAGTCAGTGGTTTGTGCGAAAACGTTGAGCGTACGAGCAACGTGCGGATCAAAATGCGAGCCTTGATAGATTAAAGATTCAAATGGGTTATATGAAAAAAAACAGTAGTAGGCATTACCTTTGAACCGGATTTCCGGCAATATGTAATCAAACATTAGAATATGTGAACCGATGGTTAAGAGGGCTGAATCTATGTGCGAGTAATATGGTGCTGGCATCACTTGTAGGCAGTGTGCTATTTGAATAGGAGCCGCCAATCCGTCGCGTGGTGGTGTCCCAAAAGGTTTAAAACCTATTGGTGCTGTCGTTATTGGTTCGACACGCATGTTGTTGATCCACTCGGCAAACTTTCCTTGAAGTGTCTCAAAAGCTGCATCAGAGCCGGTAAAACTGGCTGTAACGCGATCCCGCACTAACAGAAAATCTCGGATTTGTTCAATGTAACCACTAAGTTTCTCATAGGATTCATCAAAACGGTTGAGCAACATTTCACTCATGCGGAATTGGGACAGCCCAAAGACGGTTTCTGAGAGATGCATTTGTGGTGAGAACCGGCGAGCAGCATGATGATTTGCAATACTTGGACCGCGATACCCGTGTATCTGGTTTTGATAGTCTACTACTGTTTGACTGAGCACGTTGTAGAGACGTGCTTTATCGCGTGGATTCACATCGAAAACCAAATCGTGCAAAACATCTAAGGCGTCCTCTATTTTACCGTCAAGGGCTTTGAGGCGGAACTGCATGTTCCACACGGGACGGCTTGGATTAAGCGCGTGGGTGGTAAAGTTTGGTGAGCATTCGATGCCACCAGTAGCTGCCGCGCTGCGCTGTGCCATCTGTTCATAATTCATCTTTCCCGCCCCAAGTTTACCAATGGCATCGGTGTATCTGGGTAGATACTGCCAAAGATGTTGTGGTAACCCTTGCAAGTCGAAGTTTAGCACGAGGTAGTTCACACCGTTTGAAAAAATATCATTCCGAAGCAACGGGCGTCCACTAACCGTTTCAAGGGTCGTAGGAATATGCTGCGGTTTATTGGGAAGGTCAGAGATGTGCAGTTGCGGCAACTTTGCCAAATCCTCTGGTGAATTGGGCTGTCCGCTAAGACGTTCAAGTTCAGCGGCATCGGCAGCAATCTGCCGCATCTGTTCATCAGTGAGTTGTGCCCGGATTGCCTTCAGTCGACTGTCCTCGTTAGCATCGAAACTTGCCTGCATATTGGGGTCAGGCGTAAGGATAGTCGTCAACCGATGTGGATTGTCAAGGAGCCGCTCGCGAATCAATTCATTGAAAATGCGCGGATTTTGTTCCCAGCGTTGACGGACAACAGATAGGTGCGTACCCATCTTTAAAAAAAGAGTCGGTTCCTTTTCGTATATCCAGGTATTTACGACACGCTTCATCATTTCAAACGGGAAACTCGGTGTTACTTCCTGGTAGTCATAAGTGATTTGTTGGAATGCGGCTTCCACCGTCTCTTTGTCAATTGCTCCGTCTGCAATTTGCGTGAGTGTATGGATGACCAATTCTGTGAAAGCATCAACATGGTCTGCCTCACTTCCAACCAGTCCAACACAGAAAATTCCATTCGGTCCTGCTGAATCTCTTAGAAAATCACAGCGTATATCACTTCCGAGTTTTGAATCAATGATTGCTTTGCGAAGCGGTGATCCTTCGTTGCCAAACAGAATCAGGTTTAAGATACTGCACAGAATGACATCTTCGGGATCGGTTGTATCTCCGGTGGTCCAACTAAGCATTAGATACGTCTTTTCAATAAGGGATTCATCTTTACCGATTGGATAGGTCCCCGTCACAGTTCGCGGGGATTTCCACTTCGGTTGCTGTGAGATTTCCGGGCGGAGGGGGTGTAGAAAGCCTTTCGTCTCAGTCTGTGGAAGTGCCGCCAATTTATCAGCGAGAAATACGAGATAATCGTCTGTTGGAATATTCCCATAGCAGAAAAAATAACTGTTGCTTGGATGAAAGTAGGTTTGGTGATAGGTTTTTAATTCTTCGTATGTTAAATCAGGCATAACCAGGGGATTCCCTGCGGAATTGCGAGCATAGCAGGTGTCGGGCAGAAGCCCACCGGTCATAGTGGAATACAAGCACGTTTCTGGGTCAGACAGACTGTTTTTCACCTCATTGTAGACGATGCCATTTATTTTTAAATCTCCTATGGGCTGGTCCGGATCTACAGGCTCAAGGTGGTGTCCTTCACGTTTGAAGGTTTCCTCTGTCAGCAGCGGATGAAAAACCGAATCAAAGTAGACCTCTGCGAGATTGAACAGATCCTTTTTAACATTGCTTGAAGCGTAGTAAAAGGAATGATCAGAGAAGTTCATGGCATCTGTGCTGTCTGTGAGGCTCATCTTTATTATTTCAAAGAACACCGCTTTTACCGGATAATTAAGAGACCCTGCCATCACTGAATGCTCGAGGATATGTTGTAATCCTGTATCATCAAGTGTTGGGGTTATCGGACTGATTGAGAACCAGTTTTTGGTATCATCTGTATAGAAATGAAGTAGGCGTGCGCCGCTTTGTGCATGCAGGAGTTCTATTGCGACTGCGCGCAGCTCGTCAATTGGGGTGACGGCTTTCACCTCAAAGCCGTGAAGGTGTTGCCCTTGATGCAGGTTAACAGGTGGGTATAGGGTATCTTTTCTATCTTGTTCGGACAAATTGTGCCCACGATTGCGTCTTAAATCCATTATAACCTCCGAGGATTTCGTGTTTTAAGAATGCGAACGGAATTCGATCTGAAAGGAGAATCGTTTCCCGCAAACCGAAACTGGCCGGAAACAGGGAATCTCGTTGACTGAGATAACCCTATTTCTGGTACGTCTCTACGCGTATCGTTACTACAAACGAGTCAGAAAAAAGTTACGCGCTTCTTAATTTCTTAATGACACCATTCGGAGGCAAAAGGAGTGCATGATTTTACGAAGGGGCACAAAAAACGGAAATAGAGGTGTTATTCCTGCCAGATGCCGATTTCTTGATAGAAACGGACGGCACCCGGATGAAAAGGCGTACCTGTATCTTTGACGACATTTTTGGGGTTAATCGCTCTACCAGCACCGTGCCGTTTGACGACTTCCACCCGGTGTGTGTATAATGTCTTCGTGAATTCGTAAACGATATTTTCATTGACCGTCTCAGCGGTGATCAAATGCATCGAACCCACGTTCATACTCGCGAATGGCTCCGTTTGTCCTTGATAGGCATCTGCGGGGATAGTTATCGCGTTAAAGAAGGGGTACTTTTCAAAGAGAGATTGTTTCGCTGCTTCGTCGAACGGAATGAAAAAGATGTCCAGGGACGTAACAGCTTGTGTAACCGCTGGCGTTGGGATCGCACCGCCCATGAATGCCGCAGCAGCAGAACCATCCGTTAACAGGTCTTTGGCTCCGGTGTAGGTGCTGTTAAGCGGTGAAAAATCTTCGTAGGTGATACCGTGTGCAGACAATATCGGTCTAAGGAAATACTCAAAACCTGCGCCTGCGGGGCCAACGACAATCCGTTTTCCTGCAAAATCTTGGATTTTACGGATACCAGAGGACTGCGGTGTAATAAACAGACCGACGTTGGGAGCAAGTGTCATAACGGCACGGATGGGATGTTCCGTTTTCCACGCGCCTTCGCCACGCACAGCGAAGTACGAGATCGCGGCGTTGGCAAGTGCGAACTCAAGCTCGCCACTCACAAGACGGCGGATATTTTCCTGTGTGCCTTTCGTGCTTTCAGCGGTCACTTCCCAACCAGTTTCCGAAGTGTTATCAGCAACTACAGCAGCGATCGCGCCACCGACAACGAAAAACGCGCCACCTGTCGGGGCAGTCCCAATGCTGATGTTGACACGTTTTGCGGTGTTATCACCTTCTGCCGTCTCATCCTCAGCAGCTTGACGTTTTTGTGCGTTATCGCACCCGAACCCAATGCTCATAGCAAAGATGAGAACGGTAATGGATAGATAGGACGTGATTGATTTCATGAGATTCTCCTATAGATATATGGTGTGTGTTCTATATTAACCGAGCGACATCTCAGGCGGAAGTGGACACATCTTTGCCATCGCTGGGAAGATATGCGTTACATCTTTCCTGAACACATCTCCACTCAGGATGTCAACGATGCCGCCTTGATGCTCTGGATATTCTGATAGGAACCGTGCAAAACTAAATTCCTTTGTATAAAAAGCGTAAACAAGTTTCCGAAACGCCTCCATTCCATCCACAAACGCTGGTCCGAAACTCCCAAGTTGTGCTTCGGAAAAGTCGTCTTTTCGGAAGGCTTCGATGATGACATCCGCTGCCATCTCCCCGGATTTGAGTGCCAGAAATAGACCCGTTGAGTAAACAGGATCCAAGAATCCGAATGCGTCGCCTACCAACACCCAGTTATTGCCGGCAATACGACTGGCACGGTATGAAAAATCTTTCGTAGTTTGGATCGGAAGAAGTTGCTTCGCACCTTCGAGCCGTTGCTGCAATGGCATACACTTCTCAAGTTCTTCGTTAAAGATTTTTTGAGTGTTGAGTCTACCGTCAGCATCTCTGCGATTTTGAAGCAGATAGTCCAACTCGCCGACAACCCCGATGCTCGTGCGGTTATACGGCAGCGGGATCGACCAGAACCAAGAATCTTTCGCTTCGGTGTGTAAGATGAGCGTCGCGCCTTCATCGATGCCTTCGTCTCGATGTCCCCCCTCATAATGCGTAAAGAGCGATGCCATTTTGAGGTTCGGTTCTATCGTGTTCAGGTTCAGCTGCCTTCCGATAAGCGATCGCTGCCCAGTAGAATCGACGATGACGGTTGCGTTGAGAGTTTCGCGGGTGCCATCTGTATTCTGTGTAACAACACCGGTCGCCGTATCACTTTCAAAGACGACTTCTCGGACACCGACCCCACGGCGGACTTCAACGCCTTTCTCTGTGGCGTTATCCAAGAGCATTTGGTCGAACTCACTCCGTAGCACCTGCCATGTGACGGCACTCTCATGTGGATTGGTTTGAAAGAAATAGAACGGCGTGGAACCTTTACCTGTGCGTGAATAGAACTGCACACTGTACTTCTGTGGGAAATGGCTGGCACGTAGTTTTTCAAGCATACCGAGCCGTTTGAAAGTCCAATATGTCGCAGGAATCAGTGATTCGCCGATTTTGAATTGCGGTGTCGTTGCCCGTTCAAGCAGCAGCACGCGGTACCCTTGTTCAGCAACAAGCGTCGCAACGGTACTCCCAGCAGGTCCGCCCCCAATAATGATAGTATCGTAGTTGTGGTGTGTATTCATTTACCTATGAGCGTCTATGTGCGCTCGAAGCACTTTATTTATCTGCGCGTGGTAATCAGGTCCCTGTCCCTTGAACCATTCCAAGATTTCATGTTCAATCTGAAGATAATTTTCAGGAACAATCCGCTGCGCATTTTCCCAAAAATCATCATCAAGTTCAGGAATCTCTGATGTATCAATCGCGTCCTCAGGAAGGCTCTCAATTTCAGAAAGCCGTGTTTTTGAAGGCTTCATAATATCTTTTTATTATAACACAACTCAAGGGATTGTGTAAATCCTAATTGATCGACAGACAGAGCCATTCAATTCTCTGGAAAACAGCTAAATTACCTTATGATTTTGGCGTATCTAAACACGAAAATCCGCGTCCTCCGCGTCCTCCGCGATAATCCGCGATTCAGACAATTTGAAAATTGAATGACCCTGATCGACAAAGGGTAGTGCATAATCGCAATTCATTGTATCTCCACGCGCAATGAATTGCGCTACTACGAACCGGAGCGCGTTGCTCACAGAACCATAGTGTCAATTTAGGAATTGTTTCATAGTATTTTGTAGCACCGATATAAACATGCCGCCCCTACGGGGCTTGAGTTTTTTGCTTGAAAACGCTGCTATAAACATTCCGTCGCTACGCGACTGAAGAGGTTTTTGAAGTTTTCAATGTTTCCGCGTAGGTTCCGGTTCGGTTAGGAAACCGAACCTACCGGGCCTGGGGATGAGACGGTTACTATTTCTTAAATTGACACTTATGGAGCGCGTTGCTCACAGAACCCGTTCATCGGTGAACCGTTTTGATTTGAGTTCATACCGCGGTAACGTTCCGAGCGACACCGTTTTCACGATAACACGCAAACCTAACTCATCTCGGATCGCAGTAGCGACAGCACTGGCAGTATCATTAGGATTCGGATTCGTAGATTCAATCTGAATTTCAAGTTCATCGAGGGTGCCTGTGCCGTAAACACGACCGGCGAACTCTTGGACATCCGGGAACTTGAGGATGATATTTTCAAGCGTTGCAGGATATACATTCAGTCCGCGGATGATAAGTGCATTGTCTATCCGTCCGATAACGCCGCCATCAAGGACACGGCCCTCTCGACCATATTCACAGAGTCCCGATTTGAGTTTAACGTAATCCCCCGTCCGATAGCGGATAACCGGCATACCGACGCGTCCTAAATTAGTAATCACTAACTCGCCTTCATCTGCTGGATCACCCGTCTCTGGATTAAGCACTTCACAGATAAACTCGTCTTCGTTGAGATGGAGACCCGCCTGCGGTTCGTACATCACACCCCATGCGCCGACTTCCGTTGCACCGGCGTGATCGTATGCACGCGCCCCCCAACGCGTCTCAATCCGTTCTTTCGTTGCCGGTAGACTCGCACCGGGTTCACCCGCATGGATGGTTACCCGAACTGAAGACGCTTCACTAAGATTGATACCGTCTTGTTCAGCGACTTCGGCGAGCCGTAGTGCGTACGTCGGCGTAGCGATAAGTACCGTCACATCGTTGCTGAGAATGGCGCGTATCCGCTGATCCGAGGTCATACCGCCGTTTGGGATTGTCAGCGCGCCAAGCATCTGCGCGCCGTGATAAGCACTCCAGAAACCGATAAACGGACCGAACGAAAAGGCGATCATCAACCGATCTGCTGAAGTCACACCTGCACCGCGATAGATTTCGCCCCAACATCTTCCCCACCAGTCCCACGATTCCGCTGTATCTAACCAGCGCAACGGTTCGCCTGTTGTGCCAGAGGTGCGGTGGAGACAAGTATATTGCGCCAACGGAAAGGTGAGATTTGTGCCGTAAGGGGGATGCGAGACTTGGTCTGTACTGAGTTCTTCTTTTGTAGTAAAAGGCAGCTGCCGATAATCATCCAGTGTCTGTACGTCGTTTGGTTGCGTAATCCCGGCTGCGGTGAGTTTTTGTTTGTAGAAGGCGTTAGTCTCTAATACCGAGGCGAGCATCTCGCGGAGACGATGTAATTGGGTTTGTATATCCATATATTAGGTATATCGCGTGTTCTGGTATTCAGGGGCATAGAACGCTGGCAGCAAGCTGTCGACTCGGAGCAATCCACGTTGTGTCAGTTGGATTTCATCTGATGTAGCGTTGATGCGCAGCATGCCATCGTTTTGCAGCTTTTCGTAAGGTTCGGCAAAAATATCAAGAATGTCTGCGTTGAACTTCGCTTGGAAATAGGAAGGACTGATCTTGCCGAGTTTAAGCTGCAAGATCATCTCACGCGTCAATCGTTCCGATGCTGTGGGCTGCAGTGCGCGGTAAATTGGGAGTCTGTCTTCCGCAAGGTTACCGAGATAATCTCCCCATGAGGGTGCGTTCTGAAAGTGGATCCCACTGAGGTGTGAGAACGATGCAACGCCTGTGCCTATCATATCGCTGCCCTGCCACACTGCGTCGCGATAGACAAACTGACAGTGTTTGTCTTTCTTGAGAACGGTATACGCGCTGGATTGTTCATAACCGGCTTGTGTGAACTGCTCAAAGGCGTATTGGTGCCATTCACGTTTGAGTTTCCAGTCGGCTACTGGCAAGGCATCGCCACCGAGGATATCCTTAGAATAGACGGTATTGAACGGCAGTTCGAGCTGATAGACGGTGACGCTGTCTGGGTCAAGTTCAATTGTCTTTCTAACAGTCTCACGCCAGCTTTCCCATGTCTCGCCGATCATACCTGAGATGAGGTCGATATTCACCTGATTGAATGCTAATTGCTTTATCCATGGTGCGATACGATAGACCTCTTTAGAAAGGTGTGCTCTGCCGTTTTCAGCGAGGATTTCGTCATTTAAATTCTCAACACCGAGACTCAATCGGGTTACACCGATCGCTTTGATGGCATCAAGTTTCTTTTCTGTCAAGGTACCCGGTTCGCACTCAAACGCTACCTCTTCAGCGGCATTCCACGGCATCACGTTTTTCACTCTCTCGACAAGAGCCATCAAGTGTTTGACACTGATATAGGACGGAGTGCCACCACCGAAATAGACGAATCTCAAAGGTCTACCTGCGATTGCGGGTTGTTCGCTGTAAAGTTCGACCTCTTTCCCCAGGGCGTTCAGATATGTATCAATTTCCGAACTGTTTTTATCCGTGTACACCCGAAAATAACAGAATTTACACCGCTTACGACAGAACGGGATATGGAGGTAAAGTCCTAAGGTCGCATCTGGACGCGGCGGTTCGTCAAGCACACGATGCACCGCTGGCACATCGGATTCACCCCATGCAGAATACGGAGGATAGTTTGAGACGAAAACGCTCCCTACAGTTGTATCTTTTGAATCTATGCCTGCTGTTGCGGGTTCCGGTTTTGTTTCAGGCATTATCGCTGCTCCTTTGTCTTACTTACGCGTGCCTTGACATGTTCCTAATCCTAAGGCACCGGATGTGATTTATCAAGTTGATATAAGTCCATATCATTTCGTATCATACTATAACATAGAGCCAGACGTTGTGTCAATTCTATGTTGACAGCGGCATTGCCTATAGGATCGTCGCGAATAAAGACCCTTTGATGCTCATTGCCAAGAAATTTCCGATTGATGAATCCATCCTTGAAAACTAACCTATCCAAAGCAGTAGAGGATCCCGTCCTCGGTACCGATAAAGATTTTACCATCTGAGACACTCGGCGATGCCACGATAGATGAACCTGTCGCAAATTCCCAAACCGATTCTCCAGTCGTAATATCCAGAGCGATGAACAATCCGCGAGTCGTCCCAAGAAAAACACGTGTGCCAACGACGACAGCGGAAGACTCAATACGCGATTTGGCGGTGTAAGTCCATTTCGGTTCGCCGGTCTCCCGTGCCAGCGCGTGCACCATCTTATCGCGCCCACCGATGATAACGCTATCTTCAGTGAGGGCAGCTGAGGCAAAGAACGGGAATTGGCGTTTCGGATGCCGATATCGCCACGCAATCTCTCCGGTATCTAACGCGATACCCACTATTTCGGTGCCGTAGGTGCCACAATAGACCCGATCTTGCGAAATCGCAGGGCTTGCACCGACATACGCACCGAGGTCTACCTGTTGGGTCTGAGTGCCGTCATCAATATCAATGATGCGAAGATAACTGTCGCACCCCGTCAGAATCACGAAGTTCCCAGCGTTAGCAGACTGCGTCCAGACACCCGGCGTGCCGTGGACATACCCCTCCGTCTCAAATTTCCAGACAAGTTCTCCATTTTCTCGGTTGAGACAGTAGAGGAATCCGTCATACGAGCCGAATAGCACACGGTCACCAGCAAAATTGGCTGAAGATATGATTTCACCTTCCGTGCTAAACTGCCATTTCATTTTCTGGGTGTTGATGTCCACCGCATGAAACATCCCATCGCCGTCGCCGAAGTAGACGACACCATCGTGAATAGCGGGGGATGCTTTGATTGAGCTGTTCGCCTGATATGTCCACCGCTTTTCGCCTGTTTGTGCGTCAATTGCGTAGAGTATCCCGTCTAACGCACCGACATAGACGGTTCCGTCGGCAACTGCAGCGGTGGATTCGATCATGTCATCTGACTGAAAAGTCCAGAGCAATTGAAGGTTGTCCGGGAGTTCGGAATCCGCAACACCTGTGAGTTGTGGGTTCCCGCGGAAGCTTGTCCAATTACCGAGCGTTGCACTTGCAATGCTAAGCAGAAGCACAAGACTGAGGAAAGTAGTAGGCACACGCCGTTGGGTTTCCGTAGCCTTCAACTTTTTGAGACGCGGACGATTTCGCTCGCCTGTTTGTCTATCAATAAACCTGTTCATAAAACCTCACAAAGTCGCCAATATCCAAAGGACGCGGGTTGAACTGCGCTGTCCATTGCGCCGCCGCTTCCTTTGCCAACGTCGGTATATCCCCTGTTCCGATCGTGTATTGGACAGGATAATCCCGAAGTCTGTTCGGTAAATTACCAATCTGCTTGAGTGCTGTAATTCTATCCGCGATATCTCCGTCTGCATACAGTTCGTGATAGGCTTCTCCTACGACGTGGCTATTGAATCGGATGACATGCGGTAACATCAACGCGACAGCAACACCGTGGGTGACATCGTATCTTGCTGTCAACGGGTTAGCACAAGCGTGCGCGGCACCGAGCATCGAATTTTCAATCGCAAGCCCGGCGAGGTAGGCACCGAACAGCATTTTGCTGCGGGATGTGGAGCTGTTAGCGCCAAGGGATGCCTCAAAGTGAGCGTCTAACAACTCCCATGCGTGCCGTGCGAACATCTGCGACATCGGGTTGTGTCGAGTTGAGACATAACTTTCAACAGCGTGTGCAATCGCGTCTATTGCGGTAATTGCTGCGATCGGTCTCGGCAAGGTTTTGGTAAGCGTTCCATCCAAAATTACAGTGCCAAATCGCGCCTTTTTATCGCCACACGCCATCTTGATGTGTGTGTCTGCTTGTGAGATGAGTGCGAAGGATTGCGCCTCGCTACCGGTACCGATGGTTGTCGGGACACCGATAGAGGGCAGCATCGGTTCTGTCGCCTTATTCGTGCCCCAATAGTCCTCCATCTTACCGCCGTTTGTAAGCAGAAAGTTCGCACCTTTCGCACAATCCATCGAGCTGCCGCCACCGACTCCGATGATAAAGTCTATCGGCGCGTTGGTTTTTGCAACTTCAACGGCGGCTTCAACATTCTCTGTCGTCGGGTTAGACATGACATCGGCATAAACATAGACGGCGATCCGTTCGCTTTGCAACGCTGAGACGGCTCTCGCGAGGATACCCGCTTTTTCGATACCCGGATCTGTAGCGAGGAGAACTCGGCTGCCACCAAGTGAGCGCGCCAACTCGCCGAGCCTTTCAATCGTGTTATCACCGAAGATAACCTGTTGTTTCAGTTCACAATCAAAAGTTTCCATATATGAATCCGATGTAATATGGCGCGCTTCTTGGGCACGCCGGTGGAAGATTGTAGCGTATAATAAATCCTATAAAAGAATACCAGAATCGGAAGGGTAAAGTCAAGGGAAAGGGCAGTTATCTGCGGAGATGTGGTTTCGGGTCTATTGTCTGCATCGCAGATTTACGTGGGTTTTATAGATGATCTGAATTCAAGAAGGTTTGATGTTTAAGGGGAACTTGATTAAATTGAGAAAATAGCTATGAGTAGTTCAAGAAGACAGCGAGTTACAAAAAGGGCAAACACAATCTCTATTGTGTAGAAAACTATAAGCGTAACAGAAAAAATAGTAGATGCCCAACTGCACTTCGGATTAGTTTTGTGCTTGCTGACATCCATATTGAAATCGGTGTCGGTTTGTTGTCTAACCTCCTCGTAGAGTTGTCGAAACAGTTGTTCCTTCCACAGAAAATAACCGTCTAACGTCCAAAATCCAAGAATGATAAGAATAAGCACTATTAGGGATAGGACATCAGGCTGGTCAATTGGGCCTCGGGCGACTAAAAGTGCGACTGTGAGGAGGATTGCCAGACTTCCACTTTTTATCCAGAAGCTGTTCTTTTCCAAGCGGTTAATGATGACTTGGATCATCTCCAAATGCTTTACGACCTTTTCTGTGCCATTCATGGATTTGATTCTCTTTGTGCCTGCGGTGCCATTAACATTGTGGTGATGTCTTCTGGCGGGTTAACACTGGGAAGTTGTTCAAGATTTGCAATGGTTCTGTTGGTGTGGTGGAGTGATCTGATGCTGTCTTTTCCTATGATTTTAGCCACAGTTGATTAAGGGTGGTACATGCATCAGAGTAGTTTCCGAATGTGAACGGAATCTACACCAAAGAATTATGGACCCCCCTCAATTAAACTAATGGCTTACAAAAAGATCAAACTTTACTTGTAGGTAGACTTCAGGCTACCCCATGTCGTACTGAGTTTATCAGCCGGATCAACGCTGGTTGTTGCATCGACAAACGGATCGTCAGGACCAGTGGCGAGATGTGCAATCTCATCTGCACTGAGCGGTCGATGGAACAGCAAAAACTCGTCGAGCAGCCCGTTATATGCCCATGTAGGTCCCACATTAGCATCAAACGCGCCTGCCTCTGAACCGATGCCGATAAACCCAAACCGTGCTTGTCCCGCACCGATAACTTCTGCCGGTGCCTCAATTTGGTCATCTAACTTCCCATCAACATAGATACGTTTCATTGTCCCATCAAACGTTGCGGCGATATGGTGCCACTCATCATCGGCAACATCTGTTTTGCCGAACCAGTCATGACAACACGGGCAGCAGGTATCGAAAGCGACGAAGGTTGTTCCGTTATTTCCACCCACGTCATCACCAACAGCGAAACGGAAGAATTCACTCCGATCCCACGAAGCGACCATCCCTCGGACGCTCGTCTTAACCCAAACGGCGAGGGTTATCTCCGCGAACGGTTCCGCATACATGTGTTCCCGCACCGAAATGTATTGGGCGGCATCCCCTGGAAGATGGATAGAGCCTCCCACTTTGCCTGACACGATCTGCAAATCATCGCCGTGGAGGAAACCGTCATTCCCGTTGCCAGACGCATCAACAACATCATCCCCTTTCAAGGTGTCATCGTTGAAGCTGTAGTAGATAACAAGGTCTGCGTCACTGACACTTTGCGCATGGCATGTCACCACGGCTCCGGTCAGGATTAGGCTTAACATCAAAAATCTGAACATAAAAGAAGTTTTCATTTGGGCCTCCTTACTATGCAGTATTTATCTTCAAAAACGCTACTGTTCCAGGACCATGGTACTTACACATACTACACGACTATAGGTGTGAGATTTCCTAATATGCCTTGCTGTCTTCACAGAAACTACTGTTGCAAACTGCACCGGCAACGGAAGTAAATCTACGTAAGTCCTAAAATTGATTAGATTGTACAGTTTATCGGTGAATTTGTCAATATCATTTTCAAGGAAAGTAAGGGTATGTAGTTTTCAGGGAGGGGGTGTCTGTTTTCCGGAAACTTCAGCAAACGCCGCCAGCGAAACCTGCGGTAAGGCTAAAAAAATGGGAAACCGAAGGGTTCTGCAGGGGGCTAAATAGACAAGGCGCAAAGGTCATCGCTCTGCCAACTGACAGTGCGAGCATCAATCTTCACTGCGCCGCGTTTCAGGTACCCGTCAATGGATTTACCCTCAAGCACTCGGACTTCAAACGTATAAGGTGGATCAATTTTGAATGGTGGGATCTCAGCGATATTTCGGCAAGCCGTCGCGGCGGTCTCTTGAATCAGTTCTCGCGACCGTTGCGGTGATAGATGCAGCGCCAACTCCTGTCCAAGTCCCTGTTTGGTTTCGACCCCATAAATGTCGGGGATAAGCTGCTTCGCTTCTGCGACCGCTTTATCGTCGCCGGAGATGAAAACCGTTGGAACATCGAAAGTGCCTGCTAACGCTGCACGGCACCCGAATTCTCCGATCATTTCGCCGTTGAGTTTGTAGTATTCAATTGACAAAGAAGAATAGGTATGACTCAACGGCGCGTTGGGTGTGCCTGCCATGGCGTGTTGTCCTACGAAAAAGAGCGCGTCATAAGTTTCATCAAGATAGTAGGGCGGACGAATCGGTCCCCGCGCAATTAATTTCGCCTCCGGATGAAACTCAAGCACATCAATCCCGCCGGTCCCGTGTCCATCCCAAACCACGATTTCCGCGTCCGCATCCGCATCAAGGATGCCGTCAACGGCAGCGTTTATCTCCTGCGTCAGTAATCTCATGGCTGCCTGTTTCTGGGGACCTTCTTCACGGGTTTGACTGAAGCGGGATACCATCGCAACCCCTTCTAAGTCGGTGAGAATATAAATCTTCATGGTCGGGATCCTATGATACTATGACACAGTCCACGTTTCGCCATCATTGAGGAGTGCCTCAAGGTCACCGTCACCTGTGCGTTCTTTTGCGGTCCGGATCTGGTTCGTCATTAAATCTTCGTAGCACGGATGCCGGACACTGCGAAAGATACCCATCGGATGTGGCATATCAGGTGTATCGCTCATCCCCGCGAGGAAATTCGCCAAGGTCGTATCCTCAGCATACTGATCGTGTACAATCAGATCTTCGGTGGTATGTTCACCATTTGTGGTATCTACAACTTCAGGTTGAAAACCGTTGAGTCGGATGCCTTTGTCGTGTTTTGCCCCAAAAACGAGGGGTTCACCGTGTTCAAGTAGCACCGTATGATCGGTTTTATGTTCTTTTTCTCTTTGAAGTATAAAGGTATCGTCGTTAAAGATATGGCAATTTTGGTAGATCTCAATGAAAGAGGTGCCTTTATGCTCAAAGGCGGCCTTGAGCATCGGACGCAAATGATCCGTGTGAATGTCTACTGACCGTGCGACGAATGTTGCCCCCGAAGCGAGTGCAAGGCTGATTGGATTAAACGGTGAATCCAGAGAGCCGAGTGGCGTGGAAGGTGTCGATTCCCCTTGTACGGAAGTCGGTGAATATTGCCCTTTCGTGAGTCCATAGATGCGGTTGTTGAACAGCAGCACGTTGATATCGAAATTCCGGCGCATCAGATGGATAAAGTGGTTACCACCGATTGAGAGCGCATCGCCATCCCCCGTAATAACCCACACGGAGAGGTCGGGGTTCGCCATTTTTACACCGGAGGCGATCGTTGGGGCCCGACCGTGGATTGTATGGAACCCGTAGGTGTTCATGTAATACGGGAACCGGCTTGAACACCCGATGCCAGAGATAAAGACCACATTCTCTTTCGGGATGCCGAGTTCAGGTAAAATGCGCTGCGTCTGGGCAAGAATAGAATAGTCACCGCAGCTTGGACACCAGCGTACATCTTGGTCGGATTTGAAATCATCTTTTGTGAGGGTCGGTGCACCGACCGGAATCCGTGAGGTTCTTTTCCTTTTCATGGTGTGTTACCGCCTTTGGCGTTTGAGGCTAAAAGTGTGCTATCTCTTTAAGTATTTCGTCAATTTTGGCATGCAACTCAAAAACGTGGAAGGGTTGCCCTTGGACCTTGTTAAACCCGATCGCATCAATAAGATAGGTGGCGCGGATGAGTTGCAGGAGTTGTCCACTATTGAGTTCCGGAATTAATATCTTTTTGAATCTGTTGAGGATGTCGGCTAAATCGTTCGGAAACGGATTGAGATGTCGGAGATGAACATGCCCTATCGGAAGCCTTTCGGCAACATAATTTTCTGCTGTTGTTCTGAGTGCACCGAAAGTGCCGCCCCATCCGAGCAAGAGGATTTCGCCTTCCTGTGCTCCGAAGACCTCAGTAGGCGGAATGTCATCCGCAATGCGTGCCACCTTTTCCGCTCGAATTTCTACCATCCTTTCGTGGTTCTCAGGGTCATAACTGACGTGTCCAGTCACATCGGATTTCTCTAATCCACCAATGCGATGCTCTAAGCCGAGTGTCCCAGGTTTTGCCCACGGACGCGCCAATGTCTCTGGGTCGCGTAGATACGGTTCAAATCCGTTAGTGGTGTCTGCGCTGACTGCAAAATTCGGTTTAATCTCTGGTAATTCGGAGATCTCGGGGATCCGCCACGGTTCAGCACCCATTCCGATGTAGAGGTCGGAAAGGAAGATCACGGGTGTTCTATATTTCACTGCGATCCGGCACGCCTCATAGACGGATTCAAAACAGTCGAACGGACGGGAGGAAGCGACAATCGGGATAGGTGATTCTCCGTTCCTGCCGTAAAACATCTGCAGAAGATCCGACTGTTCCGTCTTCGTCGGCATCCCTGTTGAGGGGCCTGCGCGTTGTATATTACATACGACAAGTGGAAGTTCCGCAATCATTGCGAGGTTCATAGCTTCTGACTTAAGGGCGAGACCAGGGCCGCTACTGCCAGTGACACCGAGCGCGCCACTAAATGCGGCACCAATTGCAACGCCAACGGCGGCGATTTCATCTTCCATCTGCATGGTAATAACACCGAAATTCCGGTATTTAGCGAGTCCATGGAGAATATCGCTTGCCGGTGTTATCGGGTAACTACCATAAACGAGCGGGAGTTCAGATCGATGTGACGCCGCGACCAATCCAAGTACAGTTGCCATATTGCCTTCGATGTTCCGATAGGTGCCGGGTTCAAAAGGTGCCGGTTTGACATCGTAAGAGACAGCGAATTGCTCAGTCATATCACAGTAGGTGTTCCCGGCGCGAAGTGCAAGGATATTGGGCTCAATGTACTGCGGTCTTTGAGCGAACTTCGCTTTGATCCACTTCATCGTGTATTCCATCGGACGATTGTAGAGCCAGAGGATCATACCGAGTGCGAAAAAGTTTTTACATCTATCAATTTCGCCCATACTCAGTTGCGTTGTTTCGAGTGCTTTTCGCGTGAGTCGTGTTAATTCGACACCGAAAACTTGGTATTTTGTAAGGGCATCGCTTTCGAGAGGGTCCTCTTCATATCCTGCAAGGCGTAGATTGCGTCGCGCGAAATTATCAGTGTTTGCAATAAGAATGCCGTTCGGTTTAAGTTTGTGGAGGTGCACTTTTAACGCCGCGGGGTTCATTACTACGAGTACGTCACAGAGGTCACCAGGGGTATGAATTTGTTCACTTGAGAAATGGAGTTGGAACCCGGATACACCTGCTAAAGACCCGGCGGGTGCGCGAATCTCAGCGGGGTAATCAGGAAGGGTAGCGACATCGTTACCAATAAGGGCGGTGGTCTCTGTCATTTGTGTGCCAATCGACTGTGAACCATCGCCGGAATCGCCAGCAAATAAGATTGTCGCTGCCTCGATTTGCTCTACTGGCTTGCGCATCACAATTGCTTCCTTTTTGTGTGGTAGGTGCGCGCGCTCTGAACGCGCCTATAAAATCTGAAATCCATTTAGGCACCCTCGCGTGCTTTAAAGGCATCTCGAACGGGTCTCGGAGGTAGCGTTAGGATTTCTTTTGGAAATTCTTCAACGAGATAAGAAATCGCATCACGGATGGAGACCATACCGATCGGTCGGTTGTCTGTATCAACGATCGGGACGTGCCGATAATGACCGCGTGCCATATAGAGAATAGCAGTGTTCAAGGAATCTTCCGGGCGTGCTGTTTGCGGGTCTGCTATCATGAATTCTTTAACACTGACAACATCAAGATCGCCGACCTGCTTGTTGAGGATTTTGTAGAGGACATCTCGCTCACTAAAAATCCCGCGGAGAGAACCGTTTTCGACAACCGGTGCCGCGCCTATCTTATGGGTAAGGAGTATATCAATGGCTTCGTTTGTACTACAATCAATATCAATAGTGACAATAGGGCGCATTATATCTTTTAGTGAAACGTGAATCTCATGGGCGCGCCATGCTTTTAATCCAGCGTCCTCGTCCATCTTTTCTAATTCTTCGTCAATTGCCAAGTCATACAGCACGGTTACGCCTCCTAATCCTGATGTTCTATGAATATAGCGATGTGTTCGAGAATATCACGGGTCGAGATTATGCCGATAGGATACGCCTCGTCTTGGTCGTCCCAGACGCAGAGCGGGACGTGCCGGAAGCGTCCGAGATGCATCAGGTTTAATGCGAAAGCGATCGGATCACTGGCACGAAGCACCTCCGGATCCGGGGTCATGACCTGTTCTACCTTAAATTCCGCAGGGGCGGCGCGCTGCCCACTCACGTGCTGCAGCAAATCCCGCTCCGTAATGATGCCGACCAACTGTTCATCCTCATCAACGACGAGAACACACCCACGTCCGCCTTCTTGCATCATATCAATGACAATGGAGACAGGTGAACCGAGGGGGACAGTGGCAGGTTGTTTGTAATCTAAGGTGCTGATCGGTAGAGACAGCGTTCTCGCGTCCATCGTATCTATTCCTTTAGTTGTAACGTCAGAAAACAGATTTCAGTTTCTTATCCTCTTTACTTAAAAAGGATACCACATTTTTTGCCGATTTGCAAAAATATTTTCAGCGAAAAATTCTAACTGGCTTTTACAATCTTGGTCTCGGTTTGGATAGCGTCTACACTGCTATTGTAATAGACCGAGAACTGGGTGATCCCCAACCCGGAACGACAATGCTCCACCTACCTGCGGGGCCACCTGCCACCATGAGCAGTAAATCTGCTTCCGAGTATCGCTGAGTGGTATCAGCGATGTAACGCCGAACATCAGCTTTACTGAAGCCGTCCTCAGAAATTGTCTTCGCGTGTTCAACACCGATGACGAGAAGCGTTTCACCGCTGCTGTTGCCGGGGGCAGCGATGTTCTGGGAGATTGTATTAAGGATACCTTCAGCAGTGTTGCTCCCGTGGTCGTTTACGGTTTGCGGACCAGCGGCAGCGAAAACGGTGACGGTACTATCGTCCGCTTGGAATCCGCGGTCAACATGCATCGCCTCCCAAGGGCTTACCTCCTCTTTTTCAGCAATGCAACAGGTATATTTCCCTGCGTGTCCAAATGCAGCGCGGTCGAGTTCACCGGGCAACGCACCTCCAATGTTCGTACAAACGAGCCGCAATGCACGGCCGATGGTTGCATTGGCACGCCACCCTTGACCGAAGAGATTGAACCCATCGTTGATTTCTAACTGCTTTCGGATCGGTCCGTTCACAATGAGCATCGGTCCAACGTGGGATGTCGTAACTTGAACACCGTGAAGATTGAACTGCTCGTTGGTCATTGCCTCTACTGCCTTGAGGATAAGCGGAAGATACACCGGTTTACAGCCCGCCATGACTGCGTTGATCGCGACCTTTTCGACTGTCGCTCTGCCCCATTTCGGTGGGACTGCAGCGATTAATTCATCTGGATCTCGATCTGTCCCGCTGAGCATGTGTTCAACGCGTTCAGGGGTCGGCGGAACGACGGGCAGTCCGTCTGTCCAACCGTTCTCATAGCATGCCTCAATGAGGTCCTCGGTTTCATCAATTTCGAGTTGCGTAGAATGCCATTCTTGTGACATAGATTTCCCTTTCTATGCGATTAATTTTGATATACGCCCTTAAAACATGTTATCATATTAGCATGGATTCCTTGCGTTTGCAAGATACTATTTTTCGTTATCTTCACACACCTCTTATTGTAGGAGCGAGCTGTGCTCGCGATCTTTGTACTTTTCTGGCAACTGATAACTGACAACTATACTACTAAAGGAATAAAATGGGAACGCTTACATTTCAAGACATTATTGCCGCGAGACAGATCGTGACGCGGTTTCTAAAATCTACACCCCTAATTCACTATCCAGAATTGTCCGAGCGACTCGGATTTCAAGCATACATCAAACACGAAAATCATAACCCGACAGGTAGTTTTAAAGTGCGCGGTGGGCTGAATTTCATGCATCACCTACCACAGACACAACGTGAAAAAGGCGTTATTACGGCAACGCGTGGGAATCATGGACAGTCCATCGCTTACGCAGCAGCACAGTATGGGGTCAAGGCTACCGTTGTGGTGCCACACGGAAATAACCCTGAAAAGAATAGTGCGATGCAAGCGTTCGGTGCAGAACTCATCGAACACGGTGCCGATTTTGATGAGGCACGTGCTTTGTGTGAGAAACTCGAAGCGGAACGCGGGCTTTACTACGTTCACCCCTGCATGGAACCCGGACTCTTTCACGGTGTCGGTACCTATTCACTTGAGATTTTTGAAAGCCTTCCGAATGTAGATGCGATTATCGTGCCGATCGGCGGTGGAAGTGGTTCCTGTGGCGCGATTACCGTTGCGAAAGCGATCAATCCTAATGTTAAGGTCATCGGTGTGCAAGCCGAAAATGCACCCGCGATCTATCGCTCATGGAAAGCAGGACACACGATAGAGACCGATTCTTGCGATACCATTGCCGATGGACTCGCGACACGTGTGCCGTTCCCGCTGCCGTTTTCTATTATCCAGAAAGGCATCCACGACATGGTCCTACTCAGCGAGGCTGAAATTGTGGAAGGCATCCGTTTGGCGTTGCGGTGGACGCATAACTTAGCAGAAGGCGCAGGCGCGGCACCGATCGCAGCTGCGCATAAACTCACAGATACATTGGCAGGGAAAAACGTGGTGATGGTGATGAGCGGCGCGAATCTGGACACAGAAACACTCAAGAAAGTCCTGGCTCACCAGTTGTAAATCACATAAACCGGGGCAGAACCTGCAACCAATCGGATGGTTGCCCATTCTGCACCTTCCACGAACTCATTGCGGAGCGCGTTCGTTAGGTCGGGATGAATGTGTAACGATGCTAAGTCCCAACGCAGGTTTTCGCTCTTTTCCACAACGACGTTATCGGCTTCAGCGATGAGCGAAACGCGTTGCAATCCACTGTTTTTTCGGGCTAATCGTATAGATGATAGCACGTAGTGGATCGTCTGTTTCGGGTCTCGCATTTCAGCACTGTAATGTTCATCTCTGGACACGCGATAATGTCCGAAACGCATCAGTTTTAAGTTGCCAAGAAACTGGTCTGTTTCGTATACTTCCGGACGCGGTAACCCGCCATAGATGATGATATGTCGGCATCCGTATGCTTCCAACGCGTAATCCACAGCGAGCTGCCCATCGGTGTAGTCTTTGTCTGTCTTCCCAACCCACTCTTGGACGATCTGTTTTGCTTGTACGAGCGGTTTGTCACCCCAATTCGGAACCGAGTCCATATCCCCGATCAGCACATCTGGAACAAGTGGCATCTCACCACACCGATTTAATTCGTCAAATATACGTATCCCACCATCAGCACAGATGAGTAGCGAACCGTTTTCCACCGCAGTTACGATCTCTTGGCGGTAAAAATCAAGATGCCGTGTGTCATAGTAGCCGTTGAGGAAGATAAGTGCCGATTTCATTCTTTTATTTTCTATCATACAATATTGTATGATGGAATCAGTTGGATAGGATGATACGCGCGTTTGACGCGTTTTAGGTTCTCTAACCCAGAATCGTCCATGGCGTTAATCCATTTGTAGGTATCCATCAATTCCTTACAGAATTCGCGATAGATAAATTGTGAGAGTCCCTTTATGCTGAGGTCAGTGATCTCGAACATTACGCAGAAGGTATCCGCATTCAGTGGATAGCCGAAGGTATAACCGCCGATTTCTCCGTCAATACGGACAACACGTCCAAGGAGTCCGAGTGCATCCGCGTGTGAAACCCCAATCCGGTGTGCCGACCATGAATCATTGAGCATTGCGTTGTAGATCGGATCGTCATATTTCTGCGATCGCGTCTCGTGCCATCTATCATAAAGTGTGAGACACGCATCCTGATCCACTGGCGTATACGCACGCAATTTTGCTGCAGGATGTTCTGCTACAAAGGCATTGTAAGCGTGGCGTTGCTGCTTGTAGCGATCCCCTCTCAGTCCCACGAGCACCTCGGTTTCGTAGAGATATTCCGTCTCCTTTAAGGTAGCACAGAATCCATTCTTTTCAAAGAAAGCAATCATCTCTTGTGGCACATTTTCGATGCGCGCAATGTGTCGGTTCCGATTGGATGCTAACATGAATTGATAGGCTTGGCAAATAACATTTAGATAGACGCTATCTTCGGTCTCACACGGCATCGGCAAAATCGGCATGAAGTAGTCATCACCCTGTTTTGCGAAAATACATAAGTAATCCGCCAGCAGTGTCCAATAAAACTGAAAATGTTCTCGCCAGACATAAAGCGGCGCGAAGGCATAGTGAGACAAACGCGGACAACTCCGATGCGCGTGCAGATCAAAAATCGGTTTGTCATTAAACGTAAGGGGCTGAAGTTGCATCTGTCAACTGTGCTAAAGTGTGAACGATTATCACCGTCTCTTGGTAAGCACCGATGAGATTCCAATTGGCAGCGATCTGCGCGGTAACCGCTTCGGACTCGACGTAATTGATAACATCGCGGATGTGTCGCTGGAATGCTTCCGTTTCGAGATATTTCTCACCGAAAGGACAGAGGGTATCCACGCCAAGTACGACCTCGTTACCGTCTTCACTGAACATGAGCGCGAACGGATAGAGTTGGCAGTCAAGCGGACGCATCGGATAAATGGTGCAGTGGCTTGTCTCTGGCTCAAAAAAGGGACAGATATAGAAATCTTTATGCGGTTTGAGTTGAATCTGCGCGCTTTTTCCATCTGCTTGCGGACGAAACAGCGTAGGATTGATACCGTGTGCTACGGCTTTCTGTCTCTCTGTCTCGGTGAAAATCGGCGCGAGTGGACTGTCTGCCTCTAAAAATCGGCAACAAACATCGCATGAGAAACAGACCTCGGACGGGATGATTTGGTAGAGTTTGAAATTAGAGGGAGTGTCTCCGTTCATCTGTTTTCAAGGGGTCGGGGCCGAAACGGTTTGAACCGTATGTTCCTTTCAAGAACGGTACTTCAATGAAAAACGACCAATACCACATTATAAGTACATACATAAGTAGAAAAGGGAGAAAAAAAAGTCGAAAAACCAAATATTCAAGAGTACTAAGTCTGTCAGTATAGGCAAAAATCTTTAGAGGATACCATACTGATTTGTTTCTATCGTGTAAGCGCTTCACCGCTACAGCGAAGAAAGGCCAGAGGGCTATCATCATAAACACCGACAAACTGTCTGCATTCATCTTCAATTTGTCAAATATGATAAGCGGGACAACAATAACTGCAACAGAAAAGGCACCAGAAAAAGGTATACCCTTCAACCAAAATTGTGAGCGGCTAATTCGCCCTTTAAATGAAAAATAGAATCGCCAAAAACTTGGCCACTGCGCGTTGCTCAATTTTTGATAGATTTCTCTAAATAAAGAATAGAATCGCCAGAAACACATTTGATTTGCCAAATTTGTATTCAGGCAGAAAAGTGAATCCAATAACCAGCGAGGTAAGGAAACCTCACCTACCGCAATCGTTCATTTAACCCAACCTACAAGAAACTATTTCTGAAGCCTGAACTACGATTTCAAAACATTCCGTATCGCATCAATCACGATATGGATATCTTTCTCGGTTAACCCGGGATGAAGTGGAAGACTCACGACGCGTTCAAATGCCGCCTCAGCACACGGAAAATCGCCGACACGGTAGCCGTACCGTTCCTGATAAAAATCAAAGAGATGTAACGGGATATAGTGGACACTGCATTCAATGTTCGCCTCGCTCAAGGATTCCACAAATGCGTCTCGATTGCCAGTCTGGAGTTGGATGATGTAGAGATGCCACGCGTGTTCACGGGGGTTATCCGGTGCCACAGGCGTGCTAATCTGCGGGAATTTCGCCAATTCCGTTTGATAGATCTGCGCAAAATTTCGGCGACGTTCATGTTGCTTGTTAAGTTTCATGAGTTGACACAACCCCATCGCCGCTTGAATATCGGTCATGTTATATTTATACCCTTCAGTCGCAATGTCGTAACGCCAAATATTGCGTTGCGATTGACGCGCCCAAGCATCCTTGTCGATCCCGTGAAGTCGCATTGTATGGAGCGGCTTGGCGAATGCGTCGTTGTTAGTGGTAATCATACCACCTTCCGCCGTGGTGAGGTTTTTATTCGCATAGAAACTAAAGGCGGACAGGTCACCGATAGCACCGATGTGTTGTCCTTTGTATTCAACAGGAATAGCGTGTGCAGCATCATCGATAAGCATCAGATTGTGGTTTTGACTGATGTCTCGCAGCGCATCCATATCACACGGGATACCCGCGATATGAACGGGGAGTATCGCCTTCGTGCGAGACGTTATCGCCTGCTCAATTTTGCTGGTGTCGATGTTCAATGTATCCGGATGGATATCCACAAAAACAGGTTTCGCACCGACATATCGGATTGCTTCAGCAGTCGCAGTGAAAGTATAAGGCGTTGTGATGACTTCGTCGCCACTACCGATTTCAGCTACGACGAGACTCAGATGCAACGCTGCAGTGCAAGAACTGACAGCAATCGCGTGCTTAACACCAAGATACTCAGCAAAAGCGCGTTCAAATTCGCGGACCCTGTTTCCCGTGCTAATCCATTTGGAAGCGAGCACTTGGCTAACGGCTTCGATTTCGGTATCATCAATCCAAGGACGACTAAACGGTATAAATCGGTTTTCTGCCATAGAGAGATTCCTTGTATTCCAAATTGTGTTAGGAGCTACGTATTCCTCTTAAAGTCCCCCTGATAAGCGGCGGTGAATGCCCATAAGGCATTCATACCGTTGATTCTTTAGGGGGTTTAAAACGTTTGAACTCTTAAAGTCCCCCTGATAAGGGGGATTTAGGGGGTTAAAACTACTGAATGACTGCTTTTTCCGTAAGTCCTATTGTGTGTTATAATTCCATAAGATATGCTTACTCAAAGTGCTATACTGACGGTTTCATTTTCAATTGCAGGATATGGATCATGGCTTCAAGTGCCAGTTTATAACTATGGGATCCGAAACCACCAATCACGCCGACCGCGATCGCCGAGATATAAGAATGATGCCGAAATTCCTCGCGGGCGTAGATATTAGAAAGATGAATCTCAATAACGGGCAGTGCAACAGTCGAAAGCGCATCTCGGATAGCGACGCTCGTATGTGTATAGGCTGCAGGGTTAATCAGAATACCATCTGCCCAATCAATATGATCGCCGATGATAGAGACGAGTTCACCTTCGTGATTAGATTGAGACATTTTCAGGACAATCGGGTGGGACGACGCTGCAGCGTGTTGGTCAAGCATCGTATTAATATCTGCCAAAGTTTCGTGTCCATAAATCTCCGGTTGACGCTTTCCCAAGAGATGTAGATTCGGTCCGTGTAGGACGAGAATATTCATGCAAGTGTTCCTTTTTCGTGAAGTATTACCTCTACCATAAGCAGTATACAATCAATCGGAAAAACTTGCAAGATTTTTTGCAGCACAACTCAATAGGTTGGAGCTTCGGCAGATTGGAAAGACAGGTTCTGTGGATAATACTTCTACGCGTCAATAGCATGACCGAATTTTTGATAAAATTCGTCGTGGATCATCTGTTCGTAAACAGTCGTTTCCGTTATCGGAAGCGTTACAGGCATCATCCCTGAACGCGAGGATTCATATAAGGCGATACACATCTCTACATCTTTCCGACCGCCCATGCCATACTCCGGTGCCTCACCTGTGACCGCTGCCCTCGCGATACTCATAATCTCCTCAGCAGTCCCAACGTTCCATTCATCTATTGCGTACGTTCTGAACGGGTTCTCATAGACAATCGGTGGGTCGGTATGAACGACAATCCTTGAAAGGACCTCCACACCATCGACTCGGTGCTGTTCCTTCTCAATCGGAATATCCTGCATTTCATCGTTGACGAGGGCGCGGAGCGGAAAATCTGATGTCCAGTAATCGGTATCCGTTATCACACCTTTTGTTCCCATGATCTGTCTGTACTTGATTCTCTCCTCTCCGACTTGAGAGGTCTCATAAATCCCGACGGCACCGCTTTCAAAGTCAATCAGCGCATGTCCCCAATCTTCGTACACTTTGTCGGAACCCGGAACAAACTGTTTGGTGGTTCCGACGATCGTTTTCGGTTCGCTTTGGGCATAACATCGGATTTGAGACATCCGGTGTACCCCCATGTCGATACAGACACCAGAGTGGGAACCAAACGTTGATACAGGTGATGTTATGCCGCGCGGTTTACCGGAACCGTGCGCAAATCGCGAGTGTCCAAACGGTTCGATAAAATGTACCCGCATAATATCACCAAGCACGCCTTCCTGAATCAATTTGATGATGATCCGATCTCCCGGCATGCGGAAATAGTTTTCGGCGACTTCAAAATGGACCCCGTTTTTCCTGCAGCTTTCTACGATCACATCACAGCAGACGAGGGTCGGTGCCATCGGCTTTTCGACGATGGGGTGCATCTTGTGTGCAGCGACTATCTTCGCGAGTGGGTGGTGTGTATAATCGCCGGTGCTGATGTCTACGACATCAATATCGCTGTGTTTCTCAAGCATCTGCTCGACATCTGTGTAATACGGGAGACCGTATTCCGCACCGACTTCACGAGCGGTGTCTGCGTCTGCATCGCACACAGCGACGTAATCCAAATCGCCTCTTTTCGTCAACTCAGCAATTGTTGGCAGATGCCAACGTCTTGCCACCCAGCCACAACCTACTGACGCAATTTTGGCTTTCCGCATTTCTTCATTCCTTCCACGCCTGAGACATACATATTTTTTAATGTCTGTTACTGAACAACACCCACCTCTTCGCGCCAAGCGTCCAGCAGCTGCATATTGCCAAGCGTATCCTCCCAAGACATCGCCGGTGCCTGTCGGTCAGCGATGTGCACAGCAACCGTATCGGCTTCATAAGTAAACAGATCCCTATCAACGGGTATCGTCACTTCAGTCGTTTCCCGACTTTGGGACGATTGAACAATCAGCTGCGTCGCGGGGAAGATTGTATCCGGCGGCAACGGTGTTCTCGCACCGCGACAAGGCGATGACGGCAGCCACGGATTCGGAACCGTTAGCGTCCCCTCTGTGCCGTAAATAACGACGTTACTCCCATAATTGCATTCAACAGCACAGATGATCTCCGCGATAATATCGTTCTCAAATTTCAGGGTAGCTGCAGCGATATGGTCAACACCTGTCGGACCGATCTTCCCGTTCCCTTTTACAGAGATCGGATTCAGGAAGAGTTCATTCGCCGCCGCACCTGCGACTTTCCGAGACATCGACGCTGTATAACACCCGATGTCAAGGATGCCACCCCCGCCCATTTCCCGGTTATAGAGACGGCTCTGCGGGTTGAACCCTGAACGATAACCGAAAGTCGCACGGATCATTTGGATATCACCGATGGCACCCTCTTGTATCAGCTCAACCATTTTAGCAATCTGCGGATGGCACCGATACATAAAAGCTTCCATGAGGAAGACATCGTTTTCGCGGGCAGCGTTCACCATCGCAGCGGCTTCGGCGTGATTCATGCTAATCGGTTTTTCAACCAGTAGATGTTTTCCCGCTTCGGCACATTTTACCGCCCACTCCGCATGCAGCGGGTGAATCGTCGCGATATAAACAGCATCAATATCGTCATCTGTCAACAGATCGGCGTAGTCGTTGTATCGGCGAGGGATATCGAAATCGTTAGCAAGTCTGTCAATACGTGATTCGGTACGACTTGCAACGGCAAGGATCTGTCCTGTATCTGTAAAACGCATACCGTTACAGAATACATAAGCGATACCGCCTGCCCCCATAACACCCCAGTTTAACATCTCTTGTCTCCTCCTAATTGTTTGCTTTCTTTGCGGCTTCGCGCTGACTTGCGAGTGGGTGCATAATGCCTGCCCCTGGGGGCCAGACACCCGGTTCCGCCTTGATCCAGTCGCACAATTTCTGACCGAATGGTGTTAAGGTCTCCCAGATTTCGTGAGGCATAATCCGACTGAAACCGTGCTGTGTACGCCACGGCGGTGCATACTCAACGTTTGGCAGTGCCCGGATTTCCTTTGACAGGTTCGGTGTTGCCCCGTGCCATGCTCGGTTATCTCGGAATACACCAGAACCGGCAGTCGCGCCGACGAGTGTTGAATGTTTCATCCAATCCGGTTCGTCACCCGGAGGCGGTGGGTTCTGTTGCAGCGTATGTGTCCCCGGAATCTGTCGGATCGGACCGTTTTCCCAAGTGAGATCACACATGATGAAGTTGATAGTGACCATCGGTGGTGTCATCTCCATAATCAGTTTTTGTGAGGGGACATCAAGTTTCCCGTTGCTGTCTCTATGGAGTTGAAGGTCGAGTCGCTCCGCGTGCGCAATGCGGGCATCCGAAAGGTGCTGTGGGTCTCTACCGTCAAGATGTAGATGTTGATACTCAATCGCACCTGGGAGACAGAGATCGCCACCTGAACCCCACACTCGGTAATCTGAACCCCCGAAAATCTCTGTGACAATTGGCGTGGTTGTCGGTAGATCAATCATACTTGCCCAAGCCGGATGATGCAGCATCTGTCTTGAAGCGGAAGAGGTGCCGTAACTATATCGGTGCGGCAGCCTTCCAGTTTCGCTTACGTATTTTCTGTCGCCTTCACCGGGGACTGAAAGAATATCGCGCAATGCCTCAGCGCACCCGTCTCTCCAGCGAGCGAGTTGCTCAGGATTAAGCAGGTCGCGCACGACAACGAACCCATCTCGATGGAAAATACGAGCGATTCTCTTGACTTCATGCGGATCACAGATTTCGAGTCCACGGATGCCGTTATGTTCGCGTAATTTTTCGCGGAGTGCCTCGACTTCCGGATCGTTGTAGACCCGACGTTTCGGCGAGTTCGGATCTGCTACACCGAAACCTCTATTGCCGGGTGGAACGTTGCCATCCGCATCAACGGTTTCATTGACAGGTGTGTGCGCATCCCATCCGACTCGTGTCTCCCCATAGACTTGCATCTCTTCTAACTCTGGACTTAGGATTCGTGTATTGTCTTGCATGGGCTAACTCCTTATTGTCCACGACGTTTCAATCGCTAAATCATTCGGTTCTATAGTAGATTTTAGTCTATCATGCTCCCTTATTTTTGGCAACGATTAATTTGCTTGAAAAGAGATTTTCGTATCTGCTATGATAGTATGTATTAGACCCTCACAGCAATTTCCAAAGGATGGTAATCGCAGAAAAATATGAAAATACTGCATACCGCCGATTGGCATATCGGTCAACGGCTCCACGAACGTCAACGTACAGATGAACATGAAAAATTTCTGGAGTGGCTCCTCAACACAATCCAAGAACATAAAGTCGAACTCCTCCTCGTTTCAGGCGACATCTTCGATACGGCACTCCCCTCCTCGGAATCAACGAACCTCTACTACCGATTCCTCTATCGACTTTTTGATGAAACGGATGCATACACTGTGATTACTGCTGGCAACCACGACTCCGCCCGTCACTTGGAAGCACCACGCGAATTCCTTGAGATGGGCAGAATTTACGTCGTCGGACTGGCGGATGATCCCGCCAAATGTGTCTTCACCTTCCCCCGTGACAATCCGCGAGTCGCTGTCGCCGCTGTCCCGTATCTCTCCGAAGGCGATCTCCGACACCTGTCGTATGAGACAGAGGCGGAGCGGGGTGAACGGTATCGAGAGCGATTCAAAGCGTTTTATGCTGACTGCGTTGCTGCCATGCCAGCGGAACTCCCTAAAATTTTGATGGGACACCTCTTCGTTCACGGTGGGGAAATAGGCACTTCTGAACGAAATATCCAAATTGGTGGCGCAACTGCTACCCACGCCAGCGATTTTCCTGAGGGTGTGAGTTATGTCGCCTTGGGACACCTCCACAAACCCCAGACAATCAAAGGCACCGATTATCCCATTCGGTATTCAGGCTCTCCGATCCCGCTAAGGTTCAACGAAACAGATTACCGCAAAAAAGTGTATCTATTGGAATTATATGGCGATGGAACGCTAATACAGGATGAAGAAATTCAGATCCCTATCTTCAAAGAATTATGTACTGTTGAGGGTGATGAAGTTTCGGTTTTATCAGATGCGATGACACAGGAGTGGAGTGGTAAGTATATCCAAGTCAAACTGAAGTTAGACACACCGAGAGTCGGTATCAGCGATGAAATTCGGAAAGCATTCGGCGACCGTGGTGGCGATGTTCTGAGCGTGGAACTTGAATTGCCAGAAGCAAAGCAAGTACCAACGATCCCTCTTAAGGATATGGAAGATCCCGAAAAAATTTTTGAGGAGTTTTACAAAACCGAATTTGAGGGTAATCCACCCGATAAAACCTTGGCACAAACATTTAGTGAATTAGTCCAGATGGTTGAGGAATCCAGATGAAGATATGTAAATTGAAACTTAAAAATCTGAATAGTTTTCGTGAGTCGGTTGAAGTCAATTTTGAAAACCCACCCTTGGATGATGCCTCGCTAGTAGCGATTACTGGTCCGACCGGGGCAGGAAAAACCACATTATTGGACGCGATTTGCGTTGCACTCTACGGGAGAACCCCGCGATTGAGTGGAACCGGGAGCCAAAATCCGAATCACCTCATTAGTCACGGTGAAAAAGAAGCGTTCGCCGAAGTGCATTTTATGGCGAACAATACCCGTTATCTCGCGACTTGGTCTATTAGACAAAAAGGTGCCCCGAAGGTACAGTTGTTTTACGCTGATGATGGCAAATTGATTAGCGATAAACTATCAACGCGTGGCAAATCTCTCGGTTCGAGCCAAAACACGGTTAGTGAAGAAGTAGAGTCCATTTTAGGACTTGATTTTGATGCTTTCAGACGGTCGGTCATGTTGGCACAAGGCGAATTCGCTGCGTTCTTGAAGGCGAGCAGCGAAGAAAGACGCACAATTTTGGAAGCAACTGCAGGGGTCAGTATCTACGATGTCCTAAAACAAGCACTCAATGATAAGGTTAACGAGGTTGAGGCAGCGCATGCTGAAGTTATCAAAAAGATTGAGGGTATCCCTGAAGCCTCGCCTGAGCAAGTCGCGGAGGCTGAAAAAGAACTTAGCAGGTTACAAGAAGATGCCAAACGATTAGGCGCGGAAATCCAGCGGATTCAGGAAGAAAAAACGCGAGAAACCAAACGCACAGGGGACTTTGAGACACTCCAATCCTCAAAGAGACGGCAAGAAGAACTTTTAGATCAGCAGCCAAGAATTGACGCACTCGGATTAGAACGAGAACTCGCAGAGAAAGCCCAGCGTCTTCTCCCTGAAAAACAGGCGTTTGATAATGCAACGGCGCAACTTGAAAAAGCAACAGCGGCATTAAGTTCGGCTGAAACGGAGAAAACAGAGGCAGAGAAGCAGGTTAAAACCGACCAAGACGTTTTTGACGAAAAAGCGGAAGCATATCAGGATACATCCACTGAACGGGACCGGCGAGTGGAAATTTACACCGATGCAAAATCAGATGTAAAACAAGCAGAAGGTAAATTCGCGGTACTGAATAAACGGACTCCAGATTTGATGGACTTAGATGAACAGATTAAAGAGTTGTCAAACCAATTAGACAGCAAGCAGTCTGAACGATCTCAGTTGGAGGAAAAAATCCAAGAAGCACAAACCTTTTTGGATGAGAATCCACTTCCGTCAAATAGGCAACAGCGTCTCAACCGCGCAACGGGTCTTCTGGCGCAACTCGATTTACAAGAGAAACAGTTAGAGACAGCATCAGCCAGCAAGGCAGAGTCCGAAAAGAATGTGTCGTCGTTGAAGCAAAAAATCAAAAAATTGTTCGACACTCACGCTGGACTCCTTTCTGAAAAAACAGATGCTAAGACGACATTAGAAGATGCCACCGCTGAATTGAACAAACTGCTGGCAACAGGGACCCGCGAGGAATGGATTGTCCAAACACAGCAGGCGGCTAAGGCACAACCCATCGCACAGAAATATGAGGCAACGCAAAATAACTTAGCGGGTTTTGAAAATCAACTGAACGCATTAAACGACACTGCAGCAGCACTGGATGCTGAACTTGAACAAATCAAAGCCGACTTAGCAAGCCAAACCGAAGTATGTCAGGAAGCCGCTGAAGTCGTTCAACGTTGTGAGATAGAGGAAGAATCCGCGAAATGGGCAAACCCGATCAATCAACTTCGACAACACCTTCACACTGGAAAACCGTGTCGGGTGTGTGGTGCTACGGAACACCCGTATGCGGATGTTGTGGAAGACGAAAATGAGGACTTGTTACAAAATGCTGAAACTGCATTAGCAAATGCAGAAGCCGACGCTCAAGCCGCGGAAGACAGACTGCAGGCTTTGAAGATGAAGCAGATCCAGGCTGAACAGAATAAACGGAACACTACTGATCAAATTGAAGCATGCACCACAGATATAGCAGGGTTGAACGACGAGGCAGCAGATTTTCTTGCAGAGTGGCAAGCGATCTATCCCGACGTTGATGTTTCGTCAAAGTGGGCATCCGAACAGTTTACTGAGGCGAATGATACTGTCACAGCGATTGGAGATGCTGAGAAATTACATACGCAGACTTCGCATGCTTATCAAACACTATCGCAGCAACTCGAAAATTCCGAAAAAAATATCGCTAACGAGAAGAAGTCCTTGAGCGAAATTGAGAAGCAGTTGCAAGAAGTCAATAATAACGTTGAGGATTTGGAAGCGGCCATCAAATCTACTGAGACCCGTTTTTGGGAATTATTACCTGATGCTTTTCATGGCGTTAAACCGAAGGTGGCTGTAAATCAGTTTGAAAATAAGATTGGGGAAGTTGAGGCCCGTAAAAATGAACGCGACACAGCAAAAACGCAACTTCAGGTACTTAACACCAAAATTGAGTCAGATCAGAGCGGTCTTGAGAGTTTACGGAAGTCTCATAAGGAGGTACAATCCGAAATAGGCCAGTATCGGCAAGAAGGTGAAGCGTTTTTGGATGCCGTTCGCAAGAAAACTAATGGGTTGGAAACGGAAGCCGAGATTAATGCCGCTGTCAGTGAGTTGGAAACCGAATTGGAGGGAAAAAAGAACGAACATGATACAGCCCAACAACAATTACAGGAAAGCCAGAGTCTGTTAACTGAAAAGCAGACCGCTCATGTGATTCGCGCGAAGCATCATAAGGAGGACAATGAAAAGTTTGAATCTGCGCGTTCCGCTTATTTTAATAAGTTGGAAAAATCAGGGTTCAACTCACCGGCAGCACATGATACGGCGTTTCGGGACGATGGGCAGATACAAGACCTAACCGACCAAATTGATGCGCATAAAAATGAAATGCAGCAACTCGCGTTAGAAATTACGGAGTTACAGACTCGATTTAACGAAACGCCGTATGATCCGGACGCATTGCAACAGATTGAGACCCAACTGGAAGAAATCGAAGCCCAGCTTCAGGAAGAGCAGAAAAAGGTTGGTGCACAAGGAGAGATAATCAAAGGCTTGGAACGTGCGCTTAAAGAACGTGAGGATCTTGGTGATGAATTGCATAAGGTGCAACAAGAATTGGAACGCTGGCAGTGGTTACAGGAGACAATTCCCGCTAATACTTTACGCGACTTTGCACTAGAGATTATGTTCAAACAGATGGGCAGCTTAGCAAATGAACAGTTGAAATATCTCACTTCAGAACGTTACCAACTGAAAGTTGAAAGTATCGGTGATCTAACAGTCATCGATCGCTGGAATGCAAATGAAGAACGTCCGGTTGAGACACTTTCCGGTGGAGAATCTTTCCTGACAAGTCTCGCTTTAGCACTCGCACTCTCCGAGCTCAGCCGCGGGCGGTCACAACTCAATTCGCTATTCCTTGACGAAGGATTCGGCACCCTTGATGCTGAGACGCTTGACATTGCAATTGCAGCACTCGAAGGGCTCCGCATGCAAGGACGGAACATCTTTCTCATCAGCCATATTCAGGAATTAACAAGACGTTTACCTGTCAAAATCAACGTTAGAAAACGGGGTAATGGCAGTTCATCTATTGATATTCGAGGATAACCTAACAAAATTGGAGGCTTTACATGCAATTTGGATTTATGTCGTCCGTCTGTCCGCCACTAACATTGGTGGAACTGATTGACAAAGCAAAAGAATATGACTATAAACACTTAGAACTCCGCGTCGAATGGAATCACGGACACGGCGTGGAATTGGATTCGACACCACAACAACTCCGAGATGCCCGCGCCCGATTCGTCGATAGCGGGATTGATCTCTCCTGCATCGCAACCGGTGTTCGATTCATCGATCCCGACGCAAGCAAACGCGCCGAACAGGTCGAACTCCTCAAGCGTTACATTGACCTTACAGCAACCATGGGCGCGGCGAATATCCGTATCTTTGGGGACAGGGTACCGGAGACGCCGGTTGAAATATCCCAAACTTTGGATTGGGAAGCAGACGGTATTCGTGAATGTGACGGATTGGCTGGCGACGCAGGCGTTGCACTCTGTTTAGAGACACACGGGAACCTCATCGGCAGTTACGTTGCGGAGACACTGCATCGCGCTGAAGCGCAAAACACCTATGTAAATTGGCATGCAGCGCACCACGTCCGACACGGAGAGCCGGTTGATGTAGCGTATGTCCATCTACGTGGCAAAGTCCGACACGCACACGTCAATTTCGGAGACAGCGGTCCGATGCCAGACACCGAACGGGATTCACTCACGCTTCTCGCAAAAGACGGATATAACGGATTTATCTCCATAGAGGTGATCAATCCATCGGATTCGGATGCTGTACTGAAACGCCACGCCGAACTCTATAGCACACTGTAGAGGGCGTTTATACGTAGGACTTACGCACCACTTCTTAAAGTCCCCCTGATAAGGGGGATTTAGGGGGTTAAATCAGTTGCTCTTAAAGTCCCCCTGATAAGGGGGATTTAGGGGGTTTCTTAAAAATACCGAAATTACTGCTTTTTGCGTAAGTCCTATTAAGAATAAAGCGTCGCCATTAAGTGTCGCTGACCGCCGTGATTCCGAAATTCGCACAGATAGATGCCTTGCCATATACCTAAATTCAGGCGATGGTTGGTAATCGGGATAGAGACGCTGAAACCGACGAGCGACGCTTTAATATGTGCTGGCATATCGTCGTCGCCTTCGATTGTGTGTTTATAGAACGGTTCGCGCTCTTTGACGAGTTGATCGAAACTGTTGGCAAAGTCTTCACGAACTGTTGGATCGTCGTTTTCGTTGATAGTCAATCCTGCCGAGGTGTGTTTGATAAACAGGTGTAGGATACCTTCCCGCGGCAGGTCACCAAGCGATTTCACAATCTCATCTGTGACGAGATGAAAGCCGCGCGGATATTCAGGTAAAGTTATTTCGATTTGTTGAATCACTTTTAGTGTACTCCAAGTCTACTGATTATACCGTTTATTATATCTTGTATACTCAATTTTTCAAGAGAATTGTTTGACAACTGGTCTCTTTATAGGATATAATTCGATATATTTGAACTGTTACATAAAAGGAGTGACACATGAGCCAAGTACATACTATTGAAGTCCAAGAACAGGGGTTTGCCGAAACCTATACAGTTCATGCTGAGCAGAACGGTGATGGGTGGATTGGGTGGATACAAGAACTCCCTGAGGTGAGTTGTGAAAGGAAAACGAAAAAGGAATTATTGAAAGTATTGGAAATTGAACTTCACGAACGCTTAGAGATATATAAAGCGGAAGCGGAAGTGTGGGATAAACAGTTTGAGAAAGACGCTAAGGCTGGAAAGTTTGAACGATTCGCGAAGGAGGCACTCGCTGATTTTCGAGCAGGGAAATGCGAGGACAAATAAAAATGGACGTTATCTGTGCTTCTATCTGTTACCGAGGCTACGCCGAAGACGAGGTCGCCGCAACCTTAGAAAACGCACCGAAAATCGGCTACCGCCTCATGGAAATCCACGGACCACTTATCTGGAGCGTTGATGCCGCTCTTGATTTTGACATAGACGCTATGAAAGCAAAAATTGACGCTTCCGGCATGAAGTGTGCCGGACTCTACCCACCCGGATGGGGCGGACAGGACAATGCCGATGTTGACGCACGCGCAGGCGCAATCGCAAGATGTGTCGAAATCGCCGAAGAACTCGGCGCAACGCATTTGACGACAAGTGGTGCGCAACGTAGAACGGATCCCGGCGCATTGGATAGGGTAATCGCCTGTGTCCGTGAGGTGTTGCAACGCATGCCAGCAGAGAGTCAAATCAAACTAACACTTGAACCCCACCACGGCAATGTCCTTGAACAGGCAGAGGATTTCCAAACCGTTTTAGATGCCATTCCCGACGAACGCGTCGGTGTCTGCATAGATACAGGACATTTTCATTCATCCGGTGTGGACACGCTTGCCGCGATTCGTCAATTCGCATCACGCCTCTATGCAGTACACCTCAAGGATCATCTCGGATCTATATCTGTCGGCATCGGGCGCGGTGAACTCAACCTCAAAGAGATTATTGAGACACTCCAAGCGGTGGACTACCAAGGCGACCTGACTTTAGAATTGGAAGTCGAAGATCCTGAGAACCTACCCCGTTATACCGAAGAAGCGTATTTCTATCTCAGTGGAATGCTCGGTCTACGGCTGTAATTCCCACGTTTTGATGAAATCCGCAACGCCGAAATTGGCAGGCATTTCATTGAAATAGTAGTGCATCGGACCGGATTGAAAACCCGGCAAATACTGCTCTTCGTCGGTCTTGAGGAGTGCATCAAGCGGTTTAAAACGATCCCACACAGTCGCTGCTTCCGTTTTTGTGAACCGTTCCGTAAACGGTGGTCCCCAATTCAGGGTAATGGGGTGAAAACCCTTGCCACGGTTCTTGAGTTCATCCGGGATGTCTGAGAGATCACAACCGTGTGCCATTGCCACAAAACAGGCGGCTTTACATAGGAAAACGGTTGAAAGCATCTTCCCTTTTTCGCCTCTACCCGGATGCAAATTGTCGAGTGCCGTGTGATAAGCATCAGTCCGCTTTTCAATTGCAGCACGAAGCGCATTTTCCGTCCACACTTTCATCTGTTCGCTACGTTCATTCCACCTGTGGAATTTGTCTCGCACTGCTGGCGACAGATAGTCTATATAGTCAAACGCTTCATAGTGGGTATGGTTTGAAAACCCACCGTGGATCGTGCGCCGCATCTTCCGACTGTAGTTACTACCCCAGTGCAAAATAGGCAGAATATAAACAACGCCATCACCAGCGTTAAGATGTGTCTGCACTGCACCGGGTAGTGGAACTTTCGGATCCGCCAACAGGTGTTGGTTTTCCTCGTCGGTATTCACACGCAGATGACTGCCGGGTAGCACCCACAATACACTGTCGTCATAGAGTGAAAGATTCCACTGCACATAGCGCGGTCCCGTCTCCACAATATCGTCAATATAACCTTGTAGTGGTGCAGTATCAATCGGGTGGTGGTCCCGATGCCAAGCAGCAGGTCCGCAGTCTCGGACAGGGCTACACATGAGCATCATCTCGGTAACACCCGCGTCTTCCTCACCGAGCAGCGCAGTGCTGGCACCTTGCATATTTTCGTGCGCCCAAATTTCGACAGTACTCGCCGTCTTCTCATCAACAAGCCCTGCAAGTGGATCGCGTCCGAGCAGTAGACGCGGTTGGGGCGAAGTCTCCCATACGCCGCCGGGTGGGTCGTTTGGTCCGCGTTCTCGCGCCCAGATTTCCCGCTGGCGTGATACCATCAGTTCATAACTTTCCCGAAGCACATCCAATTCGTCCGGCGGAACGACTTCCCGCAGAACGAGATACCCTTCTTCCATGAATTGATCCCGATTCACTTTCATGATTTTTCTCCGGCTGCGCGTTAGCCTCTACCAATATAAAGTTGACCGACAGGTAAAACAGTCGCTTCTAACATATTTATATTCGGCGGGAGGGTTGCCATCAAAACAGCGGCTTGTGCGAGCGCGTCAACGTCCATCATCGGCTCGGTCGGTGCCTGTGAACGGTTCTGGATGCGTTCCACATAAGTGTTGCCGGGTTTCAAACAACTCGCTGTAATCCCGTGCGGTCTGCCTTCAAGTGCTGTTACCTGTGTCAATCCCCAGATACCGAATTTAGTGGCGCTGTAAGGCGCGGTGAGCGGACGAACCCGATGCGACGAGATACTGCCAATGTTGATGATACGTCCACCTTCACCTTGCGCCTTCATAATCCCGAACGCCTCGCGCGTGCAGAGAAATGGCGCGCTGAGGTTCACTGCGACGACCCAGTCCCACGCCTCTGTTGAGAGTTCATCTATGGGACCGGCATCGAATGCACCCGCATTGTTCACGAGGATGTCCAAGCGTCCATGTTCCGCCATCGACTTTTCAAAGAGTGCTTTAATCTGTGCCTCGTCCGTTACATCAGTCGGCACAGCCAACACCTTTGTGCCGTTTGCCCGAAGTTCGTTAGCCGTTTCCTCAAGAAGTTCGGCATTCCTTGCAGCGATTGTCAAACTCGCGCCTTCAGCAGCAAGTCCTTTCGCAATCCCTTTACCGATACCGCGGTTTCCACCCGTTACAATCGCAACTTTTCCATCTAATTGTCCCATTATTGAATTTCCTTTCTTTTTATCAATAGGACTTACGCATTTGCTCTTAAAGTCCCCCTGATAAGGGGAATTTAGGGGGTTAAATACAACTTCGTCTTAAAGTCCCCCTGATAAGGGGGATTTAGGGGGTTAAATACAACAAAATATACCGTTTTTTACTCAATTTGCGTAAGTCCTGATGAAAACAATTCTGTTAATAAAGATTCTGTTCTAACTGCTTGTACTGTCTCACCCGCGAGTCGCATCGCTGCAATGTGAGCATACAGAAATGCCAAATCTTCAGCGGTATCAATATCATACCACGGAGGCAAGAGTCCCAAGGTTGCCTTCACTGCATGGATACGCCCCACTGTCTGTTGAAAAACCGCCGCCGTACTCCATGCGATTTCTTCAAATACGTATGGTACTGTCGTTGATAATGCTGCAGCAGAGAAACCGATAAGGTAATAACCGCCATCTGTACTCGGTCCGACAACAGTATTCCGTGAGTCAAGCAGCGTGAGTGCTTGAGATATGTATGAGATCGGCAGCGTCGGACTGTCCGACCCGACGAATAGTATCTTTGTGTATCTTTGTTCCGCTGCCCACTGTGTTGCTGAAGTCAGTCGTTCCCCGAGGTCTGATCCGATTTGTGGGATGTAGATAACATCATCTCCGATTAACGCCTGTAAATCGGATTGTGCCTCCACAGGTGTATACGCGATGACGAGGTCTACATTGGAGAGTTCGGCAAGTGTCTCACACCAATCTGTAAGGAACGCTGTGTAGAGTGCTGCCGCTTGTTCCGGTGAAAGCGTCGGTATCAGCCGCGTCTTGACCTGATTCGGCACTGGATTCTTAGCGAAAACAATAAGGCATGCTTTCACTGGTAAAATTCCTTATTTTCGTGTTTTTATTCCGATAGTGAGCGGGACAAACGTTCTGCTTCTACAGATGGAGTGCTTGACGTAGACGCGACAGCAACCTCCCAGCAAAGTGTTTTTGCGGTGGGTTCTCCGGTTCCTCCAGTGCCTCAATATAGAGATCCACCATGCCTTCAAAGGCAGCGCGTAGTTCTTCATCGGTATCTCCATGGAAGCAAATAATATCATCAATGTTTACTACATTGCCTACAAAGCATTCATCTTCGTCGCTATAGATAATTTCTGCTGTATATCCTCTATAGGTCATTGTTTTCATGGTTCCCCTTACCTCATTCGCCACGGTAATTGGTCCCTGAATTTCTGGCGAAATGTTTGCCCTAAACGTGTAAGAAAATTACCAGCGGGCTGCTGTTGTGTTGGACTCTCCGGTTCTGCCAGCGTTTCGATGTAAAGTTCTACCATATTTTCAAAAGCGTCGCGCAATTCTTCGTCGGTATCACCGTGAAAACCAACAATATCATCAATATTGACAAGGTGACCAACAAAACAACCATCTTCGTCACTATAGATAATTTCGGCGGTATAGCCTTTATACGTCATTGTTTTCATAATGTTATTCCTACTCGTTTTAAAAAATCTCGGGCATCACGGACATGATATCGATTTGCCTCTTTCTGAGGGTGAGGGAGGTGAAACCCAACAGTTTCTCCATTCAGTTTAAATGTCACACCTGATCCACGTCTCTCCTTTTTTGTGGCCCCAAGTGCCATAAAAAGGGCTTCAATTCGCCGCCATTGCAATGTAGCGGGGACTTCCTTACTAAAAATAGCCTCTAATGTCTTTTGATGTTTTTTGTTTAAGCGTACGTTCATGCTATGACCGTGGGTGTGCTTTAACTCTTAACTCTACCATATACCCGTTGAAGTGTCAACTTAAAAATTTCCCTTCACCTACCACTTTAATACCAGACCCGATACACCGGTATCTCAAAGACAGCGCCAATTAAACTCCAAAACGTGCCAGTCAGAAAATCTCCTAAAATCACCCCAACAAAAAATGGGGCTGCCTTCCGGTAGGTTCGCAAACCACCGAATTTGAGCAAGATCGCCTTGATAAACCAGCCGACACACACCGCACTCCATACCCAAACCATTCCTGCGGATAAACCGAGCGCATAACCCGCTGGATGGAATGGAAACCAGATAAACTGTCTTCTCAGAAACATGAGTCCCAACGTGAACAGCGACGCAAACGCAGTGAAACTCAAGCCTGTGCTATCCATAGCGTGCGGTTGTTGCAACCACGGCAACAGCATACGCTCAAAAGTTTCAAAGCCGATACCGATAATATATCCCTCCGTCCGAACTGCCCCGTGTTGATAGATGAGATGCAAATACGCCCAGAACGAAACAGGCGTGGCAACCAATAGCGCAACGATCATCGCAATCGCCATCTTTTTCTGAGAGATTGGTGCGCGCTCCGCAATTTTGAACCCCTCTAACTGGCTCGGCATCGGGTGCGAAACATTATCCCGAACATAAGGATACAAAAAAGACAGAAGTGTCAAGTTCGCCGCGCCGATCCGTCGGACTCCTAAAACCGAGACGAGCATCAATTGTGGATGCGTCCAAATAACCTCATGGTAAGGCACACCGACCGCCGCTCTCGCATAAGTTATGGCGATGGACATGAGAAAATAGAGAAACAAGAAAGCGAGAAGAATTCCGACAGACATACCCGCCTGCTGGAAAATGAAAACGAGAATCACAGTGCCTATCAGGATGCCGAGCAGCGCAGTGCGATATTGAAAGGGTTCGTTCCTATAAGTAGCATCGCCATTCTCAGAGGACTTCAAAGCCATCGTAAACACCGTTTTAAGGTGCGGACGACTGATCCATAAGATGAGAATTCCAAGCGTCAACCACGCACCGATACCTTGTTGGTTGTAATAAGGAAAGCCGGGTAGCGATTTCCAGCCACCGATGCTCCCTAAAATCAACTGAAATTTTGTGAACAGAAAGAAGAACCAAACCGAAAACGACAGTTCAAGCGGGACAAAGAACGTCAAGCCGATGACCCAAGGATAAAAGAACAGCGGCAGCCATCCAATAGCACTCCAAGGTTTCGTCGTAAAAATTTTCGCGCCAAAGTCGGGGATTTTCAGAGGCACACCCGGCACAAAAGGGTAGAGAAAATGGAGTCCGTTAAGGAGTTCTACCACCGCACAGATACCGAATCCCAGCCATAACAGTCTTCTTGCGAAAAAGCGCGGTGTCGTCATCTCTATCGGAAGCTGGGCAATCGGATAACTAAGCCGTTCTCGCTCACTCCACTGCAGACGTTGAATGCTATTGAAGCACATCAAGATGAAAAACAGAACAAACGTAACAAACGACCATAGCAGAACGGGACCTATCCATGCTGACAAGTGTTTTGCTGTATAAAGCGTCGAATTGCCTTCAAAGAAACCGGTGAGCACGCTTTTATCCTGAATCGTGAACCAAGATGGAATATACCGATGAAAGAGGGCTGCATATTCGTTTTCAAAGGTAGCAAACCAAAACGGATGCGCGAGGATCCCCAAAATAAAGTCCATCGGATTGTGTCCAGAAACCAGACAGAGCATGACCAACATCTGATAGACTAAAAGAAGTTGCGCGCGGCTCAAGGCAAGTTGTGGACGGATCCGCTTTAGTAATGTATTGAGTAATACAAGGAAAAAGAGGTTGACAATCGGGGTGATAAACAGGGAGGCATAAGCAGGATTTAGGGAGTGGTGAATACCGCTGACGAGCGCAATCCAATATGCATTGAGAAGAATCAGAACCACACCAATGGCAAGCGGAAGCAGAAGCGATGTATTTTCAGTTCCGATTTGAGGTTGAGGTCTCGTTCCTGACATGGCTGCCTTCCGCACACAAGCACCACCTTAGACTGAATAGTATTGGTATAAGTAGTGTCTTGACCGAGTTCGGCAGAGACCTGTTTTCCTCTTAAAATTCCTTCTTATCAGCGTGGTTATAAGTGAAAGGCTTGACGGAGGCGCGCCAGAAATCTCCACGCGAAGTGCTTTTGTGGTGGAATTTCTTGTCGCCCTTTGACTTCAAGATAGTGATCCAGTACGCCTTCAAAAGCCTCCTGCAATTCATCGTCGGTATCCCCGTGGAAAGAGACGATATCATCGTCAATACCAACAACATGGCCAACGAAGAAACCGTCTTCATCACTATAGATGATTTCGGCTGTATAGCCCTTATACGTCATTGTCTTCATAGTGTTATTCCTACGCGCCTGTTCTATGTTTGTAGTAGCGACAAATGTTCTGTTTCTATAGATGCAGGGCTTGACGCAGACGCGACAACAATTTCCCCGCAAAATGTTTTTGCGGGGGATTTTCGGGTTGCTCTTTGACCTTGATGTGAAGATCTACCACGTTTTCAAAGGCAACACGTAGTTCTTCATCGGTATCCCCGTGGAAACCTATAATATCATCGCCAGGGTCGACAACATGGCCAACAAAACACTCATCTTCGTCACTGTAGACAATTTCCGCGGTATAGCCTCGATATGTCATTGTTTTCATAGTGTTATTCCCACTTTTTTAAGAAAATCACGCGCATCGCGGACATGGTATCGTTTTGCCTCTTTCTGTGGATGAGGCCGGTGAAACGTGGTATGTTCCCCATTCAATTTGAAAGTCACAGCTGATCCGTGTCCTTCCTCTTTTGTAGCACCAAGTGCCATGAAAAGGGCCTCAATACGCCGCCATGGCAACGTCGCTGGGACTTGTGTGCTAAAAATAGCCGCTAATGTCCTTTGATGCTTTTTGCTTAAGCGCGCATTCATTACAATGTACCCTGAGCGCACTTTGCAAACGCATACCTATGCACAAGTTTGACAAACGTGCCTATTTTATTCATTAAGTTCATTGAGTTCTGTCAAATCTTCTACATCGGCGAGATTACAATTCCACACTATCGTAGCATAGGCTGTTAGCCTGTGCATCTGCTTTGATAGAATCCTACCTTGTCATTGTAATGATTTATGAATCATCCTCAAGCTTACGATATACCCCTTAAGATGTCAACCTAAAAATCTCGGTTTACTAAAGCGGAAGAGTGAGTTGAAGTGGGAGCGGTTCGGTCAGCGGAAGTTTGTCTTTCCCTGTTATGAGTGCGAGGTAATGATCCTTATCACGAAATATCTGTTCATCAATCAATCCATTTTTGGACAGTGAAACAAATAGGGCGGCAGCACGCGCTTGACAGTTAATTGAGCGATTCGGATTGAAAACAATGTCTGAAAAACCTTGAAACCCTTCAAGCTCTTTCACGAAATCTCTTTTTTTCTGGTAGAGTCCTGTCATATATAACCAATCGTAGAAAGCCGTTTTAGGTTCAGTCGGAAAATCTTCACCGCAGAAGTTGAAGGCGACTAAGTTCCCTGAATTAGATAGACGATCATCCGTTTTTGCTTCTAAACTTGATACTGAGTAGAGTTCATGATAAGGCCCACCATTTTCAAACACCTTACTGCCCTGATATGCACATTCCACACTCATCGTCTGTTCCTTTAGTGTTTTCAATGACAGATTAAATGCACTCAATGAAACCCCGAGTCGTGATGTTGATTTGCTCGATATTTCCAAGATTGGAGAGATCTTATTCAACTTTTCAGCAGCTGCATGCAGAGATGCTATAGACTTTTGCAGCTGCGATTTTGCAAAGCCAGGGTGCCATTTGAATTCTATATCTAACGCGTCAACGTACGGAAATCCGTTGAAATCAGGGATAAAAATAGGACGTTTTGCCATTGTTCTTAACTCCTAAAAAAATATGACATCGTCAAGTGTAGCACTGTCAAACCGTATATCATCGTCATCCAAATTGTCATCTGATTGTACGATATGGAAAGATCTATCGCGGAAATATCGCTCGTCGTGGACGAGTCTTTCAGGATTAATCCAGGGATTGCAGGCACACCATTGTTCTAAAACTGTTGCATCGTAGAAATGTACAGCCTGGATGTACTCCACCGGTATTGGCTCAAAGACCATGACCTCGGCCTGGGGATGCGTCGGATAATGTGCTGGGATTGGTGGGGCGTTACGACGATAAATCTTCTTGTTTATATCCGTGTAAACATCTACAAACATACCTTCTAATATATTAGGTTTTCTCCGCTCCTCCACATCAACATGTCGAATAGCATTGGAGGCTGCATTTTCTGGGCAAAATACGCAATCTAATTCCCATAATATTTTTGCATCAAGGAGTAAAACAACCCACCCAGAATCGTTTTTCCGTTTTCTAATGCTGGAGAACATAAGGTGGTTTGGGAAACTAATACTTACGCAAACTGCTTCTTTGTGTTTATCCCATCTATCTTGGTCATTTATGAACAGTTTCTGTTGTCTAAGCAAACCTTTTTGTAGGCGTTTTTCCAGGGTTTCTCGCCCTAGCAAACCATCCCATAGAATACTCTGTAAGTTTTCTATCTGGGTAAAATGACAAAGTGTCGTGATGCTGCGTTCTGAGCAAATCTGTCGTATTTGGGATGGACGGTTTAAGAATTCAGCCTTTTCTTCTCTGTTGGAGGCTTTGGTTCTAACAGTAACTATATTCGGAGTAGGCACTGGTGCCCGAATGGCTTTGTGTCTATAGGTATTTATACTCCATAGCAGCACTGTGCCCTCACTACTACTCGCGAGAGTACAGCCATCTGGACTGAAAGTAACGTTTTGGACACTACTATTATGCCCTATAAATATTCTTTTGGGTTGTCCTGTGTTAACATTCCATAGGCGGACTTTCTTGTCTTCACTTCCACTCGCTAGCAGATACCCATCCAAACTGAAAGATACAGAAGTAACTGCAGAAGTGTGTCCGGTGAGGGTTCGCCAAATCGTTCCTGTGGAAACATTCCACAACCGAACGGTGTCATCATTGTCATGCTCACCGATAAGTATACTGTACCCACTCCCACTTGCAAGTGTCATGCCATCCGCGGCAAAACATAGGCTATTGACACTACTATTATGTCCTCTGAGTGTTTTCCAGAGTTGTCCTGTGTTAATATCCCATAGACAGATCGTTGCGTCGCCACTTCCACTTGCCAGTATAGAACCATCGGGACTGAAAACAACGGAATAGACCAAACCATTATGTCCTTTGAGTGTTTTTCGGAGTTGTCCTGTGTTAACATCCCACAGATAGATTTGGTCTTGACCACCGCTCGCCAGTATAGAACCATCGGGACTGAAAACAACGGAATAGACAGAATCTGTACACTCTGTGAAAGTCTTTAGGTGTTTGCCTGTAGCGACATCCCACAAGCGAAGCGTCTGAGAGTCTCTACCACCTGCAAGTGTATTGCCATCATTACTAAACGCAATGTTCTGTGCAAAAAAAGCAGGATATGCATCGATTAAGTCAAGTTCTTCACCGCTATGTGCGTTATATATCCAAATCCCATTAATAACTTTACCTTGCTCCGGGGTGCCAAAGGTACCAGCTTGACCAAGGGTACTAGCTACTGCTAGGCGAGTGCCATCTGGGGAAAACTTAATATCGTTTATACTACCTTTACCGAGGCGAACTTTGGCACCTTCAGGTAAATTTTCTTGAGTGTAATTTGGGGCGAAATGGTTTGTTTTCATGAATTTATTCGACTTTCAAGATATTCGGAGACCGTGTCAACAATAAGATATTGATTTGATTATACCCGATTGGTATTGCAATGTCAAACAAAACATCACCTCGAAGCAGTGGCAGAGGTCAGTTCATGAATCTTGTTGCAATATCCCGGAATAATGGATACACTTTAATGAATGAAAGTCAGAAAACGGAAGAAGGATAATCATTATGGAGGAAAATTTTGATCCCATCACTTACGCAAATCTTGTGGGTCAGGAGTTAGTTTCGTCGTTTGATAAGGCTGGCCTGGGGACCACTTCTGTGTTGGTCGGTTCCGCAAGGGAACATTCGGTTAGGACAAAATTGGAACACATCCTTCCTACCGGAATCGCAGTGGGATCCGGTTGTGTCATTGACAGTTATGGTAATACCAGTAGGCAGATAGATGTCGTGCTTTATGAAAAGAACATTTGTCCCGTCTATTTCATAAACGATGCTTTTGAGACAGCGTACTATCCTTGTGAGGCGGTCGTGGCGGTTGGAGAAATTAAAAGTTCTCTTGGATCCCGTGAATTGGAAGATATTTTTCGCAAAATTGAATCTGTAAAACGATTAAGACGCTTTTCAAATGAAAGTTCAAAAGAGCGTGTAATGTATGTTTTAAATGTTCCATATCGTCGCTATGGAACGACGGCACCAGTAACGCACCAAATCCTTGGCGATATAGATTATGATCAGGCGGAAAATCCCTTAGATCAAATTTTCGGGTTTGCCCTTGCTGGTCAACTAAAACTTAAGGTTCAGACTTTTTGCGATAAATTTGTTGAGCGTGCAAGGACAATGGAATTAAACTTAACCCCAAATCTAATAGTAACATTAGACCAAGGGATTCTATGCCCTGCAACTTTCCCTAAAGAAGATGAGAAAGGTGAAATACATATATCACTTCAAGAAGCAACGGGGATATACCAAGTAGATAAAGGTGATGAAAATTTTCGATTTCTTTTATCAAAGATTTACGACATATACAACCACGGGAGAACCGTGCCTGTTTCAGCATTTGGGCATTACTTTGATTCTGAAGGGGTTTTGACATTGCCAGGAGGAGGTATATACATGCCAATCGAAGAACAGATACCAGAATCAAATGAGTAAGCGAGATTGTCTATTAACCGCGCTTCTGAGGCTATCTAACAATTCCTCTTTTGTCCGCTCTTGGCAGTTGATCCCACGGATTTCTTGTACCCAACCGATCCACCATCCGTCGCTTTGTTGGATCACAGCGGTGTAAGTTTGTGACATCGGTTTTCCTCCTTACCCTCCAAATTTCGCGTGACACAGCACTATTACTATAAGTGGAGGGCTTGACGTAGCCGCGCCAGCAACCTCCGGACGTAAGGCTTTTGCGGCAGGTCCTCCGGTGCCTCGCGAGTTCTAATATAAAGGTCTACCATATCCTCAAACGCAACACGCAGCTCATCATCGGTGTCCCCATGGAAACCCGATATAGCATCAATATTGACAACGTGGCCAACAAAACATTCATCTTCGTCACTATAAATAATTTCCGCTGTATAGCCTTTATAAGTCATTGTTTTCATGGTGTTATTCCTAATAACATCACCAGTATTTGGAATGTATTCCGACATGGATTATCCTGTTCCTACCAGACTTTATTTCTAACTGCAGGTCCCCTACAAATCGTTTTTTCTGTCATGAGGTATCTCTTTCTTATGCCGCGTTTAAAAAAGTGTAATACATTTCAGGGAAGAAATCAATCCGTTGCCATTTTCTGAAAATCCGAGAAATCCGTGTAATCCGCGAAAATCCATGATTCAGACAATTGACAAAATCTTCACACGCCCTACCGATCCTCAACCATCTCACGAGCAGGCGAAGTCGCTGGCTCCACAGGTTCCGGACGCTGCCCCAACCACCACGCAAACACAACAACAAGACACGCCAGTACAATCGCGCTCAGTGCCATCGGGATACCTGCCGATGCCCCTTCACTCGCATCAATCTGATATTTCGCAGCAACAGCAGATGCTACAGCGACAACTGCCAGCACGAGATTCACAAACCAAGGCACTTGGAAAAGCACAGCAATGAGCGAAACCACTGCAACAGTAAGACTCAATTGCGCAAGTGGATGGTAAGGGGTCGCATCCAGTTCTTCAACATCGGAGGCACCACTGTATCTGCGGGAAACGACGGTAGGCGCGCCCTCTTGATACGTCATCTCAATCAGTCGGATGAATTCTGCAAGAAGTTTCTCCTCCTGAATCCACTCAAAAAGGTCAGGATATTCGTGGCGGAGCAGAATCACAAACTCTTGACGTTGCGCACTGAAATCCGTGAACTCTTCCCAATCGCTCTCTGGCACAGTGACGTAAGGTTCAGTACCGACGCGGATCTCATATCCCTGTCCTGAAATATAGACGACACTGCCGATGCCTTCGCGTTCCGCCATTATAAGTTCTGACGAATCGACGGGTTCGGACTGTTGACTGGTATCATCTTGAACGACAGCCATATCGCGTTGTTTAAGTGCCGCGGCTGCTTCTTCAGATTGCGCTGCCATTTCGCTATCCGTGACAGCAACACCGATACGACTGACCAGTTCCATCGCCGCCACTTCATGTTCTGGGTCCACAAGGAGTGCTGTCTGGCTCTCCTCTTTTAATTCAATCGGTCGGCACCGAATCTGTTGCGCATTCAAAGTGGTTTGGATCAGGTTCGCTTCCCATTCATCGCTGGTGCGATGGATTTCCACCCACTCACGGGTATCGCCGATCGCTTCGCCAAACAACTGAGATACTTGCCTCGCTTGTCCTCGACTCGATTGGGATACTTCTGGGGGTGGGTCGATTTTTCCTCTCATAACAACTCCTCTGTAGTGTGTGGAACATCTTAGTCTACTACCAACAGTTCAGTATAGACGGCCTCTGTCAAAGCGGTATTCTTTTCACTGCTAAATAGCTGCACAGCGCGATCGCGGGCGGCGTTTCCCATTGCCGCCGATCGTTCTCGATCGGCTGCAAGTGTTGCGATAGCATCAGCAACCGCCGAGGCATCTTCAGGTGGCACTAAAATACCCGTTTCGGGGGTGACGAGTTCTTTGCTGCCACCGAGTGGTGTCGCGATAACCGGCTTACCAACCGCCATCGCTTCAATGATAGTGCGTGGACATGCTTCTGGAATAATTGACGGCACTAACACGATGTCAAGCAGACTTGTTACAATGCGCGTATCCGACAAAAATCCGGTGAAAATCACTGAATCTTTGATGCCTGAGTCTGCGACCTCCTGTTTGAGTGCGTCCATATAGTCAACATCTTTTTGGAAATAGGGCCCCCCGACAATCAACAATTTTACGTCAGCCCTACCTTTGAGTGCCTGCATCGCACTGACTAAGACGTGGATACCTTTTTCCGGTGTAATCCGGGTGACAACACCAACGAGCACTGCAGCGTTTGGGGCATCGGAAAACAGTTCTGTCCGAAGCACTTCTACCTCTTCTCGTGATGCTTGAAATGCGTTTAAATCCACACCGTTGTAAATAAGGGTCTGCTTTTCCACGGATGCGAAATCCCACCGTGTTGCCTCTGACACCAGAATCACACGATGCAGGAGTTTCTCGCAAAGTCTGTCCAGAATCCCGTAAGAGGTCGCATAGCGTTTGTGCATCAAGATCGGGATCCGATTTAGCCTCGCAACAATCCCACCAAGGAGTGCCACTGAAAGCGAGTTCGCATGGATGAGATCTATCGCATGTCGTTTCACGATCCGATGCAGCTCAATAATAACCCGAAGTTGTCGAAAATCCTCAAACAAGTCGCGCAACGTGAACCGCTTTACTTTATCGGTCTTGTTATGTGCCGCGGGGAGAGAGAGTGGCACGACACTCGCTGCTGTCTTTTCAACCTCCGCTGCAAACGAACTATCGCCGAGACATCCGACAAAAGGTGTAAAACGCGCCTTGTCTAATAGGTCTAACAGCAGCAGAAGACTCCGTTGTCCACCGCCGATGCCTGAACCGCTATCGAGATATAGGATATTGGATTTCGATGTGTCGGATGTTTTCATCTTCAGGACTATCTAAAACCGCATCATCGGCGTGTGAGGTGTTCTCACTTGTCAGCGTTATGTGGACTTTTATGCAAGTATCGGGCAGGGCATCTGCCATCCGCTCCGCCCACTCAATAATGCAAATCCCATCGCCTTCCACATATTCGCTGAGTCCGAGTTCAGCAATCTCTTCACTGTTTTCGAGCCGATACAGATCGATGTGATAGATCGGCACCGTCCCATTATATTCGTTAATCAGAATATATGAAGGACTATTGACAACTTCATCGGAGGCGATGCCTACGCCGCGAGTGATACCTTGTGTTAAACAAGTTTTACCAGTCCCGAGGTCGCCAATAAGCGCGATAACATCCCCTTGTTGAAGTGTTTTACCGAGTTTTTCGCCGAGTGCCTGCGTCTCTTCTGGACTTTCGGTTTTAAAGCTTTCGTTTCTATTTTCCATCTGTTTCTCGTAAGATTGGGACTGGACGATGCTCATGCCCCAGCGGCACACCGCAAAATCTCCTCTTGCGTTAGATTATCATTGACGAATTCACCCGTGATTTTGCCTTCATGTAACACCAAAACCCGGTCGCTCATGCCCAAGATCTCCGGCAGTTCGGAGGATACAAACACGATCGCAACATCTTCTTCTGCAAGTTGCGCCATCAGTGCGTGAATTTCTGCTTTCGCACCGACATCAATCCCGCGTGTCGGCTCATCAAGGAATAACACCTTCGGATGCGTCATCAACCATTTGCCTAAGACGACTTTCTGTTGATTGCCACCGCTGAGGTGGTTCACAGGGATTTCAAGCGAGGTCGTCTTAATCTGAAGCGAATCAACATAGTGAGCACTCTTTTCCGCTGCGGCGTTGTGGTTAATGATGCCGTGCGTTGCGAGGTCTGCCGATAAATCGAGGCTCGGCAGGGTCATATTGCGGGTAACATCTGCATCTAAAAGGAGTCCATAACGTTTCCGATCTTCGCTGACGAGTGCCAGCCCTTGCTGGATCGCCTCGTATGGAGAATGAATTTGGAGTGGTTTACCCGCTATGAATACTTCGCCACTCCATTTACCGTCATACGCACCAAAAATAGTGCTAATCAGTTCCGTTCTGCCTGCACCCATCAGACCTGCGATGCCGAGGATTTCCCCGCGTCGAACCTCAAAACTGATGTTTTCAAGTCGTGGCGGTTCTGACGGATAGGTGCTTAAATTTTCAACCCGTAGCGCGACTTCCGCACCGTTTGAACCGTTTTCAACCTCCCGTTCTGGGAAAAGTGCCGTTAACGCCCTACCAACCATCTGCGAGATTAGCGCATCTTCGGTGCATTCAGCGGATTTAATGGCGTGTGTTGCTACCGTTTCGCCATCTCGGAGGACCGTCACCCGGTCAGCGATTTGAAAGATCTCCTTGAGTTTGTGGGTGATATAGATACACGCGACACCCTTCTCTCGGAGTTGCGTCAGAATCTGACGGAGAATATCCACTTCGCTTTCGGTCAAAGCGGCTGTCGGTTCGTCAAGCACAAGCAACAGTGCGTTACCAGATTGCAAGCTGCGTCCTAAAGCCTTCGCGATTTCTACAAGTTGCTGCTGTCCGATGCCGAGTTCATAAACAGGTTTGTGGAGCGGGATAGTCAATCCGAACTGCGATAGAAGTTCACCCGCCTCGTGATAGAGGCGATGCCTATCAATAACCCCAAACCGTCGCGGTTCCTTACCGAGATAGATATTCTCCGCGACTGTCATCTCCGGGATGAGTGCTAATTCCTGATGAATGATAGCAATCCCCGCGCGTTCTGCATCGCGAACAGAGTCGAATTGATGTTCACTACCGTTGATCCGTATCTTGCCGCTGTAAGTGCCATACGGATAGACACCACCGAGAATCTTAATCAGCGTCGATTTGCCAGCACCGTTTTCGCCACAGAGCGCATGAATCTCGCCGGGGTACACCTCAAAAGAGGCATTGTCCAAGGCACGCACGCCGGGAAAGTCTTTCGTAATCGCCTGCATCTGGAGAAGTGGGGTCGTCATTGTTCATCAACACTCCGCCACTCAATTTACTGTTATTGTAGCAGAATTAGGGATGTAAATCAAGTTTTTCGTGTGTATGAACGCAGTGCCAATAGAAAATAATTTGCATTTTCAAATTAAATGTGTTATCATATATAATGTAAATTTGGAGTAAGTTTATCACTTGTAAATACTAAAATTACACTTTCCGTGGTATATTTTTTTCGGGAGCAGAAATATACGAAAAAACACAGATAAACCTATACAGGGACTGGGTTTGTAATCAAATTTAAAAAGGCACCAAAAAACCAAAAAAGATACCATTTGGTATCTTTTTAAGACGAATGGTATGAAATTTTCCAGATGAAAACGCTATACGGAGTGTTACAACTGTTTCGCTAAACGCTTTTTGCTGATTACTAATTGCTGATGGCTGAATGCCTCTATCGTATAAATAACGATGCTTGACAAATCGGCTATACAATGGTATGATGAGGTAAAACGTAGCGCGCGGAATATATCTCTGAATATAGAACGAATTATTAATTCCGGAGGAAATTATGGCTGACGAAAAAGAAAAAAAAGAAGAGATGGTACCCGTTACCGCTGAATATGAAGTCGTCGATCAGGTGGATGACCAGGCGATCATCGAACTAATGACTGGACAGACAATTCAGGATTATGTCTATTCCTTTAAACAGGGTGGACGTACTGTCGAAGGGCTAACCTTAGCAGGTATTAACGAAGCCGCAAACCGGCGCGGCGGTATCCAAGTTGAAGAAATGGAGTATGAGGAACTTGATAACTCTTGGATTGCTACTGTTAAGGCAGTTGATACAATCACAGGTTCATCTCGTTGGGGGGCTTATGAGCAGCCGAAGATGACCGGAGGGCGTCCTGACCCGTTCGCATTCACCAAAGCAATTCACAAAGCACAACGGAATGCAATTAAGCAGTTGATACCTGTCCCGGTCATCCGTGAGGTGCTAAACTTCTATTTGCATCGAAAAGCGGGAAGTGGGAATTCAAGACCACAACAACAGATACCGCAAGGTGGTGGAAATATCGCACAGGCACAAAAAGCCACTTTCGCAATTGCGGCGAATCTCTCGGACTCTCTTGAGGAAAAAGGTGTCACGAAAGCGGATCTCTGGAATTACATGAAACGTAAATGTGGTGTGGAATCCCGAAACGATATAAGTGAAATGCAATGGACGCAGCTTTCGGCAGAACTCAAGGCAGCAGAGACAGCCCCCCAACTCCTCAATGACCTCTGCGAACGCATCAAACAATTAACAGCAGCCTCCCAAGAGAGTGATGTTCCAGCACCTGAGGAACCCGCAGCACAGGAGACCGCATCTTCCGATGAAAAAGAAGGAGAAACAACACAAACGCAAGAGTCTCCTTTTTAGGCAAAACCCCGTAGGGGCAGCATATTTATAGAAATTGTAGCATAGGCTGTTAGTTTCCTGTGGCATTGTAGCATAGGAGACCGTTGGTTTCTTGTGCCTCTTCTGTAACATAGGCTGTTAGCCTGTGGCATTGGAACATAGGCAACCGTTAGCCTGGGTTTCCATCTAAAAATGCCTCCATACTAACACTTAAGCAAATACGCTCGACTCCGCAGTGCATCTTGCAAAGAATGCGCAGTCGGTGTATTCTCAAGGAGTAGATCCCCCGTATAGTGCCGCGTTTTCAGGTGTCCCGCAATCACACGGAAGTTAACAAAACCGTCCCCTACTTCTGACAACACGCCCGCCTCCGTTTTTTGTTTGAAATGCACCGACGTGAGATCCGTCATACGAACAGCACTCCAGAATTCGTCTGGTGGATTTACTGTTGTTCCGTCGGCGCGATACGTGTTCGTCTCGTCGTACGTGAGTTTTACGCCACCTGCGACTGCCAACTTCAAGGTTAACGTGGCGGTTTGACGGGCGTTCTCTACAGCAAAAATCATCGGATAATCCGGTAGGAGTTCACTGTAACGTTCTAAATTAGCGACAGCCGCGGATGCGTCAATGTCTCCTTCGGTGTCAAGGTCAACAAGACGAAGTCGCGCTCGCGCTGGACACAGCAGGTATGCCAACTTCTTTGCTTGGATAATCTGTTGTGTGTCCGTTTCGCTGTCGGTGGGCGGTGAAAGCCACGGGTGGGACATGGCATAACTCAAGGTGAGTCCTGATGCTTTCTTGGCGAAGGCAGCAACCTCGTCAAAAAGCGTCGGGTGTCTTGATTCATAAGGCTGTCCAGTCCAGACTGCATCACAGATACCTCTGAATTCGGTATCGGTATACGCCGGCATCGCGGCTTCGAGTGTTTGAATCAGTTCCCCGAATTCGGAGTTGCGAAGGTAATCACCTTCCCTAACCTCCATATCCTTGAACCCGTTCGCGCCGAATGCTACCATCAGTGCGTCAAAGCGCGCACCATTCTCTATCTCTTCAGCCCAGATATTGGTTACTATTCCGAGTTGCTCAAACATTTTGACATCCTTTTCTTATTATGGTATCGTACACAACAAAATATTATAGCATATTCTTTAGGACTTACGTGCTACTTCTTAAAGTCCCCCTGATAAGGGGGATTTAGGGGGTTTAAAATATGGGAAATACCGCTTTTTTTCGTCCAAATGCCCGATATTTGCTCAGTTTGCGTAATCCTATTCTTTAAGGAGTTTCGATAGAACGTATGACACAAAACGAGAAATTTACCGATGAACTCAGACGCACAGCCGCACCGATTTGGGAAGCAGATCTTAAGCATCCCTTCGTCCGTGGTATGGCGGATGGGAGTCTGCCAACAGAAAAGTTCAAATTCTACCTGATTCAGGATTATCTCTTCTTATTAGACTATAGCCGCGTGTTCGCGTATGGCGTTATCAAGGCACACGATGAAACGACGATGGCGATGTTTGCACAGCTCCTCGACGAAACCTTGAACACTGAGATGGATTTGCATCGCGGATATTGTGAAAAATTTGGTATCTCTGCTGCTGAGATGGAAGCTACACCGATGGCACCTACAACGCACGCGTATACGCGACATGTGCTTAATGTAGCAGAAACCGGCACATTGGCGGACCTCGTCGCAGGTGTTCTGCCGTGTCAGTGGGGCTACGCCGAAATCGGCACAACGCTTGCTGAGCAGGGCGGTTCACCAGAACCACTCTATCAGGAATGGATTGACATGTACGCCTCTCCCGAATTTCTGTCGTTAGGTGAGTGGTTACGCGGTTTACTCAACGACCTTGCAGCGGAGTATAGTGTTTCTGAGAAAGAACGGATTAAAAACTACTTTTTGCAGAGTAGTCGTTATGAATACCTCTTTTGGGAGATGGCTTACACGCAAGAGGTCTGGAAAATTTAGCGCACAAAACCTGAAAATTTACAGCGGAATAGCAACGTGAAATACGCTACCTTCTCCTAAAGTGCTTTCCAGCCAGATCCGTCCATTGTGGCGAAGCGCGATATGTTTGGAGATTGCCAGTCCCAATCCGGTGCCGCCCATCTCGCGGGCGCGCCCTTTGTCCACGCGATAGAACCGCTCGAAGACACGCGGTTGGGATTCCATCGGGATACCGATACCGGTATCTTGGACATGCACAATAATCTCTCCCGAAGTTATATTAGTGCCTTCAAATGCTTCACTCGTACGGATCTCTGCAGAAACGGTAATCCTACCGCCATCTGGTGTATATTTAATGGCGTTGTCAATTAGGTTCGCAAGCACCTGCATGAAAAGTTGTTGATCCACACTAACCGCTGGTAAATCTTCAGGCACCTCCCATTTTAAAACCAATTCGGACTCCTCTAAGATCGGTTCAAACACCTCTAAAATGGGTTCATGGAAGGCGTTAAGATGACAGCGTGTCCGTTTCAATTCGACATCACCAGACTCAAGCCGAGAGAGTTCGAGCAGCTCCGAGACCAATCTTGAAAGCCGGGATGAATGATTGAGGATTTTCACAATAAACTGTTCACTCGTCTTTGAGCGCGGTGTATCTTCATTTAGTAAAGTCTCAGCGTAACCTTGAATTGTTGTGAGTGGTGTACGCAGTTCGTGTGAGACGTTCGCAACAAAGTCGGCACGGATACGTTCTAACTGCCGCTCCTTAGTCACATCGTGGATGACGATAACGTACTCTTCACCCGTAGAGACCGGCACAACCGTGACTTCTGCTTCCGGCTCCGTTAGATTACCAAGCCGGATTTCTGCGAACGCGACGGCTTCTGTCTGTTCCGCTGTCTGCAGCAATGTGTGCAACTCAGGAATCCGATTGATTTCGATCAGTGCTTTGCCAACATAAACATTAGGAAGGGACAACATAGAGATAGCCATAGGGTTAGCATAAGTAATTTCAAACGCACCATTTACAAGTAGAACGCCTTCACCCATATCTGTCAGGATGGTTTCTAAACGTCGGTGTTCCTCGGAAATCTTATCAATCTGCTCTTGGACCCTGTCTGCCATGAGGTTGAAGTTTCGTGAGAGTTGCCCGAGTTCATTTTTAGAATCGACAGGAACACGCGAGTCTATCTTACCAGCCGCAACGGATTGGGTCATCTGTGTTAATTTCTCGATCGGTTTTGTGATGATCTTCGTAGAAAAAATGCTAAATACAATGGCGAGGGTTAGACCCGCCACGCTTGCAAGCAGAACTATCCGACGGAGGTTATCGATTGCTGTATTAACGGCTTCCATCGGCAGCGCGACCCGACAAATACCAATTAATGTTCTTGCTTCATCTGGTGAGGCGTGTGTGCTGGCATCGCGGTATATCGGCATCGCGTAGTAACGGAATTCTGTCTGCGTGGTATCGCTGTATCTATCCCGGATCCCCTTGCCGAATTGAAGCGCATCCTGTACCTCTGGACGTTTAAGATGATTATCCATCTCGCGCAGTGCTTGGCCATCCCGTTCTGTATCACCCCAGACAACACCTTCTAAGTCAATGAAAGTTACCCGCGCCTTTCCAGTCTCTCCGAGTCTATTGACAAGCGGGTCTATTGCTTTATATGTAAAGTTATCTGTAGCAGGGAGTTTTTCAATGAGGAATTCCCGAGTTAATGCCGCCTGAATTTCCAATTCGCTCGTAATCCGATGACTCATCGAATCTTTGAGCATTGTCGCGAGATAGAAATACATAGCAAGCAACACTACAAGTACAATGCCTATGTATCTGAGCGTCAGTTGTGTCCGGATATTCATAAACTCTCTGGTTGTGATGGGATTCTGCTATAATCATAACACCTTTTTGCCGGACTTGCAAGCCGAAACTTACATTAAAAACGTTAGAAATAATCTACTGCCAATGTTGGGAAAAATAAAAAGGCGATTACACGTTGATCTCGTTGCCAGCCCGTGCAATCGCCTCTTCCTTTTACGCCCTAAAGCCTATTCAATCAATCCAAGCCTTAGACAGCCTTGTTTCAGTTTCATTTTCACCTGTTTTACCATATAACTGATGCGTGAAGGTTTTAGATTCAATGCTTTGGCGATGTCACAGTTGTGCATATCCTCACGAATTAAAACGAAAACTTGCCGTTCGCGGGGCGTTAAGTCTTTTAGGAGTTGCGGTAGAGCCCGTTCAAAGTCAGCAATCGAGAAGTCCCAGATGAGTCTATCCACAAAAAGTTCAGTGGTCGGATCAGGAATATTTGAAATAAGTCCGACATCCTGAGCGTCCTCGGTATCTGCTGCCCCGTGATTATTCCACGCTGTGGAGGATTCAAGTCTTTCACGTCCTTGGTGTAGGAGCTCCTTATGCCTTGCATTCGTCAAACTTACACAGATGCGAGGGCGGATGAAAGTTCCAAAATTGGCACCACTTTTATGCGTCGGATTGAATGCAGTCCCTTTTTCAACCAGCGTCATAGAGGCAATTTGTAAGAAATCATCTCGGAAATTCGGAAGCGGCGGCGAGGCACACGCCATACACTCTGCACATCGATTCAGATCCGGCAGAAAGCGTTTGACTGTTTCGTTATTTCCATGGAAAATTCCATTATGTTTGAAGGATGGGCAATTAGCACCCCGCAATTGACATTTCAATTTCATAGTCTTCCCTCCATTTTCTCAGCAACGTCTGCCACGAATCGGTAGAGTGATATTATTCTGCTATTGTTATTCACTCTATCGGTTAACACGAAAAAAGTCAATAAATTTCTGCAAAACGAACCATCGGTTACTTCTCTGCCTTTATTTTACCCCATTGTGTGGTGAGTTTCTCTACTGCGGAGACAGACAAACTTCGGGCGGTCCAGTCCGGTGAGTAATCATTCGCAGGATGATTCGTAAGATTGGTAATCGCCCGACTGGCGAGATCATATCGATAGATGTCAAAGTTGCCATTCGGGTTCTCTAAACCATTTTCCATAGCAGAGAAGATAATCTGTGTGCCGTCGGCTGCCCAACACGCTGCACCCGTTGCCCACGTTTTCGGGATGCTCAAGGCGCGCTGGTTAGAACCATCCGCACGCATGATAACGATACGATCCGCAGCGCGTCTCATCACACCTTGCCCTATATGGAATTCTGTCTCACTGTAGAGTATGTATTTCCCATCCGGAGACCACCGTGGGAAGTTTCGCATCGTTTTCCCGTCCCCGGGGAGCAGCTCCGTCGAATGCTTACCGTTAGCATCCATTTTGTAGATTGTCCGCCCGTGTGCGATCTTCGTCTGCTCATAGACGATATGTCGCCCATTAGGAGACCAACTCGGCGCAGTCGAACCCCCCCGTTCTGCTGGATTATTGGTCAGATACCGAACAGTGCTATTGGCAATATCCAGGGTGACGATGTCGTGGGTTTTATTTCGCCAGATTGAGATGACAAGATATTGCCCATCGGGGGACCACGTCGCATTTCCGCCCTCAATCCCAAGGGGGTGTGTGAGATTCTGGGGATGGCTTCCATCGGCATGCATAACGAAGTTATGAATCTGCTGCGGCTGACCTGGCACTGCGGAATTTATATCTCGCATAAAGACGATATATCTGCCATCTGGCGACCAGATGGGACGCCCTTCCTTAAATCCGTTGTCGGTTAATCGACGCACCTCACTTCCGTCATCGTTCATCACATAAAGTTCACTTGAATCTTCGCGTAATGATTGGAAGACAATGTCTGCCTGAGCAAGGGTTGATAAGAAGATGAGAGTGCTAATGGCTATCGTTGCTGTCCAAAGTTTGTGATTTCGCATCTTAACTTCGCTCCTTTTATCGCTGGAACAGGGGTCCCAAACGTTAGGCGTTCGGGAACCCATGTTCGGAAGGTAAAGCATTTATGCCCTCAGCGCATGAACGCAAAATTAAATGTATCCTTAACAAACCAAGTATGATTTAGGCGACGGTTTCCCTTTTTATGCGCCTCAAACCGAGTGTAGACATCCACGGTATACGTTATACCCGGTATCAACAAGGGGAGATAATCGACATTGAGTCCTTGATAGGCGTCATCTCGGAGCCAGTCGTTTCTGCCGCCGTCCTCGTCGAGTTGTCGTTCCCCGACAAGTTTCTTATCTTCATAATCAGGGTCGTTGAACCCTTGAATCCCGTGCTGGAACTCATAGGTGTAAATGATATCGAATTCCTCTCTGTTACCAACCCAGACAGTATGTCCACTTCGCGTCCGCGGGTCGTTGAAACCCAACTCATATATCGCAACGATACCGTAGACGTTTGGCAAATCGGGGGCACCCAATCTCTGAACTGTTTTTGCGGACACCATACCAGACGAGATTAGATATATCAGAGTCAGAAAACTGAATACCGAGAGACGCAATCTCTAAGAACAGCTGTTTTGCCTACTGTGAGCGGGTGAAAAAATTTCTCGACGCATTTTTCTCTCTCCTTTTGAAAGTGCGATGGAAGTTCCATCACACCGGGTTCGCCCTAAAATTGTACGTTTGTCTCACACTTCTCTATTGAGACTTCCTCAACCTGTTATTATATATATATGCGTTAAACGAAAAAAGTTAATAGTAAAAGTGCAGTTTTTTATGAATTTTCTTCCAATTCGGCGATTTTTTTTCATTTTCCCAAAGATTCTTGAAAAAAAGTGCTTGAAATACGGGCGAAAACCAAAATCCTCTATTTTTCGCACCCTTTTCTTAGGATTGACAACGAAACCGTATTTTGCTAAACTAAACGCATCTAACCAAATTCCAGAAGCACCCGCCGGGTCAAAAACAAAGGAAACACGCATGGATATCCGATTTGAAGGCATTTTTACACCCACCGTAACGCCACTTGACGAGAAAGAACGCGTCGATGAACGCGGGTTCGTCAACCAACTCAACCGCCTGATTAACAACGGTGTTCACGGTATCTACCTACTCGGAAGTTCCGGTGAATTTACGACACTAACAAATACAGAACGCGAGCGAGCAATGGACATCGCTCTCAAAGCAATTGGCGGGCGCGTCCCGGTTATCTGTTGTGTAATGGATACAAGCACCCAACGCGTCATCCAAAACATTGAAATCGCCGAACAGTTCGGCGTTGATGCAGTCGCTGCAACACCGGGCTACTATTATCCCTCCACCGACGATGCGGACCTGATTGAATTCTATCAGACAGTCGCCGCGAGTACAGAACTCCCGGTTTTCGTTTACAATATCCCTTCCACCGTTAAAACCTTCATTAAGCCGCAGATCGTCGTTGAACTCGCAGATACCTGTGAGAATATCGTCGGCGTTAAGGACAGTACCGGTGATTGGACGAACTCCCTCAATCTCATAGCACTGCTCGGTGAGCGGACAGATTTTTCTATCTTCCTCGGTTCGCATGTCGCACTCGGTGCAGCACTCCTATTCGGTGCCGCCGGGGGGGTTGTCTCGATCGCAAACGTTGCTCCAAAAGAATCTGTCGCGCTCTACAACGCCGCAAAGGCGCGTGATATTGACGAAGTTCATCGGTTACAAAAATGGATGCTCCGACTCAGTAAAATGTATACCTACGGACAAGGAGTCAGCGGTATGAAGGCATGTCTGGAAATCTTAGGCGTCTGCAGCGCACGCACCACAAGTCCACTGCTACCGCTCACTGATGCCGAGAAAGCCGAACTTCGGCAGCTACTTGAGGAGTTGGGAGTACGTGAATGATTCAGATACAACCCGTTCGCAAACCGATCAATGCCACAATAGAGGTACCAGGTTCCAAAAGCTATACCAACCGAGCATTGCTGGTCGCTGCAATGGCACGCGGCACCTCGACGCTAACAGGCGCGCTTTTTAGCGATGATACACGTTATATGTCTGCGTCGCTGCGAAAACTCGGGGTCAGAATTGATGCCGATGAAAAACAAGCAAGGTTTGATATCCATGGAAACGGCGGTGATATTCCGGTTACCAGCGCGGATCTCTACATCGGGAACTCAGGCACCACTTCACGTTCGCTTACCGCCTACGTTTCACTCGGACACGGTAAATTCATCATTGATGGTGATGAACCGATGCGCCACGGTCGGCCTATTGCTGACCTACTTGACGCACTAAAGCAAATTGGAGTTTCGGCGCGCACCCAATTTGAAAACGGACATCTCCCTGTCATTATTGAAGCAGACGGACTTAAAGGTGGAAAGACCCGCCTTGATGTCAGTAAAAGCAGCCAATTCTTAACAGCACTCCTCCTTATCGCACCCTACGCAAAAAACGGTATGGAGATTGAGGTCGTCGGTAACCGGACAATGCCTTATATTGACATCACACGATCCGTCATGGCAGCGTTTGGTGTACAGGTCATAAGCGAAGCCTACAAGTTTTTTCGGATTGAACGTGGACAGCAGTATCAGCCGCGGGTCTATAACATAGAGCCGGATGCCTCTAACGCCTCTTATTTCTTTGCTGCTGCTGCACTCACCGGTGGACGTGTCACCGTCCAACACCTCAATTTAGATTCCGCACAAGGGGATCTCCAGTTTGTACATATCTTAGAACAGATGGGCTGTCAGACCACCGTTTCTGATACGGAGATTACTATTACCGGACCGCACCAATTAAAGGGAATTGATGTCGATATGCGGACGATTTCGGATACTGCCTTAACCCTCGCGGCGATCGCGCCCTTCGCCGATGCTAAAGTGACCATCCGAAATATTGAGCATACGCGTTGGCAAGAGACCGATCGGATTCATGCGATGGTAACAGAACTCCGAAAATTAGGCGTGCCAGTCGTTGAACACCAAGACGGACTCGAAATCTCACCAGCACCGATTACCCCGGCAGCGATTGATACTTATGAAGACCACCGCATGGCGATGGCGTTTTCGCTCGTCGGTTTAAAGACAAGTGGGATTCGGATTAATGACCCAGAATGTGTCAGCAAAACGTTCCCTAATTATTTCGAGGTGCTGCAGGAACTATATTCTTGATGGATATCTCTTCATATAGGATCGACCTTTGGCTAAAATAACCTAAGTTGCCACTTGTCGCATAATGTGTAAGATTGTGCTGGTTTTTGTGTAGCATAACCTGTTAGGTTGTGCTTATGCGTTAAGAAACCTCTTTTAAAACCAAGTGCTAATCAAACTTAAATCTTGACCGGAATTCGCCTAAAATAGCGATTCCGCCACCGTAAAACAGCACTGCCAACGGAATCAAAACCCAAACCGAGAGAAATCCCTTCAACAACACCAAACCGACACCCATCACAACGGAGAGGATAACAGTTTTCAAAAGCGTTGGCATTATCGGAAACGTTTCACGGAATTTGACGATGTTTCTTGAAATGTAACCGATCCCAAAAACGAGTACATACGCTTCACTGATAACCATCGCGATCGCCGCACCGACATGACTGAAACGCGGGATCAGATATAGATTCAGGCAGATGTTCAAGAATGCCGTTGTTCCCATAAGTACTGAGAAAGCACGCCGTTTATCTGTCGCTCGTAGGACTGCCAGTACCACCGTCGTTATGAAGATGAGTCCACCCGACCAACTGAGCCATTGAAGTGCCGTTGCGATTTTATTTACTTGCTCCGATGTGTAAGTCGGAAATAACACCGCTGTAATTTCGGGAGATAGTGTTGAAAGCCCGACCGCAAACGGAAGTCCGCACAGTACCATCCATTGTATACTGAACGTGTATGCGCTTGGGAATCTCTCCTTTTCTCGCTCCCAAGCACGGGATAACACTGGAAACATAGCTCCCATCATGAATGCGCCCGGCAGAATCGTGAAGGCATTGACAATCGTATACGCCAACCCATACCACGTATTGGCAGCTATGCCCTCTGAACTGAGTATTGGCAGCATAATCGCATCTCCGCGGAAATAGAGAAGATTTAAAAGATTGCCGATCGCAAAGGGGAGTGCCTGCTGCATCAGCACCTTCACAAGCTTCCAGCTCGGTTGGAAACGGAGTTGAGTGAAACGCAATCGAGTAAACCCAACGCTCAAGATAAGATTAATGCAACTTGCTGCCAACATTATCTGACAAACAGTCACCAATCCATATCCGAAGAGAATCGCTCCACCACTGACGAAAAGGAACACGCCACGCTCGGCAACCACAGTGAGTGCCTCATATTTCATCTCCTCGTATGCGCGGAAGACACACCGATACAACTGCGCAATGGAATTAGCGATCTCTGCCAATCCTAAGAAGATGATCATCTCTACAATTATCGCGGTGTAGAGGAGGGTCCCGCTGATAAGCATGATGCTGTATGCAATGATTGACAGAATGCAGCGAACGATGAGCGCGTTACCGAGATAGTGTCGGGTCTGTTCCAGATGCAACGTCATCTCTCGGACGAGTGGATTTTGTATGCCAAGTTCTGTCAGGATCGCAATCAGATTGGTAAGCGCAATTGCCCAAAAATAGCCGCCGAGTTCACTTTCAGAAAAATAACGGGGCATCAGCCAGACTGTTATTACAAGTGAACCGAGACGGCCGATCAGGTGCGCGCTAAAAAGACTGGATGTGTTTTTAAAGATACGGTTCATTTACGCTGAAGCTGCGAGAGTCGTTCAAGAACCAATTCCCGGGCAGGACGATCAGAATTTCTCTTGCTGATATAAAATTTCCTGAGAGGTCTCTGATTAATAGAGTCCGACTCTAACGTAGTTCGGCACTAAGGTCCAGTAGTCATCAATATCGTCTTTCTGGAGTCGTTGTTTCCCAAGATGCGCAATAGTCGCACCACGTGGGACATTGAAAATAGGATCCGCAAAGTGGACACGCTCGCCAAGTCTTTCACAGACTGCCGCCCCGTACGTCGCCAGTCCATCACCAACAAAGTTAAAAGTAGTAGGCACACGCCGTTGTGCCGTCATTTCACCAAGCCGGTCCAGGAACACATCAATCGGTAAGCAGAGATCTTTGCTGAGGCGTTGCCATTCGGACCCACCTTCAAAAATCGCACCGTAAATCTCATTCCGCCGAGCGTCCAGGAGCGGACAGATAACACCGGTTGTCCATCGGAGGTTATAAGCCATCGCCTCCAAGGTTGAGACACCGACGATCGGTTTGTCGAGCGCATAACAGAGGGATTTAACCGTCGCAACACCGATACGGATACCGGTGAACGAACCAGGTCCAATGCCGACGGCGCATCCATCTAAGGTGCCTGCCGTAATGTCGCTCCATTTCAGGATACCGTCAATCGCAGGCATGAGCCTTGAGGAATGTGCTTGAACAATATTAAGGGTATGTTCAGCGACTAAGTTATCGCCGTCTATTAAGGCAACACTGCCAATCGGGGTTGAGGTATCAATGCCTAAAATTTTCATCGTTCGATTTCGTTTCTCCAACCGCCAGAATTATCAAACTCTGTTTTTCTTGTGAAAGTCCCAAAGGGTTTAAAGACCCTTCGGGATGTTTAACACAAAGCTAATGTCCCAGATATCTACTTCATTTTTAACCTTGCCCAGGTAACGGCGAGTTTACCGGACGCTTCCACGTCAAGTGTGTCGGGCAACAATTTTTTAATCTCTGCCTGACTGAGAACGGAGGCGTAGATTCGTGAGTCTTCGATGTGAGCGTCAAGGTCCCCCGGACCACCGCCTAAACCGCCGTGCCGCTTACCCCAGATAGCCTCGGCATCTTTGTTATCAAAGGTCACGAATTGACCAAATGTATAGTCACCAATTTTGTCGCCATTACGATATATCCTCACATGCGCCGTGCCGCCATCATCTTCATACGAGATCGCCATCATGATCAATTGCCCTGTTTTCTTTTCCTCAAACCCAGGCTTCGGGTCTTGGGTTCGGTGAAACCAGCCACTGCCCGCCATCCAACGATGAGGCTGGCGTTCTCCAAAGACTATCGCGTCAAATGTGGGATCGGAGAGGCGGTCAATCGTCAAGATTGAACCTTTTTGGACATCAAGGTTATCCATGATAGCCCATGACACCAACGTCTTTTCTCCGATGTCAGGACCGTCATATCCACTGGCGATTGCCCACTTACCAAGGTCAACATTCAACTGTCCATCCACGATTTCAGCATCCATGAGTGTAATATCGGCAAAGTTACCTGTAAGATCTTCCAGTTCGACACCGTGTTCAAATGTCCAATGCCCAACAAGGGTTTCTGCTTTTTCTCCCTGTCCTAACGCTGGTATTGATAAGTTGAGCAGAAGCAGCACAGCGCACACCCAGGAGCAATAGTGTTTCAGATCCTTCATAGTTATCCCTCCATTGTTAATTCAAGTTGAGGTTTTCCAAAGACCTCTGAAATACAAATGTAGTATTTGCCTCTAACGATTTTGCGGATTGCCATAGATTTGGAAGCGGGAATTCGCCTCACAGCGTGCCTTCCCTGACAATATATTCGGACTCAGTATCATGTCCGAGAAAAAAGTCATATTTTTCGGATGATAACGAGTATGTTCTTAATTCAGTCGCGAAAGCAGTTTTTGAAGTTGTTGTATATTTCGCTCAATTGCCACGGCATCCGGCGTCTCCTCTGCAAGTTGAAGATAAGTCTCAAAAGCGGTAATACTCTTGCTATACGCACGGTTTTTGTAGTGAAGATAACCGAGCGTCCGGTAATCGCCAGCAGTCTCTGGAAGCAACCACGTGATGCGTTCAGCAGCAGTAACCGCTTTATCATACTTCTCAAGAAGTGTATAGGCACGCGTCAGATTCCGCAAGATACGCGCTAAAATTTCTTTATCCGTTGCCTCGGCTAACATACTCGGTTCTAACGACACAGTTTCTTCAAAGTTCGCTTGAAGTTTAGTGCGGAGCGTGTCCTCAGTCATAAGTACCCCGTCTTCAAACACATCAAGGAGAATATCTAAATGTTCAAATCGGTACTTGACAAGGAAATGACCCGGAAAATTGACACCAACGAGCGGGAGTCCCGCACGTCTACCGATTTCAATATAGACAACCGCTAACGTAATCGGGATACCCATCTTTGTTTCCAACACGACGTTGAGAAAGTTGTTCCCTAAAGCGTAATAATTGTCGGTATTTCCCGCGAACCCTTTTTCTTGAAAAAGATAGCGATTGAGTTCGGCAATATGTTGCTCTGGGAGTGTCGTCGCTTGGAGTTGTTCCCGAACCGTGTCCGCCATTTCATCCAATTGGTGCAGATATGCCGCAATATCGAGTTCAGGGTATTCGCTTTGCGCGATGAGCAGCGCGCCCGTAGCGAGCTGCGTTTCGCTATGATCAAGATTCGCGAAGGAGAAGAACGGGTCTTGTTTCGGATTTTTCGTCATTTTTCTGAAAGAAAAGCAAGTTTTTCTTGCATTCCTTGGAAATGTGTGATATAATTAAAACGATCTTTACTGTGGGGGATTAGCTCAGCTGGGAGAGCGCTTGCATGGCATGCAAGAGGTCACCAGTTCAAGTCTGGTATCCTCCACTTTTTATTTTCCCTGCTGCGATGTTCCGTCCGATCTTTTGCTGGTTTGCGACTTCGTTATTTTCCGTGGGACACCATTATCCAAGATACCCAAAAGTGTTAAATGGAGTTGGGCTTGCGTCGGTAATATCTCAATCAACGCTTCCTCAGTCTTATCAATTCGCGCCTGTGTTTCCTTGCGTTTCGCCCGAAATTTGTCCAAAGTTTCTTGAATCTCTGCATCTGTAACAAGCGAATCCTTTGCAAATCGGTTTAAAGTCTTCAAGTCTTTAACCGCCTGAATCTCCATTTGGCGTTTCAATTCCCATAATGCTTTAAGTTGGGCCTGATCTTTAGGTGTTACACCAAGATCCGCCAATGTTCTTACCTGTTCGCTCTCACCCTTTTGTGCCCACGCGATAACCCCACAAAGCGCGACACATATAAGGATGCCTACGATTCGTTGTATCCAGATATGTCGATATCGCTTTCGCATTCGTTCACCGTTTTGCATGATTTTCCTCCAACTTTTAGGTATAGGAATCATAATAACATAGGAGGTGGCGGATGTCAAGAGCAAACCTGATATCCGCAGAGCCATCCAATTTTCATGCATCACTCTTGTAGGAGGGGTTTGTAACCCCGATTCTTGTGGAAAACCGCGCGTATTTATTCCGGATAATGCACTCAGAAAACTGAATGACTCTATTATTCCTATAAAAAAACTTGACACGCGCACGAAAACAGCGTATAATTATACTATACTAAAAATAAGTTGGAGTTTCACCCTTATTTCATAGCAGCCGTTTCTGAAACCTTCTTCAAAAATCGTTCAGAATCCAGTTACAGTGCATAATTACAGCCTGTTTTGAGACTTATAGCCTGTCGCATTTTGCTATGAAAACTATGAAATTATCTTCATCTTTTTTAACGGAAAACTGAAAATTAAATAGTACTGGGCTAAAACGATTTCACTTGACAAAAAATACCATATCTATTAGAATTATTCATAACATAATGCCTCAAACGTCTATACATTACACAAGGAGGCATTCGGAGGCAAAGGGGGGCTGAATGCTTTATAAAGGGTTACAATTAGATCGGTTTCAGGAGGAAGCGATCGCGGCAATTAATCGGGATACCTCGGTTATTGTCACCGCACCAACGGGTGCCGGCAAGACTGTTATCGCAGAGTACGCTGTCGAAAAGGGCATTGAGGAAAATCGCCGTGTTATCTACACCGCACCGATCAAAGCCCTCAGTAATCAGAAATATCGAGACTTTTATGCTGAATACGGGGACAAAATCGGCATCGTTACTGGTGATGTGGTGCTAAATCCGTATGCACAAGTGTTATTGATGACGACCGAGATTTTCCGCAATACCATCTTTGATGACATTGAACGGTTACAGGATGTCTCTTACGTCATCTTTGACGAAATTCACTATATTAATGATCTCGAACGCGGTACCGTCTGGGAAGAAAGCCTTATCTTTGCGCCCCAACATATCAAATTTGTCTGCCTGAGTGCCACAATGCCGAACATCAACACCTTCGCAGAGTGGATGCAAAGCGTCCGGGATATTGACATTGAGGTTGTTGAAGAATTAAAACGACCCGTCCCTTTGGAGCATCATCTCTATTTTAAGGATTACGGGGTTGGGAATATAAAACATATCGCTGCGCTTCGGAACAGAGCATATCGCGATGGACGTAAACCCAAAAAATCTGACCAGCTGAATGATAAACCTGGAAAAGGACTTCCATCTGATTTTACAGAGACACGACTGGTGCCACATCTCCGTCGTAAGAAGCAGCTGCCCTGCCTCTATTTCTGTTTTAGCCGAAAGGGGTGTGAGGAAAACGCTTCCGCATTAGTATTTGGATCGCAGCTGCAATTGCTGAATGAAAAACAGAAAGTAGAGATTTTACAGCAATTTGACAAACTCTGTGTCCAGTTCGACATCGCTGAAGAGAAAAAGATTACTAAATTTCGCAGACTCGTCAGCTGCGGGATCGCCTATCATCACGCGGGGATGTTACCGACGCTCAAAGAGGTCGTAGAAAGGCTGTTTACTTCCGGGTTAATCCAACTCCTCTTTACCACTGAAACATTTGCTGTCGGTATTAATATGCCCGCCTGTTCTGTCGTCTTTGATAGCCTTGAGAAATTTGACGGTATCGGATTCCGTTATCTCAAAGCACGCGAATATCACCAGATGGCGGGACGTGCTGGTAGACGCGGTATTGATACGATCGGTTACGTTTACGCCCAAATTGTACCCAAATACGCCAATTCAGGTGAGATTAAAGGCGTTGTTGCTGACAAGATAGAGCCAATAGAAAGTCAGTTTAATCTCTCCTATTCCAGTATTCTTAATCTTTATCAGAAATATGGTGATGACATATACGATGTCTACACCATGAGTTTAAGCAACCATCAGAACCGTGTACGGGTAGCGAATCTCAACAAACAGATCTCGGTTAAAACAGAGAAACTCCAAGCACTACCTAAGCCAGAGTGCATCCATGAGGGTATTGAGGGAATCAAGCAGATTCAGGAACATTCTCGGCAGAAACGAGATCATAAAATAAAATTACGGAATTACCATATACACATAGCACAGATCAAATCGAAAACGCGGAAGCAGAAACAAGAAAAAGAACGCGTTAAAAGATTGAACGCTGTTCAGAAAAAAATTATTCTGCTCCAACGGGAAGCCGAGGAGAATCTTTGTGAGGGATGTCAGCACTTGCAAACATGTACAAACAGATATCAAACTATCCGTCAAGAAGAAAAGCGACTTCAGAAACTTAAAAAGAGAACGACTTATATTGCGAATGATCCCAGGCGGCAAATAGCGGCGCGTCTGAAGGTCCTCGAAGAATTGGGATATATTGAAGCCCAAACACTTCTACCACGCGGGAGCACTGCCGCACATCTCTACGGGTATGAAGTCCAGTTCACCCAATTGCTGTTTAGCGGTGTTTTTGAAAAACTTACAGAGGACGAAATTAACTGTCTCATAGTAGCGATCGTCTCTGAACCCCGTAAAGGTGGTTACTTTAAACGGCTTAAAGATGAACGTTTATTAGACATACTATACGCCGTCAATTCTGAAATCTCATTTATCCAGCAGTTAGAGGACAAGCACAAGGTGACAGAAACTACGCCTATGTTAGAGTTCCGGCTTTGTACCGCAATGCTGGCATGGAGCCGCGGGTGTGAGTTTGATCAGCTTGAAAAATACGCACATTTAGATGCTGGCGACTTCGTCCGAAACTTTCGACTCGTCATTGATCAACTCCGTCAAATCCGCCGGGCTATGACTAACCATACTGCCCTCGTGGAAAAACTCAATCGGTGCATCGAAAAAATTAATAGGGATGTTGTCGATGCCGAACGACAGTTGCGAATCGGGCAGGAGAGTCTTGATGACGAGATGACAATGGACATTGTTGAGACTAGTGAGTCGCCACCTGTCACACCTGAAGAATCCAATAATACCGAACCAGAAGACGCGGTATCCCAGACTTCGTAAATTTGCTTTCAGACAAGAAAATACTTGTAATGTAAGACGATCTATATTAGAATGGTATCATAAACAGATATAGGACTTACGCATTTCCTCTTAAAGTCCCCCTGATAAGGGGCGGTGAATGCCCATAAGGCATTCATACCGTTGATTCTTTAGGGGGTTAAAAACTAAAAAATCTACCATCGCGTACTAAATTTGCGTAAGTCCTAAACAGATATAGATCTTGGATATATAGGCACACTGTTAGGCAGTGTCGGAAAAGATTAACATTCTGATAACAATTGAAGGAGAGACACATGGCAAATCAAGACTTCAATTTGGCTGGTGCCCTTAAAGTGCGATCAGCTGAAAAAGATGATGCAGCACATTTACACGCATACTGTTTCCCCGAAAAAACCAAGACACAGGTTACCAAAGAATTGGATGCCGATTTGGCGGAGGAGAGTCAAACACACCGACTTGTCGCAGAGGTCGGCGGATACCCGATTGGACAAATCTCCATAACGCGGGATGCCGTTGATCCTGAAGTCGCGGAAATAGGAGGGCTCGCTGTGTCCGCGCCTTTCCGTCCATTAGGCGTAGCTGACAATCTCGTGGCGGCTGCTGAGACCACAGCAGCGGAAGATGGCATAAAAACGCTCGAAATTGAACTCCCGGCTTCCGAGACACCTGTCATACAGAGATACAAGGATTGGGGTTTCACTGAAAAACCACTCGTCGTTCTCCAGAAAGCACTCGGAGAGGCACCCGAAGAAGAAGCGGAAGACACAGACGAGGATGGAGAGGAAAACGGGGCTGCTGACGCAGGTGGCGAGCAGCAAAACCTGCTCGATTCTTAAGAATTAGGGCTCACGTATTTTCTCTTAAAGTCCCCCTGATAAGGGGGATTTAGGGGGTTTCTTCAGGGCTATTTAGTTCTCGGTTTTTTCGTCCAATTTTGCCCCCCCAGGCCCGGTAGGTACGGTTTGGAACCAGGGTTCCCACCCGTTACTGGGAAGGGACACCGGGAAACTTGAGAAGGCAGATTCAAAAATTTAGAGAATCCGATAATTTACCTAAAACTAAATGACCCTGGAGGTCTCTTCCAAAGGAATTGAACATGAAAAAAATCTGGCTTGCTTTTGTACTTATCCTTTTTAGTATCGGATGCGGCACCCAGAACGAAAACCTCGCGAAGGGCAAAGAATTGATTAAATCGGATAAACGCCGCAAAGAGGAGCGCGCCGTCCGGGAATTTAAACTCGCGCTGCAGCAACCGACGGATAATGCTGAAGCACATTATCTGCTTGGGTTATATAACTCTCAGGAATTTTACGAACCGAATACGACCGACTGGGAGGAGGCATCGATCACTGCGCGCGGCGAACAGATGTTCCTCGCGTATCAAGCAGAAAAACGGAAGTATCTTGAGAGACTCGTTTTTGAGACACTCCGCGATGATGATTTGGATATCCAAAACGCCGCACTTAATGCCCTAAAACGCGTTTACAAACAAGGAGACCAGAAACGGCTCCTCAATCAACTTCAAAAGGCAATCAAGTCGAGTGACAATCGTGATAGACACAACGCACATTGGATCCTCGGGCACCTCGGCAAAGACGACCCAAACACGATTGTACCCATCCTCGTGAAACTTCTCGAACACCGACGCACAGAAACCCGTTTGAATGTCGTCAAGGCACTTGGAGAGGTTGGCAGTGAGAAGGCGATTCCGGCACTCGCTACAGTGATTGAATCCGGGTCTGCAAAATGGAAACGCGACCGAGAGGAACCTGAAGTCCGCCAACTCGCTGTGGAAGCACTCGGAAAAATCGGCGGTGCTGCTGTGCCAGAATTAGTCAAGATTGTACAAAACAAAGGATCGTCGCTGCGTGTTGATGCAATACGCGCTTTAGCAGTCCTCGGCGACGAAAAAGTTGTGGAACCCCTCTTAGACGCTTTGAAAGAACAGAGCAGTCGAGATGTTGCTATTCCTCTTAATTGAATCGCGAGTCGGACTCGCACCTTTCGGCACAGCTTGCAAGCCGAAACTTGTTATGAAACGGGAAGGAGAAAAAATGGAAAGGTTCGACAAACTTCGCTACTTGATGTTGATCGTGCCGCTTTTGGCAGCGATCGTCGGACTCGGCTGCGACAATCAATATTACGATGAACGTTTGCAAATGCAAGTACAACAATTGGATAGCGACCTGAAAGACCGTTGGTCAACGAGCGGTGTCGTGGTCTTAGACACTACGCCGAATGGACCAGCGAATAAGGCGCAACTTGAGAGTGGTGAACTCATCTCTTATGTGATTGCCGAATATCCTATCCGAAGCACCAGCGACTTTAACAAGGCACTAAAAAGCGGGTTAGACGAGGATAATAACTTCATTCTCTATTTAAAAGATAAACCGCCACTTCGCATCTCCCTTCGTAGACAAGGCGATAAAGTCGGGTTCAGTGTAAAAGGTAATGGGACCGTACGGGTTGAAGAGATTCGTCCCGGCACCCCTGCCGCGAACACTGATATTCAGGTTGGCGACGTTGTTGAAAAAATTGTTGATGAACGCAAAATTTATAGCCTTGATGATTATAAGAAAACGATCGGGAAACTCGCTAAACAGTCGGTCACGTTCCGAACCACTGAATTGATCGGTGTGAAAATTGCCGCTGTGAGTGCACTCGGCGATTTGGGCGATGTCCGGGCGATCGAACCACTGGTGGACATTTTCAGGAATAATACAGAACTTTCGCTCCGGAAAGCATCAATTAGCAGTTTACAGCGTCTCGTTGAATTGAGCGTTCTAAACGAACTCTTCCAGCAATTTCAGAGCGCAGATGTAAACCAACTTCCTGCTGATAGCCTTCAAGCACAGCAGCTCGAGTCCGCCGCAATCTTGGGGTTACTTACCGTAGATCGAGCCGAAAACACGGCTACCCTCAAAGCACCCTTCGGAACGCAGTTCAGGCATAGATCCGAAGCACTCTACCAGAAAATTAACGAAGGGCAGCTCGCAGAACTTGCCCAGGAATACATTCAAATTGCGGTGGAGCCGGAACAAGAAATTCGGCGGGCCTGCCTCGCTATACTCGGAACGCTTAAACCCGTTTCTGCGATTGATGTGCTTATCGCAGTTCTCGAAAATCCGACAGAAATTCCCGGGATCCGTTTCCAAGCGGGCGTAGCACTCAGGCAAATCGGTGAACCCGCTGTTGCGGCACTCATTGCTGCTTTTGAAAGCGGAGATACCAGCACGCAAGACATTGCCGCCTCCGCACTCGGCGGTATCGGGGGGGCTCAGGCACGGGATCGTCTCATTAAGGCGTTGGAAAATACCAATGAATCCGCAATTCAGCTCACGCTTGTTGATGCAATTGCCCAAATCGGTGACGCACCTTCAATCCAAGCACTTGAACGCCAGCGGCAGCAGTACCAAGATGATGATGACAGCGGTATCCGCATCTTTTTAGATGAAGTCTTCAAAAGTCTCGCACAGAAATCAATGTAATAGAACTTACGCATTCCTCTTTAAAGTCCCCTGATAAGCGAGATTAGGGGGTTTAAGGGACCGAAATTACCGCTTTAAAGTCCCCCTGATAAGGGGGATTTAGGGGGTTTATTTGCGTAAGTCCTGTGTAATTTGTTTAAAGGTTTACGTAACGGAATGTAGGCTGCTAATGAAAATAGGACTCATTTCAGACTTACACACAGATGTTACGCCTTTGAACAAAGCACTCGTTCCACATCTTATTAAGGCTGTGAAGGCAGCGCAGCTTGACGTATTCGTGCTGGCAGGCGATATCGCACGGCATTTAGTTCAACTCTCTGAAACACTTAACGCCTTTCAACTTGCGGATTTAGGGTGTCAGATACTATTTATTCCCGGTAACCATGACATCTGGGCAATTGAGACACCTAACGTCACAAGCGAACAGAAATGCGGAATTATTTCAAAACTCTGTGATGAGTGTGGGTTTCACCCACTCATGGACCGCCCCTTCATCAAGGAACAAATCGGTTTTTGCGGGACTATCGGTTGGTACGATTATAGTTTCGCACCTGATGGGTATAACTTTTCTGATGTCCAATACGCCGAAAAAGAATTGATGGGCGCGGTCTGGAATGACAAGCGGTATGCGAAATGGTCAGATACGGATCGTGTTGTTGCAAGCCGTTTTGAGGCGGAACTTAACGCACAGATTGCTGCTGTCCGAGATGAAGTATCGCGTATCATCGTTGTTACACACCATGTGCCGTTCCGAGAGTGTATCCGATATACCGGCGAATTGCCGTGGGATTTCTTTCGGGCATTCATGGGAAGTGAAGGGCTCGGTGCCCGCTGTTTGGACGAACCGCTTGTAACACACGTCCTCTTCGGTCATACGCATCGGGCAATTAACATGAAAATTCGCAACGTCCGCGCTATTTGTGCCCCTGTGGGTTATCTACACGAGAAACCCACAGTCGGTCTGCAGACCTATGCTACGCAATGTTTAACCTGCTTTGAGGTCTAATTGTTAGGACTTACGCATTTCCTTTCAAAGTCCCCCTGATAAGGGGGATTTAGGGGGTTAAAAACGCTTGAATAATGACTTGTGCTAAATAACTTTTTGTAAAACATTATTTCACATAAGTATGGCGTTTTATCAGAGCTCCTCATGAGTTGGTACACTCTTCAGTCCCGTAGGGACGATATGTTTATAGAATGATAATAAAAAAATCGAAGGAATTCGGAAGAAAGGAACTACTATGGAGATCACTTTAACCAATAGTAATGATACAGGCGCGCTTGAATTTCCCTGGGGCGCGATTAAATGGCTCTGTAATGATCAGATTGATCCAGAAGCCGAGATGACTTTCGGAGTCGTCTACATCAACGCTGGCGAAGGGAATCCTACGCACTACCATCCGAACTGTGAAGAACTCATCTATGTGCTCTCCGGTGAGTGCGACCATAAATTAGGAGATGAAGTCATCCCGCTCAGACCAGGGATGATGTTGCGGATTCCGCGCAATGTCAAGCATAACGCCGTCAACACCGGCTGGCAACCCGTGACAATGATCATCTGTTATTCAGATGCCGACCGACAAACCATCTTTGAAGAGTAAGAACGCGTATGTGTAGGAGGGATTTGTAATCCCGATCTTATCCTACCAATTTGTAGGAGGGATTTGTAATCCCGATCCTATCCTACGCAAGGTAAAATAAAAAATGTCTAACGAGTCCCGCTGCAGTGTCAAAATCTGTGGCATAACCTCTATCCATGATGCACGACTTGCCGCTGATGCAGGCGCAGATTACGCTGGCGTGTTGGTTGATGTTGCCGTATCCGAACGGACACGCTCCACTGCCCAAGCCGTCGAAATTTCAACCGCGAGTCCTATCCCAACCGTCCTTTTACTATACAATCGCACGACATCCGACATTCAAGCAGTGGTGTCAAAGGTTCAACCGTTTGCCGTTCAACTCCTTGGACAAGAGTCCCCACAACAAGTTGAAGCACTTAAACACGCTGTAACCTGTCAACTCTGGAAGTCCGTCTATCTACCTGCAGGCAGACCAGAAAATGTGGATATGCCTGCCGTTCGCGCGGAGATGCAAGCCTACCGAAATGCCGGTGCAGATTTCCTCCTGTTTGATAGTGTTGATCTGAGCGGCGAGAAACCGAGATACGGCGGCACAGGCAAAACCTGTGATTGGCATATCGCCGCTGAACTCATCGCCGAAAGTCCGCTACCGGTATTCTTTGCGGGTGGGATTCGTCCAGAAAACGTCAAATCTGCTATTGAGACGATCCGTCCGCACGGTATAGATCTCTGTTCCGGTGTTGAGGCATCAAAAGGTGTCAAAGACCCGCAAAAATTGGGACAACTGATGGAACAAATCAACCAAGTTAAGGAAAACATGAGTTCGATAAAAAATGCCTAAAGTTTGGACAATTTGAATACTTTTCAATTGAATGGCACTGTCGAGTATTCCAAAGAACTTGACACACGAAATTAAAACGTAGTATACTTTACCGCAAAGGAGAAGTGAGCCATGACAACAGAAGAATTGTATCAACTCATGTCAAAAAGTTTAGATGAGATAAAGACAACACTCATAAGCATTGATGATAGATTGCGTAACGTCGAAACCAGTACAGCGGAATTACGAGGACGTAAAATCGCTTTTTCGTCTCTCAAGGACTGGATCGTTGCGTGCTGTGCTGCTGCCGCGCTCGTTGTTTCAGTCATCGCTTTGGTGAAAAGTTAAAAGGCACACGTCCCCTTGATAACCATGAAATCAGGCGCGTTTCCAAATGCTTTACCGGCACTTATTTTCGGGTTTCACGATAAACAATTTTTACAAGACGCTCGTGTTTGTCCTATCAACGCAAGGAGGTTTTTATGAACACTTATACACAGCCTTTTAACAATCTTTTTCGGCTAGCTGCTATCGTAATACTTATATGTGGAATGTCTATTGTCAGTTTCTCTACCGCGTTCGCTGATGCCCATGAAACCGAAGGCGAAGCAATGGAAGAAAAACCGATGGAGGAAAAGCCAAAGATTACAGGATGGTTTCAGATTGATGTCGATAGTTTAGGCACCTATTTCTTAGTGGGTGCAAGCCATCCACTCAGCGGTGGTATTTCATTTGATTCTAATATCTATGTTAATGATCATTTGGGCGAGTTTGATATGGGTATTTCATTCCCCGTTATCGCCAATGACAGCATGGCACTGCTGCTAACACCGATGCTCGGCGTTGGGTTCGAGTATACCAGCCCAGACGGACCCTATGCCTTATACCCGCAAATCTTTGCGATCCTACCTGCCGGTAAAATCTTCGGTTTCCACTGGACAATCGGCACGGTTAAGACTATATTTGATGACAAAAGTCTGAATGAACTCTACAACCGGACTTACATTACTTATGCCATTAACGACATTGTCGCCATCGGTCCACAGTTTGAATCAGTCCTCGGTCTCGGTGATAAGGGTGGACTGTGGGCACTCAATTTCGGTGGACGTTTGAACATCAATTATGGTGAGGGGAATACCCTCGGCCTATATGTCGGGTATGAGACAAAAAAAGAGGAAGGTCAAACGGGACTTACCGGTAGAATGAATTTCACGCGTAGATGGTAGATTACGGTAAAATCCGAAAAATGTGAAAACGTTAGTATTTGATACTTCCTATCGCGGGCGAGGTTTACCAACCTCGCCTTATTTTTATTTATAACCCAAGTTGCTACCTTGAAATAGAAAGTGTTATTTTCCTTGTCTGCATCACACCCTAAGATCCCCGCCCTTTGTACCCATCACACCCTGAGCCCCGCAAAGGTATTTTCAAGCGAAATTAGCAGGACTATTTAGTTCTCGGTTTTCGTCCAATTTTGGACACGCCAGGCCTCACAGGCGCGGTTTGGAACCGCACCATAAGTGTCAATTTTAGAAAAAATAACCGCCTCAGACCCAGGACCGGTAGGTTCGGTTTCCTAACCGAACCGGATACTACGCGAAAACCGTGGAGACTTCAAAAACCTCTTCAGTCGCGTAGCAATAGTAATATATAGACTTAATTATTTTTAAGGTAAATAATATTTGTAATTGACCTATTATAACCCAAGTTGCCATTTGTAAATCCATGGGATATCCGATGTCGTCTGCATCGGATATTTCAACGCTTTCAAGTGGTTTTTGAATACCTTACAGAAAGCATTTTGTTTGTCAGCACAACAAGGATAAAGCAGCTCTTTGAATAAAGGTAGCAACCCTGACAAAATATTTTTTTCACGCGATGTAACGTTTTTGAAAAAAAATGTGTCTTCAACAATAGCACTTATAATGACTTCATATTGTAATAACATAATTGTGTGGACTGTATTGCACAAAGTCCGGGACCCAGCACTTATAGTAAAATCCGAAAATAAGTTTACACTTGTAGCATAGGCTGTTGGCCTCCTGTGGCAATATAAGACACGACTTCACAGTTCACGCTACCATACGAGTGTATAAGTAATTATGGAATCCATTATAATTAGATGTTTCAGTAGAAGTCAATGCAGCTGCATCTGTTCATGAGGAGGGAACTCCGTGGAGAAAGAAGACGATGTTCAATTGATTCAGACCGTTTTAGCAGGCGACGACTCAGCATTCGGCACTTTAGTTGAAAAATACCAAAAAAGCGTTCACGCCCTCGCATGGCGAAAAATCGGTGATTTCCACTATGCAGAAGAAATTACACAAGATACCTTCCTCCGCGCATATCAAAAACTTTCAACGTTGAAAAATCCGAGTCAGTTTCCCAGGTGGTTGTATGTCATTGCGGAGCGTCTTTGTCTGAATTGGCTGCGCGAACACAAACCTGCCAAGCAATTGCAATCATTGGAGGACACACCTATGGAAGAAGTGGCGAAATCTGCTTATACGCGCTACGAATTGGAACAGCGCGAAACAGAAGCAACTGAACAGCGTTTTGAGATCGTCGAAAAACTTTTGGAAAAATTGCCGGAGAGTGAGCGTACAGTGGTGACGCTCCATTATCTCGGCGAAATGACGCTGATTTTACCATAACACTCGGAACCCATAAGAGTGGTGCTGATCTTTTAGAGGCACTGCTCGAAGAAAAATGCTCGGTCAGTCTATGGTCCAGGCAAGCCCTTGGAAATCCGGATTTTCCGGTGGTGCCAGAGGAAATAACCGTTGATATCGTTGTTGTTTCTATGCTGGAGATGGGGTTTGCTGAGGGTGAACTCGCCACCCTTGATACCATTTATGAACGCGCAAAACAGATGGGACTTGAAACTTGCCCGGTTGAGACCGCCGCGCAGCTGCGCCTGCGATTTCGCGACCAACCAGGCTATGCAACCGGGGAGCGGCTGGGGGAATTTTTCATCGCGAGTGAACCGTTTGTTCTTACGCATGATATCATCCCTAAGATTTTCACTGTCGTGCGGGATGACAACTTCTCGCAATTTGAAACCGGTATCGGTCTATGGCTGATTTCAAATGATACCATTGATGTCAAAGATAAGGCACTCCCTGACAGGCTGTTTAATGCATCCGATCCTGACGGGGATGACTACGGAGGTCGTTTTGCATTCGTTATTCCCAAATAAATAGGACACAACCCTTATATCCAACAACACCTTAACACTCTTGATAAATATTCGGAGATTTAGGGCTAAAGTCAAAAGCCTGGATCCGCGCGCTAAATTTGCATAAGCCCTATCTTTGGAAAAAGATGTTGACCAAAACGATTTATAGTGAATTCTAAAAATAAAGAGACACTGTCATCCCTCGGTAAGTTCGGTTAGAAAACCGAACCGGCACAGAGTGTCCTATTAATTCTAAACTTTACTATAGTTTTTGGTTTTGAGTTTGATTTTCGTTTACAGATGTTAACGTTTTTTCGCAATATCGCGAGCACAGCTGTTTCTACAGCGGGAAATATACGCATATATAAAGTGAATCTGTAAAACTATAATGATACTTGGACAAGTATGGGACAAGAGCGTTATGAAGGATTTCTATTTTATCATTAACTACGATAGGAGAAAAAATTAATGATTAATAAGCGTACAGTATTCAAAACTCGGAATGCTACCGAATTCTCAACTAAACTCACTAAGATACAAGAAGTGCTGAAAGTTACCTCTATTCTTTTTATCGGTTTCCTTTCACTTCTCGGTTGCGGCGATCCCAATTTGGATGATCCGAAAGTTCGAGAAAAGTTCATCAAAAAGGCAATAAACGCTGATGTCTTACAGGTGCGTCGAACGCCCTCGGGAGAAGAATTACCTTATGCACCTAATGAAGAAAGCCCTTATACTGGATGGTTACAGAGCAACCAAGATAGCACCAAGGTTTTAGCACATTTTCAACATGGTAAACCACACGGGATATATATCAGTTGGTACGGGACCTGGCAGAAATCAGAGCGAGGAAGTTATAAAACTGGTAACCGTGATGGTGCTTGGACGATGTGGCATGAAAATAGGCAGAAAAGCAGCGAAGGCACTTACAAAGATGACAATCGCGAAGGTTTATGGTCCGAGTGGTATCCGGACGGAACGGGCAAATCCAACGGAAACTACATAGATGGCAGGCGCGATGGCTTATGGACTGAATGGCATGAAAATAGGCAAAAGAAGCTTGAAGAAACATGGAAAAACCGCAAACAAGATGGTTTGTGGACCGTGTGGTATGAGAGCGGACAAAAAATCAGGACGGGTTCTTACATAACTGGTGGTCGAGATGGTTTGTGGACCGAGTGGCATGAAAACGGGCAGAAAAGCAGCGAAGGCACTTACAGTGAAGACTTCCGAGTTGGAGATTGGACTTGGTGGTACGAGAGTGGAGCAAAAATGGCAGAAGGAACCTTCAGAGATGGCAGAAATCTGAGTTTGGTTTACCTACACAACCGATTTGATTCTCTCACAGAATTTGATAGTGTATCTTCTGAAGGGGCTTGGATTAACGGCATTGCAGACAGTAAGTGGACTTTTTGGCATGATAATGGGCGTAAATTCACAGAAGGAAATTACAAGTCCGGAAATGGAGTTGGAGATTGGACTTGGTGGGACAGGAACGGGAGAATATCTGTTGAAGGAACTTTCAGAAGCGGCGAGTATGATATAGGAGCTACTTGGTTCGGAAGTCCGGCCCGTTACTCCTCGTTCGGTGGTCAGCGGCGCTGGATCGAGAGCGAACCTGACTTTATCGCTTGTGGTTTGGCAGTAGGTGCCTGGAAAGCTTGGCGTTATAAGGAGAGGACTCGTAGGTATACACTAGAGTGGGCAGTAAATATTGACGAAAACGATCATGGTCCAATTGTTCATAGTGAAACTCGAAACTCTTTCGGAGCAAGTGATAAGTGGGGCTCTTTGGGAGAAAATTATAGTTGGGTTGCAAAATACATAAACCGTTATGGGGTGGAAGTTACTATCGGTAAAAAGTTGGAGTAATGCCTGTTATAGGCATTCACATTGTTTGAGAGTTCCCAATTAATTATAGGTTTTACTATAAATGTCCATGAGACGTTGACAAAAGCTAACGGTTTTCGGTGTGTTCGGGATATGTCCCCTTAAATCTTCACCGTTGATTGAATGGTTAAACCGATCTAACTTCACTTTTCCATTTTCTCGTTAGGAGAAAACAAATATAACGTAACACTGCTTATGAAAGAGAGGTATTTTATGAAAACAAAATTATATTGCGTCATAACACTACTCGCTATTTTCACACTTTCCATTAGGGGCGAAACCTTAACTTTAGAATCTTTACTGATCGTGAACGCAGCGGCTTTTTTCTCGAAAGCAACGGCGGTATTACCGGATTCCACACATTAGAGGCCTCACATTCGGACATAGATAGGATTACTCATATAACCGGAAGCGTCAGCGGAAAACTGGGATGCTTCTTGAGCGACTCCATTGGTGTCTATTTGGGGACTTGGGGGTCTGTGGAATCTTGGAAGGATAGTATTGGGAATGTAGGGGTCATATTATTCTCTGAAGATAGAGATTTGACACCATACCTCTATGCGGAATTTAAAACTTTTATCGGATATTTTGCGGAGGCTGGTGTAGATGGAAATGGAGTCGGTATCGGAGGTGGAATACCCATCCATCGTTGGTTCTCCCTTGACGCATCCCTGTCTTTATTTAGAAGGGATATTGGATACTACGTGGAGGCTCCTACAGGCATACCATGGTACCCCTACACGCTGGGTTACCGTATCGGAGAACGAACCGACGTTATAATCACGCTCGGTATCAGTCTTTGGTTATATTAACCGATGATTCATATAAGTTCAACCGACGAACGCGTTATAGAGGAGATATAAAATGAATTTCAAACAGAAATTGGCATATATAGCAATCGGATGTCTATTCACATTAGCAAGCTGCTTCCTACTTCCGTACTTCACTGGTTTCAATCCACAAAATGCATCCGCACAAGACACCGAAAAACGGGTGATTGATGGAGTTATCCATGAGAAGATACCGAATGCTGAAGAAATTCAGTCGGATTTGATTGGAAAACGTGTGTATACACGTAGGACAGTTGAGTGGATTGATATTTCCAGTATGGAATATTTCACTATGTTTACGATACGAGGGACGCAAACATATCGGTATATTGTAGAGTATCGGATTGAGATAGGATTTGTGAACGGTGCAGACATATTACTCCATGTTGCTTATCGCAAAACAGATACAGGTTGGAAACTTGTTTCAACAAAGAATTTACGCAGGTGAAAACTCTACTCTGATACGGAGATAAGTTCTGTCGGAGCTGTGCGGCGTATTGGGATGGTAAAAACGCACTCGGTGAACCTATGGCAAGCGGAGTCTATTTCTATACACTCACCGCAGGCAATTTTTCTGCCACGCGAAAAATGTTGATAAGAAAATAGTATCAAATGACCATAGGATAGCTGGAAGGAAACCGATGTTTATTAGGTTTCCAGCCACCCCTAATGAGGGGGTTAAGTTGGATTCGCTGACATCTTCTTTGAGAAATGATGCGTTCAGCGATCAACATGTCTGAAAGTATAGCAAAACCGGTAGCCGAGTGTCAAGCCTATTTTCAAGGGAACTGCCCGGTTTTGCCAAGTCAAGTGCGTTGGAAACAACGGATTATAGTATCATTGGGTTTCTCCTTGATGATTTGAAGTTGAATTGGCAAGGTTTGTATCAATAGCTTGGAGTTGCTGCTTGGGGATCAGGTCGAGATATTGAGAGATGACGCGTTTAGAAAGTCGTGTGATCTGCGAGATTTTATCAATATCAGCGGTAGCGGCACGAACGACTTTGACGGACTCATAATCTCGGATGTATCGGTCAACTGCCTCCTTTGAATGCTTAGTTTTCGCGGCAATTCTCGGCGTCAAATGTCCTTGAAGATAGAGAGTTATGATCTCTTTCTTATGGGTAATGGCACCCGATAAATCGTGGATATTACCCCGAGTGGGCAAGATTTCCCCGGTGGTTTTTTGCCATTCATTGACATAATCACAGACGACGGCATCGCAGACGTTGAGCAAGACTGCCAAGTCGAGTTGTGTCAATAAGGCACCTTGGTCATAAGCTTGATGACACCAACGGACCAAGCGATTGATCCGCAGTTGTCGAGAGGTAAAGCTGTTGCGAAAGGATTCAATGTCCTCTGCGGCAAGATAGGTCAAAATGACAGGTTTCATGCGGGTTTTAACGATGGACTTTCCTCTCTCTGGATGTTTTTCAATCGGGACTGCCATCCAAACGAGGTGTCCATAACTCAGGAGTCGCTCCTCCGGGAGTGCGTCGCCGGTGGCGAGTTTCTCCAAAGGGAGGGTAATAACGAAATAGTCTTCAACGGTCTTGAGGATGTCATCGACAATAGCCGTGGCAGTGACTTCGCCTTTGTCATAGCCGTAGTCATTGAGAAAGCGGTGGATCAGCAACTGTCGGAGAGATTTATCGTTGATGCGTCTGAACTTCGTCTCGTTGATTTGTGTGCGCGTCAAAGATTTGCTCATCAGAGATCCCCCTTTTTCTCATCCGCCGGCTCTGGGTGAAGAAGTTGGTTCATGTGATCGGTGTGTTGGTATTGCTCATAAAGCGAGAGATACTCGCGAACGAGCCGGTCGGAGAGATGCGAAATGAGACGTATCTGTGCGTTAGGAAACCCTTGATGATGGAGCGTGGCGACCTGTGTGAAGTCTCTCAAATAGCGATAGACGGCGCGTTCGGAGTGGTTGGTCTTTTGCTGAATTTCGGTGAAGGTGTATGCTTTGAAATACAACTCAAGAATCTGCGTCTTATGAGACAGACCGGGGCCCATGTCGTGTTTCGCCCCGCGCGTCATGACGAAGTATCCGTCCTGCTTCAAGACGCGAATATCGCGTTTGACGGTGGCAGGAGAGGTGGTTAATAAGACGGCTAAATCTTCATGACTCAGCAATGCGTCTTGGTCATAAGCTTCTTGGGTCAATCGGAGGATACGGTGGCGTCTCAGACCTGCGAGTCCATAATCGGCTAAGACTTGCAAATCCTCTTGGACATCATTGAGGGTGAGCCGACAAGAGACTTTTTTCGCTAAAGCGATATGTTTACCTGCGGGTTCCTCAGGGGCAACGGCTTCATAACAGATTTGCCCGGATGTCAGCTGGACATCGGCATGTTGAGCAAAATAGTCAGAAATCTGTTTATAGTAGGCTTCAGCAATGAGAGGCATGAGATTAAAGTCTGTTGAAATCTTCTGAATAATGGCGGCTCTTGCATTCTTGGATTCGAGACGGTTGATACCGTAAGCGGTATCTTTCTCACGTTTCATATCGACCTCCATGAGGAGAGTATCGGTGATGCAAATACATCTACCTGTTAGGTGAACTCATACTATGAGTATAACTCATGGGGTCATTTGATACAAACTATAAGTAAAGTCCATAGAAACGCAATTGCGTTACATGATTTGGTCGTAGCCTAAATTGGTGGAACAAAAGATGAATACCCCTGGTAAGTGCCGCCAGAGCCATTCAATTCTCTGGAAAACAGCTAAATTACTTATGATTTTGGTGTATCTAAACACGAAAATCCGCGTCCTCCGCGTCCTTCGCGATAATCCGCGATTCAGACAATTTGAAAATTGAATGACCCTGAAGTGCCGGAAAAGAATCTTGACTTCTTTCCATCAAAGCAGGTATAATACCTATATGCCATACTATGATGAAATCTTCAAGCACGTCACTGCAGAAATCATGTAAGAATTTCCTTTTTATGGATATGTGATGCAACAAGGGCACGCCGAATGCGTATTGAAAGCACAGTGGCTACGCTCAACGAACGCTTCCGAAACGCCCGGAGGAAAAGCGATGAACGATGATATGATAACAACTAAAGAGATGTTTGAGTTACTGCGTTCCGATATACAAAATCAGTCTTCCGAACTCAAAGCGCAGATCACTGACCTCAAGGCAGAGATCGCCGATGTCCGTTCTGATATGAAAAATCAGTCTTCGGACCTCAAGGCAGAGATCGCCGATGTCCGATCAGAACTCAAGGCAGAGATCATTGATGTACGATCCGAGATTTCCGGTGTCCGATCCGACATCCAATCTTTAGACGATCGACTTCGGAACGTTGAAACCGCTGTAGCAGGGACGACAGCCGTTGCGACGTACAAGAAAACATTAATTGACTGGTTATTTCGGATTGCAGCCGCAGTCGGTGTCGGTGGAGCAATCAAGGCGTTTTGGTCTTGAAGGGGATCGCGTTCAGGGAACCGACAAGGGCAACGCATCCGTGCGCTTTCGCTTTTGAAGGAAGTTCATCCATGCCACCCTCCGTTAGCATTTTTACAATATTGTTCTATTCCAACAAATAAATATGAATCGTCCTATCTTTCGCCCGTGAAAAGGCAGGGAATGTCTTTACGAGATGTCCACGGTGGCGAATCCAACTGCGGACTTTTTCATTTGCATCAAAGACATTAAAACTTGCCACATCCACAACAAACCATAACCGATCTTTCCCCGAAGCTTTCCATTCCGTTTCAAACGATGCCCGATTGTCTAACAACTCACCGATATAAATAGGTGTCAATTCTGAGAGATAGTACCTACCCATCTCAGGTTCAGAAAGCACCACTTTGTCGGTAGGTTGACTCTCGCCTTGAATCGCTGCAAACGCTTCCCGCCATTTCGGTCGCCCACCGTTTTCAATTTTAAAGTAGAGATAGCACTGTGAGAGTAGCGATACCACTAACACGCACGGCACGAGTATGCCAAGTGTTCTTACAGACCTGTCTTCCATCGCCTTCCATACCCGTTCACAGGCAACGCCAGCGAGGATGAAATAGGCGGCGGTCGTCCAGAAAAGATAATAACCAGCAACGTTTTGAAGCTGCGATGCGATAAGAAAAAGTACCAACGGCACACCCGCATAACAGAGTAAAAAACGCACTGACCTATTGAACGGCATCAAAGCGGCACCAAAGAACGCCGTAACCGCTATCGGAATACTCACGCCTTGCACAAGTGTTAGCACAATATAGAGCGGACTGCGTTGCCATTCATTGCGACCCCACCCTGAGAAGAGATAACCCCGAATCTCTGGGAATGCTAACGCGAACACCGGTATCGCGAAGGGAAAGAAAAAAATGAGCAGATTTATCCACCGTTTTTTATGAGATTTTTCCAATAAACAGATCACCGCATAAACAGCCAACGCTGGAACAATCACAACAGAGAGGGTGTGCGAGAGGATTAAACACAAACAGCAGATAAGCGCACCTATCATCAAGAGCGTCGAATCGCGTTCAAGCGACAGGTAGAAAAACCATGCCGTCAATACCGCGAAGAGAAAGGTAAAGACAGGATAACGCGCATTCTGTGCCCAAAACAGATGCCAACTTGAGCATGCCACAAACGTGCTACCGAGCAGTCCAACCCGCCAATTGAATAGCGTCCGTCCGAACCCGAAAACCGCGAGAATTGAGGCAATCCCGACGAGGCACGGCATTAAACGACTGCCCCATTCGCTATTGCCAGCGAGTAAGATTGATAACTTCACCGCAAGATACGGAATCGGATTTGGAATAGACTGCCAGCTATTCGGCGAAAGACTTTGCGTGTCTCTGACTGTAAAAACCTCATCAATCCAGAAACTCCACTGCTCCAAGTTCCAAAAGCGGAGTGCGCCGCCGAATATCACAACGACACTCAACAGCACGATTTGCATCTTTTTTGGGCAATCTTTTGTTGAAAATTTCAGCATTTTTTTTACAGTTATCAGTTTTAAGAGTTTGCCTTGCAGTGAGAATTATTCGCTATCTATTATCGGTTAAATGCTTGTGATGCTTACATTACTGACAACTGAAAGTGAGCGAAGCGAATGCACTGGCAACTGTGATAACTATTAATTGGCACGCGTTTTGCTTTAAACGAAAATAGGTGCAAAGAAAGTAGGAATTGGTGAAAGCCCGCCGTTTGCAGGCAAAAATCACTATATCACAAGTCGGTGCCAGAGTCAAGTGCCTCATTTTAGACTGGCACTATCGCACCATGATTGTACATTGTTTAAATTTACACAACCCTATAAACGCGCTTGACGCGTCTATTAGAAAGGGTAATAACCCAAACCCGATTTAAAAAAGGAAAAAAATCGGCGTAAACCCTAAGAGGTAAAAAATGAAAACGTATACATTTTGGTTAGTTCGTTTATTGGTAATAGTTTCTATTTTCGCAGTGGGTAGCGTTCCAATGGTCTACGCGGACGCTCATGAGGCGGGTGAAGAGATGGAAGAGATGGCGGAAGAAGAAGCATCAGGGGCTTCCGGATGGTTCCGAACCGACACAGACAGTTTAGGAACGCAGATTTGGGTCGGTGCCAGCCATTCCCCAGATTTCCTCGGCAGTCTCTCCTTGGATACCGATATTTATGTTGTTGGAACGTTCGGTGAGTTAGATATCGGACTTGGCATTCCCGTCATTGAGAAGGAGTCATTGGAGCTCACTTTCCTCCCGATGGTAGGGATTGGGTTTGACTATGCCGCAGCGAATGGTCCCTCTTCTTTGATCGCACCGCAGCTATTTACTTATCTCACTGCGGGTTCCATCTATTTTGAATCGTGGATACAAGGTTTCTTCAATTCGCCTTTCGATTATGGTGACGATTCAATCTATACACGCGACTTTGTCCTATTGTCACTTAATGATACTATTGCTGTCGGTCCCCAAGTAGAGGTAACAATCGGTTTAGGCGATGATGGTGGCCTCAGCAGTCTGGTTGTTGGCGGTCGCGCGAATGTCGGTTATGGTGAAAACAATACGCTTGGGATTTTCGTCGGATTTGAAACCCAAAAAGGGGACGATGAAACAGGACTTACCGGCAGAATGACGCTCTTCCGCGAGTGGTAAAAATAAGAATAGGTCGCTATTATCGCGAACCGAAGGTGGCGCAGATACCTTACGGTTCGCGGTGAACATCCGTTATCTTCCAACGGTTTATACAGGTGGATCTCGTGAATATCCAAGTGCCACCGCTGCCGTTCGCAACACGACAGTTTTAGGGATGAATTGACACAAAGGAGATATTTCTAAATGAAAAGAAAGGTTATCATAACAGTTTTTGTACTCACCTGTTTGCTGAGCCTAAACGCTTTCGCCCTAAACGGGTTGATAGATGATGAAGGCACGCTCAAAAAGGTTGAGGATGCCAAGTATATGGGCGACACGCTATGGGTACTGGTCGCTGCATTTCTGGTATTCTTTATGCAGGCAGGGTTCGCTATGGTGGAGTCTGGATTCACACGCGCCAAGAACGCTGTCAACATTCTCATGAAAAACCTGATGGACTTCTCAATGGGGTCAATCGCTTACTGGGCAATCGGCTTTGCTATTATGTTTGGTGCCGGCAATGCGTTCATGGGGACAAGTGGTTGGTTTGTGCCTTCTCAAACCCTTACAGAAGGCGCAGCAGCGAGTACGAGTATATTTAGTTCATTAGAATGGAGTTCTGTCCCAACTTATGCGGCGTGGCTCTTCCAACTCGTATTCGCCGCTACGGCTGCGACGATCGTTTCCGGCGCAATGGCAGAGCGTACACAGTTCAAAAGTTACCTGATTTACAGCATTTTCATCACTGGTATCATCTATCCGGTTGTTGGACACTGGATTTGGGGTGGCGGTTGGTTGGCAGATCTGGGAATGTCAGATTTTGCTGGTTCAACCGTCGTCCATTCAACCGGCGGATGGCTCGCATTAACAGGTGCTATCGTCTTAGGACCCCGCCTCGGTAAATACGATGCTGAAGGGAACCCGAGACCCATCGCCGGGCACAATCTCCCACTTGCCGCACTCGGTGTCTTTATCTTATGGCTCGGTTGGTTCGGATTTAACCCGGGTAGCCAAATGGGGGCAGACGCAGCTCCAATTTCCAGTATTGCCATAACAACAAACCTCGCCGCTGCCGCTGGTGCTATCACCGCGATGATTACCGCATGGATCATCCTCGGAAAACCTGACGCAGGTATGTCGCTCAACGGCGCACTCGCCGGATTAGTGGCAATCACTGCAGGCTGCGCATCTGTATCACCGACATCCGCCGCGATTATCGGTGCACTCGGTGGCATTGTTGTCGTCCTAAGTGTGCTGTTGTTTGAAAAACTTCGGATTGATGACCCGGTCGGTGCCATCTCTGTACACGGTACGTGTGGCGCGTTAGGTACGATTCTGCTCGGATTTTTTGCCAACACAGAAGACTCAAAAGGTGTTTTCTTTGGCGGCGGATTTGAATTGCTCGGGGCACAGATCGTCGGTGTTCTCGCTGTCCTCGTATGGTGTCTCGTTACTGGCTTTATTCTCTTCTACGGAATCAAAGCGATTACAGGTTTGCGGGTCACTGAAGAAGAAGAACAGGCAGGACTTGATTACGAAGAACACGGTGCGAGTGCCTATCCTGACTTTAACGTCTCCGCAATCCGTTAGTTAGGCACATTTTTCAGATAGCCCTCGGGCTATAAATCCAATAGGAATCGCCCACAGGAAGTTTCACTTGTATCCCTGAGTTTTGCTTCGCTACCCGTGGGCGTTTCCCACTTTCTATTAGATAGGACTTACGCATTTCCTCTTAAAGTCCCCCTGATAAGGGGGATTTAGCGGGTTTGAAAAGTCCCCCTGATAAGGGGGATTTAGCGGGTTTGAAACTAAATTTACGTAAGTCCTGTTAGAATCCTTTTTCTCTCTTTTTGTGTCAAAATTATCGCTTGATATGACTGTGGTATTCTGCTAAAATTGCGAATTAATCTCTCTTTATCGTAAAATGTAGGTCTTTACAAATAGGCGCGCTTCATAAGCGCACCGGAGTTGGAATGCAACCCGCGGGTCAATGTAAAAACACCCGCGATAACAAAATTGAAACGGCAGACAAAGTTGTCTGTCCTTACGGAAACAACAAACAAGCAACTTATGTTTGTTTTGTAAATATTATGGAGGATTCCGATGCAACAACGATGTGCATCACTGACCGCGCTTTTCAGAGCAAGTTTTGGCTTGCAAGCTCCGCCAAAAAGGCGATCTGCTTACACGCGAATTGGAACACTCATTGTTATTTTATTAATCTGTGGCGTGCCGAGTTTGGCGATGGCGCAAGATGCCACACCACCTGATTCCGGCGATACCGCTTGGATGCTTACTTCAACCGCCCTCGTGCTGTTTATGACGATCCCCGGACTCGCCCTCTTCTATGGTGGACTCGTGCGCGTCCAAAATGTCCTCTCTGTGCTTATGCAATGTTTTGCATTGACAGGGTTGATTACGATCGTATGGATCGTTTGCGGTTATAGTCTCGCCTTTAACACTACTGGCATGGTAGAAGGGCAGGTCACACTCACTTCCTTTGTCGGTGGACTTGGGACCATGTTCCTCCGCGGTGTCGGTGTAGATACACTCTTAGACGGTGGGACTATCCCCGAAACCGTTTTTGTTACCTTCCAGTTGACATTTGCGATTATTACACCCGCACTCATTGCTGGTGCATTCGCTGAACGCATGAAGTTTTCGGCGATGTTGATTTTCTCTGTCTTATGGTCGATAATTGTATACGCACCGCTCTGCCACATGGCGTGGTCAGGTCCCGGTTCCCTATTTGGCGATGTTATCGGCGCACTTGATTTCGCAGGTGGAAATGTTGTTCATATTAATGCCGGGATTGCAGCATTAGTCGCTGCTATCTTAGTAGGGAAGCGGATCGGTTACCAGACAACAGCAATGCCACCCCATAGTTTAACGCTAACCGTCGTCGGCGCGTCAATGCTTTGGGTAGGTTGGTTCGGTTTCAATGCTGGTAGTGCTGTTGCTGCCGATGGTGCCGCTGGCATGGCAATGCTCGTTACGCAGATATCAACTGCCACCGCCGCCGTTGCATGGATGTTCGTTGAGTGGGCAAAACATGGCAAACCGAGTGCTCTCGGTATTGTCACAGGTGCCGTCGCTGGCTTGGTCGCTATTACACCCGCTTCCGGTTCTGTCGGACCGATTGGCGCACTCGTTATTGGGCTCGTCTCCGGTGTTGTCTGTTTCTGGGGTGCTACGAGTCTGAAAGCAAAACTCGGTTATGACGATTCTCTCGATGCATTCGGTGTTCACGGCATCGGCGGGATTGTTGGTGCCTTATTGACCGGTGTTTTTGTCGCTACAAGCTTGGGTGGGAATGGATTGGAAGAAGGTATGACAATAGGCACGCAGGTCTGGGCGCAATTGCTCAGCATTATCATCACCATTGCTTGGAGTGGAATCCTTTCGTTTATCATCCTCAAAATTGTGGATGCCACTGTCGGCTTACGCGTTGAAGAAGATGACGAACGTATGGGACTTGACCTCTCACAACACAACGAACGTGGATACAACCTCTCATAAGAACCCACGCGATTGTAAATCGCGTCTACAGATGTAAAAAGGGCGGACCCCCTGGGGGCCCGCCCAATATTTCCCACCTATTCAGCACCCCCCGGACGAAACACTTGTAGTCTCACCCTTACGACTGACGCACGTTGCTCTTTTGTAGCATAATGCACATTGCATCTGAGCGAGTGCAACGTAAACCTGTTAGGTTGTGTCAAGAAACCGCCTGCGTTTTTGAGACGATCTCTCTCATGGTGCGGGCGATGCTCAAAATCGCGTCCGTGATGTCTTCCGGTATCTTGGCACCATACCTTGTTTCAAAGTCTGCAACACTTTCGGAGTCGTTATGAAACCGATCGACGATGTCTATTCCCATGTCCTTGGCGGTTCTGAGATCGGCTTTGGCGTTCTCCCAATCGCTGAGATGCAATGACACTACACCGCGCTTGTAATAGACATCGGCAAAGTCAGGGTTCAACGCAATCACTTCGGTATAGTCTGCTACAGCCAATCTATACTTATGTTGGATGCAGTAAATATTACCGCGCCTGTAATAGGTATAGGCAAACTCGGGGTACAATTTTATGGTTTTAGTGTAGTCTCGGATGGCTCTGTAAAACCCGCCTATGGTTTCATAAGCAATAGCGCGATTGTAATAAGCTTTGGCATCCTCGGGGTTCAACTTAATGGCAAAGTTGAATTCTTGAATAGCCGTGTCGACCTCGTCCTTATCCTTATAAGCGACGCTCCGGTCGGTATAGGTATCCGCAGGTAAGTCTATTGGAGTTACGTGTAAAGGTGTCATGATCTCCCGTAGCCTTTTGCGAGAGTCCGAATTGTTGGCTTTTGTATAGTCTTGAATAGCGGCATCAAGCTCGCCTTTTTTTTCGTAAGTTCTGCCCCGGGTGTAATAGGCATCGGCATTTTCAGGTTTCAATTCGATGGTTTTTGTATAGTCTTGTATAGCAGCATCAAACTCGCTTTTGTGTTGATAAGCTCTGCCCCGGGTGTAATAGGCATTGGCATCTTCAGGTTTCAATTCGATGATTTTTGTATAATCTTGTATAGCAGCATCAATATCGCCTTTGGACTGGTAAACTTTCGCCCGGGTGTAATAGGCATCGGCATTTTCAGGTTTCAATTTGATGGTTTTTGTATAATCTTGTATAGCAGCATCAATATCGCCTTTGGACTGGTAAACTTTCGCCCGGGTGTAATAGGCATCGGCATTTTTAGGGTTCAATTCAATGGCTTTACACAAGTCTTGGAGAAGGTAAGCAGTGCCTCGTTTGCCATCATAGGCGTTGTAGGCATAGGGTTTGTTGGGAGAGTCGTCGGATCCAATGACTGTCGTATAGTCTCGGAGAGCGGCATCAATATCGCCTTTTTTGGCGTAAGTATGGCCCCGCCTGTAATAAACATTAGTATCATGATACGCAGGTCCCAACGCGATAGCTTTTGTATAGTCTTGAATAGCGGCATCATAATTGCGTTTGGCCTCGTAAACCCTACCGCGATTGTAAAAGACATCACCCTGATCGTAATAGAAATCATCTTCACCGTTCATATAAACGATGTTGTTACGCGGTATCAACTCAATGACTGTACTGAAGTCTTGTATAGCGGCATCATAATCGCGTTTACGAAGGTAAGCAAAGCCTCGATTGTAATAAACATCGGCATTCTTAGGGGCCATAGGGCTCAATTCAATGGCTGTACTGAAGTCTTGTATAGCGGCATCATAATCGCGTTTACGAAGGTAAGCAAAGCCTCGATTGTAATAAGCATCGGCATCTTCAGGATTCAATAGGTTTAGCAGTGCTGCGATGTCTTCCGGTATCTTGATGCCATGTTTGGCTTCAAAGTTTTCAATGCTTTCGTGGTCCTCATGAAACTGATCGACGATGGTCATTCCTTTGTCCTCAGCAGTTCTGAGATCGGCTTTGGCGTTCTCCCAATCGCCGAGATACAACGACACTACACCGCATCTGTAATAAGCACTGGCATACTCCGGATCCAATTCAATGGCTTTTGTATAGTCTTGTATAGCGTTGTCATACTCGCCTATTTCCGCGTAAGTATCGCCCCGCAGTTTATATGCCTCGTCATCTTCAGGATTCAATGCGATGGCTTTGTTATAGTCTTCGATAGCCTTGTCATGCTCGTCTTCAAAATAGTAAACCCTGCCCCGCATTGTATATGCCTGGGCATCTTGAGGGTCCAATGCGATGGCTTTGCTATAGTCTTCGATAGCCTTGTCATGCTCGTCTTCAAAATAGTACACATCGCCCCGCATGCGATATGCCTGGGCATCTTCAGGATTTAATGCTGTGGCTTTAGTAAAGTCTTGGATAGCCTTGTCATGCTCGTTTTCAAGATAGTAAACCTCGCCCCGCATTGTATATGTTTCGGCATCTTGAGGATTTAATGCGATGGCTTTGCTATAATCTTGGATAGCCTTGTCATGCTCGTTTTCAAGATAGTAAACCCAACCCCGCAGTTTATATGCCTCGTTATCTTCAGGGTTCAATGCGATGGCTTCACTCAAGTCTTCTATAGCCTTGTAATACTCGTTTTCAAGATAGTAAACCCTGCCCCGCCTTCTATATGCCCCGTCATCTTCAGGATTCAATGCGATGGCTTTACTCAAGTCTGTGATGGCCTTGTCATGCTCGTCTTCAAGATAGTAAACCCAACCCCGCAGTTTATATGCCTCGTTATCTTCAGGGTTCAATGCGATGGCTTTGGTAGCATCTTCTATAGCGTTCTCAAAATCGCCTATGTTCCTGTAAGCATCGGCCCGAGGTACATAGAAAACACCAACTTTGGCGTTCAATGCGATGGCTTTGGTAGCATCTTCTATAGCATTCTCAAAATCGCCTTTACGCATGTGAACCTGACTCCGATAGTAATAGGCACCAGCATTTTTGGGGTTCAATGCTATGGCTTTACTAAAGGCTTCTATAGCAGCTGCTGTATTGTTGTTGCTTAGCTCACGTTTGCCTTGATGCATATAATAACGCGTGCTTTTCTTGGATGACACGGTTTTTCCTTACCTCGTTAAAGAAATATCTACTTTTCATCATCGTTACGGTGGCTGATTTGTAGACACAACTACAACAGAACACTTTAGCAAGATACATGCCAAGCCAATTGTGGCATATATAAGGCACAAAAAAGGTAATTCCAGCACAAGGCTTGTAAGAATCAACATCGGTTTTGTAAAAATCAACACGAGTTTTGCAAATAGGTATCAGTAGGGCACCGAATTATGTTGTCGTTACCCTCGCGATTATTTCCTCATCTGACAGCCTGTCGTTTTCTACAAGCAGCTGTTGACTTTCTCCAATGTTCTGATAAACCTCAGCAATCCATTCCGTCGCAAACGCATCACCTGTGTTGTGGATAATCAACGAGCGGGGCACAATCAGCGTACCTGCAGTCTGGAAATCGCCAACTTGACGGATATTCGGTATCGGTAAGGTTTCCAAAAAGGCAGTATCGTTACGATTATCGAATGCTGCCGCATCTACAACAACATGCTTGACATCCGTAAATCCCGCTGCCAATAAACTCCATAACCCCGCTTCACCTATCCCGATCAGGTTCACCTCCGAAACATCACCTCTGCCTGTAAAGCAGCGCAGTGCTGTCACGATGTCTTGCACGCGTAGTGCTGCAGTGGTCCTATTGTAGGTGGTGAAAAAACCCGTGTCTTCGGATCTTTCATAATCGCCGTGCTCACCTGTTCCGAAAACATCAATGAGTAGCACCCTACGATCAGCACTGAGCAAGTCCGTGATAAGTGGAGACGGCTCCCCGGTTTCTGAATCAATGAGCTTTTCTTTCCCTTCTGGGTGAACGATCAGCACTATAGGATCGTGGCCTACCTGCGGTTCTGGGCTAAATAGGATAGCAGGAATGGCATCACCAATACCTTTTCTGCTGATAGCAAGATGTTTCGCAGATAAACGCCTCTGATAGGTTGTTGGGAACGCACCTTCAGGTTCAGTAAGTGTTACATCTGTGATTTTTGGAATCTGTAACCCGAGCGCATGTTGTAACCCGCTACCCAGTTCTTCGCGAAATGTCTGGAGTTCAGTTTCATTCGTCGGTTTCTGTTTTTCAATTGCTTCTTGAGAGCGACGTATCCAAGCCGGTAGAAACGCCTCCTGCTTCAACGCGTGTGCTGGCAGCTCACGTTCTGAGAAAACTAACAAGTCATCATCCGGCTCAACCTCAAATGCAACCTCTTTAAACGCTGAAGGATCTTCTGCATCTAAAAACCATTTGGCGAACCAGGCATACACCGCCTCGCGGCTCTCTTTGTTGTAGTTGTGCTCTGCGTCTACCTGAACCTGATGTACTTTATCTTCCGCATCAAAGTGGGCATAGATACTTCGGATCGCAGGATACTCAACCGTCGGGGTCTTCACTGTCCAGTCGCCTGTCGCTGAAACAAGTAAGAGTGGACGCGGTGCCATCAACGCTCCAATTTCGAGATTGCTCGCATCTAAGCGGAGATTCGGGGCGTTTTCACAGATACACCCACCTTGCATCGTCGCTGAAATCATATTGACGGGTGCTGAGACTTTAATGCGTTCATCAACTGCTGTCAAGATGAAGGTCTGTGTGCCGCCACCCGACGCGCCTGTGCAACCGATGCGTTCGCTGTCCACGTCCGGTAAACTCTCTAAAAAGTCGATGGAACGAAGACTGTTCTGGAGTTGAAGTCCCATCGCGCTCAGGCCCCAGAGGTCTTCCTGCGCACCCCCATAACGGTGATCAATCTGTTTACCGCTATCGTTGTAACCGAGCATATCGTAGGCAAAAATAACATATCCCTGTTTGGCGAAGTTAATACAGCGACCCGGAATTGAACCGCGTTCAATATTTTCAAGCCTACCGCGTCCCCAGTGTCCATGTGGACTCACAATCCCCGGAAACGGACCGGATTTCCCAAGAGGACGATAGAGGTTTCCCGTTGTGAAGAAACCCGGAAAGGGTTCAAAATAGACCTTTTCCACGCTATAGTCTTCCCGCTCGATTTTTCCGAAGATTTCGGCATTCAGCGGTGTCGGTTCGTGTGTCGGTACTAAACCGTTGGCAACGCGAATCTGCTCGCGTAATGCCGCCGCTTTCTCAGTCCATTCCGCTTTGGTATAACCAGGAAAGGTGTAAGGTGTGTTGAGGTCGCGTGACGTGCCACCGCGCGCGTCGTTAACGCGCTGTGAAGTCTCAGTAAAAACATGGGCAAGTTCGTGGTGTTGTTCAGCCATTATTTAACTCCTTTAAGTGCTTAGCAACGATAAACTTCAGAAGTTGGACGATCTGTTCTGCATCCCATATTCCGTTGTAATCCGGTGAAAATTCAAGTGTGAACGTGGGTTTGTCGGTCTCAATATCGCTGACCATCCCGCGCACAAATACCCAACTGTCATTAACCGTATAGCACCCGAAGATTTCTTGTTCGGGATTTGGTGCTCTTTCCCAATTGAGCCATGCGGCGGCGAGCATTTCACCACAGAGCTGGTACAGCGGATCCGGTGCATGCAGACCGCGCTTCGCCTCATGCACAATCAAATAAGGCGGTTGAATTCTCCCACCGAGAGAAGGGGCGAGACCCCCATCTGCCTCACCTTCCAGTTTAAACGTCGGATAGGTGGCTTCTAATGGTACACTGCTCCACGCTTGAACGGGTCCTTGTTCTGCAAGCATCAACATCGGATAAATCGCACGCGCCCAGAGGGTAGCTTCGTTCATAACGAGTAGGTGACGGTGACGCAATTTTGATTTAAGTCCTTCCAGTTGTCTGCCCTCTTCTGCAGTGAGAGCTATTTGCATTTTCTCCCATGCTTCTGGAGCGATGTACTTTCCGTCCAATGTTACGAGCGTCTTGAGCGTTTCTTCCGAGAGTTGTGAGAATGTGTATGTGTCCATGGTTCAAAACCTCCTTTCGCTGTAGACTGAATGAAACTCAAGGTTGCAGCATGTCTATTCGTTATCTGCGGCAAGCTCCATATTGGAGGCTGTGCCCTCTATAGGGGTAACCGAGGTATCCACAACTTCCATTTCAGGACCCAGGTCCTTAGTTTCAAAGGGCTCAATGGAAAGTCTACACCCAAGTGCATTGAGAACAGCCGCGAATGTGTCAAGATGTGGGGCTTTTTCGCTTGAAAGAATTTTAGACAGCGTTTCTGGTGCCATAGCGGTGCGTTTGGCGACTTCCTCAACACCACCTTGCGATTCTATTACTGCCTGGACGGCACTCACCACAGCAGCGGGGTTCCTGAATACTTGATAATCTTCCATGACGGCTTGGAGAAATCCAATAGCAGCCGTTGGGTCAGCGGCGAGTTGTTCAATTAGAATATCTCTCCATTTTCGGTATTTTCTTATTTGATAAGTTTCTATTTCTCGTGGGTGTGTGTTACGCATTGATGGTTTTTCGTAGGACGTATCTCTGTTATTGCGGTGAATCTGATTCAATCAATTGCGTTTGTGAGTCTCCGACTTTCTTGCTTTCAACCTCGGCAACAGGTGCGGTATCAACGGTAGCATGCGCGTCAACTTTTAGCGGGACAATCGCAAGTCTACACCCAAGTGCCTTGAGAACAGCCGCGAGTGTGTCAAGATGTGGGGCTTTTTCGCTTGAAAGAATTTTAGACAGCGTTTCCGGCGACATCGCAGCACGTTTGGCGATCGCAGCAACCCCGCCCTGTGCTTCAACAACATTCCGAATCCCTTTCAGAAAGAAAGGGATATCTCCATCCATCTGATATTCCTCCAGGGATACGTCAAGATAACCAATTGCTTCTGCTGGGTCGGCCAGGTCTTCCATTAAAACCTCGTGCCATGTTCGATATTTTCTCATTAGCGTCTCTCCTTATACGCTCGCCAATAGGTTTTTGCGCGCACAATATCTCGCGTCTGTGATGACTTGTCGCCGCCACAGAGCAAAAGAACGATTGTTCTATCTATCTCACCAAAGTAGACACGATAGCCTGCGCCGATGTGGATACGGAGTTCAAAGACACCCTCCCCAACAGAGCGGCAATCACCAAAATTGCCACCTCCAAGCCGTTCAAGTCGTTTTCGTATGCTACCTCGCGTCCTTTGATCGCGAAGTGATCTCAACCATTCAGTGAAAGGTTCTTGTCCATCTTGAGTCTGGAAAACTTCTATTTCTCGTGGATGTGTGTTACGCATTAATAGTTTCTTGTTGAGCAGTGGATGTTATATTTGAAATCTACAGTACACGAAAAGTACTATAACAAATCTAACACCCTTTGTCAAATTAGAATCACTCGCTTTCAAACTAAAATTGTTTGATTTTCCGAACATTTTATGATACAATACAATCAGAAAGGATATGCCAGTCAATAACTCCCTGCTAAAGCATGGGGGCTTGTTCAAGATGGTAGCCAACCTATAACTTGAACGAGGGTAACTTATTGACTACCGTAAAATATCGCAGTGTCGTAGCGTGGCAGCTACACGTTTGTCTTAAAACGATGTGTCGAACGGGTAGTAGACATACCTAAGGATGCCCCCCAAGTCTGACGTAAAAAGCGGACACTGCGATCGGGATGGGGAAATATACACCCGAAAGGGATTTACCTGTTTTCTTAAGAGCACCGTGTCAGGTCGGATCGGAGATGGTGACAGCACTTCCGAAAAGAAGCAGCACACTCAAGAGAATCGCCAAGCAGAACCGTGGCGAAAAAACGGACTGCCTTTAACAAATCAAATACAAAGGAGCAGTGTTTCCTTTCCTTGCTAAAGCATAGGAGTATCCACACTGAAGATTTTGATGAAAATTCTGGTTGTCGGGCAAGGTGGACGCGAACACACGCTCGTCTGGAAACTTGCACAGAGCCAACTCGTAAAAAAAATCTATTGCGCGCCCGGTAATGCTGGCATCGCACAAATCGCAGAATCCATCCCTATGCCAGATCGATTGACCGACTTGGCAGACTGGGCGGCATCCGAGAACATCGCGCTAACCGTTGTCGGTCCTGAAGCACCGTTAGCTGAAGGGATCGTTGATGTGTTCACTGAACGCGGTCTGAAAGCATTCGGCCCCGATAAACGTGCAGCACGCTTGGAAGCGAGCAAGGATTTCGCCAAACGACTAATGCTCAAAAGCGGAATCCCGACAGCGGAACATCAGACGTTTACGGATGCCGAAGCAGCGATGGCTTATATCGAAGATCGCAATGCCCCTGTTTTCGTCAAAGCAAATGGACTCGCTGCGGGAAAAGGCGTTATCCCCGGACGCACCTTCAAAGAGGCGTTGCAGGCTGTCACAACTATTTTGGTCGATAGGGCATTCGGCGACGCAGGTGATAGCGTTGTCATTGAAGAAGAATTGATCGGCGAAGAAGCCTCTTTTACTGTCCTCACCGACGGGACACACTGTCTACCGTTTGTCTCTTCACAGGACCATAAAATGTCGCATGACGGGGACACCGGAAAAAATACAGGCGGCATGGGCGCATACTCGCCAGCACCCGTCATCACGCCAGAACTGCACAACTATGTCATGAAGCACGTCGTTTACCCGACCGTCAACGGCATGGCGGACATCGGCAGCCCGTTCAAAGGTGTACTTTATGTCGGATTAATGATTACAGATACCGGACCGAAAGTCCTTGAATTCAACTGCCGTTTTGGGGACCCGGAAGCACAGGTACTCTTACCGCGTCTCAAAAGCGATCTGGTGCCTTTGTTGATGGCGTGTATTGACGGAACACTTGCACAACACACTGACGTACAATGGTATGCCGAGGCAGCAGCGTGTGTCGTTATGGCTTCCGGTGGGTATCCCGACCCGTACGAGACAGGTGAGGTGATTACCGGACTTGAAGATGCGGATACAATTAAAGGTGTTACCGTCTTTCATGCTGGCACAAAACAGGATGGCGCAAACATTATCACGGCTGGCGGTAGAGTGTTAGGTGTCACGGCTGTCGCTGGCGGATTGCATGATGCAATTCAACGCGCATATCAAGGGGTCTCGGCGATTCATTTTGATAAGGCACATGCACGCGGCGACATCGGATATCGGGCATTAGAAAAACTATAACGATAGGACTCACGCGTTTCCTCTCAAAGTCCCCCTGATAAGGGGGATTTAGGGGGTTTAAAACGTTTGAACTCTTAAAGTCCCCCTGATAAGGGGGATTTAGGGGGTTTAAAACATTTGAATATCCTAAATTTGCGTAAGTCCTAAACGAGACAAAAGTATGACACCTGAACTCACCTATAAGATCGCCAAGTGTTGTCTCCCGCAAGAGAATGACCCGATTACTGGTTATTTCAAGGAAGATGGTACTATTGCGGTCCATCACACGACTTGCAATGCCGTGCAGGGCTTACGATCAGAGCGGTTATTAGCAGTAACATGGGATGAGATTCAGACAACCGAGAATTCGGCGGATCCAGTTGAGATCGCACCCGAATTCGCTGAACTTGATGAGACCGACTACTTTATTCTCAAACACCATCAAGAATTCGGAATGGATTATTCTATTGTTGTCGCTGAAGCCTTGCGGATTCCGCTCGAAGAGATGCACCAGCGACATCGAAAATTGAGAGAACTCGGCGGCTTGAAACGCGTTGAAGGACGCATTATCCAATATCGTAAGAATATCGTCAAAGGTAAATGGATTAAGCACCGCAATCACACCTACTACGAACTCACACCGGAAGGCAAAACGTGGATTCAGGCTTTTGAAAGTAAACAAGTTGCAACGGGAACATAGACACCACAAATCTCTAAAACCTCTTAAAGTCCCCTGATAAGGGGGATTTAGGGGGTTCAAAACCAATACATACTTAGGACTTACGCATTTGCTCTTAAAGTCCCCCTGATAAGGGGGATTTAGGGGGTTTAAACTAAAAAAATCTACTATCGCGTGCTAAATTTGTGTAAGTCCTGTATACATCAAAAGTGAACAAAATGGGGAGGACCGAACCGTGTTAAATCAACTGTTGAATTGGCGAATTGACGCACAGCGACGTAAAAATCGGATGCGATCTGTCATCTTATTATCTCTTATCCTACACATGATTATTGTTATCGTCTACCTTTTCCTCCCGTTGAATCAGCTCGCCGAGGAAGATACGGATCTCTTTGCTGTTGATTTGCTTAATGATCTCGATGCACCTAAGAAGCGGAAGCAGAAACCCAAACCGCCGCTCACGAAAAAACTGCTGGATCCGAACCAGAAACTCGCCAGAGACGCAATGGACAGGAAAATTGAAGCCGCCCGAAACAAGATAGATGAGGTCGTCAAACTCAGCCCGCGCGTTGTCCTCGAAGATGTGGAAGTCAACAAGGCACCGTTGAGTGAAGTCATTCCTGATGTTATGACGGATGCCCAATTGCGCGATGCGGAAGCCTCAAACCTCAGCCGGTTAGTCGCACAACCCGGACGTACCGATGGGCGTGGTATCGTTACAGGGAGAGTCCGCGCAAAAGGCGATGGAATGGGACGATTCCGTGGCGATGGACAGGGCGGCGGTGATGGTCTCCTCGGTGGCGGCGGAAGATCCGGTACCTCTGACCGCCTCGGTATCATCGATTTCCTCGGTGAATTCGGTGGTCCCAAAGATGTCGTTTATTGTCTGGATGTGTCGGCAAGTATGCAAGCAGCTGGACTTAATAAACTGGAATTAGCCGTTAACTCCCTCAAGGATTCTGTACTGATGCTTGGCGACGAGGACACCTTGAACGTGGTAGCCTTTTCTACACAGGCGAATGCTATGCATAGGGAAATGCTACCCGCGGATGCCGCAAATATGGAACGTACCTTGAGATATTTGGACAAATTCACACCTGAACGCATTCAGTCCAATGTTGGGACTAACATCCTTGCCGCACTTGAAACCGCACTAACACTTGATGCTTCTGTTATTGTTTTGGTGACAGATGGGCTGCCGACGACAGTTAGCGGTGGCTCTTTTATTGAGACAAACACACAGAAAATTCTTGATGCTGTGCGCGAGCGGAATCGCAATAACGCCGCTATCTATGTCGTCGCACTTGAGATTGATATAAAACGTTCACCCGGCGCGCAGCTACTTGTCTCTCTCGCTGAGGAACACAACGGAAAAATAAAGGTTATTGGGACACCACAGTTGGCTGAATTAACTGAACCGAATGGAACAGTCGAGTAATCAAATCGGAGATTGGAGTCGAAACATGAATCAAAAATCTGCTGCAGGTATGATCCAGCAATTTCAATTAGACGATAAAGTGAGCATCGTCACGGGGGCGAGTCGCGGGATCGGACTCGCAATGGCAGAAGGACTCGCCGGGGCTGGGTCTGATCTCGCTATTGTTGGACGAAAAATAGACACATTGACACCCATCGCTGAACGAATAACCAACGAAACCGGTAGAAAAATCCTTCCAATTCAGGCAGATGTCAGCAATCTCGAAGAAATTGACGCACTCGTTACAGAGACTGTGGAAACCTTCGGTCGACTTGATGTACTCGTCAACAACGCGGGTGTCAATATACGCAACCCCGCAATGGAATTTACCGAGGCGGATTGGGACTTCGTTACAGACGTTAATCTAAAAGGCGCGTTCTTTCTCGCGAAAGCCTGCGGTAACGTCATGAAAGAACAGCAATCAGGGAAGGTCATCAATACCTTGTCACTCACCTCAGCGATCGGGCTGCCAACGAGTGTCGCCTACACGGCAGCGAAAGGCGGTCTGCTCCAATTAACAAAACTGCTCGCTGTGGAATGGGCGGAATATAACATCCAAGTGAACGGCATCGCACCCGGTTTTATCAGAACCGAGATGACTGCCCCCGCACGTGAAGACAATCGAAATGAATGGATTCTCAATCGGACACCCGCATATCGGTGGGGCGAGCCTGAAGACTTGGCGGGTTTGACAATCTTCTTCGCGTCTAATGCCTCCGACTTTGTCACAGGTCAAATGGTCTTCGTTGATGGTGGGTTCATGGCGGGTAGCGACTGGAGGCGGCGTTCCTAAAATGGGAAAAGATAACAATCCGGGGCAAGACGAGAACCCTGCAGCATTAACACAAATCCAACAGATTCTCCACGAATTCCAGATTACAGATGTTTCGCTCTTTGACCACGACCCTGTTCTACGGATACAGGTCTCAGATGCCCAATTTGCGCGTGCCCTCCAATTGCGGGAAACCTTAGTTGAACGGATAAAACCCCTCGGATACCGATTCGTCGCAATCGATTTAGACGAAGCGTAGAGGCATTGCGGATGAGAAGTGTCAGACTCAACGAAAAATTTGATTTTCACCGCAGAGTATGGTATAATTTTAAAGCAAAATCCGTAAACCGACCCTTGATAGAGTCTGATGTTCATGCTCAAGGACCCGAGGAGACATGGGAGGGGCTGAATAAAATAAAAAACGGCGCGAAATGTAAGGAAAGCGATGCAGAAAACTGGACAGGATCTCTCACCAACAAAGCACCTTGTCACCACATACCTCAGCGAGATTAAAAGTAAGGTTGATGCCTGTATCTTTGATTTTCTCCCAACCGCTCATCAGCACCCAGATGTGCATCAGTTGTACCAGATGATGTTAGACTACCCACGCCGCGCAGCAAAAGGGTTGCGTCCCGCGCTCTGCATGCTTATGTGTGAGGCGTTCGGCGGAGACCCACAGCGCGCTGTCAATACTGCCGCCTCACTTGAACTCCTCCAGAATTGGCTCCTCATCCACGATGACATTGAAGACGGATCCGAGCTGCGTAGAGGTGAACCTTGTCTGCATCAGAAGCACGGGATTCCGATGGCAATCAACGTTGGGGACGCACTCCACTGCAAAATGTGGGAGATGCTACACCGAAATACCGAGATTCTCGGACACGAGCTCGCCTTCCGCATCTTATCTGAGTTCATACAACTCAGTAACCAAGTCGTTGAAGGACAACATATTGAATTGAGTTGGGTCAGCGATAACCGCTGGGACCTCGATGAAGACGATTACCTAACGATGTGTATACAGAAGACGGCTTGGTATACCTGTATTACACCGTGTCGAGTCGGAGCCATCATCGGCGGTGCAAGTGAACCTGAAATAGATGGACTCATTGAACTCGGTAAAGAGCTCGGTGTCGCTTTTCAGATTCAAGACGATGTGCTGAACTTAATCGGTGATGTCGGTAGGTACGGGAAAGAAATCGCCGGTGATATTAGTGAAGGCAAGCGGACGCTCGTACTCATCCATCTTATCAATGCCTGTACCGCTACTGAAGCGCAACATGTGATTGACATTATGGCACGGCCACGCAACGAAAAGACAGAGGCGGAGGTTGAGAGTGTCCTACAATTGATGAAAAAATATAAATCTATTACCTACGCGCAACAGCGATCTCAGGCACTTTTACGCGAAGCCGCTGGGAGATTTAAGAATAATTTTACCCATCTGCATGATGGACACGCAAAACAGCTGTTTTTATCTTTAATCCATTTTTTCGTTGAACGGGAATACTAAATAGCCGTCAGCCATCGGCAGTCGGCTGTCAGCGGAATACCATCAGCCTGCTTCGCAGTGAGAACCATCAGCAAAGAGATTCTCTTGCTGATAGCCGAGAGCCGACGGCTGATAGCCACTAAAAAAGGAGAATTCAATGAACGATATTTCCTCTGGAAAATTGCGAGGTATCATGAAACTCGCCGATGCCAACGGTCGCTTTAAAATGATGGCGATTGACCAACGAGGCTCCATGGTACAAGCACTCGCAGATGCGCTCAATAAGGACAAAACAGATGTCCAATATGAAGATGTCGCTGCACTTAAAACTTTGATTACTCGAGTCCTTTCCCCAAACGCTACCGCAGTTCTTACCGACCCGATTTACGGGCATCCCTACTCTATCACTGAAATCCCAAGGGATGTCGCCCTACTGTTGGCTTATGAAGAATCCGGGTATGTCAGCGAAGGTGTCGCCGAGAACGAACGCCTCTCCAATCCGATAGCAAATTGGACGATCGCGAAGGCACAACGGGCGGGCGCAGATGCCATTAAACTCCTCGCTTACTACCACCCCGATGCTTCCGCAGAAACCCTCAAGCATCAGCAAGCCTTTGTCCGTCATGTCGGTGATGAATGTGAAAAGCAGGATCTACCATTTCTCTTGGAATTGGTGAGTTATGCCCTCGAAGGCACAGCTAAAAGTGTTGGGTTCGCAAAGCAGAAGCCGGACCTCGTTATTAGGAGTGTTGAAGAGTTCACAGATCCAAGTTACAAAGTTGACATCCTAAAATTAGAATTCCCTGCCGACTTGAAGTACACGGCGGATTATCAAGAGGCAAGTTTTTATGCCGGCGAATCGGCGTATGAACTCGCCGAAGTCAAGGAAGTCTGTCAGAAATTGGACGAAACTTCAACGTTACCGTGGGTGATTCTAAGTGCTGGTGTAGATATTGAGGAATTTATTGAGAACGTTAATCTCGCGGCGGGTGCGGGTGCCAGTGGTTTCCTCTGTGGACGCGCGATCTGGAAGGACGCTGTCCAATACTACCCTGATACTGACGCGGTTAATAAATTCCTTGAAAACGAGGCGATGACGAACTTCAAGAACGCAAACGCCGCAGCGGAGAACGCACTCCCGTGGTTTGAGCATCGCCAATTCGGTGGTGCCCAAAACGTTCAGGTCGCCAAGCAATCCGCAACATGGTATCAGGACTATTAGGTTGGAGGGATTCGCGAACGCAGAAATAGTTATCGGTTAGCAGTTTTCAGTTCGGCGTCTGATTGTTGGTCATCCGTTGGTAATCGTCGTTACCGAATTGCAGTGCCAACGGTTACCAAAAGACATCTGCGGACAGAAAACCTCTTAACTGACGACTGATAACTAACGACTGATAACTGCATCATTGATTTTCTCAAGGATTTTATGGGCAATGCGGAGGGTCGTTTCTTCGGAAACTTTCCCTCCAATTTCCGCTACCAGCACGACGGCGGTCTCTTGAACGAACAAGAAATTCGCCCCCGTCTGCCAAACCACGTCACCGAGTCCATGTTCGTTATTCGGTGGAGGTTGATAGATAGAGTCATATCCACCAAATTTTAGCACGGTCTTTGCTGAGAGTCGAAATCTACCTTCATCCGCCGCCGTGCATGCTTCGTCGTGCGACTCGAAAAACCAGTAATGAATCGCAACTTGATGCGATGCCGAGTTGTTCAACCACCATCTATCGCGCCAACCGAATTGCGCTACAGGCGGCTTTGGAGATGTTGGAGAATAGAGTTCTTGGGCAGAAGCATGGCGTGCCGCTAAATCCTTCAGATCGTCTGCTGTGAGTTGAATTGATTCAAACGTAAGTTCCATAAGGATATAATAACATCTCTGGAACGTAATTTCAAATTAAATAAGAGCGGTTCATTATTCACTAATCTTTTGTACCGTAAACTGTCGTAATTATACTAAGGTTTGGACGATCTCCCACACTCCAGCGGAATGCTATGTAGATAAAAAGGTGGCAACTTGCGTTAGGAATTAAAAAAAATAAAGATTTTCTCGGCACAAATCAACTAATAAAACAGCAAAGGTTTTTTCGGCACAAATCAACCAATAGAAATAGCACTACGCTACCAATCATAATAGAACCGATAAAATTGTTGAGGCATCTTACAGTCGCTCAAGAAACATGAGAATATTAGCACGATATATACTCAAAGAATTTTTGCCACCTTTCATAATAGCACTTATCTGTTTCACCCTCATGCTCATTTTCAACGACCTCTTTCGGTTGACGAAACTCTTTGTGCAGAAGGGCGTGAGTCCGCTCTATCTCGTTGAGCTGCTTATCTATGTGATGCCAGCGACAGTTGTGTTATCTCTGCCGATGGCAATGTTAGTCGCTATTTTGCTGGCACTTGGAAGGCTCTCTACGGATAACGAGATTGTCGCAATGAAAGCGCACGGCATCGCTTTCCATCAACTCATGCTACCGCTGTTAACGATCGCTGTAGTGCTGAGCGTTGTTGATCTTGTGTTGATAGACTACGCACTCCCACAGGCAAACCGTGCTTATGCAACCCTCCAACGCGATATCCGCAGGCACAAACCCGCTTTCGTTTTAGAAGAAGCCACCGTCATGAAAGAGTTGGAAAACGAAGGTAAACTCTGGATGTACGAATCTATGGACGCAGAAAGTGGGCGCATGCAGAACGTCAAAATCTGGGATAATATCTGGAGCGGACGGCCACGATTCAGTCATGCACAAGAAGCAAGTCTCGGTTTTGAAGAGGGTAGAGCGATGCTCACGCTTTACGATGGACTCACTTACGAGCCTGAAACCAGCAATTTGGACGATTTTCGTATAACAAAATTTCAGCAACAACAACTCGCACTTCAGTTAACTGAAGATCTTGAACGCAGCGCATTTCAGAGCCAGAACCCTCGTTCAATGCGCGTTTCACAACTCAAGGCGTTCATTGGGACATTGAGATCCAATTTACATACCAGTACAAACCAGGACTACACTCGCCAGAAAATTCGATCTGCCGAGGTTGAATACCACAAAAAGTTTTCTATCCCCTTTGCGTGTTTGGCATTCGGATTAATAGGTGTCCCACTCGGATTGATGGTGAAACAGGGCGGTAGGATGCTCGGATTCGGAATCGGCTTAGCCGTGATTGTAGTGTACTATTTGCTGCTCCAAGTCGGTCAGAATGGCGGTATAAACGGAATGTTACCGCCAACCCTCGCCATGTGGCTCCCCAATATTGTGATAGGTATATTCGGGATCGGCTTCACCTTCTGGATGATCGCTGAAGGGAAAATCCGCGCGTGGCGCGACCGAGATAACAAGGTGCCGCTTGTCGTCGGTAGGAAAGCTGAATCTTAAACGAAACTTCACAATGTTTTCAACCACACAAAATCTTAAAAATATTTGATGTAGGACGTACGCCTTGAACATTCTTGATCGGTACCTGCTTCGTGAATACCTCAAAGCCTTTATTGTCGGCCTCTTATTCTTTATCGCGCTGATTATTGTCGTTCGGCTGTTAGATTACGATCTCAAGAAATTTGAAGACAATATTTCTTACACCACCGCTGTCAAGATCGTCTTATACCAAGCTCCGCGTCGGATTATGGAAATGGTGCCGGTTGCCGGTTTTGTCGCTGTCTTTTTCACGCTCGGACGGATGGTTAGGCGCAACGAATTCACTGCGATGAAAGCAGGAGGTCTCAGTGTTTACCGACTCCTCGCGCCTATTCTAATTGTTACCCTCCTTATTTGTGGACTCTTCGCCGTTTTTTACAATCGGGTTGCCTCCCCTGCCTTCCATGAAGCACATCTTTTGCAAAATAAGGTCAGACCCCGACGCGGTAGGAACATCGTTTTTAAAGGCAAGGATAACCGTATCTTTTACTCCCAGCGCATCGCTTTGGATGCTAAGAAGATCAACCAGTTGACGATTTATGAATACGATCCAGAAAACCGGCTTGATCGCATAACTTTCGCGAAGTCCGCAACTTGGACACCGACTGAATGGGAACTCACCGATGGATTCATTCGACACTTTAAGCGAGGCGTTGAGGTCGATTATGAAACTTTCGACACCCATGTTATTGAACGCCACGAAGACCCCGCTCGTTTTATCGGAAGTGAAAAAGATCCAAGGGCAATGACGATCAAAGAACTCCGCGAGCAGATCGCCTATAAACGAGAAGCCGGTCAGATTTCACGTAAGGAGCAGGTGAAATTGCATCATAAGACGGCTTACCCGTTCGCAGCTGTCGTCGTCGTGATGCTCGGCGCGCCCATCGCTATCCGATTCGGTAGGGCAGGATTTTTTGCTGGACTGGTCATTGCGTTTTTCCTCTCTTTCATCTATTGGGCGCTCTCTTTCGCTACGCTTGAAGGACTCAGTGAGAACGGTAAGCTCCACCCGTTCCTCGCCTGTTGGGGCGCGAACATTCTCTACGCCACCGTCGGGGGCATCATGATCTGGCGTACACCCAAATAAATAGAACTTACGCGTTCCTCTTAAAGTCCCCCTGATAAGGGGGATTTAGGGGGTTATTGTATTTTGGGTAACACCACAGATTAAAGTCCCCCTGATAAGGGGGATTTAGGGGGTTATTGTATTTTGAGTAACACCACAGAAAACATGATCTCCTCAAAAATTGGTAACTTCTTCTTCAAAATCCGTAGTTTCACCCCGATCCCCTTTATCTTTGCACTGCTCTATTTCGCAAAACCTGTGTGGCACACAGTAGGGGTTGGTGTACCGTTTATTGTTATCGGCGAATTGCTTCGGATATGGGCAGTCGGATATGCCGGTGCTTCCACTCGTGCAAGAACCCTCGGTGCCGCTCGCGATCTCGTCACCACGGGTCCCTATAGGTACGTCCGTAACCCACTCTATCTCGGCAACTTTCTACTCAGCCTCGGTGTCTGCCTTGTTGCAAATGTCTATTGGCTCGTTGCCATACTCATAGTTGGCTATTTCTTCCAATACCTACCCATTATTGCGTTAGAGGAGGCGTATCTGTTGGAATCCTGCGGTTCAGTGTATCAGACCTACCGAGAACAGGTGCCTCGCTTTATTCCGCAATTTCATTCCTATCCAGATGCCTCTCCGCACGATTTTTCTTTCGCACGCGCTATTAAAAGCGAAAAACGCACCCTGACAGCAATCGTTTGTGTCGTCGGGCTGCTTTTCGCGAGACAGATTATAGGAGTTTAGCAGCCCTTTTTCGCGCGTGAGGCTTTTAACGCCTGTTAACTATACCTGCGTCAATCCTGCACGCTCTCGAAAACGATTAAACGTCTTCAGAATCCCTTGCTCCATCGTGTAAGCAGGCGTAAACCCCATCTCTTCAGCGATAGGCGTTGCATCATAATCCCATGAGATGCCAAATACACCCGGCTCCAACGTAATCTCTGCATCCGGCACCAATGTCTTGAGATACGCCACACCTTCTTTGACCGGTCGGATACCCCCCTTCACATTGAAGACACGTGTCTGCGTCGTTGGGCAAGTACACGCCATGACAATCGAACGCGAGACATCCTCCACGTACTGCCAGTCCACTGCATCGTCACCAAATGGACAGACATGCGGTTCACCCATCGCTACCGCTTCGATCATCTGCGTTGTGAACGAACTCATGCCGCGGGTCCTACCGACACCGTAGACTGCCGTAAATCGAAGTCCGATTGAATCCACACCATAGGCATCGAAATAGTGCGTTGCGTATTTTTCATTCAGGGATTTACACGCACCGTAAATGAACTTAGGATAGTGTGGCGCGTCATTGAGAATCTGTTGGTGGTTATAGTCTTCAGGGGCACCGAACACTGCAACGCTGCTTGCCCAGACGACACGTTTAAGATTGAAGATACGCGCTGCTTCCAATATATTGATCGTGCCTTCGCAGACGACCTTTAACGCCTGTGGTGGATTCGCATTGCACGCCGGTACCTGCCACGAGGCGAGATGAATCACCCGATCAATTTCATGTGCTTGAACCGTCCGTAAGACGTGCGGTAGGTCGGTAATGTCGCCTTGCACGAAGGTGAACCCTTCAATCTGTTCGTCCGTGAGTACCATCTTCGGAATGGTCAGGTCGTAAGCAAAATCGTAAACCACTACCTTTTCACCGGCGGCTAACAGGTCGCGGATAACGTAAGTACCGATGCAGCCCATGCCACCGGTGAGCAGATATGCCATAATCGTCTTCTCCTCTTAAACGGACACGATCACCGAACCGCGCCCTTCTGGCAAAGTCTATATACCGAACAGTCGCTAACTCGTTTCGAGAGGCGTTTCCACATTCACGAGAATATCATCGCCCTCTACTTTAACAGGATAGGTGGGTATGCTCTCCTCACCTGGCCATACACACTCGCCTGTTGTCACATCAAACTCCCACATGTGAAGTGGACACGTAACACAGTTGTTATCTAAAAAGCCGTAACTCAAAACACCACCGAGGTGAGGACAGATATTATTCATGGCATAGTACTCGCCTTGAACATTGTAGATACCGATGAAAACGCCATCAACTTTCACGCCAATACATTTACCGGGCTGAATTTGATCGGTTGTCGCGGCTTTTATAAATTGTGACATAATTTCTCCGTTTTTTCTGTCTAATACGAAGCGTAAGATTATGGTGAATCCTAAAAATAAATAAACCTCTTTGTAGCATAGGCTGTTAGCCTGTGGCACTTTGTAGCATAGGCTGTTAGCCTGTGCATCTTCTGTAGCATAGGAAACTGTTGGTTTCCTGTGGCACTTTGTAGCATAACCTTTTAGGTTGTGCCAAGTAGTTATAAGTTAACTGGCTTGTGGCAGTCCAGTTCATTGTAGCTGCCCGACAAACCCTCTTACTGATAACTGAAAGGTTTTTCGCAGAAAAACCGTGAAAACTGACAACTAATATTGATGTCATATCTCTATGCAGATTATGCATCATCCATTGGGTACAGACTACATCCGCCGTCTACAAGAAGCACTGTGCCTGTCATATAATCTGCGGCGGAACTACATAAAAACAAGAAGGCGTTTGCCACCGAATCAAGCGGTTGCATAACGCCGAGTGGAATTGCTTTTTGGGCACGGGCGCGGTAAATTGGATCCGTATCCCACTGCTGTTTTGCGAGGCCAACACTAACAATACCGGGAGCGACTGCATTGGCGCGAATCCCTTTATCTGCCAATTCCCGTGCGAAGGAACGCATGAGCTGCTGCATTGCGGCTTTACTTGCGTTATAGGGACCAATCTCGGGCCACGGCACGTCGGCAACCCAAGATGTTGTAAAAATAAGGTGTCCTTTGACACCATCTTCAAGCATGGAACGGGATGCAGCACTGCCCAATAAAAACGCTGTTCGGGCATTGACCGCCATTGTCTCATCCCACTCTTCTGCGCTGTACTCTAACAACGGCTTCGGAATCACCATACCGATATGACACAACGCGACGTGGATAGCTCCGAACCGCTCGCGTGCAGCATTTACCAACATATCGGTTTCATCGGCATCCGTCAGGTCTGCCTTAACATAGTTAATGGTGCCTATGTCAATTCCGTGATGGATGAGCCGATCTATCGCCTGTTGATCCGGCAAGATGTCGTTCACCGTTACATTTGCACCGTGCGCAACTAATTTCTCGACGATTCCAATCCCGATCGCTCCGCACCCACCGGAGATAACGATGTGTTGTCCGATGAGTGCATCGGTACGGAAAGCCATTGTCAAATCTCCTTAGGACTTACGCATTCCTCTCAAAGTCCCCCTGATAAGGGGCGGTGAATGCCCATAAGGCATTCATACCGTTGATTCTGATTCTTTAGGGGGTTAACCTATTATTTTCGCATCACTTTACCTTCGCCACGCGGATCCGTGCCGCCGTCCTGATGAGTGCCATCGTTCCATAGACGGACACCGTGGCCAGGACCGCCAATTCCGCCACTATCCGCGATTTCATGTCCGAGTGCTCTCAACCCAGCAAGCACCTCTTCACCCGCACGCGATTCGACTTGGATCGGTTCGGCACCATCGCTATGGAAGCGTGGTGCGTCTAATGCCTGCTGCATTGACACTTGCAAGTCCATGAGACTGACGCTGATGTTAAGTTGATTATTCTGGATGGTCCTACCACCCGGAATGCCGTATGTGGCGAAAGGTTTACCATCCCGTGTAGCGAGCATCGGGCCCATGTTATGAAGCGGACGCTTCCGGGGACCGACAGAGTTGGCAAGTCTGGGTCTCGGATCAAAACGTCCGACACCGTGTCCAAAGAGCAACCCCGTTCCCGGCACTGTAACCATTGAACCGAATCCACCACCGTGCGTTTGCGTCAGAGACACCATATTTCCATTGGCATCCGCTGTGGAGATATGGCTTGTGCAGTTCATCGGTTCGTGGTAGACAACTTCCCCGGGTTGCGGCGATTTCAGGCCGGCTTTCAGCCTTTCGCTGAGGGTTGCGGTGAAACTATCCGAGAGTTCTGTTTCGATGTCTATATCAACGACCTTCGGATCTCCAAATCGGCGGAGTCTTTCGGGCCAGCAGACCTTCATCGCTTCAGCGAAGAGATGAAATCTTTCAGTAACAGACATCTCTGCCACATCAAATTCTTCTACGAGTCGGAGCATCTGTAAAGTCGTCAGTCCACCTGCCCCGAGCGGTGCTGTATAGACCGAGTAGCCTCGGTACTGAATCTCGTAGGGTTCGGTGATAAACGAACGGTAATTCTTCAGGTCATCGACGGTTAGACATCCGCCTAATTCCTGAATGTGGTTTGCGATTGTTTCAGCGATTTCCCCTTCATAGAATGCAGAGGATCCACCTTCCGCGACCGCCTCTAAAGTTCTGGCAAGTTCAGGATTGGTAAGCACTTCCCCTTTCTTCGGAGGTCTGCCATTTTTTAGAAAAACGCGTGCTGTTTCTGGGAAGTCTTGTTTCCAGCGTTCTGCATTTCCAGCCATCCCACCCCGGTTCGCACTATTAGGTGCGTAGCCATAGCGTGCCGAATTAATAGCCGGTCGAAGGGCATCGGCGAGCGGCAGCGTTCCAAACTCCACCAACGCCAAGCACAAGCCAGCGACGACTCCCGGCACGCCGATAGATAACGGACCGTGAACGTTTACGCGTCCCGGCACCCGGTATCCTGCAACTGTATCTGGCGCGTCTTCAATCGTGAACAGGTCTTCAGAAGCGGCTGCGGGTGCTGCGGAGTTGTAATCTATTGCGATGACATCTTGTGTTTTGCTACGATAGATAAGCATGCACCCACCGTAACCCGCTATACCGTTATGCGAAGGCTCCACGACCCCTTCTGCAAACGCCGCTGCGACAGCAGCATCAACAGCGTTCCCACCGGCAAGAAGCATCTCGAATCCCGCCTGCGCCGTACGAGGATGCGGTCCAGCAACGGTGCCGTAATCTGTTTTGTGTAAATTCACCAATTTTTCCTTTCGCTGAAGGCTAATACACAAAATTCTAAGGTTTTTTTACAGAAATGTCAAGTAATTCAGACATTTTATCTGCTTCCTTCTCTATTGACGATGAAATCTACAATTAGGTGTAGGGCTATTTAGTTTTCGATTCCTGTCTGCGACTTCATCTGAACGCCCGCATCTTGAATCCAATACTGGATACGAGAGAAAGATGGAGCCGAGGTGTGATCGCTGAACGGCGTCAGACCTGTTAAAAATTCCTGTTCAATTTTTCGAGGAATCGTGATACAATTTGGAACTTAGCATTTTCAAGTACCAATCATTGAAAGAGGAGATATGATGAACAATCAAGTGACCTCGCCTGAAACATTCTTTGGATTTCAACTTGGCTGTGACCGTAAGATCGCCGCTTGGGACAAGATCGTTGCGTACCTGCAGTTGTTAGAACAGGAGAGCGACTGCTTACAAGTCATTGATATGGGGCCTTCCACAGAGGGGAACCCGTTTCTGTTAGCCTTCATCTCATCGCCACAAAATCTGGCAAATTTAGCGCGTTTGCAAGCCGTCAACGCCGAAATAAGTGATGCCCGAGGACTCTCGGAGGAGCTTGCGAGGTCATTGATCAGCGAGGGGAAGGTAGTACTCTGTCAGTCAATGGGCCTTCACGCTACGGAGATCGGGAGTACGCAGATGGCATCGGAACTCACTTACGATTTGATAACCAGAACGGATGCGGAAACTCAACGCATTCTTGATAACATAATTTTCCTGATGTTTCCGTGCCTGAACCCGGACGGGCTGATCATGACAACAGATTGGTACAACAAATATTTCGATACCGAATACGAGGGCTGTAATCTTCCGTGGCTTTATCATAAATATGCCGGGCATGACAACAACCGTGATGCCTTTATGTTGAATTTGGTCGAATCGCAATACGTTGCACGGATCCTGTTTCAGGAGTGGCATCCACAGGTATTCCAAGACCACCACGAGATGGGGAGCTACGGGGCACGCCTGTACGTCGCCCCTTATTCTGAACCGATTCACCCGCATGCTGACCCGCTCGTCTGGCGGGAAATAAGCTGGTACGGGGCGCACATGGCATACAGGTTGGAGGAAGCGGGTAAGACAGGCATCCTGAATGCCGCGCAATTTCCAGCGTGGGGCCACCTCGGCTTCCACTGGATAGGGAATTATCACAACATTGCCAGCATCCTGACTGAATCTGCACACACCAAGTTGGCGACACCCCTATATATCCACAAAGGACAATTACAATCCCAAGGGGGGGCACTTAGAGCGTTTCCGCATTACAAACCCCAGACAAATTTTCCCCATCCGTGGCTGGGCGGCTGGTGGCGATTACGCGACATCGTCGAGCAACAGAAGATTGCAGCGTGGAGCTTGCTTGATTTAGCCGCGCGGCACAAGGATACTGTCCTGTCCAACGCATATCTGAAAGCGAAGCGGCAGACAGCGCGTGGCGCGACGGGTACCCCGAGCGCGTATCTCATCCGTCCGATACAGCATGATGCTTTGACCGTCGTGGACCTGATTAATAAGCTGCTCGCCCAAGGCATTGACATCCAGAAAGCAACGCAAGCCTTCACTGCTAATGATTCAACCTATTCGGCGGGCACATATGCCATTTTCCTCAATCAGCCGAAAATGGCAGTCATCAAAACCCTGCTTGGACAGACCTTTTTCCCGGATGATGCTTGGACACGCACACCGGACGGCACGCCAAATCGCCCATATGACACGGCGACAGACACAGTCGCGGAGTTTATGGGGGTCAAGGTCGAACCTGTCAATACTTTGGCGTGCGATGACGCTATTTTCGATCTGCTCACAACTCCCGAGCAACCCACGGGTCAATTAGTTGGTGAATCAGAATTTGGGTATATCTTCGATGGGCGACTCAATGAAAGCTTCAGGCTTGTCAACCAGTTGCTGGCGCGAGACCTCCAAGTCATACGGGTTGATGAGACCATCGAAGTCGGCGATACGCAATTTCTACCGGGGGCGTTTGTAGCACCCGCTGAATCAAAAAAGGTCCTTGAGGGATTCACGAGCGATTCCGGGATTACGTTCTATGCTTTAGAACAGGAACTTTCGGACCGCTGGCATGAAGTTCAAAAACTGCGCATTGGTATGTACCAGAGATACCATGGGGGCAATATGGATGAAGGTTGGACGCGACTCGTACTCGAACAGTTCGGATTCCCCTATCAGACGTTGAAAGATGATGACATCACGGGCGGCGACTTAAGTCAGCAACTTGACGTTTTCATACTTCCCAGCGACACGACTGATAGGATCGTCGGAAAATCGGAAAAGGACGAAGCCGACGAAGATGAATCCAAGGAATTCAACGTTCCACCAGCGTACCGGAGTGGCATCGGTAAGGAAGGGGTCAAGGCGATTAAGCAATTCGTCGAGGCGGGTGGAACGCTACTTGCCCTTAACGGAGCGTGTGAGTTTGCGATTGAGAAATTGGATTTGCAAGTCAGAAATACCCTTAAAGGGAAGTCGTCGAAGGCGTTCTTTTGTCCCGGATCAACATTGAAAGCGGCTGTTAACACAAATCACCCGCTCGGGTACGGCATGCCTGATGAAACGCTCATACTGTTCTGGGATAGTCCCGCATTTGAAATTCAACACTCACGCTTCAGTGAAAGATACGAACTCATTGTTCAATATCCAGAAAAGGCTATCTTGCAAAGTGGTTGGCTTGTTGGCGAAGACCAACTCTCGGAACAGGCAGCTATGGTCTCGGCACAATACGGGGCAGGGCGCGTCATCCTTTTTGGATTTCGACCGCAGTTCCGTGCACAAACCCGCGGGACGTTTAAGTTGTTTTTTAACGCCCTTCTTGGTTAGGGACTAATATATCTCTAATCCTGTCCATCCTTGAAGCCTACAAATCACAGTTCAGATCAGACAATTAAGAGTATCGTGATTCTTTCTGGTAGGAATGATCAGCCACACTCACTGACCGCTAATTGCTGATGACTGGTGGCTGACTGCCGCTTCCGGTATTTTCGTTTGACATGTTGTTCTGAACCGTGTATAATACAGGAGGGTGTGTGGAATAAAAAGCACCATCACACGTTAACAATCAGAAATCGGGAAGTGAGAAACCATAATGTCTCCGCGTAGGCAATCACGCATCGTTGCGATGCAAATACTGTATCAAATTCAACTCACCACCGCGCCTGTGTCAATCGTTATCGAACAGTTTTGGCAGAGCCAGGAGACATCCGCAGAACTCCGTCCATTCGTAGTGGAACTCGTTGAAGGTACGACTTCACATCTCGAAGCAATTGATGAATTGCTTCAAAACACCTCTGAAAACTGGAAACTTCACAGGATGCCTATCGTAGATTTGTCTATTTTACGATGCGCAACCTATGAAATTCTCCATCTCAGCGATATTGATCCAGCAACCTCAATTAATGAGGCGATTGAGATTGCCAAAATTTATAGCACCCCGGATTCACCTAAGTTTATCAATGGGATCCTGGATAGTATCCAAAAAAGAAGCACCTGAACGTGTTTAAACGCTCAGGTGCCGGACACTATATTGCCAAAAATAAAAGAACAGAGTTTGTATAAAAATCACACATGGTTAATTTAAAAAACTTAACGTTATGTCTGCTGTTCCTACTTCCGATACACATAAACGCCGCACCAGAATTTGAATTTGTGAGCGAGTTCGGGGGGAAGGGAGAAGGTGAAGCACAATTCGCAGAAACCCTATTCATGGCGTTTGGACCGGACAATGCCATCTACGTCGCAGATACCGATAACTTCCGAATCCAGAAGTTCACTGAAATGGGAGCGTTTCTATTTGACATCCAGATGCAAACAGAGAGCGAATTTCGGTTTATTAACCCGACGGCTATCGCTATTGGCACGGATAGTAGCATCTATGTAATGGATTGGATGTTCGTTCAGATTTCAGATCCAAGTCCACAAAAAATAGAGGGACCGAAAATCTTTAACTACGGTCCATGTGTTCATAAATTTGACGCACAAGGTGTATTTGTTGCAAGCTACCCGATACAAGATTTCAGTCAGCAGATAGCACCGCTTGCGGCAGCCGCACCCGGCTTGGATGCTGAAGGCAATTACGCGCTCATTATACCGCAAGGAGACACAAAACGAACGTTTCTCTTGACGGTAGACGCAAGCGGCAGTCTCTATATCTGTGATGGTAGCGTGATTTACAAACTCAGTGCGACCGGTGAACCTGTTTCCCACTATCCACTCGCGCAACCCGGAACAGGGCACCTTGTCCACCCTGTGGATATGACAGTAGATAAAGCGGCGAATATATATGTTGTTGATGAAAAGGGACATCGAGTCCTGAAATATAGTGCCGAAGGGAAGTTCTTACAAGCTTTCGGTGAATACGGCGACGCAGCTGGACAATTTATCGCCCCCTTTCGGATATCGGCATTGACTGATGGAACGCTCCTTATCGCAGACACAGCAAAGTACTTAAAAGATTTCGCCTCCACGCTGCCGAGGCGGCTGGACGATCCGACGCGACGTTATACTGGCGATACACAATTGTTTCGCTACCGGCTGCGGCGTATCCAACGATTTACGACAGATGGGGCATATACCCAGAAGTTGCTGATCCCATTTCGGCGAGAGGTTGAGACCGATGTCGCACTGCAACTCAAGGGAATTGACCGAAGTGGAAATCTCTACTATCTCAATCCAACGGAATTGCTGTTGCGGAAGTATATTCCAAGGACACCTTTGATTTCTTCGATGTTCCAAACGGAACTCAAACTCCGCTATACACGCGACCTGCAAGACATTGAAATTGACAACCAAGACGACTTGGATGCTGACCTCTATACCAAATCTGATTTTGATGAACAGATTGTTCAGGATACCGCTTATGCAAATTTAATGCTATCTTATGATCTCAACGAGTCGCTCCGTCTTGCACTTTCCAATCGACTCACCTATGTCCGCATGACCGATACGAGTTATTATCGGGCAAGGGATTTTGAAGACTTCCGTGGGAGTTTCAATCAAGACGATAAGGCGACTGAAAACTCTTGGGATGATCGGATTCAAGTTGACTTCACGTGGATACGCGACCATAGCCTCTACAATTACCGGGAGGCACGGGCATTTGCGTATTTCAACGTCGTCCGCCTTGATTTTATCAATGATGCGCTGAATCCAGCCAACTTTCGATTCTTTGATTTCAACGCCAAGCTCTCCGACTGGGGGGCGGGTGTCCATTACGACTTAAGTCGGACATTCCGATTGAATTTTGAAATCACACACTTTTTCGGCAAAAACAGATACACCTATATTGACGAAACGAATGTCCTTTACGCGACCGGGTTTCAAAAAGCAGACACGATCCGTGCTATCTTGTTCATAAACGGGATTTTTTAACTTTCCAAGGAGATTCAGCCATGCAGAAATACGCACTCTCGCAACTGACTGAAGAAGTGATCAACGCACTTGTGACATTGAAAGAGCAAGCAGAGGTATCTAACAGATGGCGCGAAATGCAGATCCCCCTCACCGCGGAAGAGTGTGTGTGGATTGAAAAGATAGAGGCGACCTTGCGTGAGCGTCCCCTTGTACACATGAATGAAGCAACTCTTTGGGCGCGCGCTATCTATCCGTTATTGATACTCGCCGAACAGAAGCATATTCAGGCGTGGACAGGCGTGCCACTCCGAGCCACCTACCCCACATTTGAACTCGAAGCGGAAGCCGATGGGGCGCTCGCCCCCTCTGTTGGCGGGAAAATTCGCCCGCCTTATTTAATCATTCATGAAGCGAAACGCGGCGTTGATGCCCCGGATCCACAATATCAACTCTATGGTGAAATGCTTGCCGCCGCATGGCTCAATTGGAACAATAATCCCAACCCCGAACAAGAAATTTTCGGATGTTATACCGTCAATGACACCTGGGCATTCGTGCGGGGTGTCGTTAGCAACATTGAGAGCGAAAAACCGACCTTTGACATCGAATTCGCCCCCGTCTACAACGGTATTTTGCAAGCAGAACGCATCGTCCAAATTCTGAAATTTATCGTTGCCAAACAATTATAGCCGGGAACATGCGGAGGTTTTGAATCATGCACACCTATGCACTCTCACAACTCACCGAAGAAACGCTTAATACACTTATAGAACTGCACGAACAAGACGGGCCCATAGAAGTGTGGGAGAAAATGCAGGTACCCTTGACTGCCAAAGAAGGCGTGATGCTTGACTACCTCAAGGCAGACACACAGCAACGCCACCTCACAAGGTTAAATGAAGCCACCCTTTGGGCACGGACTATTTATCCGCTCTTAAGACTTGCAGAGCAGGGGCAGGTTTGCGCCTGGGCAGGTGTATTACTCAAAGCCACATATCCCACATTTGAATTGGAAGGTGAAGCCGATGGCGCGCTTGCTCCCGCTGTTGCGGGGAAAATTAGGGGGCCTTATCTCGTTGTCCATGAAGCAAAACGCGGGATTAACGCACCAGACCCATTGTGCCAACTTTACGGTGAAATGCTCGCCGCCGCATGGATCAACTGGAAAACAGATGCTAATCCAGAACAACAGATTTTTGGGTGTTACACTATTACCGATGATTGGACATTCGTACACGGAAACGTTAGTGAAATTGAGAGCGAAAGACCTGTATTCCGTGTCGAATTTTCACCGAGATACAACGGTATTTTGGAAGCGGAACGCATTGTGCAGCTCCTTAAGTTTATCGTTGCAAAGCACGTAAACGTCAACACTTAACACTATTCCGTCAAATCCCCATGCTTTAGTTTGTGGGATGTAGACGGCGAAGCACCCGATTAAAAAATAAACGGGTGTGTAAAGTTTTTGACGCGCGAAAAATAAAAATGCGGACCTGTAGCATAGACTGTTAGTCTGTGGCACGGATTTCCCAAGCCGCGAAATCCGTGATTTGCGGCATACTCGCCCATAAGCGACCTGTATTCAGACGACAATTGACAAAATATTTACACACCCAAATAAACTTGATACTCTCATAAAAAATGTAGTATAATGATAGTATCAGGTTGGAAAATAGCAGACTATGCGTAGTCTCTCGGCTACGTGCTTGCCTCCCACGTAGTAGCAGATAAAAGCGTGATACGTGATATACCATGAGAAAAGCCCGCAAATACAAACTTCAGTCTCAATCTAATACGCTCAAACTCGGCAACATGCTTGACGATATGTGGGGTATCCATCTCCATATCATGCGTTTACAACGTAGATATTATCGCATGTTCGGTAAAAATCTGTCTGTGTCTCGCCTCAATGCCCATGTTGCGAAACTCAAAAATCGGACGAAACCGCACTGGACAGCCTTGCCGAGCCAAGTTGTTCAAGACGTTGTTTTGCGTTACGGTAAATCGCAAGGTGCTTTTCTTGATAATATCAAAGACCGAAAAGCGGGTAAGACAACGCGTAAAGTCGGCAGACCCAAAATCCAACCGCGTCAGAAATATAACTCCATGACGTTCACACAAGCGGGTTACGAACTTGAAGATAATCGTATCAAAATCAACTGTATAGATACATGGTTCTCTTTCCACAAACACCGTGAAATCAAAGGCACAATCAAGACGATCACCATCAAACGCGATAAGTGCGGAGACTATTGGATATGCTTTTCGTGTGAGAATGTTGACGATTCCGAACCGAAACCCAAGACGGGTAAGAGCGCAGGGTTTGATTACGGAAACAAAACATTCCTGACAAGCGACGAAGGCAATAAGATAGAATCTCCGCAGTTCTTCAAACAATCACTGAAAACGTTGCGATCTCTCAATAAAGCACTGAGTCGTAAAGTCAAAGGTTCAGGCAATTGGTATCGTGCGTGTCGTGCTTTGGCAAGGCAACATAGAAAAGTTGCCCGCCAAAGAGCAGATTGGCAATGGAAACTTGCGACTGAACTTTGCACAGCGTTTGACACACTCATTTTTGAGACACTGAATCTTGAGGGTATGAAACGGCTCTGGGGTCGTAAAGTCTCTGACCATGCCTTCTATCAGTTTATAGAAATAATGGGACAGAAGTGTGCGAAGCACGGCAAAAAACTTGAGCAGATCAGTCAATGGACAGCAACGACGAAACCTTGCAGTGATTGTGGCTACCATAACAAAGAACTCTCTCTTTCGGATAGACAGTGGACGTGTCCTGAATGTGGTTCACACCACGATAGAGACGTCAACGCTGCTATCAACATCAAACGGGCAGGCTTGGCTGCCTAAAGTGGAGCGACAGTTAGACGGTGGACTCTCAGAGAAAACCGCAGTTGCGAGGAAGCACAAGCCCCTACCTTCAGGTAGTGGGTACCTTGACCAGGAGGCATTACTATGGCAATTTTTGGAACAGGTGATTATCAATATGAAGTCGTAGAAGGATGGGGCATGATACCCCAACTCGGTCTCGTCTCCGGTGTGGCGTGCGATTCAAATGACCGCGTCTATGTCTACAACCGGAGCCCACAACCCGCGATGCTCGTTTTCGAGGCGGATGGCACATTCGTTACCGAATGGGGCAAGGATATCTTCCAGAAACCCCACGGCATCTGGATCAGCCCCGATGATGAAATCTATACCACAGATACCGTTGATCATACAGTCCGAAAATTCTCACTTGATGGCGAATTATTGCAGACGTTTGGCACTGTTGATCAACCCGGCCCACCGGGAGGCCCCTTTAATGAACCGACGCGCGCTGTCCTCTCAACGTCTGGGGAGATGTACGTCTCCGATGGCTACGGACAATCGCGGGTCCATCGAATGACTGCCGATGGCGAAGTGATCGTTTCGTGGGGGGCACCGGGCACCGGACCCGGCGAATTTAACCTGCCACACGATGTCACCGTAGACCATAATGACCGCGTCTATATTCTTGATCGTGGCAATCTCCGTTGTCAAATCTTTAACAACGACGGTGAATACTTGACCGAGTGGACTGACCTCCGTTCACCGAATGATCTCTTCATTGATAGTGATAACATCATTCACATCGCCGAAGGTGGGCAACGCATCAGTATCATGACACTTGAGGGTGAAGTCATCGGACGGTGGGGCGAGAAGGGCGATGCGCCGGGACAATTCAGTGATTCACCACACGGCATCTGGATCGATTCAAAAGGCAACATCTATGTTAGCGAAGTTATCGCCGATAGACGTTTCCAAAAATTCGCGAGGGTTTAGTAAGTTTTGAAGAACCGTTATTATTATTTTAGCGGCGCAGCTCGCAAGCGCGTATTGCTGACCACAATTGTTTTTATCGGTGTTATCGGTTGCACGTTCGTATTTGCTGACGAAGGACATGAGCATTCAGGCGACCGAATAAAAGAGTTGGTAAACCAACCGCTTACGCTGCAACTGGCGATTGTTGCACTTGTGGTCTCATTTGTACTCGGTGGTTTGCATGCCTTAACACCCGGACACGGGAAAGCCATCGTCGCTGCTTACCTCGTCGGCTCTAAAGGCAGGATCATTGACGCAGTTTTCCTTGGGCTTGTCGTTACCTTTACACACACCTTCAGCGTCATAGCACTCGGAATCGTCATGCTCGTAGCACAGGGGTTTGCACCGGACGATATCGTCCCGTGGTTGAGTATGTTCTCTGGTATCCTGATTGTTGGTATTGGCGCGTGGCTGCTTACCAGAAACATGAAGCAGTATTACAGTGGTGGCGCACACAGCCAAGCACATGGACATCAGCACCCGCACCCGCACGATCATTCGCACGGACACGACCCTTCACATGACCACGACCATAACCATCCGCACGGACACGACGATGAACATGAGCATGATGATGACCCTTCACATCACCACGATCACGACCACTCGCACGCAGACGACCACGATCATGGACATGACCACTCACATGACCATGACCATCCGCACACAGATGACCACGATCATGGACACGACCACTCACATGACCATTCGCACGATGATGACCACTCACATGACCACGACCATCCGCACACAGATGACCACGATCATGGACACGACCACTCACATGACCATTCGCACGATGATGACCATGGGCATTCACATGATCAAGGACTTACACACAGTCACGGTGGGCGGACACACACCCATGCTATGCCATCAGAACGGACCGGTTTTTGGGGGTTGCTCTCGCTCGGTATCTCCGGAGGCATTGTGCCGTGTGTCGATGCACTCATCGGACTCCTATTCGCTATTAGTCTTGGCAAACTTGTGTGGGGTCTAATTATCCTATGTGCCTTCTCATTGGGGCTTGCCGCAGTGTTGGTCGCTATCGGTATCCTGATGGTAATGGCGAAACCGGTAATTGAGCGTTTTACAGGTGAAGGGATCTGGTTACAACGTCTGCCGATTATCAGTGCTGCTGTCGTCATCCTACTCGGCGCACTATTAGTATTCAAGGCGTTCAACACTGTCGGCGTTCATATTTGAAAGGAGTCTGGTTCGTAGTAGCGCAATTGATTGTGCTTTGCGAGGAGTCTGGTTCGTAGTAGCGCAATTGATTGCGCTTTGCGTAAGTTCTATTTGAAAAAGGGAGGCAATCTATGCCCAACACAGTCGGAATCTTAAGCCCAGGCGATATGGGACACACCGTCGGCGGCGTTCTCCGTCAGAACGGTTTGCGCGTTATCACATGTCTGAAGGACCGGAGCCAACGCACCCATGAACTTGCAGAAAAAGCGGGCATTGTGGAGGTGCCGACGTACCCACAACTCGTTACCGAAGCCGACCTCATCCTCTCAATCATGGTGCCGGCACAAGCGATGTCTGCTGCAGAAGCCATCGCGGGGGCACTACAGGAGACAGACACAACGCTAACATACACCGACTGCAACGCCATCGCACCCCAAACGGTTCGCAAATTGGGAGATGTGATTACCGCCGCAGGTGGAACTTTCGTCGATGCCTCCATCATCGGACCGCCACCCCGCACACCGGGAGCAACACGCTTCTACGCATCGGGACCGAACCTCGATACATTCTCTGAACTCAACAATCACGGGTTAGATGTGCGTGTGCTTGGCGATGAGATAGGGCTTGCCTCTGCGATTAAGATGTGCTACGCCTCCCTAACGAAAGGGCTAACAGCACTCTGCACAGAGCTGCTCACTGCAGCATCTGTTTTAGGCGTTTCAGATGCCTTAACAGCAGAGTTTCAATTGAGCCAATCGGCACTTTTTGAACGCATGGAGAGAGGGTTGCCAAGCATGCCACCGAAAGCGAGACGCTGGATTGGTGAGATGGAAGAGATTTCAGCGACTTTTGCGCATGTCGGACTGACACCAAATATCTTAACAGGCGCAGCAGACATGTACCGTTTCGTCGGGGACACACACCTCGCCGATCTGCCACCAGAGGCTCGTGACGAATTCCCGACTTTAGCCGAACTGATTGAAATCTTGGCGAAAAACCTGAAATCCAAGTAGCGGACCGCACCTTATCTATTGTAAACCTGAGTTGTCACTCTCAAATATAAGACGCTATTTTCATTTTACAAAACATTCTTTGCTAACGGCTGACTGCTGACAGCCGAATGCCTCTGTCAAACATACCACTGTGCTTGTGCCCTGAAGAACTGCGCATAGAGTCCATTATTTGCCAATAACGTCTCATGGTCCCCGTCCTCAACAATTGTGCTGTTATCAAGGACAAGAATCCGATCACAGGTGCGGACTGAAGACAAGCGATGCGAAATGATAAGGGATGTACGTCCGGCACTCCGTTGAATAAAGCGTTCATAGATCGCTTGTTCGGCTAAAGGGTCGAGTGCTGCAGTCGGTTCGTCAAGGACAACCAGCCAGGGTGTTTCCCGCATAAAACCCCTTGCGGTTGCGATGCGTTGCCACTCGCCACCGGAGAGATCGCGCCCCCCAAAAGTCGGTCCTAACACAGTTTCGTAACCCGCACTGAGTCCATCAATAACCGAAACTGCACCACCTGCGGTTGCCGCCACTTCCATACGTTCGGGATGTTCTAAGTCCCCAAAGATAATATTCTCGCGTGCGGTAAGATGATAACACGTAAAGTCTTGAAACACTGCACTACAATGTGTTAGCCACTGCTGACGTTCTTCTTCGTTTAAGGGTATATCTCCAACGCGAATTACACCTGTTTGGGGTCGATAGAGTCCAAGAAGTAGGCGCGCCAGTGTGGATTTTCCAGCACCGTTAGGCCCAACGAGTGCCACCCGCTCCCCTTTGTTCAATGTTAGGTTGACCTGCCGAAGCACAGGTTCTTGCGCGTTTGGATAGAAAAACGAAACATTTTCTACTTGTAGATGTGACGGTTCTTGTGAGGCTGTCAAATCGGGTGCTTTCTGAGATGTTGAAGGTTCTTTCCCCACTGTTTTAGTATCACGATCCAAAAACGAGTACAAATCTCCTGACAAACGCCGCATATCGTCCGCAATCAATAGGAAATAACCCGCGACGCTGTCCCAGATGCCATCTAAGTTGACGATGGCACTGATAGCAGCGATATATTTACCGATAGTAAGTCCGCCACGAAAGACTGCCAGCAATAAAAGAATAAGCGAACAGGCGTACAACAAGGCACGTGATATACCAATTGCAAGATGCGCTAAAAATTTACGCCGTTCAATTGCCTGCTGTTTTTGTATGAGTTCTTGCCATAACTTTCGCCAGCGTTCTATCCATAGGTCCTGTGCTTGGTATAACCGCACTTCCTTACCTGCACCCCGATCCGTCAGAATACCTTCTAACGCATCTCGCTCCCGTCGCTGTGGCGTCTGTTCTACATCAAGACTGTAAACATCGACAGCAAAGCGTGAGCCACTCCACCAAGACGCTATACCGGTTACCATAGGCAATAGAGCCAACAACGGATGAAGACCCCACAGCACGATACCAAGCGCGACGACGCTGATTAATTGTTGAAGACTGTCAACAATCCACCAGACAATTTCTTCGAGTTCATCACCGGACATGGTGCGCGCTCGCGCCAACGCATTTTGGAATTCTGGGGTCTGGAACTCGACCAGTTCTATTGTATTGGATTTCCGTGCGATACCCTCACCAATCCAGATTTCGATGTTTTCTCTGACATTGAGGCGCAAAGGTTCTCGTAGTTGATCCGCAAGCGTACTGTAGATTTGTAGACCGAGTAGAGCGAGTAACCAAGGCACAACTTGCCGCCACCAACCGGTATCACCTATAGCTGCAGTGATTGCGTTGACCAAGTGTTCCGTCACGAAAAACTCACCTACAGGCAGCATACCGAGGGATAGTGTGAAAAACATCATACCCGAAAGCGAGAGCGCGCCACTCCGCCAGACAATCGCAAAAGTACGAAAGTATGCGATGATACTCTCTTTCGCAGCCAATCCCCATGTCTTCCATTTTCCATTAACGTTTCGCATTGCAATGTCTCCCTTACGCTTTTAGCACTGCCTCTCAAAGTCCCCCTGATAAGGGGGATTTAGGGGGTTAAAACCGTCCATTGCCTCTCAAAGTCCCCCTGATAAGGGGGATTTAGGGGGTTAAAAATTCTGAATACCCTTCGCTACTGATACCAGTGTGCTTGTGCTTGAAAGAATCTGGCGTAGAGTCCATCTCTGGCAAGTAACGCCTCATGTGTCCCGTCTTCAACAATACGACCTTCGTCTAATACCAAGATCCGGTCTGCGAGACGCGCCGATCCGATTCGGTGTGAAATCAGGAACGTCATCCGCCCCGCCGCAAGTTCAACAAAACGTTGATAGAGTTCGACTTCGGCTTGTGGATCCAACGCAGCCGTCGGTTCGTCAAGGACGAGGACTTGCGGATCCCTCACTAACGCCCGCGCGAGTGCAATTTTTTGCCATTCGCCACCAGATAACTCTGCGCCTTCACCCTCTTCACCGAGTGAAGGATCTAAAAATGTATCCAAGCCGCGTGGAAAAGTTTGAAAACGTTCTTCGATACCAACCGCACTGATGACGCGCCGGAGGGCTTCGTCGTCAATGTGGAAGTTCGGGGGACCCGGCACCAATTCCTCACGCACAGGTCTACGGAATCGCGCAAAATCCTGAAAAACGGCGGCACAATTAAGGGCTAGCTGCTCCGGGGCAATTGCAGCGATATTTTTCTCGTCATAGCGGATTGTTCCAGCATCGGGTTTGTATAATCCGAGCAATAGTTTAATAAGTGTCGATTTTCCGGCACCGTTAACACCCACGATACTAACGATCTCTCCGGGACGCACCTGAAAGTTTATGTCTTGTAGCACGTCGTCAGTCGCCCCCGGATATTGGAAGCGTAGATTGCGCACTTCTAACCCATGCTGTAGCGGCTGCGGGAAGGTTTCGGTGCCTGACTGTGTCCGCGCCGTTTTCCCACGTTCTAAGAGGAGATGCAAATCACGAAGCAAGGGGACATCTTCAAGTATGTTTTGTATGAGTCTGAGCAATCCCTCCAGATCTCCTTGGAAGAATGCAGCAATGCCGGTAAGAATTACATAATCTCCAAGCGTGAGCTGACCGTCTACAATACGCGCAGCGAGGATACCGATCGCGACTGCATAAGCAATCATTTCAGCGATAGTTGTCCCGATGGAGGCTCTCGCTTCCACCCAGATCTTTGCTAGCGATTCTTCCTTCCATTTTTGGTGGTTCGTCCGCCAGCGTCCGAAAAGTAGATTGAAAAGACCGTAGAGCCGTACTTCCTGTCCAGAGGCAGTGCCGAGCAATAAACTCAACATATAATCCATCATGCGCCGGACAGGTGTCGCTGCGTAATCGTGGCTGTACCTTCTCTCTGCTGTCTTAACTTTAATCCAAGCGGAGGGTAGCGCGGGTAACACGACTACGAGTACCAGCAGCGGATCCGCTACCCATAGGATGACCCCGTACCCGACCAACGTCACACAGAGTTGCCCGATCTCTGTTAGAAAGCGCAGTAGATTCGTGAGCCGATGCCCCAGTGCCTGCCGTGCCCGTTGGATCAAATCATACGTCTGTGGCTGATCAAAAACGGAAAAGTCGATATGCGTTGTCGCCTCAAGTAAGGCACCCTGCTGATGGAGTCCGATAAGGTTTCTCATCTTCCATTGCAGGTATCCGTCACAAGTGCCTGCGATATTTCTGAACATTGCCAAAAGCACGAGTGCTACCACCCACGGTGCTGCGGTCTCTAAACTCAAATCTGCTTCCTCATCGAGAAAAGCAGCAATGAGGTTCACCAGTTCCCGGCTCGCCCAAAGAATCCCTATCGGAATACACCCATGTGTGAGTGTCAGAAGTGCTTGCGCAATCGCACCGAATCGACTCGCATGCCAAGCGACGAAGAAAAAACGACGCAGCGTCTTTATCGTGGACGGACGAGTTTCTGATTCTGAATTGGAGGTGTGTGTATTTTCGGAAACCATTTTTCTTCTCCAATGAGACTTACGCATTTTCTCTTAAAGTCCCCCTGATAAGGGGGATTTAGGGGGTTAAAAACAACGAAATTACGGTTTCTTGCGTCCAAATGTCTCATATTTACTTAATTTGCGTAAATCCTATCCAATAAAAATAGCCTACGGGTTTTAATCCGAAGGCTCTGGAAAAAATCAATTAAAATTGAAAAATAAAAAAATAAATGATGATATTAACGTATCAGGGACCCATCGAATTTGTCAATAAAGGGAAATCTTGCACTGAAAAAAAATGGCACCGAATGCGGTTTTTGCTGACTCACGCGGTGCCAATTACCTAACAAATTTCATTGTTCTGGTTCCTGCTGTTCAAGCTCAGGACGTGTAACAATCCATTCTTGGAGTGCCGTCATATCCGTAAAAAACGAACGCATGAGCGCAAATTCACCCGGAGCGGCGATGGCACATCGCAGCAGCCCTGCCTGTTCCCCGTGTGTCTCTAAATGTTCACGCCAAACTTCTTGAAACACATCGTTATCTTCTGTCATGAATATGGAAGACATGCCGATTTGTACGATTTGGGTAGACAAGCCAGAGATTTCTGAATTCTTCTCCAGTAATGGCTCTATTAGATGTGTTTGCTGGAGCTCGTTGAGTTCCTTCATGTTGTCAAGTGGGTCTTGGACTGTGGTCCCCCACTCACGAACAACGAAGTAGTAGTTCAGCCAAACTTCTAATGCTTCATCGCTTTTATCTTCTCCGAGCATCGCTTCTATTCTGGAGCGCGCGACAGTTTTCATATTTTCTGTCGGCATCGCATCGACGTACGCCAGAAAATCTGTATAATCATTTCCTTCATGCATTTTTAGATAGGTTAGGTACGGTTCACTTGACAAGATCCCTTCTAAATTGTTTAGACTTTCGGAGGTGTCTATTTCACTTGCCGTTTCAAGAAGTGTTGACAGAAGTGTTTCCTGTTCTGCAGTCAACGGTTCACGAGCGGACGTTTCTAATGCACGTCTATGTCGCGCCTGTTGCGCGTGTATCTGTTCCATCTCCTCTCTTATGTTGCTAAACCACGGAACGACGAAAACTATTCCGCCGACGATCAATAGAACGCCTATACCGATAAGAACCAGAAAAATTGGCTTTTTCACTTGGAATGCTCCTCTTAAGTTGAGATTATATTCTTATCGTAGCACTTTTTGAATCCGATTGCAATCTTTTAAGTCAACATTGTGTTTCCGTCAAAATTCGTAGATGAACCCAAAAGAAAAAGTGAAACCCAATTGCGGGATTTCCAGATATTCATTGAGGTCAATACCGAGGAGTTCCTCTATGTCTTCCGCCTCCATGCCCTCCTCAAATTCCAACGCTTCCAGCTCCGCTTCCAGCTCTTCAAGCTCCGCCTCCAGTCTATCGGCTAATCCGCCTGCCAAACGGAACCTGATCGTATTTTTCCTTCTATAAGCATTCCAGATTTCAGTATATGCTGTTACGGGGAGTCCCCAGTACTTGCTTTTTCTGCTAAAACGGAGATCCAAGCGATGATACGCCGGAAACTCTGTCGGAAAAATTGCACCCGCAACGTCAGAAATGAGTGGATGCATGCCTATTGTTACAGGATCCTGGACCATGATGAGGGCGTTTAAGGGGACTGCGGTGGTACCACTGGAATATTGCCACTTCGCGCCGATCTCCGTTTTCGTGGTTGGGTTGTAATTGGCAACTATGCTAACAACGTGTGTGTTATCAAACACAAACGGTTTATAAACATCGTCTGGTGTTTCACGCCGTTCAAGGTGAGTGTAGGCGTAAGATAGCCACCCGAAGAACTTCTCGCTAACACGGTGTCTTAGAAATATCTCTGCACCACCCACAAACCCTGTGCCTTGATTTAGGTACGCCGTCGTCGTAGCGGCATCCGAGTCGGCAAAGAGTGCGTCAAGATTGACAGACCGCGTGACTAATCTTTGCATGTTTTTGTAATAAAGCGCGAACTTGAGTTCCGTTTGTGGTGAGAGTTCATGCTCCAATTCCACGACGTAATGCTCGGTTAGACTCGATTTTAGGTCTCGGGTGCCTTCTACCTTTAGTACCTGATATGCCAGTGGACTCTGTTCATATCTGCCGTAAGCGAACCGGAGTGTGGATGTCGATGGTAATTTGAGGCTGAGACTCCCGCGCGGCTGAACGGAAAGCTCTTCTGTCAGGTTCAGGTAATCCAACCGCACCCCAAGCGCGATAGACAGAAACGATAGCGGATCGTAGCGTGCCTGTAGGTATCCCTCCGCACGCCGAAACGTGTAATTGAATTCGTCAAGTTTCTGCATCCATGCCGGTGGCTCCTCACTTTCAAAATCTATCTTTTCGGGGGCAGAGGTACGTGTATGGCTTTTCGCTGGACTAACAGCAAGCAGGAATCCCGGCTCCAATTGGAGTGTCGGTGTTAGCTTATAGGATATATCTTCGCGAAGCATATACATCGGGGTGTTCACTTTGATATTGTAGATGAACCCTTCATTCTCAGGTTGGTCTTCTTGGCGTGAGGCGCTGCCGAGATGGATATTAAGAAAACTGTGAGAGCGCGTCAATGAGAGATGAGACGTAAGTCTGTCTGTGAGAATAGAACGAAGATGGATACCTTCTGCCTCGAACCCGTTTTTGAAATAGGAGGCGAAATCAGCATTAGAAAAGTCGAAGTCATCTGTTGCCCCTAAGCCGTTGAGTGTCAAGTGATGCTTTGGCGTAAGTTGGTATGCAAATTTAAGTTGATAGTCTGACCAGTTTGGGAGGGTCCAATCAAAAAATAGCCCTAAGAGGAGATCAAGGGTGGTGAAACGTCCAGAGATGGCGGCGTACCCTTTGTCTCCGATTTTGGCTTCAAGGAATCCAGTGGGCGATAAGATGTTTAAATCGATTGCACCTGCCCACTGTTTTTTCAAGCGTTCACGGGAACGGATGTTGATCACCGATTGTGAGTCTAACCCAAATTCCGCACCGTACCCGCCGGCATAAATCCGGATGTCCTCAATACTATTCGCGTTAATCGTTGAAAAGAGGCCACCATAGTGAAACGGATAGCCAAGCAGCGTTCTGTCGAGATAGATAAGCGTTTCCCCAGGCGCACTCCCCCGGATATAGAGAATGCCAAAAAGATCGTTAGGAATACCGATGCTCGGCAACGTCGTGAGCCCCTTGAGCGCATCACGTCCTGCACCCGGAATCCGGATCAATTCGCTACCCCGTATCTCTTTTCGGCTAATTGTCGGTGGCAGACGTTTCCCTTCCACAACAACTGTTTCGAGTCTAACTGCTGCACCGAGATATATCTTCACCTGTGTTGTATCGCCTGATGTTATTTGTATTTTCGTAGGTGTCGGTGTTTTGTAGGTTTCGTGTGTGATGGATAGGGTATACGTGCCGGGTGCGATACCTATAAACTGGAAATTTCCCGACGCATCTGTTTTGCCAGATATGTCGATTTCGACGAAACGCACTTGGGCATCGGCAAGGGGTTTTCTTGTTGTTTGACTGTAAATCTGTCCGCTGATGTCTCCGTTGTCGGTAGCGTTGACAAACGGCACCTCTGCACCGGGGTAAAATTTTCCACGAAGGGTCTCGCCTGTGCGAATTTCAATCCGGATTTCTGTCGGTGTGTTGTCCGAAGGATGAGATATGGAAAGCGTGTATGTTCCGTTCGGAATATCCGTAAATTGAAACGTTCCATCCGAACCAGTTCGTCGATATTGCTCGGTTTCAATAATACTAACCTCTGCGCCAACAAGTGGTGTGTCAGTGTCGTATTGGAGGACTATACCTTCTATATCACCTGTGCGTGGGAAAATCCGCTGCCAAAGGCTTCTTTTCGTTTTAGGCTTCTTATCTTTTTCAGGTATATCCGTTTCGGCGCAAACAGAGAACGGCATAATGAACGTTACAAACAGTATTACGTATAAACAACATTTCATAAAACAGTTCAATCTCCGTTCGGAATCTGAATCATAAGTTTTAACGCTAAATTAGGTGTTCTTGTTGACATAATATGTCTACCCAAAAAACTTGTCCACAATTACCTTGTGGACAAGTTAGAAAACGACCTACCGCATCTGCAGCATTACGCCTGATGTGCTGCTTGAAATCACCGAAACAGGATCTGATTTATCTATTTACTTGTTCTTTTTTCGCTTCAGATGCCTTTTCTGTTTTCAAGGGGGCCTGAATCCATTTTTCAAATGCTGCTGTGTCCTCAAAAAATGAACGCGTGAGAGCAAATTCAGCCGGTGTGGCAATCGCACATCGCAGAAGTCCTTCTTGCGAATCGTGTTTCTCTAAACGTTCTCGCCACACCTCACGGTAAACTTCCGTGTACATTTGTCCTTTAAAATTGGTAACCATCGCCATCTGTGTTATTTCCGACATGTGGGAAAACAATTCTGCTGCTGGGTAGATTGCCATCAACGGTTCCATCAAATGTTTGGTTTGGAATGCAATAAGCGAACCCGTTTCATTAAAAAGCTTCGGATTCTCTACCGCCGCCGAGCGGAGTTTGAAGTAGTAATCTGTGCAAACCGATAGTATCTCTGCTTTTGTTTTTGGCGGTAACGCTTTTTTGAAAGAAAACAGCACATCGGTTTTCTGTTTTGCTGTTGGCATCGCCGCAACATAAGCCGGAAAATCCTTATATTCTTTTCCTACTTCGGTTTTCAGATAGGTTAAGTACGGCGCGCTGGATAAGGTTTCATCCAGTGTGCCGGTGTGCGGAAGAAGTTGGCGCAGCAATGCTTGCTGTGCGTCGGTCAATGGCTGGCTGACCAATGCTTTTAGTGTTTTTTTATCCTTTTCGTGCTGTGCAAATGCATCCTCCGCTTGTTTCATCACTTTTCCGACAAGTTCATTTCCTGTCTCCGTCTCAGGTTGATTCTCTGCTTCACCTGTGACAACGTTATTGAAACAGAGAAACAGAAACAGTAGGAGTGGAAGAATGTGTCTCATGGTTGCACCTCTGGTGGTAATGGTTGTGAATTGGGTTTTGATTGTGGTCTCTCTATCGATTGTTTAGAAAGCCATTCTTCTATTTCAGTCGGTGAACTAAAACGTTCCAAAAGATAGTTTGCTGCTTCTTTATCCGTTTCAAGGAGCTGCAACAAACCCGCATCCGTCCCGTCTTGAGATAAAAGTTCTCTGATAGCATTGATTCGCGCTACCGACATCGGTGAAGGCAGTTCCGGTTGAGAGTTCTCCGTTGCAACCCCGTCGTTTTCGTTTGAACGGGTGGGTGGCGGCTCAGTTGATTCCGTAGCGGACATCGTGGCTGGCAGTTTTGAGGTCGGCGTTACCGTGTCTTGCGTTTCGCTTCCGGTAAGCGTCGGTAGCTGTGTAGACATATCCTCCGGGACAGTATACTGGATATTTTCTAATTCCCCTGCTACCAAGATTTGTTCTGTCATCCATTGCATCTGTTGACCTATCTCGCCTTTAAAGTTAGCAAGTGCCCAGAATTGGAAATCTTGCTCCTTAGCGAGATCCATCGTAACAGCCATCATTACCTTCTGAAAGTCGCCGGGTGTATCAGCAACGATTTCATGAATTCGCTCCGCCATTTCCGCTTCATAATCCGCAGGTTCACCTTCAGGAAAATGCTCTCGGAAAGCATCTTGTGAAATTTTCGCAAAATCAATTTTCGGAGCGTCTTCACCCATAAGGATATTCATGTATTCTTGGACATTGAAATCCGGAAATTCACCTTCTTCCAAACCCTCCATTTTCTCCTCCATGAACTGCATACCGGCATCAACTCGGGCCGATAACTCTGGACCCAAAGCCTTTTTCATGCGCTCGATGTCTTTGGAACGCAGTGCCGCTTTATATTCGTCCATATCTATGTTGTCTATATTCGGTAGCGGTAGGGATGCCTGAGGCGTTGCATCCGTTCCGTCCGAAGGGGGGACGTCCTCGGTTGGGGGCATATCAATCGGTTTGACACTTTCCTGCACCGATTCCGTTTTGATGGGTGCCTCAACTGGTGGACGGGTTGATCGCAAAAACGCCAGTCCAACGAGAGAGACAAAGCATAAGCCTATAATAATCGGAAACAGACGATTTTTCATGAGAAACCTCCAGTGTTTTCAATGTTGTATAACATCAATTGTTTTCTTCTTCAAGCGAGATGTGGAACATCCCGCGCTGTTCAGTGGCTACATAAAGTCTATTACCATTAATGGTGGCGGAGATGATATTGCCTGGTACCTCTGGTGAGATTTTTTCCCATTCGCCACGCTTATCCAATAGGTGTGCGCCGCTGTCGCCGACACCGTAAACCGTTGTGCCAGCCACCGCTATTCGGTCTATGATCGAGTTTACGCCTGTCTTATCGGTTATCACGCGCCAGTGTTCATCGTCTACTGAAGTCAAGACACCCGTGTCTGTTGCGACGTACACCGTTGAACCTGCGAACACTATTTCGTAGATATGCTCAAAGCGAAGCGGTAAGTTTGAAGTCAGATCTTTCCAGGTATTGCCACCATCAAACGATCGCAATAGATGGCCATCGCGTTTTCCAACGTAGACGGTTTCACCTGAAACAGCAAGCGCGAGGGCTTCTATACTGTCCGCCAGCCTACTAAGATCATGAGAGAGTGCCAGCGTACTAAGATCATCAGGGAGTGCTGCTGTATCCACCAGCCCGGTATTAAACCATTCACCTTCACCGCGTTTCCATCGAAAAAGCCGCCGCCCATATTCCACGTAAAATGTCTCGCGGCTAACTGCAAATCCACCAGTCTGTTTTTGATACTGTTCGGCTGGGTCCATCTCCCGAGCTATTTCAGTGAATTCGTCGATTTTTTCATCACTATTGGAAGTGTTATTTGCTATATCTTTTTTCGACGCTTTCAGGAATGCAGCTTTTAGTTCTTCTCCGGAGAGGAAGAGATCGTCCCTGAAAGGAGGCACTCCTGGGATAGGAATTAGGTGGCTGCCGTCTGCAGAGAGATGGAAAATGCTCAATTCATTTTCTGATTTCACTGCGGTTCCGTAAAATATATCGTTAGAAATCGCGAACTTAGAGGAAACCAAAAGATCGTTAGGAATCATTTTTTCTGACAATTTTAGCGTAGAATCATTGCGATCGAGGCGAAGGGCTTCCCAGGTCTCCCCGCCATCAGTCGATTTAGCAATAGACGTAACAGTATTGGTGTAGAGCGCATTCTTGAACGCTACTAAGTTGACTACTTCGGTACCAACGATCCCCTTCACAAATCGGTGCCACGATTTTCCACCATCCGTTGAGCGCGTAACTCCGAAAAATCCGGATTTGAAAAGCGTATTTTCATCTACTGCTACCGCAGGAAATGTACTGGGCATCATTGAATCCATCATCGATTTCATGTCAAATGTGTTGGGATCAAAATCAGACATCCATGTTTTTCCATCATCTATTGAGCGGAGGGTGGACAACATTCCCATTGCTAAGAGGGTCTCACCAGCCGCGAAGATTTTAACGCCCGGCGATACTTTTTCCATAGGTGATAAACTTGTCGGTGTTATCTCAGTCCATGAATTCCCCAAATCGGTTGAGTGGAAAATTTCCCATGAATTTGAACTGTTGACTCCCATAAGTTGTTCCGTAATTTGTTTTGCGTACGCGGCTCTACCATCAGCAGTTTCCAATTGAGCAAAATTAAGACCCGTTCCGACATAGAGAGTGTTCTCAGAGACTGTCAAAGAGTGGATAGCTTTGGATGTTTCAATCCTCAATTTCTCCCATGTTCCTGAACGCACACGGTAAAGACCTTGATTTGTGCCAACAAATACAGTGCTTTCAATAGCAGCAATTGCCAGAATGATTCCCGCAGCGTTTTCATCAATTACGGGGGTCCACTGCTGACCCGCATCTTCGGATCGAAAAACCTGATTGTCAAGAGCAAGGTATAATCCTTCGTCCGTTATTACGAGTCCGGTAGCATGTCCTTTTGGACGTTCACCAAGCGAATGCCACGTTTCACCTCTATCGACTGAAGTTAACACCTCACTGGTAGAGACAAGATAAAGCGTATCGCCTCGTTCCGCCATCGGTGTAGTGTTCCCGATTGCCACAGAGGTGTTAATGAGCGTCCATGTAGGTGCGTCTGGTGCTAATCTATAAACACCGACCGACGAAGCAGTATAGATGTCTCCTTTAGAACTTGCTATTAAACCTGATGTTATTGCGCCTTTTTCAGGACCACTTGTCTGTACCCACTGTTGCTGTGTTGACGGGCGCGTCTCCTTTTCTATCTGCGCTGCACCCAGCGTAACAGGTTCCGAAAGTTGTGGACCAGCACCGTTGTTCTGACCGGTACTCTCAAAACGCCCGGCTTGGTTCCGTAAATCGGGTTTCGCTTGTGTGTCAAGGACGATGGAGGCATCAATGATTTCAACAGTCATTTCAGAGTGCGCGTCTATATTGTATGGTTTCTGAAAGCGAGCAAGGTATTGAGAACTGAGACCCATTATTAAAAAGATAAATAGTGCTGTCGCAGCAGAGACTGCCCACGGCACGATAGGTTTACCACCAGACGGGGCAATCGGTTTCAAACGCGAAATCTCGCGCATGATATTCTCCGTCAGATGCGGCGTGATTTGAAAATGCTCCAACGCCTCTCGGACTATCGGTTCCTCTTGCTTCAAACGTTGCTGTGCCCGGCGGAGACGACTCTTAATCGTATTCACGGATACACCCAGAAACGCACCAATCTCCGCAGCCGACATTTCACTGAAGTAATGCAGCGTGATAACTGTCCGGTCACTCTCTTGAAGTTTCGCAAGCAGCTGTTTCACGACTTCGCGCTGGGTTTCTGCCGTTATCTGCTCATTTTCTTCAATGACATACTGCGAATACGTCGCTTTTTCTAATTGTGCGCTATCCACTTCCTCAAGTGACTCCGTCCGTAAACGCTTTTTGCGTAGCCACATCTTGCAGTTATTCGCGGCTATAACATAAAGCCAACCCGTAAAACGCTGCGGCTGTTTCAACGTTCCGAGTCTCTGGTACGCTTTCAGGAATGTATCCTGTGTAATTTCCTCAGCGATATGGAAATCTCCTATTTTCCGCCACACAAGCGCGTGCACCAGTTTTTGATATTTTTTCACCAGTTCACTGAAGGCACTATCATCGCCATCAAGAATACGGTGTATGAGTTCAACATCACTGTTTTTCATGCGATCACCTCCGATTGATTTATAATGATGCGTATGAGGTGCAAAATGGGTGCATAATTCCACAGTATATCAAAAAAAAAACTCGTCCACAAGACACGTGTGGACGAGTCAGAAACCAACAAGTTGTTTTTATCACTTTTTTCGCTTTAGAAGTGAATAACCTATGGTGCTTTGTCATGTCAAAGTTGAAGGTTACAAGAGCGGGTATTTTTTAGAGTGCCGCCCTCACTCTTGTATTTCATAATCATACATATCTTTCATTATTTCTTTGATTTGGGGTAAAGCTTCTACGATAAATTTTCGTTCTTCTGGCGATATTGTCTCAAAAAACTCCAATAGCTTCATTGATCCTGGAGAAGGTTCTCGGGTTCGCTCAGCTATTATTCTATTGGTTTCGTTTTGCCGAAGTACTGTATCTACGAATTTCTGTAATGCTTCATCAGAGTATATGGCAAGATTTTGAAGGGCATCCATACGGTGTTGTGCAGCCCTTTTATAATTATCATGTGCTGAGCCGATGTGGTCCCAGTCTAACGGTCTTGCTTTCAAAGCGGCTTTTAGTCCGTCTGTTGCAGCAAAGTATTCTGACTGTGCCGCCTCGTATTCTTTTAGGCTTGCGGCAGCTTCGGGTGATAGAGTTAGCTGTTCTGACATTTCACCTAATATTGCGTCTCCGACGGGACTATCTGGATTATCAGTTTTTTCGGGAGAAATAGTCTCGTCTACGCGTTGTGCCGCTACATCGGCTTCTATTTCTACATCAGCGTTTTCTTCGCGGGTTACTGATTTAACTTCAGGAGTGCCACTGTTAGCCGGTAAGGCATTCGGTTGTAACGGCGTAGCCTTGGACACCCGTTCCGGTTCAGCGTTCATAATTTTAAAGGTGCGATGTCGCCACAAGCCGATACCGATGAGAAGAAGGGTAACTGGAACGAGAACAATAGCCGCGCGAAATATTCTTTTCATTTTACTTTCCTTTTTCAAGACGGTTTGAGAAAAACACGCTTCGTGCTTTCTCCTTAGGCGTGTAAAAATCTGTGGTATCATTCAAGGATAATGTTGCGCGGTATCAACCGGTTTTGTTTCCAAGCGGAATGTGAAATATCCCGCGCTGATTGGTAATAATGTAAAGTCTGTCATTGGCGAAAACAAGTTCCCGGATGCCATCAGGAACTGCTGGGGTGATCTTCTTCCATTCGCCGCTTTTATCCAAACGATAGGCACCGGCATTGCGCACACCGTAAACTGTGGTGCCATCAACAGCGAGGCTCGCAATGATAAGTCGTTCGCCTTCGGTGTCAGTCAAAACGCGCCAATGTTCCCCGTTTTGTGAAGTTAAGACCCCCTTGTTAGTTGCGACATAAACCGTTGAATCCGCAAAGATTATCTCTCTGAAACGACTAAAGGAAAGCGGTAGATTTGGCGTAACGTCCTTCCAATTGTTGCCACCATCAAGCGACTGGAAGAGTTTGCCGTCCCGTTTACCAACGTAAACTGTTTGCCCTGAAGCCGCCAACTGGAACCCTTTAAGATTGTTATGGGGCTGTTTTCCGGTATCCATAAGTCCTGTACTGGTCCATTTCTGTGTCCCGAGTTTACACTTGAAGAGTTCTCGCCTGTACTCAATATAGAACGCCTTATCACTAACTGCAAGCTCGCCAAGTGTTGTCTCGCCCGCCAAGAGATCCTCCACGGCAAGGACATCATCATATTCAAAATAAGGCACCCTTTGAAGTGAACTTACGGTATTGCCATCAGCAGACAGGTGGAAGATGCGCATTTTACTTTTTCCTGTTATAGGTGAAGGTGAACCGAAAATGGTTTGAAATATGCTCAATTTTCTTTTTTGTCGTTCAAGGAAAATACCGTAAGGAATCCCATCAGTGACAACTAACCTCTGATAAGGAAAATCAGGATCGTGAGGAGAATTCTTCTCGGCTCCAAAGTTAACAGGGGTCCACAATTCACCACCGACGGTTGACTTGACGATTTTGCGATTGTTAAGAGCATAAAGCCCGTTTTTGAATGCAACCAAACTCCGCATCCGGGTACCCACTGTCCCTTTCATAAACGGTTTCCACGAGTCTCCGCCGTCAGTTGTTCGACGAATGTCATATCTACCCGCATAAAAAGTGTTTTCGTTGAGTGCTACAGCCGGTGTGTGAAGTGGTATATATGGAATCTCTCCAAGATCTCTCCAGGTTCGTCCGCCATCTCTTGAACGCATGCCCTTGCTGCCACTCAATGCTAAAAGCGTTTCGCCGGTGCCTAACAGTTGAATATCTAATGATTGACCCATAAAGGCTGGCTTGTTTATCGGGGTGATTTCAACCCATGAATCTCCTAAGTCGGTTGAAAAGAAAATGCTCCAATTAGTTTTAACACTCGTGGTTAATTTTAAGTTCTCCTTCCTCATCCGTGAACGATCTGGACTTGCTGCAACATAGAGGTTGTTTTCAGAGACTACCAAGGAGTCAAAGCCATCAAAGGTATTGCGTGTTTTTATCGGTAATCTTTCCCATGTGTCCGACTTCAGGCGGTAGATTCCTCGGTTTGTAGCAGCAAATACAGTGTTTCCAATAGATGTGACTGCGGATATTTCTTCGTCTGTTGATGCCTCGTTAAAAGTAAATCTATCGTTAAAGGCTATCCACTGTTTGCCGCTATCTGTGGATTGATAGATACCCTTTTTAACCGCAAGATGGAAGGCGTGATCTGTTATGATCAACCCGATAGCCTTACCTTCTGGACGGCTACCGAGGATATTCCACGTCTTGCCACGGTCGGTTGATGAAAGCACTTCTTTGACTGAGACAATGTAAAGCGTTCCGTCTCGTTCTGCCATCGGCATTGCGTAGTGTTGACCATTCGTTACACTCGCATTAATGAGTGACCATGCCTTCGCGTCCGGTGTCAATCTGTAGATGCCTATTGGTGAAGTGGCGTAGACATCGCCTTTGGTGCTTGCGAAGAAGCCTGAGATAGAAACCCCTTCAGGGCCGCTTGCTTGCCGCCACTGTTGTTTTATTGCAGTACTTTTCTGATGATCTGCCTTCGTGACAGCAGCCAATACAACAGGTTCTGAGACTTGCGGACCGATACTACTGCGCTTACCCTCAGTTTCAAAACGTCCCGCTTGGCTCCGTAAGTCCCGTTTCGCTTGTGTATCAAGAACGATCGGTGCGTCAATGATTTCAACTGTTGTCTCAGATTGTGCATTGACGTTGTAAGGGTTCTGAAAACGGGCAAGATATTCGGAACCGACACCCATTATTAGAAAGATAAATATGGCAGTTGCAGCAGAGACTGCCCACGGTGCTATCGGTTTACTGCTTGTTGGAGTTACCGGCTTGAGTTCAGCAACTTGCCGAATGATGCTCTCAGTGAAGTTGGCAGGTAAGTGGACGCTGCCGAGGGTTTCTCGAATCATGTTTTCTTGTTCCTTTAAACGGTTCCGTGCGCGTTGAAGGCGGCTTTTAACTGTATTCGGGGACACACCCAAGAATTCGCCAATCGCTTTGCACGTCATTTCGCCGAGATAGTGAAGTGTCACAACCGTGCGTTCGCTCTCCGGTAGTTGTTCAAGAAGATTTTTGATGAATCCACGGCGGTATTCAACGGAGGCATCCTCACGCTGTTCATTTTCGTAGGAACGATAGGAGGATCCGTCGATTTCTGCTTCGCTTGTGGTTTCCAATGATTCCATTTGTGGCTTCTGTTTTCGGTGCCAAGCGATGCAGAGACGATCTGCGATGACATAAAGCCATCCGGCGAACTGGTTCGGGTTCTTCAACGTCGCGAGTTTCTGGTATACTTTGAGGAATATGTCTTGCGTGAGTTCCTCTGCGACGTGGAAATCGCCAACTTTCCGCCAAGCAAGCGCGTGGACGCTCTTCTGGTGTTTCTTTACCAGTGTGGTGAAAGCGTTCTCGTCGCCCGTCAAGAAGCGATTAATAAGTTGTGCATCTTCGTTTTTCATCAAATTTCTCCTGAACCAACTAAGCGGTGGGACCTCTTCGTAAAATCTACGATTTACATTGTCTATTCATATCCCTCTGAAGCCGAAGGTTGAATTTCATATCGCGTGAGTTCAAGCGTTCTTTCCGGCGGTGGTTCCAATCCGATTTCCTGCTCCTCCTCGGATAGCTGCTGGTTGTGGACAAATTTGACAATACCGATGTTAGGAGCTAACCAGAGGGTTGTCAAAGATACATCCTTTTGCTCTTGATGCACCGGTCCTGTATCCGCCTCAATCCCCGCTATTTGAGGGGGGACTGTCTTTATTGACGCATCTGTCCGGTACGCAATCACTAAACAGTCCTCGAAAGTGCCAGCAGGCGTTTCGACAGTTTCTGTCCCAGTGACGTTTCCAGTCTCTACGAGAGTCGTATAACGGTCAACAGTTAACTTCGTCGGGACTCCCGGTATTTCAGGCATTCCCTTAAATTCAGTTGTCATACTCACTGTGACATTTAACGCCAGTGCAGTCCATTCTTCATTGAAGGTAGCAGGTGTCGGTAGTAAATAAAAGTAGTCTTGCGATTCTACCTCAACATCGTAATCTATTTCAACAGAGATGTTTAATCCATCAGCAGCTGCCTCCTGCTGTATCGCTTCACGCGACAATGAAATGATTTCCTCCATCTGTTGCGTTTTGACTGCCTTGAACGCGTTCTCAGTTTCATGACCAACGAAAAAAGCGACCCATTCGTCATCAACCCGGTAGGTATAAGGTTGAACGTAATGCTCAAAGTCCGCCCAATTGTCTATGGTAGGTTCGTAACTGAATGCCCGGTAAGTTTCACCATCAACTTCTTCTGGCTCTACGGCATAGCGTCTTAACTCGTTACCATCTTGATCTGTGTAAATCCAGTAACTACCGACTGGATCTGGGAAATAGTAGTTCGCCCATTCATTTCCCATCAAGGTTGTGCTCCAGCCGAAGATGAATAAAGCGATTGCGACAAATCCAATTTTTTTCAACATGAGAGATTCCTTTCACAACTTTCGCCACGGCTTGTTTTTCCGAAAGCGACTGTAAAGTTATAGTGAATCCTAAAAATAAACAGACATGTTTGTAGCATGATGCACGTCGCATCTGGGCGAGTACGCCGCAAAACTTTTAGTTTGTGCCAGTCTGAATGACTTCAATGGGCATTCAGACTGTTTGAGAGTGCCCAATTAATTGTAGGTTTTACTATAAAACATACGAAACTTTTTAATACCACTCGACTGCTGTTACTATTAATGACGCGATTTAAAAAGCAAAAGGTTGCATAGTGGAAAAAAATTGCCAGAACTCAGTCGGATCGGCTAAAATGTTTCGCTTGACATAACTTCAAAAAATCAGTATACTAAAGCGCATAATGAAACTTTTATCTATAAACGTATCAAAACCGAAACCTATTCAGTACGGCGGAAAAACCGTCCGGACTGGCATCTTCAAAGAACCGGTATCCGGCACCGTCATGCTCAGAGAAAAGAACATTGACGGTGATGGCCAGGGTGATCTACGCGTGCATGGTGGCACTTATAAAGCGATCTACGGGTATCCGTTTGAGCATTATGCTTATTGGCAGCAAGAACTGCAGAGAAACGATTTCGGATACGGACAGTTTGGCGAGAATCTCACCGTTGAAGGTCTGTTGGAGGAGGCTGTGCACATCGGTGATGTCTTCCAGATAGGCACAACAGTGAAATTACAGATTACGCAACCCCGCGTGCCGTGCTTTAAACTCGCATACAAGATGGGACTTCCAGAATTCCCGAAGCAGTTCTTGGAGAGTCGGCGCGTCGGTTTCTATTTCCGGGTACTTCAAGAAGGTGAAATCACTGCCGGTGATGCGATTACACGCATTGAAGTCGCATCGGAGCCGATGAGTGTTACAGAGATAGTTAACCTCCGCTATTTCGATACCGACAACCACGCGAAAATCGCACAGGCGAGAAAACAACCCGCACTCTCACCGAGTTGGAAACGAGATTTTACGAAGATTCTAAAAAAATGAATATATTTAAAGCACCGACCAAACAAGAAACAAGCGAAGCAGCAGCGCACGTCGCCAGCAGAAAACTCCGCGAGGCGATTGATGCCAACGGACAAGCGAGTTTTATCGTCGCAACAGGCGCGTCACAATTCGATTTCCTTGCGGCACTAACAGCAGATGCAGCGATTGACTGGGACAACACGACGATGTTCCATCTCGATGAATACATCGGTATCCCTGAGACGCATCCTGCCAGTTTTCGCAAATACCTACGGGAACGGCTTGTGGATATTGTCCATCCCGGCACAGTGCATTTTCTGGACGGTGAAGCAGACGAACCGCAAGCCGAGTGTGATCGACTCAATCAGATCATCGCGCAACATCAGATTGACGTAGCGTTTGTCGGCATCGGTGAGAATGGACACCTCGCTTTCAACGATCCACCTGCAGATTTTGAGACAGAGAATCCGTATATCCTCGTCGAGTTAGATGAAGCGTGTCGCCTCCAGCAGGTAGGTGAAGGCTGGTTCACAGGACTTGATGCGGTGCCGAGCCAAGCCATCTCAATGTCTATCCGTCAGATTATGAAGGCACAGACAATTATTTGCACTGTGCCAGATGAACGAAAGGCAGAGGCGGTGCGGAACTGCTTACACGGTGAAATAACGCCGATGCACCCCGCTTCTATCTTGCAGACACACCTAGATTGCACAGTGTTTCTGGACGCTGGATCCGCTTCGCTGCTATAAGATTATTAGGACTTCCGCATTCTCTCTTAAAGTCCCCCTGATAAGGGGGATTTAGGGGGTTTAAAGGATGGAAAATACCGCTTTTGATGTCTAAATGTCCGATATTTGCTCAATTTGCGTAAGTCCTGATTAGGTTAGAACCTCACTCAGTGCTATTTAACGTGCCGTTTTGATCTGTCCCCAAGTGACAGCGAGTTTGTCTTGTGGCGCGACATCAAACGGAATTTGACCTAAACCGTAGAGGATTGAACGGTGGATGAGCTCCCACCCGTCCTCTGTTACCTGTTGCCAAGCGGTGGAATGGGGCCAAATATTAACATGTATCGCTTTTGTGGAGCCTTTAAGCGTTTTCGCACCTTTTTCGTAGACAGAGATCGCAACGAGCTCGTCGTTATCGGCGCGCACGGCTAACACATCGATATCGCCTTCAAAACCGCTACACGTCATCAGTTGTGCCGCAGGTTTGCTGACCGTGATGTCGCCTTTGAAACCTTCGGTTATCGGATGTTCCGTATCAACGATCGTCAGTTTGTCGCCCGCATCGGAGTTGAATGTGCCATCTGCAGCAAATCCCATATCGTCGTAGGTCCACGTCTCGGCATTGACGACAGGAACGGCTGAATTTTTGTAAGCGTCCAGAATGTTGGCACTCGACGTTGATTCGGAGATGAACACGAGATCAATACCCGCAAGATTGACGGGATGCTTCGCCAAGTGTTGATGGGGTTCGACGACGTATCCCCATTTTTCAAGGTTTTCTATGAGAAGATTATCCTTCGGATCGGGTTCACCGGAGCCGACGAGCACAAGTTTTTCGCCTTTAGCCAGAGCAGTGCTGGTCAATAGTAGGAACATGAGCATAGGTAAGAAAAGGTGACGATACATGTAAGTTTTCCTCCTTCTGGAATGTATGTCTGTAATGTGGGAACCTGAAAACAGCCTTTGGGATGGACTGATAGCGAGGCATTATCCGATACAATTTATAATCAGATTTTGTCAGGTTTCGATATATTCTATAGAAACGGACAAAATATGTCAATCTTTTTTCAGAAGTGTTCAGTAAATGGAGATAGCAATGAAAAAACCAGTCAGGGTCGGAATCATAGGGGTCGGTGGGACAATCAGCAGCACAACTGTGATTCTCAATGGAGAACCGAATGTCCAACTCGTCGCTTTGGCAGACTTAGACCCAGCACGCAGGAAAAGAGTCTTGGGCGATATTAAAGGTGTCCGCGTTTTCGACGATTACAAGGAGATGTTCGAGGCGTGTGATTTAGACGCGGTCTGCATAGGACTACCGACATGGATGCACGCGCCCGTTTCATTGGAGGCGGTGGAGCGTGGGATGCATGTACTCTGCGAAAAACCGCCCTCAAACGACGCAGCGGAGTTAATACCCGTCACACAACTTGCCGAAAGCAAGGGTTTGGTCTATATGTTTGTCCGGCAGTCTCGCTTCACAGCACAGTTGACGGAAGGCCGTAGACTCGTGCAAGCCGGAGAACTCGGTGATGTATACTACGCTGAGACTCGATGGATACGAACCCGCTGGTGTTCGGCACGCGGATGGCGGCACGATAAGGAAAAGGGGGGCGGGGTCCTCCTCGACCTCGGGATCCACGCCATTGACAATGTCTGGTTTATGATGGGGTGCCCGCGGCCTACAGAGGCGATGGCTGGTTTATATTGCAACTTCGCCCATCTCGCACCACCGGAGCAGACCTATACCGCAGACGATGCAGCATGTGGGTTTGTGCGGTTTGAGAACGGATGTACCTTACACTTTGCTGTCGCATTTTCGCTGAACACCACAAACCGGCACGCGCCAGCAAAAGGGAGCGATTTGGTCAAAAGCGAAGTTCAGGAATTCCACCTCTACGGTACCAAGGCAGGTCTTGAAAACGGAAAAATACTGGTTGGCACACCGGACGGCGTTAAGGTCAAGCCTATGAAACCCGCACCACAAAAGGCGGATGATATAACGCTTCAGGCGCAAGAATTCATCCGAGCGATTCAGGAGGAAGACGAACCCCTCAATCCCGGTTCGGAAGCGGTGATGCTGATGCAGATGCTCGATGCAGCGATGAAATCGAGCGAAATTGGCAGTGCCGTCGCAATTCAACCGGTTTCATAACTTTAAAGTCCCCTTGATAAGGGGGATTTAAGGGGTTGAATCATTGCTCTTAAAGTCCCCCTGATAAGGGGGATTTAGGGGGTTAAATAACTGAAATATATTGCTTTTAGATCCAATTTGCGTAAGTTCTAATAACTTCAAAACGGAGAACAGCAATGTCTATACAACACGATCAAGACGGACTCACAGCACAACAGAAGCAGCAATTCCACGAAGATGGTTTTCTATTTGTTCGGAACGTACTGCCAAATGCGGCACTTCAACCGTTGATTGATGAGTTAGCGCAACGTGTTGATGATGGCACGCAGGCGGCAGTCAAACACGGCATCCTTGATCCGTCGGATACTTATGACGATGAACCTTTTGATATGAGGCTGGGGATGGTATCAAATGCCTGTTCCGATCCGGACTGGATTTGGGGCAACTTTTTCCGCGACCAGAAGATTCGGACTGCCGGGATGTTCACACTCCGAACAGCCCCCGCGCTCCTTGATGTTGTCGCATACCTCATCGGTGACGAGATTTTAGCGCATCCACAGTTTAACTACCGTGCTAAACTGCCAAACCAAGACATTACGGTTATCCCGTGGCATCAAGATTTGGCGTATCTCATCCCAGAAGAAGCAGGTGAGACATTGGTCGTGAACGTCTGGCTCCCACTCATTCAAGCGACTGAGGAGAATGGGTGCATGCAAGTCATCCGAGGTTCACACCGCTTTAATCTGATCGGACACAACTACCAAGATCCGACGCCCGGACATACCGGAGGCAGAGGCATCAGCGATGCAGAATTGCCACCCGGCGATGTCGTCACTGCTGAGCTTGATGCAGGTGATGTCTTGCTGACAAGTGAGCGGGTTGTCCACCGAGGTCTTCCGAACCGTTCCAATACCGTCCGTTGGAGTGTTGATACGCGTTACAGTCAAATCGGCTTACCGACCGGTCGCGCACACGTTCCGGGTTTCGTCGCTCGAAGTCAGACAAACCCTGAGAGTGTCGCCAAGTCACATCACGACTGGAACCGCCTATTTACATAGAACTGATGTCCCTAAATCGTCTTGCATTTTTCACACCTATCTGATACACTATTCAAACCCGTTCGGGTGGCATTGCGAAGCATACCACACGGTATATCTGCCACCCTCTCACCTTCGCAGCGCGATAAGGAACTGAAACAGGATAACCTGATGACCAACAGACCCTATTTTTTTCGAGAAATTAATAAAATAAAAAGTAAGTCAGGACACAGAAATAGAACCTTCAACCTTGATAAATTTCATACCTTTCTAAGATGAGGAATCTTTATGCCTGAAAATCGCCCCCCAATCATGGACGAAAATTATCGTTTTTATCACACCTCCTGTCTTGATATGCCGGAATGCAAGGATAATTCTATCGCCCTGACAATCACCTCGCCGCCTTACTGGAACGCCATTGACTACGATACCCACACCAGTGATAATGAAGCGTGGTATAGGGAACGCAACTATGACGGTCTTGGCAAAACTTATCAGGATTGGCTCGCAACACTCAAAAAAGTATTCTCTGAAGTCTATCGGGTCACAATTGACGGTGGGTTCTGTGCTATCGTTATCGGGACAATCCTTCATAAAGGTAAACACTATCCAGCGCCATTTGACTTAACAAGCCTATTGAGCGATACCGATTGGAATTTCCACCAAGATATAATATGGAATAAAGTCACCGGTGGTGTGAGACGTGCTGGCTCATTTATTCAACACCAGAAGTCCGGTTACTACTACCCGAACATAATGACCGAATACATACTCATATTCCGTAAAGGTGATAAACCCAGATACGGTTCACAACCGACGCTCCCAATAGACGACGTATTCAAACGTGATATAGCTAACTCGATTTGGCATATCGCACCCGTGCCCCCGAAAATAATCGACCATCCATGTCCATTTCCCGATGAACTCGTCCGACGCTTGGTGCTACTTTACTCTGAAGAAGGCGACGAAATACTCGACCCATTTTTGGGAAGTGGGCAAACCGCTCGGGGAGCCTTGAGATTCAAACGCAAATGTGTCGGATACGAGATCGAAGCCAAATATATTGAATTAACGCGTCAACGGCTATATGAAGAACCGCGACGGAAATATCACCTCCTACCGAAGGTAGAAAAGCAGGAGGTGAGAAAAAAGTCTTGACACCCCCGAATTTTTGTGTTAGTCTAAAAGGGTATGAATTAACTAAAGGAACATTACAAAGGAGAAAATTGATCATGATATATCAGATATTACTTTCACTTTTGATCCTCGCTGGATTGACACTGATGCCCTTCAGTGCCACAGCGTTGGATCTAAAGGATAAGGAATTACTGCTCTACGTTTCTTTCAACGAAGGCAAAGGAAAAGCGATAGAAGATCTTTCCCCACATGGAAACGACGGAGAACTCGTCGGAGATGCGGATTGGGTTGACGGTAAATTTGAAAAAGCCTTGGGGTTCGAGCAAGCAGGCGAGGTCAAGATGCCTTATATTGAACTCAACGAAAAGAGTTTTACCGTAACGATGTGGGTCAAGCCAGCATTGAGCGGCAGTGACCAACAGTGTGTTTTCACACAGACGCAGGTCAACGCACAGAATACAAGCCTCCACTATCGTATCTACAACAGTGGCACCGTTCGCATGGGATTTTATGCCAACGATCTTGACGCACCTGCTGCTGTCAAAGCCGACAAATGGGCACATATCACGTTCTGGTTGGATATCAAAGGCAAATCCCGACAGATTTACATTGATGGCAAATCTGTGGCTGAAGATCCTGGCAAAGCGGGGATTGCGTACCTCGGAACAGCAGGCGATACGATGATCGGTTCATGGGGCGCGACCGGACAAAAGTTCAACGGGATCATTGATGAAGTTACGGTCTGGGATCGGGCTTTGTCGGAAGACGATATTGCGCGGAGCATGGAAGACTTAACGTCTCTCGATGTGGATCCCGTCGATAAACTCGCAACCACGTGGGCAAGTGTCAAAGCCTGGCGTTAGATTTCCGTGTTTATTGGTGTCTCTGTCGTGTGCCAATGTGTATTTATGTGGCACGCCGCGATAGAGACCCGACATTACACACTCGTAAGGGCTGGGTAACCCAGCCCCTACTATAAAAACCCCTTCTAAAATCTTACCCTATCAATGTTCCTATCCAAAGTGCTATATTCAAGCATCTCCGAACTGTTTCCGAAACAGCGAAATCGTGTCGTGATCGGGATGATTCGGCAATTCAGCGGGAGCAGTCCACTCTGCATCAACATCCGTTAACTTCACAGGCTTGCCGTCATTTTCTAAGACCGATTTCCAACCCGCGAGAAAAACGTTCGTCTTGTGCAGAATCTGCTCAAAGGACTGCGGCAGCTCGTTATGCAGTGCCATATTTTGGAACGCCCAAATCGTTGGCATCCAGATTTCCGTTTTGTCGAAGGGATAGCCGCTGCCGGTATGAATCCTGAAATTCTCACCCCCGTATGCTTCCTGTGTATGGATTTGTACCGTCCCCCAAGAACCGCTCACTTGATGGAGTATGCCGTAAAATTGCCGTCCATTCTCGTCAACATGCTCCAGAGTGATGACTCCGGGGGGGCTATGCCAACTGTCTGCTTGATAGGCGACTGACACAACCTGATTTCCCGCTTCCGCAATCGCCTTACAGACCATGTAGACCCCGTGAATCCCGTGTGTCGGGTAGTCGTCAAACGAATTAGTCGCCGTGTAGCAGACGATCTGTTTATCGCTTGCCCACGCCTTGGCGCGTGAGATCGCATCGTTGTGCTCATGGCTTGATGGCACAAGGATGGTCGCACCGCTCTTTTCCGCAAGTTCAATCATCTGCTGCGCTTTAGCGAGCGAGTTTGCGAACGGGCGATTGATTAGGTTCGGCAACCCCGCCTCCAGATACGGTTCGTGGAGAATGTGGTTCCACGGATGGTTGTAATAACCACCGGAAATTATGCCGTCTACCTTGCCCAACATATCATCGAAATTTTTGACAGCGGTGCAACCATAAGTTGCCGCAATCGCTTGTGCCTTGTCGTGTTCAATGTCCCAGCAGTGCGTAATCCGCATGCCTGTGAGTGGGGTGTCTTTCTGCCCCTCGCGTGGATTGATCTGTGGTGCCCACAGCGGCATGTGCGAATACGAGTCAACATTCAGAAATCCGACGCGGAAAGGTTCAGTGTTAGGTGCTTGCATACCTGTCTCCTTTTGAGTAGCCCTCAGCAGTCGGCTATCGGCTTTCAGTAAGAGGTGTATGATACGCGTCGTAGCCTCTTTTCTGATTGCTGATGGCTGATTGCTGATGGCTGTTACATTTTGACCCAGGTCGAGCCGTTCTCACAAGACTCAACCGCTTTGTAAATGAACTGCATACCTCTTAATCCATCATAGACTGTCGGAAAATCATACGCCTCAGTTTTCATCGGGTCGCCGTCAATGTGTCGTCGGACGGCTTCGACAACACCGACATAGATCGTCGCGAATGCCTCCAAGTACCCTTCCGGATGCCCGGTCGGAATCCGCGCACCTGCAGCCGCTGCTTCGGAAAGGTAGCCCTGACCACGCGTCAGCGTCTGCCTCGGTTCACCGTAACGATAGAGTTCGAGATAGTTCGGATTCTCTTGCGCCCATTTCACGGCACCCTGTTCGGCATAAACACGGAGCGTGAGTCCATTTTCCTCCCCAGTAGCAACCTGACTGATACTTAAAACACCTTTGCCGCCCCCCTCGAAACGGAGCAAGGCGTTGACATCCTCATCCAGTACCCTGTCGGGAAGGAAGGTGCTTTTATCGGCACAGAGTTCGACAATCGGATCGCCGGTGACGTATTCGAGAAGGTTAACGCAGTGCGTACCGACATCACCCATCGTGCCGCCGATACCCGACTGTGCTGGGTCCACGCGCCATGCAGCCTGTTTCTGACCGAGTTTCTCGTGTGGCACCATCAGGAAGTCCTGAAGATACTCGACGATCACCTTACGGATTTGTCCCATTGAACCGTCAGCGAACAGCGCACGCGCATGCCGTACGAGCGGGTGCCCCGTATAATTGTGTGTCAACGCAAAGACAAGTCCCGAATCTTCAACGCGCTGGGCAAGAGCCTCGGCTTCGTCGAGACTATAGGTCATCGGTTTATCGCAAACAACATGGAAACCCGCATCCAAGAAAGTTTTTGCAATCTCAAAGTGGGAGATGTTTGGTGTGACAATGCTCACGAAGTCAATGCGTTCATTTTCCGGGAGTGTTGCTTCAGCGGCTGCCATCTCTGCGTAACTGCTGTAGCAGCGATTCGGGTCGAGATACAATTCCGCACCGGTGATCCGTGTGTTTTCTGGATCACGCGAAAAGCATCCAGCGACAACTTCAATCTGCTGATCGAGCGTGGCAGCGATACGGTGAACGCCGCCAATAAACGCACCCTGTCCACCACCGACCATACCCATTCGTAATTTCCGTTTCCAAGATTCCATAGTGACTCCAATTTATAGTGAATCCAAAAAATAAATAAACCTCTTTGTAGCATAGGCTGTTAGCCTGTGCCTCTTTGTAGCATAAACTTTTAGTTTGTGCCTCTTCGTAGCATAGGCTGTTAGCCTGTGCCTCTTCGTAGCATAGGAGACCGTTGGTTTCCTGTGCCTTTCACTGAAAACCGACAAAACTATCTTCAACGCAATCCAAGAATTTCCCGGTTCCGCACTGTATCCGTCTCGCCGCCAGCAAAGTCATCAAAGGCGACATCGGTTGTTTCGATGATATGTTTAGCGATAAACGGCGCGCCCTCTGCCGCGCCCTGCTCTGGACTTTTGACGCAGCATTCCCATTCCAGGACTGCCCAACTGTCATAGCCTGCTTCGGTGAGCAGTGTAAACACCTGTGTAAAATCCACCTGTCCATCGCCGAGCGAACGAAACCGCCCTGCACGTCCAGCCCAAGACTGGTAACCACCGTAGACCCCTACCCGACCTGTCGGGCGGAATTCAGCATCCTTGACATGAAATCCCCTAATGCGTTCTCCGTAAAGTCGGATAAAGTCAATATAATCGAGTTGTTGAAGGAGAAAATGGCTCGGATCGTAATTGAGGCAGGCAGCCGGATGATCATTCGTATAATCCAAGAACATCTCGTAGGTCGCACCGTCATAAATATCCGAACCCGGATGGAGTTCGTAGGCGAAGACCTGACCGTTATCGTGTGCGAGATCTAATAGGGGTAGCCACCGTGCAGCGAGTTCCTTGAACGCCTCTTCAATGATACCATCGGGACGCTGGGGCCACGGATAGACAGTATGCCACGCGAAGCCACCTGAAAGCACAGGGATGACATCCAGTCCCATATTCACCGAAGCGTGGACGCATTTCGTCAATTCGCCTGATGCCCACGCTGTCCTTTCGGCACCGCGCAAGCCGGGCGGATGGAACGCCTCAAACATAACTTCATACGCAGGATGCACAGCCAGCACTTGTCCAGCGAGATAACCTGCCACCTCTGTCGCTTCAAGCCCTATTTCGTTAAGTGTCCCTTTAAATTCATCACAATAGGTTTTGGATTCGGCAGCTTTTCCGAGGTCAATAACGCGATCGTCCCAACCCGGAATTTGAACGCCTTTATACCCTAAACTCGCAACCCATTGTCCGATATTTTCCATAGTGTCGTATGGTGCCTCGTCCCGCATGAATTGGGCGAGAAAAATAGCTGGACCTTTGATTTTCGGCATTGTTCCTCCGCTCTCGTATTCGTGTAAACTTCAACAATAAAGAAGTATGGGTCAGGACTTACGCATCCGCCCTTGCAGGCGGGGTTTCAAACCCTGAAGAAATACGCAGAAATCCGCAGAAATACCCTATCAAATACCCCTATCAAAAACCCCAAGCAAAAACCCTGCAGTGCGTAATACATAGGTTATCATAGAAAAATGCGTAAGTCCTATAGGTGTCGTTGTTAAGTTCACCACTCGGTTTCAAATCAACGAAAAATAAATTACCAAATATTCACAGATTTTGGGTATAATATATAAAAGTCCCCATGAAAAGTCAAGGGTTTTGGAGGTTGCTCAGTTTGGTGAAAGAAAAGAATGTGGAAAATCCTCTCCACGGTTTGGCAGTCCGCGGGGTAACAAAACATTTTCACCGAACCAAGCGGACGAATAATAAACTACGTTTTTATCAGAAAGTGCGACACCTTTTCAAGCGAGAAAAAGAAGTTATCCGGGCAGTTGACGACATCTCATTGGAAGTTGGCATCGGCGAAATCTATGGGATCCTCGGCGCAAACGGTTCAGGGAAATCGACCTTAATTCGTCTTATTTCGACACTACTGCTACCTGATGCTGGAAGTATTCACGTTTTTGGAGATGATGTTGTCACACATAGCCTGAAAGTCAGACGCGTGATGAATCGTGTCTCTGTTGAAGCCTCTTTCTTTAAAAGGCTCTCTTCAACAGAAAACCTGATTTACGCCGCCCGCCTCTACGGTATCCCTGCAGCAGAAGCCGAGCGAAAAGCACGGCAGATTTTGGAAAGGCTCGGCTTTGATGCCGATCGAATGGACGAAGAAATGGAGCAGCTATCGCGTGGCATGCAACAAAAAGTCGCAATCGCACGTGCCTTGCTAACAACACCCATGCTCCTCCTGCTCGACGAACCTACAACCGGTCTTGATCCCAAATCCAAGCGTGATGTTCAAGCCTTTATTGAGGAAATCCGTCAAGAACGGAATGCTGTCATTCTGCTGACGACGCACGATATGGTGGAAGCGGAAAGATTGTGTGATAAGATCGCGATTATTGATAATGGACGGTTTATCGCGGAGGGAACTGTCGAGGAACTCGTTGCCAGGATGCCATCAGAAAACGAAGCACCCACAACGCTCGAAGATGTCTTTATCGCACTCACCGGCAAGCGGATTGAGGAGGATGAGTAGTTTCTTGCAAATTACGCCAAAAAGATGCTGAATCTTATACGTGAAACCGTTGTCTCTTATGCGTTCATTGAACGTAACTTTAATCTACTGAAGCGGTATCTAAGTTGGGAAATTCTCTTTTTCAGTTATTCTATCGTCAACGCGTTAACGATTGGCTTGATTATGGTCGGGCGCGGCAGCAGTAGAGAGGTCCTTTACCTCGTCATTGGGGCATTAATTTGGGGGTTTCTCTCAATTATGATGCGTGAGGTCAGCGATGCAATTACGTGGGAACGGTGGGAAGGCACGATTGAGTATACCTTTATGGCACCGATCTACCGCATCACGCATCTTGTCGGGTCCTGCTTCTTTGCAATCCTATACGGACTCTTACGAACCGGTTTGGTTTTAGCGATAATGCCGCTCTTTTTCGGTGAACACATCGACTTAAGAAAAGCGAATTGGCTGACAATGGTGGTCACCGTTCTGATCTCCAGTCTCTCTTTCATCGGTATCGGTCTAATGGCTGCGATTTTTCCGCTACTCTCGCCGGAAAAAGGACAAGCCGCAACGGGTATTATCCAATCAATGTTGTTGTTAGTTTCTGGTATCTACTATGAAATTGAGGTGTTACCGGTGTGGCTTCAACCGATCTCCAAAATTTCGCCTGCGACCTATACGCTCAAATCCATTCGTGCAGCGATGCTCGATAACGCATCAGTTGAGAGCCAATTAGGGAACCTGCTTTTACTGCTTATTATCGGTGTGCTACTCATCCCACTCGGATTTTGGGTGTTCCATCTCGGTGAGAGGTATGCCAAACGCGTCGGTAGATTAAAAAGAAGTGGATAGGCTGTTAAATCTGTTTGTAGTCGTTCTTCCGCAAAACCTAACATTTGTTTCTGAATATCGCGCATAAACTTCTTAACTTATAACTTACAACTTATAACTTCACTTACCACGGAGGTGTGAATGTCAGGATATTATAGATCACCAACAATATGTCAAGATACCATTGTTTTTGTATGTGAGGATGACTTATGGACAGTTCCCGTTGAAGGTGGCGTTGCGCGGCGGCTCACGTCAAACCTCGGTGCCGCGGGTTCGCCGCGCTTATCACCAGATGGTGAACAACTCGCTTTCGCAGGACGTGAAGAGGGACCGTCAGAGGTGTATAGCATGCCTGCCCTCGGGGGTGAAGCAAAACGGCTCACCTATCAGGGCAGCAATGTTTCTATTGTCGGTTGGGATACGGATGGAAAGCATATTCTCTATTCAAGCGGCGCAGGATTAGCCTTCGATCCGTGGATATGGAAAGTTTCTTCAGAAGGTGGAGAACCCCAACGCCTCCCTTATGGTCCCGCAAACCATATCGATTTTAGCGATGCTGGCGGCGTTATCATCGGCAGATTGACACGAGAACCCGCACGTTGGAAACGCTACCGTGGCGGCACAGCAGGGCAACTCTGGATAGACACAGAAGGGGATGGACAATTTCAGCCTTTGGCACCCGTGGATAGTAATTTCACGACCCCGATGTGGATAGGTGAACGCATCTATTTTATTTCTGATCATGAAGGCGTTGGGAATATCTATTCCTGTCTGCCTACCGGTGAGGACGTTCAACGCCACACGCATCAGGAAACTTACTATTGCCGTTTGGCACAAACAGATGGCAAACGCATCGTCTACCACGCTGGCGCGGACCTGTTCGTTTATGACCTTGAGAGCGACACTGAAAACCGAGTTGATGTTGAATTCCGAAGTCCACGCATCCAGCGACAACGGAAGTTCGTTAATGCATCGGCGTATATGCAAGAGTTCGCACCAGCACCAGATGGTCATGCGTTAGCCGTAACAGTACGCGGTAAACCCTTTACAATGGCGAATTGGGAAGGCGCGGTCCTTCAGCACGGTGAACGTGATGGCGCACGCTATCGTTTCACACAGTGGCTTAATGACGGTAAACGTCTCGTCACTATTTCCGATGCTGCAGGTGAAGAAGCTCTCGAAATTCACACCCGCGATGGCAGTGCGGATCTTGTCCGCCTCGATACGCTTGATATTGGACATGTCCGCGAACTTTCGGTTTCCCCACAAACTGAAAGCGATGAGAACGACCGAGTCCTTCTCGTCAACCACCGTTTTGAACTTTTGCATATCGATTTAGAGACCCACGAACTCCGGACACTCGACAAAGGTCATTATCACAGCATCCGAGGTGCAGCTTGGTCCCCTGACGGTAAGTGGTGTGCATATAGTTTCGCACCTACAGAGACGACCCGTTCAATCAAACTCTGCAAAATTGAAACAGGCGAAACGTGGCTTGTTACGGAACCCGAATTCAGTGATTTCTCGCCGGCATGGGATCCAGATGGGAAGTATCTCTATTTTCTCTCGTCTCGCGAATTCGATCCGGTCTACGACGCACTCCACTTCGATCTCGGTTTCCCTTCAGCGATGCGTCCGTTGCTGGTAACCCTACAGAAGACTTTGGGAAACCCGTTTGTGCCAGAACCCCGTCCGCTTGAAGAGGAGAAAGAGGATAAGGACAAAGCGGATGAGGAAAAAAAGGACGAGGCAGATGAGGCGGCTGAGGAGAAATCTGAGAAGAAGAAAGATAAACGTGAACCGATTACGATAGACCTGGAAGGCATTTCGCAACGTGTCGTCGCGTTTCCTTATCCGCGCGGGCGTTACGGAGAAATTGCCGGGATTGAAGGTAAAGTTATCTTCACCGCATTTCCAGTACCAGGGACATCGTCCGGAGACGATGAGAGTGGATCAAGAGGCGTTCTCCACGTCTACGACTTCAAGGAACAGAAGAAAGATACACTTGTCTCCGGTATTGAAGGTTTTCGACTCTCCCGTGACAGCAAGACACTTGTTTATGTGACTGGAAACCGTTTGCGCGTTATCAGGGCTGGCAAGAAGGTGGAGGCTGAGAAACCTGAAAGTAGAGGCGGTCCGAACCGACAAACAGGTTGGATTGATCTCAATCGTATCAAGGCCTCTATTGTGCCTACTGCCGAATGGCACCAGATGTATCGCGAGGCGTGGCGACTGCAGCGCGATTTCTTCTGGACAGAGGATATGTCGGGTGTGGATTGGGAGCAGGTATATCAACGCTATCTGCCACTCCTGGATCGCATCGCAACACGCGGTGAGTTTTCAGACCTGATGTGGGAGATGCAGGGTGAACTCGGCACTTCACACGCCTATGAGATGGGCGGCGATTACCGGAACTCACCAAACTACGCACAGGGGTTTCTCGGTGCGGACTACACCTACGATGCAGAAAGCAACGGGTATCGCATCACGCACATTCCACATGGGGATGCTTGGGAAGCCTCGAAGGATTCACCGCTCAACGCACCCGGGGTTAACGTCACAGAAGGCGATATTCTGCTCGCTATCGGCGGACAACGGGTCAGCGAGACCGTTTCGCCGGGTGAACTGCTCGTAAGTCTCGCGAATCAGGAGGTCCAAGCGACGTTCCAAAGTGCAGAAGATAGTGAAAAACGGGTCGTTACACTCAAGGTACTCGGAAGCGAAAGAGAACTGCGTTACCGTGAGTGGGTATCGAACAACCGACGATATGTCCACGAAAAGACGGACGGTAAAGTCGGGTATGTCCATATTCCCGACATGAGTCGGCGTGGATATGCGGAGTTTCACCGCGGTTACCTCGCCGAAGTGAGTTATCCCGGTCTGCTGGTTGATGTGCGTTACAATGGCGGTGGACATGTTTCGCAGCTGCTCTTGGAGAAATTGTCTCGTCGGCGGATTGGGTATGACGTGCCGCGTTGGGGGACACCGCATCCCTATCCAGATGCATCCGTCTTGGGACCGATGATCGCTGTCACCAATGAAAACGCCGGTTCTGATGGCGATATTTTCTCGCACTGTTTCAAACTGATGGAGTTAGGTTTACTCGTTGGCAAACGGACGTGGGGTGGTGTTATCGGTATCTCACCGCATCAGTCGTTTGTAGATGGTGGTGGAACGACGCAACCGGAGTATTCTTTCTGGTTCGTTGATGTCGGTTGGCGTGTAGAAAACTACGGCACCGACCCGGATATTGAAGTAGATTACCGTCCGCAGGATTATATCGCAGAAGGCGACCCACAACTCGACCGCGCCATAGAAGAACTCCTCCGCCAGATGGAAGAGAACCCACCCGAACTCCCCGATTTCGGTGAACGCCCGCGTTTAACATTGCCAACCTTACCGAAAGTGGAATAGGAAATGCTTAACGTTGCCCTTAGAAACGGGGTGTCGAATTGTCTGAATGCACAGCGGATTTGGGCGAGTATGCCGCAAATCGCGGATGACGCGGTTCAAATCTCGCCCAAACAGAAACGGAACACTCAATTTTCGTTTGCTTCTAAAGCTTGTCGGAAATCCTCTACGTTTTCTGCTAAGATCGCGGCGCGATGCAACTGCTTGAGACGTTGCAAGTCATCTATTGCCTCCAATGCAGGCTTGAAGGTCTGTGAAGCATCAGCCTGCAATCGGATCTCTATTGCTTCAAGAATGTGTTCGCGAGCGATTTCTCGAGCACTTTGTTGGCGTGCTTGCTCGGTCCAATATTCAATAATGGAAGGTTGATTCATGGTTTCCTCCAAAATGATGTTTGAAATCGTTTCTGGATCATAAATTAAATTGCCCAAGACAGCGAGACTCCCAAGGTAGGCTGGCTTATTCGGCACGTCAATGCTATCTGCTGTTTGAACACAACGGCGGAACCATTCTTCCGAGTCTACCCCTGCCGGACGCTTCATGAGCGGGGTAAAAGGGATTAAACCTGCCGGTTTCGCATCAAGGATCGGTTCACCATCTATTTCAATCAGGCGCAACACCTGATATTCAATGAAGATTCGATGTTTCGTTATGTCTTGTGAATAGTGTCCTGGATCCCTTCTACCCGCATCGGGTCGGAGGTAGATAACACTGGAATATACCGGCAACCTATAGGTTTCAACGGTTCGGATGATGTAACCTGCCATCCGCAGTGCCATTTCAGGATCGTAACTGTCTGTGGTTTGAAACTCAAAATGTATTAGCACCTCTTCACCGTTGATATTCACCTTGATAAGCATATCTGCTTGGTGCATCTCAATGGTGGGTTGCTCGAGCATGATGAGTTGGACAAAAGTGACATCATCTTGGTCAAAGTCTAAACAATGATTGACGAAGTCCATGGGATATGCCCGGGCATGTGTTTTCGAGATAGTATCAAAGTCTGCCATTAATTCCCTTTAGGTATGAAGTTTCTTAAAGTATAGCATATATCTGCAACTTATGCTAATTATGTAGGTTATCAAGCGTTAAACGAAAAATTGACATTTTTCAATACAAGTGATACAATGCTTATTATCCTTGTTTAACTATGATGCAAAAGCATTACTTGAGGATATTGAACAACAAAAACGGCAAAACTATTTAACTGACGAAAACGGGAACTTCATAAGGGACAAAAAAGGCGGATTGATTCTCAAACCTGAGTTGGAATCGAAGAAGTCAAGAGATGATGCTTCCGGCATTCCCGATGGCGTTTAGTAATTTGTTCGTTGCCCTAAATAGCTTGTGTTTACAAGAATAGAAAGTCTCCTTATGCATATACTCTGTGCCAACGTAGGCAGCACCTCATTCAAATACCAGATCATCAATATGGAAACCACAACCTCCCTCGTCAAAGGAGGCGTGGAGCGTATCGGAAACTCGCCGTCAGCCTTCACACACGCCGTACCGGGCAAACCTACCCGCGAAGGCGAAATCGACGCACCGACACACACCGCAGCGATCGCGCACGCCATGGACCTAATTACCGATGCCGAAGTCGGTTGCCTTGAAGATTTAGGACAATTAGACGGTGTCGGATTCAAAACTATTCTCGCCAAAGGCTACTGGCGTTCTGCACGGATTACCGAAGATGTGATCACTGCATTGGAGACATCCACACCACTCGCACCGATGCACAATCCCGCCTATATCGCCTCTATCCGTGCTTTCCAAGAGCTACTTCCGACAACCGCGCTCGTCGCTGTCTTTGAGACGTGGTTCCATCAGACAATTCCAGATTACGCCGCCGAGTTCGGTGTGCCGCGCTTCTGGGTAGAACAACACGACATCCGTCGTTACGGCTACCACGGCGCGTCCCACCGCTACATCTCTGAACGTGTACCGGAGCTGCTCGGACGGGCATCAGGCGAAGGGCTGCGTATTATCTCGTGTCATCTCGGTGGCAGTTCGTCCCTCTGTGCCATCAAAGACGGAGAATCCATTGATACATCAATGGGAACGTCTACGCAATACGGGATGATTCAGTCCACACGTTGCGGTGAGTTAGACGCTTTTGCGGTGCTGTATATGCTCGACAAAGAGGGATTTTCGACAGATGAAATTCGCCGTCAACTGATTGAGGATTCCGGACTAAAGGGAATCTCCGGCACGAGTGGCGATATGCGCGATATAGAAGCAGCAATCGCAGCAGGCAATGATAACGCGCGTTTGGCACTGGAGACTTTCGTTTACGGCGTGAAAAAGTATATCGGGGCGTATGTCGCCGCGCTGGGGGGTGTGGATGTGATCGCTTTTGCCGGTGGTATCGGTGAGAAGAGTGGGACGACACGCGCAAAGATTTGCGAAGGACTTGAATGGTGCGGCATCCACTTGGATACGGTGAAAAATGAGCAAGCGACTGGCGAAACCGACCTTTCGGCAGATGACAGCCGCGCCAAAATTCTCATCGTTTCTACAAACGAGGAGCTAATCGTGTCGCGTGAGACCGCGCGGGTCCTCAAAGCGTCTGGTTGATGGCAATCGCGAGCGCAGCTCGCTCCTACAAGAAAATGAAATTTCTTTTACATCAAATACTCGCGTTCCCTAAAGATTCGGATCGCCAGCCACAGCAAGCCTGCCGTCAACAGTAAGATTACGAGGAGTGCCACCGCTACAGATGGCGGCGATTCGCCTAAGAACCCATCGATCTGGTACCGAGGCAGTTTATAATCGGGAAATAGGGCGAAGAGGTAGTGTGATATAGAGAGCCGCTTGATCCCCATCGGCATGAATTCAGCCGCCGTAATACCTTCCCATCCCATCACGAAGAGCAGCCCCCACAGAACTGGGTACTTGAACTTCGCTGCTAAAACGGTAGCGAGTGCTCCATACGCTAACAATGTCAATGCGAAGGATGCGGTATAACGGAGACTCATACCTATGTGGTACAGCACATTTTTATCGAGTTTTGCGTGTGTCGCGACAATGCCGGTTAAAATCAGGTGGGATACCGCTATGATCGCAAGCGTACCCGCGAGGTAAGCTGCGAATTTACTCAGGAGCATCATCGATTTGCGGAGCGGGCGCATCTGGAGATAGGTCAAGCCTTTACCATCAATCTCGTCAGAGATGATTGCTGTCCCGTAGAAGATCGCGCATAGGTTTGCCAAGAGTCCATACAGAATCAGTGTTATCTGCGGTATGAACCCATTGATGCTAACGCTACCGCGTGCCGTGAACCGAAATATGAGAGCAATAACAAGCGATAACGCACACCCAATAAGAATCAATACAGTTCGCCGACTCCAGAACATTTGGCGCAGCGTCACTTTGAAGAGTGCGAAATAGACAGGGAATGTGTTTACTTTGGTTGCCATCTATAACCTTTCAGGGGATAAAAATCTTAAACAATATTAACATTAATCTGCGGGTTTAGCAAGTTTTTTAGGATTATAACGACATCTTTTACTCTGATTTTGAACCACCAGACCCGGTAGGTGCGGTTTCATGGAGTTTAAGAAAATAAATCGGTAATTCCCAGGCCCGGTAGGTGCGGTTTGGAACCGCACCGGGTCTTAGGCACAAACACTGTGGTAACCTCATTGGATATTTTATGAAATTACCGAATTAAAAAATTAATCTTCATCAAACCGCACCTACCGGCCTAGGGGTCTAAAATTGGACGAAAAAACGGAGAACTAAATAACTCTGATCGCGCGGACAGATCTGATTGCAAAATTAAATGTAAATATGTTATGATACTCTATTAATAATGAGATTTTCTGACGTTAAGGGAACCTGATATACATTTCCGAGGTTTCCTACCCTTTTTTAGCCTAATACCATTTCTAAATAAACGCCTCTCAGTAAGAAAAAACCCGTTCGTAGTAGCGCAATTCATTGCGCTCGGACATGTGGATATCTCATAGAGTTCTAAAATCTCTATGATGCAACTTTATTTTTTAGATTTGGTATAAGATCGCAAACCTGTAATAAAAAGGAAAATTAAAAAAATGAATCAGCATGATTTCACTGTCACCGATTCAGAGATTAATTTTTTCAAGACATTCGGTTATCTCAGTTTTCCACAACTGATGGCAGACCGGATTACAGCGATCCAAGACGCTTTTGAGGCTGTTTGGGAGGAGAGAGGCGGTGGACATGACGGTAAACCGCACGAAGGCACCGCACGCTCCTGCATCGTCCCATTCATTGATCAAAGTGAGGAGTTATCATCACTGCTGGATGATCCGAGAATTTTGGGGATCGCCAAGACACTCCTTGGTGATGATTTCAACTACATGGGAAGCGACGGCAATTTCTACGTCGGCGATACAGGATGGCATTCGGATGGTGGGCATAAATTAGAAGACCCGATGCATATTAAGATTGCCTTCTATCTCGACCCGCTAACTCGCCATACCGGCGCGCTCCGCGTCATCCCAGGTAGCCATCTCTTCGGCGATAACTATGCGGATGCACTCTCCCAGCAGGTCGGCAAGAGCCAAGAGTTGTGGGAAATGCACGGGAAAGATGTTCCGGCAACAGTCTTTGAGACGACGCCCGGCGATGTCGTACTGTTTAACCATAACACAAAGCACGCCGCTTACGGCGGTGGCACGCGTCGACGGATGTTTACGATGAATCTCTGCCAGCGGTACCCTGATGACAAAATAGATGCACTACAGGCATATATCGCTGGATCCGCACGTTTCTGGATCGACCGAAAATACGGCGAGAAGATGATACGGACAGCGACACCTGAGCGATGGATTCATCTTGAACAGGTGCGCGCAAACGATGGGCATCTCGCGGAACTCTCACGCCAAGCGCAGGAGCGGATGAGTGAACCCTCACGGGGTTAATGCCTGTTGCCATGTTTGCCGAACAAACGCAATGGATTCCGTGAAGCCTTTTTGTCCCGAACGGCTGGCTTCCTCAATACTGAGCCAACCGTCATAACCCGTTTGTCTCATGCGAGAGAAGACTTGCGGAATCGGTGAGGCACCCGTACCGACACGGACAGGCTCAAAGACGCGGACTTCACGCAGGTCGAAGATATGGACAACAACGATGCGGTGGACAACCTGCTCCAGCAGTGTGAGTACGTCTTCACCTAAGACAAGTGGGTTCGCGGTGTCGAAACAGACACCGAGGGGTGTGTCGGAGAGCGCATCTAAGATCTCTAAGAAGATCTCTGTCGGTTGTGAGAAATCCCAGTAGTCCCACGGCGCGCCTTTGGTGTGATTTTCATAAGCGAGGGTGATACCCTGTTTTTCCGCTGCGTCAAGTGCACGCCGGAATCCATCTGTTACCCATCGCACGCCTGCTTCACGTTCGGTGCCGGGATGGTTTTGCCCTGCTGTCACACGGATGAATTTCGCGCCCAACGCTTTCGCCAATGCAATATCCGCCTTCAGGTCTGTTAATTCTTGTGCGCGTTGTCCCGCATCGGGATGCGTGAAGTCAGAATAGCAGGCAAGCATACACGGAATTATGTTATACTTTTCAAGCGAGGCGCGTGTCCGCTTTATCGTTACCGCGTCGCGCTTCGGGAAGAATTTGATACTAAAATCGACTGCATCTAACCCTAATTCTGCACCCAATTGAATCCAATCGGCGACAGCGCTTTTCCCTGTGAAGATGTCGTCATAAAGAGAGACCGGAAGGCAGCTAAGTTTCATTGTTATTTCCTTCAGTGACCTTGAGTTACACTATCTTAACAGCATATCTCGAATTTTTCAAGAGTTTAGGTCTACGCATCCAGAGCCATTTAGTTTTCGATTCCGCTTTTGGTTTTAGTTTGCGGATGTTAACGTTTTTATGAAATATAGCGTGAAAATTAAGCGTTATCTCGTTAAAAATATTCACACATATAAAGTAAATCCTTAAAACTAAATAGCCCTGTCTACGCATCAGGGGTATTATTTTGGTTGACATTACGCTATTACCGCGCGTATAATAATATATTATCAGATCCGGTCAGTAACCCCGTGATAAATCACGGGGCTTGTTCAATACGGCAGCCGAGTCTATAGATTGGACGAGGGTTAACTTATTGACTACAGTCATATATCGTATTATCGTGTTGTGGCAGACACATGTATTTAGGATGCTCCCCAAGTCCTTGTAAAATGCTGATGATACGATCTGGATGGGGAAATATACAACCCGAAAGGGAAATTACGATGAATTTCGTTCCAGTTACAAGTAAAACGGGTGAGAGATTGATGCCAACAACGCCTACGCGTGCTGGCATGATGATAAAATGTGGAGACGCTACACCTTATTGGTCTAATGGTATATTCTGCATTCGTCTTAATCGCGAACCCTCAAAACGATACATCCAAGACGTTTGTGTAGGTGTTGATCCTGGCAGTAAGAAGGAAGGCTTTACTCTAAAGAGCGAGTCTAACACGTACCTGAATATCCAAGCAGATGCCCACGATAAGGTTGGTAAGAAAGTCGCTAAGCGACGTGAGTTAAGGCGTAGTAGGCGTTCACGTAAGTGTCCTAACCGCAAGCAGAATCATCAGAATCAGTCTAATATGAAACGTATACCTGCTGGCACACGTGCGAGATGGGATTGGAAGTTACGCATATTAGATTGGCTTGATAAGTTGTTTCCTATAACGCATGTCTGTGTGGAAGACATCAAAGCACGGACTATACAACGTGCTAAGAAATGGAATCAATCGTTCAGCCCACTTGAAGTCGGGAAACAATGGTTCTATGACGAAGTGTCCAAGAGATGGGATTTATCCACGCTCCAAGGCTATGAAACCAAAGAAATACGCGACAGATTAGGATTGCATAAATCTGGTGATAAGATGTCGGAATCGTTTGAGGCACATTGTGTTGATTCCTGGTGCTTAGCGTATCATACGATAGGCGGTGATGATGTGCCTGATAATACAGACGTGTTTTGTATATCGCCTATTGCTATCAAGCGTAGATGTTTACATCGTGAACAACCTAGGAAAGGCGGTATCCGACAGAGATATGGTGGCACTGTCTGTCTTGGAATACCCAAGAATACATTAGTCAAACATATCACAAAAGGACTCCTACGCGTCACAGGCCATCAAAAAGGATGTCTTACACTTAGCGAAATTAATACCAGTAAACAAGTTGTAATGACAGCTAAACCTAACACATATCGGATACTAAAGAAAATTAACTTCCAATATAGAAACGCTACTACATCCCCGTCCTAAAGAACGGGGTTTTGTAGCGGAAGAATTGATAATAGAGGTACGTTAGAAAAACCTCAATTTTCGACTTCTTAAAATATGTGAGGAATAATCGAATTGGCTCAACAGAAAGCGACTAATATTACGTGGCACGAAGCGGCTGTCACGGCAGAAGATAGAGAAAAATTACTGAATCAGAAGGGCTGTGTGATTTGGTTCACCGGACTCTCCGGCTCAGGTAAATCGACATTAGCCAACGCAGTTGGACAGGTATTACACCAACAGCAACACCACACTTACGTCTTAGACGGCGATAATGTCCGGCACGGGCTTAACAAGAATTTGGGTTTCTCACCCGCGGATCGGGAGGAAAACATCCGCCGTATCGGTGAAGTCGCTAAACTCTTCGCGGATGCAGGCACAATCGTTTTGACAGCCTTCATCTCACCCTACCGCACCGATAGAGATCAGGCAAGAGCACTCATCGCTGACGGTAGATTCGTTGAAGTTTTCGTCGACTGCCCACTTGAGGTCTGTGAGGAACGGGATACGAAAGGCTTATACAAGAAAGCACGCGCCGGAGAGATTAAGGAATTTACAGGGATCAGCGCGCCTTATGAACCACCGCTGAATCCGGAGGTCACAGTGAACACCGCAGCACTCTCTATTGAAGAATGCGCGCAGGCAGTTGTCACCGTCCTTATCAAAGCAGGATTAGTCCCTGCTGGAAACTAAGGCATCAGAAGGCAATTCTCTCAATATTAGGACTTACGCATTTGCTCTGAAAGTCCCCCTGATAAGGGGCGGTGAATGCCCATAAGGCATTCATACCGTTGATTCTTTAGGGGGTTTAAAACTAAAAAATCTACACGTGTTTTCTCTGAAAGTCCCCCTGATAAGGGGGATTTAGGGGGTTTAAAACTAAAAAATCTACACGTGCTAAATTTGCGTAAATCTTGAATATGACAAAAAGGGCACAGCAATGGAATCGGTTCTTAGAGATTTCAATGAAAACGGATTCTCTATTTTACCAAGTATTTTGGAATCGGAGACGCTTGAAGTCGTCAAACACGAATGTGAGGCGTTAGTCAATCAACTCGCGTTGCAACGGCAATCAGAAGGTAAACTGACGCACACATATTCCGACGCGCCTTTTGAAACCCGATTGATTCGGATTTATGAAGATTACCCCGATGAAAACCCAACGATCTTTCGTCCGGAACTGCATCGTGAGGGATTTTTCGGGGTGTTCGCACACCCAATCTTACTTGAACTTGCAGGTGTTATCTTAGGTCCAGAGATCCGATTATATCCGAACTATTCCGTCCGCCCTAAACTACCTGAGAACAAACGCACAGAGGTGTTGTGGCATCAAGACGCTGGCTATACTTCAAAGGAAGCGGACATCTTACGGATGATGAACGTTTGGGCACCTTTGGTGCCGGTTAATATTGAAAACGGGTGCATGGAATTCATTCCGGGAAGCCACAAGTGGGGGGTCGTTCCACACGAAAAAGACGAATACTATCTACGCATCCACGACGACTATATTAAACCCGTCGCGTCGGACGCTGTATCCATTGAGATTGTGCCGGGAGATGTCGTTATCTTTAGTAACCTACTGTTTCACCGGGGGTTACCAAACCGCGCTGGACACGTCCGATGGAGTCTCGATTTCCGTTATCAAGATGCCAGACAACCGACACTCCGAACCACACAAGGGCATCTGCTCAGTTCAGAAACTACGCCAGAGGCGGTTGTAATGGACGCTAAAGCGTGGGCACAACTCGAATTTTCCTAAAAATGATCTCGCCCAAAGCCTCCACACCGAACCGCAAGGAAATGTAAAAAAATGAAATTAATTCAGTTTCACCTACCTAATTTAGGCAAACGGGTCGGAATTGTCACTCGCGATGAGGAAGTAATTGACGTAACAAGCGAGGAATCTTCCGGTGTGTTAGAAGTCTTGGCACTTGCACATCGGGAACAGGTCAGCCTTGGCGTCATACTCGCAGACATTCAAGAGAAGGTCGCCACACCCGCGCCGATGCAATTCAACGCATTTTCGGATCAAGAAGCGGCATCAACTGAACCTGAAGGGCTTACACTCAAAAAATTGGATGTCGCACCTGATGAAAATGTACCACATCTCTTACCACCGATCGATCCGCCCGAAGTCTGGGGGTGCGGTGTAACCTACAAACGCAGCGCAGATATGCGAGACGACGACTCCGAACAGGACATCTACAGCCGCGTCTATCACGCCGACCGTCCTGAAATATTCTTCAAAGCGACACCTTCCCGCTGCGTTGGTCCGAACGGTTTTATCGGCATCCGAAGCGATTCTAAACTCACGGCAACAGAACCTGAACTTGCCTATATCCTTGATGACGATGGAGAAATCGTCGGGTATACCCTCTGCAATGATGTATCCGCATGGGATATTGAACGCGACAATCCACTCTACCTCCCACAATCCAAAGTCTTTTATGGATGCTGTGCACTCGGTCCGATGTTTCTCACACCCTCTGAAGTAGACGACCCGTACAATCTCGAAATGCAGTGCACCGTCCTTCGGGATGAAGATGTCATCTACCAAGGCGAAGTGAATACCTCCCAAATCAATTGGAAATTTGAACAACTCACTGAATTCCTGATGCGGGATAACCCAATTCCGCTCGGGACCGTTGTCTCAACAGGCACCGGTATCATCGTTCCGAACGATCTACCGCTTGCTGCAGGCGACATTGTTCAGATAGAAATCGAGGAATTCGGCACACTGTCAAACCCTGTTAAGCAGCTTTAGGAGACACCGCATAATGAACACAAACGAACCATTTATCGGTATGCACAAAACGGAATTAGATACACCGGCACTGCTGATTGATCTCGACAAAATGGAAGCCAACATAGAGACGATGGCGAATTACTTCAGCACAGTCAACGCCGATCTGAGACCGCACGTGAAAACGCATAAAACGCCGATCATCTCACATAAACAGATTGCAGCGGGTGCCATCGGGGTTACCTGCGCAAAACTCGGAGAAGCGGAAGCCGTAATTCACGCAGGCATCCGAGATGTACTGATCGCCAACCAGATCGTCGGTCCGCATAAGATTGCAAGGCTCATCAATCTCGCGAAACATTCGGAGATTATGATTGCAGTAGACAATTCACAGAACGTACAAGCCATCTCTGAAGCGGCAGCTGCCAAAGGCGCGACTGTTAGAATGTTAATAGAAGTCAACATCGGTATGGATCGATGTGGCGTTGAACCCGGAAAACCCGCCCTTGAATTGGCGGAACAGATACGTCGGAGTCCGAACTTGATTTTTGAAGGGTTAATGGGCTATGAGGGACACACCGTCGCGAAGCCAGATCGAGCAAAACGCGATACCGCTACACGCGAAGCGATGCAACGGTTGGTGGACGCGAAACACTATCTCGAAAAGCAAGGCGTAGAGGTCGCGATCATGAGCGGCGGTGGCACCGGCACCTTTAATATTACTGGAAGTATCCCAGAGATGACAGAAGTACAGGCAGGTTCTTACGTCTTCATGGATTCCACCTACCGAAATGTCCAAGGTGTCGGCGACCAGTTCGACTGTTCGTTGTCGGTTTTGGCAACCGTTGTGAGCCGTCCAAGCGCAGATCGGATGATTGTGGATACAGGTTTGAAAGTGCTCGCAAAAGAATTCGGTATCCCACAACCCGTCGGTGTAAATGGAATAGAGATGACAGGACTTTCCGAGGAGCACGGAAAAATATTGGTGTCCGATGAAAACTTCTCCCTCAAACCGGGAGATAAACTTGAAATTTTACCATCGCACTGTTGTACCACGGTAAATCTACACGACAGATACTACGGCATCCGTAACGGGATTGTCGAATCCGTGTGGGACATCGCAGCAAGAGGAAAAGCACAGTAAATTGTATTTTCCCCAGGTCCGGTAGGTGCGGTTTGCAACCGCACCATAAGTGTCAATTTAAGAGAAATAACCGCCTCGGTCCCAGACCCGGTAGGTTCGGTTTCCCAACCGAACCGGATTTTACACAGAAACCTTGAAGGTTTCAAAAACCTCTTCAGTCCCGTAGGGGACGGTATGTTTATAGCAGCATTTTCAAGCAAAAACGCAAGCCCCGTAGGGGCTATGGTGCGGTTTGCAACCGCACCGGGTCTTAGGCACAAACGCTGTGGTAACCTCATTGGATATTTTATTATATTACCGAAATATTTATTTAATCTTCATTTGTGGTGAATTATAAAAATAAGTTGACATTTACCAATACCCCTGTTCTTCTCAAAGTCTTCAAAGTCCCCCTGATAAGGGGGATTTAGGGGGTTAAAATGTCCGATATTTGCTCAATTTGCGTAAGTCCTAATTAAAGGAGATAAATTCGATGAGAACTCACAAATTACAACATGTTAAAAAACGGTTTTATCTTCTGAGTCTACTTACTGTTGGTCTTCTGCTGCTAAATCAACAGATCTCAGAAGGCTATATCGCAAAACGTTATAGTGTACCGCAAATCGTCGGCGAAAGCAGCAACATTCTCTTCGGGACGGTTTCGGAGATTAACACCAAACGCCGGACTGCGAAGGTTAAGGTCGAAAGATACCTGAAAGGCAAACCGGAGTTTAACGAGATCAAGATCCGGCTTGATGTCTACAAAGGAGAGGCGGATCACCGAGACGAGGCGATGGGGCTTATGAAACAGGACGCGCCGATTATCGTCTTTTATCTCAGAGAAGGTAGACGCATTGATAGTCTCGCACACGTCAGTGGAAAATGGTTTCAAACACAAACCACAAAACGGGGAGACGAATGGGGGTGGTGGCTATTTACACATACTGAGAAATACCTCAATAGAGACAAAGTCTCAAGACGAGATTCAACTGTCGATTTTCAAAAAGAATTGGATGCCATGTTGGGAGAAGGTGCCATCCAGCTCCATTTTCTCAGGACAGACAGCTATAAAGAAGAATATCCTGCTATCTCCAGCATTAATTCGATAGGAGATCGCTGGGTTGCCTATGATGGAACAACGAATCGCGACCTACCCAGGCTCGACAAGGCAGACATCTTATGGATCGGCTTCCGCACGCTCTCGCGAGATGGGAGATACCGTCTTAACAACAAACAAGAAAATCGGATTAAAGAATTCGTGAAAAATGGCGGCGTTGTTATCGTCTCCGGACAGGATAGTGATGAAGATCGTCCGTGCCGGACTGGATGGTTACCCGAACCGCTCAATGGCGTAGAGAGCTCACGACGCAATGATTTTCAACCGACTTCCAATGCCGGTGAACTCTTTAAAGCACCCCACCGCATCCGATCCGGGCAGCTCGCACTTGACGACTCATGGAGCGGATGGAATCAAAAATATCAAGTCCTGGCAACCACCAACAAGGGGAAAGAGATTGTTGTCGCTAAACTGCGATATGGTAAAGGTATGTATCTTATCACCAATCTCCGCAACAGTCAGAGACAGGAAGTCAATAAAAATCGTCAGATGCTTGAAAACCTGGTGCATTTCGCCGTCGAGTTCTTGAAAGACTCTTGATAAGATTAGGACTTACGCATTTGCTCTTAAAGTCCCCCTGATAAGGGGGATTTAGGGGGTTTAAAACAAAAAAATCTACGATCGCGTGTTAAATTTGCGTAAGTCCTGAAGATGTGAGGTAGTTACACATGAAAAAAGCGAGTTCAAAACAAATAGGGAAGGCACATAAGCGTAGTGTTTGGCAGTTCAGTTTCTCTGCCAAACTGCTGCTAACGCTGTGCTTCACCGTTCTTTTCTTTTCTACAGCAAGTACTGCGTATGCAGTTATTCCGCAGCTGCTGGGACCGCTCACCGCACTGCTGAGTATCATCCCCCAGATTCTCGCCTTTGTTGGGGTCGCACTGATAACAGCACTCGTATTCGCACGCGATACCACAAAAATGATTTTCTACAGATTCCGAGACTTCGCGAGTGCCCACAAGGTTATCGTTTCTGTTATCGGTGTGATTGTTCTCCTTGGGACGACCTTGGGGATCTACCAAATGATACAGACACCTACCCCCGTCGTAATCGCCGGTGCCAATAATGTAAAAGGGATTAGGGCATGGCCAACTTTTCGAGGCGGGAAGTATCGGACGGGACATTTAGACGCGCGCCCAGGACCAACAACGGGAACCCCCGCATGGGTCTTCAAAGAAGAAGACGGCATGGCGGTTGATTTCTCGTCATCGCCAGCGGTTGTCGGAAATCGGCTCTATATAGGTGCCTCACACGGTTCAATCTTTTCACTCGGTGGGGCAACCTACTGCATCGATACGGATTCACAAGAGGTTATCTGGCGACACGCCTCCCCTACGCCAATTTTCTCGTCACCCGCTGTGGCGGGTGGCAGAGTCTACATCGGCGAAGGCTATCATGAGGATAGCAATTGCCATCTCCGATGCCTTGACGCAAAAACAGGTGAACAGATTTGGTCCTTTCCAACAGCAAGTCATGTTGAATCGACACCTTTCATTAGCCAAGGGAAACTCTATTTCACAGCCGGTGCTGACGGTATCTACTGCATCGATGCCTTGGAAGGAGAAGAGATTTGGCACTTTAAAAACGTTCATGCCGATATGTCGCCTGTTCTGCACAACGGTAAATTATATTTCGGTACGGGATACGGCAACTATCGAGTCTACGCCGTTGATGCCCAAACGGGTACTGAAATCTGGTCGAAGCAGATGCCGTATCCTGTATGGGGGACTCCGAGCACCGATGACAATCTCATCTTCTTCGGACTCGGACGCGGCAATTTTTCCGACAGTGATCCAATACCGGCTGGTAAAGTCGTCGCTCTCAATCCGGAAACCGGGGACACTATATGGGAATATGAAGCGAAAGACGCTGTCTTCACAGCGATCGCCGTTCAGAATGGCTACGTCACTTTCGGTTCCCGCGATGGATCGGTCTATTGCCTCAGAGCGACGGACGGAAAGCGGAACTGGCAAACTGGACTCGGCGCACCAGTTGTGTCTTCACCCGCTGTAACACCCGACACTGTCTACGCTGCAACGAAAAACGGAAACGTCTACGCCTTATCTACTGAAGATGGAAAAGTAAAGTGGGAATTTAACACAAGGACTGTCACCAGAGGCGTAGAGCTCTATTCGTCACCTGCGGTTGCCAATGGATTTGTGTACATCGGTTCAAGCAAACGGTATATTTTTTGCTTGGGTGCTGATAACAACCGTAAAATTGTCGGTGACCGCTAACTTGGAGGAAAAAAATGAAGAATTATGTTTTGACCGCAACAGCACTACTCGTTTTACTCGCAAGCACTATAGCAGACGCACAGTGGCGCAGTAAAACGCACGATGAATATAAAGCACTCACAGGCGTTGATATTAAGATCGATGGTGATCTTGGCGAATGGGATGGAGTTCTTGACACCGTCAAAGGTACCGATGGAAAACCTTTCTGCGGCGTTGAATATGAAGGCAATGTATTTCAGGAACACGGCGGCGGAAAATGGAACGGTGCCAAAGACCATGAAACCTGTTTCATGATTGTATGGGATTCAACAGCCGTCTATATCGGACTTATCGTCACCGACGATGAGCATGAACACGCAGCCGCAGCAGCATGGAATGGTGATGGCGCACAGCTCGCCTTTGAAATGAGCGGCAAACGTTCCGCCGGGATACCGTTGTTTCTCTATAATGTCGGTTTAGACGATAAAGCGAAGGATATACTCCCTGGGGCTTTAAATGAAAAACCCGGCGGTGCAGGCATCGTACCCGGCGACGACATCGCCGTTGTCCGAAACGAAGGTGAAAAGAAGACCTACTACGAACTCAGATTCACAGCTGAAGAATTGCAAGTAAAAGGCAAAAAATTCAGTGCGGGAGATAAGTTCGGTCTCGGCATTTGTGTCAATGACGGGGACAAAGCCGCTGGACAAGGTGGACAAAAAGGCTGGAGCGGATGGTATACCCATTCCATTGTCCACGGAAAGAATTCCGAGAAAACAGGTCTCGTCACCCTTACCGATGAAGTCCTCGCTATTGAGGCAGCTAATAAATTGACCACAACATGGGGAAAACTCAAATCCGCCCAGTAATCAGAGTTATTCAATTCTCCATTTTTAATTCGAATCTTCACCCCAGGTCCGGTAGGGTTTTTGCTTGGGTGTTTTTTCTCGGTTTCCGAACCGAACCGGTTTTCACCCCAGGTCCGGTAGGTTCGGTTTCCGAACCGAACCGGTTTTCACCCCAGGTCCGGTAGGTTCAGTTTCCGAACCGAACCGGATCCTACGCGGAAACCCGGTAGGTTCGGTTTCCCAACCGAACCGAATAATGAGAAATCAAACTTGGAGAAGCACAGACGCTCTCAAAAGTCTTGCATTCCCTGAAACTCTTCACTGCCCGCCACATTAACAAGCATCTATCCCGAAAGGGCACGCTCTGGCAGAAAGGTTACACCGATTGGGGGATTCGGAAGGCGGCAACCTTAAACAAAACGATTTACTATTGCTACATGAACCCAGTAAAAGAGGGTATCGTCGCATCACCGCGAGATTATCCGTATTGGCGGTGTAAATTCGAGATGGAATAATCGCCGGTATGCTGGAGATGAAGAAGGTTTCGCGGACGAGCCGGTTCGGTTAGGAATGCACGTTGCATTTGGGTGAGTACACCGCAAAACCGAACCATAGGGGTCAATTTAGTGATTGTTTTATGGTATTTTGTAACACCGATATAAACATGCCGCCCCTACGGGGCTTAGGTTTTTGATTGAAAACGCTGCTATAAACATAACGTCCCTACGGGACTGAAGAGATTTTTGAAGTCTTCAAGGTTTCCGCGTGGGATCCGGTTCGGTTAGACTGAAGAGGTTTTTGAAGTCTTCAAGGTTTCCGCGTAGGATCCGGTTCGGTTAGGAAACCGAACCTACCGGCCCTGGCTTTTTGCGTCTAAATGCCTATATTCCTCAATTTACGTAAGTCTTGTATAAGGAAAGCCGCCAAGACTATTGGCGGCTTTTTTGGTGTCTTCCTCCTAATGATCGTCGTCATGGTTATGGTCATGATCGTGATCATGGTCGTGGTCATGATTGTGGTCGTGATCGTGGTCATGATCGTGATGATTTGCTTTGTGATAGTGCAACCGAAGCAGATCGACACCAAAATCGTCTGCGATGTGCCGCCACACAGAATGGATATGGTTCGCATCGTTCTGTGTATTATCATACTCCACAAAGAAAAACGGACCGTGCAGCCTATAGTAGTGCGGTGTCTTCGGGACTTCTCCACCTGCCCATGCAAAATGGATGTCGTTGACGCGCCCTTCGCGTAGTTTACGGTGTTCTATTTCGGCAACCTCATCAGGAAGTCGGTCAATGTATTCATGGACAAGTTCCATCAAGATTTCGCGCTGATGTGTCTCCATGGATGCCGCAGCTAACCCCTCAACACTCTCAAACTCAACTTTAGGGACATCGCGCGTCAAAATATCAGATGGTGCCTCCGCATTGATGATTGTTTGCCCTTTCTGTGCAGTATTCAAGCTCACAAGGAGTCTGCGAGCGATATCTTCTTCTGCCGAAAGGACTCTTAATCCTTTTTTATTTCCCTGCGGTACCTCTGCCGGGTTTGAACCGAAGAACGACGGGTTCGGCGAGATGAGTTCGCGATTAACGACAGTAAAATTGAGCGAGACATGGTGCCCCTCAGCGCGCCACCCCCACGCGCCATTGCCTGTCGGATCCCCAAACACAGTGAAAAAATAGAACCCCGAATCCCGCACAAGTCGGGCTTCCCCGGCAGCCTTCTCAATCTCACCGAGTGTCGTCTCCAAATTGATAATGGCGCGGGCTTTCTGATAGCCTTTCGCACTCAACCCGCTCTCCATGAGACCGAACGCTGCTTCCTGCTGTTTCGTGTTGAGTTCTTTGAGAGAGACACCTTCCCGTTCCCACATTTCAATGGGAATGTAGTGCCATCGGAACCGTTCATTTCCATCAAATGGGAGTGCCGCCTTCTCGCGTAAAGGCGGTGTCAATGTATCCAGAAAATTCCCCGCCGCCTGTGCCATCCGCTCGGCTGTCGCTGAAGCGGGGATAAACAAAGGCTTCAGTTCGGTATCGGTATGTATATGTGCCACAAATAAACCTCCATTACCGTAGAATCGCAGTCCAGGGACCGCGCCCTACAAATCCTGTGAATTCAGTTTCCTTACCAAACCTATTTTAAAGCAACTGCACACCAAAATCAAGTATTTTGTAGTGAATTCCAAGTTCCCCCCTGATAAGGGGGGTTAGGGGGGTTTCTTCAAGGCGGGTTATCCCGGTAGGTTCGATTTTGCTGCGGACCATAAACCCAGACCCGGTAGGTTCGACTTTCTAACCGAACCATAGGTGTCAATTTAAGAGAAATAACCGCCTCGGTCCCAGACCCGGTAGGTTCGGTTTCCCAACCGAACCGGATTTTACACAGAAACCTTGAAGGTTTCAAAAACCTCTTCAGTCCCGTAGGGGACGGTATGTTTATAGCAGCGTTTTCAAGCAAAAACGCAAGCCCCGTAGGGGCGGCATGTTTATATCGGTGTTACAAAATACCATGAAATAATCCCTAAATTGGCACCTATGGTTCGACTTTCTAACCGAACCATAGGTGTCAATTTAGCGTGTAATTCTTGCCCCCAATCCGTAGGTTGGGTTGAACGAGACTGAGAAGATAGGGGTTTCGGTGCACCAAATACCCGCAAAAGCAAGGTGTTGTCGTCTGCAATCAAGTCTGGTTGATATAGTGTGTGTAGAAGAAGTTTCGTTTTTCTATGATTTGAGCGTTTTCGGTGGTCTCCGTTCAACCCAACCTACGGAAACTAACCGAACCGGATTTTACACAGAACCTTGAAGACTTCAAAACCCTCTTCAGTCGCGTAGCGACGGCATGTTTATAGCAGCGTTTTCAAGCAAAAACCCAAGCCCCGTAGGGGCGGCATCTATAGAGACTATCTCAAAATGATGTGAAAAACCCCTAAATTGACACCAATAATGCGGTTAAAAAAAAATATTACGCACTTTTCAAGCCACATTCGCAATTTTTATTAAAATTATTTGCTTTTTTTTTGAAAATATTCTATAATATAAGTTACATAGAGTCTTTATAATTAATTATTAGAATTAAAACCGAAATTGACTTATTATAACCTAAGATATTCCACAATCAGTTTCTTGAATCCAAAACCGAATATTCGAGGCCAAAAATGCAGAGCAGATGCCTCAATACTAACATTACAAAATCGACTTTCACTGCACCTCACATTGCGGATGTGCGCGGTGAGAGTATACGCTGCTGCCCAGGATATTCGTTGCTTCTGTTGTATATTACTAACGCAGAGTTAACTGTGCCGTTTGCATGGTTAATAACCCCTCTCTTCTTAACAATTAATAAGTATTGCATTTCACGAGATAGTATAGCCTTCAAGGTCATTCTCTCTTTGTCATGCCCGCGCGCGTTTCGTCTTGCACGGAACGTTCCGTCGCGGGCTGTTTTTGTTGCATGCGGCTTTTCTGAAGTCATCTTATCCTCACCGCTTTCTATTGCAGGCGGGTGTTTTTGCTTGGGTATTTCGCCTAGAAACCCCGCCTGCAGGGAGGGGGTTTGAAAGCTCACCTGCAGGGAGGCTGCGTAAGTCGTATTGAATACGGATAAAGGAGCTTATGATGAAACTACTATTTGAAAATAAAAAATGTATTCTACCAATTTTCCTAACCGCTTTTATGGTTTTTGGCATACTTATGTCAGAGTATGCGGATATAACCCCTGTCCAGGATCGCACACCACAAATCCGGGATGCGATCGTTGCTGCAGTACCAGGTGTTAACAGTGCCAACGATGTCACCGCAGCACACCTCGCAGCAATTGCAACCTTGTAGGCTTCCAAGAAGTCAATTAGTGCCTTGAAAGCTGGAGATTTCGATGGTCTCACCGCGCTGACAACGCTCGATCTGTCTCACAATGCCATCACTGATATATCTACGCTTGGGAGCTTGACTTCACTGACAGCCCTCGAGATGTCTCACAATACCATCAGCGACATATCTGTGCTTAAGAACTTGACGAAACTGAAATGGCTCTATCTCCGTCACAATGCCATCAGTGATATATCTGTGCTTAAGAACTTGACGAAACTGAAAATACTCTGGCTGAGTGGCAATTCAATCAGCGATATATCTTCGCTTGAGAAGTTGACTGCGCTCAGAAAGCTCACGCTGGGTGGCAATTCGATCAGTGATATATCCGTGCTTGAGAAGTTGACGCCACTGAATTTGCTCTGGCTGAATGGCAATGCGATTAGGGATGTATCTCCGCTTGAAGGTTTGACCTCGCTCACGAGTTTAACGCTCAGTGGCAATCCGATTTCAGATTACGCGCCCCTCCGTAGACTCAAAGCCGCCAATCCGGATATGTCCATTGATATTGATATTGATGATAATGACAATAACGCGCCTGTATTCACTGCTGGCACCAGCACGACCCGCTCCATCGCCGAAAACACCGCTTCAGGGGTCAATATCGGCAGTCCGGTTGCTGCGACGGATGCGGATACTGGCGACACGTTAACGTATACTTTGGGTGGCACGGATGCGGCATCGTTTCGCATTGTTTCTACCTCTGGGCAGCTGCGGACAAGTGCTGCGTTGGATTATGAAACGAAGTCGTCTTATTCTGTGTCGGTTTCTGTCTCTGATGGCAACGGCGGCAGTGATAGTATCGCCGTCACAATCAATGTGACGAATGTCAACGAAGCACCGAGTTTTGCAAGCAGCACCGCAACGCGTTCCATAGCAGAGAACACCGCAGCCAACACAAATATCGGAGCTGCTATCACTGCGACAGATGTGGATGCGAATACCACGCTCTCCTATACCCTCGGTGGCACGGATGCAAGTTCGTTCAGTATTGTCAGCACATCCGGACAACTCCAAACCAGCGCGGCGTTAGACTATGAAACAAAGAACGCCTATTCCGTCACGGTCACTGCCGCCGATGGCACTGGCGATGGGAGCCTCAGCACCAGCATTCCCGTCACGATCACTCTGACAGATGCCAACGACGCACCTGTGTTCACCGATGGCGATAGCACAACGCGCACTATCGCAGAGAACACGGTTGAGAACACAAATATCGGCGCAACAGTCACCGCAACCGATCAGGATAAGAAGCCGGACCCGGTGAACCAAGGACAGTTCATCGCTAAGGATACGATCACCTATTCGATCCCTACAACGGGGGATGCCGCAGCCTTCAGCATTGACAGCAATACAGGGCAACTGAAAACAAAGAATGCACTGAACTATGAAAATGACAACTCCTATACGGTTGTTGTGACGGCTTCCGATGGAAACTTGACCGATACCATCACCGTCACGATCAGTGTCACAGATGTCAACGAGGCACCGGCGTTCGCTACCGGAGCAAGCATCAGTAGTATTTCTGCCACCAACGGAACGGCAATCACATCCGTGACCTTGCCAGAAGCAACGGATCCTGACGCGAACACTACCATCACATACACCGTGACACCCGCACTCCCTGCCGGGTTGACATTTACGGCTTCAACGCGCGTCCTCTCAGGAACCCCTACGGCTGTGTCGGCTTCAGCGACTTATACCTATACGGCGAGTGATAGCACCTTTTCAGACACCTTGACGTTCTCAATTCAAGTGAGCGCGCCTGCTAATAACCCACCTGCTAACAACGCACCGACCTTCACGGATGGCACCAGCACCACGCGCTCGGTCGCGGAGAACACCGCTTCGGGGCAAGACATCGGCACTGCCGTCGCTGCAACAGATACGGATAACGACACGCTCACCTATACCCTCGGTGGCGACGATGCCGCATCGTTTAGTATCGTCAGCAATACAGGGCAACTCCAAACAAGTGCAGCCCTGGACCGTGAAACAAAAGCCTCCTACTCGGTGACGATTACTGCTGACGATGGAAGGACGACAAATAACACAGATAGCATCGATGTCACGATCAGTGTCACAAACGTCAATGAGAAACCGATTTTCAGCACTTCGGGACGGGTCACACTCTCCGTCGCAGAGAACACGGCAGCGAACACTAACATCGGCACTCCCTTCCAGGCAACAGACCCCGATAGTGGGGATACGGTGACTTATTCACTTCAGCGAGCCGATAAGACCTCGTTCCGTATTGACGCAAACACGGGGCAGCTGAAAACCCACGCGGCACTTGATTATGAAACGAAGAATTCTTACAGCAATCTCGCTGTCCGCGCCACCGATAGCGGGGGTCTCCTCAGTAGCGTCCTCGTCACCGTCAACGTTACAAATGTCAATGATAATTCCCCCGTGTTCACGGAGGGTGCCAGCACGACACGGTCTGTTGCGGAGAATTCCCCTATAGGCACAAATGTCGGAACTCCGGTTGTTGCGACAGATGCGGATAATGATACCCTTGGCTATGAGTTAAGTGGCACGGATGCGGCATCGTTTTACATTACCGAGTTAACCGGGCAGATCCACACATACGCTGCCATGGATTATGAAACGAAATCGTCCTATTCGGTCACTGTTTCCGTTATTGATAGCATTAGTGGTGGAAACAGTGATAGTATCACGGTCACCATCAGTGTCACGAATGTAGTAGTTGAGAATCCACCCGTGTTCACCGATGGCACCAGTACGACACGATCTGTTGCGGAGAACACCGCTTTAGGCACAAAAGTTGGAAGTGCCGTTACTGCGACGGATGCGGATACCACCGACACGCTAACCTATACGCTCGGTGGCGCGGATGCATCATCGTTTACCATTGACAGCGAAACAGGGCAGCTCCAAACAAATGCTGCCATAGATTATGAAGTCAAGAATTCCTACACCGTCACTGTTTCCGTTTCTGATGGCAATGGCGGGAGTGCCAATATCACCGTCACCATCAATGTCACAGATGAAACCGAAACCCCGATATCACCGGCACTCAGTCAACGCACGGCACAGGTGCGCACTGCGATTGTTGCTGCAGCACCAGGCGTTAGCACTGTTGATGCTGTGACCGTAGCACACCTCGCAGCGATTACACTATTGGATTTGCGAGAAGAGTCAATCACTACGCTGCAGGCTGGCGATTTCAATGGACTCACCGGAATGGGCTCTCTCTATCTGAGCACCAATTCGATCACTGATATATCAACACTGAGTGGATTGACCTAACTGAGACATCTCACTCTGCGTCAAAATTCGATCACTGATATATCTGCACTGAGTGGATTAACCTCAATAACCAATCTCCATCTGAGCAACAATTCGATCAGTGATATATCAGCACTGAGTGGCATGACCTCAATGAGCGAGCTTGATCTGGATAACAATTCAATCAGTGATATATCTGCGCTGAGTAGCATGACTGCGATGGTCATTCTCAGTATGACGAACAATAACGTTGTGGATGTATCTCCCCTGAGTGGAATGACCTCGATGTCCATCTTATCTGTCGCTGGGAATCCGATTTCAGATTACGCGACCCTCCGGACACTCCAGTCACATTCGCTGTGGGGACTTGATATTAGTCTCAATAACACCCCACCTACGTTCACCGATGGTGCCACCACCACGCGCTCGGTCGCCGAGAATACGGCAGCGGGACAAAACATCGGGGCTGCGGTTGCTGCGACGGATGCGAATAACCATACGCTCTCCTATACCCTCGGTGGCACGGATGCGGATTCGTTTAGCATCGTTTCCACCTCCGGGCAGCTCCAAACCAAGGCAGCACTCGACTATGAAACGAAGAGCAGCTATACGGTAACAGTGACTGCTTATGATGGTAATAACGGTGGGGACAGAATCACTGTCACGATCAATGTCACGGATGCCGTTGGTGCTGCACCGTCTGTTGAAACAACGCCAGCACCCGTGCTGCCGAAGACAACCGAGTTGCTGTCAAACTATCCGAACCCGTTCAACCCGGAGACGTGGATACCGTATCAGCTCGCCAAACCCGCAGAAGTTACACTAACGATCTACGACATCCGCGGTCGTATCGTGCGGACGTTGCGATTGGGGCACCAACCTGCAGGTTTCTACCAGAGCCGGAGCAAAGCGGCGCATTGGGATGGCCGTAACTATCTCGGTGAAAAGGTTGCGACAGGCGTATATTTCTACACCCTCAAAGCCGGCGATTACATAGCAACCCGCAAGCTGTTGATACGGAAGTAGTTGTCAGTTATCAGTACGATTTTTTCTGCGAAAAAATCTTTCAGTTATCAGTTAAGAGGGAAACTTATCAGTCACATTTCCCTCTTAACCGAAGACTGAAAGCCTGGTAGGTTCGGTTTCCTAACCGCACCATAGGTGTCAATTTAGGGATTGTTTCATAGTATTTTGGAACACCGATATAAACATACCGCCCCTACGGGGCTTAGGTTTTTGTTTGAAAACGCTGCTATAAACATGCTGAAGAAACACCCAAGCAAATAAACGCTACGCGACTGAAGACTTCAAACCTCTCTTTAGTCCCATAGGGACGGTATGTTTATAGAAACGCGTGGGCGCGAGTTCTTTAGCCCTGTAAGGGCGGCATGTTTATGGAATTGGGTGTTTCCCCTGCGTTGAACAGAACCTACCAAAACTCCTTCACACCGCCAAGATACCGGGAACTTCAAAGCCAAAACTTTGGGGTTCCCACTCATCCCAATAATCCCTAAAATCCCTAAAATCCCATAAATCACAGTTCAGACGTTATAGTAGATTCCGTAATTACCTATACACGCGTATCGTTGTGTAAACTCTGAAGTTATGTGTCCCAATGGCACAGGCTAACAGCCTATGCTACAAATGTAAACTTATTTTCGGATTTTACTATAATCCGAAAAAATCTTGACAATCCTTCATAAATTCTGTAAACTTATTTTAATGGCTTCCGTTAAAAAAAGTGTTAGCAGGTGATTGTCCACCGCTACCTTAGGTGAGGCACAACTTCAACCGATAATTAAAGTCGGGACTTATGGACAAATTGATAGATGATGAAATGTTAGTCGCTCAGTTTCAAGCCGGCCGCCAAAACGCCTTTGATGAGCTGATGAAACGTTATAAATCCAAGATATTCTCGTACCTTCTGCGTTCAGTCAGAAATTACGAGGATGCTGAGGACATCACCATCGAAGTCTTTTTCAAAGCGTACCGTGCCTTAGAAGGTTGGCAACCGAAAGCCAAATTTTCGACATGGCTTTACAAGATTGCTTCCAATCTTGCTATCGATTACCACCGTGCGAAAGCGCGCCACCCTGTCTATGCGTTGGACGATACAGAAGTCCCTGAAGTACACCTCGTTGCCACCGATCTCCATAGCGACCCGGAGAAGCAGCTTGAAGAGAAAGAACGCGGGATCCTTATCCGTGAAGCAGTTGATCAACTCTCCCCGAAACAGAAAGCCGTCTTCATGCTAAGCCGGTATGAAGGGTTACAACTTAAGGAGGTCGCTGAAACGCTCGACATGGCGGAAGGCACTGTAAAAATTCACCTCCATCGCGCAGTAAAACGGTTACAAACACTCCTACGTCCATTGTGGGAAAACAACGAAATTTGAAATAGGGTTATTGAGTTCTCGGTTTTTCGTCCAATTTTGGCCCCCAGGCCCGGTAGGTGCGGTTTGAAACCGCACCGGTAAACCTAAATTTGAAAGGAGAAATATTGATTATGCCTAAATGTAAGAAATCTGAAGGGCAAGCGATTGATTACGCTTCCAAACTTCTACCACCCCCAGAAGAAGAGCCCTTTGAACAACACCTCAAGAATTGCCATGATTGTTCTGAGGCTGTAAAAGCCTACACAGCCGTCTTTGACTTGACAGATAAAGCGCAAGCAGAAGTGGTTGTACCTGAAACCGCCCTCAAGAACATCGAGATGAACGTATACAAACGGCTCGCTGCGACACAAGAACAGACGCTGTTCTCACGCATCCGCACCTATTTTGCGGGTGTCGGGTCACCCTTCGGTTGGTACAAAACCGCTGCAGCAAGCAGTGTCGCTGTTGCTTTGATCGCTGCTGCTGTCCTCATTGGAAAACCCTTCCAATCAGAAGACACCCTGCGGCTCACTGAAACACAATCCGCTGATGCACGTATCGAACAGTACCGCCAGCAGGGCATCCAACGGAATTTGGAGGAGGCACTGATTACACGGCATGTCCGAAATGATGCCTGGGAGACAGAAAGCCAACTCCACCGAATGAAAGAGCAGGCGCAAGGCACCAATTGGACAAAAGTGGCGGACACACATCTCAAGAATCTTCAATCTGGGAATTCAACTTTACAATAGCACAGCTAAGGGATATTAGCCATGGAAACGTCAAGCAGGCTTACCTTTCTCTTATCCGCGCTGCTGGTAATCCTCATCAGCCCGCTCGCGCACGCGCACTTTGAAGAGGTGCACGTCTTAGTTGATGCGGGACGCTATGCGGAAGCCAACGATAAACTTGAAGCGATTGCCGAATCCACCAAAGATGTTGCAGTGAAAAGTTGGTGCTACTACCATATCGGCGAAATCTATTATAATTATACGCACCAGTATACCAAGGCGGTCGGAGCTTACGACAAAATTCTGAAGCTTGAAAAGAAGGGACTGCCCCCGCAGGAACTGTACCTCGCGATCATCAAAAAAGGTGATGTCTGCAGCCGCATGGGGAATTACCAAGACGCTATCCAAACTTACGATAGACTGATTAAACTTGCCCCTGCTGCCCACTTCGTGCATAAAACCGGATTACAAAAGATTCGGGACATTAATACCGCACTCAACGATCTCAGAGAGCAGCAACGCATCGCGATTCAGTACAAAGGTACCCCGCTTGCCGCTATTGCCGAATTCCAGATCGCCGAACTCTATAGAAACCCGTCGCAACTTAACCAACCTGAAAAGGCAATCGCCAAGTATGAGGCACTCTTAAAAACACACCCAGCGGCAACTGTTGCACCCGAAGCCAGATGGCGTATCGCAAACTTAAGACATACCCTGCTCAACCAATCCGCCTTAGCGATGGCAACATATAGAAAAGTCGTTGACGATTACCCGACGAGCAACTTCGCTGCCGAGGCTCTTTTCCAAATGGCAAACATCCATCGGACAGCCGAAAAATACTCGTTAGCCATCCCTGTGTTTGAGAAACTCAAACAGAAATATCCGAACTTCTGGAACATGCACGCCGTCCTCTATTGGACAGGGGTCTGCCACGAAAAAAACTTGAATTACCCCAAAGCAATTGCGGCTTATGAAACGTTCCTTCATGCCTATCTACCACAACTGGACCCTGGGTATTTAGGGCAGATCTCGATGCACGATAAGAGTATACCTGAAGTGAAGGCGGAAATTGGGAAGAAAATTGAGCAACTCACCAAACAGATGGCGGAAATGGAATTAGAACGATTGAACACAGCGCGCGCAAATAGAAACTTCTCTAAGGCATTAGATATTGCGCGAAACCTCATTGCCACATCACCCCATACACCGCAAGCAGAACAAGCAGCAGAACAACTGCCTATACTTCAACGCCTCACAGCAATTGAAAACCTACGTGAGCAACTTCAAAACAATACCTTAGCACCTGCCGATGCAGCACGCGCACGATTGCAAATTGGCACTATCTATGAACGGCAGCTACAAGACTATCCAAAGGCAATTGAAGTATATCAAGAGGTATTGAAACACCATCCTGATTCAATCTATGCCGCTGAAGCACGCTATCGCAGTGGACTCGTTCACGCTGAGCAACTCTCTGCCCCGAATGAAGCACTCCAGGCTTATAAAAGTGTTATCACATTGCATCCCAACACTTTACAGGCAATGATGGCAAGTTTCCAACTCGGTGAACTCTATAGAAAACTGAACCGTTCCAACGAAGCACTGCAAGCCTATAAGACAACCATTGGCTACCCAGAACGTGATCGGTATCTCGCTGGCGGGTATAAGGATAGTTTCGCCGATAGGGCACAATTCCGTATCGGTCGTGTCCATTATGACGATAACCGTTACGACGAGGCACGCGCCGTTTTTGAGGAGTTCATCCAGAACCGCGGGCAGTCCCCACGTCTCGCCGCTGCGCACATCTATCTCGCCGCGATTAGCGAAAAGCGTGCCGAAAATAGGCTCGCCATTGAATACTACAAAAATACGGAGACCTTACTCAAGAACGACCCAGTGCAAATGACGATGCTCATAGAAGAGGCAAGCATGCTCGGTAACCTCCAAGCCACCGATGCTGCTGCGGTAATACAATTCCTCGAAGCACGCATAAAACGCCTCTCAACAGAAACAACAAAATCCGACTGATTGAAGGGCATATCGCGAGCAAAACTCGCTCCTACAGTTGCCGTTTTGTCGCTTGTAGACTGCGGTGGAAATTTTGGTTGTCCGCGTATAAAAAATCATCGTTTTGTACGTGCTGGAAGACCGATCCAGTACCATTGGGGTTAATATATTCCCAAGTATCCCCAGCGATAACGGTAGTAAAAACAACAGAGGTGAAAAGAATTAATAACCCAACAGTACTTTTTGTGTTGGTGTGAGTGAAATATTTGAACATAAATTTCTCCTTTTAAAGTAGTAGCAAATCTAAAAAGCGGACGAAGGTAAATTAAGATAGGTCTGAGGATCTATGCCAGCGGACTCCATAGGTATTGCCTGAATATCGGGAGGGATATCTCCAGACCGCATTTGCTCAAGGGTCAGCAAATTATGATGTGTGCCTTTTGCGTGAGCAAGATGCCTGATGACCTTTCCGTTCGATAGTTCAAAGGTTCTGTACCGGACATAAAGTCGATCTGGGTAATTAAGATAGACTTTCCCAGACTTACGATCAAAAGATGCCCCTTTAAAATAGTGGTCCCCATCAGTCCAGGCTTTTATCATCACGCGACAAATGAGTTCTTGGCTTCTCTGTGCTTGAAGAGAGCGTCGGGCATTTGTTTCTTCAAGCCAACTTGCTCCATGTGGAAAATCGGCAGGAATTTCCGGATAAGGACCAAAGCCAAAGGGTGATATAGACACAGCGGTGGTTTCTGCTTCGGTTGAAACCATATCGTCGGGTAAGAATTCATCCATCATGTCAACGCCCGCTGTACCGCCCCTTGGTAAAACATCAGCGTCCTCAGACATCGTTCGCGTTTCATCCGCATCAATGGAAATTTCCGACGGGTCAAGCGTCTCGGTGTCTATGAGAAGACCATCTTCTTGTGCAATGGACATCTCGTTATCTTTCCGAAGTTGCTGTAGCTTTCGCTTTGTCCGCTCCAGAGCATATTGACCGGTGCGGTGGACGTGCCAACTATAGAACTGTGTGCCTGCTACAATCAGCACGAAAAAAGCGAACCCAAAAATAAGACCTCGGCTTGAGAGAATTTCACGGAACATACATACCTCCAAGTTAATATTCATTACAAGAATTATGCCAGCTCGACAAAACAGAATTGGCAATATATCCCTATAAGGCACCAACCAATAAAACATGAGATTGATTTAAGACTTTAGCAGATAAGATACTATAGGCGTTGCAAAAGCATTGACCCGTAAAGTCTCGAACAACTCACATTATTATATTTAGCAATTTAGCAAATTTCGTGCCAACTCCTCTAAATAGACACTATGTCTGTGTTAAACCCTCAACAACCAAGCATATTTTGAACGGTCAACCGTCTAACAGGCATGTATTCACTGAGTTTATCAAAAAACGTGTCAATGCTTATTTTTTCTAAAAATCGCCTTACTGGGAAATAAAAACGTATCTGCTTTCGATCGCCAATACGCGATATTTGCCGAAAAAACGTAAAACTTGCACAATCGGCAAAAATTGCCGAGATGTACTGTCCCATTCAATAGGGGAAGAAAAATAAACCTGTGGGCACTACGCTGTTCGTGTTATGGACTTCAAATGTTGGGTATGTTTGTATATAGTGTGGAGTTAATAGGAGAAAAGATATTAGGATATCCCATCCATACGCGCTAAGAGTGATGGATGCAGTTCTACAGCATAAGGTGTTGCTTCTGTCAGATGCTTATGTGAATTGGGTAATTTTCCAAGTTCTGCTGTCGTGCGCGCCTGAATGTCATGGAGGCTTGGAAAATCGGACACCAATTCCCCGTCTTGGATGATCGGCACAAGAAGCGGTTGCCCCTCAGAAACCTTTTCATCCCAAAGTGCCAACCGATCTTTAGCATAATTCCCAGCGGCATCAGTTAACCGATACACCTGCTTTTTGCCGGGTATCGTCGCTTTTGCCGGTTCATCCAGCGACTGTTTTCCGACAGGTCTACCATCACTCTCCACTAACTTATAGACCCCACCGAGCGCAGACGGAGCCCCTTCGCCTGTGCGTGGGTTAAAGTTAGCACCCGTCGCGAGCCGCGTACCAACCCCGAAACTGTCAATCGGCGCACCATCTCCGAGCAAAGTGTCTATCTGAAATTCATCAAGGTCATGGCTTGCGATAATCTGGACGTAATCAAGTCCTTCGGCATCAAGGATACGACGCACCTGTTTACTGAGTTCTAAGAGATCCCCGCTATCCAATCTAACTGCGCGTAACCTCGCGCCACGCGCCGCCATCTCCTTCGCGACGATACATGCGTTTCGCGCACCTTCAAGCGTATCGTAGGTATCAATCAGGAGAGTCGTGTTGTTCGGGAAGGCTGCAGCGTAATCGCGGAACGCCGCTAACTCAGAAGGACGTTCAGAGACGAATTTATGCGCCATCGTGCCGACGTAGGGAATATCAAAATACCGTCCTGCAAGCACCAACGACGTGCCGCTGGCACCGCCGATAAAGGAGGCACGCGCAGCTAAGATACCGGCATCTCTGCCGTGGGCGCGTCGCGCCCCGAAGTCAAAAACGGGTTTTCCGCGCGCGGCTTGCACGATCCGTGAGGCTTTCGTGGCAATCAACGTCTGGAAATTCATGACACAGAGCAGATAGGTCTCAAACAGTTGGACATCTCGCGATTTACCCGTGACGTTGATAATCGGTTCGTTGGGAAAAACAGGTGTGCCTTCGGGGACTGCGAAAACGGAGCCGTCGAAATGGAAATCCTTCAGCGAAGCGAGGTAGTCAGCGTGTAGATCACCACGTGCTGCCAGCCAGTCAAGCGTCGCATCGGTAAAACGCAAATTTAAGATGTAGTGGACGACCTGTTCCAACCCAGCGGCAATCAGATATTGGCCCTGTGGAATTTTACGGACGTAGTAATTCGCCGTGATAACAGCGTTATTTTGCGCATCGAAATCCGCTTGCCCCATCGTCAGTTGATAGTAATCAACGAAGAGTCCCATCTCATCTACTGAAAGCAAAGCAGATCTCGGGTGGAAGGCTGGAAGGCTGGAGGAATGCGTGCCCACTCTTCCATCCTTCCTGTCTTCTATCTTTCCGGTCTTCCATCCAATGCCCTTCATAAACCTTTTCCTTCGGTGACAACAAGCCTCCGGTTGACAGATAGACGCCGATGCGTATCCACCTGACCGGAGGGCCAGACAATTTCAAGCGTGTCAATTTTCGTATGTGTGCCGAGACCGATTTCAAGGGACAGGCTATTCGTTGAACCGAAACCGCATCCACCGCTAACCTCTCTGTAAATCACACTATCGCCAACGCGCAAAGTTACCTTAGCCCCAATCCCGTCTCGATTGCTCTTGACCCCGACCAGTTTCAAAGTAAGCCAATTGTTCCCCGCACCGGCATTCTGATAGAAAAGATTGTGCCACTGATCGCCAATAAACGCACCACCAACAGGAACGTAGATATCAACGTCACCATCCGTATCAATATCACCGAAAGTCACGCCGTGTCCTTTTCCGACGTTGCCTAACCCCAGCGCGAAAGTCGCATCAGTAAAGGTACCGTCACCGTTGTTACGGAAGAGCGCATCGCGTTCGAGTCTGCCCATCTGCGGTGCCCCCGTAGCGAGATAGATATCCAGATAACCGTCGCTATCAATATCACCGAAGTTTGCACCCATCGCCCCAAAAGCGTGATAGAGTCCAGATTCACGGGTGACATCGGTAAAGGTGCCGTCCCCGTTGTTGCGGTAAAGCACCTGCCGGTCGCCATCGTGCGGCGCAGCCCCTGTGATTTGTCCCGCAATAAAGGCTTGGAACGAACCTGAATTTGAGATGAAGATATCTAAATCCGCGTCGTTGTCCACATCTAAAAAGAAAGTAACAAACGCATCGGTAACAGGGAGATTCATGCCGGTTGTTGGCGTGACATCAGTGAAAGTGCCATCCCCGTTGTTGCGATACAGCACATTGGATTGCCCGAAGTTGACGACATGCAAATCAATATACCCATCTTTATCGTAATCCCCCCAAGCCGTTCCGAGCGAATTGCCCGTATTCGCGACACCCGCTGATTCAGCAGTGTCGGTGAACGTGCCATCGCCGTTATTACGGTATAAGACATTGGCGGCACCATCGCCGATAACGCCGTCTGCGATGTAGAGGTCAAGGTAACCGTCGTTGTCGTAATCCGCCCAAGCGGCACAGAAACTACTCTGCGGGTCAGCGACACCTGCGGCGTATGTGACATCGGTGAAAGTGCCGTCACCGTTGTTGTGATAGAGCGTATTCTCCGCTGCACCCGACCAACCGCCACGGGTGATATAGAGGTCAGGATAACCGTCGTTGTCGTAATCCGCAAAAAGAGAACCCCAACCGCCTCTCGGATCAGCAATACCTGCTTGCGCTGCGACATCGGTAAAGGTGCCATCCCCGTTATTGCGATACAAGACATGCGGCTGATAAGTCCCAACTGCGACGATATCCAGATCACCATCGTTATCGTAATCTCCCCACGCGCTACCGCGTCCGCCGTCAACTTTATCCATCTTCAAATCGGGGGCAACATCGGTGAATTGGCTATCGGCTGTTGGCTGTCGGCTTTCAGCGTCTGGTTGGAAGATTGGAAGACTGGAAGATTCTTTTCTCGCTTCCTCCCTTCCATCCTTCCTGCCTTCCGTTCTATTCTCTTGCTGACGGCTGACGGCTGACGGCTGACGGCTGACGGCTATTTTAAATTCCTCCGGCAATTCTTCGGGGTAGCCACCGAGTTGACTATATGCCGTCCATAGGTTCCACAGGGTTTCGGGGTCCCGGGGTTTAAGGCGGAGCGATTCTTTGAAATTTGTTACGGCTTTTTCAAGGTTACCGTGCCGGAGATGGTAGACACCGAGATAGTAGTAGGCACCAGAGTGACGACGGTAATTTTGGATGATATTTTCAAACCGTTCCGCGGCTTTGTCCGCTGCCCCCAAACGGAATTCCGCTAAACCGAGTTGAAGCATGGCTTCTGGATTGTTCGGTTCAAGCTCGAGTACCTTCTCAAACTGGCGTTTGGATGCTGAAAGGTCTGGGACGAGCATCTGTTGCGGCGCGCCTAAGAAATAACCGAGCCTGATGCGGGCATCGATATCGTCCGGGTTTACCTCCAGTGCATTGGTAAGCGCAGCAGTAGAATCAGAAAAACGTTGTTGATAACTGAAAACCTGTGCCAATGTTAGATACGCTCTTGAGAGTTTATCCTTTGCTTTAGGCACTTGATTCAGGAGTCCTATTAACATCTCTAATTCCACCTCAGCGGCGGTAAATTTCTGCTGTCGGATGTACGTCCGCGCTAACTGCATACGAGCGTCGTGGGCATTCGCATCCATCTGCAAGCACGTTTGAAACGCTTGCTCCGCTTCAGCGAAGGCACGCTTATCTAAAGCATCAAGACCGCGCTGATACTGCGCCGCCAATTGCGGGTCCATCTTATCTGGTGGTGGATCCGCATCGCAACCAGCAATAATGAGAAGAATAAAAAAAATAAAATAGAGTTTTCGCATAATGGCTTTCGGCTTTCGGCAATCAGCCATCAGTTAAAGAGGGATATGATAGTTCTAACGTCTTTTCTGACTGCTGATCGCTGACTGCTGACGGCTAAAAACTATTTTCCTGCCAGCCTCGTCTTTAATGCTTCTTTCTGAACGGGTTGGGTCAAATCCATGAGATAGATTCGCATGTGGTCCGAACGGTCGGAACTAAATACTAACTGCTTCCCATCTCGCGAGAGGCTCGGTTCAAAATGCGCACCGATATGGTTCGTGAGTTGGGTTTTGTTGGTACCGTCAACCTCCATCATCCAGAGCGTATAATGGTTATACGCGTTTGACACATAGATAATCCGTTTACCATCTGGACTGAAGATCGGATGATAATGGCTTGTGTCCGAAAAGGTCAACTGCTTTGGCGTGCCACCTGTCGCATTCACAATAAAAATCTGATAGATGTCTTCCACCATAGCAGTGTAGGCGATCTGTTTCCCATTCGGTGCCCACGTCGGGTGTCCATCGTCCACTTCATTATGCGTCAGCTGCACTCTATTGGTGCCATCCACATCAATGACATAGATTTCCAAGGTATCGTTATTTTCAGTACTCCCAGGAGTGCTCGCGGCTTCCTGTGTCGGTGCTTTGGATTCAAAGGCGATTTTTTTCCCATCTGGCGAAAAAACGGGGGCACGGTCCGCGCCATCTGCATCGACCAACGGACGCTGGTTTCGCCCGTCAATGTCCATGAGATAGATGGAAGCACGACTCGGATCAGAGCCACTTGCTTGGACAGGTGGGAGCATCATACCACCGCGAGTGCGTTCTGTAACGAAGGCAATCGATTTTCCGTCTGGTGAAAAAGCAGGCATGTATTCATCAAGCTCGTCGGTGTGTGTGAGCTGGTGCAGTGAGCGATCCGTGAGTGCCATGAGATACAACTCGGCATTCTGGAGACGATTTGATGCGAAAACGATCGAGTTTCCATCCGGCGAAATTGCGGGACTATAATCGTCGGTGTACTTCGCAGTAAACGTCATGATATTCCCTTTCTCGGTAAAGGTCTGCTCATAATCGTCGCTGCCTTCGGTGCGGAGACGTTGGACGTGGTAGGCATCGCCGGTGAGTCCAGCCAATTGAAGCAGAATCTCCTTTTTCGGAGAACCGCTTAGCAGACTTTGAAACTGGGCAATCGCAAGGGAACGGTCATTGTTATGCCAATAGACGCGTCCGAGTGCGAGTGTGACTTCTGATCGTTTTGGTGCCAACTTTGCTGCACTTTTGAAGGCGTTACTGGATTGCGTAACATCTCCTAACCCTTCATACACCAAGCCGAGTTGATAGTAAGCCTCTGCATTGGAAGGATTCTGCTTAAGTGCCGTCTCAAACGCCTGAATGGCAGCAGCCGTGTCGCCTGTTTCAAGAAGTGATTTGCCACGCTTAATTGTAGCATCCTCGCCGCACGCCAGCAGAACAAAAAATATAGAAATGAATAGATAGCAACGGATGTTCATCGTAAATAGTTTTTAGTTGTTGGTTATAAGTTATAAGTTAAGAGGGTTCCGATTGTCCAATATCTTTTTGGAACCGTTGGTACTCCAATGCGTAACGACGGTTACAAAAAGATAATCAAGCATCAGAAACCAGACTTATAACTTATAACTTATAACCATTGTCCCTGATAAGGGGCGGTGAATGCCCATAAGGCATTCATACCCGGTGAATGCCCATAAGGCATTCATACCGTTGATTCTGATTCTTTAGGGGGTTTAAAAGTTTGCGTAAGTCCTGTGTCCTTTCATTTTTCCAATCTACGGCTCCTGTTTTTGTATCACACGCACTCGCTGGTTTATGGGTATATTATGCCGTGCTTGCGTCCCACCATTCAACCATGTCACCCGCAAAGTCTCAATCTGCGTAGCACTTCCCACGCCGAATTCAACAACAAAGCTGTTAGAGGACATGTAGCTATCCCCAGCGTAAATCTCTCGTATCTGTGTCCGATCCGCTGTCTTGAGATGAATCTTCGCGCCGATAGCCTTCTGGTTTCCGCCTGTTCCAACCAATTCAACGTGCAGCCAATTGTTGCGATTCCCACCATTATTCCGCAATAAGGTCGGTGGCGCGTGATTGTTGACAATAAAAATATCGACATCACCATCGTTGTCGTAATCTGCAAATGTCGCGCCGCGCCCAACACGTGTGGGCAGTGCTGCGATACCTGTGCTTTCACTAACATCGCTGAAGGTGCCATCGCCGTTGTTGCTGAACAGGGCATCAACTTGGGGAATCAGTACTTCTGGCTGTTTAAGTTCTTGGAAGGTACTCCCATTCGTAACGAAGATGTCCAAATCGCCATCGTTATCGTAATCAAAGAGTGCTGTGCCCCATCCGATCTGTTTGATACCCACCTCAGCGAGCATCGCAGAATAGGATTCATCAACAAACCTGATCTGCTTACGTGTAGGAGGGTTTTGTGAATCAGATTCCACCGAAGGATTCCTTGTAGGAGGGTTTTGTAAACCCGATTCCACCAAAAGATTCCTGTAAAGGGCGTTTTCTTCATCAACCCAATGGCTCATAAAGAGATCGATGTCCCCATCGCCATCATAATCGCCAGCAGAGACACCCATTGAACCCCGAAAATCCGCTGCCCACGATTCATCACTGACATCGGTGAAAGTGCCATTACCGTCATTACGATAGGTATAGTTCACAGAGGTATCATTCGCAACATACAGATCCAAGTCGTTATCGTTATCAAAGTCGCTGAAGATACACTGCATGCTTCTGCCGCCGGGCGCTGCTATGCCAACTTCGGCAGTTACATCCGTAAAGGTGCCATCTCCATTATTACGATAGAAGACATTATCTTGCGGTTCAAAAACGTGTGGATTCAAGGCACTCGGTACAGGTTTACCGGATTGTAAGGACTCCGCCTGCATCTGCTCAAGTTTATCCAAATCGTAGGTGACATAGTTGCAAACATAGAGATCCAAATCGGTGTCGCCATCAACATCTGCGAAAGCGGCACCCGTACTCCATAATTCACAACCGACCCCCGCAGTTTCCGTCACATCACGAAAAGTGCCATCCCCGTTGTTGCGATAAAGAACGTTCGCGCCGTAATTCGTCACATAGAGGTCGATATTGCCATCGCCATCGTAATCTGCGAAAACACACCCCATGCCGTATCCGTAATGCCCAACACCAGCGGTATGCGTTATGTCCGTAAACGTGCCATCCCCGTTGTTACGATAGAGAACATTTGCTTTGCTATCGGAACCGACATCTTGCGTAAATGGATGCGGGATGTTGACGATGTATAGATCAATATCGCCATCGTTATCTATATCAGCAAAACCTGCGCCAGAACCCATATCTTCTGGAAGCAGACTCGAACGGGTTCCACTTGAATGCTGAAAATGGATACCGGCTTCCTTTGTGACATCGGTAAAGGTAACCGCATGAACAGTAACAGGTGTCAGCATAAAAATTGCGAATACTGCAAAGGTTTTTGAAAAAAAAAGAGATATAGCTTGTAATGAAATGGAAAGCGGATATACGGAGTTGAACGTAAAAATCACCAATCTACCTCACCGAACCGCAAGGAAACTTAAAAATATGAAATGGAAAGCGGATATACGGAGTTGAACATGAAACCACCAATCTACCTCACCGAACGCAAATCAGTAACCAGTAACCAGTAACCAGTTAAAGAAGTCTGTAAAGTGTTCTAAAGTTGGTAAGAGCCCTCTTTCAACTTTCTAACTTTAGTTACACTTCACAACTTGCCAACTTTCTCGTCTTTAGTACACTTCGCAACTTTCTTACTGGAAACTGTTAACTGTTAACTGGTAACTCCTGTTAAAAATATGTTTCCAAGAAATCCGTAAAAATCGCGCCGCTGCGAAAGCGTTCATCATTAATAATCTCTTGATAGAGTGGAACCGTCGTCTTGATACCCTCAATTTTGAACTCCGACAAGGCGCGCCGCAGCCGAGCAATCGCCTCCTCGCGATCTTTGCCAGTTGCGATAAGTTTCGCCACGAGTGAATCGTAGTGCGGCGGCACAGTATAACCGGTATAGATATAACCGTCAACCCGAATGCCGATACCACCGGGCGGATCGTAGGCAGTGACGAGTCCGGGCGAAGGCATGAATTGATTTGCGGGATCTTCGGCATTAATCCTGCATTCAATAGCGTGTCCCTGAATCTGGATATCAGACTGGCTGTATCCCAGCTCCTGTCCCATTGCGATTTGAATCTGTTCCTTAACCAGATCAATGCCGGTGATGCTTTCAGTGATAGTGTGCTCAACTTGAATCCGCGTATTCATCTCAAGGAAATAGAAATTCTCATCCTTATCAACAACAAACTCAATGGTGCCAGCATTCACGTAACCGACCGCTTTTGCGGCTTTTGCAGCGGCTTTACAGATTTCGGAACGAAGTTTAGACGGAATTGAGGCAGCAGGCGCTTCTTCAAGGAGTTTCTGCTGCTTCCGCTGGATAGAGCATTCACGTTCACCTAAGTGGACAACGTTACCGTGCATATCACCTAAAATCTGTACCTCAATATGTCGTGCCTCTTCAATCCATTTTTCAATATAGACATCACCGTCGCCAAAAGCCGCTTCACCCTCCGCCTTCGCGGTGTGAAAAAGGTTAAAAAGGCTCGGACGGTTTTCTGCGATTCGGATACCACGTCCACCGCCACCTGCAACGGCTTTAATCCCAACAGGGTAACCGATTTTCTCAGCGAGTTGTACAGCGTCCTCGGCAGTGTCAACCGTCCCTTTTTTGCTATTTTTGCGTTTCCCACCTTGGCTACCCGGTATAAGTTTCAAGCCGGCTTTTGCGACAGTCTCGCGCGCCCTTACCTTGTTCCCCATCGTCCGAATATTCTCAATAGAGGGGCCGATGAACTTTATTTCGTGTGCCTCGCACATCTCCGCAAACTGCGCATCTTCAGCGAGAAAGCCTGCTCCCGGGTGAATCGCGTTGACATTCGCATAATCCGCGACGGTAATTATGCTTGAGTATTTGAGATAACTCGCCGTTGAGGGTGCCGGACCAATACAATACGCCTCGTCAGCGTGTTTAACGTGCAGGGCATCTTTATCAGCGGTCGAATAAATCGCCACCGTCTTAATCCCCATGTCCTTACAAGCACGGATGATGCGGACAGCGATTTCACCACGATTTGCTACCAGTATCTTTTTTATCATAAAATAGTTTTTAGTTGTTGGTTATAAGTTATAAGTTAAGAGGGTTCTGAGGGGCTATCATCTCTTTGTAATGCCATTACCCCCTAAGCGTAACAAGGGTGACAAGAAAACATGGGGCGATCAAAAAACAGACTTATAACTTATAACTTATAACCATTATGTCTGCTTCACTCGGAATAGGGGCTGAGCATACTCAACCGCGTCACCATCTTCAACGAGAATCTCCAAGATCTCGCAGTTAAATGGGGCTTCCACCGGATTGTAAGTCTTCATAACTTCAAGAACAGCAACGGGTTCACCCGTGGCAACGACATCTCCGACTTCTACAAAAGGTGCTTCTTCAGGGGTAGGAGAACGGTAGAAGCGTGAAGGCATTGGGGCATTGATGAATTCATTCTCCGCTTCTGCGCTCACCTCAACGTCCTTGTCCTCTACAGGCATCTGCGGTGTGCCGGTCGCAACACTTGTCGCTATGCGTTGTAGCGGTGGCTGTTCATATCCGACCAAGCTCCGTCGCTCCCTGGAAACTTGCACCTCAAATTCGTTGTCCCGAATGCGGACTTCTGTGAGGTCAGTGCGGTCGAGAACCGCCGCCAACTGCTCAACAAGTTCGAGGACATCACTGTAGTCTTGTTCCGCGGATTCAGATTTATCCTTGGATCTGTTTTGACGCATTTCTGTTTTTAATAGTTATTGGTTATTGGTTATAAGTTTTTAGTTAAGAGGGTGCTGATTATTCAAGTTTCTTTGGTAACCGTCAGTACTTCAATTGAGTAGAGACTTCTTGGAATAACGATCAAACATCAGAAAACAGACTTATAACTTATAACTTATAACTTATAACTTATAACTACTATATCCTTTCTACATATTTTCCCGTACGCGTGTCAACTTTAATACGCGTTTCGTTTTGAACAAAGAGCGGAACGTTAACAACCCCGCCTGTTTCAAGTTTAGCACGTTTGGAGCCGCCACTGACAGTATCACCCCTTAACCCAGGATCGGTCTCCACGATTTGAAGTTCAACGAAGTTCGGGAGTTCAACGGCGAGTGGTACTTGCCCATCCATTTTGACGGTGACAGTCTCCCCTTCTTTGAGAAACTGCAGACTCTCCTCAACCAGACGCAGCGGAAGCGTGTGTTGTTCAAAGGATTCGTTGTCCATAAACCATAGCACATCCCCATCCCGGTACATATACTGCATCTTATGATCCATAACTCTGACGGTCTCGATAGTCTCATTGGAACGGAACGTGCGGTCCAAAACGGCACCGTCGGTGATACGTTTAATCTTCGTTCGCGCAAAGGCACTACCTTTCCCAGGTTTCACATGCTGACAATCGACGATAGTGTAAATAGTGTCGTTGAGTCGGATAACCAACCCGTTGCGTAAATCGTTAAGTGCTGCCATTTTCTCCTCAATAGAGTTGTTGGTTAACAGTTATAAGTAACTGTGTTGTGGCATTCAGGGCGGCTGTGGACACCACAACACGATTGAACCCCACAAGAGGTTCGCTTATAACTTACAACTTATAACTTACAACTTATAACTTATAACTACTACTAAAGCAAGGCGATTGCTTGTTGCAACGCCTTGGCTCTATGACTAATTTGATTTTTAATGGATTCTCCTAATTCTGCCAAAGTCTGTTCATAACCCTCTGGCACGAACACAGGATCATAGCCGAAACCGCTCTCTCCTTTAGGCGCGTGTGTGATATGTCCTTCACAAACACCGAGTACGCCTTTAGGAACAGCATTGGGGTGTACAACTGCAATTGCGGCAACAAAACGGGCGCGCCGATCTGTAATCCCTTCAAGTGCTTCGAGGAGTTTCGCGATGCGGATAGCATCCGTAGCGTCTTCACCTGCCCAGCGTTTAGAATGAATACCCGGAGCACCCTTGAGCGCGTCCACCTCTAATCCAGCGTCATCAGCAAGCGCGAGGTGACCTGTATATTCAGCAATCACAGATGCCTTTTTAGCCGCATTCTCAGCATACGTTTTTCCGTCCTCGATGACTTCTGGTGCTTCGGGATACGCTTTTAGGGAAATAACCTCTATCTGTTGTAAGGTGTCTGCACCGCTGCGGAGCATTTTCGTGAGCTCCCGGACCTTGCCTTGGTTATGCGTCGCCAATACGAGCTTCATCTAAATTCTCCAACATCATCCGATTCTGCAGTCGGACCAGTTGTTGTATCCCACCAACAGCAAGATCTAACATTTGATCGTAATCGTCCCGCGAAAAAGGTTTCTCCTCTGCGGTGCCTTGTATCTCTATAAACTTTCCGCTCCCCGTCATAACGATATTCATATCAACATCCGCTGTTGAATCCTCGGTGTAACAGAGATCCAACAGTGCCTCGCCGTTAACGAGTCCGACACTTGTTGCGGCAATGTTATCAATGATAGGAAAGTTTTCGATCCTCTTACTTTTGACGAGTTCTTGACAAGCATCCCAGAGCGCAATAAATGCACCTGTAATTGACGCAGTGCGCGTACCCCCGTCGGCTTGGATGACATCGCAATCGATCCAAACGGTCTGTTCTTCTAAGGCATTCAAATCTACAGCAGCACGCAAAGAACGACCGATAAGGCGTTGAATCTCCTGTGTTCTGCCGCTAACACCGCCCCGGGTTATTTCGCGCTGCATCCGTTGAGAGGTGGAACGCGGTAACATAGAATACTCGGCTGTTACCCATCCCTTATTCTTAATCCGCTGGTCACGCATGAAACGCGGCTGCTGGTTAATAACAGAGGCTGTGCATATAATACGCGTATCACCTGTCGCAACGAGAACCGAACCTTCTGCGTGTTTAATATAGTGTCTTTTGATTGTAACCGGTCGCATCTCATCTGGCCGGCGTCCATCCTCTCTCGCCATCTTTCTCCTCGTTAGATCAAGTCCCCCTGATAAGGGGGTGTTTTTGCTGGAGTGTTTCCCCTAAGCGGTTTCTTCAAAGTCCCCCTGATAAGGGGGATTTAGGGGGTTACAGTTATTACAAAGTTTCGAGCAGTGCTAACGCTTTTGTGTAACTTTCTGGAGTGTTTCCCCTAAGCGGTTTCTTCAAAGTCCCCCTGATAAGGGGGATTTAGGGGGTTACAGTTATTACAAAGTTTCGAGCAGTGCTAACGCTTTTGTGTAACTTTTCCGTTCAAGATAGTGTCTCAACATTTTCGGGGCTGTCGCGGGAAGTTCCCGATATAACACGTTAATCTGCTCCAATTGTTCCAGTATATCTTCCCCCGTCTCAATTCGAGAGAGCATTGTCTCTAATGCCTGTTTGAGTTCCGATAAGCGCTCAATCTGCATCTGATGCCTCCGCTATTTCCTGAACGGCTTTGCATGTCCGTAGAGAAACGCTCTTCGGTGGTTGATCATAACCTTTCCATGCATAAGGATCAACACCAGAGACCGGAATAATGCATCGTCGATCGGCACTCGCTGGACGTTCCCCTTCTCGAATCGACCAAGGCAGTAATGACCAAGCGTTACAGTAATGGTTCACCAAGACCCGACGAAACGTGTTCCCACGGTTCTTACGCGACCGATGCAGCAAATATCCGTTGAAGAAAACCAACGTCCCTGTTGTAACTTCGACCGGCACCTCACCGGTGTCATCAAAACCGTAACTCTCCTCCGCAAAATCGAACTCATCTGGATTTTCATGAGACTTTTGCGGATAGAGATAGCCTGGACGATGAGAACCCGGGAGAATCCATAGACAACCGTTTTCTACTGTGGCATCGTCCATCGCGATCCAAGCACCGATTAAGGAACGATCACGCGTCGGAATATAGATCTCGTCCTGATGCCACGCCTGACCTTGAAAATTAGGTGGCTTGACAAAGAGCATCGACTGCATGCACTTAACGCTCCCATCCCAATGTGGAAGATGCGCACCAGCGATTTGGCTCAAGATACCGCAGATTTTCGGGTGCTTGACATATTTCTCTATGATTGGACTGATAAAATGCGGTTGATGAATGCAAAGGATACGACTGATAACCTCAGTATCACTAATATCGTTAGGAAGCGGTTCGAGATTGTCACACGGATGCCCCCCTTTCGCAATCGTGACGGTGTCCTGTCGTAACTCCTCTATCTCATCAAGCGATAGCAGATCCGGGACAACAAGATACCCGTTGTTTATAAAAAACTGGGTCTGCTCATCGGATACGATTTTTGGCACCTCAATCGGTGCACTCGCTTCAAAATTCACGATTTCTCCTTGGAATGGTTGTCAGTTAACAGTTATAAGTGACCGTGAGGTTAACTTTAGGACTTACGCGCTGCTTTTTAAAGGCCCCCTGATAAGGGGGATTTAGGGGGTTAAATCAGTAAAATCGCCCCTTTTAGGTCTGTCCTAACTGCTAATACTTTTTTTCAAACTGGCGTTACTTTAAATCTAAACACGATTCGCAAGAAACATTTCTGTTACCGCCAAGGCGAAAACAGTTAACATGAGATACACCCATACCCCTTGGTTTTTCTCAACATCTTCGCGGTACTGTGCGACGAGTTCTGCCGCCGGTTTCTCCTCAACTGATTCATCCGCAGCACCTTTCAGCATACTCGTGAGTTCCTCTACATCACGTGCCGCGAGATCAGATTCAGACGAGTCAACATTGACAACAAAAGCATACGAATCTGCGCCAGATGCATGGACTGAGTAAATCCCCGGCACAGCGGTGTCATTGTAAAAAAAGCTGCCTTGTGAAGCACCCTCTGGAATATTCCCGTCCAGTCGTAAGCGAGTCTCAACAGTGTTCGGATCGAAAACGGCAATCTCCGCATCACCTGTAGCGTCTCCATTTTTAACTTCAGGTACCTTCAGTTCAACATTATCACCGATACGATAATCAGGTGTCGTCCCTTCACTTTTAAGCGCGAGATACTTAATAGATTCGTGCAAAAACGGCAGATAAACAGCACGAATCGGTAGATCGTTCCATTCTCTATCTATTGTCGAGGTAAAACAGAGCACACGTCCGAGACCGCCATAAGGTTTTTCAAGGAGTGCAGGACTCCCATCATCATAAGCCGCAATGACGGTAGCATCTTTCGTCGGTACCGCCTGAAACAGTCTGTAAAACCGTGCTTTACCGAAATCTCCGTGATTCGGCTCCTTGAAGGGCGCGAAAATCGGATGTTCATACTTTACCGTGGCAAGCACGCGGAATTGCTCACGATCAAACGCATCACCGACGGCTTGAACAAAATCGCATGGCATCAATCCAGTTTCACCGCCGAGGCGTTGTTTATAGGTATCGATATCTATATTATCCCCCACCGTTACAATCAAGCCGCCACCCGCAGCGACAAAAGTCTTCACGCGCGCCGCTTCACCGGTAGAGAGTTCTGCTACATCGGCAAGAATGAGAACATCTAAGCGGGCAAGCGTGGCTGCATTAGGTACTGAAGTGGATTCGGTGAAATCGATCTGTAGCGTATCACTATCTGATACCAACGCCTTTTTCATGAAAAAAGTTTCTACAGTCCGATAGCGACCACTGGTTCGAGATTTATCATGGACCGCATGGACTTTGATTGACTGTAGACTTTGCAAAGTAAAATATCGTTTGTTATCAACACCGAGTGCATCCTCTGGAAGTTCCACCCAGCCTGTATGCGTTGCCTCGTCCTCAAACTCAACTTTGAAGACGGCATCTGCAAGGTCGTCCGGTTCAATATCAAGTTCAACGGTATCAATTATATTGCCATCTATGAAGAGGCGTACCTGCAAATTCTCAACCGCTGCATCCCCGAAATTATGGACACGCGCGACGAGTTGTGAGGCTCTCTGTTCCTTTAGCACGACAGGTGGAACGCTCATACCTGTAATCGCCAGATTCTGCGGACTTTCAGCGCGGACATCAACAAAATTCATTTGGACATTAGGGCTGAGCTTATCCGTCTCAATGAAATTTTCCCAGCCTCGCTTTTGCATATCCCCGATGAGATAAACCTGTTTCTCACCGATAGGAATCGGTTCGAGGATTTCATCCGCGGTTTGCAATGCATCCAAGTAATCGGTATGCTCATAAGTAGTTTCTGCACCGTTCAAAGCAGCCCGAATATGCGAAAATTCTGAGCCGAGGGGCGCAACAACACGGGCATTATCGGACGAAAGGATGAGTGCCGCTGCATCGGATGCGTCAAGTCCATCCAGAATCTTGACCGCCTCCTTTTTAGCAGTCTCAAAAACACTCTCATACTGCATACTATAAGATGTATCGAGAATCATAACAGCATTTCGTTTCCCACCTGTTTTCTGTGTGAACACCGGATCAGCAGCGAAAAATGGACGCGCAAACGCCAAACCGAGCAGCAGTAACATCAAAATACGCATTAGCAGCAACAACAGGCGTTTCAACTTGTGCCGACGGACGTTGGTCTGATGCGACATCTGAATGAAACGGACAGTACTGAATACTAATCGTCTTGCCCGTTCCCGATTCAATAGATGGAGAATGAGCGGTATGGTTGCGCCTATCGCACCGGCTATTGCAAAAGAGGTTGCTAAGAAAGTCAAGCCAAACATTATTTTCAGTTTTCAGTTTTCAGTTTTCAGTAACCAGTTAAAGAAGTCTGTAAAGTGTTCTAAAGTTTCAAAGTGTTCTAAAGTTTTCAAGAGTCCTCTTTCAACTTTCTAACTTTAGTTACACTTTAGCTACACTTCATAACTTTCTTAACTGGTAACTCGTAACTGGTTACTATTTATAGAACCCCTTCCCGCTTAGCGAGATAAGAAGCGAGCGCGAGATCAATCGGGGTTGCCGTTGTTATCACATTGTAATCAATATCCGCTTGTCGTAGAGCGAGCCTATAGGTATCAAGAAAATTGTTGAAATTGCTCAGATAACTTTCCCGAATTGCTTGCGGGGTTGTGATAATCTCAGCGTCGCTTTCTGCGTCAATAAATCGGATCAATGCTTCTGAACTGCGTCCTGCCGCGAAGTCAGCGAACTCGAGTTCCTGCTGCGCAAGCACGTGAAAGACAATGACCTCGTGTCCTTCATAGCGTAAATGTTCTAAGCCAGCAATGACCTCCTCATGATTTTCATCATAGAGATCCGAGATGAAAAGGATTAACCCGCGTTTCGTTAGGCGTTCAGCGATTTGATGCAACGGTGTTCCCATCCGAGTGCTTTTCGTTGTTTGCAGCGTCTCCAACGTCAGCAAAATCGAGTGTAAGTGTGATGTACTGCTTCGCGCCGGAAGGTACTGGTGAAGCGTATCATCGAAGTATGCGAACCCCACGGCATCTCGCTGCTTCGCCATAAAATAGGCAAGCGATGCGATGAGAAAACTCGAATATCTCAACTTCGTCAGTCTCGGTTGCCTTGTCGCATCTCCTTCGGTCGTTGTGTCGTCTGTCTCTGCCTCCGCCATCGGGTGCATCATAGACTCACTTGTATCTAAAAGCAGATAACAGTTGAGATTCGTCTCCTCTTCAAACTGCTTAATATAATACCTGTCCGTACGGGCGTAGGCTTTCCAATCTATATGTTTCGTATCGTCTCCGGGCATATATTGTCGGTATTGCGAAAATTCGACGCTAAACCCGTGGTACGGGCTTTTGTGTAGCCCTGAGATAAAACCTTCAACGACGAATTTTGCGATTAATTCAAGGTTCCCGATACGGGCAAGGATTGTCGGATCTAAAAATGTGCGTCCTACCGTTGCGCTCTGTTGCATTTGTCCCTCTCATTAGGGTTTCAGGGGAATAGTTATTAGTCATCAGTTAATAGTTATAAGTTAAAAGAGGCTTGAATGCACCAACACCTTCTTAAGGTCCCTCTACCCTCTTTAACCAACAACCAACAACTTATAACTTATAACCATTCCCTACTGCTTCCTCAAAATAAGGAGTGTAAGATCGTCGAACTGATCCGCTTCGCCTTGAAATTCCATGACTGCGTTATGAAGGTACTTGCGGATACCCTCGGCGGGTTCATCCTTGCACGCTTGTGATGCCTCTACAAGTCGATCTTCTTCGTAATAGTCGTCTTCAATGTTGACGGTTTCTGTGACACCATCTGTATAGTACACAATGACATCACCGCTGGCGAGTTGAACATGTTCCGCTTCATAGTCGGCAATGCTTGAAACCATATCGTTCGGAAACATGCCGAGCGGAATACCACCAACTTCCTCACCTAACCACTTGTAAGTGCCATCCTTTCTGATGAGCAGGGGTGGATTATGTCCCGCATTAAGCGTCGTGAGCACATCTGTTTCCGGGTTAAGATGGCTGTAGAAGAAGGTCGCATATTTCTCTTCTGTACCACTGGCGTAAAGGAGCGAATTCAGTATCATCGCCATGTTCGCGATTTCAGTGTACAAGGAAGACTGGTTAAGCGTCTCTTGTTCAATACTTTCTGCACGCGACAATTCCGAGATAAGTCCCGCACGGAGCGTCGCCATGAGCAGTGCCGCTTGCATCCCTTTCCCAGAAACATCGGCAATTGCGAGTCCCCAATGTCCGGTAGATAACGGGATACAATCATAGTAGTCGCCACCGACAGGGCCACGCGGTTCATAATGCCCCGCCACTTCGTAGCCGGGGATGTCTGGCAATGTTTCAGGAATAAGGTTCACCTGAATTTTGCGCGCCTCCTCCATTTCTGCCTGCAACTGACGCGCCTCAAGTGCCTCCTGGTGGAGTTGCGCGTTCTCAATTGCGACCCCTGCCTGTTTGGCAAAAGAGTCAAGCAAGACGACATCTTCATCTGTAAAGGAGGTGATTCTGCCGCCGCGTTCTTCTTTGTCGCCAACGATAAGGACCCCTAAGATGTCACCATCACGTCCGGGAATAGGAACCGCCATTAAATTTTTGCCACCGAAAAGGGTATCGGATTTAGGGAGACAGTGCCCCGGGATCCCCTCTTTAACAACAGATTTTAACACATCTACGGAGGTCGGTTCTTCAGACACAGGTGTGTCCTCACCATAGGAAATAACAAGTCCGTTACCGTTGTCTTGTGATGCGGTATTTTCAATCAAAGTTTCTGGAAATGCGTAGCGCATTTCGAGTTCTTGCTGCTCAGTGTGCGTGAGCATGAGCGCGCCAGCGTTTGCGTCAAGCAGTGAAACGGCTTGTTGTACCACCTGTTCCGCAGCATCCTCAGGTTGTAGCAGTTGACAGATCTGTGGTGCACTCTCCGCGAGCATGAACAGCCGAAACTTTTCGCTCTGGATCCCCTCTACCATCTGCGAATAGGCGATAGCAATCGAAATTTGGTGCGTCAGCGTTGTGAGTAATTCCTTTTCCCACGCTTCTAATGCGTCTCTCGCTAAAAATTTGCCCAGCCCAATCATGCCCAGAAATTCATCTTGGATTTTCAGTGGGACCCAGAGGCGTATATCAATAGTCTCTGAAAGTTTAGCACTCCGAGCGAAGAATTGTTTAAGAGATTTTGGTGGGTCAGCGTTATCGATGAATGAATGCTTCAATAAAGCCTCCAATTCATCTGCTTCAACAGAAATTGGAGAGAACACCTCTTCGGGGGTCGCTGCAACGACATCAAGGTTTTGCCCTGTCGAGTGGTAACGTAATATTACCCCGCGCCTAATTTGCAAGGTCCCAAGCGTGATACGGAGATAGGTTTTGCTGGAATGGTTGAAATTGCTGTGTCCGGAGATGAGTGTCTGTCCCAAATGCTCCAGCTCGGATAGGCTAAAAATGAGCCGCTCCATCGTCTGTTCTGCGGTATTTTGCGTTTTATGGGTTCCCAAACTATCTCCTAAAGGCTTGCTCGGGTCTTTCATAATGTTGTATCCAAAAGTAGGTTTCTAATTTTTATTTTTCAAGTTTCCAGTTTCCAGTTACGAGTTTCCAGTTAAGAGAGGTTGTGTTAACCTAACATTTCTTTACTGGTTACTGGTTACTCCTTTGAGAAACAGGTCATAGATTCGCAACAGCAGATTCTTCGTCCGGGAAGATGCCAGCGTATTTAGCAATCGCCATCATGCGAAAGGTACGTTCTTGTGTAGGTGACAATCCACAGAAATTTAAGGTGCCTTCACGTTCTTCAAGTGACTCTATGATTTCAATGAGTATAGATATACCAATACTATTAATGAGCGTTGTTTTTTCAAGGTTAATTACGAGTTGGACACAACCCCCCTGAATGAGTTCCTGTGCCTTCTCGGAGAGCTGTTCTCCAAGGGCATCATTCAGGTATCCTGTTGTCTCAATTACCGCGTGCTCTTGCGCCTCGCGAATTTGAATATCAAATTTGTTCAACAAACCGCTTACCTCCTTAAGTTCTTAATATGGACTTGCAAGTCGCCTCTAAAACAAAAAGGTGATATATTAGAGAAATATGTCGTTTAACAACACATTTGGATACAGATTTGTGGAGTATCTGCGAAAAATTCAAAATTGTGTTGGCTACAGAGTGAAAACGACACAGCCCCTATTCGGCAGTCTTCTTTTTTATGAAACTAACGGTCGTCCCGTTAGAGCTGCTTTCTATCATCACCTCATCCATTAGGGCTTTAATGATTTGTAAGCCTCTCCCACGCTTACGTAGATCCGGGTGTATCCCTGGGCTACCGAGTAAGCGGGTACCGTCAAGTGTATCCGCAGTTATACCGACCCCTCGGTCAGTAATTTTGACCTGCAACTGATCGTCCGTCACTAAGAACTGAATATGTACTTCCTTATCTTCGCTTTGGCTGTGTTCAGAAGCGTTGATACATGTTTCAATGATTGCCAGCTGAATCTCTTCAACTGCCTCCTCATTGAAGTCCTTCAATTCAGCAAGAACAGAGCCAGTTTTCGCTGCGGCAAGTTCCATATCAGGATACATAGGTATAGTGAGGAGTACTTTGTGTTCATCTGACACGCTATTTTTCCCTCCTTGCTATGGATTGTAGTTACAATTGCGAGTTATATATCTCTAACTTGTCCTTTGCCAAACCCATCAATCTAACGAGAACAGACGCAGTTTTCCATGATAACGAACGTATGACACACTGCTGGCGGGGTTTCAAACCCCGCCTGCGAGGGGCTGCGCAAGTTCTATATAATTTATAATAATAGAAAACCCATGAAATTCAGCATCCACACAAACTTGGTTAAATATCATACTATATTTTTTTCAATTATGTCAAGTTTTTTATAGGATTAGGACTTACGTATTTCCTCTTAAAGTCCCCCTGATAAGGGGGATTTAGGGGGTTTGGAACTAAAAATCTACCATCGCGTGCTAAATTTGCGTAAGTCCCGAGAATGTTTATCACGGTTTACGGCGCAAGAGACTTTGTCTCGTCAACAATCCAGCGCGCATCGGCTATCCGAGTAGATGCTTCGGAAACTTCAGGTTGATAGGTCGCAAACTTTACCTTATCACAATTAGCGAGTAACTCCCAGATACGCTCAACATAAGGCTTACTAATCTCTGCGTTCAACATCGCGTGAAGCAACGCGGTGGTTGTTAATTCCAGTGCGGGGATTTGATACCGCGCCGCAATATATTCGCGGAGAACGTGAGCAATTCGGGTATGATACGTCTCCATGTCGCCATCTGTGAGCCAGTCCGAAGCCTCGATCGCCGCTAACTGTTCATACGCCACCTCGTGTGCTAAGGGCGGATCAGCTTCTGGTGTTACAGCGATAGGTAAAGTTTGACGGCGTTTTTGAATCCAATACCATATTGAAGCGGTTATAAAGCCGAGGATCGCCACACCACCGATAAAGTAGGGGAATAGGTCTGGCGGCACCTCCAGTGGTGGTTTAATATCGCGTAGACTCTGTCCGTCCACAGTACCCTGCATAAAAATTTGTGTAAATACAGACATCTCTCTCGCGAAAAGGTGCGAATTACAATCCAAGTATGCCAAAATCTGTCAGCGATACTTTAGGCGACACGGTGTTCAATGACTATTGACTTCGGTGAAGTCGGGCAGGCATACTGGCACACCCCACATCCCGTACACCCAGCATCAACCACTTCCACAACACCGTCTGCTGTGAGGTGAATCGCATCATCTCCAATCGGACACGTATCAACGCAATAAGTACAAGTAATGTCTTTCGTACGGAGACAGGTTTCGGCGTTGAAAACCGCTAAACCCATTCTAATATCTTCTGCATAAACGGTTTGCAAAGCACCGCTCGGACAAACGTACATGCATGCCAACGAATCACAGATAACGCACGGTTGCGCATCTGGATCAATGTAAGGTGTATTGTTAAGGTCAGCGCGTGGACTCTCTAAAGGGATAATCGCATTCGCAGGGCAGTTCTTGACGCAGTTCCCACACCGATGGCATTTCTCCAAGAACTCTGCTTCCGGCAACGCGCCCGGCGGGCGTAAGAGCACACGCTCGCTCGGTGCCTCAACTGGCAAATGCTCACCTATCCTCTCATCAAGAAGTTCGGCGACAGGCTGAATGAGTTGGCTTAAGGCTTCCTTAAAAAAGCCACGCCTCCCTGTTTGATCCGACATTTTTAGATTTTATCCCTTAGGACTTACGCAGCCCCCACTGCAGGGTTTTTGCTTGGGTGTTTCTTCAGGGTTTCAAACCTCGACTGCAGCGTCGGATGTCCATTATCATGGAAAAATGCATAAGTCCTGGCCCTGAAAGTCGTAGGCGCACTCGTCTTGAAAACTATTATTCTTCTTTCGTCTTCGGAATCCGGTAACAACATTTGTGGCTGCCTTGCATCAGATGTTCTTCGCGAACAACCTTTGCACCTAAGGATTGCCGGAAAAGTGCTAATTCAATCTCGCATACGCGTGGATATTCTTGTGCAATTACCGCGATCGGGCAGTTATGTTCAGTTAAAATGTAATCGTTCTCAGCCTCCTCAAAACGTGCCATGTATCCCTCTTCATCACGAATTCGCGCAAGTTCTTCGATCCGTTCACGGAGCGCTTTACCCGCAAGCCGTTGTTGATACGTTTCCAGCTGCGACTCCATCCGTCCACGGAAAATTTTATTGATGAAACCAGGACCATTAAATTTTGCCACTTCATGCATCAGTCCAACAGCAAAATTAGCATAAGTTGTCGGGAAGAGACTGTTCGCTTCATCCGTTAATTGATAAATGTGACGCGGACGACCACGCCCCTGCTTCTCTCGGTAGTATTCAATCAATCCCTCTGTTTCAAGTATGGCGAGATGTTGTCGGACCCCCATCTGGCTGATATGCAACGCTTCTGTCAGTTGACCGACAGTCATACCAGCACGCATTTTCAGCAGCTGCAGGATTCGCATTCGGGTTTCGCTCATTTCGCAATTCACAGGATTACCTCACTGACATGGACTCACAACAATACACTACGTTTTTACAACCTCTAAAAACATTATATCACAATCGCATACCACAATTCAACATAATTTTAATAAAAACTTGCTTTTTAGTTTGGCGCGTTCTATAATGTCTATCTATTGTCCAATTGTCCGATTTTTATAGAAATGCGGTATCATTCCATCTCATGGATAACAATCAAGATTCTTCAAAAACATCTTCGCGAAAACAGTTCTACTTCCTGACGTTATCACATACGGTTCTTGATTCCTATGCGACGCTTCTATCACACCTGCAACCGCTTCTGCTGACGAAGTTAGCCACGGCTGCGACACGGAACAGCTTAGCGGGGAATTTCGTCGCAATTTACAGTGTATTTAGCTCATTCGGACAGATACTCTTTGGCTGGCTGTCAGATCGGCTGCGAACAGTGCATTTTCTGACGATCGGTGTGGGGTTTAGTGCGCTCGGTTTAAGTCTATTATGGCTCGCGCCATCCGCTTATATTGTATATCTGTTGTTGGCTATTGGGGGGATTGGGGTCGCAGCGTTCCATCCGCAAGCGACGACTTATGCGGGCGCGCTTGCTTCTGAGCAGCGGGGGATGGGTATCTCTATTTTTCTGACAGGTGGCAACGTTGGACGTGCGCTTGGTCCGGTGGTACTCTTGTTCATTCCGTACCGTTTCGGCATGGAATACCTCGTTTGGGAGATGATACCGGGTGTACTTGTGGCGTTGCTCGTGCCAAAAGTCCTAAGATTTGAGAAGGATCTTGATTTAACTGCCACCACCCCTGGAACGCCAAACGAGGAACGAAGACCGCAAGAACCCCTCTGGACCGTTGCTTCCCCGCGTATGCTCCCAATCATCGTGCTATTCGTTATTGCGGCGATGCGAACCGTTACACTCACGGGTATAGAAACCTTTCTTTCTGTCCATTTAGACGATCAAGGCTACTCAGACCAAGGCCGTTCTCTGGTCCTCGCGCTCTTTATCTTCGCGGGGTCTATGGGTATTTTGTCAAGTGGATGGCTTATGAGTCGCGTGAACACTTATGTGTTGTTATTGGTATCGCTTCTCGGTGCGCCACCACTTCTTTACTGGTCGTTACACACTGACGGGTTTAGTTTCCTCGCGCTCCTCTTCTTAGGCAACGTCATTCTCACAAGTTCCATAACCGTTAACATTGTGCTTGCGCAGATAATGTTGCGCGGACACGAAAGCATCGCCTCCGGTTTGATGATGGGTGCAGCATGGGGTGTCGGCGGGTTATTGAATAAAATTGTGGGGATTTTCGGAGATCAATACGGTTTGCCGATTGTGTTAGACGGTTTGGTGATGCTTCCACTGGTGCTCGCGCCGCTCCTGATCCTGCTACGCGATCAACCTGATTTGTCGAAACCGTCGGTTTGAAGAAACCCCCTAAATCCCCCTTATCAGGGGGACTTTAAGAAGCCATATTTTAAACCCCCTAAATCCCCCTTATCAGGGGGACTTTAAGAGGGAATGCGTAAGTTCTACAGGACCTAATCTTAAAAAGTTAGAAATTCCACAAGAGGCTCAAAAAGTGCGTGCTAATCAGGTCACCGAAGAGGAGCGCGTAATCGAGCCGAAATTGACGAAGTTGGATGCCGATGCCGCTTGTAAGGCGACTGTCACGGTAGCCGACGCGTACCGCTAACGGTTTGCTAATATGATATTCAACACCGAGATGCATCTGCCCGCCATAGCGTTGCTGCCACTGGTAGGAGAGGATCAACTCTCGATTGAAAAGACTGTTGGCATACGCTACCCCGATGTTCCAATTCGCGGGAATAGATTCCTTGGGAGCAGACTCGGTATTCCAGGTCAAGGTTGTCTTTGAAACATCTTGAAGGTTCATGCCAAAAGAGAGGCTCCCGAAGTTTTCCAATCCGAAAAGTGCGTTAAAGTCTGGCAGCCGGACAAGCACACCTGCGTCGAAACCGTATCCCCAACTCCCGTAATTGTAGATGTCAAGGTCGCCGCCGCTCAGACGTTGTGAAATGAGTTTTGTGTTCACACCGACCATAAACTCCGGCGGCACTGAATCTCTACCAAAATTATCCCACCACGATTGACTGACAACCCAGCGTGTGGCGAGTGTCAAAATATAGGCGTTTTCACTGTCATTTAGGTAACCTGTTGGCGTAAAATCGGACTCTCTCGGTCGGTTTTTGGCAAGATTCCGGCGTTCATCGGCACTTATGTTTGGGTCGAAGGCTGGCACGAGCGGATAGATCGGAATATCATCCACACCTGCTCGAATCCAGGAGAGTCCGAGGTTGAGTTTCGGGAGGATTTTCGTGGTGCCGCTGACATAGTTGAACGCGCCTAACCCGGAACGCCGTGCAGCGTGCATGAGACAGAGTTGATACTTATCGGTAACACTCGCAATCCCCGCAGGATTCCAATAGGCAGCGGTTGTATCGTCAGCGATACTTACATAGGCACCGCCTAACCCGAGTGCGCGTCCCCCAACACCGTTTGTTAAGAAATCGCCGGTATAGTTTTCGGCGACAGCGGGTAAAATAGCGATGCAACCACATCCGACTAATATCACTACAAAACAGATGAGAAGATTAGATTTTATTTGCCACAATTGCGTCAATTGATTTCTGTTCCTTTTGAAAAGTGTGAACGGAGAACCCACGGTGTGTGCCTACTACTTTTAAACTCTATTTAGATCGAAGGCGTTCCAATAATATTGGTACTGCGTGGATTTCCAATCCGTATAAATTTCGTCCCAAGCCATCCGATTGAAATGCGGTAAAAGCGACCCTTCTGTGACAGGCTTCGAGCATCCCTGATAGCGGTAATCCACCGAAAGCCGAATCCGATCAGGACTCTGGTTCGGCAGTGCCTTGTGAACGGCATGACTGTGAAAAAAAAGCGCGTCGCCGACCTCGTAGTCGCCTGCTACCCAATAGAGTCCTTCTGCTTCTAAAGGCTCGGTATCAATACCGAGTCCACCCGCGCCGAGTGCCGGTTTTACCGGATATATCCCACCTTGATGTGATCCAGAAAGCACCGTCAGCCCACCTAACGCCTTTGGGCAATCACCGAGCGGTATCCATGCGGTATAGGTCTCCTCTGTGCCACGGATATGGATGAAATCTTGGTGTGCAGGTGTTGTGTATTTAGTGTTTTCTGGGAACATAATTCTTCCAATATTCCGCGGATGTACGAGTGTCTTCTCGCCGAAGAGTTTGTCCAGCATGTCCAAAATCGCTGGATGGTGTGCGAAGGCGTGGAAGGATTCCAAACTCTGGAATTCGTCTAAGACGGGCCAATAGCCGTCATCACCTTCCATAAACGGACCCCCGATTCGGATGCCGTCCATCAGGGTGTCTCCGCCTTCTGCCCAACCGTGACGCTGACAGATTTCCAAGAAATCTCGACGCAAGTTAGAGATAGAATCTTCATCAATCAAACCTCGGAAAAAGAGGTATCCGTCCTGCCGCGCCTGCTCTTGCAGCTTATCGGGTTGATCTAAGTGTTCATTTGAAACAGTAAAGGGTTCAATCCTTGCCATAAAGTTGCTCCTTACGCACGAAAACAGTTGTAGATGTTTAAGGATATTATAGCAACAAAGCGGGTGGCGTGTCAACTTGTTGTCGGTTGTCAAAATATTAGCCACCGGTTTCCATCGGCAGTCAGCAGCATAGTTCTCAGTTATCAATATCACGGATGCTGGCTTTTTTAGGCTGTTCAACCCAATCCACGATTCTTTTAGTTGCAAACACTGATGTTTTTCTTTAATAGGATTTACGCACGCTGCTATTTTGTAGCACAAACTTCCCAGTTTGTGCCACCAGAACACTATGTTTTCCGAGAAATCTCATCTAACAGAGCCACCTACAGTCAAAATTGCGTAAGTCCTGTTTAAAAAAGCCGAGTGTACAGAAATTCGGAATGTCGTAATATTCTTACCCCGTAATTTTGGAAATGTGATACAATTCGGGCAGTGTATCGTGAATATGAAGTTGTCCGGATTCATAGTGAAAGCGTCCCTCAATTTTAGGAGAGAACTCATGCTTAGCATCAAACACCTCGAAACGATTCCATTGAACGTGCCTTTCTATCATGAACGGGTCAGTCGACACATGCACCGTGCATTGACACACGGCGAGCGGGTCCACGTTTATCGTGTTGAACTCAGCAACGGTGTTGTCGGATACGGCGAAAATTTATCAGATGAATCGGCGAATATTGAACGACTGATCGGACAAAACGCGTTTGCATGTATGAACGATGACAGCGTCGGTTTTGGTATCCAGATGTCGCTTTTCGATGCAGTCGGCAAATCGGTGGATGTGCCGGTCTACAAACTCATCGGTCCTAAGGTTCGCGATAGGTGTCCGATTTCGTGGTGGGATATCGATATGCCGCCGGAGGATTGGGTCGCGGAAGTCCAAGAATCGGTGAAACGCGGTTACACATCTGCGAAACTGAAAGCGCGTCCGTGGCGCGACATTTTCGCGCAGGTGAACGCCGTCGGTGATGCAGTTCCCGCCGACTACAAACTCGACATCGACTTCAACGGATTCCTTCGGACTGCGGATAACGCTATCCCTGTCTTACAGGAGTTAGATAAACATCCGAACGTCGCTATCTACGAGAGTCCGTACTATCTCGGTACGGATGTGGAGGGTGCAGCACGATTGCAAGCGGCGGTCGAAAAGCGGATTGTGGAGCATTTCAACGAATCTTGTCTGCACGCGCGGTGTTGTGGCGGATTTGTTGTCGGTGGTGGTGTGAATTCGCTACGGCGGACGAACGCGCTCTGTGCTTCGTTCGATCAACCTTACTGGCTCCAGATGGTCGGCACGGGGATTACAACGGCGTACTCGGTGCATCTCGGTGCGGTGCTATCGCAAGCGGACCTGCCAGCGATTACGTGTCATGAGTTGTGGGAATCGGATCTGCTTGAAACGCGGCTTCCGGTGGTTGAGGGAACGATTGCGGTTTCGGATGCACCGGGGTTAGGCGTTACAATTGATGAGGCAGCATTGGCAGCGTATCGTGTGGATCCATCTACGCCGACACCGCAGCAGTTGTTCAACCAGGCGGATTATACGTGCCGGGTGCATATCCCGAATGAAAGCGGTGGCGAGACTGTCCACGATTTTGAAAACGAAGGGGTCTATTATCCGGCGTTTAGCGAAGGGGAGTATCCGGGGTTCGTGCCTGGGGTTTGGATGGAAGTGGTTTAAAAGTTTATAAGAGAAATAGCAAACCAATCTAAACTGATGAAGGCTGTTCTTGGACAACAGGAATGACGTAACTCCGAATTGTCAGACCGTCCACTATCTCTGTCTCAACGCGCGGCGTAGGATTGTTGCGATGATCAAATACGACATAATATCCTTCCCGCGCGCCTTCTAATTTGAGATATGTAGCGAGTTGTTTCTTGCCTGCCTGATAATATCTGTCGCCTTCCCAGATTTTTGTCTCAACAATGTATTTGCATTGGTTATAAATTATAAGGAGATCTATCCTGCCACGTCCGGTTTGGACTTCAAGAAACATACCGGCACCAATGACGCGTATAAAATGGTCCAGATAGGCGTAAAGGAGATGTTGACCGATATATTCTTGTGGCGTGTCTGGTACTTGCAAGATACGGAAGCCGACACGTGCGATGAAATCTTGGAAGTTATCAAGGAGTGCTTCCATCTCAATCACACCATCGAGCGTGAGATAATCAATGAAATCATCACCGTTTTCTTCAGCGAAATATTCGCCTTCTAACCCATTAAATAGAGGCTTGAAGGTCTGCAGGACACGATGCTGATAGATCGGATTGACGATTTCACACATGCCGTCAGTACCTTCTGCGATAACGCCATAAATTGTGAGTTCATTCATAATGTCATTGTCTAAGCTAAAAGGTAAGCCTCTCTCATAAGAAGCGATGCGCATCAGGAGACTTTCAAAGCGGCGGTCCCTTCGGATATTGGTAAGCAGATGCTCAATGTTAGTGTTCCGTTCCCGAAGGAGTTGTCTGTGTGCTTTTGAAAAATGCGCCATCGTAATTGTCTCGCTTTTAGGGATATCTATCTCCTCGGTGAGAATCTGCGCGCACCGATTGACGAGGAACGGTTGCCCAGCAGTCTGTTTATGAATAGAGGTAATAACTTCAGGCGCGAAGGCTTGCCCTACTTCTTCGGTGTACTGCTCAAGTAGTTCATGTACCTGTGTAGACGTGAAATTAGGTAGGTGGAACTCGTCTTGAATATTGAAAGGCGAGATTGATCGGTCGTAGTTGAGTTGTGTAATGTTTTTAACCCCGACGATACCGACACTATAAGGACACCGGACTTCCGATTGCCCAAGGTAAATGTAGCGGAGCGAATGAAGGAAACCGCGAACAGCGTCAGGTGGAATCGCATCAAACTCATCAATGATGAGAACAACTTTTTGCTGGTTCCCGCGGTGTGTCAAAAAACCAGCAAGTTGTTGAAAGAAAATCCTCATTGAAAAATGATCCGTCATGTCTGTGTTATCCAAGAACTGGCTTAATGTCTCAGAAGGCGTACTGTTGTGTTTCTGGAAAACGTGCTCAATTTTCTCGCGAATATCCTTGAAAAGGTAACCGTAAAAAGTGGTAGGCATTAGGTCTATATACGTTTCAAAATTCAGCTGAATTGGGAAATAATCTTGGGAAGCGAGGGTGTCTATGGCGGAGCGAAAGAGGGTTGTCTTGCCGGTCTGTCGCGGTGCAAAAAGGACGATGTATTTGCCTTTTTTCACACGGTCGACGAAATCCGCTATCTCCTCGGTACGCGAGACGACGTAGTTTTCTTTAGGATTTACGGGGCCTTGGGTTCCAAATGTTCTCATTTGCTTTTCTCTTGTGGCTTCCTTAGGAATTTTCGGTATTTTCAGCAAAATAGTCAGAATCTACGCGTTTGATTTCATAAGTTTCCACAGTGGAAACGCCAACGTTGTGATCAATCATATACCGAGCGAGTTGGCTACCATTGATAAGGATAACCCTCTTGGAACTTCTTTCCGCAAAATTTTCAGCCGCTGGGTTAAAATCCGAGGTGGTAATGAAAATTCCGTCCTGTACGCCTTCACCGTCTAATGCTCCCACAAAGTCTCGAACTGGTGGTGCACCCACGTTTCCTTCCCATCGTTTTGCTTGAATGTAAACAACATTAAGACCGAGCGGATCCGCTTTAATAATACCATCAATTCCACCATCACCGCTACGTCCCACCGCTTGGGCATCTTCGCGCGAACCGCCGTATCCCATTTTGAAGAGGAGATCAATAACGAGTTTCTCAAAAAAGGCAGGGGTATTATCTTTAATTTTCTCTAAAAGGTCAACTGTTAGTTTTTCTCTAATCCTTTGATAGTTTTCTTTAATAGATTCCTCAGGAATTAAAATGGTCAAATCATTATTAGCAGACTCAGGCGAGGTAACTCCTGTGTCACTTGAGCCTTCTTTAAGCTTTCTACCCCATCTGGAACCCTTTCCGAACCTCATCTCTCCTAACTTTACTAGGCGAGCAAACATTAAACCGAGCTGAACGTTAAAAACTCGGTTGCCGTTTTTATATTTAGCATTTCTTTGTTCATCACTTAGCGAGAACCTTTCTGCCAATATCTCCGCTACTTGCTTCTTATGGAGCCCATCAGATGGATAATCAAATTGACGGAGGGCTTCTTCCATAACGTGGCGTGCTGGTAGGACTATCTCATATTCTTGATCTGTATCCAGATTCCAAGCCTTTTTTGTTTCAGTTTCCATAAAAAATCTCCGTAGATTCAGAAATATTTTAAAAGCATAACACACTCAATCCGTTTGTCAAGGAATTTCATTTGAGTCACCTACCCCCATTTTTTTTCAAGTATAGAATGTAGTTGATGTTGTTAGGTTTATGTGTGAGAAAAGCAGTCAGTGCGTGGCAATCTAAACTCGATTCCCTCTACAGTCTATATCCGTGAAAAATGAGATGAGAAACGCGGTATTCCACGTATCGGTGAGAATGCGTTTGATAACGGTAATGACGGAGTAGTTTTTTCTCTTGTCTGTATTGTAAAACTTCTGCCAATGTGTTGCCGTTTTCTCGTAACTGATAAAGAGCAACCCATAAGCGAAACAGGCACAGAGCCATAAGACCTCAAGCCGTGCTTGTGTCGGTTTTTTCAAGACGAGTTTTCCAAATCCGAAGCAAGACTTTATATCTCGGAATCCGTGTTCGATCTGCATACGTCTTTTGTAGCATTGATGTATCTGATGTCCACAGATGTGGTTTGAGATGAGATACATTGGGTCTTTGAAATCAGTGTCTCGAATGATATAAAGCTGCAGGGGTATCTGGTGTTGTGCCTGATAAAGGATTTCGGGATACCATCCGTCTGGCATGTCATCAAGTTTCTTACGACTGCCATGATGTATGATGCCGACATTTCGGCAAACCCGCATGACGAAGCGGATATGCTTTGCCTTGAGAAACTTGATGACATGCTGCGCACGGGCAAAGCCACGGTCAAATACCAAAACAGGACGCTGGCTGTTTTTCGACATAACTTCTAAAGCCTGTTGATAGACGCACTCAGAAAAGTATTGGATGATCTCGTTATGACTTTTATAGATACCGTCTCGGATCTGCTGATTGCTGTAAATGAACCAAAAGATAGGGATCGCACGATGCCGAAACGGGATCGAAATCACAAGTGCCTTCCACCCCGCAATCAGATCCGTCTCATCAACGAGCAAATACACATCAGCCCCCGCATCCCTCGAAAACCAAGTCAGAACCGCTGCGAACCAGGATGTCTTCAGCGCATCCACAGGCAAGGGTGTGTCAAGAAAGCGGAGAAATCTTTTCTGTTTCGACTTCTCCCGGGCAACAACAAGCGGCAAACGCGAGGCGATCTCATTGATGCGAAAGGTTTTCGCAACACTGATCGCTATCAAGACGAACAGCAAGTTCCGAAAAGTCGGTTTTTTCAGACCGACAGACTTGCATATTTCTTCAAAACGTGTTATCATCGTTTCTGGATTTACCCGTTTCGGGTATCTCTTTTTCATAAAATACCTCCTTACGATTTTATAGGTTTGTCTGTGATCCCAGACGGTTGTAAGGAGGTATTTTATCATAAACCTACTGACTTTCCCATACCTTTCCCATCAAAAACCTTTTATCACAACGCTTCAAAAAAAAATGGGGGTAAGTGACATTTCATTTGATGCTTAGGGAGGTATGGAGTGCCGTAGATTGTCAAACGAAACTGAAGAGGGTTTTTGAAGTTTTCAAGCGTTCTGTGTAGGATCCGGTTCGGTTAGGAAACCGAACCTACCGGTCTGGGGATGGAGACGGTTGACTTTTCTAAAATTGATGCTTATGTAGTTCGGTGGCAAACCGCTTTCACTGGGATTGATACATCTTTCGGATCACTTCAAGGATGTCAGGAGCATCGTTGAGATAATCCTTTTCTGCTTGTTCTTTGAGTTCATCGAGAATGCCGTGGAGTGCTTCCGCGATGGGACCGGCGATGGCGGCGATGGTGTCGGCATCACCACCGAGAGAGATGGCGTTACGGATTGCGTCCTCAAAACTAACGGATTCTAATGCACATGTGATCGCCTGTGGAACTGTGCCTTGACAGGTTATATCGAAATCATAATCGGGACGGATTTCGTCTACGGTCTGCGTTAGGTCGTAATCGTATTCGGTCATGATGACTTGGCGGATGTTCTCTCGATTCTCGCCTTGAAATGCGAGCCAGATGGCGTGTGTCGTTGCCCGCGCGCCTTTTATGCCTTCGGGGTGGTTGTGTGTGATTTCGGTTACTCTATCGGAGGCAGAGAGTGCGGCATCCAGATCGTTGCGGTTCAGGAATGCTGCGGGGGAAACACGCATCGCTGCGCCGTTGCCGTAACTGTTATACGGTTCAGGCGGATCGGTATAGATCCACATACCAAAGTTTCCACCGTAACCCGCTCCTGGGTAACGACGACACCATTTCTGCATCGTCTCCGCTGGCGGGAGGTCGTGCAATAGCGTGTCCGCAACAGCAATAGTGCAGACCGAATCGTCCGTGAGACGACAGGTATTCCCGAAGAAAGGGAAATCCTTGGTTTTGATTGAATATCCCTCGTAGATGGAACCGGCGATATCGCCTATAACTGCACCTAACATCTTTTTCCCTTAAAACAGCAATTTTTCCATTTTACACACGGATTGACACTATCTCCCAGAATATCCTGTCTTCTAAAATCAGTCAAGTGAAAACAGTTGAACTTCCAATGTAATGTGTTATACTATCTTTAAGTTTAACCCTCTAAATCCCCCTTATCCGGGGGACTTTAAGAGGCAGTGCGTAAGTCCTATAAAATTTAGGAGATAGATCCTGACTTTTTACGATTTTTCTGAAATTATGCACACTTTTCGCTGATAAATTGTGTCATTAATTAATGAAATAAGTTCCAATGTGTAAAAGACAATAGTGGAGGTGATGATATGAAAGCAGTGGTGATAATAGGAATTGGGTTGGGGTTGTTGGTTGCCTCTGCCACAGCACAGGGACAGGTCCCAGCGCAAAAAGTAGAAGAAACTCTCGTTCTTACTCCGGAACAGAATAAGAAAAACATTGAGATCTGCACCCAAAATTTGATTGCTCTCGGTAAATCTATTCAAGCGTACTTGAAAGAGGAGGGTGATTACCCAGAATGGCTCTCAGACCTTTACCATCCGAAATATCTACCGAACCCAGACGTGCTAATCTGTCCTGCGGATAGATTCGGCGGTAGAGCACTCTTTACACCGAACATAGATCCGAAGATGCCCGTGAGTTACGGGTACCAGTTCCGCCCGGCATACCGAAGCAAGAAAACCGAGGAACGGCTGATATTTGGCGATGTTGTCCCACTTGTCCGGTGTCGGCACCATCCAGATCAGGAATCTTATTGCATAAATTTGAGTTTCTCCTTTAAAATCAGCCGATCCTTGAGCCGTTGGGAAGATGCCCCAGAACAACTCTATGAAACACCCGAACAAACTATCGTCGCTTTAGAGGCAGGACTTGAACGACAACCGTATCATGAACGCCTGTCCTATTATGTCTACCCTTCACTTGCACGCCTCTATATCAAAGCAGGACATAGAGAAAAGGTTGAGGGGCTTATTAAACTTTTCAAATCGACCATGAACTCTGCCAATGCTCGAGATAATTTTACCCTCGGCACGATGCTTGGACTGATGGATCGGAATGAAGAGGCACTTCAGCTTTTTAAGAAATTTGAGGCGAAGGCACCGAATAACCAGGACGTTCATCAGAAACTTGCCGAGATTCACGAAAAACTTGGCAACGCTGAATTAGCGAAAAAACATCAACAGAAAACTGAACCTGTACCAGAGACGTTGATTGAAAATCAGGAACCTGCATTTGCATTGGGAAAACCTGTGCCTAACTTTACCGCGATAGACCTTGACGGTAAGCCGATCTCCCTTGAAGATTATCGCGGAAAAGTTGTTTTACTTGACTTCTGGGCGGTGTGGTGCGGTCCGTGTATTGCTGAAATGCCAAACGTCAAAAAGGTCTATGATACGTATAAAGACGAAGGATTTGACATTATTGGTATCAGCCTTGACACTGATGAAAACAGGCTGCGGGATTACCTCAAAGAGAATGAGATTCCCTGGCGGCAAGTTTTCAGTGGGAAAGGGTGGCAGAGCCCAATAGCACAACAGTATGGCATCCGCGCCATTCCAGCACCGTGGTTGATTGACAGAGATGGCTCCTTAATCTCACAGAAAGCGAGAGGGGACAATTTAGAACGACTGGTAGCAGAGGCAGTGGCAGTGGAGGTTAATCTCATCAAACTCCTACAGTCAATACTTGGAAATAACAGGAGATCCAAGTAAATAATCGTAGAGTCTCCCTGTGTAGTGCGTTATACTATCTCTTGCGTTTAAAGAACGCTCCAGTGAATGATCGAAAAATGCCCAATGTTATCGGCTAACGCTCAAAAAACGAAAAGAGGAGTCCCAAATGAAAGCAATTGTGATCGTAGCAACCGTATTGAGTCTGCTGATGAGTTTCGCTTACGTAGACGTAGCAACATCAGAACCGGCTGAACAGCATGAAAAAAATATTGAAATGTGTACCCAAAATCTGCTTGCTATCGACAAGGCGATTGAGGCCTATCAAAAGGAATATGGCGATTTTCCAGCATGGCTTTCAGATCTCCATCCGAAGCACTTGGCAGATGCGAATGTGCTCATCTGTCCCTCAGATAAAGAAGGTGGCAAACCTGTTTATACGCCGAGCACAGATCCAGAAATGCCCGTGAGTTATAGCTACGAGTTTAGCACAAAATATAGAGAATGGAAAATTGATCAACGCAAGGTGTTTGGTGATGCAATGCCGTTGATTCGATGTCGGCACCATGCGAATGAAGATTTTGTGGCACTCAATTGCTTGGGAATTCACACCGGAGGACCTTTACGGTAACTACGAAGAGGCGATCACCGTGCTTGAAGATGCGCTTACGCGACGCGCGGATGGTAAACGTTTCTCTCACCTCCATCATCAGCTTGGCCGTCTCTACAGCAAAACCGGTAACAAACAGGCAGCAGATGCAATTATTGCGCTTTTCCAGTCAGTTATGGAACCAGGTCTTCCGGGGTATCGTACGTTGTTTGGCTTGCTCGACGACATGGAGCGGTACGAGGATATGCTTGCGGCTTTTAAGGAGGCTGAGCGGCAGCATCCGGACGCGGAACCCATTCTTTGGCGACTTGGCTACATCTATAGGAAGTTAGGGAACATTGAACTCGCCGACATGTATGACCGCAGGGCGGATCCTATAATTGAGATGATTGGAAAGCCTGTACCCGACTTTCCCAAGACCGATCTCAATGGCAATCCGATTTCGCTTCAAGATTATCGCGGAAAAGTCGTTTTACTCGACTTTTGGGCAGTTTGGTGCGGTTTCTGTGCCTTGAAACTGCCGCACATTAAAAAGGCTTACGATACCTATAAAGACAAGGGATTTGATGTCATCGGCATCAGTCTTGACGCTACGGAATCGGACATGCACGGCTTCATCAAAGAGAACGACCTCCAGTGGCGGCAAATTTACATCGGTAATCTCCGTAATAACCCATTCCTACAACAGTATAACGTCACAGGTCTCCCTGTACAGTGGTTAATTGACAGAGAAGGCAAATTGATTACCCATAAAGTGAGCGGCAAGGCGTTAGGGCAACTTGTAGTAGACGCGCTGAAAGGATAAAATGCGACTGACTTCTCTGATGCTGTGTGGTATTTTTATCGTATTCGGATGTGGTTCTGATGAAACGCCCGCGCCGATAGAACAGATGCCGAACTACTTTCCTGATGCTGTTGGAAGTAGATGGACATATCGGAACACAGACGGATCCGAGTGGACGCGAGAGATTATTGATGGAACCGACACCCATGGCGTAGGCTACAAAGTTTTTAACTATACGCCGCCCGTTTCCGAAACAGAACTTAACTCTCTGAAACCGGACGCTTTCCGCGTTACAGATAGCCAAATCTTTTTCATCATCGGTGAAAAGATAGACCGTTACGTTCAAAATGAAATCCCTGTTTTGCTACAAGATGAATTCGAGGGTTTGGATCTGGATATTGTAATAGAACCGATCACGCACCCCGAATTTGTTTTCTTCCAGTTGCCGTTGACTCCCAGTTTCCAATGGAATGCCTTCAGGACGGATGTCAACGGGAGCATTGTTTTGCAGAATCTTGTGCTCCTTCAGTTTCCCTTTGCGGTACACATAAGTGTTAAGGGAGCGGTCGTTGCTGCGGAAGCCCTTGAGACACCCGCAGGGAGCTTTGAGGAAATGTATCAGATTGAATATCGGACAGAAATCGCAAGGACGCTTCTTTCCGCAGAAACGGAGACAACGCAACTGCATCAGACGGTATGGTTTGCGCCACACGTGGGGATTGTCAAGATCGAAGATGAACGCGGCGTTACGGAGTTAATTGCGTATACTTTTCCACAAACAGTCGAAGAATAGCGTTACGGCATACGGCGCAGGTCTACTACTTCTAAATGAAAGTTGTTATTTTAAGCGACAACAAACCGGGACACTATAAGCAGTCCTTAGGCATTGTGGAAAAATTGCCGGAATGTCAAACGGAATGGCTTGAGATAGCGTTTCGGCAGAAATGGCGTGACAATCTGTTGCGCGTCTTTATGTGTATTTTCGGTGGCATACCCCTTCCTGTGTCGCTTATTCACACGCTGCTACGATGGAGTCTTACCTCCGAATCTTATAGCACATTAGCACACCTTCAAACCGCTGATATTATTCTCTCGACGGGTTCATCCGTGGCAGCTATCAATTTGCTTCTCGGTAAAATGCTCGGTGCCAAGACGGTCACGTGTCGGAGACCTTCGCCGTTAGGGGTCCGAAACTTCGATCTCGCCATTCTCCCGATGTTTTCATGGCGCGGTAAAAGATATAAGCAAAACATCTGCCAAACAGTCGGCGTGCCAAATCCTATTTCAACGGACACGCTGAACACTGAACGGGAACGACTGACACAGGCACTCAATCTACCAGAGTGTCCGCGTATTGGACTCCTCATCGGTGGAACAGATCAGCATGAAACTATCACGATCGCTGACGCTGAACAGTTGAGCAGAATTTGTGAGGCAGTCGCAACAGAAATGGACGCACAGATATTGGTGACGACCTCTCGTCGAACACCGCCAGATGTAGCGGAACACTTGGCATCAACGCTTAAAAACAACGAGTGGTGTCCGCTTTTCATTGAACCAGACACACCTTCAGAACTCAAGGATCCGTATCAAGCCATCCTTGCTTTAAGCGATCTATTGATCGTCACCGCAGATAGCTTCTCGATGGTATGCGAAGCGGCGAGTAGTGGACATCCGGTTATCGTTCTAACACTATCAGATGAAAATGTGAGAAAACCGAAGCGGTATACAGTCTATGCGTATATGGAACAACACACCATCGTGAGCCGATGCAGAATTGATGGTTTAAAACAGCACATCACCGATGGACTCACCTCGCCTGTGCCGAATACACCGCTCCAAGATACCGAGACAGCAGTGCACGCAATGCGTTGTCTAATGGAGAGTGGCTAATCCAGAGAATTGTGGAACTTTTTTCCAGGTTCGGTGTGCTAATCTGTACAACATAGTAGTTGATGCAATCACCGATAACTTCACTGAAGGAGAACAAAAATGAGAGCCAAACAGATTGTACACATACTGACCCTCCTGATTGCTCTGGGAACGGTCGCTTTTTTCGTCGGACACCCTAATGCCCAAACCACCGAAGACCCGTGGGAAGCTTGGATCGATCAACAGACGGATACGGTGTTAAAGTCTGCTGGTGAAATGGATGCCGAGCGGCGGGCTGAAATGCGTGCCACTATCCGGGAAAAATTCTCGGCACTCGCAGCAGAACTAAAAAATGAGATTGCGTCACCACCGCAGACGCAGGATTACGCAAACTTGCAGACGGTCAAAGAATTACGTGACACGTACGACGCGGACTATGACCGTGAACACAAGGAGACCACTGTACGCGTGTCATACACGGTAGGAAACGCTGAGATCTTCGCTTATGATGAGAGTGTTCCGCTCGCCGAGGTTGACGCGAAATACCCGCGCGATGCATGGCTTCAGATGCTCCTTGACAAAGGGGTCACCATTAAGAACGCAAATGCCTATTGGGAATATATGTTCCTTCGGGATACCTTAGTTCACCTTGAGAGACAGCCACAGGTATGGACATCAGGACTTTTCGAGATTCCCGCTACAGAGGATTGGGAAACCTATAAAGCCGCCTATATCGAGCGAGAACTCGGTCAGATTCAAAAACGGCTGGAAAAAACACAGCACGCGCGCATACTTCATTATCACGGTCTACTGGGGCAGGATAAATTACCTAAGACAGTGTTTGAGGCACTACCGCCAGATTTGCCTAAAGAAGTGTTGCAGTACACCATAGTGCCACAAACAGTCAAAGCACTGCGGAGTGCTTACGACGAGAGGTACAACGAAAGGTATGCCATAACTTCTGGAAGTGTCAGTTACACACTTGACAATGGCACTGTCTTTGAATATACGGTGCCACTTCCGCTAAGCGAAGTAGACGCGAAATATCCGCGGGATGAGTGGCTTGAGATGCTACTTGATAAAGGGATTACCATTGACAATTTTGAAGAGTACTGGACATACCTATCAAAGCGGGATGAATTGGTGGAACTCGAAAAAGAGCCAGAAATCTGGTCCTCCAATCTCTTCGGTATTTCACCGACAGATGATTGGGAAACTTATAAAGCGGCGTATCTGAAACAGATGTTTGAGAAACTTGGCAGTAAAAAGAAAAAAATAACATTCTACAGTAAAACTGTCGTGCCAGATGTACTTAGAAAGCGTGTGGAGAACTTAGAACGCCATCAGCGTTCGTTACGCGACCGCTAACATCAGCTGAACGATATATGGCGAGGTCCTAAAACCTCGCCATATTATAATCACTCATGGCAAGATATGGGTCTCACCATAATGCCATTTAATTTCCTTCTGATGCCGTATCCGTAGCACCCATGGTATCCATATCATTTTCAACGACAGGTTTGTAGTATCCAGAACCGAAGAGATAACCATCGTGCCGAATCGCCCATGTCCGTTTCTGTTCATTTTCACCGGTGGCAGGATTGGGCCACAAGTACTCGATCCAGAGTCCTGTCTCAGTCGCCGAGGCGATCTCTACCCCAAGCATCCTTGATCCATCAAGACCGAGAACATCTTTAAGATCTGTTCCGACGAGATCCGGGCTCGGTGCGTGTGCGACAAACATATCGTCTGGGTCCGTGATAAAGACATACCACTGCCCATCAATGTTTGCTTTGTCATTATAGTAAGCAGCCGTGGCTTCAAGCCCTTCAAATTCATAACGGGCAATCGCTGCCAGAACGAAGTTATGTGTAAATACCACTGGATCATCTTTTGAGGCGGGTGGTAACGTGGCAGAATCCGGGACCCACGGTTCGTAATACCCAGAAGCAAAAAGGTATCCATCGTGACGGATCGCCCACGTGCGTTTCTGCTCTAATTTCTTAGTCTCAGGATTGGGCCACAAGTACTCAATCCAGAGTCCCTCGGTTGTCGCCATGGCAATCTCTACCCCTAACGGAGAGGCATCAATTCCAGGAATAGTCTTTAGGTCTTTGCCAAGAAGATTCGGTGCCGCCGGGTGTGCGACAAACATATCGTTCGCATCCGTGATGAACACATACCATTGCCCATCAATATTTGCTGGATCGTTGTGGTAGGCTATAGCAGCGTCGCTACCTTCGGTTTTGTACAGATCAACGGCAACCTGTACGAAGGCAACTGCAAACGTCTCTGGATCGTCAACGGTCGGCATTCCGGGTGTGACGGCATCCATAACGGGTTCTGTCATAAGTCTCTCGCAACCAGTGATGCTAACCGTTGCGAGTCCTATTACAAGTAAAATCAACAAAAAATTTCTCAATTTTTGACTCCTTTTCAGTCAATAGAATTTGGTTCACTTTAATTGTAATCCCTAATTCTCCAATTGTCAAATGTATCAATTTCCCTTGCCATTTTCTCTGCGATAGGATAAATTCTGTAGAAAATTGACAACGTTACACTGAAAAAAGATTTATGAACTTTCTCCCTTACGATTGGGTTGCCATTGGATACTTAGCACTCACAGGCGTGCTAATCCTTATTTTTCATAAAAATGTTGCACGCTGGTACTTGCATCTGATTGCACGCGTGCTCTGCATCATAGGCATTGGACTCCTGACGCTCACCGACGCGTCTTCGCCGTTCCCCTTGCCGTTCCTACGGGATTGGTATCCGCTATCCACCATCGCCCTTTTCTATTTCGAGATACAAAAATTGACACAGATGGTGTTCCAACACTATTTCGATGAAACGGTAATCCGTTGGGAAAAACGGGTCTTCAAAGGGATGCCGTGCCTTGAACTCAGCGATCGCTTTCCGTCCATAATTCTATCTGAAATTCTACACCTCTGCTATTTTAGTTACTATATCATCGCTGTATTTTTAGCAGCGTGGCTCTATTTCAGTGGCAGGATAGGTCCCTTTCAAGAAACAGTCTTCGCGGAGACACTGACGTTTAATCTGAGTCTCCTCTTTTATCCGTTTCTACCTGTTACCGGTCCCCGTTATCTTTTTCAGAAGATTCAAGGTAAACTGTCCAAAGGTTTCTTCTTTAGACTCGCACACCTATTTGTCTCAAGAGGCTCATCAAAAGGGACAGCGTTTCCGAGTTCCCACGTTTCGTTATCAGCGATTGTGCTGCTCTACGCTCTCCGCTATGATAGCACGGCGTTCTTTATTTTACTGCCAATGTGCATCGGGTTGACCGCTGGTACTGTCTATGGGAGATTCCACTATGTGGTTGACGTACTCGCTGGTGCGATCTTGGCTGGCATCGTCTTTGGTATCACAACGGCAGTTTTTAAGTTTTTATAGGCAGTTTTGGCGCAGAAGAACGGAATAACAACCCGTTTGCGTACTGCTTTTTGCTTGACAGGTTTCTGGATAACATAGTAGACTTAAAGCTGAAACCCTAAGCAGTTTGGCTCTTGGTAACCTATTCCAAACGCTTGTAGAAGGTTGTAAACATCTTATAGCACACAAATCAATAGCGTAGATCGGAGATTCGCATGTCCAACCAACTGGCAATTTCAGGCGGCACGCCTGTCCGCAACATAGAAAGCGAACCGTGGTCCTCATGGCCCCTTACGACGCCCGAAGAGTGGGAGTCAAAAGTTGAACCGCTGCTTCGGGAAGTATATTTGAGTACGAATGAAGGCTCCGGTGGCACCATGATTGAGCGTTTCGGTGAGCAGTACGCCCAATATTCTGGGACAAACTATGCACTCTTCATGCCGCACGGCACCGATTCAATCAGTGCAGCCTTAGCCGGTGCGCTGGATCTCGATGGGTTCAGCGATGGTGGTGAGGTTATCGTGCCGAATTATACGTTTGTGGCGACTGCAAGCGCAGTATTGGAACGTCGATGCACTGTGGTATTTGTAGACATTTCACCGGAGACGTTTACGATTGATCCAGAAGCGGTAGCGGCGGCTATTGGTCCAGAAACCCGTGCGATCCTGCCTGTCCATCTCGGTGGTCATCCCGCAGATATGGGGGCATTACAAGAAATTGCTCAACGCCACCACCTCGCGATTATTGAGGACTGCGCGCAGGCACACGGCGCAGAATACCAGACGAAAAAGGTCGGTTCTCTCAGCGATGTCGGCGCGTTCAGTTTCCAAGCCTCGAAAAATCTGACCTCTGGCGAAGGTGGGATGGTCACAACAAACGACAAAGACATCCACGACCGGGTCTGTGCCTTTATGAATGTTGGACGTGCGCCCGGTGGTGCGAGATGGGAATATCCACGTCTCGGTTGGAACTACCGTCCATCAGAATATCTCGCCGCGATACTGCTGGTGCGTTTGGAACTTTTAGAGATGCAAACCGACCGCCGCAACCGAAACGCCGCCTACCTCTCTAACGCCCTGGAAGCAATTGAAGGTATCACGCCGCCACAACTTGCCCCGTGGGCTACGAAGCACGGCTATCATCTCTACTGCTTGAAGTATAACGCTGAAGGTTTCAATGGCAAGTCGCGGCAGGAGTTTGTCAACGCGCTTTCTGCTGAAGGCGTTCCGTGTTCCATCGGTTACCGTTCTCCACTTTCGCAAGAACCCGGGATGGCACACGTCGCTGAGAAATACCCGCACCTCATTAGGTGCTTGCCGTGTCCAAACGCAGCATTAGTTTGTGAACAGAGTGTATGGCTCTTCCAAAATATGTTCCTGAGCTCAGAAAAGGATATGGACCAAATTGTGGAGGCGATCGCTAAAATTCACAAGGCATGGAATTGATGAAAGTTGTAAGTTAGGACTTACGCAGCCCCACTGCTGGCGGGGTTTTAAACCCCGCCAGCAGTGCGTAGGATGCCCGTTATCATGGAAAAATGCGTAAGTCCTTATAAGTATTGGACACCCCTCGCTGAAGAGTTCCGATGCACCCACAAAGCAGTAAACCGCTCCTTATTTACGATAACGACTGCGATTTTTGCCGATACTGGATTGCGCAGTGGCAACACGTTACCGGCGACAGCATCGACTATGCCCCGTACCAAGAAGTAGCAACGGAATTCCCAGAAATACCCCTATCAGCATTCGAGAATTCGGTGCAGTTAATCTTGGAAAACGGCACGGTTTTGAGCGGTGCCGAGGCTGTCTTTCGTGCGTTGAACAACGACTTGCTCCTCTGGTGCTATTACCGCCTACCTGGGTTCGCGAGTGTGTCGGAAGGTGTTTACCATTTCATCGCGCAGCATCGACCGTTCTTCTCTGCCCTGACGCGCTGGCTGTGGGGAACACACACTGAAAGAACGACGTTCTGTTTTTCTCGATGGTTGTTCCTGCGCGGACTCGGTTGTATCTACCTAATCGCTTTCCTCTCTTTGTGGGTACAGATTCACGGGTTGGTTGGCAGCAATGGAATCCTGCCCGCAGATCAGTATTTAGCAGCCGTACGTCAGCAAATCGGGACGGAAGGTTATTATCTGATTCCGACCCTGTTTTGGTTAAACCCGTCAGACGCTTGTCTCCATTTCTTGTGTGCGGGTGGCGTTGTTCTGTCTTTGGCACTTATTGCAGGTTTCTTTCCACCATTTATCTTAGCAGGTTTATGGGGATTCTATCTGTCTCTTGTAACAGTCGGACAGGTTTTTCTGAATTTCCAGTGGGATGTGTTGCTGTTAGAAATCGGTTTTTTAGCCATCTTTTTCGCGCCGTTGCAAATACGCGATACATTCAGACGTGCATCCCCACCTTCAGACGCGTTCTTATGGCTTTTATGGTGGCTTCTGTTTCGCTTTATGTTTGCATCGGGAGTCGTCAAACTTGCGAGCGATGAGGTTTGGCGAAACCTCACTGCCCTCAACTTCCACTATGAAACACAACCCCTGCCGACATGGTTAGGATGGTATGCGCATCAACTACCAGAATGGTTCCACAAAATCTCGGTTATCGGTATGTTGGCTGTTGAATTGGTGATCCCGTTTTTTATTTTCGCGCCACGCCGGTTACGGACTGTTGGATGTATAGGATTGATTGGACTACAAGTCACGATCCTACTGACAGGTAACTACTGCTTTTTTAATTTGTTGACGATTGTACTGTGCCTGCTTCTTATTGACGATGTGACGTGGAAGGGGTTGTTACCCAAACGGTTTATGCCCAATTTTCAATTCGTTGAACAGGCACATCACCAATATAGGCGGTACTGTATAGCAGTCGTAGCAATCCTTCTCTTCATGTTGAGTGGTATCCGATTCGGAAATCAACTCTTTAGAAATGCCCCGCTGCCAGACCTCGCTTGGATTAGACCTTTCCGGAGTGTGAATACCTACGGACTCTTCGCGGATATGACAGAATCGCGCCCCGAAGTTATCGTTGAAGGCAGTGACGATCGGATCACATGGGAAACCTACCGTTTCCGATGGAAACCGGGGGATCTTCAAACGGCACCGAAATGGGTTGCCCCGCATCAACCGCGACTGGATTGGCAGATGTGGTTTGCGGCACTGCAAGGGAGCTATCGAAACACGCCTTGGTTTACCCATTTCGTAGTCGCGCTGTTACAAGGCAAGCCTGAAGTCTTACAGCTGCTGGCAGAAAATCCGTTTCCAGAAAAGCCACCGCGATATGTCCGTGCAACGCTTTACGATTACCGTTTCACCGACATCGCTACAAAACGGTCAGATGGGACGTGGTGGTCCCGGGAGCGGAAAGGACTTTATTGCCCCGCAGTTTCACTCCCTTAGAAAATGACATAGGACTTACGTATTTCCTCTTAAAGTGCCCCTGATAAGGGGGATTTAGGGGGTTTAAAATACCGAATTATTACTTTTTGCGTAACTCCTATGATAGATAGACCGTCTCACACCATTTAACTTTGCGAACCCAATAGGAGAATTTATGCCCAGCCAATTTTTAAAGGTTGCATTGGAAGCAGCCAAAAATGCTGAAGAGGTTATCACCGCTTACTACACCGACGATATGAAAGTCGAAATGAAAGCGGACGAAACGCCAGTCACACTCGCCGATAGAGGTGCGGAAAAAGTTATCCGCGAAACCATTAAACAGGCGTTTCCAGACCATGGATTCTTAGGTGAGGAATACGGAATAGAAGCTGGGGATTCACCATATCTTTGGATTATCGACCCGATTGATGCCACAAAAAATTACATCCGTAAAATCCCGATCTTCGGCACACAGATAGCGTTGATGAAAGATGAAGAACTTATCCTCGGCATTTCCAATGCCCCGCTTTTGAACGAACTCCTTTATGCAGAAGCAGGAAGTGGTGCATTTCTAAATGGCAAACCGATAACCGTTTCCAATGTGACACAACCGGAAGACGCAATGGTATGCCATGGCGGACTGAAGTGGTTTGTAGAGAAAGGCACCTTCCCCGGTATTTATAATCTCATCAATGATGCTGCACGCACGAGAGGATTTGGCGATTTTTACATGTACCACCTCGTGGCTTCTGCGAGAGCGGATGCCGTCGTCGAAGCGGCGATCAGTGTTTGGGACATCGCCGCTATCACCGTTATCGTGCGCGAAGCCGGTGGGCAGGTAACGGATATACAAGGGCAACCCATCACCAAAGACACAGCATCACTGGTGGCAACAAATGGCGTGCTGCATGACACTGTATTGGACTATTTTAAAGATGCTTAATCACAGTTACGTCCTTTATTAGAGCCTATCCCATAAATACTAATTCGCATGTAATCGAAAAAAAGCCTTTTTTACAAGATATATTGCAAGTCCCCCTGATAAGGGGGATTTAGGGGGTTTCTTCTATTGCAAGTCCCCTGATAAGGGGGATTTAGAGGGTTTCTTCCACAAGACATTCTTATTGGAAAATACCGTCGAACTACTTATGAGACGCGCTGCAGTAGTTTTTAGGAATTTACTACCAAAAGGGTCGCGTTCGCGTCAGTCCGCCCCAATCAATTTCAGGACCAAAGGACAATAGCATCTCTACTTTCTCTGTCGGTTGGAGTGCACAACCGAGAGAACGGAGCGGGTTTTCATATCTGCTTCCCTCAGCAGTTTTCCATGCGCGCGGTGCGGGAATCGCTGCCTGTACGGATGCGATAACCGCCATCGGGTCTTCATCTGGCACCATCGGATCACGCACCAAGCCTTGCGGATGGTATTTTGAGGGGTCATCCCATTTCGCATAACCGATGATGCTTCCGTCGCGACGTAAGACGCGATATTGCTTCATATTGTAGATATGTACCTCTGGGTACTGCGGATTCCAATGAACAGGGAAATTTTGGCTTGCCCATCTCTCTTTAAGGTCATGTAAGACCTCGAAATCTTCACGGTTCATCTCCGCCCATTTGAGTTGAGATGGATTCGGACGCGGCGAGAGTTGCGTTCGTAACTCTCTGGTAACCTCCTGATATCCGACCTTCTGATACAATTGATAGGTGTCTCGCGTGTTTGCATCAAGAATACTCCCGCGATAGCCTTTCCGCTCAAGATACGGATTCAGATCCCGCATCAAGCGGGTTGCAATCCCTTGACGGCGCATATCAGGGGCAACGTACATAACTGTTACCATCCCAAAATCTTGGGGTTTACCTTCAAGATACATATAAGTTTCTGAACCGAATACATGTCCAACAACCCTTTCATTGACGAGTGCCAAACGCACACCTTCTGGTTCAAGGTATCCGTCGTTAAACTTCTTTTCGTAGTAATCTCTGCTGACACTGACGGGTTCTGCTGACAACAGTTCCAAAATTGCATCATCGTCGCCGGGCTGCCAGTGTCTGTAAGTGATTGTATTACGCATGTATTTCCTTAACTATTCATCGAATTTTATTGTCAATACGCCGTTCGGTGGTACCCTGTTAAATCAATCTCCTGACCGAAAGCCAAAAACATATCAACTTGTGTTGTCTGTTCAAGTGAACAGTCTAAGTCGCGTAACGCACTTTCATATCGGCTTCCATTGAAAGTCTGCCACGCACGTGGCGTTGAAATCTCCGATTGTACCGATTGGATAACTGCCATCGGATCCTCATCTGGTACGATTGGATCACGAATGAATCCCTCTGGACGGTGTTCTGAGGGTTCATCCCATTTCGCATAACCGACAACACTGCCACCGTGCCGTAAAACCTGATACTGCTGTATATTGAATTGATGGACGATCGTACCTTGACTGTCCCACAAAACAGGGAAATTATGCTTTGCCCATCTTTGATTCAACCCGTGTATAGCACTCAAATCGCCGAGACTCGCTGTCGTCCATTTAAATGGAGATGAACCTTGACGCGGTGAGACCTGTGTTTGTAACTCTCGTGTAGCCTCCTGATACCCGACTTTCTGATACAATTGCGCAGCGATTTCGCTGTCTGTATAGAGTATGCTGCCACGATACCCTTTTCTTTGGAAGTAGGCATGAAGTCCATGCATCAAACGGGTTGCAATCCCTTGACGACGCATATCCGGGGCAACACACGCAAGCGTTACCATCCCGAATTCTTGGATTTTGCCTTCAACAAAAAGCGATGTAGATTGACCCCATACATGCCCTACAACTCTTTCATTCACCAATGCTAAATGAACGCCTTCGGTTTCAAGGTGTGGACTATCAAACTTTTTTTGGTAACTGTCTGCACGGACTTGTCTAAAGGCAGGTATCAACATCTCTAAAATGGGATCATCGTCACCGGGCTGCCAATGTCTGTAAATGATCTTATGACGCATAGTTTCCCTTTAGGACGAAATAGTTTTCGTTTATACGTCAAAACGGATGCACTTTTCTGATGGATGCGAGATACAGAGGTGTTCAATTCTCCGGTAGGAGGGATTTCCGAATCCCGACTTTTTCGACTTCTCCTTCGCTGGTTCTGCATCCCTTCCTGAAGTTTAGTTCTCATGAACGAAAAAAGAAAAGGGCAGGCACGAATGCCTGCCTTTACTGGATTTTGCTGTCAATTACTTTACAATAACGAGTCGCCGTGTTTGTTGGAAAGACGGTGTTGTCAATTGATAGAAATAGATACCACTGGCAACGCGTTCACCGAGAGTATTGCGTCCATCCCAATACGCCGCACGTTCTCGACTATTATAGAAGCCTGCAGATTGGAAACCGAGCGAAAGCGTGCGAACCAACTTCCCGGTTGTATCGTAAATGGATACGGATACAGGGTTGTGAAGTGCCACCGTTTATTTAGACCAAAAATTAGCAAAGTTAAGAGAAGGTTTGTCGTTGAAATTCTATAGGTGTCAAATACCCTAACGCCGAATGTGGGCGTTTCTGGTGATACACCTGTGTGATAAAATCTCCGATGCGATCTCTCGCCTCGGTGATGCTTTGATAGTCATTGAGGTGAACTTCTTCTTCCTTGAGCGTGCGGATGAGTCTTTCAGCATATCCGTTCTCCCAAGGCCGCCCGCGACGGGCGACGGAAATCTCAACGCCATGTGCTTCGAGCGTGGTCACATAGACTTTTGAAAGATATTGCACGCCCTGATCCGAATGATGAATCTCCGGGACGCTGTGGCCCAATGCTTCTTTGAGCGGTTTGAGCGTCAGAGATTGGTTCAAATGCTGACTGAGTTGCCACGCTCTGATCATCCGGGTGAAAACATCCATGAGCCGGCAGAGATAGATGAAGCGTCCTTTGAGACGAATATAGGTAATATCGGCTACCCAGACCTGATCCTGATGAGAGACATCAAGGGTTTCGAGACGGTTGCTCCATGGCTTATCCCCCTGAAGCGATCTTGTTGTTTGACACGCACGCTTGACAGAGACCAAGAGATTATTCTCTTTCATCAATCGTGCGACGCGTCGGGTCCCAACGGTGTATCCCTGACGCTGTAGCAACTGCGTGATACGTCTATACCCGTATCTCGGATACTGTCCCGCAAGTTTCTCTATTTCCGAGCGTAACAGTGCTTCGGACGCATCCTCTTGGGGGTGATAATAGAAACTGCCCCGGTTGACACCGAGGGTGCCAGAAATATCTCGCACGGAATGCTCCTGTTGCAATGCCGAAATAAAGCATCGCTTTTTAGCTAAGGTGAGTCCAACCCTGTCAATAGTTTTTTTTCGATGTCTAACGCGACCGCCATTCTCCCAACGAGTTGCTCAAGGGGGTCGACACGCTTCTGCAGTTCGCTGGACTGCTTATCAGTAGAGTCAAACAGCGAGGGAGCTTTTTCAAGAAACTGCTGCTTCCATTTCGAGAGTTGGTCTTCGTTGAGATGATGACACCGGCACAGTTCTGCTTGCGAACTCGCACCGCTGAGAACTTCCAGCACGAGTTCCGTCTTAAACTCGGAGGTGAATTGCCTTCGTTTGGCCATTAGATAACTCCTTTCAGTGAGATTGCATTATAGCACAATCTTGTTTTAGGGAGTGGCCTAAAAAACCGTAGGCAGTACAATGTGAATCTATATTTGATGAATCACCATTAAACTCTTGGACACATGGGCATAGAGGTGTTTGGCTGACAAATACGACTTTAAGCTATGACATAGATCAACATAAAGGTGATATTATCAGTTGGATTAATGATTTGGAGAGTATCTATGAGCAATTGGATTTATATGAGGAATTACCAAAAAATGCACAGAAGATTGCGGATAAAAACACTGTCAATAATGAAAAGAAGAAATACTTTATCGGGCATGGCGGTTCACTTGAATGGCTAAAACTTAAAGATTTTTTAGAGAACACCTTAAAACTTCCTTACGAAGAATTCAACCGCATTCCACAAGCTGGCAAAAACACCAGTATTCGCCTAAAAGAAATGCTGGAATCCTGTTATATGGCATTCCTTATTATGACAGGTGAGGACGAACATACCGACGGCACACTACATGCTCGTGAGAATGTAATTCATGAAATAGGGTTGTTTCAAGCTCAACTTGGTTATGAAAGGGCAATCATTCTATTGGAAGAAGGTTGTGAGATTTTTAGCAACATTCAAGGAATTACATATATTCCATTTCCGAAGGGAAATATAAAAGCAGCTTTTGAGGATATTCGTGACGTATTGGAACGAGAATCTATATTGGAATAAAACACTGCAATCAGTAATTTCTATTGTTTTTCAAAGGCGGAAATATCGTGAAATCAGAATTAACTGATCCCAAAACGACTTATTGCGTTTCTTAAAGTATAAATTTAAAACTAAAAGACAGTCAAAAACATTGTAAGAAAGTATGTAATCTTTTGCCAAGAAAGACAAGGAAAATCTCAGTTATTCGTCCCACGGGAGTGGGACACCTAACCGTTCACTGACTTCGCGTGCAGCTTCCTGTTCTGCTTCCCCGTAACGGATGCCTTCACGGCGATGCTGTTCTGTGCGTTCCATCTCAATTGCACCCGGTAGCCGTGCCTTGTCGGTGCCCGGCATCGGTTCGTAGGTTTCACGGACATCATGCACCATGCGGTCGACTTCGGTGTGGAAAACATCAGGTGGCACAACGGATTCGATATTTATTGCGAGTACCATGCCGCCCTGTGGCGGTTGCCATTTTGCTGTGTCCTCCGGTGGTGGTTCGGTGAAGCCGGTCAATGCACCACCGAGCAGGTGTGCTATAGCGGTATAGCCGATGCTCTTGAAGAAAGCGGCGGGAATCATTGAAAGCAGCGCATCGAAATCAGGACCGCGTTGGTAATCCGCCATAATACAGGTCGCTGCATCCAGCACAACCGGCGGCTCCTCACCAGAGGGGATAGCGAAACAGATCGGCGGGTTGCCGTAGTAGCCGAGTTGCGGTTTGGGGTCTCGGTTTCCAGCGTTGCCGTGGTTCCGGGATCCCTGTACCGAGAAACCGATACATCCAGCCTCGTTACACATACGGGCATAGTGCCCCGCGGACCCGTAGTGTCCGATGTAGCGGACGAGTCCCATCCCGATACCGACTTCTTTTGCCTTGGCGATGGCGTGTTCAGTGGCACGCACCATTGGGAGGTAGCCGAGCGTGCCGTTGCCATCAAGCACGACAGCCGTTGGTGTTTCATGGATGACGCGGATATTCGGGTTTGGGTTGAGACCTCCGTTTTCAAAGCCTCTGCAATATCGGTTAACAGTCTGCGTGCCGTGACTACGGACCCCGCGTAAGTCGGAGTTGACGAGTAATCGGCTGATGAGTGCAGCGTGTTCGTGTGTGAGACCTGCTTTCTCAAAGCAAGCGATAGAGAAGTTGAGGAGTCGTTCCTCATCGACTAAGACGAAATCTTCTGGTGGTCTGTTCATATTTTTTCCTTAATGTAGTGGCTATTCGTCCCAAGGGAGTGGTACACCTAATCGTTCACTGACCCCGCGTGCGGATTCCTGTTCCATCTCACCGTAACGGATGCCTTCGCGGCGGTGATGCTCTGTGCGTTCTGTCTCGATTGCCCCCGGTAGTAGTGCCCTATCGGTTCCCGGCAAGGGTTCATAAGTTTCGCGCACATCGTGTACCATGCGATCGACTTCTGCGTTGAAAACAGCAGTTGGTACAACGGATTCAATGTCTATCGCGAGTACCATCCCTCCCATACGTCCGCCGCTCCATTTTGCGGTGTCTTCAGGGGGTGGTTCGGTAAAGCCTGTCAGGGCACCACCGAGCAGACTTGCCACGGCGGTATAGCCGATACTCTTGAAGAAAGCCGCGGGTATGACTGAAAGGAGCGCATCGAAATCAGGACCGCGCTGATAGTCTGCCATAATGCAGGTCGCCGCGTCGAGTACAACCGGCGGTTCCTCACCGGAAGGGATCGCGAAACAGATGGGTGGGTTGCCGTAGTAGCCGAGCTGGGGTTTGGGGTCTTGGTTTCCAGCGTTACCTTGGTTCTGGTATCCTTGCACTGAAAAACCGATGCAACCGCTTTCGTTACAGATGCGCGCATAATGTCCTGCGGAACCGTAGTGTCCGATATAACGGACGAGTCCCATCCCGATGCCGACCTCTTTTGCTTTGGCAATTGCGTGTTCGGTGGCACGGACTGTCGGAAGGTAGCCGAGTGTGCCGTTTCCGTCAAGTACGACAGCGGTCGGTGTTTCGTGGATGATTCGGATATCCGGATTAGGGTTGAAACTCCCGTTTTCAAAGCCGCCACAATATCCGTTGACGGTCCGGGTGCCGTGGCTGCGGACACCGCGTAGGTCAGAATTGACGAGTAGTCGGCTGATGAGTGCGGCGTGTTCGTGTGTGATACCGGCTTTCTCAAAGCAGGTGGTAGAGAAGTTAAGAAGCCGTTCCTCGTCTACAAGGACGAAATCTTCTGGCGGTCGATTCATGTGTTTCTCCTTCGCAGCGAAATCCGACAGGGGGCCGAGTCATAAATGGATTTGTTAGCCTGATTCACGGGACCCCGCCCAACAAGATTGTGTTTAGGCGATAGACTCTAATAACTATATCACAAAACTTGTTGGATGTCACGTTTTTTAATCGCTGCGTTTCGGTGAAGGTTTCGATTCATTCGTCCTTTGGGGTTGGCGGCACCTGCCAGAGTAGCACTGTGTGATCGAAATTTTCACTCGCGAGCGTGCGTCCATCCGGTGAATAGATAAGAGAAGTGGCACTGGTGTATCCTGTGAAAGTCGTTTTGTGTTTTCCGGTGTCAGCATCCCACAATCGAATCGTGCGATCAATGCTTCCTGTAGCAATCGTGTTGCCATCGGGTGAATACGCGATAGCAGTAACCCCGTCTTTATGTCCGGTCAGTGTAATATTATTTTTCTGTGTGTTAATATCCCACAAACGAACAGTATTGTTATTTCTTCTGCTGGTAGCGAGGGTCCTTCCATCAGGCGAGTATGCTAATGCTCTGACATCGCTTCTGTGCTGAGTTGTGATTGTACTTTCGAGTTCGCCCGTCACAGGATTCCAGAACCGGATCTTACCGCCCAAATCGCCACTCGCGATTGTTTTGCCGTCCGGCGAGATTGCCACAGCGGAGCGATAATAGTCGCCTTCATGTATAACTTTACGTTTCCCGGTTCGGACGTGCCACAAATAGATCGTCCCTTCATCGTGTGTGTAGTATTCTCCAACGGTAACGATCGTGTGTCCATCGGGTGAGAACACCACTGAAGATATATCGTATTCGCGATCTGTGAACAGCAGATGAATCCAGTTCGTATGCTTAAGTGTCGTTTTTCGTTTGCCTGTTTTTGCGTCCCCCAACTGCACGGTGTCGTTCCAATAATTTTCGATAGCGAAAGTATTCGCTTCCGGGGAATAGGCGATCGGCGTGCCTTTGACAGTAAGCGTGGTTTTTCGTTTGCCTGTCCTTGCGTCCCACACTCCGAACGTCCCTGATTCTCCAGTGGCGATCGTGTTTCCATCGGGTGAATAGGCGAGCAGTTCGATACGGCTGTGTTTTATAATGGTGGTTTTAGGTGTGCCCGTCTGTCCGTCCCATAACTCAGCAGTGCCGTCCCGACTTACAGTGGCGATGGTGTTTCCATCGGGTGAATATGCTATGGAGGAGACACCCGCCGCGTGTGCGGTGAACTGCGTTTTGCGTCGCCTCGTCCGTGCATCCCACAACCGGACCTTACCGTTTCGGGTTCCGGTAGCGATCGTATTTCCATTGGGTGAATATGCTATGGACATAACAGCGTTAAAATGCCTATTCCAAGGGAGTGCGGCGTTAATCCCTTGTGTATGTTTCAGCGTGGCTTTATGTTTTCCGGTGTCAGGATGCCAGAATCGTACTGTGCTGTCCTGACTTGCAGTAGCAATGGTGTTTCCATCAGGTGAATACGCTATAGCGGTGATCCCCTTCGTGTGTCCCGCGAGCGTGGCTTTGCGTTTCCCTGTGAATGCATCCCACAATTGAACAGTGTTATCTTTACTATTTATCCAACCGCCGCCGGTAGCGATGGTCGTGCCGTTGGGTGCGTATGCGACAGCAGTGACACCGTCTGTATGAGGTCCGCTGAGTGTACCTATGCGTTGGTATGTTTCAGCGTTCCAGACCCGCACGCCACCATCCGTATTTCCACTAACAATTGTGGTGCCGTCCGGCGAATAGGCGATAGAAGTAATCCTGTGTCCATACTTTGTAAACGTGCCTCTGCGTTGCTTTGTGGCAACATCCGATAACCGCACCTTGCTGTCGTCAATCGCTCTGGCGATTATGGTGCCATCGGGTGAGTAGGCGAATGTAAAGGTAGAAGCACAGTCCGTTTGCGGTAGCAGATCGAGTGCTTTGCTGGTATCTGGATCATAGAACCAAATCCCGATAGAACTGGAAATTGCGAGTTGACTGCCATCGGGAGAGAATTGAACTTCGCCTATATCTCCCTTACCGAGGCGTGCTTTCGCGCCTTCGGGTAGACTGAATTCTGTGTAGTCTTGCGCGATGGTGGGGAGACAGCAGATTGAGGTTATCAGGAGCAACCGTATTAAGAGAACGGAAATTTTCATGGTGGCTTTTATTCCTTTCAGGACTTACGCATTTTTCCATGATAACGGATGTCCTACGCACTGCAGGCGGGGTTTGAAACCGCGCCTGCACTGGGAGCTGCGTAAGTCCTACCTTTTTCGTGTTTAGGTCTACTCTTTCTGCAAAGTTGTTTCGCCTTTCCTGATGAGTACAGTGCCATTTTGATGTACCTGTGCAGTCGTCGTACCATCGGGAGCATGCAACAATTTCTTGGAACCACTTTGAATGTCAGCGGCAGTTGGGGTAAGTTTCCGCCCTGTCTCGGCATCCCACACCCGCACCTTATTTTTCCAATCGCCGGTGGCGATTATTCTTTTACCATCTTTTGAAAATACCGTAGTATAAACAGCACCTGGTCCTTTAAATATAACCCTTTTGCGTATTCCCACCCTTGCATCCCACAAATACACTGTTCCTTTTTCGACAGTATAATAATCGCCACCTGTAACGATAGTCTTCCCATCTGGCGAATAAGCGATAGAATTTATATCATACTCACGATTTTGAAGTATCAAAAAGATGGTGTCAATCAAACCAAAATGCTCGAGTGTTACTTTATGTTTGCCGGTTTTCGCATCTCGTAACAGCACTCGATCATTGTATGAACTCACCACAGCGATCGTTTTGCCATCGGGAGAATACGTGATGTTAAAGATGATACCTCTATCTCCAGTAAAAGTGTTTTTAAGTGCTCCAGTGGACACATCCCAAAAGTGTACCTTTCCGTTATATTGTCCAGTGACAATTGTTTTACTGTCAGGAGAGTATGCGGCGGTGTTGATACGCATGTATCCTGTGAGTATAGCTTTGGATTTACCTGTAATGGCACTCCACAATCGCACTGTTCTATCTGAACTGGCGGTAGCGATACTGTTTCCACTTGGCGCGTATGCGATAGATTTGACACGCCGTGTGTGTCCAGTGAGCGTAAATTTAAGCTTCATCGTTTGTGTATCCCACAATTGCACATCCCCGTTTTCGCTACCGCAGGCGATGGTGTTGCCATCCGGAGAATATCCGATAAATGTTACACTTTCTTTGTCTGACGTGAGAGTAGTTTTGTGATTTCCTGTGGTAACATCCCACAACCGAATTGTCCCATCGTAGCTGCCTGTCGCGATGGTCTTACTATCTGGAGAATATGCTGCGCAAGAAACTTGTTCTGAATGTCCAGTAAGCGTGATTTTGTGCTTGCCAGTTTTTCCATCCCCCAAGTGTACCGTGTTATCCGCTGCAGCGGCAGCGTAAGTTGTCCCATCCGGAGAAAATATAACAAAAGTACCCCATTTCGTCTGTATTCTACTTGTGAAAATATTTTGTCCTGTTTGCGCATTCCATAATCGAACTGTGTTGTCACGATCCCATCCACCGGTAGCGATGGTCTCTCCGTCTGGAGAATACGCGATTGAATTAACACGCCATGGGTGCCCTATGAGTATTGCTTTATCTTCTTGAGTAGCGATATCCCATACCTCCACTGCTGATATACTACGTCCTCTCATTCGTGCAGGTTTATCCCAACTTGTACTCGCAATTGTTTTGCCGTCAGGGGAATATGCGAAAGCATAAGGAGGCGTAATGTGTGAACGGCTTAATAATTCCAATGCTTTTCCTGTTTCGGGATCGTGGAGCCAGATACCGATGGAAGTTGAAATCGCCAGTTTACTACCATCTGGAGAGAAGTGGACTTCACCGAGGGAGCCTTTGCCAATACGTGCTATGACACCTTCGGGTAAGCCGATTTGTGCGTGATCTTGTGCGGTTAATGGGGAACAGCAGACTAAAGCGATAATTATCGTGAATATCAAAGAGAAGGAAGTTTTCATGATGTGGTGCCTCCTTTTTACAATCGCAAACAGTTTATTTTCTCAAAAAACCGATTAGGTTCGCTTCCTAACGTTACTTTTGTTGTAATATGTTTCGGCTTCTTTCAGAAAAATCAAGTTTGCTAAACATCGGAGACTAAGCACACATGAAAACTTCCTATACAGCACCTGTATAATCAGATATAGATAGGACTTACGCAAATTGAGAAAATATAGGACATTTTAACCCCCTAAATCCCCCTTATCAGGGGGACTTTAAGAGCAAATGCCACTACTTTTATGGGGCAATTTGCTTAAAGAACTGCTTTTGACCGTCTTTGATGGTGAAGATTACCGCACTTTTGGTCGGATGACGGTTTGCATCGTAACTGGCGATGGTCGTTGCGCCGATATAGTTTTCGGTAGCAGCGAGTTGTTGACGTATCTCTTCTGGGTCGAGGCTACCGGCGCGTTCAACGGCTTCAAAGAGCAGTTTGACCGCATCGTAACTGACCCCCACACCGCCAGTGGGTGTGGCATCGTAGGTGGACTCGTAGGCATCCACAAAGGCGCGCGCTGTCGGCTCGTCGGTCTCTGGCGAGAAGTGTCCACTGAAAAAACTGCCTTCTACTTCGGCATCTGCGTTGCCGTACAAAAGTTCGCTATCCCACGAATCTGCCCCCAGAAAGACCGTCGGTTCTCCATCGGTGTTTTGAAGTGGCATCGCCCGTGCCTGTTGCGTTATGAGCGAAGTTTTTTGAACGAATCCAGCTATGAAAAGCGCGTCCGGTTTCGCAGCAGCAATTTTTGTCAGTTGTGCTGTAAAATCTGACGTATCACCTTCATAAGTTTCATTCGCAACGATTTCGCCACCGATTTCGCTAAAATTGCGTGCAAAGAATTCAGAAATACCTTCGGTATAGAGATCACCCTTTTGCGTAATAACGGCAGCAGTAGAAATGTTGAGATCTGACTTGGCGAACTGTGCCATGACCGCCCCTTGGAAACTATCCGTGAAAGATGCCATGAAAACGAAATTACCCGCACTCGTCACGTTTGGGTTAGTCGCCGTTGTCGTAATCATCGGGATTCCGTGGCGTTGTGCGATTGGACCGACCACAACAGCGTGGGAGGAACGGTTGGGGCCAATAAGCGCGATAATTTCGTCTTCAACGATGAGGGTTTCAGCGATTTGGACGGAGACTTCCGGTCCTGCTTCCTTGTTGATATGTCCGATTAATTCAACAGGCATCCCAAGAAGTCCACCGCGTTGGTTGATTTCCGTGACTGCCATCTCCGCGCCGTTTGGATAGGTGACACGTTCGCCTGCGACGACGAAGCCGATCTTGAGGGTTTCTTCTTGTTGAGGGGTAACAATCTTTCCAACCCTGTCACACCCGATGTATGCTACAAGTAATACGCTAAAACTAATGAGCACTAAAAATTTCTGCATGGTGATAAAGTCCTTAGAAAAAATGGTTTCCTTTGTTTATGATATTTGATACAATGTTTTTCAAGTAATTGAAAGATAAGATTGGGTAAATATCTGAGAGCAGTGCATGCCCTCATCTATAACTATTATCCTTTAATTTTTGAAAATAAACAAGTTTTTCTATATAACACACATCTACTATGGAAAATTTAATCACAGTGATTGGTCGCGGCCACTCGGGGACGCGTGCTATTTCGCATACGTTATACGCCAGTGGTGTTTTCATGGGGAGTCAACTGAACCCTTCTGGCGATAAGATACCACCGCACGCGATGTATGATGCTTGCCGAGTGATGGCACAATATGTCAAATGGGAGGGTGGACTCTCGTGGAATTTTGATCCGCTTTGGACGATGCCGATTGACCCAGAATTTGAACGGCTCATCAATACCTATTTGGCGGATGTGTTACAAAATCCAGCACCTCACAAAGGTTGGAAGATTCCAGAGACAACGCTTGTGTATCCTTGGATAATCCGGATGTTTCCTGAGATGAAATATATCCACTGGATTCGGGATCCGCGGGATTGTATTCGGGGCAGCCACAAAACAGATGACCTTCGGGATTTTGGGGTCCCGTATCCTGAAACGGACGACATCTATGAGAGACGCGCCATTTCTTGGATCTATCAATATAAACTCATGCAAGCGACCCCGATGCCTAAGCATGTTATCCAGATCCGTTTTGAGGATTTTGTTTTGGATCAAGAGCGGATACTCAAGGCGCTTGAGGCGTTTTTAAGTATCCCATTAGGTAGGATTATTGTGCGTCCTGACGCAGTGGATCGGTGGAAAAAAGATGTCGCGGCATTGGAACCGGGTGCGTCGTTACCGCACTACGAATTTGAGTTTCTGAAAAAAGCAATCGTTGAAAACGGTTATCCTTTAACAGCAACCTAATAGAGAAAGGAACTATTATGTCAACTACTTACCGCGTAGGACTTGTTGGAACAGGCGGAATTGCAAATGCCCACGGTAACGCGTGTCAACAAGCACCGAGTGCTGAATTGGCGGCGATCTGTGATGTGTCTGAAGGTGCGTTAGCCAATTTCGGTGAACGGTTTGATGTTGCACCTGAGCATCGGTATCTCTCTTTAGACGAGATGTTAGCAACTGAAAACTTGGACATCGCTATTATCTGTACGTGGGGTGCGTTCCACGCTGAGGTCGGTATCCAGATTTCTGAATCCCGCCAGGTCAAGGCGATCTTATGTGAGAAGCCGTTCACGTCAACGGCAGCGGAGGCGGAAGCGTTCGTCGGTGCAGCACAAGCGAACGGTGTTCTCGTAGCGGAAGCGTTTAAATTCCGGCATCATCCGATGCACCTCAAGGCGAAAGAATTAATTGATTCGGGAGCGATCGGGGAGTTTAAGGCACTCCGCAGCACTTTCTGCACGGGTGGCGGTGGTGGCGGCCCCGAGACGCGCAAACCTGAGGCGAATTGGCGGTTTAACAAAGCGAAAGGTGGGGGCAGTATCTACGATTTGGCGTGTTACAATATCCACCATGCGCGGTTTATGTTCGGTGCTGAACCGATTCGGGTGTCGGGAATGTCTCAAGCTGGATTAGAAGTGGACGATGGTTCCTATCTATTGTTAGTATTTCCCGGTGAACGGGTTGCCCAGATTTCTACCGGTTTTAATTGTGCGGGTGGACAGTACGCTGAAATGGCGGGGTTGGGCGGTATGCTTAGAATTGAGACGGCGTGGAACAATGAGAACTCAGCTGTTAATATTGTGCTTACCACACGAGAAGGCAGAGAAGTCATTGAGTTTGAGCCATGTTTCCAGTTTGCATTACAATTGGAACATATGTGCGAAGTTTTAACAACTGGTAAACCGCATCGGATCTCACCGGAAAGCTGCGTGAATCAGATGCGCACGATTGATGCCGCCTTTGAAGCGATGGCAACTGGAAGGACGGTCGAATTGGGGTAACAGATGGAAAATCGGAAGACTGGAAGAACTTGGCTGGAAGCATGGAAGATTGGATACCATCCTTCCGCACTTCCAGCCTTCCCTCCGCGGTTTCTGCCCGTTTTCTTAAGGAAGATTGATAATTTATGGCGAATTTCACAGAGACACAAGCACTTACGTTTGACCTGTTCGGTACAATCTTGGATTTAGGTGGCAGTCTTACGCCGTTCATTAGTGAATCGCTGGATGCTCGATCTGCTGATGTATCGGCGGATAATTTTTGGGCGCAGTGGCGTTACAGGCAGCGCATTGAGCAGTATCAGGACACGATTACGATGCTCGGACATAGCGGTTATTTGGAAACGGTGCGGCGCGCTTTGCACTACACGCTGAGACGCAACGGTATTGATGCCTCGTCCGATACCGTACGGGAGTTTATGCGCGGGTGGCAGCAGCTTTCTCCCTTTCCAGAGGTTTTGGCTGCGCTTTCGCGGCTACAGTCTCGGTATCAATTAGTGGTGTTGTCTAATGGGGATCCATCGTTTTTAGAGTATCTCGTTACAGAACGGGTCGTATGGGATTTTGACGATGTGATCTCGGTTACATCGGTAGGCGCGTTTAAACCGCATCCGGCGGTCTATCGTGGTGCTGCGGGTAAATTAGGACTTGAGGTCAACGAGTGTCTGATGGTCTCTGCGAATTCGTTTGACATCATGGGTGCGCGGGCGTGTGGCTATAAAGGTGCTTTTGTCAATCGTTATGAATTGCCGTATGAGGATACGCCGTATCAACCTGATGTAACAGTGAGCGATTTTATAGGATTGGCTGAGGCTTTGCTGTGACAGTGGTTGCAGTGCGAAGATGTTACCGATCCTCTTCAATCCGAGGATGAAAACTGCGTCCCCTATTATCAGTTAAAAGTACTTCGGATAATTTTACTACTATGGGTTGGGCATCAACTACCTCAAAAGTGACAGTAGCTAATTTACAATTAGTGATGCCAGTACGTGAAAGCGTGTAGGCAGTGAGTTTCACACGATTCCCAGACACACTTGGTGCTACAGAGAAGGCTTCATCCGGTAGGTAGTCAGTTGTACTGCTGACATAGCGAAGAACTGTAGTATCAAATTCCACAGTCGCTTGATATGCTATTACGTTCCTTCCACCTGAAATGTTAAGGTTGAAAGTTAATTGTTCGCCGACTTTTGCGGGTTGAAACGGGGTTGGTGAAATGCTGGCGAGTGTCTCTTTTGCAGGGACGAGTGCCCACAGACCTATCGTGCCATCATCGCCAGCACTGGCAAGTGTGCGTCCATCCGGACTAAAAACGACATATTCAACCAGTGATGTATGTCCTGTCAAGGTTTTCAGAGGGGCGCCGCTTACTGTATTCCACAATCGAATCGTTTTATCTGCCTTTCCACCAGCACTTGCGAGGATTTTTCCATCCGGGCTGAAGGCAACGCTCAGAACATGATGTGTATGCCCTATGAGGGTTTTCAGATGTGTGCCATTTGCTGTGTCCCATAAACGGATAGACCTGTCCCAGCTGCCACTGGCGATTGTATTTCCGTCGGGACTGAATGCTATACTGGTGACGCTTGATTTATGACCTGTAAGGGTTTTCAGGTGTCTACCTGTGGCAGTATCCCATAAACGTATTGTTTTATCCTTACCTCCGCTTGCGAAAATTTGACTATCTGGACTGAACGCTATCCCCCTAATATCATGCTTGTGTCCGGTGAGAGTTTTCAAGTATTTACCTGTGGTAGCATCCCATAGGCGAATTGTAGCATCCCAGCTGCCACTTGCGATTGTTTTCCCATCCGGGCTGAAGGCAACGTGCCAGACCCTTGCCGTGTGTCCTTTGAGGATTTTCAGTAACTCGCCTGTGTCAGCGTCCCACAAACGGACAGTATTATCCTCACTACCACTCGCAATTGTGTGTCCATCGGGACTAAAGGCGACACTATAAACTTTATCTATATGTCCCTTAAATCTTATCGGTTGAGGGCCCCTGACAAGATTCCACACCCAAATTCTCTTGTCCCACCCACCACTTACGATTGTCTTTCCATCTGGACTGAACGCAACACTTCTCACCCAAGACATGTGCCCAAAAAGGAAGTGTTGGTTTATGGAATGTTGGCTGAACGTACATGGCGGAAAGGAGAGGGTTGTTATCGCCAAGATACAAAGAAGTGTTGTTTTCATGCGTAGAATATTTTTAATTTATTTCATGTTTCTAATGTTGGATTGTTTTCTTACTTGGTTCGATGTTTCGTCTCGGTTTTCATCTGACTCCACGACGTAGTTAAGAGTTGTACCGAGGGAGAGACAGTCAGCTGCCTCGGATCGAACCAATTGCCGGAATGATTACCGCCATCTTTTGTGAGTTGTGTGACCTTATGACGCTTCAAGTCGATTTTAAAAATTTGTGAATTGTTTCCAACGACACCCTCTGTGTAAATAAGTTCATCGCCAGAGGGTGCCCAAGCAGGCGCGTTTGCGATCAACGACGTAATCCGACTGAGATAACTCCCATCGCGATTAACGATGAATACGGACTGTTGCTGTTCTGCGGGTCGAAACCAGATGAAGGCGATTCTATTGTCAACGGGTGACCATGCAGGATGGAACATTCTGGGGAAGTCGTCGCGAAGCAGCGTCTCTTGTTTGTAGGTTTCTAAGTCGATAAACCGGATTTGGCGGCTTGCCCAGTGAATCTCATCTGCTACGACAAAAGCGATTTCTGTTCCATCTGATGACCACGTTGGATACCCACTATGGACGTTCTTTAGATGGACAATCGGCTTTGCTGAAGTCGCGTCTGCCTTGGCAATATAAATGTTTATACTGCCTAAGTTGTGCTGTGAATAGGCAATACTTTTTCCATCCGGTGACCATGCGGGGTGGGTTCTATATGCCCGCGCGTTCGGAAAGAGTGGACGCACATTCCTTCCGTCCACGTCCATTAGATGAAGGTCCTGCGTTCCGTCGTGGTCGGATGTAAAGAGAATCTTATCGCCTGTTGGTGAGATGACGGGTTCTCGATCGACAGCACGGTCATAGGTTAATCTCTCCTGTCGAGTGCCATCGGGGTTCATGATGTAGATTTCCCAATTCCCATCGCGATTTGATGAGAACACAATCTTTTCGGTCCTGAGCTGCTTGGCTGAAACAGGAGATAGCAATCCGAGGATGAGGCAACAACAGATGAAAATGTTTCGCAGTTTCATAAGAGAATCCTCGATATTCTGATTTGTGTTACATTTTTATCTGCTTGGTAGGTATTGAGAAATGGATAGGAGCCGCTTGAAAATAAGGTTTATGCCCTCAATTGTGAAGATAATATAACATATTTGTCAAAAAAAAGTCAAGAAAAAGTCAAAATAGTTCTCAGTTGTCAGTTATCAGTAAAGGACTTTCTCAACCAGAAACCGATGGTCATTTGATACTATTTCCGTATTACCATTCTACGGGTCATTGTGGATTGTCCAGCGGAGAGAGTGTAGAAGTAGATGCCGCTGGCAACTTGTTCACCAAGCTCATTTTTCCCATCCCAATGCACAGCGTGGCTCGGACTTTGATAGATACCCGCAGATTGGAACCCCAAGGTGAATGTCCGAATCAATGCTCCACTGGCAGCATAGATGTGCAGGGTCACGTCTGCTGGTCCAGCCAACTGATACGGTATCCATGTCTCTGGATTGAATGGGTTCGGATAATTCGGCAGAAGTACTGTCTCTTTCGGGGATAGTGCTGCTAAGAGACGTTCAAGGTTCGCCATACCTTTTTGAAAGACAGGCGTTGTGTGGTCAATGTGTTGCGCGGCTGTTAGCCAAAGTTGGACTTCTGATGCGGTAAGCGTTTCCATAGCACGCGGGTGTACAGCAGGTGCGTTGTCTCCTGCACCGAGGGCACCAGCGACCAGAACGAGATCAACAATGTTGACAACGCCATCGGCGTTGACATCTGCTTCATTTTCGCCTGTCAGCCCAAAGTGTGAGGCGATAAACTTCAAATCTTGCAGGTCCACCGTCCCGTCGCGATTTACATCTTCCGCAATCTGTGGCAGTTCTATTAATGGTGTGACATCCCACAACAGGATTGTTTGATCCGAACTTCCACTTGCGAGTGTTTTTCCATCCGGACTGAACGCGAGACTTGAGACTCTTCCTGTATGTCCAGTGAGTGTCATTTGCTGGATACCCGTATCAACGTCCCACAACTGCACTGTTTTGTCATCCCAACCCCCACCACTTGCGAGGATGCGGCTATCCGGGCTGAAGGTAACACTCTCAACACTGTCTATATGTCCGGTGAAAGTGGTTTTGTGCGCGCCTGTGACAGCATCCCAGAGATGGATGGTGGTGTCCTGGCTCCCACTTGCGAGTGTTTTTCCATCCGGACTGAACGCGACACTATTGACCCGGTCGGTATGCCCGGTGAGTGTCATTTTATGGGTCTCATCAATAATGTCCCATAAGCGGACTGTGTGATCCCAGCTGCCACTTGCGAGTGTTCGGCTATCGGAGTGGAAAGCGATAGAAGTAATCCCTTCCGTATGTCCGGTAAGCGTCGCTTTGTGTGTGCGTCCGCTGTACCAGACTTGTATCTTGTTGCCTCCACCTCGACTGCCACCTGCCAGGAAGCGACCATCAGGACTAAAGGCAAGCGACCAAATTCCGCTGCCTATTATAAATCTCTTCATGATTGTTTCGAGATATGTATTTTCAATATCCCATAGGTATACCTGCCAACCGTCTTCTCCAGCAAGAGTTTTGCCATCGGGACTGATGGCAATGCTACCGATCCAACCATCAGTTTTCTCCGCAGTGAATGTCGCTTTATGCTGTCTGTTGTTAACATCCCACAGATGCACAGTGTGGGATCCTCCCGTACTTGCGAGTGTGCTACCGTTAGGTGAGAATGCGATACTCCCCCCGTTTGACTGATACCCGTCAATTTCGCCTGTTTGTGCGCCGGTCTCAGCATTCCACAAGAGCAGCTGCGAGCCACCGCTGACGAGGGTGGTTCCATCGGGACTGAAGGCAAGAGAGGTAACAGATGTCGTATGCTTGGTGAGTGCTGCTTTATGTTCACCACTGGCAACATCCCATAAATTCAACCCGAATCGCGCACCGATTGCGAGCGTTTTTCCATTAGGACTAAAGACAAGCGTTGAAATCTTACCCGTTTTAAGGGTTTTTTCGCGTTTGCCCGTGACAGCATCCCAGACATATACCCCTTCTTCGTTGAAAGCTGCGCTTACAAGCACTTGCCCATCAGAACTGAATGCGATATTAGAGATACCAGAGGCGTATTCACCGAAATAGGTATGTCCAGTGAGGACAGCTTTCTCTTCTTCAATAGCAATGTCCCAAAGTCGTACTGTGTTGTCCCAAGCCCCACTTGCGAGGGTTTTGTTGTCCGGACTAAAGGCTATTTTAGTGATGGTACGCGTATGCCCAACGAGAGTTGCTTTGTGTTCACCGCTCACGGGATCCCAGAGATGTACTGCTTTATCCGAACTTCCACCAGCGAGGATAGTGCCATTAGGACTGAAGGCAATACTGTTAATCGGTTTCGTATGTCCAATGAGGGTGGATTTAAGGGTAGCCGTGTTAACGTCCCAGAGTCGGACCGTTTCGTCATCACTGCTACTTGCAAGGGTTTGACTATCCGGACTGAACGCAATGCTTGTGGTGGTATCTGTGTGTCCAGTGATCAGATCGAGTTCCACGAGACTGTGTGCGTCGTAGATCCAAATTCCGATATTATTGGCGATTGCCAACCGGTTTCCGTCTGGAGAATACGCGATTTCACTTATCCCACCCTTGCCCAGGCGTGCTTTGGCACCTTCGGGTAAACGCATCTGCGTCCAATCCTGAGCGGAGGCGTATGATAGTGCGTGGATTGAAACTATAAGTAGTGTTAAAATCGAGATGCGCAGCATTTTCATCGTTCTGTCCTCCGTTTTAATAGTTATAAATTATAAGTTATAAGTTTGGTTTCTGATGTTTAAGGATCTCTTTGTAACCGTCGTTACACAATTGAAGTACTGACGGTTACCAAAGAAACTTGAATCATCAGAACCCTCTTAACTAAAAACTTATAACTTATAACTAACAACCTATTTCCGTATTACCATTCTGCGGGTCATTGTGGATTGTCCAGCGGATAGGGTGTAGAAATAGACACCACTGGAAACCGGTTCTCCAATCTCGTTTTTGCCATCCCAATAGATCGCATTATGCTGTCGATTATATATACCAGATGGTTTATGTCCGAGGGCGAGTGTGCGAATCAAAATTCCGCTCGCGTTGTAGATTCGCACGATAACTTCCGCCGGTTTTGCCAACTGATAAGGTATCCATGTTTCTGGGTTGAATGGATTCGGAAAGTTCTGCAGCACGGACGTTTCTTTTGGTGTTAACAACGCCGATTGGTTAACATCCTTTGTGAATAGCGTGGGGGCTCCTAAGGTCCGTTGAGACAATGGATATTCCCATAGGAGAATCGTACCATCGTCACTTGCACTCGCGACAATCGTTCCATCTGGGCTGAAGGCAATGCTTGAAATGTAATCCGTGTGACCAGTAAACTTCGTCAATAGGTGTGAAGCAGTGGCAACATCCCAAAAGCGGATTGTTTTGTCTTTATGCCGCCCCGTACTAACGAGCGTTTTTCCATCAGGACTAAAGGCAACATTACTAACGGGGTCCATGTGTCCTATGAGCGTCGCCTTCTCTGCACCGTTGATAGCATCCCAGAGAATCACTGTGCCATTCTCCTTTCCGCTGGCAAGTGTTTTTCCATCCGGACTGCAGGCAAAACTTATGACGCGTGTATGTGTTTTCCATCTGACTTTGTAGGGTTTGTCAGAAATATTCCATAGACATATCCCGCCCGAATCTCCAATTGCGAGCGTCTGCCCATCTGGACTGAACGCAATGCGTGAGAGACTAAAATTTTTTGTGTCGTTCCACGTTAGTGTCGCTTGATAGTAGCCAGATGCCACATCCCATAGGCAGATCTTTTGATCGCTGCTCACACTGCCGAGGATTTTTCCATCCGGACTGAAGGCGACGCTGTCAATCCTTCGGTTCTGCCCAATGAGCGTGGTTGTCTGTGTGCCAGTGGTGGGGTTCCATAAACGGACTGTCGGGTCACCCCAACTTCCGCCGCTTGCGAGCAACTGTCCGTCGGGACTGAAAGCAATGGATGCGATATTGCTTGTATGTCCAATGAGAGTGACTTTGTTATCTCCGGTGGTAATGTCCCAGAGCCGTACCTTCCCATCCAAGCTGCCACTTGCGAGCGTGTGACTGTCAGGATGAAAGGCTATAGTCGTAAAAACTGTCAGATGCCCGGTAATTGTTACGTTCTGGTGTAGGCTAACAGCATCCCATAGGATTACGGTAGCTCCGCCGCTACTTGCGAGTTGATATCCGTCCGATGTGAAAGCGATACTGCCAACCCCTGGAGAATGTTTTAGTGCAGTTTTGTAAGTGCCGTTCGTAACATCCCATAAACATATTGTTCCATCACTGCTGCCGCTTGCGAGGGTTTTTCCATCCGGACTGAAAGCAACGCTGTTAACACCACGCGTATGTCCAAGGAGTGTTGTGATGGGGTCGCCTGTTGCTGCATTCCAGAGACGGATGGTGGTGTCTGCCCAGCCACCGGCACTTACGAGGATTTGCCCGTCTGGACTGAAGGCGAGATCATTAATACCCCGCGTATGTCCAGTGAGTGTCATTTTGTGTGTTCCCGTCTCGACATCCCACAGGCGCACCGTCTTATCCTTATATCCGCCAGCAGTTGCGAGTGTTTGCCCGTCCGGACTGAAGACGACGCTGTTAACACCCTTATGTCCGAGGAGTGTTGTGATGGGGTCGCCTGTTGCTGCATTCCAGAGACGGATGGTGGTGTCTGCCCAGCCATCGGCACTTACGAGGATTTGTCCGTCTGGGCTGAAGGCGAGATCATTAATACTCCACGTATGTCCGGTGAGTGTCATTTTGTGTATTCCGGTCTCGACATCCCACAGGCGCACCGTCTTGTCCTCATATCCGCCACCACTTGCGAGTGTATTTCCATCGGGACTGAACACGGCACAAGTGACAACATCTACGTGTCCACTGAACAGGTTCAGTTCCTTACCTGTCTGTGCGTCGTAGATCCAGATCCCGATGGCACTTGGAACAGCGAGCAGGTCGTTATCTGGAGAGAAGGCGATGTTGCCGGTTATCCGACCCTTCCCGATACGTAATTTTGCCCCTTCAGGTAAGTGCCATTGCGTGTAATCCTGGGCGAAAGTATATGGTATAAATAGCACTGAAACCATCAATAGCGTTAGGATCGAAAATTGTCTTGCTTTCATGGGTTCTGTCTCCTGTAATTGGCTATCGGCTATCGGCGGTCAGCAAGAGAAGAAACGCCCTATCAAAAACACCTCTTTGCTGATTGCTGACGGTTGTTTGATACTACTTCCGTATTACCATTCTGCGAGTCATTACGGTTTGTCCAGCGGAGAGGGTGTAGAAATAGATGCCACTGGCAACGGGTTCACCAAGTTCGTTTTTACCATCCCAATACGCCGCACGACTTCGATTTTGATAGATACCGACAGGTTGATACCCCAGCACCAGTGTACGAACCAATACGCCACTTGCTGAGTAGATACGCAAAGTCACATCTGCAGGTGTTGCCAATTGATAGGGGATCCACGTCTCCGGATTGAACGGGTTGGGGTAGTTCGGTAGAAGTGTCGTTTCTTTTGGCGTTAACGTCGTTAAAAGAAGCCGGAGAACAGCGATACCTCTCTGAAAGGTAGGCGCTGCGCTTTCAATTTGCTGTGCAGTGATCAGCCACTGTTGCAGGTCTGCTGAAGTTAAGGACTTTATAGATATCGAATGTGTGGGTGGCGCGCTATCGCCTGTTCTGAGTGCTGCGGCAACTAACACGAGGTCTACAATATTGACGATACCATCACTATTCACGTCGGCATCACTCGGCCGCGATTCTCCAAAATGCGAAGCAACAAAAACCAAATCGTGGTAGTTTACCACACCGTCCCGATTTACATCCTCAAGATATGCCATGGGTTCTGTTGCTGGCGCGAGATTCCATAAAAGTATAGTGCCATCAAAGCTTCCGCTGATGAGGGTCTTGCCATCTGGACTGAATGCGACGTGCGAGACTTCCCTGGTATGTCCGGTGAGTGTTGATTTGTAGGTGCCTGTTGTAACGTCCCAGAGTTGGATGTCTTTATGATTTAAACCTCCTGCACTTGCAAGCGTTTTGCCATCGGGACTGAAGGCGACTGTATTGGTGTATCCGATGAGCGTGGTTTTATGTGCACCGCTGATCGTATCCCATAGACGGACGGTTCCATCCTGACTTGCACTTGCAAGTGTGTTTCCATCTGGACTGAACGCGACACTCTCGATATAGCCTGTGTGTCCGGTAAGCGTGAATTTATGGGCATCCGTCTCGACATCCCAGAGGCGGATCGTGTTGTCGAAACTTCCGGTCGCCAAGGTTCGACTATCTGGGCTGAAAGCGAGTGCTGTAACGTTGTCACTATGTCCTACAAGGATACTTTTGCGGATAAGTCCAGCGTACCATAACCACACCGATCCGTTAGTTCCACGCATGTGTGCATTTGCAAAGAAGCGGCCATCTGGACTGAAGGCGAGTGCGTAAATTCTGGATCCACTAATCCCACTACCGATATATGTTTTAAGCGTGTTGCTGTGTGTGCCAGTCTTAACATCCCACAGCCGTATATACGGTGAAATTTCACTTGCAAGTATATTCCCATCCGGGCTGAACGCCAAAGCATAATTTCCCCATTCATCTTCGTAGAATACCGCTTGTTGGGTCGTGTTGAGCGTGTCCCATAAGTGTATCTTCCCCCTGTTCCCAGTGGCAACTGTACGTCCGTCGGCACTTAAGGCGAATCCTATAAAATAGCCTGTGTGTCCGTTAATTGTGCCTTTCTGTGCACCAGTCATACTATCCCACAACAGTAACTCATCAGCACTTGCACTTGCAAGGGTTTGTCCATCTGGACTGAAGGCGGCTGAAATGACCCCGTCATAATGTAGATGTCCAGTGAGAGTGGCTTTGCGTTCAGTAGTGTCAAGGTCCCACAGATATAACTCTCTCCATCCACCGGTTGCCAGTGTGCGGCTATCGGGGCTGAACGCTAAACTTTTGATACTTCTCTCTGTGTGGAGTCGCTGGATTTCTTTTCCAGTGAAGACATCCCGCAGCTGCACGTCATTGGTATTGGAGCTTGTGCTCACAAGGATACGACCATTGGGGCTAAAAGCAATAGTAGGGATACCATCGAATTGATCGGGAAGCGTGGTTTTTAGTTCGCCAGTGTCAACATCCCACAGATTCAATTCTGCCCACCCACCGGCAGTTGCGAGTGTGCGCCCATCTGGACTGAAGGCAATTGAATAGATGGTGTATGTATGCCCAATAAGGGTGGTTTTATGTCGTCCAGTATCAATATCCCACAACCGAACTGTATTGTCCGAGCTTCCGGTTGCGAGTGTGCGCCCATCCGGACTAAAAGCGATGCTTTTAATATGAGACGTATGCCCTTCTAATGTTGTTTTATGTTGACGGTTGGTTAGATCCCACACGTGCACCGTATTGTCAGGGTCCCCGCTTGCACTTGCAAACATGCGTCTATCTGAACTAAAGGCGTGAGCGTTAGCGTTTGTCACGGGCATATTGAGTAAACCTAATTCTTTTCCCGTGTCGGCATTGTAGGTCCAAATCCCGATAGCAGTGGCTACGATGAGTCGGTTTCCGTCTGTTGAATACACAATTCCGTGAATAGTGCCTTTTCCGAGACGTGCGCGTGCCCCTTCAGGTAACGCTAATTTAGCAACGTCTTGTGCATCTGTTTTGGCATCAGCGCGCTGCGTCGGCGCGAAGAAGATTGTTATAGATAAAATCAAGACGATGGATAACTTGTGTACGAAAGGCTGTGATCGTTTCATCAGTTCATCCTCCCGTTCAGTGTTTTTAGCATATTTATAGCTGTAGCAAATATGATGCCAATTTGGTAAAAAACTGGGTTTATTCGCAAATAGAGGTGCGGGAACCGTATCTATAGGTGAATAGAGGGAGTGTTTGTCTTGTATTATATGGCAGCTACGGAATGTTGATGCGGGGTACGTGTGGTAAGAAATGCCCCAAAGTGTGCATAATATGCCCGATATTGTTCATTGTTTGAACGGACAGCACAAGTTAGGGCAAAAAGGGAGATGAAAAACAGATAGGTAAGGTTACTTCATGATTACCATTTTTTCGATTGCTGTGAAGTCTCCTGCTGTTAATGTATAGAAATAGACACCGCTCGCAATGGGTTCACCGAGTTCATTTTTGCCATCCCAATATGCGGCACGGCTCTGATTGTAATAGAGGCCAGCAGGTTGATGTCCGAGTGCTAAAGTTCGCACGAGTTCTCCGTCTGCTGCATGGATAGTAAGCGTGACATCCGCGGGTGCTGCCAACTGGTAAGGTATCCATGTCTCTGGATTGAATGGATTTGGATAGTTTGGGAGCAGTGCGGTCTCTTGTGGCGTGAGTGCTGCGAGGAGTTGTTGGAACATCAAAATGCCGCGTTGGAAAGTTGGATCTACAAGTCCGACCTGTTGTGCTTCACGTAGCCACTGTTGTACATCTTTTCCTGTGAACGGAATTGTCGTATTGCTTCTCCACGCTGCCGGCGCGCCTGCGGTGTCGGTTATTGCACCTGCGACCAAAGTGAGGTCAACGATATTGACGATCCCATCTCCATTGACATCTGCTAAATTTTTCCCTGTCTGCGAGAAGTTTGCGGCAACGAGTACTAAGTCTTGGACGTTAACCACACCATTGCCATCCACATCGCCTACTGAAAGCGACGGTTCCGTGATTTGTCCGGTTTTAACGCGTGCGTACGAAATCCGACTTGCGCTATCAGTGAGAAGTACATCAGATAACGTTAGCATAGATGCTTTAGGGGCGATGACCTCAAACGTAACGGTGGCGAGTGTCCCGGAACCGCTGACTTCGCCAGCAAAAGATGTTGCCGCAAGTGTTACTCTATTCTCTGTAGCAAGAACGGGTATCGCGAACGCGTCCGATAGCAGATAGTCGCCATTCGTACTTTCAAGATAACGGATGGCAGCGGGATCAAACTGGATGGTTAATTGATAACCTGCCACAGTGCTACCGTCTGTGATCGTAAGAGAGAATGTGAAGCGTTCACCAATTGCAGGCGAGGCTACGGGGGAAGGTGAAAAACCCACAGTAGCATAGGTATTGGTTGGCGGCGTAAAGTTCCACAGAAGCACTGTACCATCTAAACTCCCACTTGCGAGCGTGTTTCCATCAGGACTGAATGCGATGCCCAGGATACGATGTGTGTGTCCGGTGAGTGTTTGAACCTGTTCACCAGAGATCATATCCCACAGACCGATGGTGTCATCCAAGCTGGCACTTGCGAGCGTATTTCCATCAGGACTGAATGCGATATTAAGGACATAATCCGTATGTCCAGTGAGTGTCCGCCTTTGTTCGCCGAAGGCGGCATCCCATAGGCGTATGGTGCCGTCGTCACTTGCACTTGCGAGTGTATTTCCATCAGGGCTGAACGCAATGCTTCTGACATAATCCGTGTGTCCAATGAGTGTCTGCTGATGCTGCCCGGAGACAACATTCCATAGATGAATGATGCCATTAGCGTTGCTGCTTGCGAGTGTATTTCCATCAGGGCTGAACGCGATGCCTAAGATGGCATTTGTATCCCTAACGAGTGTCCGCTGATATTCACCTGTGGTAGCATTCCACAAGCGGATAGTGTTATCTGAACTGCCACTTGCGAGTGTCCTCCCATCGGGGCTGAACGCAATATCTCTGACGGTATCTGTATGTCCGGTGAGTATTTGCGGATCCTGCTCGGCGGTAATATTCCATAGACGAATAGTGCCGTCGTCACTTGCACTTGCGAGTGTATTTCCATCAAGGTTGAACGCAACTGCCCCGACCCAATCGGTATGTCCGGTCAGGGTTTGCTGAGATGTACCAGAGGTAGCATCCCACAGATATACTGTGCCGTCCGTGCTCCCACTTGCGAGGGTTTCTCCATCCGTACTAAATGCAACGCTACTGATATAATCCGTATATCCTGTTAGTGTTTGTCTGATCCCCCCAAAGACAGCATCCCGCAGGCGGATTGTTCCATCTGCTCCAGCACTTGCGAGTGTTCCGCCGCTTGAGTTGAATGCAACACTCAGTACAGCATCCGTATGTCCGGTGAGTTTTTGCTGCTGCTGTCCCGAGGTTGTATTCCACAAAAGGATAGTGTTATCAGCACTGCCACTTGCGAGTGTGTTTCCATCAGGGCTGAATACGATGCTTAGGACAGCCCCCGTATGTCCAGGCAACGCTCTCTGAAGCACGCCAAACGTAGCGTTCCATAAACGAATAGTGCCATCTCTGCTTCCGCTTGCGAGGTTCCCGCCAGTTGCATTGAAAGTGACACTATAAACAGCGTCCGTATGTCCTGGTAATACCCGTTGTTGTTCCCCGGTGGTGACGTTCCATAGACGGACAGTGTTATCAGCACTTCCACTGGCAAGTGTTTCGTCAGTTGCATTGAAAGCGATGCTGTAAACAGCATCCGTGTGTCCTGAGAATGTTTGGTATTCACCTGTGGTCGTATTCCATAAGCGAATAGTGCCGTCAGCACTTCCACTGGCAAGTGTCAGATTATCCGAGCCAAAAGCGACGCTATAAACAGCATCTGTGTGTCCTGAGAATGTCTGTTGATGTTCACCTGTGGCGGCATTCCACAGATGGACGGTACCATCCCGACTACCACTTGCGAGCGTGGTGTTATCAGAGCTGAATGCGATGCTGCTGGCATCCTCTGTATGCCTCGTGAGCAGCGCGACTTCCTCATAAGTCTGTGTATTATGGAGCCAAATACCGATAGAGGTTGCGACTGCCAAACGCGTACTATCTGGCGAATACTTTAGTTCGTTGATCCACCCTTTACCGAGGCGTGCTTTGGCACCTTGTGGTAAATTGAATGCTGAAGACGCTTGGGCGAAACTGTTCAGTGGGTATGTGCTTAAAAAGATAAATAACGTCAAAAAAATCGAAAGTAGTATTTTTTTCATTATGGGGTGTAGATGCTCCTATGTTTGGCTGCCGTGGTGTGTTGGTATACAGATTATAGACTCTTTTTCTAAGTATGCCACGAGAAATAGTGTGGTATCAACTTTTGGTTTGAGGTAGATTCAGGACCAGACGAACACTTCGTTATCGTCGGGAGAATATCCGATAAAAACCGCCAATACGATTCGGGCGCGCGTGCCTTGTACAGGTGGCACTTCATGGATACATCGCGTGTTGAAAAAGTAGAGATCGCCTTGCTGTAGATCGACCTGATAGTTCTCTATCCCATTTTCAGCGGCATACCTGTCAAAGGTTTCCTCAGCGATATGGGGTTGAATTTCCTCGGACCAGAGACATCGATGTAGGATGGCTTGTGTGCCTTTTCCGTTTTCGTCGGCGTTTTGGACGCATAGCACGCCTGCAAACTGGTGTTCAAAACGATAAACTTCGTAATTAGTGCGCTGCTCGCGGTACTTGACGTGATCGATGTGTGGCTTATAACTATGCGTTTCGTAATGGACTCTAAAGATGGCGGGACCGTAGCGTGCGCCATCGGGTTCACGCGCAGTTTTTACCTCTTTTCCCGGTGAAAGTGCTGTGAGCGAGTCGTAGATGAGATCGACTGGATCATCAAACCCATGAAATAGGAAACTAAAGAGGTGTTCTGTCGCCTCGGCGTGTGCCAAAAATTTTGCCTTATCGCTGCCTCGGTTACCGAGGCTGGTGCCGATGTCAATGCGGGTGCGTTTATCAACGGAGTTGGTATCGGCTTCATCGCGCATCAAGCCCATATTTGTGAACCGATGGATAAGCCCTTGGCACTGTGTCGGTGAATATGCATTTCGGAGAATGATGGCTGGCACTTCGGCTTGAGAGAGCGCGTAAATTGGATCGCTGTATGTCTTACAAACCGTTTCAAGGTCAGGCTCCGCGGGGAGCCAGTTGTTTATGGCATTCATGGTAACCTCCGTCGCTCTATTAGCTCTATTAAGAGAACCGTGATTCAGACTGAACCTCTGAAGGACGTTTTTGCATAACAGGAATAACATAACTCCGAATGGTCAGTCCATCCAAGGTGTCTGTTTCTAATTGCGGCTTGGGGTTTTCTCGATGATCGAAGACGATATAGTAGCTTTCCGTTGCCCCTTCGGACTTCAGGTATGCGGCGAGTTGGTGCTTTCCCGCCTGATAGTGTCGTTCGTTTCGCCATACCTTTGTTTCGATGATGTATTGCTGCCTGTTGTGTGAGATAATAATATCTGCTCTGCCTCTACCGGTTGGAACTTCTAACCGCATTGTAGCGTGTACGATTTTGACGAACTCATCAAGATAGGCGAAAAGAAGGTATTGTCCGACGAATTCTTTCGGTGTATCGGGGACCTGTAATATTCTGAAGCCAGCGCGTGCAATGAAATCCTTGAAGTTGTTGATGAGTGTATGCATCTGGATCCGTCCGGTTGATGTGATGTATCCTGTAAAGTCAATGGGACCCTCTTCAGGGAAGTATTGGTCTTCAAGTCCATTGATGAGAGGTCTAAGGGCTTGGATGATGCAATGGAGATAGATAGGATTAAGGATCTGGCACATTCCGTTTTCTCCCCTTGCAATGATACCGTAAGTGGCGAGTTCACTAACGATTTCGTCATGTGGCGTGAAGTTAATGCTACTGCCATAAAAAGCGATTCGCATCAGCATTTTTTCAAAGCACGGGTTTCTGCGGATGTTTGTAATAAGATGCTCAATATTGGTATTTCTTTCTTCGATCAGTTCGGTATATGCTTGTGAGAAGTGATGCCTCTGAATGGTATCGGTTTTGGGTATGTCAAGTTCTGTTGTAAGAATCTGGGCACACCTGTTAACAAGAAAGGGTTGCCCTGCGGTCTGTTTATGCAGTAAGTCAATTACTTCGGGTGCGAAGGCTTGTCCGACTTCTGCAGTATACTGTGAGAGTAGTTCTCGTACTTGCGCCGCGGTGAAATTTGGTAATGTGAATTCATCTTGTATGTTGAAAGGTGAGATCGATCGATCATAGTTTAATTGCGTTATGTTCTTAACGCCGACGATTCCAACACTATATGGGGAACGGGCATCGCGCCCGGTGAGGTATATCCGACGGAGCGTATGCAGAAAATCACTGACGATGGCTTGCGGGATACCGTCAAATTCGTCAATAATAAGAACAAGTCGCGGCGGTAGAGATGTAGAGAGTTCGTCACTCAACAAACGTGAAAGTTGCCTAAAGAAACGCCGCATTGCAACATGATCGCTAATCTGTGTGTCATCTAAAAATTGCATCAGTTGTTGAGATGGCATGATCCCTTGGCTCTCAAAAACAGTCTCGATTTCCTCGCGAATATCCTCAAAGATGTCGGTGTAAAAAGCATCCGGGGCGCGATTTTTATAGTCCTCAAAATTGAGTTGGATTGGGAAATAGGCACTTTCGTTTTTCGCGAGTACCTTGAGAACTTCTTGGAAGAAGGTGGTTTTGCCGCTCTGGCGCGGGGCGAAGAGCACGATGTATCGTCCTTGTTTAATCCGGTTAATGTAATCAGCAAGTTCCTCGCTTCGCGAAACGACATAGTGATCCTTGGAATTGACGGGACCTTGCGTTCCAAATTCTCTCACTGTTTTTCTCCTGCTTTTTGGCGGATGGCTTTCTCTCTAAAACCATCAACGAAAAAAGCTGCAACTCTCAAGCTGCCTGCCAATTCACAGCCGCAATCAGAATCTTGGATTAAAGAGATAATCGTAATCGTCTATTTTTGCTTTAGCGAAGTCAATAAACTCGGCATTATGGTCGAGATCACTGTTTTCAAAGGCGGCTTCGCATCCAGTTTTATACTTCAGTTTACGGTTGGATCCGAGCCAAAAGACGCGGTGAATCATTGCTATCATGTGGCGAGGCTTGTCGGACGGGTTGGGGACCCCTCGGTGCCAGAGTCGCATGTCTCGAATCAGGATGCTTCCCTTCTTCGCATTTCCACGGATGGGTGGCACGATTTTACGGCGTGCCTCCTCTTCTTCTGTCTCTATGCCGCGCCCACTGACCACCAGATGTGAGCCTGGCCAGAGTTCAACACTGCCATTCTCCTCCACTGTATCCTGGGGTGAAATATTAACGACGACCTCTGTTGTTGGGTGTGCGACCTCCTGATCTGGCCACAGATGGGCACCGTCTCTGTGGAGCGGTTGGGTAGTGCTACCGGGGCAGTTCGTATTGCCGTTGTAAAAGTTGTTATAGAGGCCGGGACCGAGAAGTTCTTTCGTTACTTGTATGACATAAGGGTTCGCAACGATGTCTTTAAAGATATATGGTGCGAAAGGTGGGGGACCCTGCTGAAGGTGCCCCTTAAGACCGCCCGCCCCACCCCATTTTTCGGCTTTAATGAGGATCTGCGAATCCGCGTCCATCCGTTCGCGAAGAATGTCCAAGTGTTCATGGCTAACGACGTTTTCTAAGACCACATAGCCGTCGACGCGAATCGCCTTGACGGCTTGTTCCGCATGGGCATCTGTCAATTTTCCTGCTTCTAATTCTTTCGGTTGAACGGTTATCTCCATAATGTTGTTTTCCTTTACCCAAAAAATTCAACATAGAGGGCTTGAACAGCGGTCTCCATATCTTCGGATTTTATACCGAACATCATGCTGACTTCGTTGGAACCTTGATTAATCATTTCGATGTTCACAGTGGCACCGGCTAACGCGCCTGTAGCACGCGAGGCAATGCCGACAGTGTGGCGCATGCCTTCACCCACAACCATAATCAGAGCCAGGTTTCGTTCTACGAAGACATCTTCAGGTGCAAGTGTTTGTCGAATTTGTTCAATAACCCTTTTTTCTTTCTGCGCCGAAAGGTTTTCTTCGCGGATAATGACTGACATGTTATCTATACCAGACGGAACGTGCTCAAAGGAAATATCTTCGGCTTCCAGTATCTGCAATAATCGTCGTCCGAACCCGATTTGACGGTTCATCAGGTATTTGCTGAGGTATATACAGCAGACGTTCTCCATTGCAGCAATACCAACGACCGGAATGTCTGTTGATTTGCGGTTTGGGAGGATTCGGGTGCCATCTGCGTCTGGGTTGTTAGTGTTTCGGATGTTAACAGGTACGTGTGCGCGATAGACGGGTTCAAGTGCTTCATCATGGAAGACAGAGAATCCGGCGTAAGAGAGTTCACGCATTTCACGATAGGTTAGTTCGGCGATCGGTGTGGGGTTTTTAACGATAGACGGATTTGCCGCAAACACAGAATCGACATCGGTAAAATTCTCATATACCTCCGCCCGAACAGCACTGGCAAGGATGGCACCTGTGATGTCTGAACCGCCGCGCGAAAAGGTGACAATGTTGCCTTGTCTTGAGTAACCGAAGAAGCCGGGGAAGATAGTGATACCCGGACGTTCTTGCAGCGTCCGCAGGCGATTATACGCTTCTGGTAAGACTTGTGCGTTACCGGGTTCATCGGAAAGCAATAACCCCGCGTCCTTCGGATTCACATAATGTGCGTCTACACCGCGTGCTTGTAGCACTTGTGCGATAAGGCGTGCACAGTTGTCTTCACCCCCTGCTTTCATTGTGTCCATATAGAGGTCTGCATCAGTTGTACTATGTTCCAAACGTTCCGTCAGGTCGCGGGCGATGGGTTCAACAACCTCTGCAGAGAGTCCTAATTCAGCGGCGATACTTCGGTAACGTTCAATAACTTCAGCACATTCCGAGGCACCCAGTTTCCCAGCGAGGCGTTGTGATGCTGCGGCAATGAGCAGATCGGTCACTTTGATGTCTTGGCTGTGCCGTTTTCCGGGTGCGGAGACGACGATGAGGCGGCGTCCCGGGTCAGCGGTGATGATGTCGCAAACTTGGCGCACTTGTTCCGCTGATGCAAGAGAACTCCCGCCAAACTTTGATACTTTTAACAATCCGGATCCTCCAATTTTTTATTTTTTTAGATGTGAGACGTGTGTGCCTTCGACTGGCTCAAACTGTTGTGAATTTTCGCCCTTGTAATGGCATATAAAACTTCGCCGCCAGCGGTCGTGCGTCTTGTTCATATAGGAACCGTGGATAACCTTACCATCAAAGAAAAGCGCGTCACCGGGTGACATGTCGATGCCTAATTCTTCAGCGTTTTTCGGTTTAACGGCTTGTACGTTTGTAAACGAAATAGCAGTGTCTGCCGCTTCAACACGAAACAGACCGTCCTGATGGGACCGTGGAATTAGCACCATACGCCCAACAGCGTCGTCGGATGTATCCAATGCGACCCAAACGCCGATGAGGGGGTCTATGGTGATGTACTGCTCATCTTGGTGTAGTGCCTGACCGCGTGCACCGGGCGGTTTGAAGTAGATCATTGTTTGTAACAGCACCGGTGTGTCTTCAATCAGTTGTTCGGTAACGGCAAGCAGGTTCGTATCCGCTGCCCATTCTTGGGTGAATTCGTCCCAGTTGTGCATGTTAATCATGCGTGGGAATTGGTGATTTGGGTCATCGGCGTGATCGGTTGTGCCGCCGGAGTCGCCGGGTTTCGGACCTTCTGCACGGCGTTTCATGTAGTGTTCGCGCATTGACGTTACTGTGGCTGTGTCAAAAAGATTTGGAACGACCACGAAGCCTTGTTCTTTATAGTGGTTTTGTTGTTGATGGGTTAGGTGCATGGAAAGTACTCCCGAAGATTGCTGTCCGTTTTGGATACTGTTTTCGAGTCTGTCTTTTAATTTTATGGTAATTTCGGATATTTGTCAAAGTTTTTTCTCTCTATGTGTGGAAGGTTTGGTTTCTTGTAAACAGATCGAAAACCAATTAACGCTTGCATATTCCTGAAAAATGGTGTAAACTCAACAGATATAACCTTAAAGGAAACTAACGATGCCCGAGACACACATCAGAGCCGAAATCCAACGCGCCCTCAACGACTTCGCAGATGGAAATCTCGCTCAGAATGCAACCGACCTCCTCAAAGTGTTAGGCTACGAGAGTCAGCGCACTTTGAGCCGCGACGCTAACACCGTCGAGGCATTTCTTGAAGACTTTGACAATCACAGGCGGATGAACCGTGAGAAAGCACACCTCCACGAATGGCAGACCGCCGACTTCCTCTTCCAACTCACCGCTGACGAGATCCAACAGCACACCCAAGAGACTATCACCTTCAATGAGGATCAAGGCGTTGATGACACCATCTATTACTCCTATCTTTTTCTCGCTATCAAACTCAAGGAACATATCTACTCCCGCACCATGCTTGCCACTATTACACGCGAGATCAATAAATGTTATGCGATGCCGGCAATGCTAATCTTCCAGCACGGACACACCCTCACCTTCGCGATTATCAACCGCAGACCGAGTCAGCGAGACGGTGATCGTGATGTGCTTGAAAAGGTGGTGCTTATCAAGGATATTGACGTTGCCACGCCGCACCGCGCACACCTTGACATCTTGGCAGACCTGTCGCTTGATGCGCTCTATCACCGGCACGAATTCACGAACTTCTTGGAGCTCCATCAGGCGTGGCAGCAGACGTTGGAAACCTCCGAACTCAATAAGCGTTTCTTCAAAGAGATCGCCGATTGGTATTTCTGGGCAGTTGATAAGGGGACATTTCCATCGGATGCAGGCGAGGACAAGACTGTTCGTAACGCGACCTGCATCATCCGCTTGATTACGCGGCTCATCTTCGTCTGGTTTCTCAAAGAGAAGGACCTTGTGCCGGACGCGCTTTTTGACGAGGAAACTATTGCGGAACTGCTCACGAGTCTGGATGCTCAGGAAAGCACCTATTACAAAGCCGTTCTCCAAAACCTGTTTTTCGCGACGCTGAATCAGGAGATGAACACCTCCGAAGCATACCCCCCTGATAAGGGGGGCAGGGGGGTTGTCCGCAAGTTCCGAGGCGAAGGTCGGCAGCACTATAATATCACTTCGCTTTACCGCTATAAACGTTATTTCAAGGATCCCGATACGGCACTACGTCTGTTTGAGACGATCCCGTTCCTCAATGGTGGTCTGTTTGAGTGTCTGGATAAATCCGCACCGGACAATGCGAAAACGATCTTGCGTATAGACGGCTTCTCTGATAGAGACGACAACCCGCTTTGTGTGCCAAACGAACTCTTTTTCTCCGAACCACAGGCGGTCAATCTCAACGCCGTCTATGGCACGAAAAATAGCAGGTATACCGTGCGTGGGTTAATCCACATCCTCAACCGCTACAAATTCACGATTGCCGAGAACACACCGATAGAGGAAGAAGTCGCACTGGATCCCGAATTGCTCGGACAGGTCTTTGAAAACCTGCTTGCGGCGTTCAACCCCGAAACCGGCACGACTGCGCGTAAACAGACAGGTTCCTTCTATACACCCCGCGAAATCGTCAATTATATGGTAGACGAATCCCTCATCGCCTATCTCACAAACGCGTTGAATACGAACGGTTTCCCCCCTGATAAGGGGGGCAGGGGGGTTCCTGCAAAACTCCGACACCTCCTCACTTATAACGACGAACCCCACCAATTCACCGATACTGAAGTTGAACACCTCATCAACGCTATAGACACACTGAAGATTCTGGATCCCGCCTGCGGTTCTGGTGCATTCCCGATGGGCATCCTACACAAACTCGTCTTCCTGCTCGGCAAACTTGACCCGCGCAACGCTCAATGGCGACAACGCCAAATTGACCGCGTCCAAAATACCATCACAGAGGCAGAGAAGATTGACGATAGCGTTATCCGAGAAAGCACGATTGACGAATTGGAACGCGAGATTGACAGCATCAACGAAGCGTTTGAACGCAACGCACTCGACTACGGCAGAAAACTCTATCTCATAGAGAACTGCATCTACGGCGTGGACATCCAACCAATTGCCACACAGATCGCTAAACTCCGGTTCTTTATCTCGCTGATCGTGGAGCAGAAAATTGACGATACGCGCGAAAATAGGGGCGTGCGTCCGTTGCCGAATTTGGAGACGAAGTTTGTTGCAGCGAATACACTTCTCGGTGTAGAGAAACCCGAACAGATGATGCTCCGAAATCCAGAGATAGACAGCAAAGAGAAAGCATTGGCGGAGGTGCGCCGTCGGCACTTCACTGCGCGAACGCCACGCACGAAAGATCGCTACAGACAACGCGACGCGGAGCTCCGCGCCGAAATCAGCGCGCTGCTCAAACGGGACGGATTTCCAAACGAGACAACCGAAAAGATTGCGCATTGGGACCCATACAACCAGAACGCCTCCGCGGATTTCTTTGACCCAGAATGGATGTTTGGTATTACGGAGGGGTTCGATGTCCTAATCGGCAATCCGCCTTACATTAGTCATGATAAGATTCCAAAGCAGCTTAAAACCAAAATTAAGAACATTTATCAATCTTATCAACCTTTCGCGGATATCTATTGCTATTTCATTGAAAAAGCGATAAACCTACAAAACGAAGGGGGTATCCTTAGTTTCATTACCTCGAATTCATACTTGAGAGCTGAATATGGAGCACCAATCCGAAGTTTGTTGCACAACAGAAATACACTGATTAGAATGTTAAATATTGAGGACTCCCAGGTTTTTGAGAGCGCAATTGTTAACGTTTCGATAATTGTGTCTCGTAAACCGATAAATTCCTCTGATGATTTTTGTATTGTTGTTAATTCTCCATTTTCAGGTGATAGTTTTGAGGACTTTGTAAGAGCCAACGGCTTTAACTATCCTCAAGTGTACTTTGATTCAAAGTCGTGGAATCTTGCGGAACCAAAGCTTGTTGAACTTCAAAAGAAATTGGAGTCGTCAGGAAAAACGCTCGAAGAGTTGAACACTAAAATAAGACTTGGCATTGCAACTGGTAGCAATGAAGCTTTTCTTATAGACGAGGATCAAAAACGAGAGTTTTGTGAGAAAAATCCTATCAATACCGAAATTATAAAACCCATTTTGCGGGGACGGGATATTTCGCGCTACAGTTACATTTTACCGAAACAATATGTTTTATTGACTAAAAACGGAGTCAATGTAGAAAGAGATTATCCTGATATATATGAACATTTAGATTCATTTGGGGATAAGTTCAAAAATCGTGGTGCGCAAGGGCAACATTGGACAAATCTAAGAGCTTGCTCCTTCTACGATGATTTCAAAAAGGAAAAAATTGTATGGATTGAATTGTCAGATTCAGGGCGATTTTCGCTCTGCAACGATGAAGTCTATCTCCTAAATTCTGCATATTTCTTATTACCGCCTTCAAATATAAACGCAAAATTTCTGCTCGGTATCCTAAATTCAAGTACAGTTCGTTTTTATCTAAGTCTTGTTGCGGAGACAAGCGGCATGGGGACAAGTCGTTGGATTAACAATTACGTGAAAGAATTTCCTATACCGGTGGTTGCCTATGAGCAACAGACTGGGATCATGAATATTGTCGATCAGATCCTTAAGGTGAAAGCTGCAGATTCGGATGCAGATACCGCTGATTTGGAGCAAGAGATTGATGAACGCGTGTATACCTTGTATAATTTAACACAAGAAGATATTACTATTGTGCAGGAAGCGACGCAGTAAATTGTCTGAATCGCGGATTAGACGGATTACACAGATTTCGCGGATTACGCTCCAGCGGAGTGATATGTCTATAGCACATGTGGTATTTCCTTCCGCTCCAGCGGAGCGGTATGTGAGGCATGGAATTAACCCTAAAATTCGGTTGAAATCTATCCATTTTGCATGTTATCATTGTCCTCAAGAAATGCACATCATGGAGGCGAAAAATGAGCACACAAAAAACAGAACTAAATCGAATTTTAGAGATAATTGGCAAGATCGCGAAGATGGCTGCCGATGGCGGTTACATCTATCGCGGTGAACAGGAATGCTATGAGAGAGTATCCTCAAATCTCTGGCGTGAGCTCAACAAACTTAACTTATTGGACCTTGATGTAGAAGAAATCCAGAAAAGAGAGCTAGACGAGGCTAAGGGGTACAGCGACAAAACAGATGAATTTGATATCCTCGTTGAACTCCAACACTTTGGTGGTAAAACCAATCTGATAGACTTTACAACCGATCATTACATAGCCCTTTTTTTCGCTTGCAATGGTTCTCCTGACAAAGATGGTAGGGTTATCTTGCAAAGCAAAACTGGGAAGATAAAAGACTGGATTAGAAAACTGCCGGATTCTCCCCCTGTCAAGCGTTCCAAGGTCCAGAAAAGCATATTTGTTCGACCGCCTGAAGGTTTTATCCCCAACGATTTTATTAAAACAGACGAAATCATTATTATTCCGAAAGATCTTAAGCGTCCTATACGAAATTACATTAAAGAATTTGATATCTCTAATGAAAGCATCTATCGCGACATCCATGGTTTTATCAGCAATCAGGGCAGCCGTTGGAATGCCTATCGGGTACTTATGGAAAGCCAGCAATCTCAAGAAAGTCAGGATGAAACAGCACATACAGAAAAAGAAAAAACTGAACATTATCAAAGGGAAGCTGAGCATCTTACCGAAGCGATAAAACTATTACCTGATTCTCCCGAGATCTATTACAATCGCGGGCTCGCGCATCACCGATCAGGTGAGATTAATCTGGCACTTCAAGACTATAACACAGCGATAGCACTACAACCAGATTTTGCCTTTGCTTATCACAATCGCGGGCTAGCTTACGACCAAAGTGGCGAATTTGATCGTGCGATCCGAGATTATGATACAGCGATAAGACTGAACCCTGATAGTCCCGAAGCCTATAACAATCTGGGTGCTGTTTATGTTAGTGAAGACGACTATGAGCAGGCAATCGAGAACTATACCAGAGTGATCAAACTAAATCCAGATGATGCCGAGGCACATAACAACCGCGGCAACGCCTACCTCCGAAACGATCAGGTGGACGAAGCAATTGAGGATTTCACCACTGCGATAAACTTGAAGCAGGATTATCTGATAGTCTATTATAATCGCGGGCTTGCTTACCGTAGAAAAGAGGAGCATGATCTAGCTAGTCAAGACTTTGCTAAAGTGATAGAACTGGAACCGGACGGTGTCGTTGCCTATCATAGTCAAGGTATGGCTCATGGTATCAAGGGGCAGTATGACGAGGCTATTGAAGACTTTACCAAAGCAATAGAACTGCAACCAGAGCTTGTTGAAGCCTATTGTAATCGAGGCCTAGCTTACTATAGTAAGGGTGAGGTTGACTTGGCAATCAAGGACTATACCAAGGCGACACAACTGAAGCCTGGTGAGGCAGAAACCTATCTTAATCGGGGATCAATTTACTTCAGCAAAGGCGAGTTTGATCTTGCTATCAAGGATTATCACATTGCAAAGGTATTAGAACCAACACGGTTTGATGTTTACCACTATATCGGACGCGCTTATACCGATAAAGGCGAGTACTCCAAAGCCATTGATAATTATGATGAAGCAATAAAACGAAATTCCGATTTCGCCGCTGCCTACTACAATCGTGGAAACGCTTATGGACTTAGAGGAGAATTTGACGAAGCCATTGCAGACTATACCAAAGCGATAGAATTGGAGCCGAAGGTGGTTGAAGTATATAGATTTCGTGGACTTGCTTACGGTATGAAACGCGATTTGGACAGAGCGATTGACGACTATAATATAATGATAAACCTACAACCTGATAATGCCGAGGCGTATAGACTTCGGGGGGTTGCCTACGGTGTGAAGGATGATTTGGACAACGCTATTGAAGACGTTACTCATGCAATAAACCTACAACCTAAAAATGCTGAAGCATATAGTGTTCTCGGGCTTATTTACTACTTTAAAGACGATTTTGACAAGGCTATTGCTAATTTGAATGAGGTGATCCACCTAAATCCAGATTATGCATTCGTTTATTACGTGCTTGGTGCTATTTATAATCATAAAGGCGACTTTGACAAGGCGATTCCTAACTTGAACAAAGCAATCCGAGTTGCTGAAGACTATAACGCACTAATGAAACAGAGTTCAGTGTTTATCCAATCATATTACCAACGTGGAGTTGCCCACAGTATAAAAGGCGATTTTGACAAGGCGATAGCAGATTTCACAACGGCAATAGAATTGAAATCAGATTTTTTTGAGGTTTATCATGCCTTAGGTGTTATTTATCGCAAAAAAGGTGACTATGACAATGCCATTGAGAATTTTAGCACATTTATAAAACGGGAACCTAATAATGCTAAGGCATATAACGATCGCGGGTTTATTTATCGACTGAAGAGTGATTTTGACAAGGCGATAGCAGATTTGAACAAGGCGATAGAGATAGATCGTGATTTTGCTCACGCTTACCACAACCGTGGACTTGCCTATTATCACAAAGAAAATTTTGATAGAAGCATCAGTGATTTTAGCATACTGATACGACTGAAACCTGATATGTCAGAAGGATATCTCCTCCGGGGCGAGGTTTATAGAAAAAAACGTGATTTCGGTAAAGCTATTGGTGATTTTCGCAAAGCAATAGAACTACAACCTAAGAATGCCGAAGCATATAGAATGCAAGGGCTTACCCATGGTGCCACAAATGATTTTGACAACGCCATTGCAGACCTTACACAAGCGATAAAACTCAATCCTAATGATGCTGATATATACTACCTCCGCGGTATTATTTACAGCGAAAAACGCGATTTTGACAGTGCTATTGCAGATTATACTAAAGCAATAGAATTGAATCCGGAAGATGCCGATGCCTACTATCACCGTGGAACTGCTTACGGACATAAAAGCGACGCTGAAAAATTTATCAGCGACTTTAGTAAAGTGATAGAACTGCAGCCAGACCGTGCTGATGCTTATCATAAGCGTGGGTTGATCTATTTCTACAAAGGTGATTTTGACAACGCCATTGACGATTTTAACGCGGTGATAAACCTCGATCCTGATGATCCTTATGTCTATTGCAATCGCGGAATTGCTTACGCAGATGAAGAAGAGCTTGACAAGGCAATTGAAGATTATAACAGAGCCCTGGAACTTGAATCTGATTTTGTTAGAGCCTACTATCACCGAGGGCAAGCTAAAGCTATTAAAGGCGATTTTGACGAAGCGATTGAGGATTTTAACAAGGTGGTAGAACTGGATCCAGAGCATGTAGGTACATATTACTATCGCGGTCTTGCTTATCTATTCAAGGGAGATTTTAACGATTTAGCTATTGAAAATCTCAATAAAGCAATAGAACAGAATTCAGACCATGCTGACGCATATTACTATCGCGGTGCTGCCTACAACTTTAAAGGCGAGTTGGATCTTGCTATCGAAAACTATACTAGGGCGATACGACTTGATACAGATGATCCTAATGTCTACAACTATCGGGGGACAGCTTATTTAAATAAAGGCGAAGTGTACCAAGCTATTGAAGACTATAATTCGGCAATAGAACTGAACCCCGATCATGCCAGGAGTTATTACAATCGCGGAGAAGCATGGTTCCACCTGCAGGAATGGGAAAAAGCAAAAGAAGATTTAATTACTGCCAAAGAGATGGGGATGGATATCGTTGCTGCGTTTCGGAACGGTTACAGAAATGTTGCTGTCTTTGAGCAGAAACATCAGGTTAAATTACCAAAAGACATCATCGCACTCGTCCGACAAGGTTTCAGGCACCGCTACCCTATGGTGGAGAAAGCCTTAGACACCGATGGGAAACCGCTTGAATCGCCGGAGGTTTTGGATCTGCTGAAAAGATTCCGAGACGCTGGCACGCCATTGGGAGAATATATCAAGGAGCCTCCCTATTTTGGTATAGAAACAGTACCGACTGCAGTGTTTGTGGTAAACAAAAAAACGCGCGATGAACTCGTTGCAGCACATCCTTCATCCGCTGATATTTTGAAGCCGTTTTTGCCGGGATCGGATATCAGACGTTGGCATGTAGAGCCACAAGATCAGTGGTTAATCTTTACCTATCGCGGTATAGAGATTAACGCTTATCCTGCAATCCTAAAATACTTAGAAAAATACAAAGAACTGCTGAGTAAAAGAGGAAACGAACAGGAATGGTATGAACTCCAAGCATCTCTTGAGGAAGGGAAGCATTTCGCGCAACCCAAACTGGTCTGTCCAAATCTTTATGATTCCCAAACTTTCGCCGTTGAGACTGAAGGTTTTTATTGTGGATACACCTGCTACGTTATTCCGACCGACGAAAAGTGGTTATGCGGTTTACTCAATACACTCCCTATGGAGTGGTTCTATTCACAGGTATCTAAACAATTAGACGGCGGTAAACTTGAGGCCCGCAGTGACTATATAAAGCAGATTCCGATTCCCGATCTCAATGCAACACAGAAAGACTTGGTTCGCAAACTCGTCGATTACCTCACATATCTCCAGAAGCAACCGACAACGAACAGCAAGGACTTGGCACACGCCCGGGATTCCGTAATGCTCGGATATTTTGAGTGGATCGTCAACGGATTGGCCTATGAATTCTATATGCCTGATGTACTCCGGAACGCCAACAGAGACATTTTTAAACATTTGATGGCAGAGGAGTTGCCCGAGGTCGACGAGATTCAAGGGGATAAGATGTCCGTGTTTCGTGCTCTCTATGAACACTTGCATCATAGGGAACACCCAGTGCGCGTAAATACGTTTTTTCAGGATGGTTTACGACCTATCCGTATTATTGAGGATAAATGGTGAAAATTACCAAAATAGACATCAAAAACTTCAGAGCCTTTCGAGGGGTACACCAAATTGACTTGGCGAAGGCAGGAAAAAACCTATTGGTTTATGGTGAGAACGGAAGCGGAAAATCCTCCTTATATCTCGCGCTAAAGCTGTTTCTTGAATCCAGCGAAGATGACTCAAGCAAATTTGAAAATTACCAGAACATCTTTGCTACAGATGAGGCTGGCTACATTAAACTGCATCTCCGCGCTAACTCAAGAACGAGTGAACACGTTTACGAATGGTCGCGTGATGTTAGGGAGACAGTGGAACTGCCCATTATTAATGCGTCGAAAAGCAAGGGTTTCTTGGACTATAAAGCACTACTGCACACGCATTACCTTCATTACGAAAAGGATACTGTGAATGTGTTTGATTTGTTCGTTGAGAACCTGTTGGCAAATGTGATAAACGATAGAACTGGTCAGAGCATCTCCGAAGAATGGCAGAATATTTCGGAACAGTTCCCTTTAGTCCCTACACACGATGTTGAAACCCTCGAAGCACAAATAGACATCTTCAACATAGCGGTTTCTAATCACTTGGCAGAACTGCAGACGAGAGCCTCTGAAATTCTCCGTAAATTTGGGGACGAAGGTCCCTTAGTTACGCTTGACTTCGGTTTTCAAGGGATTCTGTACGACAGAATAGGCGAGACACTTGATAATCCGGGGATCTCTTTAAAGGTTAAATTCTTTGACGCAGACATCCCCGCGCATCAGCGATTTTTGAACGAGGCAAAACTATCAGCAATTGCCCTTGCAATCTATTTCGCCGGGTTCCTGCTTCAACCAGACAGTGACCTGAAAATTCTCGCGCTTGATGATGTGCTTATCGGCTTGGATATGTCGAATCGTCTCCCGGTGCTTGATATCTTAGACGAGTATTTCTCAGACTACCAAATCTTTTTGACCACTTACGATAAAGTGTGGTATGAGATTGTCAAACAACGCACATCCCGTGGTGGGAAATGGGAAGCCGTTGAATTCTATTTCTCCCAAACCGATGAGTACGAAATTCCTGTTTATGCAGAAGATAAGGCGTACCTTGAAAAGGCGCGGGAATATCTCGATGCGAATGACTACAAAGCGTGTGCAATTTACGTCCGCACCGCTTTTGAAGCAGCAATTAAACGATACTGTGAGAAAAGGAATCTTGCTGTTAAGTATCGTGAAAATCCGAAAGACTTGAGAAGTGAAGATTTCTGGGTACCGATAAAAATGGAAACGGACGAAGCGGGCGACCTCCTTTTAGATCTAAGAGTTGTTGACAAAATTGAATTGGCACGAAAATTTATCCTAAATGAACTCAGTCATGATACCTTCGTGAACATCTACAGAAAAGAACTTGAGGATGCAATTGACGCGGTGGCGGAACTTGAAGCTGCTTTAGCATAGAGTTAAGCCGCGCTAAGATAATTCACAATGATTCAGAACAATCAAGAACTTGAAGCAACGCTGGAACGTATTGAACATTTTCAAAAGTTGAAAATATCCGAGAGGTCGAAACCAATCCGCGGAATTGTGAGTTATCCGCGGGCGGTTTCCTTGCCGAAATCGATCGAGTGAAACTGGAAGTGAGCGCGTATCTATCCATTCATCCGAGCGAATTGATAGAACAAATTACTGAAGGCAGTCCCTAAAAACAAACAAAATCAATCCGCGTCATCCGTGAAATCCGAGAAAATCCGCGATTCAGACAAGCAAAGCGTCAAATTCTTTAAATCATCTGCATCTTGGAGAAAAAACATAAGAAAAAGACACAGTCAAAAACGCTCCGAGGCGTATTACAAGCACAGGTTCGCTCAAAGGAAAAAAGCAGATTATGAGCGTTCCATCGTGGACTTTACGAAAGCAATAGAACATAATCCAGGGGATGTCTTTGCCTATACGAATCGTGGCTTGGCTTACTACTATAAAGGCAAATTTTACCGCGCAGTTGATGACTTTAGCAAAGTCATAAGCCTCACGCCGGAAGATGCATTTACCTACTATGGCCGCGGATTGGCTTACCGCAATCTGTTGGTTTTTGAGAAAGCCATTGAAGACTTTAGCACGGCGATACGTCTCAAACCTGATGCGGCTGCTGGTGCCTATACCGAGCGCGGTGTAACCCACCACAGTAAAGGTGACGTAGACAAGGCAATTGAAGACTATAACAAAGCCATTGCACTGGATCCAGCGTTTGCACAGGCTTGGATGGCGCGCGGTAAAGCTTATCGTGATAAAGGCGAGATTGACAAGGCAATTGAAAATTATAACAAGGCGATTGAACTCAACCCAGAACTCGCTGAGCCTTATACCTACCGCGGTCTCATCTACAATCAACAAGGTGAGAGAGACAAAGCGATTGAGGATCATAGGAAAGCAATAGAATTGAATCCAGAATTTGCCGAGGCATACCTCAATCGCGGGCAGGCTTACTACGACAAAAACGAATTGGACAAGGCGATAGCAGATTATGACAAAGCCATAGAGATTAATTCAGAACTTGTGGAGGCGTACACGCATCGAGGCAACGCATATCGTGCCAAAGCCGAGTTAGACAGCGCAATTGCGGATTATACTGAGGCACTAAAACTCAGGCCAAAGATTGCTGAATTCTATTACACGCGGGGTGAGGCTTGGTTGCTTGCGAAAGGTTGGGAAGAAGCGAAAACTGACTTGACAGCGGCACTCCTACAAGACGTGGATGTTGCCGCTGCGTTTCACAATACCTACGGGAGCATTGCTGCCTTTGAGGAGAAGATAGGGATTCGCTTGCCGAAAGAAATTGTAACGTTGTTGACACCGCGGATCGAACCGTTTGAAATTGATAAAGATGCGCGTATCGCGTTGGGAATGAAGTATTATGGAAACGACGAACTCAGCAGTGGACTCGCAGCGCGTCTGGCAGGTGTGCCACGCGAAGAATTCTGGTATCTAATGGGGGATTACGGTCTCTCTCTCCTTATACCGCGGTTGTAGGCTCACGTTATTGTTGGCAGGGTGATTTAATTTTAAGAAATTCGCAGGTTTTATGCTTTCTGTTACAGATCCGGTGCGGTTAGAAACACGCACCTACCGGTCCTGGGAGGTCCAAAATTGGACTAAACAACCGAGAACTGAATGGCTCTGTATCGTTGGCAATTTAAGGTGACTTGAAAAGAAAGGTGTGCTATACTTAGGCAAAATTTTATTGATGGAGTTTATTTTTTGATGAATAACGAATGGGTTGTTTACGAAGGGAACGAAGGGCCCGGGCAAGGTAAACATATTGTCCTTGTCAGTGGCGATGAAGAGTATCGCTCTGAAGAGGCGTTACCGATGTTGGGGAAGGTGTTAGCCACACATCACGGGTTTAAATGCACGGTGCTGTTTGCTATTAATCCCGATACAGGCGAGATTGATCCGGAGGTGCAGACCAATATTCCGGGACTTCATAACTTAGAATCAGCGGATATGATGGTACTGTTCACGCGTTTCCGTGAACTGCCCGATGAACAGATGAAGTATGTCGTTGATTATACGAATGCTGGTAAACCTGTGATGGGACTCCGAACGGCGACACACGCTTTCAGTTATAGCCGTGACCTTGAGAGTCCGTATGCGAAATATAGTTTCAATAGCAAAGATTTTGAAGGCGGCTACGGTAGGCAAGTACTCGGTGAGACGTGGGTTAATCACCATGGACATCACGGGAAAGAGAGTGCGCGCGGTGTAATTGACGCAGCGATGCAGGATCATCCTATCCTCAAAGGTGTTGATGATGTCTGGGGGCCGTCCGATGTTTATGGCATTAATGATTTGACAGGCGATTCCGAAGTGCTTATTCACGGGCAGGTGTTGGTCGGTATGGATCCGACGGATGCGCCAAAACCGGATACTATCACGATGCCGATGGTGTGGATTAAAACCTATACAGGTGATGAAGGTAACACCTCACGTGTCCTTAACACAACGATGGGTGCCTCTGTTGATTTGGAAAGCGAGGGGCTCCGCCGTCTTCTTGTCAACGGTTGCTACTGGTGTATGGGGATGGAGGACGCAATCCCTGATAAGAGTGTTGTTGATTATGTCGGCGATTATGAACCGACGTTCTTCGGTTTCGGCACTTTTACAAAAGGTGTCCGTCCGGGAGACCATGCTTTGTAGTCCGATCTTTCGTCAGATATTAAATCGTGGAGGGTAGAACTCACGCAAATTACTTTGCAGGCGAGGTTTTAAACCTCGCCTGTGGTGTATGGGGCCCAGGTTCTCATTAGAAAATGCGTAAATTCCAATCTATTCTTCTGCAAGCGCGATGTGAAATATCCCGCGATCTTTGATAGCACTATAGAGTTTATCGTTAATAACGACAAGGGAAACGACTTCACCCAGAACTTCTGAAGAGATTCGCTCCCATCGACTATTGGTATCCAAGCGATAGACTCCAATATCGCCAGTCCCATAAACTGTGGGACCATTGACAGCAAATCTATCTATAATGGGATGCCGTCCCGAACTATCGGTGAGCACGCGCCAATGGGCACCAGTTTCTGAACTCAAGACCCCTTCGTCTGTTGCGACATAAACTGTTGAACCGGCAAAGGTTATCTCGTTGAAACGGGTAAAGTGAAGCGGTAGACTGGGTGTAACATCTCTCCAGCTGCTTCCTCCATCAAACGACTGAAACAGCTTACCATCGCGTTTGCCGACATAGATGGTTTCGCCCGAAACCGCTAATTTGAGATCTTGGCTGTCATCGTCATAAGACTCTTGGCTCATGTCTGTTAATCCTGTGCTTGTCCATTCCAGATCACCAAGTCTCCTCTTAAAAAGCCTACGTCCGTATTCAGCATAGAACACATCGTCACAGACTACGACTGTTGTGCCTTTCACGTCACAGGCTACGACTGTTGTAGCTTCCTCGTCCTTTCTAAGGGCGGGAGGTGGAATGATTGATACAATTGATTGAAGCTCTTTTTCAGAACCGTCAGATAAGTAGGGCTCTTTCGCTTCATTGCTACCTGTCTGTAACTGATGGAGTAATGCTTCATCAAAAGTGGGTATGCTTTGAACTGGACCGAGTATATTCCCGTCTGTAGATAAGCCGAAAATTTGCAAGCTGTTTTGCAAGTTGTCATCTATATCTACATGTGAAAGAAGATAAAGATTGTTGTCATCAGTTATCAATTTTGAATTAAAGAAGTGAGAGATATGAGCACTGTCCGGTTTTGATTCTTCATTTGTAATTGTAGATACCTTCCCTAAAGACCCCTCGGCAATTGAGAGTTTTTTCCAAGACACACCTTCGTCAGTTGATTGATACACCGCATAACCATTATGCGCGTATAACCTGTCGTTGAACGCAACCAAATTCTCCAATCTTGTTCCCACCATTCCATCTATAAGTAATTGCCACGATTTCCCGCCATCAGTCGTACGATGAATTCCAAAGAGACCAACTTTGTAGAACGTCATCTCGTTTACTGCTACAGATGGAAGACTATTGGTCATGAACAGCTCCGAATCCCCCGAAAGTTCTGTCCAAGTTTTTCCGTTATCTGTTGAACGATGGCGTTGGTCGGCAGTTGACGCTAAAAGCACTTCACCAACAGCCAAAATCTTCATGCCAGATGGTATGTATCGATCGTAAGATTTATAACTGGGTGTTATTTCCGTCCATGATGTTCCGAAGTTAGCCGAATGGAAAATTTTGAGAACATGCGACTCATTTCTTGGCACTTCTTGTTCTACCTCGATTGGCGTGAGTCCCAACAGATTGGGACCTGTTCCAACATAAAGATTATTCTCAGACGCTGCCAAGGCGTAGATGGCTCTGGATGTTTCCACCGGCAACTTTTTCCAAGTGCCTGAATCGAGACGGTAGAGACCGCGTGCTGTGCCAGCAAACACTGTTTTTTCGACAGTAGCGACTGTGGAAATCGTTTTGTTTGCTAATCCGTCATTAAATAGGTGCCATTGTGTCCCACTGTCTGTAGATCGAAAAATTCCTTCATCTCTGAGGGCAAGATACATCGTAGAACGGGCGTGTGTTTCATTCGTGATGATGAGACCAACAGCGTGTCCCTTGGGTCTGGGACCAATCGTCCGCCACGTTTCACCGCTATCACCTGAAACAAATATTTCATCAGTGGATACTATGTAAAGCGTACCACCATACTCTGCCATCGGCATTAGCGATTCACCGATTGGAATATCTGCGTTGATGCGTGTCCACGCGGTCGCATCTGCTCCTAATTTGTGTATTCCTGTCGGAGCAACAGCATAGACGGTCCCTTCAGATGTAGCGAAAATATCGCGGACGTGCCCACCTGGTGGTGCGCTGCCCTGCGTCCACTGCGAAGTAGAAAATTTGGCGGAATCCTCCAATGTAGCAGATGTTGTGGTAGTTGTAGAGACTTGCATGCCAGTTCCGCTGCTTTTACCTACGGAAGTAGCCCGACCCACTTGATTTCGCACAGTTGGTTTCACCGCAATATCGAGAATGATAGGTGTGTCAATGATCTCAATGGTAGGTTCGGATTGTGCTTCAAAACTGTACGGCTTCTGAAAACGCGCAAGATACGCGTTGCTCACACCGAGCAGCAGTATAACCAAAACAGCGGCAGTTCCAAAAGCCGCCCACGGTAGCAAAGGTTTGCCAACCGGAGGCGATATCGGTTTCATATTAGCCGCTTCCTGCATAATACGCTCAGTTACTTGGGCAGGGAATGGGATGCTCCCAAGTGTTTCGCTGACCAATAGTTCTTCCTGCCGTTCCTGTAAACGCTCGCGTCCCCGGCGAAGTCGACTTTTAACTGTGTTGACTGACACACCTAAGAATTTCCCAATTTCCTTCGCCGTCATTTCTCCGAGATAAAAGAGTGTCACCACCGTGCGTTCGCTCTCCGGCAGCTTTGCCAGAAGTTTTTTGACGAGTTCATGGCGATCCTCAGTGATCTCTGTCTGCCGTTGTTCAGATAGGTGACGCGTATAAGAGAGTTTCTCAATTTCTTCTATAGGTGTGGCTTCCAGTGATTGCCTCACGATTTTATTTTTTTGAAGCCATTTACTGCAAAGCCGATCGGCAATTACATAAATCCATCCTGCAAACTGGTTCGGATTTTTTAGCTGCGCGAGGTTCTTGTATACTGAAAGGAAAGTGTCTTGCGTAATCTCTTCAGCAATGTGAAAATCGCCCACTTTTCGCCACGCCAGCGCGTGAATACTCTTTTGGTGTTTTCGGACTAAAACACTGAATGCTTCATCGTTACCTGATAAAATTCTACGAATCAATTGAACATCGTTTTCTCGTTCCATCAGAATACTCCGTGATTATGATCCGCTGACTTTGGATAGACACAGCGGTAGATAGACAAGTTCTCTCAATATCAAGTCACTTTCCTATTGGAAAGTATACCAAACACAACAGTAAAATGAAACCCATAAATTTGAAACATTATTTGATCCGTCTATAATTATTAAAGATACGATTTTGAGGCGGAAAGGGTGCATAATCTAAAAAATAGGACTTACGCAACAGTATGTCGTGTCGTACTTCGCGTCAAATATCTGACCGGAAGAATTTCAGAAACGCCAAAGTCGTCAACACCACCGCAAAGAAGCATAGGAAGAGCACATCCACCAGTGAGTGCCTTAACGTTTCATCTAAAGAAGGGACTGCTATAGGGGGTGGCTGCGCAATTGTGTCGAGATCATCGGGATGGTAACTTCTTACGGAAGCGTGATCTACTATTTTACTGAACAGATCCGCGTGAAGTGCGCCATAATAACGATCCGCTGCTTCAAAGTAGTTGTGTTTTTTAACCTTTCCGGTCTGTGTCAAGTTCGTGGTGAGATAAATTAGGGAAGCGGTCGGTGTGATGCGTGAGAGGGTCTCGCCGACCTTTTCCTGTCGCGCTTTCTCGCGCTGATAGTTCCGATCTATCTGGTCGGCGCGATCCGCGAATTTCTGCTTATATGCGCCTTCAAGCGGTTGTACCTGTTTATCGATCGCCTCTCCTGCTGCGAACGGGTCATCAGAAGCATTCGGACGATCTTTCCAGTATTCTTGCTCTATCTCCTTTTTTATTTCTTCAAGTTCAGCATTGAAATTCTCGCGGAGTGCGGTCTTTTCGAGATAAACGCTCTGCGAGGTTTTTGTGGGTACGATTAATTTCGCCGCGACAAACCCGATGCGTGGCACAATCAGCACAGCGAATACCCAGACAGTGAAGGCGACGATGAGTGCTGTTTTGGCGTTATCTAAATAGGTGGAAATCACCGTGCCAATGGCAAAAAATACACCGATGTAGAGCAGCGCGGCGAGCATCAGAGTCATGACGCGTGGGAAAACCTCTGGCTCACCGAGGGGAAATCCTTGCCAGACGATGACGAGCAAACCGAAGAGAAACGCCACCAAAAACGGCACCACGAACACAATGTATCCACCAATGAGTTTGCTCCATAAAAAGAGGTCGCGTGGCAGGGCGTTCGCTAAATTAATCCGCAACGTGCCGGCTTCTCTTTCCCCAGCAACTGCATCGAAGGTAAACAACAGCGCAAGCAAACTGAAGACGGTGCCGACGACAAACAGAAAATCGAGATGCCCTAAAAGGTGGGCAATAGAGTCGGAAACGGTCGCCGGTGGCCCTTGGGTAATCCCATTACGCGTCATCCCAAGATAACTTGGCAGTGCGTCACCCAATCCATTTGCGAAAACGCTCAAGGGTGTCGGTTTGAAGAAGAGTTTAGAGACTTCCAGCTCCGGTTCCAGTTCCATACTCGGATTTATGATCTTTTCTTCGATGTTTGACAGTTTAACGGATTCTTGGTAATCCAAAAGGTTTTTACGATAGTTTTGATGATTGATAGAGAGGGTTAACGGAACAAGCAATAGACACATCAAAAGGAGCATAACGAACCGGACGCTCAGAATATGATGCATCATCTCTTTTTGAATTAACGTCATTAACATGTTGAATTCTCCTTATAGCTGCTCTTTCATGAGTCTTGTATAATTATTAATGATCCGATTTGAAAGTGGAAAGGGTGCATAAAGTGAAAAATTTGGGGCATGGAGAAGGGGGGATTATTCCTGATAACAGTATTGTCGATTATGTGGGAGATTATTCATCGACTTTCATCGGTTTTGGCACTTTCCAGAAGACGATACCTTGTTGTAGGACAATCTTTCGTGAGATATTAAATTATGAAGGGCGGATTTCGCATCCGCCCTATGCTATTGTCAGATAAACCTGAGGTTCCTACCAACCAAAGATGGAGTTTGTTTCTCCAACGTGGTGTTGCCTATTCTTCTTCAAGCGAGATGTGAAATATCCCGCGATCTTCGATAGCACTATAGAGTTTATCGTTAATGACGGCGAGTGCAACAGTTTCACCGAGTGCTTCTGAAGAAATTTTTTTCCATTGATTACCGGTATCCAAGCGATAGGTTCCGATGTCGCTAACACCATAGATTGTGGGACCATCCACAGCAAATCTGTCTATAATGGGACGCAGCCCCGAAATATCGGTTAGCACGCGCCAGTGTACGCCGGTTTCTGAACTCAAGACCCCTTCGTCTGTTGCGACATAAACTGTTGAACCGACAAACGTTATCTCGTTGAAACGGGTAAAGTAAAGCGGTAGGCTTGGCGTAACATCTCTCCAGCTGCTCCCGCCATCAAGCGACTGAAACAGTTTACCATCGCGTTTCCCGACATAGACGGTTTCTTCCAAAGCCCCTAATTTGAGTTCCATGCGGAGGTCTTCATAAGACCGTTGGTCCCTGTCTGTTAATCCTGTATTTGTCCACTTCGGATCCCCAAGTCTCCACTTAAAAAGCCTACGTCCCTGCTCAGCATAGAACACATCGTTACAGACTGCGACCATAGTGGCTTTCTCGTCCTTCCCACGTATAGGCGGTGGAACGATTGGGACGACTGCGTGATGCGCTTTTTCGGGGCCCTCAGATAAGTGCGTCTCTTTCGCTGCATCGCTACTTGTCTCTAACTTACGGAACAGTGTTTCATCATCAGAAGTGGGTATATTTTGCACGGGAGTGCGTATATCGCCATCTGTGGATAAGCGGAAGATTCGCAAGTTGTCATCTTTAGGTGAAACAAAATAAAGAGTGTTGTCATCAACCACCAATTTTGAATCAAAAGCGGTGTAGACGCGAGCCTTGTCCGGCTTTGATGATTCAGTACAAGTCGCCTTCCTAAAAGATAGCTCGGCAATTGAGAGGTCTTTCCAAGACGCACCTTCGTCAGTTGATTGATAGAGCGCGAAGCCATTATGCGCGTATAATCTGTTGTTGAAGGCAACCAAATCCTGTAGCCTTGTTCCCACCATTCCATCTGTAAGTAGGCGCCCCGACTCCCCACCATCAGTTGTGCGGAAAACACCGAAGGGTCCCGCTTTGTAAAATGTATTCTCATTCACCACCACGGCAGGGAGCCTATTCACCATGAGCATATCCGTATCTCCTGCCATTTCTGTCCAAGTTTGTCCGTTATCTGTTGAACGATATCGGTGCTCGGCAGTCGAAGCTAAGAGGATGTCACGTCCAGCCGAAATCATCATGCCAGCGGGTACCACCCGATTATCGGATTTATAATTGGGTGTTATTTCAGTCCACGACGCGCCGAAGTCAGCCGAATGAAAGATCTTGACCGCATACGCCTCAATTTTTGGCACTTCTCGTTCTGTTCCTATTGGTGTGAATCCCAACAGCTCCGGCCCTGTCCCAATGTAGAGATTATTCTCAAACACCGCCAAGGCGTAGATGGCTCTTGATGTCTCCACCGGCAACTTTTTCCAAGTGCTTGAATTGAGACGATAGAGACCGCGCCCTGTACCTGCAAACACTGTTTTTTCAACTGCAGCGACTGTAGAAATCTCTTTACTTGCCAATCCATCGTTAAATGCGTCCCAATGTATTCCACCGTCTGTAGATCGAAAAATTCCTTCATCTCTGAGAGCAAGGTACATCGTCCGATGTGCTTGTGCGTAGGAGCGAGGTGACCTCGTCCCTACTTCTTCATCCGTGATGATGAAACCGACAGCATCTCCTTGTGGTCTGGGACCGATTGTCCGCCACGTTTCACCCTTATCACCCGACGTAAATATTTCATCGGTGGATACTATGTAGAGGGTGCCACTATGCTCTGCCATCGGCATTAGCGGTTTACCAATTGGAATATCCGCGTTGATACGTGTCCACGTGGTTGTATCTGTGCCTAATCTGTATATGCCTGTTGGGGCAACAGCATAGAGTGTCCCTTCAGATGTAGCGAAGATATCGCGGACGTGTCCGCCTGGCGGCGCGCCTCCCAGCGTCCACCGCCCGGTAGAAAATTTGGCAGGGTCCTCCACAGATGCTGTCGTAGTTGTAGAGACTTGTGTGCTGGTGCCGCTGCTTTTACCGGCGATAGCAGCCTGTCCAACTCGGTTTCGCACAGCGAGTTTTGCGGTAGTATTGAGAATGATAGGTGTGTCAATGATTTCAATCGTCCGTTCAGATTGTGCTTCAAAACTGTACGGCTTCTGAAAACGCACAAGATATTGAGCGATCGCACCGAACAGCAATATGACCAAAACGGTAGCGGTTCCAAGAGCCATCCACGGTAGCGAAGGTTTGCCAACCGGAGGCGCGGTCGGGTTAATGTCAGCGACTTGCCGCATGATACGTTCGGTTACTTGGGCAGGGAATGGGATATTCCCGAGTGTTTCGCGTACTAACGGTTCTACCTGCTGTTCTTGTAAACGCTTACGTCCCCGGCGAAGTCGACTTTTAATTGTGTTCACCGACACACCTAAAAATTTTCCGATTTCCTTCGCTGTCATTTCTCCGAGGTAGTGGAGGGACACTACCGTGCGTTCACTCTCTGGCAGTTTTGCCAGAAGTTTTTTGACGAGTTCATGCCGATCCTCGGTGAGCTCTGTCTGCCGTTGGTCAGATGCGTAATGTGTATAAGAAGCTTCTTCGATTTCTTCCATAGGTGTGTCGTCTAATGATTGCATCACGGGTTTGTTCTTTTGGAGCCATTTAAGGCAAAACCGATTGGCAATTACATAAACCCATCCCGCAAACTGGTTCGGATTTTTTAGCTGCGCGAGGTTCTTGTATACCGAAAGGAAAGTGTCTTGGGTAATCTCTTCAGCGATGTGAAAATCACCGACTTTCCGCCACGCAAGGGCGTGAATACCCTTTTGGTGCCTACGGACTAAAACATTAAACGCCTCATCATTCCCTGATAAAATTCTACGAATCAGTTGAACATCGTTTTCTCTTTCCATCAGAATACTCCATGATTATATTCCGCCGAATTTAGACAAAAACAGCGGGAGATAGACAAATTCTCTCAATATCAAGTCACTTTCCTACCGGAGAGTATACCAAACACGATAGTAAAATGAAACCTTTAATATGCTCTTAAAATTGCTTCAAGTTTCCCCAAGTGGTCGCAAGTTTTGTGCTCGGTGTTACAGATTTTGGAATATCGTCCCCGGTGGTGATGCTAAGGTTATCGAAAAGCACGGAGTAATTTGAGACTCCGAAACCAACTTTACCCCTCGGATAGTCAGGAAACTCAACCTCCATGTGTTCAAATTTTTTCGCTTCTAAAATTACGGGTCCGAGAACTTGCTCGCCATTAATCCAAAAAGTCAAGTGTTTTCCATGAACACTCAACTTCAGGTGAGACCATTTTTTCACGCTTAAGGAAGGATAAGGTTTCTTTTTATAATCCAGAATAGCCACTCCATTCGGCAAGCGACGCCCAGAACAGCGAGCCATGGATTTAGGTTCGGGTATCGACACGTCTCCAATTGTACAGAGGACTCCCCATGTCTGATCTTTTTTGGCCTGATGAATCCGCGAGGCAATCACAATATGGGCAGGTCCATGTTTTTGGAGCGGTTTAACGTCAACCTCAATATCGTAATCTTGCCACTCTTCATCCCCGATCACAAATAAACGCGTCACACGATCAGCACCAATTACTAAAGACTCAAGTTGACCGCCAACAATTTTCCAAGAATGGGCACCGGGAGGTCCATGAAATATTGTCAGTTTCTGCCACTGTTTTATAATATCTCTATCATCAAAAGTTTCCAGAAACACCTCTGCCCCTGCGGAACAGGTTAGAATAAATATGCCCAATCCAATACTTAACGCTTTCATGATGTTACACCTTCCCAATATAATTTCCGTTTTATTTTCAAACTCACGTTACTCGAGCTCTTTTATAATTAAAGATACTGTTTTGAAAAAGAAAGGGTGCATAATAAACATTATAATGATTTAATTGTGTGCTTGTTGATCTATTTTTTCGTAAAACGGATGGGGTATGCTTATATTTCGTGAAAAGTTTTATGATTTGGGGAGGATTTTTCATTCATTTTAAAAAGTGGAGAGATTTCTCAATATCGTCTTTGAGCGATTGGGTGTCTTCCGATTCTGCAAGTTTCAATGCGGTTCGGAAATCTATTTTTGCCTCCGAAACGTTCCCTATTTCAAGCTTAGCACTTCCGCGTTTATAGTATGCCTCAGCATCATCAGGTTTTAAGTCGATTGCTATATCGTAGTCGATGATGGCTGTATTATGGTTCCCCAGATTTGATTTCGCGTCGCCTCGGATCTTATAGGCTTCAGCAAGGTTGGGATCAAGGCGAACGGCTGCAGTGCTGTCCTCAATTGCGCCCCTATTGTCGCCTATCTCCAATTTTGCGGAGGCGCGTCTGCCATAGACGTGCGCAGCAAAGTCGGTATTCTTGTCGGCAAGGTGGATAGCCGTACTGTAGTCCTTGATCGCACTTATGTTGTCCCCTAATTTAGCCTTCGCGGTGGCGCGATGGACGTATACTTCGGTAAGCATCGCATCTTGGGGTTTCAACTCGATAACTTCGTTGTAATCTTCAATAGCACTCTCAGCGTCGCCTAAACCAAACTTCGCAAGTCCACGATTCAGATATGCAACGGTAAGGATCGCAGCATTGTCTGATTTTAGGCGAATCGCTTCAGTATAATCTTCAATAGCACCTATATTGTCGTTGAGTTTAGACCGCGCTTTGGCGCGTTTAAAATAAGCAACAGCAAGAAGAACGTCTCTCGGTTTCAGACGAATAGCGGTGCTGTAATCTTCAATCGCGATTTTATGGTTTCCCAAATCCGAGTTGGCATTTCCGCGATTAAAATAGGCTTCAACATTTTCTGGGTCAAGGTGAATCGCGGTATCACAATCCTTGATGGCACCCTTGTAATCCCGTAAGCTTCTTTTTGCAACGCTCCGGTTTACGTAGGCAGTCGCATAATCGAGTCCGAGACGAATAGAGACATCAAAGTCTTTGAGCATCCCTTTATAATCCCTCAAATTATATTTTGCGTCTGCGCGTCTGGCATAGGCGACCACAAAATCCGGTTTTAGCCGTATCGCTGCGTTGTAAGCCGCAATGGCACTCTTAGCATTCCCAAACGCCATCCTTTCATCACCCTGTTTGACAATGGCATAGGCACGTATCAAGGGCTCCGATCGCCATTTTTCCAAAGATTTCTCTTGTGTGGGTATGTCCTTTAGTAATGTTTTGAGATGATTTGAAGGAATAACGGTGCTTAAAGTCTTGGTTTCACCCCCCTCTACACAAATCCCTATGACTTCTCCTGCATTATTTAGGACGGCCCCGCCACTGTATCCGGATGGTAGCGTAGCTTTCACACGAAAAAAATCGGCGGTCATTCGGCTTATTGTGCCTTTCACAATTTTACTGGAGACCCCCTTGGGTGTTCCGATAGCGATAACCTCCTCACCGAGTTTCACTGTATCACTATCACCAAGTTGAAGCACACCAGCACCAGTCCCCTCAACCCTTAGAATGACCAAATCTCGATCTGGATCACTTGCCACGACACCTTTGATCCTATAGTGCGTCGGTTGGTCAACCAACTTTACACTGCAACGAAAAGATTCTCCATAAATGCCAGCAACGACGTGAATGTTGGTGACAATCAGGTCTTCCCGAACAAAGAAGCCGCTACCGTTACCAACTTTTCCATCGGTGGTTTCAACAGTTAAGATGACTGTAGCTGCTTTTCCAATTTGTGCAATTTGTTGCGCAATGTCCGATGGCACAGTGGTTTTTTCGGTCAGTACATCTTGCGACTTGACATCTTGGACATACGATAAGAGACATCCTAACGCAAGGTAGCCTACTAACATTGCTGCCTTCTTCACAAATCTCATCCGAATACATTCCTCCTTGGGGAATCAGGTTTTTGAATTGCACACCAAATCATTGAGAGAGTTGCAGGTTAGGGATTCCATTGTACTTTCTATAATTTTCTATAATTAAAGACACAATTTTTGAAAAAAATTGTGCATAATTTGAAAAAAGCGTGCGGCGCGTAAGCCTCACAATGTCGATGGAACAGAATAGCCCAAAACGGTCTATCACGTAGAAACCTACTTTCTTATTCCCGAGGAGGCGTGGGTTCTTCAGGGTGTTCTAAAGTCTCAAATATCAGAGCGGAAGAATTTCAGAAATGCTACGGTTGTCAAGACCACAGCAAAGAAGCAGAGCAATAGCACATCCACTGCCGATTGACGGAGCGTTTCTCCTAAAGTCGTTATCTCCAGAGGAGGCGGTTGTGTTATTTTGACGGGTCTGTGTTGTCTGTGATAGGTATGGTCTATGATTTTACTAAACAGGGCTGTATAGAGTGCGTTGTAATAACGATCCCCCATTTGAAAATAGGTGCTTCTTTTTCCCTTTCCGGTCTGTGTTAAATTTGTAGTGATATAAATTAAGGAAGATGTTGGTGTGATTCGGGAAAGCGTCTGTCCTAATTCTTCTTGTCGTTCAATTTCACGTTTATAATCCCGATCCAATTGGTTAGCACGGTTCTGGAATTTCGATCTATATTCGGCTTCAAAGGGTTTCATACGTTCACCAATTTTTCTTGCGACCTCCCCGCCTATAGTTCTGCGTCCCCGTTCATCCAGGGGTGCCTCGTTGTTGGTTATTTCCTGTTTTTCCTTTTCGAGTGCTGCGTTGAAATCGTCTCGCATGGCTGCTTTTTCCATATAGACGCTCTGTGAAGTGCGTGCTGGTGCGATAAGTTTGGCAGCGAGGAACCCGACGCGCGGGGTAATCAACACCGCAAACACCCAGACAGTAAAGGCGATGATGAGTGCTGTTTTAGAATTGTCTAAGTAGGTAGAAATCACTGTGCCGATTGCAAAAAAGACCCCAATATAGAGCAACGAGATGAGGGTTAAACCGAGAACTCTCGGAAAAATTTCAGGTTCCCCGAGAGGGAACCCTTGCCAGACAAGTATCAATAAGCCGAACAGCAACGAGACCAAGAAGGGAACGACAAACACTACGTATCCGCCGATTAATTTGCTCCATAAAAATAGGTCGCGCGGCAGGGAATTCGCTAAGGTAATCCGCAATGTGCCTGCCTCTCGTTCCCCGGCAACGGCATCGAACGTAAACAGTAACGCGAGTAGGCTGAAAACGGTACCGACTACGAACAGAAAATCGAGATGCCCTAACAGATAGGAGAGAGAGGATGCCAAGGCAGGTGCGCCTTGTGTAATTCCATTGCGCGTCATGCCGAGATAACCCGGCAATACCTCCGCTAATCCATTTGCGAAGACGCTCAACGGCGGCGGTTTGAGGAAGATTTTGGAAACTTCCAATCCGGGGTCCAGGGACATCCCTGTGTTCATCGTGGCTTCTTCAATGTTTGCGAGTTTAACGGCTTCTTGGTAATCCACTAAGTTCTGGCGATAATTTCGGTAATTGGTGGAAAGCGTCAGTGGGACGAGGAGGAGGCACATCAAAAGGAGCGCGACGAAACGGACGCTCAGAAGATGATGCATAATCTCTTTTTGAATCATGGTCATTAACATATTGAACTCCCTTTAATTTTATTCTAACAGGACGGACGCATTTTTCCATGATAACGGACGTATGACGCACTGCAGGCGGGGTTTGATGAAGATTAATTTTTTAATTCGGTAATTTTTGAGCGAAGTCCGGTGTCCTTTCCCAGTAACGGGTGGGAACCCTGGTTCCAAACCGCACCTGCCGGGTCTGGGGGCAGATATAGAATTACCGAAATATTTTCTTAAACTTCATAAACCCCGCTTGCAAATGGGCTGCGTAAGTCCTATCTAATTTGGCTCGTCAGGAGGAAGTGGTTCCTGAGGAGGTGTCGGCTCTTTGAAGTGTTCTAAAGCCTCTTGTGCGCGCGCAATCTGTCTCTTTGCGTGCTCAAGTTGCTTCCTAACATGCTCAAGTTGTTGTAAATCCAAAGCTTTAGGTTCAAGTTGCGTCATAGCGCGCGCAATTGATTCTTTACTGTGTTTAAGGGCAAGTTTAACTTGCGCTTTACTACGTTCAATTTGCGCTTTAGAACGTTCTATCTGTTCTTTACTATGCTCAATCTGCGCTTTGGCACCTTCAATTATTTTCTTACCGCGTTCAATCTGTTTTGCGGTTTCCCGGATCTTGGTGTGATCGTTTACCAAGTTATTGATGTAAGCGGCCTTATAAGTTTTCCAATCATCTGTTGGTGGAATATCGAATATTCCTGACTGCCACAGATTCGGATTGTCTTCCAGCAATGCCAAAACATGCCGTTGTGACAGATTGGACGCATACTCGTAGAGAGTTCCTATGATGATGCCTCTCTCCAAAAGCGTCTGAAGCCACTCCGCCCGTGGATATCTTGCATCTATCTCACTTATTGTAAGGTTACTACTATAGTTTTCAGTTTCTATACCGTTGTCCTTGCGCGATAAGTTTACTTCGGTTTTTGCGTGTCCCTTGTTGTAATCCGCATCTAACGCTTTCATTAGTTCCTTGGCGTTTTGAGGACCGGTATATTTTTCAATGACGAGTGGCGTTTTCCAGTCGATTTTAATATGGAACCGCATACTCGGTGATATAATTTCAAGCGGCGATATAATTATTTTAACGCCTTGCGCGTATAAATAGGCACCCCCTGAAAAAATAGCGAATCCCAAAGCCGCCAAGAATGCAAGTCTTAATAGAGCGTCTGCGCCGTGAAAAAACCTTTTCATTTTGTTTCTCCTTCAGAGGCGTTGTATTGCCTCGTGTTTGAAGTTTAACCTTTGACAGTATGCGTCTATATCCTAATGACGCGTTTTAAACGTTGTCGGCAATTTGGCTATCATTGCCATCAAATATCGGAACGGAAGAATTTCAGAAACGCTGCGGTTGTCATTATGACCGCAAAGAAGCAGAGCAGCAGGACATCTATCACCGATTGACTGAATATCTCCCCTAAGGTTGTTGTCGCCAAAGATGGCGGTTGTGTGATTTTGACATTATCTTCTGGGCGGTGTACTCTATAAGAAATATGATCTGAAATTTTGCTAAAGAAATCTGTATGAAGCATCTCATAATAGCGATCGCCTGTTTGAAAATAGTTGCTTCTTTCTACTTTTCCGGTCTGTGTTAAGTTCGTGGTAAGATAGATTAAGGAAGATGTGGGGGTAATTCGGGAAAACGTCTCACCTAACTGTTCTTGTCGTTCTGTTTCACGTTTATAATCTTGATCTAATTTGTTCGCACGGTTCTGGAATTTCAGTCGATATTCCTCTTCGATAGATTTCATGCGTTCGTCAATTTTTTCCGCAATTTCCGGACCTATAACGCGTGCCCCGTCCTTATTTGGGGGGACCTCCATGAAGAATTTCATTTTTTGATCTTTGAGTTCGGCATCGAAATTATCTCGCATGGCTGTCTTTTCCATATAGACGCTCTGTGAAGTGCGTGTCGGCGTGGTAATTTTCGCTGCAAGAAAACCGAGGCGTGGTGTAATTAGCACGGCGAATACCCAGACAGTGAAGGCAATGATGAGTGCGGTTTTGGGACTGTCTAAGTAGGTAGAAATCACCGTTCCTATCGCAAAAAACACCCCAATGTAGAGTAGTGATGCAAGGGTTATGCTAAGCACTCGTGGAAAAATTTCGGGTTCACCGAGGGGAAAGCCTTGCCAGACGAGTCCGAGTAAGCCGAATAGAAGAGAAACCAAAAATGGAACAACGAATACCAAATATCCACCAATCAATTTGCTCCATAAAAATAGGTCGCGCGGCAGGGAATTCGCTAAAGTGATCCGCAATGTGCCTGCCTCTCTTTCTCCGGCAACGGCATCAAATGTGAACAGTAGTGCCAGGAGACTGAAGACAGTACCTACCACAAATAGAAAGTCGAGATGTCCTAAAAGTTGGGTGAGAGGTGCTGAAAACGTAGATGGCGGTCCCTGTGTGATTCCATTACGCGTCATGCCGAGGTAGCTTGGGAGTGAGTCCTCCAATCCTTTTGCGAAGACGCTCAGCGGTGTCGGTTTGAGAAAAAGTTTGGAAACTTCAACTTCCGGTTGCGGCGGCATCTTTGGATTTACTGTGGTTTCTTCAATGTTTGCGAGTTTAACGGCTTCTTGATAATCTACTAAGTTTTGTTGATAATTTCGGTGATTGGTGGAAAGGGTCAGCGGAACAAGGAGGAGACACATCACAAGGAGCGCGACGAAACGGACGCTCAGAAGATGATGCATAATCTCTTTTTGAATCATGGTCATTAACATATTGAATTCCCTTTAATGCTATATTACAATACGGATGTTTTTTTATTTTTTGTCCAGAGAATCAGGGTTTGCGCAATCAACTTTCGCGAAGGCGTGTGCAGCACGCTTTTATAATTAATGATCCGATTTGAGAATCGAAAGGGTGCATAAAGGAAAAAAAAATGGCATGGAGATCGAGGATACTATCCTTGATAACAGTATTGGCGATTATGCATTGATAGAATACAATATGTATTGTATACTATAGTATCGGATTAAGTTTTGAAGAGACACCTGGATCAACAATTCACCCGCTATTTGCGGTAGGGGATAACCAAGGGAGGAAGAGATGTTTCTATCTGTTATGAACGTGAGAAAAAAGGTGGCTCTGAGTTTAGTTGCTGTTTTAATCACTGGATTGGGAATAGGGATTCCTGTGGCTGCCCGGACAGTCGTCATCGAAAATGGGTTAATCGGATACTGGAGTTTCGATAAAGACACTGTAAAAGGCAAAACGGTGGAAGATATCTGGGGCAACCAGGATGCTGAGATAATAGGGGACCTTCAAATCGCCCCCGGTAAGTTTGGAGAGGCAGTACAATTGGGCGGTGGCGCGGGTGCCCGTGTCCAAATAACCGATGACATCAAAAAAGCCGAGCTCCCCACAGAGGAGATGACTATAGAATTATGGGCGTGGGATGAGCAGTTTATCGAATGGGGTGGGTACGTCGTAGCAGTTCAGGACAATGGTGCTTTTGAAAAAGGTTGGCTGCTCGGCACCCGCTGGAAAGCGTTCAGTTTCGCGCTCTCCTCAGAGGATGCTGATGATGGGGATGGTCTCTTAACCTACCTCAATGCCGCCAGCTCGTCCGAGATGAATAAATGGTACCATGTGGTCGGAACGTATGACAGTCAGGAAATGAAAATCTACGTCAATGGGAAACTTGAGGGCACTTCGGGTGTCCAATCGGGGGCGATCAACTACCCGGATCGCATCTTTTTCTCCATTGGTGCGTATAAAGATGACAATGAGGACTTCGTACACAAGGGGATGCTCGACGAAGTGCGTCTCTATGATCGGGCACTCAGCGAAAAAGAGGTCTTGAACAATATGGAAGCGGAGGGGTTGGCGGTGGAACCTGCTGGGAAACTGAGTCTCACGTGGGGGCAAATCAAAGCTGCTACGGGCAGATAACTCTCGGCGATTTCGGAGGAAAGAAACAGTGTGCATTTAACCGAACTCCGCTGGGAGTGGGGATTGGAATGATACCATGGGCACTTTACAACATGGAGAATGCCGCGAGACGCTCGTAGGGGTTGGGTTACCCAACCCCTACGGCACCCACCGGATGTCCAAATAATTATGGGCTTTACTATAAAAGGGGATTTGTATGGTTTACAAGAAATGGAATTTTGCAGTTGTAATCGTCATTTTGATTTTTTATGGGATTGGAAACAGTGTAGCAGAAAATTTAACCGCAACTGGTACTGTATTTCTGGATACAAACGGAAACCAGGTGAAGGACGACAACGAGAAGGGATTGTCTGAGGTTCGCGTCTCTAATGGGCGGGATATTGTCCAAACCGATGCTAACGGACAATACGCGCTTGAAGTCAGTGACGACACCATTCTCTTTGTCATTAAGCCGCGTGGGTTTATGACACCGGTTAATGAAAATCGGCTCCCGAAGTTTTATTATATCCACAAACCGAACGGTTCACCAGAGGGTCTGAAATATGCGGGTGTCGCACCGACCGGTCCGTTACCGGCATCAATTGATTTTCCGCTCACTGAACAGCCGGAATCGGATACTTTTAAGGCACTCGTTTTCGGTGATACACAACCCAACAGTATGCAAGAGATTGAGTGGTTAGCGCATGATGTGGTTGAAGAAATTATTGGCACTGATGCGGTGTTCGGCATCAGTCTTGGCGATTTGGTGGGTGACGATTTAAACTTATTCCATCCACTTAACGAAGTGATGGCGACCGTTGGGATACCGTGGTACAACGTCTACGGTAACCACGATATGAACCGTCTTGCAACCGATGACCGCTACGCCGATGAGACATTTGAACGTGTTTACGGACCCACGTGCTATTCTTATGATTGGGGACCTGTCCATTTCATCAACATCGACAATGTGAACTTTTACCGTGATGAGGAGAACACCCCTCGTTACGCCAGTGAGGTGGGAGAACAGCAGTTAGCGTTCATTCGCAACGACCTCGCTTTTGTGCCGAAGGATCAGCTTGTTGTTGTATCCTTTCATATTCCGTTGACCGAGATGCGCGATGTGGAGAAGTTGATGAATTTACTTGGTGATCGTCCGCATACTTTATCCCTATCAGCGCACACGCATATCCAACGGGATGACTTCATCGGACCGGATCACGGTTGGCATGGCGACGACCCACATCATCACCACAATCACGCAACCACATCAGGCTCTTGGTGGCAGGGTACACTTGATGAAGTCGGTATTCCGCATACAACCATGCGAGATGGGGCACCGAACGGATACGGCATCTTCACATTCAGCGGGAATCAATATTCAATTCGGTTTAAAGCCGCCCGTCGTCCAGCGGATTATCAGATGAACATATTCGCACCTTGGGAAGTTGCGTCAACAGAAAGTGGTAACACAGATGTGATCGTTAACGTTTTTGGCGGCACCAAACGCTCAACGGTGGAAATCCGTCTGGGTGAAGATGGGGGATGGAGACCGATGACCTATACACCTCAGCAAGACCCCTACTATAAAGCACTCAAGGAACGGGACAATGCGAACCACCTTGAGCGAAAACTGCATGTTGCCCTTCGAGAAACGTTAAAGTCACAGTTGAGGGAGGACGGCGAGCTGCCGCAAAGGGGGAAAGGGATTATCGGAGCTGCAAAATCAACGCACATCTGGCAAGCGAAGCTCCCAGCGGATGCTCCCAAGGGAACGCATGTTATCTATGTCCGAACAACGGATATGTTTGGTCAAACTTTCACGGGTCGTCGAATCATCCGAGTGCATTAGTCCGGTTTTAGTTTTCAATGACCGTTACAGTAAAAGGTATTCTGGGGAGTTGGATTAGGGAGACTCGCTAAATCGTCAACGTTTAGGACGGCGCAGCACAACGCCGCCTTGTCCAACGACCCACAACGTCTCACCATCTTTGACACGTGTGATGGTATACAGATCATTGTCAACGCCAGTATGCTCCCGTTCCCACGTTTCACCGCCATCTGTTGAATGAATGATGGTTCCAGAGGTGCCGACGGCGTAGATTTCTTGTTCAGAGAGTGCCAAAATATCGTAAAGTGTTTCTGGGACTTTGTTCAATTTCGACTCCCAAGTGAATCCACCATCCGAAGTAAATAGGATAATCCCCGCGCGTCCGACTGCCCATCCTTTTCGTTTGGTAATGAACGATACGGCGTAAAGGTCGTACCCGGCGTGTGTCTCGTGGAACTTCCAATATTCGCCGCCGTTGACGGTTCTCTGAATTACACCATTGCTCCCGACTGTCCAACCGAGCGGGGCAAATTGCATATCAACGCTCGTAAGGGTTTTACCGGTTGAAGTGCGCTGTAGCGTCCAAATCGGACCGCCATCCAGATTGTGGATAATTTCTCCATTCTCACCGACAGCCCATCCCTCAGAGAACTTACCGAACGCAACCTCATTTATGGAGAGTGGCGGTGGCTCGCGCTGGGGAAGTTCTTGTTTGTCGTCTATTGACCAGTTATCGCCGTCGGTGGTGTAAAGCAAGGTTCCGTTCCGTGTCATCGCCCACCCCCATTTCGGATCGAGACTGATGAAGTGGACATCGACGATGCGGTCGGTGGTGCCGCTCCGCAACCGCTTCCAATTTTTTCCGCCATCCTCTGTTGACAGTAGAACCCCGTTATCGCCAGCAATCCAACCGTGTTGTTCATCAAGAAATTGCACATCACGGAAGTTATCAAGCGGTTCACCGAGTTGATGGTGCCAGGTCTTCCCGCCATCTGTTGTGGCGTAAATCTGACCGGTAGATGCGCCTGCTTCATCGGAACCACCAATATCAGCCCTCGCCCAGTCCCTGTCATAAATCTGCTCACCAGCGACTACCCAACCGTGCCCATTTGGTAGGAGATGCGCGTTGGTAATTTGGAATGAGAATCCGAAAGGACGTTCTGCAGCCATTCCTGCCATTCTATCTATCCAACTTTCCGGCTCACCGTTTGCGGGTTCCCTCTCAAACAGGTCATGCGTTGCTTCCCAACTCTTACCTTGGTTTTGGGTCGTAAGAATTGCACCATGTCCGTCATCAATTGCCCAAGCCTCAGTGTGATTACGGAATTTCACCGTGTGCAGCTGGATATCGAAATTCGTTCCTTTGATGTTTGCTTCTGTTTCAAGGTCTCGTTTCCAGTTCTCTCCACCATCTGTGGTGAGAAGTGAGGTTCCGTCTTCCATTACCACCCAACCCGACTTGGCATTTAGAAAATGGACACCACTGCCCCGCTGATGGGTTGTGGCTTGGATTTGCCAGTAATCACCCCCGTCAATTGTGTGCAGAATAAATCCGCCGGTTCGCCGTTGTGGCGCGACTGCCCATCCCTCTTGGCTGTTGATAAAATGTAAGTCTGTAATCGGTTGCTGGGTTGTCCCTGTTTGCTGAAGCGTCCAGGTGTTACCACCATCGTTTGTCCGCAGGATTTGCCCTTTATCGACACCGAGCCATCCCTCTTTCGGGTTAATGAAGTGTATCGCCCGGATATTATGGAAGTTTTTCAAACCTTCACGGATAACTTGCCAAGTTTCACCTCTGTTTTCGGTTCGCAGCAGGACCCCTTGACCGGTAATCCAACCGTGGTTTTCATCAATGAAGATAATCCTTTGTAATGTCTCTGTCACACCGCTGTGTTGTGGCTGCCACGTGGTGCCACCGTCTGTGGTGTGTAAAATGGTGCCACCGCTGCCCACTGCCCATCCGTCTTGTGCGGATAAAAAATAGGTATCGGTGAATTCGGTTTGCCAACTCCCTTGCTGCACGATTTCCCAGTGGTATTCAATTGTTTCAATCGGTTTCTCAGCTGTTTCCATTTCTTGTGCAGCAGGTGGTAATTCAACAATAAACTTCTCCGTATCTACAGAATACCGCATCGCAATGCCGCCTTCACCGACAGCGAGGATACCGTCAGGGGAAAGCGAGAAACTATAGAGATCGTTGGACGTGCCACTTTTCTGTGATTCCCACGTTCTGCCGCCGTTGATAGTCGTCAAAATGACACCTTTGTCCCCGACAATTAACCCGTGATTTGCGTCTGCAAAGTAGACTTTGTTCAGATTCGCTTGTGTTCCGCTCTGTTGAAATTTCCACGTTTTTCCACCATCAAGCGTGTGTATAATCTCGCCGAATTGCCCAACGACCCAACCGGTATGCCTGTCAATGAAGTAAGCGGCGTAGAGTTCGTTGAAGCTGTTGCTATTCTGTCGTTTCCATGTCAACCCGCCGTCTTTTGTGTGAAAAACAATACCGGGCCAACCGACGACCCATCCTTCTGTCTCATTGAGAAAGAAGATCCCTTTAATCATCTCGTGGAAGTAGCGGGGTGCTTGTTGTATCCACGTTTCACCACCGTCTGTTGTATGGAGCACAGTCCCCAAATCCCCAACGATCCAGCCCTTTTGTGAATTGATGAAATGGAGGGCATTGAGCGTATACCACCATCCGCTGGTTTGTCGTTCCCACGTCTGACCGGCATCGGTTGTGTGGAGGATAAGTCCACCGTCGCCTACTGCCCAACCTTCTCTGTCGGTGACGAAAGATAGATTACGGATACGGTGCCAAGTGTCCATTTCAATGTTGGTCCAGGTTTTACCACTGTCGTCACTCGTCGCGATTGTGCCCTTCTCTCCAACGGCAACTGCCCGGTCTGCATCCGCAAATGCGACGCTCTGCAGGTCATCAGCTGTCGTGCCACTTCTCATGTTCCAGGTCACCCCGCCGTCGGTCGAGTATAGGATCGTGCCGTTCCAACCGACTGCCCATGCCTCTTTAGGTGTCGCAAAATGAACACCCATCAGGTCGTTTTTAGTCTGGTTTTCTGTTAATTTCCAGTTTTCCCCACCATCTTCGGTTCGGATAATAAACCCACCTTGTGCGACTGCCACGCCGTAGTCATCATTAATGAAATGGAAATCATAGACGGTTGGGCGGATATGTCCGTAAATCATCGGGAGTCGACTGTATTGGGTCTGCCATTCTGTCCCGCCGTTAGTTGTGTGGAAAATAGTGCCATCCGTGCCACCACTCCACCCTTTATAAGCGGTTGCAAAAAACACTGAGTGAAGGTTGCAAACCTCCGATGTGTCTTGTTCTGTTCTCACAAGCGCATCCTGCCTATGCCACGTTTGACTCCCGTCTCTGGTGACAAAAATTCTGTCGTAATCCCCGACGATCCACCCGCGCTGTTTGTCTACAAAGTGGATGCCGCCGAGTCCGAATTCGCTTGCTTCTTGATGATGCCATGTTTTTCCACCGTTTTTTGTGTATACCAGTCCATCTTGTCCAGCGATCCAGCCGGTTTTTGAGTTGAGGAAAAAGACATCTAAAAACAGTGTAGGCACCGCGCTTTTTTGTAAGGTCCAATGCCGTCCACCATCGTCGGTCGTCGCAATCAATCCTTTATCGCCAACTGCCCAACCGTTGCGAAGATTTGTGAAGTAAACGGCTTTGAAATCCTCATTTGTATTCACTGTCTGTTTTTCCCAGTTCGCGCCGCCATCGGCGGTATGGAGAATCCATCCCTGATGCCCGACAATCCACCCGTGTTTGGCATCCACAAAATGGATGTCCGTAAAATGGGTTTGCCAGTCTGCTATGCGAGTAATCTCTTTTTTTACACAACCGGTTAACAAGAGAGGGATTCCAAGAAGGATTATCATCCAAGAACAAGTAATGCTTTGAAGAATCTTTTTCATTGGTTATATCTCCTGTATTGCTGTCTCTACATTAGAAAATATTAAAGGTTTTCTCTGGTGTCGATTAATTGCCTGTGTTTTGCGCGGGTAGATAAACGCCTACCGCGGCACCAGCGTCCGTAGCGAACCAGAGTTTGCCACTGCTGCCCTCAAATACGGACCAGACACGGTTACTCGGTAGACCGTCATCTGTGTTAAAGTTTTTGAAGGTCTCGCCGTTGTATACACTTACACCGGATTTGGTTTTAGGAAAAATCATACGAGCACTGTCGCCGGTTTCGTCGAGTTTCTGAGGTAGGTTCTTAATACCGGTAAACCACAGATTACCGCTGCTATCGAGCATGATCTTGTCAACGCTACTCATCGGAAGTGCTTCACTTTGCGGAAAGATCGTCAACTTTTTGCCGTCGTATCTGCGAATGCCGCTATTTTCCTTGTCCAGACCATCCCGGCTAATCCAGAGGTTGTCTTTCGCATCGAACTGTAGGTCTGTTATGTGTCCGGTTCCTGATTTTCCCATCTCTTGGAAGGGTGTGAAGTCCTCGTCAATAGTAAAGTGACGGAAACGGGTCGTTTGGAGGTTGTAGTAAGTAACGCCAGCAGTGCTTCCGAACCAAAAGTTTCCTGTCGTATCCTGTGTGATTGCCTTGATTTCGTTCCACCAATCGGGTAGGACGTCCATCCCCATGGGTCCGTTTACAACGATATTGTTAAATTCTTCACCGTTATATTGGCTCAGACCCGACCATGTCGCGAACCAAAGCGTGCCTGCCTTGTCCTGAAATATATCTTGGATGGTATCGTCTGCAAGTCCGTCAGCCGTCGTAAATATTTTGAATGTTTTTCCATCGTAGCGACTCACGCCTTTTAACGGAACAATTTTCCTGGTTTCTTCAGTTGTCTCCAAATGCGGTGTGAGATCGAGTTCGCTTAATGGCGTTTCCATCCATGACATATCTATAGGTTTCCCTCTTTCCAGAAAGCTTGAGAGCACACCGTCCGCGAACCAGAGCATGCCGCGTTGGTCTTCAAAGATGAGACCTATTGTGTTCCGTACTAACCCATCTTCTGTTGTGAAAGTTTGAAAATTCTTTCCGTCATAACGGGTGAGTCCATCGGTCGTTCCAAACCAGATATTACCACGACTGTCCTCGAAAACGGTGAGTACCGTGTTGGATACCAAACCGTCTGCTTCGGTGAAGGTCTTTTCGATTTTGAGTTCTGCGGTGTGAGCAATAGATATTATCCAGTTTGATAATAAAAATACAACAAGCCCTATCAGATGAAATCGTTTACGCATTGGAAAAACTCCTTCTATCGGAAATATGAAGGCAATCTAATTGCTTAGATTGCTTCTAAAGTGTTGCTACCTTCTTTTTTTATTTGCCCAAGTCGTTGCTATTTTACCGTTTGGTAAAACAGCGAGAAAATTTCCCGACATTGCTTGTTTGATTTCGGGACCGCTAAGTGCCCGTTGCCAGACTGCAGCTTCGTCAATAGAGCCATTGACAAACGCGTACTTGTTTTTTGCGCATCCTATCCAGATGTTCGCTATGTTGTCGCCAGCGAAGTTGAATTCCCTCTTTTCTTCGCCCATGACTTCACCATCTAAGTAGATTTTCATCGTTTTTCCGTTGTAACTTCCTGCGACATGATGCCACTTTTTTTCCTTCATTTGATGCGAAACGATGAACTCTTGCCGATCCGTATTCCCGTGGGCACCCCTTGAACCTAAAAACAACCAGATTTCCGGTCCCCTACCGATATCGATACTACCGATGCCATAAGAGGCACCCCAATCGACATCAAACCAATGACAGCCTTTATCAATCCAATGTACCTTCTTGCCTCTCCACGTTTCTTGATAATAGACCCATGCCGTCATTGTTATCTCATCTACGACTTTTAACTTCTCCTGGGAAGGAATATTGACGCAATCCTGTCCATTATTTGTGATATGGATTGCATCCCCATATTTGCCCTTCACAATCTTGGTATCCTCAATGATCTCCGCGTCAAGGCCATTGCCTGATGTATCAATAATTATTTGCCCTTTAACGTTATCAAAGCTCAAGTAAAAAACGAGATTTTCATCAAGCCCTGCGTTCGCGTGAGCTGCCACTAATAGAATAACGACACCCCAAAAAATAGCACTGATAGATAGTCGAGTCATATTTTTTCTCCTAATATAGTTTGTCGGGTTCCCTTGAAATGGTACACATAAGCATAAGCAGTGATTTGCAATTTATGTGCCAATCCAAAATAGTGTGCTAAATGTAATTTTTAGGAGAAATACTTGGAAAATACTGCACAAAATGGGGCAAACACCAATAACGAATGCACGAATTTGTGCAATGCCCTCGACGCTGTGTTTCTTTTATTTGCCAACACCAGACGGATTATCTCGTAATATATAATGACGCGAGTTGCCGGCGAAACGGTTGCCTAATTCTGCGAAAAATTAAAAAGGGTAGTAGGCACGCTCCGCCATGCCGTAACGATTGTAGGAAGGAATGTTCTTAGGGAATGCTAATAGGTAGGAAAACTATCTGTTGATCGCTTAGAGCGACAGAATACCACCCTCGACGAGCATCGGTGCGCCGGTCATGTATCTTGACTCATCGGAGGCTAAATAGACCGCAGCCCAAGCGATATCTTCCGGTTCGCCGATGCCTAACGGATGCATCTCTTTGATTTCTTTATTTATGGCTTCTGGGTCTGGTTGCTTCGATAGGAATTCTTGATAGAGTTCAGTGTTAATCGTGCCGGGACAGAGGCTGTTGACGCGGATGTTGTCTTCGGCATACCGGACTGCCATGCTTCGTGAGAGGTGTACAACGGCGGCTTTGGAGGAGGTATAGGCGGGGTGCATCGGAAACCCTACATAAGCGGATTCGCTTGCCATGTTAATAATCGAACCGCCACCGGCTGCACGCATCAACGGAATGATCGCACGAGAGACGAGGTAGATGCTCTTTACATTGACGGCGTATTGCCGATCCCAGTCTTCTTCGGAGATATCTTCTAATTCACCGACGACAGCGATACCGGCGTTGTTGAACAAGACATTTGGATTGCCAAGTTCGGATGTGACCTGATTGACAGCACTTTCAATCTGTGCAGCGTCGGTTATATCGCACTCACAGAAGAGGGCGGTTCCGCCGGAGTTTTGAATGTGTTGTGCAGTTTCTTCGCCGCGCTCGGCATTGAGGTCCCAGATAGCGACGGCTGCACCTTCACCCGCGAAAAGTTCTGCACTTTTCGCACCAATACCTCGTGCTGCGCCGGTGATAACGGCGATCTTATCTTTGAGTCGGTTTGCCATGTCTATTCTTTCTTAGAAAAAGGTTTTGCGGCTATAGGACGCTCCTACGAATGTGAAATTTACGTTTGATGCGTCTGTTGGATCCGTTTTGCGATCGTCCTGATGTCGGGTTCATCAGAGATCCACTCCTTGCGTTCTTCCGTAAAATTGCCTGTCCCTGGTTCGCACTGCCTAAGAAATCGGATCATTCCAGCAGCACCAAGTTTCTCAGAGAGCACTTTGAGTCCAGCTTCGTAAATCTCCTCATCAGTCATATTTCGTGTATTCATGTCCTATTTCCTCATGTAGCCATGTGTCTGGATATTCGACTCGGACGTGAAGTTGTGTATTGACGCGTTTTGCTATCTTCAGTAACGAGTCATCGGTTGTGAGAAAAATGTCTGCGTTGCCACTTTCGGCGCAAGCAAGATGTAAGGCATCTAACCGCTCAAAACCAAATGCTTCAAGTTGTTCGCCTCGTGTTATTTCTGCCTCACCAACCCAAATAATTTGGTGTGCGAGAGATAGCAGAGTTTTGACTTTGGTGTGTTTGATCGGTTCAGTGATTCGATCAATTTCATCGGCATTAACACTGCTAGCAATCCATTGCCAGTAACCTATGTCAAAATACTCAATAATTATTTCAACAGATTCTGCTTCGCGGCGAACTCGAGTTTGCGTTTGAGCATCAAAAGGGCGATTGAAACAGCACGTATCGAGATAGATTTTCCTGTTTTGCTGATAACTTTGCACGCATTAATCTCTGGTTTTTTTGGAAATTCCTTTTTGGTACATCTAAATTAAGGATACCATAGGGTTTATTGTAATGTCAAGTCTTTTGGAAAAAAATAGGGCGGATTGAGAGCCGCCCCATGCATACAATAAAAGCACAATTGTTTAAAGCCCTCGGAGGAGGGATACCCAGCGATTCCATGCGGCTTTTGTAGCAGCTTTCTGTGCGTCGTTTGCGTCTTCTGCCATGCCGCGTCTCAAGAAAGCGTGACCGACACCTTTGTAGATAACGGGTTCGTAGGTAACGTTTGCGTCGTCGGCTGCTGCTTTGGTCGCATCAATTGTGGCATTGATACGATTGTCGCTTTCGCCGTAAAAACCGTAAACCGGTGCGGATATCTTCGGGACATCTTCTGCGGGGACAGCACGACCGTAGAATACGAAACCCGCAGCGATTGTATCGGAATGGACGGCGTAACTGAATGTTTGTCCGCCGCCCCAGCAAAATCCGGAAACAGCAACTTTTTCATTCGTTGAGGGCAGTTCTCGGACGTATTTCTGGACAGCATCCAAATCTGATGCGACTTGTGCAGCAGGGAGTTCTCGGATGGCGCGTCGGACATCGTCCCCGGAATCGAAACTCTCTGTACCACCACCGTCGGCTCCCATGCCGGAGAGCAGGTCTGGACAGATTGCGACGAAACCTTCAGCGGCAAGTCTATCTGCTACAAGACGGATCCAGTCGGTGAGTCCGAAAATCTCGTGGATGACGATGATAGACGTTGCGGGTTCTTTTACCTCTGGGTAAACAACGAATGAATTAATAACACGTCCATCAGTGGCTGTGATTTTCACCCATTCGCCATGACGTGGTGATTTTTCGAGTTCAGTCTTTGCGTCATTAGCACTTACATTGCTTATGAATAATGTGCCGGTAACAACGATACCTAACAGAATAGCATGATATATCTGCATATCTTCTCCTTACTTCTTTTTAGTTTTGTGTATGATGGATGCCACGACTTTCTGCATTTCGGTGGTAGGGACTGCCCCAACCAGAGAGAAGCGGATTTTCGCACCCGACCATCTGAAGGCATCTGTTGATCCGAATTTATGTTGGGACACAGTTGTGCCGCCAATTTCGATCTGAGTTCCTTCGCGTTCTCTATTGCCTTGGCGGCGTGGTCTGTCCTCTTCTTCAAACAGTGTGAAATTTACCAATCCATCTGTATATTCAAGAAAGATTAAGTCGCGTCCCCTGTTTTTTAGGCTACGAATATCCTTTAACTGGAACCCGGGCGGCAAATGGTCCGGTTGGATGAGTTTCGTCTTAAGAATTTTTTCGGCTTCGGCAAGCTTAACTGAGCGGCTGCGCCGGGGTTGGGGTTTGATCTCTTTTTCAAAGGCTTCCCATTTATTGTTGATAGTTTCAGGATCGAAACTAATTCGGGTATAGACAAACATATCCCGCAGAATACCTTCAGCGTCCAGGTCTTCTACCCGTAAGATAATCCCATTTTCGCGGGCAAAGAATATACGTTTTGTAGGTTTTCCGTCGAACTTAGGACTAATAATTAATACATCGGTTTCATGGTTCGCAATTTTTTCCTCCGCGGGACGATGCTCAAGGTGATAGTTTTGTGCAATCAGTTTAATCTCTTTTTCGGAAAATAGGCTCCTCATCTGTCGCCAGTTCTCTCGTTCACGGTCCCTGCGGCGATTGTCTCTATTGTTCTCGTCTCGATTTCTGCGCCTGTTATCGTTCTGGCCTTCGTCTCTGTTCCGCTGCCCACCGAGGGGTTGGCGTTCACCAACGACGGATACGACCTTTCTATATGCGGCATCTTCGGGTTTGTGGATAACGTATTCTTCAAACGTTCGCACGCCTCTTGACGAAGTGAATGTTCTCAAACGGATTCCGACGTAACCGATTTTATGTTCGGCTGCTATAATGCGTTCAAGTGTACTAATATCAGCAAAAAGTGCGGACGGTACCCACAATAAAAGTGCTAAAAGTGTAGACCCGATGAGATTGCGTTTGGCGCGTCTGTTCTTATGAAGCATAAGATAGGTGTGTATTCGCATGGATTTACCTGTCAGGTACTGCTGGAAGGTTCAATTCCCCATATCTTCAAAATAGAGGTCGAGCACCGTTTCAGCATCGTGAGCGGTTTCTGTAGATGAGAGTTCCACTGCTGATGTTGTACTGATCGGTCTACCGACGTTTGACTTTAATGGATTATCTACCTGTTCAGCATGAACCTCGAAGTAGAAATCAATTGGTTCTTCGTATTGGGTGCCGTTCGGATAAAAGTAGAGTGTACCCAAAATCAGTGCGAGTGTCAGAATACCCGTCGCGCCTGCTGTAACGGGACGGAAAAACCAGCGTCCGAGATCGGGCAACCATCGCCCAATATCCGGTAACCATTTTGTAGGTGTGGGTGCCTCTACATGTGTATTTGCTGTTTGTTGGCGTATTTGCGCCATCACTGTATCGTGAATAGACGCTGGTGCCGGATGCGCAAGCGTTTTGATCCGCTGGCGATTTTCTTGGAACACTGCCAGCATATCGGAACACTCGCTGCAGGCGTGGAGATGCGCTTCAATCCGCTGATGCTTAGCAGGGGCTAATTCGTGGTCTAAGTAGGCTGACAATTCATCTTGAAACTGCGTGTGTATTTCTGCCATTACAGTATCTTTGAGCGTTGATGGTGCCGGATGTGAGAGATCAGCGACCCTCTGGCGGTTCTGCTGGAACGCCGATAGCATATCGGAACACTCTTGGCAGGAACGGAGGTGTGTTTCAACCTGTTTGTGCCTACTCGGTGTTAATTCATTGTCTAAGTAAGCGGATAGATTGTCTTGAATGCGTTTGTGGTTCATTGTTTTAATCGAGGGCAGTGGTAAGAGACGTTTACCACTTGACTCGCTCCAGTTCTTTTTTCAACGCTTTCCGGGCTTCGTGTAAGCGGGATTTAACCCGTCCGAGTGTACATCCTAAGATTTCTGCTATTTCTTCATAAGCCATATCTCGCAGTTCTCTGAGCACCAGAATCTCTCTATGGCTGTCTTTGAGTTTTGCGAGGGCGGCGTGGACGATTTCTTTCTCCTCGGTGCGGAGTGCTTCTTCTTCAGGGGTGACTGTGTCCAAAGGCACCCACGGTTGTGAATCATCGATCTCTGTAGGATCAGTTTTCCGACGTTTGTACTGATCGATATGATTAAGACATTTATTTTTGACAATGCGGTAGAGCCATGTGGAAAATCGAGAACGGAATTGGAATTTCCCGATGTTCTCCCATGCAGAGAGGAAAGCATCTTGTGCTACGTCTTGCGCGTCTTGGTGATGACCGAGTATACCGTAAGCGATGTTGTAGACCCAATGTTGGTATTGAATTATAAGGGTTCCCATTGCATCGGCATCGCCATTTTGACAGCGCAAAACGATCTCACGTTCCTGAGCGAGATCTAAATCTTCTGTTTTCCCCATCTCCGAATAGGTTTCCATAGTAGCTGTAAGAGTTGCAACGGACATATTTTGCTCCAAACTACAAGGATAGGACTTACGCGAAAAGCAGTAATTTTGGTATTTTAAACCCCCTAAAGAATCAACGGTATGAATGCCTTATGGGCATTCCCCGCCCCTTATCAGGGGGACTTTAAAAGGAAATACGTAAGTCCTAAGGATAAAGAGAGTGCTATTGTTCAATTAGACATACAGTAAAACAAAAGGTTCGTTTTGTTTTATTGAAGCACATTTTCCTTACCCGGTGTGGTTTGGACCTGTTTAAGTTCACCACTACCGTTCGGCCATCTGCCGAGTGCAACATCCTTCTCCTGTTTATCAAACGTCACTGTATCAAGTACTTGGTTGCCACGTGTATCGGTATCAACGAGCATCACTGTTTCACCGTTACGAGACAACTTGAAGTTGGCATGCAGTCCCTCTTTGGCTTTACCATCTTCGTCCAGCCACACAAGGAGGTACCCGTGTGCAGGGATCGTCGTGTCCTCTGGAAATTCCCATTTTTTCAGATTGTCCATCTTATCTGTAAGGTACATTCCAGAGAGGTTTACCACGTCGTTGGTGAGGTTGTGCAGCTCAAGCCAATCTTCGTGTTGCCCTTGTGGATCGGTAAGACTTTTGGTATTGGCTGCCATCAGTTCGTTAATGACGATAGGCGTTTCTTTTGCGAGGGGGGCACTGACTCGGTAATGCGATGCCCTCTGCTCTGCACGTGCTGGTGAAAAGATAGTTGTACCATGTGTTTTCACAGCGTTTGCCTCTACATAATAGTAGACTGTGGTATCTGCTGGAAAAGCCGGAATATGTCCAACGTAGTTATCGCTTTCCTTCACCATCATCACCTGATTGAAAACGGCGTGGTGATCAGTACTATAATACAACAAAACCGCATCAGCAGCAATTGATTTATTGAGTGTTGCTTTAATTGAAACAGGTTGATTCGCTATGGGAGAGGTCTCCGATTCGATTTCAACGGAGAGAATCTGTGGGGTCGGTTTGCTGAGTTCTGGATGATTGTTCAGATGCTCACGACGCATGTTCACAAAACGCTTGAGGTCGCCGGGGACACCCGTTGCGAATTCTTCGTACCCATAAAGTTTCTTATCATCTTGCTGAACCTCTGTATCGATGAGTGCTTGGTATTCCTTGATAATTGGTTCCAACACTTCCCAACCGAGCCATTCATCTACAACGGTTCGGACGTGTGCGAGATACCGTGCCCGCCACTCTGGGTTTGAGAGCAATCGTTTGATAAGTGGGCGCGCGGCATTATCTTCGTGTGCGACAGGGGATACCATTCCATTTTCTAAATCTCCCCATGACCAGCCGCCGGGACCGCCACCGCCAGGTCCGCCTCGCCCTTCTCTCCCGAATCTGAGGCTTTCGTTGTTGTCGTGTGGTATCAGATGGAATCGACCGTTGACATCTTGATATAGGGCGTAATCGCCGCCTTTGTGGATATAGCCATCGTCGTCCATAAAGACATTTGAAACAGCGAGCTGCCACAGTGCTTGGTCGATATTAAGTAAGGCTGGCAAGTTTTCTGTGAGTTCAGCATCGGGTGTTGTTTCGTCAAGCATTTTGCAAAGGGCAATGAGGTCTGTCCAAGGGTCTTCAACATTGTTAGTTTTGAGTTGATACGTTTCTTGGTATGTTGTCGGATCGTCTCCTGCATAAGTGAGCGCGCCACCTCTGCCGGGACCGATTTTCCAACGTACACCGCCTTTTGTGCCGAACCATTCAGCGAGAAAATCTTTGTTATATTGTTGGAGGTTGATATAGACCCCCCAATTTTCACCGTTGATAACAAGTTTTACAAGATTCGTTTTCATCGCTGGAATGAAGTCTCGTGAAATCTGGTTGTAGAGGACTTCACGTAGGAAAGAGGCATCGACGTGTCCGTTGAGCAGGTTGAGCGTTTTGTAATCGTAGAGGCGTTGTCCATCTTTACCATAGTCGACAGCAATGTTGAAGGACTTTTTCTCAGACCTGACTGTAAAGTAGGAAGAGGTGCCTCGAAAGTGGACACCGACATCAGAGTAAACCTTCCCGTCAACAATAAGTTCTGCTGGCACCTCGATATCTGTGCGATAAAATGCGCTCATCTGTTCATACCAGTCTTCGTGGTGGAATCGGAGGTGGAGCGTGCGGAGTGTTTGGGCATCGTAGAGCGGCGGGGCACCTTCTGGGGCAGATGCCAAGCTTGTTTGTACATCATTTTGAACGCCATCGCGTAGGCTTTCTGCGGGCATGAGAGACGCATTCCCGCCGCCACGCATCTGTAATGCTGCTTCTCGCTCTGCTCCTGTTAATTTTCCATCCTTGTCTGTATCAAACTGTTTGACCAATTTTTCTGGCGGGCGGGGTCCACCGCGTCCACCCCCGAAGCCGGGCATTCCACCGGGGGGCCTGGACCCTCTATCAGGAGCAGTATTACGTTGGATCTTCTCAATGTCTTCACGACTGAATTTATCGCCAGTGAATGCCTCTAAGCCAGTGACGCGAAGCATGAGTTCATCTTCTTCAGCACTCAGTTTACCATCTCCATTGAGGTCAAACCGCTTCTGTTCATCTGAGAGTTTTGGTGATTCCTGATTGTTTTGGGCGTTTGCGGACATTAACATCGCCCATCCCATAATTATTAGCGCAATAAATGCGATTGATTTAAGGTGTTTCATTGTATTCTCCTTTCAGTTTTAGACCTGTCTCCTCGAGAGAAGTTCGCATTTTCACTGCTTTTTGTGTCTCATTCTTTATCCATTTTGACCTCTGTAACATTTTCAATCCGTGAGAGTTCAGTAAAAAAAACGAGCCATTCCTGTGGATTTGCCAATCTAACTCGAAATGTGAGTTCGACCTGCTGGGATTTCTTGATCCGTTTTTCAATTAAGCGTTCATAAACCAAGTGCTTGTCGAAAGCGGGTTGGTAAACGGTTTCCAAATTCTGATCAGGTGGCAGACAGAATTCTAAGCTAAATTCGTTATTATTCCCGAAACGTTGATGCCAGTGGTAGATACCGAGGATGATGATACCGATGAGAAAAGTCGCCAAGATTGCAACAGACGGATTCCCTGCCCCTACTGCCATACCGACGGCTAACGCATAGAAAACAAACCCGATGTCGCGAGGATCTTGGATAGCAGTCCGAAACCGAATGATAGACAGCGCACCGACTAAACTAAACGCACGCGCAATGCTATCACCTATAATCACCATCACGACTGAAATCAGCATACAGAGGATGATGAGTGTGTCGGTAAACGACTTTTGCGGGACTTTGGTGTGTGTCCACTGGTAGATGTTAACGATAAAAATACTCAGCGCAAACGAGAGCAATAACCGAAGCGCATCAGTACTCAGTGCTACAAGCGGTGGCAGGGTTAAAAAATCGGACAATATATTCGTTCCAGTTCGTCAATTAGAGATTTGTATGATAGTCTACCACAATTAGACAAACTTGTGTATAAATTGTTGAAAAATTATCACGACTTACGCATTTTTCCATGATAACGGACATCCGACGCACTGCAGGCGGGGTTTAAAACCCCGCCCGCAGCAGTGGGAGCTGTGTAAGTTCTAATTATGTCATTTGACAGTTTTTGTGCCGATTTTCATGGTTGTGCTTCATGGCGAGTGAGGACCCCAACGAATATCCCAGAAAAAACTAGGATCGTAAGCGCGTAAGGTGCCGCCTCAGCAAACATCGCTTCTGTGGTGTAACTCCAAACATTGAGTGCGAGCGTTTCGTATCCAGCGGGGGATAAAAGAAAAGTGAGCGGAAGTTCTTTCATTGTTGCAAGGAAGACCAAGGCGGTGGCAGTGAGCATGCCGCGCATAAGAATCGGGAAAAGCGTTCTGAAAAATGCTTGTATGCGTGAATACCCAAGCGAGCGAGCTGCTTCCTCCAAGTTTGGTGAGGCTTGGTAGAGCGAGCTTCGGACCGGTCCGATCGCCTCTGCGAGAAAGTGTAGCGTACACGCGTAGATGAGGACGGGAAGCGTTTTGTAGATAAATGGCGCGGTGTTTAAAAGGAAAAAGATGAGTGATAGCGCGAATGCAAGCGGCGGTATAGCGTAAACGACGTAACCGATGCGCTCTAACGCGTTTGAGATGCGTGATGGGTAGCGAACACCTATGTAAGCGAATGGTATCGCAAGCAGCGCGCATAGGACACCTGCGGGGATTGCCATTGACAGCGAACCGATCAGGGCTTCCAAAAGTCCTTCCAGGGCAGACATATTCAGCCCTCTGAACATCCAGAGAATGACAGTACAGGCAGGTATACCTACGGTTATGAACGTGAGTAGACTGAGATGGGTGTAGGCTGGGAAACGCCACGCACCCAGTTGGGTCTGTGGCAGCTGGCGAGAGGGACCGCGACCGGTGCGATGAAGCGTCACATTATTTAGCAGTTTTGACTCAAGATAGAGCAGACACGCCGTGAAAGCGAGAAGCATCAACGCGAGCCATGCCGCATAAATATGTTCAAAGGAGAGCATATATTCTGTGTAAAGTGCGTAACTAAAGGTCTCGTAGCGCATCAATGACACGACACCAAAGTCTCCAAGCACGTGTAGACTAATGAGGAGTCCACTGGCATAAAAGGCGGGACGGAGTTGCGGAAGGACGACATAAAAGAAGGTCTCATAAGACTTGTAGCCGAGACTGCGAGCGGATTCTTCAAGACTCGGATCGAGTCCTAACAAAGCGGTGCGTAGATTTAAAAAGAGGTAAGGACTGGTATAAGCACTGAGTGCGAGGAGTGCGCCTGGGTAACCGCTGAGGCGCGGGATGCTCGTGCCAAATAACTGTGCCACGATACCTGTGTTTCCACCGAGTGCTAACAGGGCATACGCCATTACATAGCCTGGGATGGCAAGTGGTAACGCGCATAGCACCGTGAAAAAACGTCTACCCTTTAGGTTTACCCGGGTCGTTAACCATGCTGCGGGTGTGGCTAACAGCAGATTAAGGACAAGGACACCTGCAGTCAGCAGCAGCGTATTCAGGAACAGCCTCGCGTTTCGCCAGCGGAAGACGATCTGCACAAGGGCAGAACCTTCCGCTGAAAACGCTTTGGCAAGTAGATAGACCAGCGGGATGAGACCGCCGATGCCGACCATAACAATCGGAATAGCTGCCACGACAGCAGAGATAGAGAAATAACGATGTGTTCTGACTGTTTCTGACTTTAACATCCAGTTTTTCTGTTTCAGTTTCCAGAACGAGGTTCGGTGCCTCTGCCTCTATAGAATTTCAACGCGCCGTAGCAAATTAACTGTACCATCAAGGTCATCCATCTCATTGAGATTGAATGTTGGCGCGAGTTGGAGCAGCTCGGACAGTGGCACCAGATTCGCGTTTGGGATTACACCTTCAATGACAGGGTATTCAAAAACGTCGCTGGTAAAGTATTGCTGCGCTTTGGCAGATAGCAGAAAATCTATAAACTTCAGAGCAGCGTCCTTGTTTTTGCTACTCTTCAGGAGTCCGATACCGGCAACATTGACGAGGTTGCCTGGATCACTCGCTTTAAAGAAGGTTTGTGCGGCGGGGAACTTGGAATTCCCTTTTTTGAAACGGAGCAGATAATAGTGATTCGGCAAACCGAGATCGATTTCACCTGCAGCGAGTGCCTCTATGATAGGTGTATTTTTGGCGTATTTTTTGACCCCATTTGCTTTCATGCCGCGTAGCCATTCTTCCGTTTTTTCTTCACCAACTTGCACACGTAGGGCAGTGACAAATGCTTGAAAGGATGCGTTTGTTGGTGCCCAACCGACTCTACCTTTCCACATCGGTTGTGTTAAATCGAAAACGCTTTGGGGAAGTTCTTCCATTTTAACACGTTCTGGGGCATAAGCGAGTACGCGTGCCCTCCCACTTGTCGCTACCCAGAAACCGTCAGCATCTCGGAAAATTGAAGGCACTTTGGACAATACAGATTCCGGTAACTTATCGAACATCGCCTTTTTACTCACAACACCGAGTGCGCCAGCATCTTGTGCCCAAAAGAGTGCCGCGGGGCTTTTGTCGCCTTCCGTTAAAAGCGTGGCGGCTAACTGTGTTGTGTTGGCGTAGCTCACCTTCACTTCGATGCCGGTTTCTTTTTCAAACTGCTTGATAATCGGTTCAACGAGGCTCTTGCTGCGTCCAGAATAGACAGTCAGCGTTTCCGCGTGAACCGTCCCGATGAGGGTGAATACAATCAAAATGGGCAAAACGTAATTAAACAAATGGGTTCTGTTGGTGAACATTATGTCTCCTTTGATACATTTAGGACTTAAGCAAGCCCCTTGCAGGCGGGGTTTGAAACCCTGCCTGCAGTGCGTAAGCCCTGACATTGATAAATTAAGTGTGTGTGCACCGGATCAAAACCGGCATAAATTTTGTCAGATACGACAGCAAAAAGTTCGCGTTATTGCCCAAGTGCACAGTGGGGTCTTCTGTCACCGTTTTGGAACGACTCGCCAGCGTGTATTCATACCTGCCGTGATATGATCTGCGACATGGCAATGATAGAGCCAGTTGCCGGGTGTTTTGGCTATCATATCTACCGTAACCATGGATCCGGGAAGTAGATCTACCACGTCGGTGCGTTTTCCAGCATTTAGCACCGTTTGACCGTGCCAGTGCGCGGTGTGCATATCGACTTCAGTGCCTAATCCGATAAGGTACCAGCGTACGCGATCGTGCTGTTGGGCTTCCAAGCCTTGTAAGTTGCCAAAGATAAGTCCGTTAATGGCGTGCTTAAGGTTTCCTTCTTCGGCTTCTTCAGGCGATTCATAAGCCTCGCTTTGTCCACTTTCGACGATTTTTCGGTCATTTTCATTGAAGATTAAGAACAGTGTCGTGAATGCTTTGTCGATATCTTTAGGGCGCGGATCATCCGGTGCGCGTTCCATCCCCTTTTTAGTAACGACAACGGTTCCGATTAAGCCGTCGTAGACTTCAGTAACAGCATCAACGTGTGAGTGATAAAGCCAGACAATGGATGACGGATCGTTCGGTCCCGGGGCAGCATCGCTATCTGCTTCCCAATGGTAGGTGAAAGTACTACCGGGTTTTACGGCGGCACCGGAACCTTTCATATCTGCGCCTTCGTTGTCTTCGTCGTATTGTAACCCGTGAACGTGAATACTGAGCGGCTTATCCGCGCGATTGAGAAAGTGCACCTTCACGCTATCGCCTTCGACGGCGTGCAGTTGTGGCCCAAGGATACCCATCCATTCAGGTTGCTCGGCGCGTGTCGTATAGGTGTTATCGGTATATTGAAAGTAGCGGTATTTCTCATACACGAGTGCTTTGCCCCAAACGTCCAATCCCATATTGGGTCTGATGAGGTTTTGTCCGCTCGGTGCGTAGTTCCATTCAACTTTCTCGGCGGCGATCCAGTATTCCCGTGTTGCAGCATCAACGGAACCGATGGAGAGGCACAGTATCGCACTGGTGAAGGTAAGGAAAAGATAGCGTGTAAATTGCGAGTTTCTTATATTAGGGAGGGAAAGTAATCCGCAATTGTCCGTAGTGTCTAAATTTGTGATATTGAGACTCATTTTCAAAATAAAAGACTTTAAAGCAAACCTCATAAAGATATTAAACCTCAATAGGCTAAAGTTGCATTCAATTATACCACGAAAAGCAGGGCGTGTCAAAAAAATCTGGTTGTGTAAGTCAAATTTCTGTTTTCGTGCTCAGCTTGAACGCGTTTTCTTCAATCTATTTGGGGATCAAGCGCATCTCGGAGTGCATCGCCGAGGAGGTTGAAGCCTAAGACGATAAGGAAGATAGCGACCCCGGGAGCGGTCACGGCTAAAGGTGCGCGACGGATGAGGTCCCTGTTTTCATTAAGCATCGCGCCCCATTCGGGTTCACCAATTTCTGCACCGAGTCCTAAGAAACTGAGTCCTGCTGCGTCTAAGATGGCTGCGCCGATACCTAAGGTTGCTTGGACGATCAACGGCGCGATGCAATTCGGGAGAACGGTGGTAAGCAGGATACGACTGTTACTCGCACCGATCACTTTCGCGGCGGTGACATAGTCTAATTCTCGGACTTTAAGGACTGCAGCTCGCAGGATTCGGGCATATTGCGGAATATAGACGATTGACACGGCGATAATCGCATTTGTGAGACTCTGACCGAGAATTGTCACGATAACCATCGCGAGGAGGATACTCGGCATCGCAAGCATCATATCCATCGCGCGCATAATCAGGTTGTCCAGTTTTCCGCCGTAATAACCAGCGATCGCACCGAAGAGTGTACCGAACCCCACAGAAAAGGTCATTGCGATGAGCCCAACCTTTAGAGATATACGCGTACCGTAGACAATCCTACTGAATATATCGCGTCCTACTTTATCGGTGCCGAGGTAGTGCGAAGCGGATCCACCTTGGAGGCGTTCAATAATGTTCGCTTGTCTCGGATCGTGTGTCGCAATGAGTGGTGCGAAAATAGCGACAACAACAAAGAATAGGATAATTGATGCACCGATAGTAGCGGAACGGTGTCTTAAAAGTTTCCGAAAGATATGTTGTTGACTGCTGGCGGTTGTTGGCGTATTCATTTGGTGTCGTCTCCCACTCGGATACGCGGGTCGAAGTAGGCGTATAACAGGTCCACAATAAGATTGACGAACATAAAGACAGTTGCGACGAAAAGCACACCGCCTTGGACTGCACGGATGTCGCGCGCCTCAACTGCGGCGCGCAGCCATGAACCGAGTCCGGGCCAAGAGAAGATATGCTCGGTTAAAATCGCGCCCCCCAGTAGGTAACCGAATTCTAAGCCGATAACTGTCAAGACAGGCACCATGCTATTTTTCATGGCGTGTTTGCTGATGACTTTCCAGCGAGGCAAGCCTTTCGCATAAGCCGTTGTAATATACGGCTGATTTAGCACTTCAAGGAGGCTGGAGCGGGTCATCCGAGCAATAATCGCCAACGGGATGGTGCCTAATGTAATTGCGGGGAGGATTAGGTGGGCGACGGCACTTCGGAAGGCGGTAAAGTTTCCTGTAAGCAGTGTATCAATAAGGTAAAATCCGGTGCGTGTTTGGATGTCTAAGTCCAAGATGGTATCTAACCGGCCACTGCTTGGTAATATCGGAAGAAAATAGGAAAAAAGCAGAATGAGCATCAATCCGAGCCAGAAGATCGGCATTGAGATGCCGGCGAGGGATACCGACATCGAAAAATAGTCCAAGAATTTTCCGCGAGAGATTGCGGCAATAACACCCGCAGCAATACCGAAGAGCATCGAAAATGCCATCGCTGCAAGGGTTAATTCAGCCGTTGCTGGGAAATAGCGTCTGATTTCATCGACCACGGGTTGTTTCGTTTTGAAAGAGCGTCCGAAGTCGAGATGCGCGGCATCCCACAGGAATTTGGCGTATTGGTGATACAGGGGTTTATCAAGTCCCATCTCCTTTCGGAGTTCGGTCAGTGCTTTTTCAGTGGCGCGTTCTCCCAAAATAGCGACAGCGGCATCGCCCGGGATGAGATGGACCATGAGAAAAACAAGGAGCGACACCGCTAACAGAGATAAACCGATCGAAAGAAAACGCTGGAGGAGATAAGAGAGCAAAAGTCAACCTTCTGTAATTGAACTGTGGAGGCACGCATTTCAATATCAGTGTAGAAGCGTTAGCAGACTCTGGCGAGAGTATACTTAAGGCGACAAGACCCGTGTACTACACTGATCATGGTAAAAACTTAGAAAAACGGGTTGTGCAGTTTTTCCTCACCGACGGTAGTGGAGGGACCGTGTCCCGGAAAGAGCCTCACTGTGTCTGGGAGTGACAATAAATTGTCACGAACGCTTTCAATTTCATCCTGATAGGAGATGTTAGGTCCACCGACGGAACCCGCGAAGATCGCGTCGCCGACGAATGCTACATTCTGTGTGAGGAAACTGCATCCACCAGTTGTATGTCCAGGCGTATTGACAACGGTTACCATCAGTTCACCGACAGAGAGGACATCGCCATGAATGACTTCACGCAATGTGTTGTGGCTCTGCGGTTTTGGTTCGTTTTTATGGATGTAGGTCTCGCATCCGGTTTCGGTTTGAAGTTTCGGTAATCCGTTGGTATGATCGCCGTGGGCGTGCGTCAGCAAGATCGCAGTTGGATTTACAGGACGCGCATCGAGTTGTTCTAAGATGAGATCAGGATGCGCAGCCGTATCAATAACTGCAGCATCGTCGGTCGCTTTGCAGATCAAGAGATAAGCATTGACGGGCCACCCACCGACGGGCGCGCTAATTGTAATAACTTCAAGATTTGCGTCGCTACCTTGCGAGGGCGATTCGGGTGCCCACTGTTCTGTTGCAATATCGAGTAGCTTGGGGCCATCCAAATTCAGGATTTCCGCGAGCCGAAAAACTTGCGTTTCTGTCGGTTTTAAAGTATACTGTTCCATACGAGCGAGTTCTGCCTCTGTAATACCCGCAGCAGCTGCGATTTCACTTTGAGACAGGTTTTGCCCACGTCGGGCTTTGCCGATAATATCACCAAATTCATCTTCAAGTGCATAAGCCATGGTGGTGTTCTCCTTGCTTTGTTGATTTTAGGAACATTATAGCAAAAAACTTGATGTGATGCAATTGAAAATAGGTGGTATCGGAGAAGGAGACATTCTGATGGACATTCCGAAAAATGGATATGAACAAGCGGCAATATCCCTCGCGCCGCTGGAAACCGATATGACGTTGGAAGATTTTCTGGAAACCGATTTAGAGGGCTATGAATATGTGAAAGGAAAGTTAATACCGATGGCACCTCCGACAATAGAACACGGTGAAATCAGTATGAATCTCAGTTTTCTTTTGGGTTTGCACGTTCGGGAGAATCAGCTGGGACGTTTGTATCCAGCTGATACAGACTTTAGATTAGGGGATCGATTGGTTAAACCGGATGTAGCGTTTGTTTCATCGGCGAGGCTTCCCGCTGACAGACGCAAAGCGTTTTCCATCCCACCGGATCTGGCGGTTGAAGTTCTCTCACCATCGGATATTCAGTATCGTGTGCTTGAAAAGGTTTTTGCTTATCTGGACGCGGGAACGCGTCTTGTTTGGGTGATTGAACCAGTCGGACAAACGGTGACGGTGTATCGTTCTAAAGCAGACATCAAAACCCTCACTTATGACGACACACTGACGGGTGAAGATGTCGTTGAAGGGTTTTCGTGTCAAGTTGCACAACTGTTTGAATAGGTGGCGTTGAAACACGGCAAACTAATTATGGAGGAATGAAAATGAGACAACAAGACGGTCATGGTGTCACCCAAGAAATACTTCCACCTCCCAAGAAGATGACGCTGGAAGAATTTCTTGAGAGTGATTTAGAGGGCTATGAATATGTGAAAGGAGAACTCATATTGATGCCAGCTGCATCTGCGGAACACGGGATAGTCAGCGCGAGGATTTTTCTGTGCTTGGGTTTGTACGTGCGTGAAAATCAACTTGGCGAGGTGGTTACCCCGGACACAGGTTTCCAGGTCGGCGAGCGCGTCTTGAAACCGGATATCGCTTTTATTTCTTCAGCACAACTGCCTGACGACCTGAGCAAGGCATTCCCGGTGCCGCCAGATTTCGCGATTGAGGTAGTGTCCCCATCAGATGCTTTCCGACGTGTTCTTGAAAAGGCTTTTGCCTATTTGGACGCGGGGACGCGTCTTGTCTGGGTGGTTGAACCCGGATCAAAAACGGTGACAGTCTGTCGTTCAGAAACAGACATCAAATTGCTCACACGCAAGGATACGCTCACGGGTGAAAATGTCGTTGAAGGTTTTTCGTGTCAAGTCGCACAACTTTTTGAATAAGAAGGAGATTTTATGAAGCTTGGTTTAGTTACATATAATATGGCAAAAGATTGGGATATCCCAACAATCATTGAACAGTGTGTGGAGACGGGATTTAAAGGCGTGGAATTGCGGACGACGCATGCCCACGGCGTTGAAGTTGAACTCTCGGCAAGCGAGCGGGCAGCGGTAAAGCAACAATTTGACGATTCCCCGATTGAGATTGCTGGCTTAGGTTCAGCGTTTGACTATCATGCCGTGGATCAGACAGTGGTTCGGGAGAATATAGAAGGAACGAAGGTATATTCTCAACTCGCAGCGGATGTCGGGGCACCCGGTGTAAAGGTGCGTCCGAATGGACTTCCGGATGAAGTACCTGTCGAAAAGACCCTTGAGCAAATTGGGTTGGCGTTGCGCGAGTGTGGTGAATTCGCCGCGGACCTCGGCGTACAAATTCGGTTGGAAGTGCACGGCGGCGGCACCTCCGAACTCCGGCATATCCGCACGATTATTGATGTTGCTGATCACGATAATGTCTACGTCTGCTGGAATTCCAACTTCGGTGAAGTGGAAAACGGGTCGATTCAAAAGAACTTTGATCTCGTGAAAGGCAGAATCGGTTTGGTGCATATCACGGAGCTGCATCGGCGCGAGTATCCGTGGCGGGAGCTTTTTACATCGTTGAGAGCGTCTGGGTATACGGGGTACACCCTTGCAGAAATCGCGGGAAGCTCTGATCCTGTGCGCGTGATGAATTTTTATCGGGCATTGTGGGAAGAATTAACAGGATAAAAGGAGGCATTCTGATGAATATCCTAAAAAGTGACCCGGAACAGATTGTAATCCCTCCGACTCCGATAGAAACCGATATGACGCTTGAGGAATTCCTTGAAAGCGATTTAGAGGGATATGAATATGTGAAAGGAGAACTTATACCGATGCCCCCAACATCCGGAGAACACGGCGATATTAGCACGAACCTTGTCTTATTTTTAGGTCCGTATGTTCGCGAAAATCAACTCGGTCGCGTTTACACATCGGACACCGGTTTTAAGATTGGCGATAGGTTCCTGATACCAGATGTTGCGTTCGTTTCGACAGAACGACTGCCAGATGACAGACGTAAGGCGTTCTCCATCCCACCGGATCTGGCTGTTGAAATCGTTTCTCCAACAGATGTTCTGTTCCGTGTCTTTGAAAAGGCGCTCACCTATCTGAGTGGCGGAACGCAGCTCGTTTGGGTGATTGAACCTGTTGCAAAAACGGTGACGGTGTATCGTTCGGAGACGGACATCGAAATGCTTACGCGTGAAGATACGCTTACAGGTGAAGATGTCGTTGACGGGTTTTCGTGTCAAGTCGCACAACTTTTTGAATGAGGATAGATACTATTGTCCAGATCGCGATTTTATGTCTTATCTATAGGGGTATTTCTGCTGATTTCTATCAGTGTCGGTGCTGCGCCTGAAACCGTCTGTCTTCGCAATGCTGTTTGGACAGTTGATATTGATCCCCAGTCGCTCGCCGTGGAGACATATCCGGCAGATTCGGAAATATCCTTGCCAATTTCATGGGCACAAACCGGTTTCGGCACTATAACGGAATTCTCTCAAGAAGGCAATACTGTCAGTTGGCGGCTACCGGAACGTTTTCTCACCGTTCGCTTTGAACTGATAGACGATTCGCTATCCGTTGAATTTATTCAGGATAAACGGACAAATGATGCATTGCGTTTAACATGGCCCGTTATTGAAGATTTCGAGTCGCTCCGCGGCTATATTTTGCCCTTTTTTGAGGGGAGTTATGTTCCGAAAGATGACGTTACGTGGCGGGACTTCTTATGCGAACGGGGACCGATAAACACAACCGCGGGTCTCTCAATGCCGTTCTGGGGGTTGCATCTCGCTGATCGAACGCTTACCTACATTTTAACCAATCCTTTCAACAACCAAATCCATTTCAATAAGACATTAACGCATGGATTAGGCATGCGGGTATCGCATACCTTCACACCCAATTGGGAACAGAAAAGGTATGCTGTGCGTATCACTCTTGATGCGGCATCGCCGGTTGCCCCTGCCAAGCGTTACCGAAAATGGCTGAAACAGAATGCCGAATTTGTTTCTTTTACTGAAAAGATTCAAAAGACGCCTGCCGCGGAGAAGTTACTCGGTGCTGCACATATCTATCTCTGGGGCGGTAAACTCCTTAGTCAATACGATGTAACGGATTGGAAGGCGTTGGCGACAAGACTGAGTGGTGATACTAAGGTCGCGAAGCGGATCTGGACGCAACTGAACGCAGAGGTGCGGAAAGCAATTCTTGAAATCGTTCAGACGGACTATCCGTCCAAATACAGTTTACGCGTCGTGAGTCGTGCGATAAGTGAGCAACTTGAAAAGCAGAACTTTTACGAGCCAGTCGTTTGGATAGAGATTCCCCTTACGTCAGAAGCAGAAGCGTTAATCTCGCGAGACGTATCCGTGTTATCGCTGCCTGAGCTTTATCGCCGCAACTGTCTTCTATTCTACGCCGCGTTTTCCGATACATTACGGCATCCTGACGAATGGGGGGACGGATTGTCTGTGAAGTTGCTGGAACAATTTGCTGAAAATGGGTTAGATCGTCTCTGGCTCGGTGTGGATTCATGGCAAGACGGATTTCGGCATCCGAAGGCTGTCGCGAAGGCGAAAGCACTCGGTTATCTGATTGGACCGTATGACTCCTATCATAGTATCCATCATCCGAACGAAAAGGATACATGGGAGACTGCACAGTTTGATCTGACGCTTTATGAGACTGGTGCTATTGTCAATGCAGATGGAACGAAAAGCAAAGGATTCAAAAAGAAGGGGTATCACTTAAGCCCGCTCGTCGCACAGCCTTATGTCGAAAAGCGCGTCAACGGTATTGTTGAACAGATGCCAACAGATTTCAATACGTGGTTTATTGATTGTGATGCTTACGGTGAACTCTACGACGATTATTCAGCATCCCATCCCGCAACACAGTTAGATGATATGAACGCACGACTCGCGCGTATCGCGTGGATTCGGGATACGCATAACATGGTTGTCGGTTCAGAGGGTGGTGCTGCGTATTCGGCATCGGTGCTTCACTTTGCACACGGGATGACGCTCCCTGTCATCGGGTGGGGTGATCCAGATATGAAGTCGAAGACCTCGCCTTATTATGTTGGCGGGTACTGGCCTCCTGAAGGTCCAGCGGTTCACATAAAGCAGGTGCCTCTCAAACCGAACTATCTGTATCACTACTACGATCCGCGTTTCCGATTACCGCTCTACCAGATGGTGTTCCATGATTCCGTGATAACAACGAACCATTGGGTGGCTGGTAGTCTCAAATTTGAGAACGCAATCGAAACGTTAGCACTGTTAGAAGTGTTCTATAATGTGCCGCCGCTCTACCATCTGAACATAGCGGAATTTGAAAAGCATAAAGCGTGGATCAAGCGGTACTATGCGTTCTTTTCGCCGTTGCATAAACAGATCGGTGGGAAGGCGATGACGGATTTCGAGTGGCTAAACGATGATAGGCAGGTCCAACGCACCGAGTTTGGCGATGCTGTTGAAATGTTCGCAAACTTCGGAACGGAACCATTTAGATATAAAGGCGTGATAATTCCAGCGAGAAGCGTGGTTGCGAGATGGATTGGGACCGGTGAAACTGAGATATTTTCTGTGGAGTGATTTAAGTTTCAGGGCTATTTAGTTCTCGGTTTTTTCGTCCAATTTTGGACCCCCAGGACCGGTAGGTGCGTGTTTCTAACCGCACCGGATCTGTAACAGAAAGCATAAAAATCGCGAATTTCTTAAAACTAAATCACCCTGATCTAAGTTTGGTTCATAATTGACAAAGAGGGAAAAGTGTGATAAGCTTTTGAAAATTTATCTATATGGAGGTTTATAGCGTAAACATAGCAAAATATCCTAAAAGGGAAGCACTCCGTAGAGCACACGATATATACCACAGTGCCATGACCAGTTTCATCTTTCAGTATTTAGAGGAGAGGGTTGAGGATAAAACTGTAGAAGCTTTAATTATGCGAGTGTTGAACCGTGAACGGCTCGGTGTGATAGATATTAAGGACATTCCAACCATTTTTAGAGATAGAGAATGCTGGAATAATTTTTTCCTTCAACGGTTTGGTTATGATTGGTCACTTAGGCGACACGAATACGATATTCGGAGTGTAACATCTGTGATAGTAATGGGACGAAATAGGGTGGCACATCAGGAGTCAAAGGACCTACCCTTTGAGTACACCCGCATGCATCTATTTCTCATCGCCGACGTGCTAGCAGAAATAGGCAAACAGGATGATCGGAGGACAGTTGAGGTTATCCGAGATGAACTTGTTTCTGATGATACCGCAGAAGCAGAGAAATCTGATTTAGAGAAACGTCTCAAAACTATGTCAGATCAGTTAGAGGCAGCGAACGCAGAGAAAACAAAATATGAGAAAGCCCTTAAGGCTGCGTCAAATCAGTTGGCGACACTCAAAAGGAAGAACGCTCAGCTGGAAGAACGTCTTGAGACTACGTCGGCTCAGTTGGAAGATGTGGGAGAGGAATTAGCTGATTCCAAGGAGCGTCTTGCACAATTAGAGGTAGTGGCAGGGGAAGAGGAGGCATACGAAGAAGACTTCGCTGAGTTGGAAGAACGCCTACCTTTGGGTGATAATGCTCCTGATTCTATCACTTTTCACGGAACTATCTTTACAAGGCATTTGAACGAGTACCATGTTGCTGGAGATGATATTTCCCAAGGTTTCTGGCACTATTGGCAATCACAAGGACGCGAAGGTAAACAGAAAATGCGGAATGCCGGGTGGAGTGTTGAGAAAGTAGACGGAGAGTGGGAAGTGATAGTTTCTCCAGAAGATTTTCAAGCATGGGTAGTGGGTGAGATAACGGAATTGAACAATCTGCTCGGATTTTTGACGGATGGAGAACCATCAACACAACCTATACGACCCTCTTCTGAAAAAATATCTCTGCCCGCAGTTAAAGAAATGGTGAAACCTGCCCTGACGGTTCTCGCGGATGGAAAAGAACATCGGCGAGTGGAGATTATTGATTACCTTGCTGAACACTTTTCACTGACTGCCGATGAAAGGGAGTACTTGAGTAAAACTGGACAGTCAGAGAAGCATCTGATGAACAAGGGATTAATAGAGCGGACGAGAACGGGGTATTATCGGATAACTACTTTAGGATTGCTATCATCTGGGACGCGCTCTTAAAGCATCTTTCAGATGAAGAATGGGATACGTCTCTCTATTGATTGGTACAATTCCTGAAGAGGTTACGCTCTGGTAAGTGAGATAGAAGTATGGCATGTGAAACGCTAAAGCAGAAAATTCATGATACGCTCAGGGGCGGGTACTTCAGCGATGCAAAAGATTTTGTGGATGTTTCCGACGGTTCCGCAGATCATGTCCATATTGTCATTGTTAGCCGAAAATTCAATGGACATACTATGGGAGACAGAACCGATATCATCTGGGACCAGTTGGTAAAGAATCTCTCACAGGAAGAATGGGGACATGTGTTCCTCTCAATCGGAATGCTGCCTGAAGAGGTTACGCTCTGGTAGTTGAGGTAGAAATATGGTGTCCGAAATGCTAAAGCAAAAAATACATGACACGCTAAAAGCAGGCTCTTTCCCCGATCCAGACTATTTCGTTGACGTTTTTGACGATGGTGACGAACACATCCGTATTCTTGTCATCAGTCGCAAATTTGACATCTATGAATATAAACGCTCGGAACGCGAGGACCGGGTCTGGGAGGACATTATTCAAGGGCTATCCGAAGACGAACTTGAACGCATTTCTCGCATCGTTGCCATCAACCCTGAAGAAATTAAAATTTATACCTAAAGGAAATTATGAATCAGATCGAATTTTATCAAGCGAAACTCAACTATGAAACAGATTCTTGGGATCTTTATGAAGCACTCAATAACGAGGAACCTATTGTCGTCATAGATGCGCGTTCTCCAGAGGCTTACGCACTTGAACACATACCAACGTCCATAAATATCCCGCACCGAACAATGTCTGAGACGACTACACGTGAACTCGATAAATCAAAGGTGTATGTGACATACTGTGATGGTATCGGCTGTAATGCTTCTACCAAGGGTGCCTTGAATATGGCAAAATTGGGGTTCCAAGTTAAGGAATTGATGGGTGGTTTGGATTGGTGGAAGCGCGATGGCTATGAAACGGATGGTAAGCAAGGCGTTCCAGGGGTTAAAGTTGTATGTGGGTGCTAAATATGGTCGTAGAAAAATTTAATTTGCGTTTGGAATTGTGATGCTGTATAATAATTAATAAGGTTTTGATGTGCTTTCAACCAAGCACACAGAACCACGGATCCGGCCAGTGCTTTTACCCAAGCGCGCGGATCCATTATTCTGAAAAAAGTGAGATTTAATTTGCAATCGTGAGCAGAGTAGGGTATAATTAACATTAATATTCCCCCATAGCTCAGTCGGTAGAGCAGATGGCTGTTAACCATCGTGTCGGCGGTTCGAGTCCGTCTGGGGGAGTTTTCAATTTTGCTGGCGGACTTTGGTGCTCAGGGTTCGTCAGCAAATTTTTTTAATCTGTTCTTGTCCAAATTTGTGCTATTTCTCCAATGGAGGTCAACATGCCTAAGCAATTTACCGATGCTCAACTGGATGAGCTCTTAGCGAAAGGCTACTTAATTGTACCCGACTACTATTCAGGTGAACAACTTGCGGAGATGCAGGCTGCCCAACGCCGTGTGCTCCCGACATGGGAAGAAGTTAAGGATGACCCACCCCCCGGTAGCGCGATTTTGACCGAATTCCCGCCCGCTGAAATGGCGTTACTGCGCGGCATCGTGGATCACGATGCATGGGAATTCGCACGTAAATTTCTGAAAACGGAGCATATTCATTTCCGTGCGGGGTGTATGATTGCACGCTATCCCGGATTTAAAGGCCCGGGTGTCGATAGCGATCCGAGCAATTTGCACATTGATAACGGCAACAACTCACTGCTACCACAGTCTGAGAGTGCTCGTGAATTCGGGCAACTCGGCTTTTGGATACACCTTGAGGATGTTGACAAAGACCAAGCACCGCTTAGACTCCTTGCTAAGGAACACGGACGGGATACCTCTAAATACGAACCCCTTGTTTGCAAAGGTGGAACGCTCTGTATTTTTAACAACTATACATTGCATTCAGCAAGCGATTATCTACGGGAGGACGGACAACGCTTCACATGGGGATTCGGTTTAGGACGCGCAGACCACTATTGGGAAGGCTTTCGGCACTACACAGATAAAGGGCGAAACGCGACATTCTCGAAATTCATCGGGACGCTAACAGCAGCAGAACGAGAAGTTTTTCGGTTCCCACCTGCTGGACATCCATACTATACGCAGCAAACGCTTGAAGCATTAGAAGAACAGTATCCGGGTTGGAACGCTCGCAGCGAGTATTAAATATGTCATTTTCACTATACTTGAACTCTGGTAGCTTCGGAGGCGTTAACAATGAAGGTTAATTTGTTTCTTGTTGTGGCGATCTGTCTGTGTCTCTGTGGGTGTTCGGAGGAGCGTCTCACACAGCCGTTGGGGATGGTGTTCTTCGGGGATGGCGATACGAAATACATCGACGCGGGCGGTGTTCTGATTAGCGGGGCATCATCCGTGGCGGATGCGCATTTCTATAAAGCGCGGATGGTGTTTTTAACAATGACTTCGGAACACCCTGAAGTTCGAGAGCGTCTCGCTGAGCGTGATTTTTATTTCCTGTTTATTGACGCACGGGAGTCTACACCTATGTGTCAGTGGGGGTCTTGCACTGTAACGACTGACGCATCTACGCTTGTGCATGAGTTCGGGCATGCGATGCATTATGCGATTCGTGAGTTGGATCCGGCGTTCCAAGCGCGGTTGGAGGAGGCGTATGCGGTGGCGTATGCGGACGCAGTTGAGGATGCTGGCTACTGGAATGGACCGGAGGTGTATCGGCAGGGCGATTACGCGATGCGGAACGATCGCGAGTATTGGGCGATGGGTGTGGCTCGGTGGTTTGGGTTGACATCCTATTTTCGAGACGGGGTGTGGCCGTCTTTTCAGGATGGACGGATACATTATGCGTATGGCGAGTATTGGTCGTATGATACGTATATTAAAAAGGATCACGCTGCGTTTCTTGCGCTGGATCCGCTTTTGTATGCGTTGCTCGATGCGTGGCTACCGCCGCCGGTCGATTTAAGGGATGCGGATTGGCAGGATAGACTTGACAGGTTAGCAGAGTTTTTGTAGTATACTATAACTTGAATTTTTTTTGACTACGCTTGATTTTTCGCCTATTTCGTGCGAAAGGTAATAGGATTTATGTATGAGTCAAGATTCTCAAATTAAACAGGAGTTTTCTCAAACACTGACTCAATTCGTCTCATCACTTGATGAATACGTTAGTACAGACGATGGTCAATGGCGTATCAAGGGATTTATTGATGTATGCCGGAATATTTATACAATTTCTTCAGATACGAAAATAATATCGAAGATTCTTGAAATACATCTTTTCCCTCGTATCCTCAGTTTCGCTGAAGAGGCTGGATACCGAGTGGTTTTGGCTGAACATCAAAATTACTATCCAGATATCTCTTTCGTGCATGCCGAGAACGTAGATATTAAATTCGCTGTTGATTTTAAGACGACATACCGCTTACCAGATTATCCAGAGTTTTGCAATGGATTTACATTGGGTTCTCATGGAGAATACTTTGTAAATAGAAGCAGCTCAAAGAACATTCAATTCCCCTATAGCCAATACCAAGCCCATTTCTGTTTAGGAATCATTTACAGTAGGCATATAGTAGACGAAACTCACACTTATAGGTTTGAAGAACTTCGTTCCATTACTTCTGTAATAAAGGATTTTGAATTCTTCGTCGCAGAAAAATGGAAGATCGCGAGCGACAAAAGTGGTAGTGGCAATACTGCGAACATCGGAAGTATTAATAAAATCGACGATATAGTCTCAGGGCGTGGCATGTTCTCAGATTTAGGTGAAGAATGGTTTGATGATTATTGGATGAACTATGGTAAGATTACTATCACAGAAGAAAGCGGTAAAACAAAGCAGATTAGAAACTTGAAAGACTTTGTTGCATATAGAGGTGGAGATGTGGGGTTAGTTGTGCCCAAAGCGAGAAAAATAGGTTTGAGGAGCAGTAAGCAATGATGAAAGTTATGATTCCGCCGATTAAGTGTCAAGGCATTAAAAGCAAACTTGTTCCTTTCATAAGGCGAGCTGTGGACTGGTCTTTTGAAGGGAGATGGGTTGAACCTTTTATGGGATCAGGAGTTGTTGGTTTCAATATTACACCGCGCAATGCTGTCTTTGCAGATAGCAATCCACACTTGATTGACTTCTACAATGCCATAGCGAGTGGTAAGATAGATGGTCTAAAAGTGAGAGAATTTCTGGCACAGCAAGGCGAAATACTATCAAAATGTGGGCAAGATTACTATTACGAAGTTCGAGAACGGTTTAATCAAACGCATGAACCTTTAGATTTTCTTTTTTTAAATCGATGTTGCTTCAATGGTATGATTCGGTTCAATCGTAAAGGGGACTTTAACGTGCCTTTCGGGCACAAACCACAGCGGTTTTCCAAAGCATATATCACAAAGATTGTGAATCAAGTTGACTATGTTTACGTCATGGCAAGGCATTCCAATTGGTCGTTTATCTGTCAAGACTTTAAAGAGACACTTAGAGGCATTTCTGAAGATGATTTTGTCTACTGTGATCCGCCTTATGTTGGACGGCACGTCGATTATTTCGATAGTTGGGACGAAGAAAACGAACGATACCTATTTGAGACGCTGAGTCAATCTTCTGGCAAATTCATTTTGTCCACTTGGCATAGCAATCAGCACAGAGAAAATATCTTTCTGAAGACGTTGTGGTCGGAATTTAATATGTTAACCAAGGAGCATTTCTATTACCTCGGTGCAAAAGAGGATAACAGAAAACCGATGCTTGAGGCGTTAGTTATGAATTTCACGCCTAAACACTCGCACGAGGAACCAACACAGCGAGTTGAGCAGCTCCTACTTCTTGAAAAATTGGCGGAATATCAAAGAAACGAGCGTTCGGTATCGTGAAATTGAAGAGAGAATGTTAAAAACCCGTTTTTCGGAGCGGTTCGGACATCAACCATCCGATGACGTTAATAATATCGTCCTGCCGTTCCTGTAGCATGACTTCGATGAGTGCGGGTTGCTCAGCAGCGAGTGCGTCGCGTAAGGTTTCCTTGAAATCTCCCAGATTCTCAACCCGCTTGGCATACGCACCGAAAGATTTTGCGAATTCAACGAAATCGGGATTGAGCAGATCTGTATCAATCGTGCGTCCCTCACATCCCTTCTGTTGAGATCCTTTAATCGCTGACAATGCGCCATCATTCACCACAATCGCTACGACGTTGATACCGTATTTCATGGCGGTCGCCATCTCCACTGCCCCCATCAAAAATCCACCATCGCCGCTGAAACAGATAACAGGACGATCGGGATAGGCGACTTTGGCACCGATAGCGGCTGGGTAGGCGTGTCCTAACGCTACGCCGATATTCGGATAGAGGAAGGTTCTCGGATCGTAGATGGGAAATTCCGCAAAGGAAGCATAGCCGAGTGCGTGGACATCAATTGCGTAGATAGTATCTCGTGGAAGCACATCCTGTAATTCGTGGATGACCGGTAATGACGGTTGTGCATCAAATTTAGTGCGGAGTTCCGCCAGCACCTCGTCCCATCCATTTTGCCCGGGGACAACATCCTCAATGAGTGCTTGCAACGTCAATTTCATATCACCGACGACACCCACATCACACGGATATTCACGTCCGATCTCGTCTGCGTCTTCGTCAATTTGGATGAAGGGTTGCGGCAGTTGGAGACTCCAATTACGGGTATCAATGGAGGTAAAGCGCGGTCCGATGCCGATTAAACAATCAGCGCGTTGGAGTGCCTCACGTCCGAGATAGCCGTAGCAAATTTGGAGTGCCAACGGATGGTCCTCAGACAACACACCCTTTCCATTGCGGGTAACGATGACGGGTGCGTTCAATTTTTCGGCAAGGAGACGTAACTCGTTTCGGGCATCTGCATGGAAGACGGCAGAACCGGCGAAGATCAGCGGCATCTTGGCGTTGCGGATTGTTTCAACAGCGGTGCTGAGGTCCGTATCGTCCGGTGGCGGTAATTCGGCGCGTTCCACACGCGGCGGGATTCGGACCTCACCTTCTCCTGTGACAACATCCATCGGGAATTCCAGCACCGTCGGTCCGGGTCTCCCGTTACGCATTGCTTTAAAGGCGTTTTCCACAACGACAGGAATCTCAGCGACGGTATGGGCAATGGCGCAGTACTTGGTGAGCGACTCGAAGAACCGCATCTGATCCAAACCGTGGAACATCTTGCTTGGATGCTTGTTGTAGAGGCTGGAATCGCTCTGTCCGGTGATTAGCAGCACAGGCGCGCAATCGGTAAATGCCTCTAAAATTCCAGTTGATGCGTTACTGGCACCTGGTCCCGGGACGGTGATAGCGACACCCACTTCACCCGTCGCGCGGGCGTAACCGTCTGCCATCTGCGTTGCCGCATATTCATGTCGGACGAGGTAGTGGTTAATCGTGTCTTTCCCACGGCGCAGCAGGGCATCGTAGATCTGAATGTTTTGGGTACCGGGCATTCCGAAAACCGCTGAGATGCCCTGTGCTTTCAAGCATTCGATGAGAATATCTCCGCCTTTCACGTATTGTCTCCTTTGTGCTTACTGAGAAAATTTTCTAACCACGCATCGGGATCGTAGCCAAGTCGACGTAGGAGTTGACATCCGATGCGTTTTAGGAAATTGGGCATGAGGTTAAAGAGTTTAAGTTGCCAATTCATAGTAGATATCGTATAGGACATCTGTAAGTTATAGACTTAGGACTTACTAAAATCCTTCTGTTTGCTTGCGAAATTGGAAGATAGGAAGGTTGGAAGCGTAGACGGATGTTCCACCATCCTTCCTGCCTTTAGCGTAAGTCCTAATGCTTAAGAAATCGGGATTGAAAATCCCTCCTACAAGATAGCGTTACCGGTGGTTTTGTCGAAAAAATGCATCCGGTCCTGGACAAACGACACATAAAGATGTTGTCCGATGTCTGCTTTAAAGTTTGGGGCTGTGCATGCCTTGAGAATCGTCCGCGTGCCAGTGGCATCCGTGCCGAGTGTCAGCTCGACGATCGTTTCCGCACCAAGCGGTTCAACGCTATAAACTTCAGCTTGAAATGCATTCGGGATAGACTGATGACTTACAAGGACATCCTCAGCGTGTGCCCCAAAGACGACATCGCTGTTTGAGATGTTGTCGTTCAGTGCTTTCGCAATCCGTGCATCTTGGATTGTCACAGCATTACTGTTTCCAGTATCGCCTGCTAATTTCAATTGAAGTTCACCATTGGTGCTGGCGATGTCGCATGGGATGCAATTCATGCTCGGGTTACCTATGAAACCGGCGACAAATAGGTTAGCGGGGTGATTGTAGATTTCAGCGGGTGTCCCTAATTGTTGGATTCTGCCTGCTTCGAGAACGGCAATCCGATCTGCCATTGACATTGCTTCGATCTGGTCGTGTGTTACATAGAAAGTCGTTGTACCGAGTTCACGTTGTCGCCATCGGATTTCAGCGCGCATTTCCGTACGGAGTTTCGCATCCAGATTCGATATCGGCTCGTCCATGAGAAAGACTTGCGGACGACGCACCATCGCTCGTCCAAGTCCGACGCGTTGTGTCTCGCCACCGCTTAACTGATTTGGGGTTCGCATGAGCAGGTGTTCAATGTGGAGCATCTGCGCGATATCTCTAACGCGCCGGTCGATTTCCTCTGTAGAGAGTTTTCTTGGATGTAATGGAAACGCCATGTTCTCGTAGACACTCAGGTGCGGGTAGAGAATATGGGATTGGAAGACAAAAGCGACATCGCGTTCTGCAGGGGTTTTATCGTTGACACTGACCGCATCCAAATAGATTGTGCCTTCTTCCGGTGTGTCCAAGCCAGCGATACAGCGAAGTGTTGTCGTTTTTCCCGCACCTGTCTGACCAAGGAGCACAAAGAATTCTTGGTCTTGGATATCAAGCGTGATGTCGTCGAGCGCGATAAGGTCGCCAAAGCGTTTTGTGATGTTTTCGAGTTTTACTGTTGCCATAAATGATTCTACTATTCTCTGTTGTAGATATTATTTTGTGGTGGATTTTAGAATTCATTGCGTAAGTTCTATTATGTTTAGGTTTCACCATAGTATAGCATGAATCGTGTTTTCTTTTAAAAGAATAATTAAAAAAAGATGGAACTTTTTTGCAACTTGTTTGTAGTAACGGTTAATGATCCTGAGACAACCGAAAAAAATATTAACAAAAAGTGGCATTTTTGTATAATTTTAACCCAATTTGCGACTCAAACGTATTGAGAAAATACCGCATAGAGAGGAGAGTAAAATGGTCCGAAAAACGTTGGTAATCAGCTTAACCACCGCGCTCTGTGCAATAATATTTCTGATAAGACCCGCCGCTACCGAGGTCGTAAACATCTTGGATGCGAACCTCCGGGCGGCGATTAACAAAACACTTAACAAACCGAGCGATGCCCCTATTGACAAATCGGAGATGCTGAGCCTCACGAAGCTAAACGTAGAGGACATCCGCACACTCACGGGACTTGAACACGCCACAAACTTGGTGGAACTGCACCTGAAAGGCGAACGCCTCACAATAGAGGAGACAGGTAAATCCCCTATCCTTTATGATGGTCCTTTACCACACCTCTACGATCCTTTGTTCCCCGTTGTAGATGTAACACCCCTCGCGAACTTGAAGAAGCTCACAAAATTAGGACTCAAAAACATCCGCATTGTAGATGTTTCACCACTCGCGAACTTGAAGAAACTGACAACGCTGATTCTCGTCAATGGCAACCTCATAGATATATCGCTACTTTCGGAGTTGACAAACCTGTCAAAACTGGATCTGAGCATGAATGGTATTTCAGATGTTCCATCCCTCGCCGGCTTAACAAATCTGAAAAACCTGTCGCTTGCATCCAACTGGATTTCAGACGTATCGCCGCTTTCAAGGTTGACACAACTGACAACGCTGGATCTGAGTCGGAACAACATCTCAAATGTTTCACACCTCACCCGTTTGGTGAACCTGAAAGAGTTATCTCTTCATAGCAACGACCTCTCAGATGTTTCTCCACTCGCTGTGCTAACACAACTGATACAGTTGGATCTTGGAAATAATAACATCTTCGGCAGCAAAAATCGCATTCTGGATGTTTCCCCGCTCGCTGTGCTAACACAACTGAAATCGCTATCTCTTAACCGCAACGGCGTGCTCATAGATGTGTCGCCCCTCGCTGCGCTCACCCAATTGGTCCACTTGGACCTCTTCGACAACACCATTCTTGATATTTCATCGCTCACCGAGTTAAGACACCTCGAAGAGCTGACACTCTGGGATAACCCTCTAAATGCTGACGCGATCAATATACATATTCCCATACTGGAGGCAAATGGCACGGAGGTTGGATTTACAGAATTACCGACATCCCCCGTGGCAACGCCACCGCCCGACTTACCGGTATTTCCCGGCGCAGAGCCACCCCCTGAAGGTATGGTGCTGATTCCTGCCGGCGAGTTCCAGATGGGAAGCACTGAGGGCACTCTCGCTGAGAAGCCCGTACATACCGTCTACGTGGATGCATTCTATATGGACACGTGTGAGGTGACGAATGCACAATACAAGCAGTTCGTGGATGCCAACCCAGAGTGGCAGAAGGGTAGGATTCCAGACGCGTATCACCACACCAATTACCTCATCGGTTGGAACGGGAATAATTACCCACGGGGCAAAGCCAATTACCCTGTCATTGGCGTAAGTTGGTACGCCGCGATGGCGTATGCGAAGTGGGCAGGAAAGCGTCTCCCTACGGAGGCGGAGTGGGAGAAAGCAGCGCGGGGTGGCTTGGTGGACCAGAAGTATCCCCATGGGAATACGATTACCCGGCGGGATGCTCACTACAGTACAAATGTCGGTCCGATTCCCGTGGGTTTGTATCCTGCCAACGCCTACGGTTTACACGATATGGGGGGCAACGTCTCGGAATGGTGTCTGGATGCATACAATAGTAGGTTCTATGCTACGGTTCCTCCGGAAGGTATGGCGCGCAATCCGCTGGCGGGTGCGCAGAGTCTTCAGTGGATACTAGAGAACTATACAAATGAGTGGATATTAGAGAACTATAGAAATGTTAAGCCTGAACGCGTGTTACGTGGCGGTTCCTGTAGCTTTAATACGAATCTCCTGCGGGTCGCCTACCGCTACTACGATTCTCCAACGCGCATGAACGGCTTCATCGGTTTTCGTTGTGTGAGGTCTGTATCACCTTGAACCTTTACCCCTTTCGGATCGCTTGCGAATCCGAACTTCCGCTAAGGAGAAAAAACGATGCTAAAGACTGCCCTAATAACCCTAACCACCGTGCTTTGCACGATATTTCTGATAATACCCGCAATCGCTGAGGTCGTCCATATCCCTGATGCGAACCTCCGCGCAGCGATTCACAAAACGCTTAACAAATCCAGCGATGCGCCTATCATAGTGTCGGAGATGCTGAACTTGACAGAATTGAATGCCGTAAAGGCAGGTATTTCCGAACTCACAGGGCTGGAACACGCTACAAATTTGACAGAACTCAATCTTTTTGACAACATTTTTTCAGATGTTTCACCGCTCGCTAACTTGACAAATCTCACGGAGCTGTACATTCGTGAAAACCGCATTGTAGATGTTTCACCACTCGCCAACTTGACAAATCTCACGGAGTTGTTCATGAGTGGCAACCGCATTGTAGATGTATCGCCCCTCGCTAACTTAACAAACCTTGTAGTATTGGATCTGAATGGCAACGAGATTTTAGATATATCGTCTTTCGCGGGTTTGGCGAACCTAACAGGACTGCATCTTATGAGCAACGAGATTGTGGATATTTCGCAGCTTGCCAACCTGACAAATCTGACACAGCTGAATCTCGGCGACAACAAGATTGTAGATGTGTCGCCCCTCACTCACTTGACCGGATTGACAGGACTCGGGCTCGCTAATAATGAAATATCGGATGTATCTCCTTTGACCAACTTAACAAACCTAACACAGTTGAATCTTTACAAAAATAAACTCGTAGATGCATCGTTGCTGTCAGGATTTACAAATCTAATAGAGTTGAATATTGGATACAATCAGATTACAGACGCGTCCCCGCTCTTGGGCTTGACGCAATTGGAAACACTGATTATTAACAGAAACAACGTTGCGGATCTGCCTCTATTATCAGACTTGACAAACCTAACAGTGTTAGATATTAGCAGCAACCAGATTACGGACGTGTCCGCGCTTTCAGACCTGACACGATTGAAAACGCTGCGTATTGGTTACAACCGCATTTCAGATATTTCGCCGCTCACCCTCTTGCCGAACCTTGAAGACCTATCTCTTCTCGCTACCGACCTCTCGGATTATACGCCTCTTGCTAAGTTAACCCAACTGAAACGTTTGGAGATTGGCAATCGTATAATGATTGCAGAGGAAGGGCGTATTAAAGATCTATCACCTCTCGGCGGCTTAACCGAACTCAGATCGTTAATCCTTCACAACAATAAGATTGTAGATGTATCGCCCCTCGCTGCATTGACGCAATTGGTTTACTTAGGACTTGGCGGCAATTTCATCTCAGATATATCATCTCTCACTGTGCTAACGCGCTTGGAAACATTAGAACTCCGGAATAACCCGCTAAACGCTGACGCTATCAATATACATATCCCCACAATAAAGGCAAACGGAGCTGAAGTCCTTTTTGGACACAAATAGGATGTGTTGCCTTGGTGGGGCCCCTGATGGGAAGACGCTCGCGCGTCAGTGGCGACGAAATAGTACAGATATAGACTTTGGTGGAAGTTTGGATGGCACCGTGCTCTTAGTGTGGCGTATAGTCCTGATGGCAAAACTATCGCTACTGGGAGTGAAGATAACACCGGACTGCTATGGCAGCTGACATCACCAATGGACACCCTCCCAGAAACACAATAACTTGCAGATAATATCAACGCAAATGGACACGTCAATATACAGGACCTTGGACGCGCCGCAGCAGCATCCAGCGCGATTGAAACTTACCCTTTGACTTTGATAGATCAGAAGGAGGAAATAAAAGCAGGAGGCAAAAAGGTAGCGGCGGTCTTCGTCCGTCGCCGTTTGGAAAAAATTGATATTGAAGCATCCCAAATTTGACACCTGTGTTCATCTCTCTGAGATGAGCCAAACCGACAACCCGAGGTGTGATGGTGAGTAGGCTTACTGCCGAATGCTATCACACCTCTTTTTCTTATGGAGGAAAAAATATATGCAATTCGGTAGTGTATAGGGTATAATTATTAAGGAATAGTCTATAGACTTACACCCTTGAAAGTCCTTGAAAGTCCAGACGTAGAATGTAAAACGTTCCGTGGAAATATAAAGTCGGAGAAAGCGATGCTGAACCCGCAGAAGACAGAAGAGAACCCGTACACAAATCTGTCTTTAATGGACAAAATCAAACGAAAATACGATTTAACACCCTCAATCACACTTGTTCTCGGATTGACGACCCTGTTTTTTGTTGTTTTCCTTATATACCCGCTCCTCTATGTCTTCAAAGAGGCGTTCTGGATTGAAAGTAAATTCACGCTTGCCTACTTTAAACTGATGGTGACCGATCCGAATATCCGGGAACTGGTTGTAAACAGTTTCAATATCGGTGTAATGGTCACGATAGTGACGAGCATCATCAGTCTTCCACTTGCATATTTCTTGACACGCTATCGGTACCCAGGACGGAATATGTTACGCTCCGTTATCTTGATTCCGATGATTATGCCACCCTTTGTCGGGGCGATTGGCATGCAGAAGTTGTTCGGGTTATATGGAAGCGTCAATATGCTTCTTGTCAAACTTGGGCTGATTGATATGGCGGGAACTATTGACTGGTTCGGTGGCGGCTTTTGGGGTGTGGTGATGTTATCAACATTGCACCTGTATCCGATAATGTATCTCAATATCGTCGCGGCCCTCTCAAACGTTGATCCGAGTCTGGAGGAAGCCGCGGAAAATATGGGGGCATCACGGTTCCAAGTTTTCCGTCAGATAACACTTCCATTGATGATGCCCGGTTATTTTGCGGGCGCGATTCTCGTCTTTATCTGGGCGTTCACGGACCTCGGTACACCGCTGATCTTTAATTATAATGAAGTTGTAGCGGTACAAATTTTTCGACAAGTGACTGAGGCGAACACAAATCCGATGGGCTACGCACTCGTTGTCCTAATTATCGTTCTAACAGCACTCGCCTTTTATGTTTCTAAACGCTGGACAGGGAGTAAGCACTATGAAATGCTCGGTAGGGGACATGTGACATCCCGTGAGACAGATGCAAGATGGGGTATGCGGACGGTCATCTATCTGTTTATCGGTGGATTGACGTTTATGGCATTGTTACCACATATCAGTGTCATCCTTGTCTCCTTAACGCCGGATGCAAGCCAGTGGCGGTTGAGTGTCTTACCGCAATCCTGGACCTTCGCACATTATATTGAGACGTTCACACATGACGATACACTGCCGAGTATCTTTAACAGTCTAAAATACAGTATTTTTAGCACACTGTTGGCACTCTTGGTCGGTATCGTGATATCATATCTATTAACCCGGAAACGTCTCCCGTTCCAAAACCTATTGGATGCGGTTGCCATGTTACCGTTGGCATTGCCGGGGGTTGCAATCGCGTTTGGGTATATGGGCAGCTTCGCAGATACGACGCTTCTACTGCGGTATTTCCCTGATGGACTCGTTTCTGTCATAGATCCTCGGAAGAACCCGACGTTCCTTCTGATTATTAGCTATGCGGTCCGACGGTTGCCATATATGTTGCGCTCTATCTACGCCGGACTCCAGCAGACCAGCGTGAGTTACGAAGAAGCATCGCAAAACATGGGGGCGACACCGATCCGTACCTTGTATAAAATAACCTTGCCTTTGGTTGTCGCGAACATCCTCGCGGGTGCGATTCTCGTTTTCTCTTTTTCGATGTTAGAGGTCAGTGATAGCTTAATCTTGGCAATGAAAGATGACTACTATCCGATTACAAAAGCGATTTGGTCACTCTCTCAACGTCCTGACCACGGTGCATATACAGCGAGTGCACTCGGTGTGGTAGGGATGTTAATCTTGATTGCGTGTCTGCTTGGTGCTGGACGTGTACTCGGCGGGAAGTTGGGCGAAATTTTCCGAATTTAGGGATATTCACGAGAGCGGTACTGCCCTTTAATAGAAGAATAGAAACGTTTGAAAGTAAATTGATTTCATGCTAAAATATGAAGAAATAAAACCGAAAGTATACATCGAAACCACAGTCGTTAGTTACTTAGTAGCACGCCTCAGCACAGATGCGACCTTAGGTAGCCGACAAGAAGTTACACGACAGTTCTGGGAAGACTATTCCGATACCTTTGAGTTTGTCGTATCGGATGTAGTCATCACAGAAATCAGACAAGGCGACGAAATCGCAGCGCAGCGTCGGGTTGACACATTAGCAGGTCTTACGGTATTGGAACTGTCCCCGGAGGCAGTTATCCTCGCACTGGAATTAATAAATGCAGGTGCTGTACCACCATATTCGCTACCGGACGCTCAACATATTGCTATTGCTGTGGTAAATGGCATTGAGTACCTAACCTCTTGGAACTATAAACATATTGTGAATGAGACTAAGCGGCAGCATATTGATCAGGTTTGTCAAGCCGCTGGATATCAACCTACGATCCTCTGCACCCCTGCAGAATTGATTGAGGAGACGCAAATGAAAGAGAAAGAACATCCACCCATGGATCCCGTTCTTGAAGAATGCTACCGGATGAAGGCAGAGTTTGCTGCCCGGTTCAAAACCATGCAGGAACTTGTCGATTATTTGAAGGCGGAAAATATAAAGAACAAAGCGGAAGGTTGGAAATATATATCGCTACCGCCAGTCAAATGCCACAAACAAGACTAATGTGTTTACGCTCTTGTCCCGTACAGAGAGTTATTGTTATTTTAAAGGCAGGATATAGTAATGTATGCAGGGCATTTGAAATTGCCCTGCTTTTTTGTCCAATTGCTGAAATGGCAAGAATATCAAGTGTCGTGTTTAACCCCAACAGAAACCTTCTCACAAGTGAAAGTGCTGACGCTACAATCGTCCTATGGAAAAGATGGATTAATTTTCAGATATATTTAGGGCGATGAAATTCGCACTGAAATGTAGATGAGTTCACGACGACGCGAAGGACATTCATTGGGTAGTAAAAAGAGAAAGTAAGTTTCAGGACTTACGCAAATTTGGTGCGCGATAGTAGATTTTTCAGTTTTAAACCCCCTAAATCCCCCTTATCAGGGGGACTTTAAGAGGAGATGCGTAAGTCCTAAGTTTAAAATCGCCAACGCTCAGCAATTGAATCTAAAGGAGTACCTCGCTATGAAAATAATCTTGGCTTTATTACTTCTTTTAACTATTTTTTCACTAAACACCTTCGCCGAAGATTGGTCCTATATCACCCTTGAAGGGCATGAAGGCGATATCGGTACTATTGCCTACAGGCCTGATGGTGCAACACTTGCAAGTGGCGGTTCAGATGCTACAGTTCGCTTATGGGATGCGACAACCGGTGAACACAAAGCGACTCTCATGGGACACACGGGGCCGATTATGAAGGTTGTTTTTAGCCCGGATGGGTTGATACTTGCAAGCGGGAGTTGGGATGGCACAATCCGTTTATGGGATGCGATGACTGGTGAACATAGAGTGACTCTCACGGGACATACGGATGCTGTCTTGCAGATCATTTTTAGTCCAGATGGAACAATCCTCGCAAGTGGGGGAAGTAAGGACCAAACTATCCACTTGTGGGATGTTGGGACGGGCGAGAACAAGCACACGCTCACGGAACATAAGGATCGGATCAAGGATATTGTTTTCAGTCCTGATGGATTGAAACTCGCAACGGGCAGTGGGGATGGGATTATCCACTTGTGGGACCCAATTACAGGCACACTTCAGCAAACAATTATAGAGGATGTTGGAAGTTTCATGCGTATCAATAACGTTGAATTCAGTCCTGATGGGCAGACACTTGCGAGTGGTGCAGGAGAGCTAGGTCCCAGCGATGTTCACCTGTGGGATGTGGGTACAGGAAACCTTAAAAAAGGACTCACAGGGCATTCGTGGTTTATTGCCAGTCTCGCGTTCAGTCCTGATGGACGGACGCTCGTGAGTGGGAGTGGGGACAGTACAATCCGATTTTGGGATGCAAAGACAGGTACTCACAAAAGAACAATCATTGCGCATCGAGAGAAGGACGGTAGTGATACAAGTATCTCTCACCTCGCGTTCAGTCCGAATGGACATGCCCTCGTAAGCGAGACTTTTTTGGATATGCGCTTGTGGGATATGGTCACAGGTGAACACCAAAAAACATTCCGAGGGTATGGTGATGCTATCTTTAGTCCGGATGGACGCATCCTCGCGAGTATAGGTGATAGTTTTACGAAGGATGACAGGTTTATTAAATTGTGGCAATTACCATCGGCGTTCCGCACTACTTCTATTCGTATGACTTCATCTACAGACTCCGCTCTTTCTATTGGTGAGCAATTTATTATTAACATTAACATTGCCGATAGGCGAGACACGCAAAACTATCAACTCGCTGTGGAATACGATAACGAGACGTTCCATTATGTCTCTCACAGCCCGGGCGATGATCTGTCTGGCGAGGCATTTATTAGTCCCAAGGTCAGTCCGCCAGGATTTCTGTCTTTTGACATAACTTCTCCTGCTGAAATTGGAACTGGAAAAGACACTGTTGTTGAGATAACATTTCAAGTTATTGCTCGGAATCCTTCCATTTTTACGCTGTCAGCAACTCTCTCTGGTGCGAATGGTCAGCCTTTGTCCACTGCTATGAAAAATGGAAGAGTAGTTGAACCCTTATTAGATGTAAATGGTGACGGTTCTGTAAACATTTTGGACTTGGTGTTTGTTGCCTCGCATTTTGGAGAAACCGGGCACACTGAGGCGGATATCAACAAAGATGGTGTTGTTGACATCAGGGATCTTGTTTTAGTTGCTGGCGGATTAGATGTTGAAACAGCCGCGCCTTAACAGCGGGAAAATTCAAATCCACGAGGAAGATGTTAATCCTGAAGTAATTGTTTCTTCTATTCCTCTATGGGAGATTAAGAAATTATGGACATCGTGCATAGCATTCGCGATGCGTTGTTGGAAGCGCAGGATGTACTTGATCGGTTTATCCGAAACCCTGAAAATATCGCAACCATCGCGGAGACAGCAGAGATAATGCGTGACGTATTTGAACGGCAAGGTAGGATCTTCACGTGTGGAAATGGTGGAAGTTTGTGCGATGCCATCCATTTTGCTGAGGAATGCACCGGAAGGTTTCGGGATGATCGGAGACCGCTGCCAGCAATTGCACTTAGCGATGCTGGGCATATCACTTGCACAGCAAACGATTTTGGATTTGCCGAGATCTTCGCACGTCCACTTTCGGCACTCGGACACCCTGGGGATCTACTCGTAGTGCTTTCAACCAGCGGAAATTCTGAGAATGTTATCCGTGCCGCAGCGGTAGCGAAATCACGTGAGATGCAAGTATTCGGATTGGTCGGTGGTGATGGTGGAAGACTTAAGCAACATTGTGATATTTGTCTGATTGCACCGGGTAACACTGCAGACCGCATACAGGAAATCCATATTAAAGTGTTGCACATTTTGATTGAACATGTTGAGCGGTTGATGTTTCCAGAGAATTATCAGCCGCGTGCTTCATAAACTTGAAAAATTAACGATGGACTTTCGCGGGATGGTATGATAGAATAGGTGGTAGGGAAGGGAGATATGAAAAGTTTTAGCACTACAGGTCGCGTGCGACCCGAGCAGCACTATATTGTTCCCCGCACTGAGGAGATCTCGGATTTCATTCATCGCGTCGAAGATGGAAAGTACATCGTCCTTTTCGGACCACGGCAGACCGGCAAAACGACCTTCTTCCGATTGGCACTTGAAGCACTTAGCACGGAAGACCCGACCTATTTTCCGATTCAATTGGATTTCCAGACGATGCGAAACGCTGCACCTGTCACTTTTTATGAACAGCTCTATTACCAGATTAACAGGCAAATTAAAAGCGTATTCCGAAAGCGAGGCGAGGTGCCTTCTGAAGCATTGACACAATTTTTAGAGAACACAACGCTAACTGACCATTTTTCGATGGAAGCGTTCTTTGAAAACCTTAAAAGTTTTCTGGACAACGATTTTCGCAATCAAAGGCTCGCTTCCACAAAGGTTGTGCTCCTCATTGACGAATTTGATGGCATTCCACAAACAGTCGTCAGTGATTTTCTATACGCACTTCGGCAGATTTACCTTTCTGATGAGCTGCACTGTCCGCACAGCGTCGGCATTGTGGGTGTCAAAAGCATCGCCCAACTGGATTATGACAGGTCTGTCTCGCCGTTTAATATCCAAGACGAATTTCGTTTGCCGAACTTCACCCTTAAACAGATACAGGGGCTGTTGGGGCAGTATACAGATGAAATCGGACAAGCCCTCGCACCCGAAGTCGTTGCATCCATTCATAAACAGACAGCCGGTCAGCCGGTACTCGTCAATCGCTTCGCGCAAATACTCACGGAAGAGTTAGACATCCCGAAAACCTGGACGATTACCCCAGACCACTTTCTACAAGCACATACACAACTGCTACGCGAACGAAATACCAATATCCAGCATCTCACAACCAATATCCGTAGGAACCAGCGTTTCCAAAGAATACTAATGGATATTATGTCTTACGAGGAAGGTTTCCTCTTCAACCTCCGTGATCCCTTGATTGATGAACTCGCGACTTATGGTGTTATCGCCCAAGACAGCGACGGCATGTGCCAAATTGCCAATCCGATCTACCTCTATTGCATCTTGCAAGCGTTCAAACCGACGATGAATGGGCTTGAACGCGAATACTTCCATGAAGATAATGTTGAAGGCTTTCAGGCGTACCTTACCACCCCGGGACACATAGACATGGAACGGCTACTGGATAACTTCCGCGACTTTATCGCCCGCGCAGGCTTCAAAATTCTACAGGTGCCGGATACACCACAAGAATCCGTCGGGCGGCACCTCCTGCTCACCTATCTCGACCTATTCGCGCGGAGTGTAGGTGGAGTCTTGTCTTTTGAAGTCGAAACAGGACGCGGTAGGATGGATCTCCTCATTACGCGCGCGGGGCGAAAATATATTGTTGAGACAAAGATTTGGCGGGGCAACATCCGCTATCAGATGGGCAAAAAGCAGCTCGCCGCTTACCTCAAGTTGGAAGGTGAGACACAAGGCTACTACGTCGTTTTCGATCATCGGAGGATGCCAGAACCGCGGGTAGAGACAGAAACGATAGAAGATGTAAGACTTCGGAGTTACGTGATCCCTGTCGTACAAGAACAGCCTTCAGTGCAATAAAGGAGGGTAATCTATGGAAACATCGGAAAAAAATAAAGCGTATTGGCGAAAGAATCTGCAATACCTCGCTATCTTATTAGGTATTTGGTTCGTCACCTCGTATCTCTGTTCAATTGTGTTCGTGGAACAACTCGATAAGATCCAATTCTGGGGATACCGACTCGGTTTCTATTTTGCCCAACAGGCATCCATCTGGATTTTTGTCGAGCTTATCTTTGTTTATGCGTGGTTGATGAACCGTTTGGAGAAGAAATATGCGCAACCCGAAGATGAGGAGGGCACAGAACAGTCATGAATGTACAAGCATGGACATTTGTAATGGTGGCACTCTCCTTCGCGTTGTATATTGGTGTTGCGCTCTGGTCGAAGGCGCGTTCTACGGGTGATTTCTATGTTGCAGGCAGTAATGTGCATCCGGTTGTCAATGGTATGGCGACAGCAGCAGACTGGATGAGTGCCGCCTCTTTCATTGCGATGGCGGGGATGATCTCGTTTATGGGGCGCGACGGTTCGGTTTATCTGCTCGGATGGACGGGTGGCTATGTATTATTGGCACTATTATTGGCACCCTACCTCCGCAAATTCGGTAAGTATACGGTCCCGGATTTCGTAGGTGACCGATATTACTCGCAATTGGCTCGGATTGTCGCCGTGGTGTGTGCAATCTTTGTCTCATTTACTTACGTTGCAGGGCAGATGCGCGGTGTCGGCATTGTCTTTTCCCGGTTTCTGAGCGTCAATGTTGAGACGGGTGTACTTATCGGGATGGGGATTGTGTTCTTTTACGCCGTGCTTGGTGGCATGAAAGGCATTACCTACACGCAAGTTGCGCAATACTGCGTGCTGATTTTTGCTTATCTCGTTCCGGCGATTTTTATCTCTATCCTCATTACAGGCAATGCTATCCCGCAACTTGGATTGATGGGGAAAGTGGCAGACGGTTCAGGCCTCTATCTTTTGGATAGACTTAACGGTTTGAACGAGGAGTTGGGATTTAACCTGTATACCGATGGTAGTAAAGCCACGATTGATGTCTTTTTCATCACAGCAGCGTTGATGTTAGGAACAGCCGGACTCCCGCATGTAATTATCCGGTTCTATACCGTCCGTAAAGCCTCTGAAGCCCGGATTTCTGCGGGATGGGCACTCCTGTTCATCGCGCTTCTCTATACCACTGCACCGGCAGTCGCTGTGTTTGCTCGGACGAATCTCCTCAAAACCGTTAGATATGAACAGAATGGCGAACTAACGGATGTCAGGTATGAAGATGTCCCATCGTGGTTTAAGAATTGGGAAGCGACAGGGTTGATTAAGTTCGAGGATTTGAATAGCGATGGACGGATTCAGTACCGCGGTCCGAAATCTGAAATAGAGAACGAACTTACGATTGATCGGGACATCATGGTATTAGCAAACCCTGAGATCGCGAAGCTTCCGAATTGGGTCGTAGGGTTAGTGGCTGCTGGCGGCTTGGCAGCTGCATTGTCAACGGCTGCGGGGTTGCTGTTGGTAATCTCAACAGCCGTCGCGCATGACTTGCTCAAGGGTAGTATTGCTCCCGGATTGTCAGAGAAGCAGGAGTTAACCGCGGCGCGTATTGCCGCAGGCGTTGCCGTCTGTATTGCCGGGTACTTTGGTATAGATCCGCCGGGGTTTGTGGCACAAGTCGTTGCATTCGCCTTTGGACTTGCGGCGAGTTCGTTCTTTCCCGCGATCGTCATGGGGATTTTCTCCAAACGGATGAACAAAGCCGGGGCGGTCAGCGGTATGATTATCGGCATCACCTTTACTGCGGCATATATCATCTATTTCAAATTTATCAATCCGGATCACAACACGTCAGAACACTGGTTATGGGGCATTTCGCCTGAAGGGATCGGGACGCTCGGTATGGTGCTAAACTTTATTGTTGCTATTACTGTATCAGCATTGACACCACCGCCACCTGATGAGGTGCAGGCACTCGTTGAAGATATCCGGGTTCCCTAAAATCGTTAAGCGCACTTTGGGGCGCACATAGAGGTATCACATGAAACACACATTGAAAACAACCATTTTTGTTCTTTTTCTTATCGGTATTGCTTTTTCGGCGAATGCCGCGAAGGTTGAAGACTTCATGCCAAAGGAGAGTATTCTGTATGTACAACTCCAGCATATAGACGAGGTCTACGGCGAAATTGAGACTTCCGAAACTTGGCAGAAAGCACTTACCTTGTTTCCAGACGAGTCAGAGGACATTCGGAACGGGATCAGAATGGCAGAAGCTTTTCTGAGTACAAACCTGCTCAGTTTCCTTGAAACGATCGGGTACCGGACCGCATTAGCCGTTTGGTTAGACGAAACACGCACTACACAAGTTGGTGTCGTTGTCCATTCAGGCGGAAATCTCAGTGAACTCCAACGGTTTACCAAAATTGCAGAGGGTGGTATAGGACTGAGCGGCGGAGCTACTTTACGCTTAGATGCCGGTGTATACCAACGGGTTCGCTACAACGTTATGGAGATGGACCAAAATATTGCCAAGTACGGATTTGTTGGCGATTTTCTTGTTCTTGGTGTTGGCGAATTGAGTTTTGAAAAGTTGATGGATACCTATCGAAAAGACGCCCCCTCTATCCGACAGAACCCAAAATTTGCCGAGGCATCGAAAAAATTAGGATCAGGCGTAGCCGTCGTGTTTGCTGATGTTCCGTCTGCCTTGTCTCTCATAGCTGAAGATGATCTTGATGCCGCAAACCGGGAGCGTTTTGCTATTTTTCGATCTCTCTTTGCACAACTCAATCTGCTTGAAACAGGTCCCTTCTTTCAGGCAGTTGTCGAATTTAATCCGAATCTTCCCGAAAATGAAATCGGTCTATTTTTAAAAAAAGGCGAAACGCTTAAAACCTTAAATGCTTTATCTGACCAAGATGACTTGTTTATTGTTGTAGCATCTACTGTTTTGGAGAGTGTGTGGGAACTTGTTCGCACTGAGATGGAGAAAAATGCGACGAGTGAGACTTATGCGGCGATCTCTTTTTTGGAAGGACTTCTGAACCTTAATCTGAAAGCAGATGTTATGACTGGACTGACGGGCGAACTCTCGCTGTCGGTCCCTGATCTCACACACTTTGATCCGCAAGCCTTGGAAAATATTAACCTTGAATTTGATGGCACGTTTGCATTTGATGCGGAGAGCGTAGAAACCGATGGTGCTATTATTTTCAGTCCAAGTAATCGGATGAAATGGAACCAAATCGGTAATAGTCTGTCTAACTTACAAAATGTCTCTATCACCCAAATGGATTACAACGGTACGACCGTCTCAGGGTTTGCCTCAAGTATCTACTACAGTGAGGTTGATGGTCTGTCTCTGATGGGATTCTCAGAAGAGCAGGTGTTTACACTCATTGACGAAATTAAAAAGAACAAGAAACTGTCCTATTTAAAGCAAGTGCCAAAGACGCCTGTAGCGTTTGCACAACTGAATTTAGCAGGGGTTTTAGAGGCGGCAGGGGAAGGAATACCACCTGCTAACGAAGTGATTGTCAGTTCCGAAGAAATTGCACCATTGCTCGCGTGGATTTCGGTGGAAGATGATGAGGTGTCGTTAGAAATGACCTTATTGGGAAAAGAGGCACCGCTTGAAGTACTTGCGAAACTCGTCCCGTTCTACGTTTGGGCTATGGAGAATTAATGGACGCTATCTTATGAGGTTAGGTTTAACCAATCAAGGAGGTAATCATGTTGATTCAGAAACGATTTATACAGCATGCGAACACGAAACGATGGTTTTGGATAATAACAGTGGTTACTACGCTGTTGCTCGGTTTTGGAATTAGCCAGATGGTACAGTTTCAGGAGGCGACAGCGCAAGCACAGGAGGATCGGTTTGCACAACTCACAGCGGAACTCGAAGCACTCAAAGCGCAATATAGAACGATACAGGCGAAGTGGCAATCTGAATTGCTCGCCCAGATCGCACCGACTTTAAAAAACGAGCCAGACGCTGTAAAGCGTCAATTTGTCGATTTCCTTGAGGAAATTGGAAGTCCGGGAACCGCTGCGCTTGTCTCCATGATGCATGATCCAGCGAAAAGTGTGCGCAGAAAGGCGGTTGAAGCGTTAGGTGAAATCGGTGAGGATGAGCGGAAAGCAGGTAAGAATTATGATGCTGCGGCGATCGCTTTGGCGGCGGCACTTCAAGACACCTCTGATGAAGTTTTCCGTGAGGCAGTTCAAGAATTAGACGATGTCGCTCCGACATCTGCGGAGTCCCTTTCCTTTGTTGTTCCTGCACTCATTGAGGTTCGGAGTAGAGGTTCATCAAATACGCGTGACGACATCATTGATGTTTTAGGACGGATCGGCGAGGCACTCGCAAAAAATGGACAAGAGACTGACACCATCCGAGACGCTTTAATTCTGAGTATGGATGACGATTCAACAAAAGTCCGAACGAATGTGATAGTTGAGTTGTCTGATATACGAGCGGCTTCCCCTGAGACGTTCGCCGCGTTGATACCAGCACTGTCAGATGATGCTAAGTCCGTGCGGGCACGTGCTGAAGATGTGTTGATTAAACTCGGTAAAAACCGTGCTGCGAGTATCACACCGATGTTGGTGGATGCGCTGACGAACAATCCATCAGCCACTACGCGTGGACACGTCGTTGATGTGCTTGGTGCGATCGGTGAGGCACTCGTAAAGAAGGGTGAACCCGATGAGATGGTTGTAAAACCGCTCCTTGTGGCATTGACCGATACCGATGCGGATGTCCGACGCAACGCCGCTGACGAGTTAGGTGAGATGCGCACGAAATCCCCCGACGCGGTAACTGCATTGACACATGCACTGGAGGATAGTTCTAAAAACGTTCGTAGTGCTGCCCAAAAGGCGATTCGACGGATTGCGGCAGCAAAATAAAGCATAGCGTAAACGTTGTAGAAGTGAGACCTAATTTTTGTTCATATTTGTCGAACAAATAGGTTTTTTATACGTCTAATACTATTAATAAGTATTTTATAGTAGTATATGCAGGAATGTTTCAGCACAGAATGTGAAACATAAATTGTTAGGTAATTTGTTAAACTTATTTGTGGTTGATGCGTCTTAATTAGCAACTGAGAGAAAAACTAAGACAGATTTATCGAAAAAACACCACAAAATTTACGGCTTGCGCGAGGACTAAACCTCCGCCGACAAAAGAGCAATTACACTATGCAACAGATACAAGATACGGTTTCGGTTGTTGAGGTGATGCGCCAGGCATCTCTCATCTCGGAACAGGACTATACGGATATTATTGCAGAATTAAAAGAGACCGGTGCCTCCGAAGCAGCTGTGCTTTCCAAGCATGGTGTGTCCCCTAACCTCCTTGCGCTCGCTACAAAAAGTGTAGAGTCTGGAACGCCTCTTGTCCAATTGGAGGGGGTTAATCCTGAAGACGACATACTTGAAAAGATATCCCCAGGGTTCGCATATCGCAGCAAAATTGTTCCTATTAAATTAAACGGCGATGAACTCACTGTAGCAATGGCGGATGTACTGGATGTCGTTCTCATTGATGAGATTGAACTTATCACGGATTGTCGGGTAATCCCGATTCTTGCTGATGAAGCAGACATTGACGAAGCGATTATCCGTCTCTATGGACGTACTGCTGAAAGCCTTCTGAGTGCTGGTATCAAGGGACCCGTCGGCGCGACTGAGACCCTTGAACGTGAAACCATTGAAGACTTCGGCATTGATGAGAAAGACCTCAGCCAAGATCCGACAGTCATCCACGCCGTTGACCAGATGATTATTGATGCGGTTCGGATGGGGGCAAGTGATATCCATATTGAACCGTATCCGACACAACTCAAAATCCGATTTCGTGTTGACGGTGTGCTTGAGGATCAACCACAGCCGCCCGCCTATTTGCAATCTGCAATCACTTCTCGTATCAAAATTATGGCGGATATGGATGTCGCTGAGCGTAGACGTCCACAGGATGGAAAGATCAGCAGGCAAATTGGCAGCGTCGGGAACCGACAAATAGACCTTCGGGTTTCCACTGTCCCTACTGTTGCAACCCCGCATGGCGAGAGTGTTGTGCTTCGTATCCTTGATCGGCAATCTATTGAGTTTGGGCTTGCAGAACTCGGATTAACTGAAGACAACCTCGAACTCTTTCAGCGCATGATTCGCAAACCGCACGGCATTATCCTTGCGACCGGTCCCACGGGTAGTGGAAAGACGACATCACTTTATGCGTGTCTGAAAGAGATCAACTCGCCTGACGTTAAGATCATCACCCTTGAAGATCCAGTTGAGTATGAGTTAGAAGGGATCAACCAAATCCAGGTGAATTCCGACATTGAGTTCACCTTTGCTGTTGGGCTTCGTCATATCCTGCGTCAGGACCCGGATAAAGTCTTAGTCGGTGAGATTCGCGACTACGAAACCGCGGAGATGGCGGTTCATACGTCCCTGACGGGGCACCTTGTCTTTAGTACCCTCCATACAAACGATGCACCCGGTGCTATCACGCGTCTAATTGATATGAACATTGAACCGTATCTTGTCGCTTCGACGGTGGAAGGTATCATCGCGCAAAGACTGGCTCGCCGTGTTTGTAGGGCGTGTTGTGAGATGTATGAACCCAATATGCAAGAATTGGCTGGGCTGATAGGGAGTGGTAATGGCAATCATGTCGCGATTCCGTCCGACCTTGAAATTCCGCGGGCAGTCGGATGTAAGGAGTGTAGAGGGCGAGGTTACAAAGGTAGGATTGGTATCTTTGAAGTTTTGCTCATGACTGATGAACTTCGGTCAATGACACTCAAACAGTCATCTACAAGTGAGATTCGCCGTCTTGCAGTCCAAATGGGGATGAAAGGCTTACGTGAAGACGGCTGGCGCAAAGTCGCTGCTGGATTGACAACTGTTGACGAAGTCGTCCGGTTGACTCAGGAAGATGAATTTGATTTCGGAGAAGTTATCTAAAGTGTCTGCTGTTTTATAGGTTAGTCTTGCGGGGTCGATTGTATTACGCACTGCAGGCGGGGTTTCAAACCCCGCCTGCGAGGGGGCTGCGTAAGTCCTAAAGTTAATCTTGCCGGGTTGATTGTGGAGGCGAAAGAATGCCGTTATTCCGATATGAAGCACTCACGCATAGTGGCGGTAGTGTAAAAAACACACTGGAAGCAGACTCTAAAGCCGAACTCGTTTCTCGGTTACGGCAGATGGGTTATTGGCCTACAGACATTATTGAGGAGACGGAGGAAGACGCCCCAAACGATGTCCGTAAATGGCTTAAAATCGGTAGTGGCGGTGTTAAAGCGGCAGACGTTGAGTTCTTCACGTATCAATTAGCGACGTTGGTGAATGCACATGTCCCGTTACCGCGTGCCTTGGAGGTTACCCTCGGGCAGATCCAGAATCCAGCACTCAACCGTATCGTCTCACAAGTCAAATATGATGTTGAACATGGCGCGACTTTTAACGATGCCCTGACACAGCACCCAAAGGCATTTTCCGACCTCTACGTTAATATGGTAAAAGCCGGAGAGAGTGGCGGTGTACTCGGTTTGGTCCTCGAACGGCTTGCCGAATTTGCGGAACGCCAAAGGCTCCTAAAGAACGATGTGATCTCAGCACTTTTTTATCCTATTATTCTGTTGACGCTCAGCATTTCTGCTGTAGCCGTACTCATGATTCTTGTGATACCAAAATTCACGGCAATGTTCAACGATCTCGGGGTCGTATTGCCGCTGCCAACACGCATCCTCATCGGTGCAACCGATGCCTTCCAAACCTACTGGTGGGTGGGACTTCTCATCATCATCTTAGGTGTGGCTGGGCTGAGGCAATATCTCCGGCTCGAAACTGGCAGAGTCTGGTTTGACCGGTTGAAACTCAAAATACCACTTATCGGACCAATAATCAGCACGTTTGCCATTGTCCGTTTTACCCGAACGATGGCGACACTTTTGGAAAATGGCGTACGTATGCTGCCTGCCCTCCAGGTCGTCAAAGACACGATTGGAAACAGGGTATACAGTAATGTTGTCGCCGAAGCAGAAATAGAGGTTGAGCAAGGTTCTACACTCTCTCGCGAACTCAACAAAAGTAAGGATTTTCCTGAATTCGTCACTCACATGGTGGCTGTCGGTGAGGAGTCTGGTGAGCCTGTCCACATGCTCAGTAAGCTCTCTGAATACTATGATGTAGAAATAAAAAAGAGCCTCGAACGCTTAACAAGTTCAATCGGTCCTCTCGTCATTCTACTGATGGGGGTGATTATCGGTTTTATCGCTGTTGCGATGATACTTCCGATCTTTGAGGCAAATCAACTCCTAAGCGGTTAATATATCTTTTAGAACAAAATGTGTCTTACGACACCTTAACGTATAGAATAATAAATGTACAAGCGGCTAAAATCCGATGGATCTGGATTGACCTCAATTGAACTCGCGTTTATTATCGTCGGCATCTCAGGATTTTCCATTTTGACGGTCTGGGCAGTGATTATGGCTCATATCTTGCCGAAATTCGTCTCAATGTACAATGACCTCGGAACCGAGTTGCCTTATATTACGCGAATTCTCGTCGGTGCAACCGATGCTTTCCAAGCCTGTTGGTGGATGGTACTTCCAATCACCATTATAGCTGCGATTGGATTAAGACAATACCTCCGGATTGAAACCGATCAACATTGGTTCAACCGGTTAAGAGTTAAATTGTCAATAATACATTTAACCGTTTTCATTGGTCTCTGTTTCGTGCTCGCGGTTGTAATTATAGGATTCTCCGCTGTTGCGATTATCCAACCGATCTTTAAGGCTAACCAATTACTAAGCGGTTAACATACTCTTTAGGTGTCAAGAAACACCTAACAAAATAATATATAGGAGTAAAATTACAATGTTCAAGCAAATAAAATCCGATGAATCCGGATTAACGCTAATTGAACTGACGATTGTTATTGTTATCTTAGGGATTTTAGCAGCCTTTATCGCGCCAAGGGTTATGAATGCGCCGCAGAAAGCGAATGTTGCGAAGGCTCAAACAGAAATTGGTGGTCTCAAAACCGCGTTAGAACAATATTACTTGGCAACGGGCGAATATCCGACAACCGAACAAGGGTTAAGTGCCTTGTGGCGTGCCCCGAGTCCAGCACCAGCAAACTGGGATGGTCCGTATATTGATAGCCCGAATTTTGTGGATCCGTGGGGTAACGCATACGTCTACCGCCAACCGAGTACGCATTACGGCTACGAATATGATCTCTCTTCAATGGGGAAAGATGGCAAGGTTGGGGGTACCGAATTGGATGCGGACATCACCAATTGGGTTGAAGAATCAACCGCAGTATATTAAAAAACAGTGAAACAGATGACAGGTAGGCGAGGTGTTTTCATCTCGCCTATTTCTCAACCGCAAAGTGGTTTCACGATCACTGAATTGCTGCTTGTCTTGGTGCTTATCGGCATATTATCTGCAATTTCGATGCCGACGCTGAAGGGATTTGCGACAACGCGTCGATTAAAAGCATCTGCTTCTACAATCCGCAATCTCCTCACGTTCGCCCGGGATATGGCAATCACTGATCGCACGGCACATCTGGTTGTCTTTGATATTGACAACGGTCGGTGTTGGCTTGCTTCCAGTGAAACGTTTAACCCAAGTACGCCCCTTGCATCGGCACTGACTGCCCGAAATTCTACAGTTGGGGCGGCGACCCAGAATAATGCAAACGTAAACCCACAGGCGACAACAAATCCTGTTCAACAAGAAATATCGGAGCGTGCGATCGGTATTTTGGGCGTGCCTTATCCGATGGAGCAGGGCGTTACGTTAGCTGCCTTGGTGACCAACCCCAACGGCAGTACGCTTCAAAGTGATTCGGGCGTGGCGTACATCTACTTCTCACCTAATGCGACTTCCGAGGAAGCACTCGTGTACCTCCAAAACACGCGAAATCAGGTTATGTCTATTTTTGTTGAAGCTGCGAGCGGTCGCGTTACTGTGCGACAACTCGCGTCTGAAGAGGTTGAAATATTAGGCTTTGAAATTGCACAAAATTAATTTGCTTAGGACTTACGCATCACCTCTTGCCAGCGGGGTTTCAAACCCCGCCGACAGGGCAACATAAAGGTATGAAATTACTCATTAAACACTCGGTATCAGCAGAAAAAAACGGTTTTACACTCGTTGAGATACTCGTAACCTTAGCGATTTTGGCGGCGGTCCTCCCCGCGCTTTTACACGCCTTTGCGTCTGCTGCCCGGAATCAAGGGCTTTCAGACAACACTACGACTGCGCTCTATCTCCTCAAATTTCGGATGGCAGAAATTGAGATGGGCGGCTATCCGGATGTCGGTGAAGATAGCGGTGAATTCGGTAATAATACACGCTATCGCTGGAGTTCTATGGTTGAGGACATAGAATCTGAAGAGGTTGAAAACGTTCGACGGGTTCAAGTGACTGTCACATGGCAACATAGAAATCGGGAACGTTCTATGTCTATGAGCACCTTTATCGCTGACCGACAAAATCCGCAAACACAGCAAGGGCAACAGCCTGGTGGCGGTTGATAGCTGTTTCCACGGCGTTCAACAAGCATTGCAGCCATGAAAATTCAAAAAATATCTACATACACAGCAAGCGAGAACGGGTTGACGCTCATTGAAATGTTGATGGCAGTTAGCATCCTCGTCATCATCGGCGGGTCAGCGTATTTTGCTTTCAAGACGGCTGTGGATGCCTACCAACAGACTGAAGAAAAAATATTGGCTGCACAAAGGAGTCGTTTCGCTATGGATCGCCTTGTAACGGACTTGGGAAACATGCAAATTTCACTTCAAGAGCCGGAACTTGCACTCTACACGCAAGATGAACCCGGCCAATTAGGCGATAGGGATATGCTCAGTTTTGTCACGCTCGTAAAGACAGATCCCGATCCTTTTATAGAGCAGCTTTCGAGTTTCCAATCTCAAAATGCGTCACAAGTGCCTTTGCCACTTTTAAGCGACGTTCAACGGGTGGCGTACTTTGTCGCTGCGGAACCGACACCCGGTGAATCCATTCTGAATTCGGGTAATTTCCGAGGAACTTCTACAGAAGATATGGGTGCCGAAGAGAGTCGTGAATACGCTCTCTTTCGCCTTACAACCACAACCCTCGATCCAGAAGTTGTGATCGGTCCGTTCTTACAAGGTGGCGCAGTCCCGGAGACAGATGAAAACGGGGAACCCATTTACGTTAATGTCGCAACACTCATTACGGGACTTGCTAATTTTGATCTACAGTATTTTGATGGCGAGTCAGAAGTGTGGAACTCCTCTTGGGATGACCCTGAAAGTGTTCCAAGTGCTATACAAATCCTAATAACTGTCCAAGGCGGCGCGCAGAGTGCCGTAAATACAAATACCACACAGTTTGCGTCCCAAAATCAACCTATGGTGCCGTCAAATAGTATGACACAATCAACGATGGTGTATCTCCCAGGGAGTGCAACCGCTGGTGGCGGCGCAGAAGGTGCCCCTTAAGAAGGTCAATAGATGATGCTATTTACAAAGCGGTTTACCTATCTATTCTACAAGGAACAGCGTGGGTTATCCCTCGTTTCAACGCTCTGGATACTCACGATACTCTCTATTTTGGCGGCACAGCTGCTCTATTCGATCCATATAGAACAGCGTACGCAACGGAATTTCTTGGATAGAGGGAAGTATCACTACGCTGCAAAGGCAGGATTTGAGTGGACACTCGCTGTCATGCGAACGGACCAGACACCCTTTGATTCGCTCGGTGAGAGTTGGGCAACCCCTATTACGGGGCAAGTTGAAGATGGGGTTCAAATTGGAAATTTCTTAAACTATAGTGTGACGGTCACTGATGAAGCATCGCGGGTTAATATCAACGTCGCTGATGTTGGACTCATTAGTAATTTGCTCGCACAGGTAGGGGCTTCACCCGATGATGCCCAGACAGAGGAACTCGCTAACCTAATCGTAGAAGGACAACCGTACCGTACCGTTCGAGATCTCGCGAGAGTGGTGGGGATGACATCTGAACTCCTTTACGGGACGGAACAAATGGCGGCACTTACACAAGGTGTTGCAAATACACAAAGCACGGCTGCAAGCACAGCTCCCGAGCTTTCAACGTCTCTGCAGAACACAGCAGTAGATGCACATCCCGGTCTTGTGGATTTAGCAACCATATATTCTATTGACGCAAGTACTGATCCCGATGGAGCGTCGCTTATTAATGTCAATACAGCGGAGGCAGATCAGTTGACACAAATTGAGAGGCAGTCCGGTCAAGGTGGGGGGCAACCTGTCTTTTCGCAGGCTGAGGCGGAATCACTGATTCAGCAGCGTGAGTTTGACAGATTTTCTGCACTTATAGATGTAAAAGCCGTCTCTGATGAACTTTTTAACAACATCCGAGACCAAATCACGACGGAAGATTCCGGCGGAAATCAAGAAAATGAGGACGATGAAGAACGGAACGGACCTCAACAGGGACAGGGCGAAGATGGACAAATCAATATCAATACCGCTGATGTTGAAACCTTGGAATCCGTGGACGGTATTGACCAAGGCATTGCCGAACGTATTGTCGACCATCGCGACTCACAAGGAATTTTTCAGAACATAGATGCTATTAAAGATGTCACACTGTTAACGCAGCAAGAATTCATCGGTATTGTTGACAAAATAACCCTTAAAGATGGCGACATCCGCAGCGGACTGATTAACATAAACACTGCGTCTGCTGAAACCTTAGCACTGCTACCGGGAATGGACGGAGAAAGGGCGCAAGCAATCGTCACACGCCGCGAACAAGATCCGCCAGATGACGCGCCAGTGCTGAGTTTTACCGAAGAGGAAATAACGGGTCATCCGTTCACTAACATCTCAGAACTCTCAGAACTTGACGAGATTGACTTTGAGACGTTCCGTGAAATTGTTGATTGGGTAACTTACCGTTCACACGGCTATCGTATCGAGGCAACCGGCGTTGATGCCACAGGTAGGGTTGTTTCAACCTGTCTCGGTGTCATTGATCGGACGGGTGACCAAGTCAGCATCCAATATTGGCGGCAGGATTAAAATAAATTAATGGCTGCGACAGTTAGTTTCCGTCGTCAGCTGGAGGAGATGGCAGTCAGGTATCAGTTATTAGCATCATCGGTAAAGTGAGATTGACTTGATCAAAACCTTCTTACTGATAGCCGATAGCTGATAGCCGACAGCCAAGAAAAAATGGCAAAAAAACGAGTTGTAGCGATAGATATCGGCACGCATACAGCGAAAATGGTTCAGCTTGAACAGGCATCTGGGACTTTGCGTCTCACCAATGCAGGGGTCGTTACATACACTGACAAGGATGATAAGCAACAGGTGGCTGAATCGATAAGACACCTTTGGGCATCCTTAGGCAGTCCGGCACAGAAAGGAAATCTGCTTTCGCTATTCAATAGGAGTGACCTTGAGGTTGTGCTCGCGCTGCCGAGATCTTTGGTAAACACAAAACGTTTAGCCAACTTACCTACCGCAACCGATGATCAACTCGCGAATATCGTCGCAATTGCGGCGGAGTCGGAACTTCCCTTTCGGATTGAAGAAGCAATCTTTACTTACCACGATGTGAGACAAACAGCGGATGCCACTTCGGTAGAGTTGATATCCACCCGCCGTGCGTCCGTCACAAGTTATCTGGAGTTCCTTGAACAGATCGGTGTGTCTGCCTCTGTAGTTACGCCTTCAATGATCGCTATTGCAGAGACAGCAGCAAACAGCGGATGTACCAAACCTACATTCGTTGTGGACATCGGTGCTTCGCAAACCGACTTTTGTTTTGTTGAGGGCGGTGTGCTACGGTTTTCTCGGAGTTTCCGTTTAGGGGGTGACAATCTATCTGAGCGTATCAGCCAAGCGTTGAATGTTGATAGTGAGACAGCAGCGGAAGAAAAACGCCATATTCCGGCGGATGAAGCACCTACATCTACGTGGACAGCCCAGTTGGTTGGTGAACTACGGCGTTCTATCGCTGCTGCGACTGCACATCGAGCATCGGACGGTTTTGACACTACGGAAGAAACGGATGGTGCTGAAAGTTTCACACCGACCGAAATAGAAACGGAACTCTGGTTATGTGGCGGTGGCGCGCGTGTTCCTGACCTCGCAGCGGCTTTAGAACAAGCACTTGACATTCCGACATCCTTCTGGAATCCACTTCGCGCTATTGCGCAACAGTCAGATATTAAAATTGAGCCGCAACGGGCAGAAGTTAGTGCTATACTTGAGGAATGGGGAGATACCCTTGCGGTGCCGCTCGGTGTTGGATTTAGTGCTTTGGACCCGATGCCCCAACCCTCCTTGCTACCGAAAGAGGCTGTCGAGACGTTGACACAAACAACACGGCAACGCCAAATTTTTGCTACCGCGGGGTTGGGAGTTTTGATTGTGGGGGGTGTCCTCTTTGGGGGGTATACCCTTCAACGTTCGCAAAAGCACAGAACGGAAATGGTTGATGCGCGACTCGCGAGTTACGCGCAACCGGTGGCAGCCGCGCAAGCGCAGCTTGGACGTGAACTGGCACTCACAGAGATGTTAACGCATAATATATCACCGCTTGATATTTTGCATGCCCTCAGTGAGATGTTTCACGACAGAACACAGGTCGCTTGGACCAATTTCAATATTATCAATCTTCACGAGCCTGAGACAGCGAGAATTACTTTCAATTTGGAGGGCGCGTCCCATAACGCTATAAATACGCTTTTGCGCGCACTTGAACGGTCTGGGGTCTTTACCAATGTTCGCCCCGGTGATACAACAACCATCACTCAAAATAGAAAACAGATTTTCCAAGTACAGGTGCGGTGTAATTTAACTGCGTCTGCTGTTCGGGCATTCGCTAAGAAACGCTATCCAATGCCTCAACCGCAGATTGATAAACCGGCAACGGCGGCAGAATTACAACTTGACCCGCCTACATCTAACACGCTTGAACTTGATGAGGAAACCGAGAAAGACGAATAAAATAGACATTATGACGATTTAAGAGCACGTTGTTTTCGTTTTTTTACCCTCTAAATCCCCTTATCAGGGGGACTTTAAGAGGAAATGCGTAAGTCCTATAAACTATTGTAATGTCTAAAGGATAAATTCATGGAACTGGATTTTGAATTAACACCCAGGAGCCGAGTTTTACTTGGCATTTTAGGTGCTGTGCTTCTGATTTTGATCGCAGTACAGGGTGTCCCTGCCATCTATCGCTTATTTGTGAATCAGGGTGCCAAAGCTAAACAGGAACAGTTAATGCAAACTGAGAATTTGGTACATGCTGCAGAGGTGCTTAAACCGATTGAGTCCGATATTTACAAAGCAACGGGATTGGCACAAGAAGAAGAACAGCCAGCACAAACGGGTGCTCAGGGTGCTGCAACACTCTTTGACACTGAACCTCCAGAGACGGTCATTCGGGCACGTGTTGATGCGCTCATAAGACGGGCGGGTATCCAACAGAATTACCAACTTCTGACGAAGCCCGGTACCGGAAAACAGACCCAAAAATTGACAATACAAAATCGGGAGAGGCTGGTTCTCTATCTCTATTTCAAGCATATAGAAACAGAGGAGACAGAGCTTGCGGAGATAGCAGAGCAGGCGGCTGAAGCTGAAACGTTTGACATGTTGATGGATGCATGGCTGTCAGAAGATACAGAATCCGATACAGATGAAAAAATGGAAGATACAGACGAGGCATCGTCCGGCGCGGAACCGTCCATAGAAAAATCAGAATCTGCGGACAAAGTGCAGTCAGCGGATTCAACAGCGGCTGTGGAGGAATGGAGATTCGCCTCGCTTCCAGAAACAATACCTATCACACTCCGGGTTAAACTCGCTGCGTATGTCAAAGATATGGTGAGGCAACAGCTCCGCGGGGCAACAAATTTCAGACAAGGTTTCTTTGAATCTCAAATTCACAGCGTTGAAACCGCTGCGACCCCCGGTATCTTCGGCATCGGTGCTAAACCGGCTACTGTTGAAATCCAGTTACGAAGGAATAGTGGGCTTTTGCGTATTCTCACACAAACAGAGGATGAATATGCCGAAGAGGTCGCAAACACCGGTGAACTTCAAGCGGCATTGATCAGGTACATTGAGGAGATTCAAGCGCAGCGCGCAACCCTTTTGGCGGAGCTCGCGTTGGCACCATCGACTTATGAGACGCAACTTTACACCGTTGAAATGAAATTCAAAACAGACCTTGAAAAACTTGTTAACTTAAACCATCTCATTGAAACAAACGCTAAATGGCTAACCGTCCGCGATTTGCGGATCTCGGCTGATAAGCAGGCATCGCGTTCCGAAGGCCAACGCGGTCGGAATCGCGAAGGAGCGGATGGGGCGAATTTGAACGTTGAAATACTTCTCCTCGCCCGAATCTTTTAACTTTATCGAGATCCGTGAATCGGTTTCAGGGCTTAAAAAAACTGTCTAAACCTTGCTGAGGTCTCTCTATGGGATTCATACTTCAGAGAACTCTCGTGAGGTTTGCAGGAAAATGTGATTAAATCAAAAAGGATCGGATGTTATGCAAGGACGTAGACTCTTATTTATTTTATTTTTGTGTTTTGGATTACTTATCACCGGACTTGTTGGCGTGCAGGCGCAGCAGGAACCGACCATGCGTGTCGCACAGACTGACGAAGAAGGTCGCGCAATCCGTTTCGACTTTAACTTTACCAGTGAAGATCTGAAAGCGGTGCTTGAATGGCTTTCGCGAGAAACGGATCTAACAATTATCGCAAGTGAAGAAGATACTCGAGATAAAAGGTTCGCGCTCATTAATCTCACGAATGTGACGATTGAAGAGGTTATCGAACAAATCAAAACTGTCCTCACACAATACGATCTCACGCTCATCCAAACCGATAGCACACTCTTGGTTACAACCTTCTCGCGTGCTATGCGTACAAAAGGTATTGTCAAAAGCATTACACCGGATCCGGATCTCGTTGATATGACCGATGAGATTCAAACATATATCATTCGATTAACAAACGTCGTTGCCTCAGAACAGGTTGATCGTCTCAAACCGCTACTCAATTCGCAGGCACATATTTTTGTGGATACCGCAACAAACTCGCTGATCATCACCGATGTCTCCTCCAATATACGCCGAATCGTTACAATTCTACAAGTCGCTGACCAAAGTGAAAGGTTCCCCTTAAAGATTCTCATTGTTCCACTCGCTTATGCAGATGCGGATAGTTTGGCGCAAGCACTGACAAACATTTTACGGGAAGGGGAGGGACGCGACGATGGGAAACCTGGAAGTGGTGGCACCCGTATTACTGCGGAAGAAGCGAAAGAGGCAGCAGAACAGATGAAGGCTGATGGCACCGGCTACGAAATCCTTGATGGCACCGTCAGGATTATTCCTGAACCCAACTCCAATTCACTTGTCCTCAAAGCCTCTGAGGCAAATTTGGTTTTCCTGCAAGAAATTATCAAAGACTTGGATGTCTCATCCACCGCACAAACCCAGATACGTACCTTCAAACTTAATTATGCCTCTGCCGAAGATGTTGCACAAACCCTACAGCAAGTACTCACCGGTGAAAGTGGAAATGACCGTCGCAGAATGGACGCTTGGGACCGAGCAAAATTAAGAAACTGGCAACGCGAACAAGGGCTCAACCAGGAGGGTATTGTCGGAACTATTAACGTCTCGCACAATGCTCGACTCAATGTCGTTGTCGTCTCCTCAGATCCACGTAACTTTTCCATTATTGAGAAAGTTATCCAAGAACTTGATCAAGAAATAACGCAAGAAGAAATTAGACTCTATTTCCTCAAACATGCGGATGCTCAAACCCTTGTGCCGAGTCTACAGGACCTTTTTGAAGGTGGCAGTGCCGGTCGCGACAGAGACCGTCCATGGTGGGATCGCAGGTACAGGGAACCCTCTGAAGGTGGTGGCGGATTTGGCGTGCAAGGCGAGGTTCACCTTGTCGCTGATGGACGCCTCAACGCCATCCTGATTTCAACAAGTTCACAGAACTTTGAAACGATTGATAGCCTCATCGAAAAGCTGGATGTCAACATGCCGGATCAAGAGTGGGGGACCCGCATGTATCACCTCAAATACGCCGATGCTACAAATGTCGCCGCCGTTATTAATAATACGTATCAAGGCAGCTCTGGGAGTAGTAGGGATTTCTTCTATTATCTACCGCGTAGTAGTCTACGTAATCAGACCCAAGGTTCATTGGCAGGCAACGTTACTGCTGAAGCGTATCCTACCTTAAACGCTGTGATCATCTCAACGGCTACCCAACGGAACTTTGAACTCATCACACAGTTTATCAACTCTATGGATATCCCTACACCTGAGGGGCAAAAAGAGATAACAAAAACAATTCGGCTTGAGTATGCCCAGGCGACGCAACTTGAGCAAATCCTTCAACAGGTTTGGGAAGGTGAGGGAGATGGTGGTGGATTCAGTAGTTTTAGATTCTTCGTTATGAATGCCGGTAGACAGCAGCAGCAAGATATTAACTCCTTGCGTGGAAAAGTTACTATCTTCGCTGATGCGGATACCAACACTTTGATTGTAACAACGCGGCAGCGTTACCTTGCTGATGTTATTGCACTTATTAAAGAGTTAGATTTTGTGAGAGGGCAGGTCTGGATAGATATTCAGATTCTTGAAGTCACGCTTGATGAGACGACCAAACTCGGTATCGAACTCACGGCGCAAGAGAACAAAATCTTCGGTGTATCTCCGGTTCCTGGTAATCCACTTGTTGGTAGCCTTGAGGGGCAGCTCGGGCTTGAACAAGAGATATCCGGATTTAACATCGGTTTGGCAACCAAAGAATATATGGCACTCTTACATACCCTTATGCGTGAAAACAAGGTTCAAACCCTCTCAACACCGTCTTTATTGACACGAGATTCACAAAATGCGACATGGAGTAGTGGTCGCCGTATCCCTTATCTCCAAAGTGTTGATACCACGAGTATTTTGGGAGAGGCAGTTTCACAACCCCTCTTTAACTACGATTTTATTGATCCACCGGTGGGCATCAATATTGATCTCACCCCTTACATCGCTAAATCGAAAGCAGGTGAGGACGGTAAGCGCACCATCGGCTTGGATATTAATAACATTAGTGCCAGCAATTTCATTGAGTTTACTGACTTCAATGCACCTATTACCGATGACAACTCTATCAGCGTCTATATTGATATTGAAGATGGACAGAAGATTGTTGTCGGTGGTATTATCCGTAAGAAGCAGAAGCAAGTCGAAAATAAACTTCCAATCTTAGGTGACATTCCGTTGCTTGGTAGACTCTTCAAAAGCACTGAAACCGCTATTGAAGATACTGAGATTGTGATCATTATTACGCCGCACATCGTTGATATTAAAAATTCTGATGACCTTGAGAAACTCAAGGAAAAGGCTGATAATTGGCAGAATAATGGCCCCACCCAAATGGACGCAGAGATTTCAGATGAGTAAGGGTTACGGGACGAGGTTCCGAAATGCCGGGGTAAAACGGATAGAATCGAACTCACTTTGGGTTTGCACCCTCCGTATGAGTCGCTTGTCAAGTGTAATGGCTGCAGCAAGGTATTTCAATGCCTGAGAAGATTGTCCGATTTTCATTGCTGCTAAACTGGCATGGTATAAGTATTCGGCATTGTTTGGAGTCCGTTCAATGGCCTGTTTGAAGGTATTGAGGGCTTCTGTGTAGCGTCCCTGTTTGTGCAGGATCCATCCAAGCGTATCGTAAATATGGGTTGCCTCCGGGTCGAGTTCGTGTGCTCGTCTTGCCAGTTTTTCTGCTTCTGCTAAGTTCGTCTCCAATTTATCGGCGTAGAGCCAGGCTAAGGTGTTGTATGCTGGTGCGAACTCTGGCCCTGCCGCAATCGCTCTCGAGAGCAGCGTAACTGCCTCCTCCAGATTGCCTGCTGCACTGGCACGTCGCCCCTGTTCCCACAGTTGGTAAGTTTTAAACGAATATTTCCCCGCCTTAAGTTCGTTAGCGAATGTGAGTAACTGTGTAACCTGCGGATTAGAACGAATTGTTTGAACGGTTTTGCCTGACTGGATTGCGTCGTCGAATCGCTTTAGATTGAAGTATATCCATGCTAGGTTCTCATGTGCCACCGCGTAACGTGGACTCAGGGCAACTGCCTGCTCCCACAATTTCAGAGCAGTTGGTATGTCTCCGCGGTTTCTCGCTGAAATCCCTTGTCTCCATGTACGGTAAGCCTGCATCGTATATTCTCCATCTTTGATGTCTTGTGCAGTTCTATGTGTGAACTCAATCGCGCTTAACTCGGCTCGTGAAATAGCCGCGTTTTTTCCCGAGGAGAGCGCAGCACTATTGGCTTTTAATGCTGACTGACATGCCACAATAGCGGCATCAAACTGTTCCATTTCAAGCAGCACCGTGCCCATGTTTGCCCAAGCACTTACCATTTCTGGATTCAGATTCACCGCTTGGCGATAGGCGGAAACAGCTGATTCCAATTGCTGGGCATATAGGTAACTATTACCGAGGTTATAGAAGATGTCTGCTGAGGCTGCAAGTCGAGAAAGTTCGCTTTCGGATACCAACGCGATAGCCGAACGGTAAGTGCGAATTGCAGACTCGTATTCAGCGCTTTGAAAATAGAGTTCAGCCAATTGAAGGTGTGCCTGTAGATATTTTGGGCTTTCGGCAATGGCTTGTTTCCAAGCGGCTACTGCTATTTCTATTCGCCCCGCACGTTTGGCTCGCGTTCCTACCCGATAGTGCCGATGCGCGGCAAGCGAATAAATTCCGGCTTGCAAGTCGCGCACCGCTGCGAGATTGGCATGCAGCTGGGGCAGGTTTGGATTGAGGGTCAATCCTTCCTCGTATACTGCAATCGCCTCACTGAACTGCCCTAATTCTTGGTAAGCAAGCCCTAAATTGTTAAGTGCTTCTACATTGTGCGGCTGAATTTCGAGTGCGGTTTGATAAGCCTTGACCGCCTGTTCGTAGAAGGTACGCTTCACAAGCGCGTCTACGGCATTCGCATCGCCTGCTTTGTGTGAAGCCAACCCCAATTTGATAAGCGCGTCTGTATCGCGAGGCAGAAGTTTTAAGGTTTGTGTAAATGCGTTAATCGCTTTTCGGAATTCTGTCTTCTGATAGTAAACTAATCCAAGATGGTAGTGCGCATCTGCGAAATCAGGCACGATTTCCGTGACCTGCCCGAATGTTTCGAGCGCAGTGTCTAACTCTCCAGCGTTTAATTCTTTGACTCCTTGCGAGAACAAGGACATTGCTTTTTCGCTTGCAATAGGTGTGTTTCCAATCGTAATGAGCAGGACACAAATCCAAATTAGCATTTGACGGTGGGACATCAATTTATCTTCCTTGCACGCTTGCGAAAGAGATCTATAGGTTGAACTTTCCTATATTTTAGCGGGTTTTCGGTTTTATTGCAATCTGACAGTGGATCGTTCGGATTCGATCATCAGCTGAATGGCGCTGCTCTGAACCAAAGACACTGGACTTCTATACACGGGTGCGGTATAATACCTGAATGTAAGAGTACTCTGAACTATTTCATTAAAAATTAGGGGAATGGATTGCGACGAGAAGTCGCATCTACAATTGTTTTTTTATGAAGATTATGCTTCCACTGCTCCTGGGTCTTCTCGTTGTTTCTAATGGAAATGGGCAGTCGAATGTTAGGTTTATGGATGTCACAACCGAGAGCGGTGTTGTGTTCCAGCACGAGGACGGACGCAGTTATAAAAAGTATTTTGTCGAAACACTCGGTTCTGGAGTCGCATTGTTCGATTACGACAACGATGATGATGTCGATATTTACCTCGTCAACGGGACCAGTTTGGATGCATCCAATACAACTATAGATGCAACGAATCGCCTCTACCGCAACGATGGAACTGGACATTTCGTTGACGTAACCGAAGCAAGCGGGGTTGGGCACCGAGGATATGGTGTCGGTGTTTGTGTAGGTGATTATGACAACGATGGTTGGCTTGATATGTACGTCACCAACTTTGGTACTAATGTGCTTTACCGAAACAGTGGCGATGGTACTTTTAGTGAGCGGACAGCAGAGGCAGGCGTGGAGGTTTCTGACTGGAGTGCGGGGTGTGCATTTGGGGATGTAGATGCAGATGGCGATCTCGATCTCTACGTTGCTAACTATGTTGATTTCTCTGTAGAGACGCACACACCGTGTCGAGTTAAAGGAATTCTTGTTTACTGTAGTCCTCGCACTTATGATGGGGTGAAAGATGTTTTTTTTCGCAATAATGGCGATGGCACCTTCACAGAGGATACACAGAATACCGGTTTTGACAGCTTCGCTGCGCGGGGTCTCGGTGTTACCTTCGGGGATTATGACGCAGATGGAGACACCGATCTTTACGTAGCAAATGATGCGGATGCCAACTTCCTCTACAATAACGATGGGAGTGGACGATTTCAAGAACAGAGTCAATTTGCTGGAGTGGCACTTAGCGAACATGGATTGGTCGAAAACGGTATGGGTGTAGCTTTCGGCGATTACGATAACGATACGTGGTTGGACCTTGTTGTCACTAACTTTCAGCACCAGACGAATACGCTCTATCATAACGATACCGGTGAGTTCTTCACGGATCAGACCTATTCGTCCGGCACTGGGGATGTCAGCCTGCCCTACTTGGCATGGGGGGTCAATTTCTTTGATTTCGACCAAGACGGATTTCAGGACCTCTTCGTTGCGAATGGACACATCCACGATAATGTGATGCTCATTGATAGTTCAACCACTTATGCGCAAATGAATCATCTATTTTGGAACAGGCGAGATGGCACCTTTACGGATATCACAGCGAAAAGCGGTTCTGGACTCACACTACAACGTTCCAGCCGCGGCAGTGCCGTTGGGGACTTGGATAATGATGGCGATCTGGATATCGTAGTGTCAAACGTCGGTAAAGGGGTGGATATTCTACGGAATGATGGCGGACATCGTTCAGGAAATTGGATAAATCTTAAACTGGTGGGTACTGTTTCTAACCGAGCATCCATTGGGACGCGGGCACTTGTCAAGACAGGCTCACTTCGTCAAGTGCGAGAAATCCGGAGCGGTTCAAGTTATCTCTCACAAAATGATTTACGTTTACATTTTGGGGTTGGGGCAGAGGAAAGCGTCGCGTTAGAAATCCAGTGGCAAAGCGGAATCGTTCAGAAATTTTCGGAGGTGCCAGTGAATCAGTTTCTGAAAATTGTGGAAGGAGATGATCAACTCGAATCGCTTCATTGAAGCGGACTATGGAGAGGGTGCTGTGACACATCGGAAACCGATGGTTAAATTGCGGGTTTCTGGACGAGCATGAAACCGATAACCGCACCGCATCTGATAGATACCGAAAAGATTGTTGCTCCATGAGCCACCACGTAGCACACGGGTCTGTCCTGCTTCAGGACCCCGTGGGTTTTCAGGTTGGCTGTGCTGATAGTAGTCCGATGCGTACCAGTCAGCACACCATTCAAATACATTGCCTGCCATGTCGTATAACCCGTATCCGTTAGGAGGAAAACTTCCAATAGGCGAAGTCCAATGCCATTTGTCTTTTCCCCAAATACCGACAGTGTTTGCACGGTTTCGAGAGGATTCGTTCCCCCACGGATAATTCTGATTGACAAGCCCACCGCGTGCCGCCGTTTCCCATTCCGCCTCTGTAGGCAGTCGTTTTCCTGCCCATTTACAATACGCTAAGGCATCAGCATAAGAGACACCAACAACGGGGTGTGTTGCATGGTTGGTGCCTGCGGGGAAAGGTTTTTCTGCGCCTATTTGTGGTGCAGTTTTCCAATATTTCGGTGTCGGATGACCTGTTGCTGCGATAAACGCCGCATATTGCGCGTTACTTATAGGGTAACGGTCGATGTAGAAAGCGGATAACAACACAGCATGTTGTGGATGTTCTGCTTCAAAAAAATCCTCAGAGAGTCGCGCGTCCTTGTTGATTAAGGCGGTGGTTTGTGCCGATGTACTGCCCATAAGATAGGTCCCCGACGGAATCAGAACCATCTCACTTCCATCAATTTCATTGATGATGACACGAGCAGGTTCGGTAAACACTATATTATGACAGATAAGAAAATAGACGCTGACAAGGATGAAAATAAGCCTGTTTTCGATCCAGCAGCGAACGGTTTTGTCTTTGAAATTCATTTTTCATGTGCCTCTCTATTTGATGTGTGGAGTATAGCACAGAATTTCCGCAGGGTCAAGTTGTAAGGCATGTAGTACCAGGGCTATTTAGTTTTAAGATATCTCATAGTATGAGTTTAACTGCGAGTTTAGGTTCTGAAGCGAAAAATCGCATTGTTTCAGCGATTTTTGTCCGTCCGTCAAAGCGTAAAACAGACATGGCAGTGTTGCGTAATGCTGCCATGACGTGTGGAAGATTGCCCGTTCTCGCCTGTGAAGCATCCTCACCAAGGACGTTATCTCGGACCCAATGGATCTTGTTCTCTATCGTCCAATGTTGGCGTCGGAGTTTGAGTAAGTCTTTTGCGGAGGCGACTTCTGGTGCGAGACTCGTGATACCATACTGTGTCTGATAGGTGATCTCCCCTGTTTTTGTATGCTCTCGCTGAGATTGGTATTGATAAACCTGAGCGAGTCCTGGCCAGTTGATGTAATCTGTCAACATTGTGCTTGCTGTGAGTGTGCGTGTGGTGGTAAATCCGTGTGATGTTTCAACATCTGTGTGCGTATGAAGATGTGCGTTCTCTTGGGTGTGTAGGTTTTCAAACCGTCGCTTCTCAACTTCCGGGGGGTCTGTTTCCGAGAGGGGTTCAAAGAGTTGGCGAATATCATCATACATCTGTTTGTGATTCTCTTTTACAGGGAGTGCGTAGTCAGCTTGATGTTCTATAATATCTTTACAAAAGGTTCTCTGCGTCAAAAGTGCGTCAGTTGTCACGACTTTTCCGGTGACATCAAGTGCCTTGAGGAGTTTTGTTGAGATCGGAATCTCATTTGTCTTTCGACTGACAGCACATTGTGCGAGTGTAATGCCTAACTCATGAGAGACAGCGGAGAGTAAATGTGTGCGGTATCCGGTCTTTGGGTCTTTGGAACCACATAACTCTTTACCATCAATAGCAACCCCATCTAACTGCTGTGTTTTCAAAACTTGAAAGTCTTCAAGTTTTGAAAACGCCCATTTTGTTAGCGATGCTTCGAGACTCACTACGTCAAGACGCTTCAAAAGATTATGAAGTGTTGCAGCACACGGTGTCTTACGCGATTTGAAACCTAACGCTTTTGCCAGTTCAGGTTGACTCCGTGCCCAAGTCGCTATTGAGGTATACCCTTTATGATTCGACATCAGACCGATGACGATCAAAACGAGAATAGGTACTAAAGGATAGCGTTTACCTTTTTCATTGCGTGGATCCGGCACTTCTGCTAATATGTCAAGTAAGTGACAAGAGGGTGTTCTTGTCATGATTCACCTCAAAAATTATCGAGATTTTTTACGGTGAAGTATAGCAGATGCAGCGTGAAAAGTCACGCTGCATCTGTTTATGTCAAGATATTAACAGATGTGAAAAATATTAGAAAAAATAACGAAAACTAAATAGCCCTGCATGTAGTACAGAGGCATTCAGTTGTCCAGTAGGATCAATATTGAGATCTTCCAAAATCTTGTGTAGAAGCACTTTCCGAATCGCGATGGAGCCCCTTCATAAAAGCAACAGCAAACCGAAAACTAAATGACTCTATTTTTTTTAAACAATTCTTGACAAATTTCGACAAAATAGATTATAATTAAAACAGATTCCTATACGGAGGGAGGTAACCACCGTGCGAAAAGTTGCTATCCTTTTCTACCTGATAACGTCTGTTCTGTTTTTGTGTCATGTGAGTGATGCGAAACTTCTCGTAGCAGATGATTTTAAAGGTAAACTTAACAATAAGTATTGGAAAGGTCAGGAAGGGTCTTGGAAAGTAAAGGGCGGTCATCTGGAAATCGAGAGGCTCGGCGGAGATGGCAACGCCCCTGAGGATTACGGATATGGGTTAGTGGAGTTTGAAGATTTTGGGCTTCGCCTTGATTTCTATCTGTTTAACGATGATGATTTTCCCAGCAAGATGGAGCTCCTGTTTCGCGCCAACGAAGACTACCACTTTTATCAATTAATTGTTACGCCTGAGAATGGATTCGGTCGCCCGAACTCCGCCCGTTGGTACAAGCGCGAAGGAAATGATCGAGGTACCTGGAACGAGTATCGTGATTTCAGAGCGGAATTCCCGTTTCCTGTGACGACAAAGGAATGGTACACGCTGGCGTTACTTGGGGCTGGTAACGATTTTCAGCTCCATATAAAGCGGCAGGGCGAGCTCCGTTATGAAAAGGTTACTGAGTGGACAGATGAAAAGAATCTCCATCCCAAGGGTGTGCTCGGAATCCACACTAACCAACTCCATCACTATTACATCGACAACCTATTCCTTTACGATAACCCACGCGAGGTGAGCCTCGCTGTTGAACCCGAAGGCAAACTTGCTGTAACATGGGCAAATCTTAAACGATAACGATAATCATTCTGAATCCTCGAAAAGGGTGCCTAAGCATATTGGCGCATTTGATGCTGAAAATCAGAAGTAACTCCGAATTATTGCGATTTTCTGCAAAAAAGTGTTGACACCAATTTGCATTTTAAGGTACACTCTATTGAGTAAAGGTCCTCCGCGGGCAAATAGTTTATCAACAATTGGCTCGTGGAATATAGGAGCATCGCAACCGTTATAGAGCCCCAGGACAGAGTGGCGATGTGGCGATATTCTGGGGAAAATTGAAATTGTTCGCCAGTTGTCTTTTTGACGACTCCACTATAAGTGTCGCGGTGGGACATTAATGATCTATCGCAAGAAACAGAGATGGGTTTGATCTATTTCGAGATCGGAGCCTATACTGATGGCAACCAAAAGGGAGGTATTACACATCATGAAACTCTATGTAAGTATAGCCATTTTCGCCCTTATGAGCGGTATGGTTATGGTTTCAGCCAACGATTTGGCATTTTACTCGGGACCAACCAATCCGGGTTGGATTTCCGATAAGGCAGTTGCTGAGAATGTTAAGGTAATTAAGGACGATCCTGGCATCAAGGCACTGTTTAACAGTATTGAAGATTTCGGTGATGGTGATGAAGTCGGCGACAATTCCCCCCTCGCAAAGTGGTGTGTGGAACATACCGGGAACGGTCAACAGGATGTTATTATCCTAGCATGTGGAACCACACCGAGTGGACTTTACCCGTTTCCAAACAAAAAGCCTGATGGCTCTAATGTAGAAAACTTTATTGAAGAAGGCAACGTTGTCATTAACGTGGCAGACTGGATTTTCTACATGAGTTACGAGGGCGGGATACGGAGTCCAAATAATGGCAGGGACGGTGCCGCCAATGTCTTTGATATCCCAGGGTTAGGCTTTGACGACCGGGGTGATAACTTTGAAGCGACTGATGTGGGGAAAAAGGCTATCCCTTCATTCAAGCCATTTAACTCTAGCCGTCCGTGGCACCTTGAAAAGTTCAAGGGATCGGATTGGGATGTCGTTGCTTTGGCTTTAGCAGATAAGAATACGGCAGATCCAGCAGTTGCAATCAGCAAGTCGCCAGGCAAAGATGGAACCGGAATGATTGCAGCCATGTGGCAAGTGGGAAGACCTGAATGGCCAGAGAAACCGGATATCCGCGGTATCGGTGTTGCCGAATTCATCAACAACTGGCTTGTAGAGGAAGGCACCTTTAATGTTGAAGCCAAGAACAAGTTAGCGACAACTTGGGGGACAATCAAGCAGACTCGCTAATCGCGCAAGTTTTATTGTCGAAGTAGCAATCAGTTATCTCGGCGTCTCCATATAGGGAACTTTCCGTTTGCTGTTCGAGGCAGCGCAGGAAGTTCCCTTTTTTATTCCGTTATCGGATGTGTCGATAGAGTTTGGCAAGTTGTTCTGGTGAGAATTTCAGGAAATAGAGAAGTGTTATCAACCAGTTGTTTGCTGTCGTTCGGATAATGCCCTTCGTCTCCCATCGCCGTGCAGAGATATGAATGTGAGGGGGAACCAGCGTCGTTTTGCCGAGTTGGCGTAACGCTTTTGAAAATTCCATCTCCTCCAGAATCGGGACTTCAGGAAAGCCTCCGATCTGCTCGAAATCTGCGCGCGATAAAAAGATACCGCTATCTCCATAAAACACCTTCAGATATTTCCCCCGAATGTTCCCCGCGATCTCAATCGCTCGGTAGAGCATATTTTTCCCGTCAATCTTCTGTCGAAACCCACCGCCAACGTATCCTGAAGAGAGTGCAGTTTCTACTGCCGCCAATGCGCCCGGTTCAAGCCAAATGTCGGCGTGTAAGAAGATAAGGATATTGCCTGATGCAGCCGCTGCCCCGGCATTTAACTGCTTAGAACGTCCGCGTTCTGATGTAATCACCTTCCCGTACTTTTCCGCAATGTGAGTGGAACCATCGGTACTGCCACCGTCTGCAATAATAAGTTCGTGGTGTCCAAGTTCGGAATGAAGTCGGGAAAGTGTCTGCTCCAGAATCTTTGCTTCGTTCAGCACTGGGATAATAATTGATACTTTAGCTAACGTCGGCATCATGAACTTGAGAGAGTGTTTGCGATAACTCAGGACTTACGCATTTTTTCCATGATAACGGATGCCCTACGTGCTGCAAGCGGGGTTTCAAACCTTGCCTGCAGTGGGAGCTGCTTGAGAGGGTGTTTGCAATAACTGATTCAGGGCAAGTATCGGGAAAACGGATGCATAAATCGGATCTGCATATCCGCCGATGATTTCCCAGTATATACCGACACATGCTGCTTGCCATGAACCGTCTTCTCGCTGATGTTCGAGTAGGAACTTTATACCGTTTTGAGCCGCTCGGTTTTCAGGGTTTGCCAGTAGAAGGGCATAAGTGCTCCATGCTGTCTGTTCCACTGTGCTTTCGGTCGGATTTCCGAACATATCTTCGCCCCAACCACCGTCTGTATTTTGGCTGCGTTCTAACCATTCGATGCCGCGATGGACTTCTGTTGTGTCTGCTAAACCCGCTTTCACCAGCGCAGCAATAGCACAAGCGGTGCCGTATGTATCTTTTGCCAACCAGAGATCTCGCCAATACCCATCACGATGAATTTGACGGCGAAGCCAATTGAGACCGCGTTGTATTTCGGTTTGGACATTCGGTTTATCAGTAACATCGCTTTTACCAAGGGCAAGTAGGGCTTCAATTGCATGTGCGGTGATACTAACGCATCCGACATCTCCTTGTCCGGGTTGATATGTGCTCCAACTTCCATCGCGTACTTGTTGTGTCTTTAACCATGTAATCCCGCGAAGGATCGCAGCATCTAAAGTCAGTGGGTTAGCGGAGGTATCCGGATGGCGTGAACGTATGAGTGCGAGGGTGCCGAGTGCTGTATCGTCCGCGTCGCTTGGAAGCGTGCTATCGCCTAATCCGGAAAATGCCCAACCGCCATCCGCATTTTGATGTTCGACGAGCCATTGTGCTGCACGTTTCACCTTATCCGTAAGTTCATCATTGGGCGGCGCGGTTTCCTCGTCTACGGAATACACTTCTGTCAGGGCAATGATACTCAACGCGGTATCCCAGACATTGAGGTTTAATGCCTCTCGGCATCCGCCATCAGCATTGCGAGTCTTATGAAGCCAAGCAATACCGCGTTCAATGAGTTCGGTGATCTCTTCATCCTCTTCCCATTTTTCTTGGAGTTCAATGAGTGCCAGGACCGAAAGCGCGGTGATATAGTTCACCCGAAACCAACTGCCATCGCTGAGGACATGTGTTTTCAACCACACAAATAGCGACGCGATCATTTCAGGACGGTTTGCGGTATTCAATTCAATCATAATAAAAACAGGGACAAGTGTATGTTGTTCGGCAATGAACAGCGCGTCGAACATAGATGTATTGAACAGCGCGACGGGCGGTAAACGATGTCTCGGCGGTTTCAATCGACTGCCAAGTAGTGGTATCTTTGTCAATTGCCGTGCAAGTTTTATGAGTGGCAAGGCGTTTTCTGACAAGGTCAACTCGTTCCAGTCAAATTGGTTGAAAGCCGCGTAAGCCAATTTGACTAAGGCGAGATCGGGTGCCGATTTTGGAATAGATGCCAGTAGTTTTTGGAGGGATAGGTGTGGTATTCGTTGGTGAACTTGATCCAGAATTAGGCGGACAAATCGGGTCGCTTCTACGTTTGATATATTCGCAGTGTCTAATCCCCAGCCACCATCTTCGTTCTGGTTTTCAATAAACCATTCGGTGAGAGCAGGTTCTGGCGTTTCGCCGCGTGCGAGTTGTATCCAAGCATACGCGCAACTCGGGAATGTACTTGAGGAGAGTTGTCCCTCAAAATTCCCGTCTTTGCGTTGTTGGCTGAGCAGAAAAGTTGTGCTGCGCGTTAATGCTGATCCGATTTCTTCTTTCATAATGATTTGGATATCTACGAACTGCCAAAAAACAGTCTTTTGATTACTTATTAGTTTTTAAGATAACCCCATAGGGTTGGCAACGTGAATTCGGAGTATTCAACTGCTTGTGGCGCGTCCAAATTTGGGCTCAGCACATCAGCGTCTCTGGCAATATCACTGATTCGGACTTCGTCGATTAATCCCTTCCACTTAAACTGGCGGGTGTTCTTGCTGCCGATGATGACATCAAATCCTGCTGCACCTGCGAGTTTACCGCCATGGTTCGTTGAACCGACCTCTTTTCCGTCGATATAGAGTTTGACCTGATTGGAATCGTAGGTACCAGCGACGTGCTGCCACTGCTCTAATTCTAAAGCGTCTGTCGCGCCAGCGAACGCAGTTCCTTTGTCCGTGTTAATGTGAAATTTGGCGATGCCGTTCTGAACACCTAAATGGTAAGCACCCGGTGGTCCATCCCAGTTCGTGAAAATGAGTCGCCATCCAGTCAAATCTTCGGGATAGACCCAGGCTTCGATTGTAATTTCGAGTTTCGGTATAAGCACATCTGCTTCGCCGAGCGAGATCACCGTATTTCCGTCAAAAACAAACGATTTACCGGGTTTATTCTCTTTATTCCATGTTTGATTTGCGTCCCACGCCGCTTTTCCTTCCACCTCACCTTTGACTTTGTTATCGGAGGTATCTACGATAGCACCGCCGTCAAAATGCCACAAGCCAAGGGTCGATTCATCGGGCAGATACTCAAATCCACCCGCAGCGAAACTGATAATTGCTGGAAGGATGAGAAACACGTATAATAAAAACGTATATCGCCATTTTATCAGATCCATGTTTGACTCCTTCTGTATGACTCAATTTTGATGAATAGTTTAGCACACAAGAACTGCCGAAGTCAATGTTTTTATATGCTACGAAAGAGCCACAGGAAACCAACAGCCTATGCTACGAGAGAGTGTGTTTGATTCGGGTACCTTTAGCTATCTTAAAATTGTCCGAACTTTAGTAATGCAAAGGCAACCCCCTAAAGAATCAGAATCAACGGTATGAATGCCTTATGGGCATTCACCGCCTCTTATCAGGGGACTTTGAGGACTTTGAGAAGGACAGGGTTATTGATAAGTGTCAACTTATTTCTATAATTCACCATAAATGTTTCCAGAGATTGTCCGATCTTACATAATTGACTGCAACTCCAAAATATGCTATAATAACCCTATAGAGGTGGATATATCATAACGCTGAGGTGCATCTGAATGTTTAGTTCCAATTTTCGGAAGCCGGTATATCTAATTTTTTCCACGCTGTTTTTAGGATTAACGGGTCTGGTCGCGATTTTCGCTGAGGAAAGTACTACGCCTGTAGAATTGGAAAAGATTGTTGTGACACCGGGGCGTTTTACAATTTATGAGGGGGCATCCGCGCGGGTTTCCCTATCTAAGCAGGAGATTGAACGTTTTCCGTTGGTTGACAATGATGTGATGCGGGCGGGACATGTTTTTCCGGGCGTGATCGCAAGCGACTATAGCGCGCGATTCAGTGTGCGAGGTGGCGAGAAGGACGATATTTCAGTTAGATTGGATGGCATGGAACTCTACAATCCGTATCATCTACAGGACTTCGGCGGCGCGGTTTCACTGATCGGCTTGGATCTCGTCCAGGACACACAATTATTGATGGGGGGATTTCCCGCGGAGTATGGGGAGAAGATGTCTGGCGTTTTTGACATCACAACAAGGGAACCGAATACCGAGCAATTCTCCGCGAATTTTGGGATAGATCTGGTTAACGCGACGGCAACTCTGGAGGGACCGCTCACGGAAAAAGGCAGTTGGCTCCTATCTGCACGACGTGGGTATATTGATCTCATTCTGGCACTCATTGAACTTGATGAAGACTATAATCCGCAGTATGCCGATGTCTATGGGAAGTTCACATACCGACTGACCCCATCGGACACACTTACGCTTAATGGATTATACGGTTGGGACAAGAATCATCAACGTTTGGATGATGTAGACAGTAACTTGGATTCCCTATACAACAATTCAACAGCTTGGGCAAAGTGGCGACATACCTTTAATGATTCACACTGGACAGATGTGTTTGTTTTCGGTGGCATTTCGGATCAGGAGAGAATGAGCGGGCGGGCAGACGCTGACAATCGAAATTTCGGGTTTTTCGGCACAAAAACGGAACTTACAGCAAACCTTTTTGATGATCACACCGTTCGTACAGGTGTAACTTGGCGATGGTTGACAGCGCGATATCAATATAACGTCCAAGAACGGCAAGCGGGTATAAATGTATACAAACCGATTCTCGCGGATGTTGACGAGAGTGGTAGCGAATTCAGCGCGTTCCTACAAGATGAGTGGCAGCTTCACTCGAAACTTGCGCTCAATGTCGGCGGGCGTTACGTCTACCAGCAGTATCGAGAAGAAGGTATCCAGCGTTATGAAATTGGACCGCGAGTCGCACTTGCAGTAAAACCGACGAGCGACTTTATCTTACGCGGTGCTTGGGGCATTTACCATCAGCCTGTTAGCCTCATGGGTGTCCCTGTGGAGGATGGTATTGAAACGGTGGGACGTGCCGAAAGTGCTGTGCATTACGTCATTGGTGCTGAATATACGCCTACCGATAATTTCTTGGTGCGTGTAGAAGGCTACTACAACACATTTGATAATCTTGTCGGACGGTTACGCGAGTTCGGACGACAGAACCAAATTTTCGTGCCCCCGCAGTCCGGAGATGCCAGAGGTCTTGATGTGTTCATGACACACGCTGTTTCAAATCGCTTGTCGTGGACACTCGGTTATGCTTACGGTATCGCTGAAGAAGTCGCTGGCGGTGAGACATTTTTCCGTCAACGTGATCGACGGCACGCTTTTGCTGTCAGCAGCAGTTATCAATTTGCACCGACTTGGCATCTTTATCTCAGTTGGCGTTTTCATACGGGTGAACCGAGAACACCTCTGATTCATAAGGAAATTCTGCAACCTGATGGGAGTATCCTTTGTGACCGGCAGTTTGGTGCTATTCACTCAGAACGGATGCCCCCTTATCATAGCCTCGATTTTCGTATTACAAAGCGGAGTCTGTATCAGCGATGGGAACTGTCTTGGTATTTCCAAATTTTAAACTTATATAACCGGAGGAACCTCGATCAATATGCCTTTAGTGAAGTCGAGGGCTGTACTGTTGAAGGAGAACCCCAGTTACCAATCCTTCCTACCTTAGGCGTGACGATGCGTTTCTAACAACACGCAGCTCCTTTTCTGTGGGAGCGGATTGTACTTGCAGTTTCGGCGTGAAGCTGTATTGTATTCGCGACCTCCAAATTATTTTTTCAGGTTTCAAAGTCCTCACTGGTTTGCGAGAGAATCAAAAGATGTTTAGACATATCAAAAAAATTCTAAAAAAGATACGGCAGCGGTATATAAGGGATTTACAGGGACGGAATTTACCGAAGGCTGCGCCCAGTGTGTCGGAAGCGATTCTTCCGTTGGACGCGGACACTTACACGATTACGCCGAATCAACTCAAAGAGATGATGGACGCAGGTAAACCGTTTATTTTGCTGGATGTACGGGAGAAATGGGAGTATGAAATGGTTCACCTTGAAGGCGCGGTGTTGATCCCTTTGGGTGAGCTGCCGAGACGGTTTCGGGAAGTTACCCCAGCGGTTGAGGTTATCGTATATTGCCACTGGGGGATGCGTAGTCTTGATGCGGCGTTTCTTTTACAACAACTCGGTTTTAAATCGGTGAAGAGTTTGGTCGGTGGTATTGATCGGTGGGCGCAGGAAATTGATACGCGAATCCTTCGGTATTAGGTCAGAACAGTAATTTCTATTCTTTAAACCCCCTAAATCCCCCTTATCAGGGGGACTTTAAGAGGAAATAGGACTTACGCAAATTGAGCAAATATCAGACATTGAGATGCAAAAAGCAGTAATTTCTGTTCTTTAAACCCCCTAAATTCCTCTTATCAGGGGGACTTTAATGAGAAATGTTTCCGGCTATGGTTCTGTTTTGAAGTCTTGGCTCTGGAGTTCATATTTCTGCATCCGGTGTTGGAGTTTACGACGCGAGATGCCGAGCAGTTTTGCGGCTTGAATCTGGTTCCCGTTGCTTTTCGTCAACGCGCTGCACACATATTCCTTAATAATATCGTCAAGTGAAACCCCTTCCTCTGGAATATCAAATTCAACGTCGGTGGTTGGCAGCGATGTATCTAAAATCTCCGGCGGCAATTCATCTTTATCTATTACCTCATTTTCTGAGAGCACAAAGATCCGGCGTAGATAATTTTCTAATTGCCGAATGTTGCCGGGCCACTCGTAACGTCGGAGTGCTGACATTGCTTGCGGTGTAACCTGCTTGGGTAATGCCTCGGCGTACTCGTTACTGAATTTCTGGATGAGGAAATTCACAAGCAGTGGAATATCCTCCGGATGTTCCCGCAGGGGTGGGACGTGAAGTGGAATCACATTCAGACGAAAATAGAGATCGTCTCGGAATGTTCCGTCTCGGACTGCCTGAATAAGGTCCTTGTTCGTGGCGGCAATTACACAAACATCAACTTTAATACTCTGAGTGCCGCCGACTCGGCGTATCTCGCGTTCTTCAAGTACCTGTAAGAGTTTGCTTTGTGTCTGCGTCGGCAGGTCGCCGATCTCATCAAGGAAGAGTATCCCTTCATTTGCGACTTCAAACAGCCCTTTCTTCTGCTGTGCAGCGTCTGTAAATGCCCCCTTTTCGTGTCCAAAGAGTTCACTTTCAATCAGCGTATCTGGAATCGCGCCACAGTTAACAGCGATGAAAGGTTTATCTTTTCTAAGTCCGTGTTTATGGAGTGCTCGCGCAACTAAACTTTTCCCGGAGCCTGTTTCTCCAGTGATGAGAACTTGCGTGACACCACGATGCAGGATCCGAGCCATTTTTTTGAAAAGTTCCTGCATCTGCTCACTTTCACCAACAATTTCATCAATCTGAATTTCAGGCGTTAGATCATCGGTTTCGCTTTCGGGTTCTCCGAGCGCGCCCCGCGTCTGCAAGGCATGCTTTACTTCTCGTTTTAGCACATCAATTTGAATCGGTTTTTCGAGGTAATAGAACGCGCCTTCATGCGCCACAAGATTAACAGCATCGTTCAATTCGGCGTATGCTGTCATGATAAGGACCGGCAGGTCTGGATCGGTACGCTTTATTTCGCGAAGCAGGTCTCGACCTTCAAACCGTGAAGACATCCACATGTCGCTGATAACGAGGTCAAACATTCGCTGCTCTAAGCTTTCAAGCGCGGCTTTGCTATCTTCAACGATTTCAACCGTATACCCTTCACGTTTTAAGATACGCTGTAGAATTGTCAATTGTGCTTGGTCGTCGTCTACAATCAGTATTGATGCCATGTTTTTTCTCCTCGTTTGAACCCGTAAATTTATGTGAGTTTATTCTCAGTGAGTGGAAGACTGATTTTAAAAACCGTTCCCATTCCCATTTTACTTCTGACTTCGATCTTGCCTTTATGTGCAGTGATGATCTGGTGGGAAATGGCAAGTCCGAGTCCTATGCCGCCGGTAGCATCTTTTGTTGTAAAATATGCGTCGTAAATCTGTTCCTGAATTTCCTCAGGGATGCCGATCCCGGTATCTCGAATTTCGATCGCTGCACGATCCATCTCCTCCTCTATCTCCTCAATTAAGGTGGTAATGTAAATGCTACCGCCTTTCGGCATTGCTTGGATGCTGTTTTGCACAAAGTTGAAGAGGGTTTGCCGCATTAACGCTGTATCCAATGGGACATCCGGTAGATTTTCGTCATAGTTTTTAATGACTTGTACCTTGGCTTCTTCGGTGACGAGTGCGAATTCCGATAAAACCTGCTCTACAAGGGCATTGAGGTTTACCGGTTCCATATTCAATTTTCTCGGTCGATTTAGCGTGAGAAACTGTTCTGAAGTCTGCTTTAGTTCCCCTATCTTTTTATCAACGATCTCTAAAAGTTCTTTCGCTTCTTCAATATCGTCCGGACTCACCTTTCGTTGTGAGAAAACAGATTTTAGGTGCTGGGCAGTCATTCCAATTGAGTTAAGTGGATTCCGAATTTCGTGTGCCACGCCAGCGGCAAATTGCCCTAAGGCAGTGATCCTTTTTGAATGAGAATCTCGCAGTTGCCACAGCATCCGGACGAGGTTGTGGGTTGCCCTTCCGATTTCATCCGAGGAATACGTCTGATCGAGAGATAAATCGCCACTTTCTGCGCTCTGAATAATACGCGTCATGCGTTCTAACGGCTTCATAATCAGGTGGTTCGTCGTTAGATCAATCAGAATTACGAGGAGTGCCCCGACAATCACGATCAGTATTGCGTGCATCAACAACGAGTTTCGGATTGACCTGTCAATATAAGGGACATCGAAAAGCACTTGTATGTAGCCGGTGACTTCCCATCGAACATCAGGCAGTAGCAATCCTTCATCAGGGGGTGGTTCGTGTGCCAGATCACTCGGTTCTAATCCACTCGGCTTTGGCTCACTCAATGGGACGGCGTATTTAATAACAATAGCCGTTGCGTTCTGACCCTCAACTGCGGCTATCGTTGCCCCTTTTGTTGCAATTTGCTCCAAGGCTGCTGCATCCAGGTTTATATTGACAGTATCTTCACCGGCGAGTAGACTCGAACGGATGCGGGTATTGCTTAAAGAGACATGAACATTTAACACATCCTGCATATCCGGGTGTTCCCGTTTGAGTTCATTGAGTACCTGATCCAGCCGGTCAGCGTCAAATACCTTTGTGGTTTCAATCTCTCTCACAATAGCATCAAGGATTGTATTTTCAGTGATTTTCTTCAGTTCCGCGCCGCGTTCTGCGCCCAAGGCATGCAGCGCGTTCATCTCACTTCGGACACGAATGCTGTCGAAAAAGTAGAATGCCACAAGGACTGCTATTACGGAGAAGTTGATAACGAGAGAATACTTCCATTGGAGTCGCATTTTAGCTCATAATCCGTTGCACTGCCTCTTTCCATTGCGCGAGTTTCTGATTGCGTTCGTTTGGGTCAATCTGCGGTGAAAAGACGCGAGCTGTAGAAACTTCATCTGTTGGTGTAGTTTGTGCAGAGCGGTACGCCTCCAGTTCAGCAATGTCGTTCCACATTCCGGTTGTTATACCGGCAAGGTACGCTGCACCCAGTCCTGTTGACTCGATTTGCGCGGGACGTTCTACATCTATTCCCAGGATATCGGCTTGGAACTGCATGAGAAAGTCATTTGCGGCTGCCCCACCGTCAACACGCAACCGATCAATCGGCATTTCTGCATCTGTCAACATCGCAGTGACGACATCTGCGGATTGATAGGCAATTGATTCTAAAGTGGCACGGATAATCTGTGTGCGGGTACTTCCACGTGTTAGACCGAGAATAGCACCGCGCGCCTCAGCGTCCCAATAGGGGGCACCGAGTCCAGTAAACGCGGGAACAACAAAGACTCCGCCTGAATCTGGGATACTGGCTGCGATTTCTTCCGTTTCTGCTGCGTTCTGAATAATCTGGATACCATCCCGAAGCCATTGGACAGCAGCACCCGCGACAAATACACTCCCTTCCAGTGCATAAACGGGGTTTTCATCTAAACTACAAGCAAGCGTTGTCAGAAGACCTGTCTCCGTCTCTATTTTTTCATTCCCTGTATTTAGCATGAGGAAACAACCTGTCCCATAGGTGTTTTTCACCATGCCGGGTTTGGTACACAATTGCCCGAAAAGGGCTGCTTGCTGATCCCCCGCGATTCCCGCAATTGGAATGCCATCTAAGCATATATTTTTCTCAAAGGTTTCAAGCCAAAAATTGCGGTAGAAACTCGCTGTACCGAAGTTGTTCGCTGACGGATAAACTTCCGGTAATATTGCTTTTGGAACGTTGAAGATTTCCAAGAGCGTATCGTCCCATGAAAGGGTGTTGATATTAAAAAGTAACGTGCGCGATGCGTTTGTATAATCAGTTTTATGTACAGTACCGTCTGTTAATTTCCACAGGAGCCACGTATCAACAGTTCCGAAGGCGAGTTCACCACGTTCGGCTTGTTCCCTTGCCCCGTTAACATGATCAAGAATCCACGCCACCTTTGTTGCTGAAAAGTAGGCATCTAAGACAAGTCCTGTTTTCGCTTTTATCTCTTTCACAACCTCCTGTTTTTCAAGGGAAGTACATCTATCAGCAGTGCGCCGACACTGCCACACAATTGCGGGGTGGATCGGTTTTCCTGTTTTCCGATTCCAGATGAGCGTTGTTTCGCGTTGATTTGTGATACCGAGTGCTATAATGTTTGGAGCGGTCTCTCCAAAAAGTGCCTCTATTGCCTGTAGTGTAGCGTTCCAAATCTCTTCTGGGTCATGTTCTACCCAACCCGGGTGTGGGTAATATTGTGTGAATTCTTGGTATCCCCGCGCAACGATGTTGCCGTGTACGTCAACGAGCAGAGTAGTGGTGCCTGTTGTCCCTTGATCGATTGCGAGGATACAAGCGGTATTCGACATATTTTGGGTGCTGCTCCTGGCTGTTTTATTTTAGCATAACATGGATGGGAAAAAATATCAATTGAAAATCAGGTCTTGGCTAACGAGGGAATTTTGAAATTTTTTATCAATTCGGGTTGACATCGGATTTGTTGTTTTGGTATAATATATCATTATGTATTAACTGTATTGTACAGTGCTACATTACGCAGAACCGCTTTCGTTTGCCTTCAGTGTCCTAATATATCTGCCCCGTTGGAACTGATAAATCAAAACTTGTATATGGCTCCTATCAGACAAAGACTTGGCTTCGAGAAAAAGGCTGCGGGTGGACGGATGAGATGGCTCTACATCTCAATCAATGTATGATTGAGATTGTTATCGCGAACATAAAACAGATTTCTGATAGTTCAGAGAGGAGTAAAGTTGTGAAAAAGGTTTGGCTTTGCGCGCTGATCGTGTTCTGCTTGGCTGCATATCATAGCGATGCGCAGATTAAGTGGGACGCTGAAAAGTTTATGCCGTTGTCCGAAGTGAAACCGGGCATGAAAGGGAAAGGTTACACTGTATTCTCAGGAATAACGGTAGACGTGTTTGAATGTGAAGTTCTGAGTGTTGAATACAATTATTACCCGGGCTGGCACGTGATATGGTTTGAAGGTCTCAGCGACAACTTTAAACGCAGCGGTCCTGCAGGCGGTATGAGCGGTAGCCCAATATATATTAATGGTCGGCTCGTGGGTGCCCTCGCGCTTGGGTTTATCAATCAGCGTGAACATTCCAATCTCTTTGGTGTCACGCCGTTTGAATTGATGGTTAAAGTAGCACAGCGTGGGATGGAGCCCAATTTAAGCTACCAAGGCACGCAACTCTTTGACTTCGGCGCTGCAGCTGCAGCACAGGAATCTGGTTTGGATATGGGAATGTCCCTGCTTCGCGATGGTCAGGTCAAACAAATGCCTCGTAGTTTTGATGAAATATGGTTTGAGAGCATTTCCAATACGCCTGCCCAAACGCGATCTGCCCAGTTGTCTATACCGATTGCGCATCCACCACTGAATCCTGAAATCATGCGGTTTGTCAAGCCGATTTTTGACAAATACAATTATACGCCTGTTCAGGCTGCAGGGGGAGGTGCTCCTATTAAAAAATCACCCGTTGAGGAAGGACAAATCATCGGAACGGAAGCCGTACGTGGTGATGTCTCACTTTTTGGTTATGGGACTATCACTCATGTGGATGGGAATGAGTTACTCGCTTATGGGCATCCTGCTGGTGCAGCGGAAGGACACGTCAATCTGCCCCTGTCTGGCGGTTATGTCCACTTTATTTATCCGAGTCGATCCCGTTCCTCCAAGATCGCTGCACCGACACAACCGATCGGTACCTTAGTCCAAAATAGGGAGCCGGCAATCGCCGGTATCATTGGAAAGCATCCGAGTTATATTCCGGTCAATGTCAATGTGCAAACAACTGATGGGAAACAGCACACAAGGTTCTATGAAGTCGTAAGAGACCGCGGCATATCTGGTGCCTATGTTGGGATAGGGACATCCCTCATTCTTGATGCGCTTGAGTTCTATTTCCACGACCACACGGTCGATATGAACGCGACCATTACCTTGAAAGAGCATCCCGACCTAAAAACCCGAGAATTGACGTACAAAAACGTCTTTTCCTCCAGTGGTTCACCCGCATTTGGTATTATGCGAACGCTATCTGTTCCAATGTCATTGTTAGATAGTAACCCTTACACAAGGGTCCAGGTCGAAGGCGTTGACCTTAACCTCAAAGTTGAAGATAAACGGCGAACAGCGAGGATTCAGAGCCTTCGGGTCGATAAACTTCGCTATCGTCCTGGTGATACCGTTGCTGTTGAAGTGACTATGCAGCCTTATCTTGAGGTCCCTATAGTCCAGACGGCGACAATTACGATTCCCAACGATGCTCCAGATGGTCTTGTTATACTCATCGCTTCCAACGGTGGTTTTTATGAGTCTTGGCAGCGTTCCCGCGCACCCTTTAACTTTCGATACGCGGACATCAACCAGTTAGTTGAACTCTTGAAACGGGAGGAAAACAATTCTGACATTATTCTCGCACTTTCTGTACCGCAACCCGGACTCACTGTTCAAGGTCAAGAATTCTCAAATCTTCCGCCTTCGGTTATGTCTGTGATGAACACTGCAAAGCAGGTGGTCGGTAATAGTGGGTATACTTCGGGGACAGCCTTGCATGTTAACAAGATGTCGACGAACTATGTCGTTTCTGGCAGTGGAATTATTCGCTTTGTTGTTGATAGGAATGCCGAGTAGTAAAAAACGGAGTCAGTAAGGCGGAGGTCAATAAACCAGTCCTTACAGTAACCGGTGTCGGGACAAATATCCGTGGATTCATCCCGTATCTCGGTGAATGCTAAATCAAAAAATCATAAATTTGGCGACTTGCATATAGTTTCAAGTTCTGCCTAAACAACCCTACAGGAGGGTATTTTCAATGCGCCGTGTCATCTCCTTTTGGAGTTTTATTTTAACCATCCTTATTTTCGCGGGTGTTGCATCTGCAGTAAAAACTTCGTTGTGGGAACAGCAACATCGTGCGGATTTCGAGTCTGGTAAGCCCAAGGACCTTTCACTGACAAGTACCGGAGACGTTATGCTGTCTCTGAAAATTGATGCCTTCACGAAAATGAAGGAGACCCAAGTCTGGGCACTTGCTGAGGATTCAGCAGGCAACCTGTACGCTGGTACTGGCAATGAAGGGAAAATCTATAAAATTAGTGCCGGTGGCGACACTGCTGAACTCTACTATAATTCACCCGAAGTCACCATTTACAGTCTCGCTATCGGGCCCGACGATGTCCTCTACGCTGGTACGGGACCCGACGGATTGATTTACAAGATCACTGATGCAACAACACCCCCGACAACGCTTCTCAATGAGGGTGATAAATATGTGTGGGCATTGCAGTTTGATGATGTGGGTAATCTCTATGCTGCAACTGGCACCGATGGAAAGATTTACAAGATCACGCCAGCGGGTGAATCGAGTGTCCTCTTTGATGCCGAAGAAAAAAATATTATGACGCTCCTTCTGCACGAAAACAATTTCTATGCGGGAAGCGGCGACAACGGTATTATCTACCACATTATGGATGATGGCACTGCGAAGGTCGTTTATCAAGCCAAAGAGAAAGAGATCCGCGCCCTTAAAATGGATAGCAAAGGTAATCTTTACACTGCAGCCGTTACATCTCAACCTGCCGAACCTTCAAGAGGTCGGCGCGGCGCAAGCAACGGACCGCCTACGCCGAGTGGACCGCCGCCACCGGGTGGTGGACCGCCGCAAGAAAATAAATCCAATATCTACAAAATTCGACCGGATGGGACTGCTGTATCAATTTGGAATTCGCCTGAACCTCTTATTTTATCAATCGTGCTGGAAAGCGAATCCCAAATTCTTGTCGGTACCGGAAATGAAGGGAAAATTTACCGGGTTAACCCGATGAGTGGCGACTCTACTGAAATTGGGAAATGCTCAGCCGATCAGGTCGTCGCAATACATCAGAAAGAGGTTGATGGCAAAACCAAAACCTTCTTGGCAACAGGGAATCCGGGTAAACTCTTTACGCTTACGACCGATCATGTTGATGAAGGAACGCTTGAGTCGAAGGTTCACGACGCAAAGAGCCTTTCTCGTTGGGGGAAACTTTCCTGGGAAGGTGAGATGGCAGAAGGAACCGCTATCGCTTTCTCAACGCGTACCGGTAATACCAAAAAGCCTGATGATACATGGAACGACTGGTCAGAGGAACTCACCACTGCGGAAGGTTCCCAAGTTCCGAATGGAGACGCACAGTACATCCAGTGGCGCGCGAAATTCACAACCAGCGACGCAGCGAAAACACCTGTCTTGAAGAAGGTTACGCTCGCTTCTGTGCAGGCTAATGTTGAACCACGATTTACCAGTATTAATGTGGACAATGGCAGCGGCAGCGGTAATCAAGAAACACGGCGGCGTTCTTCTGGTGGGAATGTACCACCGCCAGGCGCGCGAGGTGGAAGTAGCGGCGGATCCAGTGGTGGAGACAGCGCACCCTCTAAAAAATGGAAGATTACTTGGAAGGTTGAGGATGCAAATGCCGATACGCTCCAGTATACGCTCTACTACAAATCTGTAACTGAGGAAAACTGGCGGCTCCTGAAAAAGGAATTAACCAAAGCCGAATTTGAGTGGGATATCACTACCGTTGCAGATGGACGCTATAAGGTAAAAGTTGTCGCTACTGACAAACTGAGCAATCCAGTCGGTTGGGCAAAATCTGCTGATAAGGTGAGTATGCCGTTTGATGTTGATAATACCCAACCTTCTGTCGGGGAAATTCAGGTCACTCCGAATGGCAATGGTACCTTCAAAATCGCTTGTGCCGTCACGGATATGGGCACGCCAATCCAGAAAGCTGTCTATAAAATTGACAACGATGAGAACTGGAAGGCTATCTTCCCCGATGACGGTATCTTCGATTCTAAAAGCGAGCAGCTGCTCTTAGAAACCGGTGAACTTCCCGAAGGCGGACATGCCATTACCATTCAGGTAACAGATAGGGCGCAAAATACGGCAGTCGGTCGTACGGGTTTCTAACCAAATCGGTTCAAGGGCGGGTTTAAACACCCGCCCTATTTTTTTGTAACCGTCTCAATTGAACGATAAACGATGTCTAATAGGGTGTCTAACTCTGAGATCGTGATTTGCAAGGGAGGCATCAGGACAATAGTATTCACAAGCGGTCGGAGCATCGCGCCATGTGCGAGTGCCGCTTTGCAAACCCGGATACCTACCTTTTCTTCAAATGGATAAGGTGCGTGTGTGTCTGGGTTTTTCATGAGTTCGACACCGGCGGCGAGACCACACACCCGCACATCGCCAACGTGCGGTAGCGCATAGAAATCCTGAAGTCGATTTCTGAAATGATCAATAGTGGGTTGAATTTGGGATAAGAGGTTCTCACGTTCAAAAATGGCAATATTTTCTAATGCAACGGCGCATGCCAACGGATTTCCTGTGAACGTATGACCGTGGAAGAAAGTTTTGAGGTCTCTATATTCGCCGAGGAAGGTGTTGTAGATGTCATCAGTCGTTAGCGTTGCAGCAAGCGGAAGATAGCCCGCGGCGAGTCCCTTTGCCGTGCATAAGATGTCGGGTGTAACGTCCTCGTGCTCACATGCCCACATTTTGCCGGTGCGTCCGAATCCAGTCATCACCTCATCGGCAATGAGAAGCACTTTCCACTCTTTTGCAAGCGTACTAAGTTCTTTCAGAAACCCTTTTGGTGCGACAAGCATCCCACCTGCACCTTGAATTAACGGTTCTAAAATAATACCAGCAATCTGTCCAGCATTTTCAGAGAGTGCGGCTTCTACCGCACGAATCCAATCGGTTATCGTTGAAGCATTGTTAGCAGACGTGTCAGCATCGCGAGACGAATGATAAGTTTCAGGAGTAGATACACGCACACCCTTAAAAAGGAGAGAATCGAAGGTAGTGTGAAAACTATCAATACCGCCGACACTCATAGCCCCTATTGTGTCTCCGTGGTATGCCTTATCGAAATGAATAAACAGTTTTCGTTGCGATTCTCCTTTGTGTTGCCAGTACTGGTACGCCATCTTCAAGGCGATTTCGACAGCGGTTGAACCGTTATCGGAGTAAAACACCTTGTTGAGTCCTACCGGCGTGATTTCTACCAGTTTTTGTGCGAGTTGAATCGCAGGAATGTTGCTGTAGCCGAGCAGGGTCGTGTGCGCGATTTTACCCAGCTGCGTCTTAAGGGCTGTGTTCAGCTGTGGGTGATTGTGTCCGTGGACATTCGTCCACATGGAGGCGGTTCCGTCGATATACCGGTTTCCGTCGATAGCAATGAGGTAGCATCCTTCACCACGTTCAATAATGACGGGATCTTCTGCCAACCAATCCCGCATTTGCGTGAACGGATGCCAGAGGTAACGCTTATCCCAAGCAACAAGCGTCTCTTTATCCAACATGAGACTTCCCCGCTATTATTCAGGACTTACGCACGCACTGCAGGGTTTTTGATAGGGTGTTTCTTCAGGGTTTCAAACCCCGCCTGCAGTAAGTCCTATTATTGTAAGCACGACGTTTTGCGTATCCATTGGACTTTGGGCATAGCGAACCGTTGAAACCTATCCCTTGAGTTTTGCATAGTGAACGGGGGGTTCCAAGGCGAGTGCCTCGTATGTCCCTGTCTTCGGTACAATAATTTCAAGCACCCTGTTCCGGTAAATTGTATGGAAATCCTCAGGTTGTGCTTGAATCGGGAAGATACTTGTAAAGCCGTTAGGAAAGGAACTTGTACGTCCGACGACCTTTTCAAACCTCGGATCCTCCATTTGTCCAGTCTTAGGATTCACAGGGAGCTGCGTCTGAACCGTCACGGTGGTTTCGGATGATGGTGTCGTATCTATAGCACATGGCGAACTTAGGCAAACTTCATAGTCATAGTGTGGCATTCTATCAGGAAGATCATACGTTTGCTTCGCAGCAGAGTTCGGAACCCATCGGGGGAACTCAATTTCGATTCGGTAATAGTCCGCCATTTCTGAGACTTGATTGACCATTCCGTAACGCCGGTATCGTTCTTTTATGTCATCGGAATAAATCGCACCATCCGTCTCTACTGCTCCCGGCATCGTTGTTCGGTGTGCCGTAGAAGCAACAACCAGGGCAGAACGCAAGCCGATAAGCAGCGGTGTCGCTACGAGTGATGCAAACCAGCCATAGAATGCTGCTCCGTAGCGCGGTTGCTCAGTTGTTGAACTAAATTCGTCTTTAAACCGGTAGATACCTTCGGTTATGGCGATGACTATCCCGAGGAAAATCATCAAGTTGCCTCTACTGGAAAAAAGGTCGGGGGATTGTCCTTGGAATCCGATAAAGAAAAGGATGAGCGGATAGAGGGTTAGGTTGATGAGGCTGTTGATGCCTGTAGATACAGCGGCACTAAAGACGCGCGTGCTTCCTGCCATCTCTTCAAGCCGTGTTTTAAAATTCGCTGAGAACGCACCGAGAATAGGTTGTCCAAGCATCACTAATAAGTTGTACGGTGTCCGCAGTCTTGAGTCTGGTGCCTCTGGTATTTGTACAAATTCTTCGGGTATGCCTTGTTGTTTTCCTTGTTTCGTTTTTCCTGCTTCGTCGTCTCCGCTATCTGCAGTTTCTGGTTTAACAAATGTCTCAAAAAATTTGCTGTTTATCTCGATATACGATTCCCATTCGCTTGGAACATCACTTTCCATAAAGATTGCGGTAACAGGGCACGCAGGTTCACAAGCGGCGCAGTCAATACACACGTCTGGGTCGATATAAAGCTGATTTTCACCTTCACTGGTATGTATGCAGTCCACGGGACAGACATCAACACATGCTGTGTCCTTTACGTCGACACACGGTTCACAAATTATGTAAGCCATTTTTCCCTCCTTTTTGTAGATGCTTCACTGTTAAGTATACCACAATTTTGTGTTGATGGCAAGCAATATTTTTATTTTGACGGTTTGACAAATTGGGTAATCGGACATATAATAGCATGACGATCAAGGGATATAAGGAAGGTCAGATGTTTAAAGAACCCGAAGATTTTATCGTTGAAGAACTGCCGCTTTATGAACCCTCTGGAGCCGGGACACATACCTATTTTGCTATTCGGAAACGGAATCTCAGCACGTTGGAGGCTATTAACCGAATTGCGCGGGAACTACAAGTGTCAACGCGAGATTTCGGGTATGCGGGCTTAAAGGATAAGCGTGCCGTTACAACACAGATATTGTCTGTCGAAGGTACAACACCGGAACGGGTTTTGGAGATTGAACAGCCGGATATTGAAGTCTTATGGGCAGAGAGGCACACGCATAAATTACGGGTGGGACACCTTCGCGGCAACCGCTTTGAACTAACGCTGCACGATATTTCTCACGATAGACTGCCGCTGGTTAAAGCGGTGATGGAGCGATTGGTAACTGAAGGTGTACCGAATCAGTTTGGCGCGCAACGGTTTGGGAACAAAAATGATTCACATCTGATCGGGAAAGCGTTGGTCAAAGCAGAATGGGAAACGGTGCTGCATTATATGCTCACAGCGGACGCACTGCAAGTGGATGATGTCGCGCGGCGTATGCAGCGCGAATTAGCGCGGAAGCCTGTCGAAAGGGTGATAACTTCTATTCCGCATCGGTTGCGCAAGTTATACCTATCGGCGTATCAAGCGCATCTCTTCAACAGCATCTTGGAGAAACGGATGCCGCATTTAGGCAAGTTCCTTGCGGGCGACATTGCCGTGAAACACAGCAACGGTGCACCCTTTCTTGTTCCGAACCCAACGATTGAACAACGGCGTGCAGATACGTTTGAAATTAGTCCTTCGGGCCCGATCTTCGGGTACAAGATGCGGATGCCGACGGGCGATGTACTGACTTTAGAGACATCGCTTCTCGCAGATGAAGGTGTGCGTTTTGAACAGTTTCGTAGGTCGTGGGGATTCGGTTACCGGGGACGCGTAGACCGTTGCGGATGCCGATACAATCGCATGAAGTGTCTGCTGTTGACAATGATTTAGGAATCCGTCTCGGTTTTACGCTTCCTGCAGGTGGATATGCGACAGTGGTAGTAGAGGAACTCTTGGCAGGCATAGAGTCTTCGGAGAGGGTTGGATCTTAAGTTTTATTTCGGATGCTATTCCAGCGCGAAAATCAATTTTAATGGTTTTAGTCTGCTTGTGTTGTTTGTCTGGATTTTCGGAATCTGTAAAACGTCCATGCCCCGGAGGCAAGTAACACAACTAACAGCACAACAAGACCGATATTGAGGAGATAGCGACCCCGATTGAGGTGCAACAACCGTTGGTTTGCTAATTGCGCGGCAGGGGTTCCCTTTTGCGCCTTCGTTTTTACCTCTTCCCAATACTTTTTTGCGAGGGCAATCTGACCGAGCTGCTCCGCCAGTTTCGCTGTAACGACCAGATAGGTAACATCCTGAACGTCTTGTCTTTCTAACGCATCAGCGAACGAACTCAGGAGTAAGACTGTTAAATCTTGCGACATTTGCGGGAAATCGGTCGTGCGCTCAATTCCGTTCTGGAAAGCGGTGACAGCCCCTTGGTGGTTATTTCGATCAAACTCGAGTTGCGACACCTCAAACCATGTCCGCTTAATAAGTTGGATCGGTTGTGCTATATCGCTATAACCGTCAAAGGTGAAGGTCGCCGAACCGTAATTCAAGCTGTCCTGTTTCGCGTAGAGTGTATAGGTCTCGCCGAGTGTCAGTGAATCTGAATCTTTCCACTCATCAAATCGAAAAATCCCATTTGCGCCCACAGTCTGTTGGTGTGCTGTTCCATCGATCCAAACGATAGTCCCGGCAGCCGATTCACCCGGAACCGCTGTAATAGTGCCGTGAACGGCAATAGGATCAAGTACCCAACTCAGGTAAACGGACTCGCCAAGTGTCAGTTGTAAATCAACGGTCTTGGAGGCAGGAATAATGTACCCCGTTTTCTTTACAGATATTATGGACCTACCTTGGTGGAGATTCTCTGTGATGAGTCTGGGGGTATTTCCGACTTCTCTATCGTTGATAGAAATTTGCGCGCCTTCGGGAAGTGTTGTGATCTTAAGGGCTGGACTCAGTTTAAGCAGTGCTATTTCAACATCACCGGTTGGGGCGAGGATCCCGTCCACAAATTTGGTGTTCGTCCGCAATGGTTCATAGGTTTCAAGGATGCTCAGCTGCCGATTATCGTCCGAATCAGTTGTATCTGTAGTGAATGCAGTATGGAGTTCTTGAAGGAGTGCTGTAGCGTCTGCTTTTTCTGCGGATTGAATCACGTTCAGTGCGGCAGTGCCGAGCGTCTCGCGGTTGGCATAGTAAGCACTTAAGTTTGTATCCTCTGTATAACCATCAACAATAACAACGGTTTGTTCTCTTTGAGTTTGTCTAAACCATTCATTGAGGGTAGCATCTTGAACGCCCTCTTCATCTCCCTGTGTCAACAGGTGCATCGTCGGCATACCCTTCGGTTTGGTGACCATCCCGTGATATAAAAAAAATAAAGTGTCTTGTACCTGTGTCTGCCCTCCAATTTCTTGGAGCAGTGATTGAATCTCTTCGGTTGTTGCCCGCTCGCCTTCAATATGATGGATTTGTGCACTCGGTACCTTTCCGCGTGATGTTAGGAGTTCGATGAGCGAATTCAGTTGTTCACGTGCACGGGCATCCGGTGTTGCGTCTACAAGCAACCAATACGTCCCAGCGTCCTCCGAAAACACGGGTGAGGAGGTGATGACAATAGATACGACACAGATGAAAATGGATATGAAAATGGAATTCCGAAGTGACATATTTCTACCCACAAAGTATCTTTTACGACATTTTAACGGAGTAGTTTAACATAAAACCTAAATATTTGCAAGAAAATGAACCAGTTTAGGGGTCAAAATGTCTAAACTTTTAATCAAGAATTGCGTCAAAATACATAAGGTAAGGTATTTTGATGTTGTTTGCAAATTAAAATTTGCTCTTAAGAAAATTAGGTGAGTGTCTCCGATTTAAAGCGTTCTTAGCAGTTGCGCTATCACCAGACGAAATTAAAGAGAGACATAGACTTTATATATAATAATGGGGTTTTGGTGAAATTTACAATTTCTCAAAACTGACTATCAGAAAGTGTTGAACCGACATAAGGTGTATACATCGGAATTGGACAAGGAGATGTTAATGATTGACGGGAAAATAAAGTTAACTGTTTTATCAAGACTCACGGCTTCGCCACAAGCGCGGCGCAAAAATTTTTCAAATGTGCTTTTAAAAACTGTTCTTATGCTTCAGTTTGCAGTGGTTCTTTGTGTTGGGGCACAAGAACCTGTCGGCGAAGTTGACTTATCGCAACCTTTAACCCTTGAACAGTGTATCCAGATAGGTTTAGAAAGATCAACAAGCATGCGAAATGCCCGGCTGAATCTCGCGATACAAGAACTCCGCGTAAAAAATGCGCGCGCCCAGTATTTTCCACAAATTTTTTCAAACGGCAACTACGATTTTTCTGACCGCATTGACTTCGGTTTTGAACCGGAAAACTATAACTTAGGCCTCCGTGGGCAATATACAATTTGGGACAACGGGCAGCGAGAGGGAAGTTTCGCACAAGCAAAGGAGAGCCGAAGTGCTACTGTCAGCCGCAATGAGCGGACGAAACAAGACTTAATCCTTGACATTACAGTAGCGTACTACGATGTTCTTAAAAGGCAGGAACTCGTCAAAGTCAGTGAACAGATTCTCGCAAGATCGCAGGAGAACACACAGCGGACGAGGGACTTCGAGAAGGCAGGGACACTTATTCCCGCGGATATTGCGACTGCCGAAGTCCGTGAAGCCAATGATGAATTATCACTGTTGAACAATCGCAACTCACTTCAAGTAGCACAGGCGACGCTGCCTCGACTCCTCGGATTGGATCCGGGCGTATTACTTATTGTTTCTGTCGATGAATCCTATCAATTATACCGAGAGCGCGGCACTATTGAGCGAATAGAGATGTCGGTTGAGGAGGCTATCCAGATAGCCCTTACCAGCCGGCCGGAGTTTCAAGAGCGGCAAGCACAAATAAAATCACAAGAATGGAGTCTAACCTTGGCAAGGTTGCAGCGCTGGCCCCGCCTGAACGCAGATGCGAACTACAACGTCAACCTTGATGATTACCTCCGCGAGCGTGAAAATTTCTCTGATTTCCGAAGTTGGAGCGCAGGTGTATCCCTGAATTTCACTCTATTTGATGGCGGCATCTTAGGAAACCGTGTGAAAGAACTCGAAATGCAGTTAGAGCAGACCCGCGAAAATGCGAGCGACTTGGAGCGGAGTGTTGCTCTCGCTGTTAGGCAAAACTATCTAAATCTCAAACGGAGTGAAAGTGCCGTTGATATTTCTAATAAACAGGTTATCAATGCCCAGCTCAGTTTGGATGTCATTCAAGGACGTTTTAATGTAGATAAGGCGATTTTGCTTGAATTGCTTGATGCCCAAACAAGTTATGCACAAGCATTGACGAATGAGGTGAATACGTTCTACGACTATAAAATTGCGCAAACCCGTCTACAGGATGCAATGGGAGTTTTACAGTAGCATGAAGAATCGAAAAAAGTGGGTTATCATTGGGGTAGTCGCCGTGGTTGTTATTGCTGTTGGCGCGATCGGTGCTACCCGCATGAATTTCAGTTTCGGTCAAGATAAGAAGGAGAGCGAGACCAAACAGGAAGTCGTCCGCAGAGGCGAATTCGTTGTGCGTGTCCGTGAGTCTGGTAACCTCCGATCCTTTATAGAGGTGGATGTCCGCTCAAACGTGGAAGGCGAGATCGTTGAAATTCTCGTTGATGAAGGTGCAAAAGTTGAGATAGACCAACCGCTGCTTCGCATCGATGAAAAGCAAATTCTGGAGCAGAAGAAGCAGGCGGAGGCGAACTTTAATGCACGCAAAGCAGAACTGAAGCGCGCACAACTCCGGATTACGATTACTGAGAAACAGCAAGAGAGTAGTCTTGCACAGTCACAAAATTCTGTCTTAAAAGCACAAGCGACCTTGGATTCCTTTGTCGCAAACACACAGCAACGGATAACCGAGGCGGAAACATTGGTCGCAACGACACAGAACTCCCTTGATCAAGACAATATCGCCTTGAAGCAAGCAGAAATTGCATTAGGGCAAGCAAAGCTAACCCTTGAACGCTCACAGACAAATGTTGAATCAGCAAAAATCTCCTTTGAGACAGCGGAGTCTGAGCACAAACGCAACGAGGAACTGTTTGATAAGAAACTCATTTCAAAGAAAGCGTTAGAGGATTCTCAGCGACAACTTATCGTTGCTAAGTCACAGTACGATTCTGCCCAGAAAGATGTCGAATCACAAAAAGAGACGATAAAATCTCAAGATGAGAACCTCAACGCCCGGAACACAGCGATCGAAAGCCGGAAATCGACACTTGCACTCAATCAAAAGAACGTTGAGACGCTTAAAAAGTCTCTCGAAGCGCAGCGGAAGCAGTACAAAGCAGAACTTGAGGATGCACAAACCCGACTCTTGCAGATAGAAGAGACAACAGAAGAAGAAAAAGAATTAACAATACATTCAGAAGTGAGTGCGCAGGCGAGTCTCCTCCAAGCAGAGAGCCAGCTTAAATCTCAGGAAGAACGCCACGATTGGACAACCGTTAGAGCACCGATGGCGGGTACAATCACGCAGCTCATTGTGGAAGAGGGTGAGATTATCACCTCGGGGCGTTCAGCGTTTTCACGTGGCGAAGCGATCATGCGTATCGCTGACCTTGACCAGATGATTGTCAGAACCCAAATCAACCAGGTGGAGATCGGGAAAATAGAAGAAGGGCAACGTGCTGAAATCACCGTTGATAGTTACCCGGGGCGCGTCTTTCCGGGGAGAGTGAGCGAGATTTCACCGAGCGCGACGCGGCGCGGTCCCCAAAATCAGAGTTCTGTCATCACGTTTGAGGTAGATATAGAGGTCATCGGTTCGCCGCCTGAGTTACTGCCCGGTATGTCCGCAGATGTCGATATTATTGTGTTTGAGGAATCAGATGTTCTTCAACTACCGATCCCTTCTGTACTGAGTCCGGAGATCTTCACGGTAAAAGCCAACATAAATTCAACAGACCTTGGGCAATTTCAGGAAGGTCAACGTCTCAAAATTCGGAATCTGATCGGAAAGGAATTCGCTGGACAGGTCGGTGAAATTGACCGGGAAAAGGCACGTGGCAACCTCGAAATTTTGCTTGAAGGCAATCAGAAAGGATTGCGCAAAGGTCCAATAGAGATTAGCGTTGTTATTTCCGATCAAAACGTCCTCCCCGATATAGAAGCGGAAGTTAGTAGTGAACGGCAATACTTCGTCAAATTAGATACAGGTAAACCCAGCAAGAACAAAGAAGAAAAAGGCGTTAAAACCCATATTACAATCGGGCAGCGCAACAACACACACTTTCAAATCACGGGTGGTTTGAAGGAAGGTGATCGTGTTTTTGTGCCTTCTATGCAGGAATTAACAAAAGGACAAAAAGAATCAGAGAACGAAGAAAAATAAAGCGTACTGTTTTGTTGGCATAGGTGTACTAATTTTTATATTCATCATTCATCAACTTCAGGTTGAGGAGGAAATGCCGTGTTAATAGATGTAAAAGATTTAACGAAAGTCTACGAGATGGGAGATGTGCAGGTACATGCCTTGCGGGGTGTGAGTTTCACTATAACAGAGGGTGAATTCCTCGCGATTATGGGACCGTCGGGTTCCGGCAAATCGACTATGATGGATATCCTTGGGTGTCTCGCAACGCCGACATCGGGTGAGTACTACCTTGAAGGTGAAGAGGTAGGTCAACTTTCCGATAATCGTCTTGCAGACATTCGGAATAAGAAGATCGGGTTTGTATTCCAGTCATTCAACCTCCTGCCTCGTACGAGTGCGCTCAACAACGTTGAATTACCGCTTATTTACGCGGGTTTGGGTAGAAAAGAGCGGAAACGACGTGCCTTTGAGGCACTGGAAGCCGTCGGTTTGGCGGATCGGGTTGATCACAAGTCAACCGAATTGTCTGGTGGTCAAATTCAGCGTGTCGCGATTGCGCGCGCCTTGGTTAATAGTCCTTCAATGATTTTTGCCGATGAACCGACAGGCAACTTAGATACGCGTTCCGGTGAAGAAATTATGGCAATTTTCAACCGATTGAACGATGAAGGAAATACTATCATCATGGTGACACACGAAGCGGAAGTCGCTGAACATGCCAAAAGAGTGCTTCACATTCGTGACGGTTTAATTGAACGGGATGTCAGACAGAATGGGCACGAGGAAGCCGCTGCTGACTAATTAAAGGGAAATGTGAATGAAAAGGGTTTATCTTTTTGCCTGTGTCGTTTTCTGTTTTACAGTCTATCATGTCCAAGCGCAGATTAAGTGGGATGCCGAGAAGTTCATGCCGCTGTCTGAAGTAAAGCCGGGTATGAAGGGTAAAGGTTACACCGTGTTTTCTGGGACAGAGGTTGAGGCATTCGATTTCGAGGTTGTGAGTATCTATTACAATCGTTTCCCCGGTCTGCATATCGTATGGGCAAAAGGGATTAGCGATAACTTTAAAAGAACGGGTTCTGCTGGTGGGATGAGTGGAAGCCCAACCTATATTAATGGGAGGCTCATGGGGGCTCTCTCGCGAAGTTATCGAAATCAGCGTGAGCATGCAAACCTGTTCGGTATAACACCTATCGAATTTATGGTTAAAGTTCCCGAATACGGCATGCAACCTAATTTAAGTTATCACGGGACGCAACTGTTTGATTTTGATCCAGCAACAGCGGCAGCGGGCATTAATGATAACCTTTCTCTCTTTCCTAATAACAACAATATATATCCGCGACACTCTTTTGATGGTTTTCAAACGGATGGTCTGTCAGAACAACTAACAGTGCCGGTTGCGATGGCCGGGATTAATTCTGAGGCGATGCGGTTCTACAAACCGCTGTTTGACAAATTCAACCTGATGCCGCTTGAGGCGCCAGGCGGTGGAAGTCGGATTAAAAAATCACCTGTTGAGCAAGGACAGGTCGTCGGTATTGCCTACGCGCGGGGTGATTATAGTGCTTTCGGCTATGGGACAATTACCTATATTGATGGAGATCAACTCCTTGCCTATGGACACTCAAGAAACGGCGAGGGTAATGTCAACCTGCCAATTTCTGGTGGTTATGTCCACTTTATCATGCCGGGTCGTTATAGATCTTCCAAGATAGCCTCCGCAACGCAAATCATTGGCACCTTGGTGCAAGACCGGCAAGCCGCTATTGCTGGTATTACTGGTTCGCATCCATCCTATATTCCAGTAACCCTTAATATGGAGACCGCTGATGGGAAGCGCCATCATAAGTCTTATGAAGTAATTCGGCATCGTAGTTTTACACCAACCTATATTGAGGTAGGAGCGGAGTCCCTCGTCCGAGCGTTAGCGTTTTCTACGGCTGACCATACGCTTATGATTGACGCAACGATTACCTTGAAAGAGCAACCGGGTCTCCTATCTCGTGAAATCGTTTATAAAAACGTTTATTCTTCTGGCGGCTCACCTACCTATGGTGTCACAAATGTCCTCAGACCCCCGCTTTTACAGTTGAGCAATAATTCCTATACGCCGATTGCGTTTGAAAAGATAGTGCTTAATCTGAAATTAGAGGATAAACGGCGAAGTGCATTGATTGAGAGGCTTTGGGTTGATAAACAACGCTATCGCCCGGGTGAGACGGTTGAAGTAGTGGTAAGCTTGCGACCCTACCTTGAAAACCCGATAACACAGATGGGTACAATTACGATTCCGAAGGACGCGCCTGATGGATTGATGACGCTTTTGGCAATGAACGCAACCGCTGACAAGCAGTGGCAGCGTTCACGTGCGCCGCTTAACTTTCGTCCAAAAAACATCAATCAGCTTGTTAAGATTTTGCAGCAAAGTGAGAGTAATACAGATATTATTTTTGAACTTTTCCTTAGCCAACCTGGGTTGACGGTTCAGGGTGAGGAATTTTCGGACTTGCCAACCTCCGTAATGTCTGTGATGAACTCGGCGAAGCAGGTGGGTACAAGTGGATACACCAGGGGGTCTACACTACATCGCGACCGGGTATCAACAAAGTACGTTATCTTTGGTAGCGGTGCACTTGAACTTGTTGTGGATAGGAATGCCCACTAAAAATTGTTAACCTATTCTCCGGCGTGTGTCCCTTCAGAAGATCACACCATAAAACTAAAGCAGTCCGACACAACTATGCACCACGTCAAAATTACGACCCCGTCCCGCTTGCACTTTTCGCTGCTTGATTTGAACGGCGCGTTGGGACGAATTGATGGGGGGTTCGGGCTCGCAATTGCAAAGCCCAATTTCCAAATCATCGCTGAGCGAGCAACGCGCATTGATGTTGCCACTTCTGTGTATCGTGAGCGAGCTGTTGCTGTTCTTCAACGCCTTCAACAAACCTATCCATTTCCTGGTATTAAGTTAACATTTGAATCTGAAGTCCCGATGCATTGTGGGTTCGGGTCGGGAACACAACTCGCGCTTGGTATTGCCCAGGCTGTCAATATGTTGTATCAGCTTGGCCTAAATGTGCGTGAGTTGGCGCAAGTTGTCGGGCGCGGTGGCACTTCAGGTATTGGGGTCGCGGCGTTTGATACGGGTGGGTTCATCGTAGATGGTGGACATCGTTACCCTGAGCAGAAGGCTTCATTCCTTCCCTCGTCTGCTGTTGGTGATATTCCGCCGCCGCCCATCTTACTGCGTTATCCGTTTCCGGAATTACCACTATTGATTGTTATGCCGAACTGTTCGAGGATTTATGGTGATGCGGAGGTAGAACTCTTTCGTACTTTATGTCCACAGCCAGAATGGGTTGCGCAGAAACTTTCACACATCCTACTGCTCCAGATACTTCCCGCCCTCATTGAAGAAGATATGAACAATCTTGGTGAAGCCTTGAATGCGATTCAGACGTTTGGATGGAAAAGAGTGGAGATTGATGCGCAGGGACCAGAGCTTCAATTGACGCTTGACTATTTACATGAGAGTGGGGCATTCGGGGCAGGAGTTAGCAGTTGGGGACCAGCGATTTGTGTAATAACTGAGGATATTAATAGACTCAAGCGGGAAACCGACGCATTCCTGAAAACGCTACCCAATGGTGGGACCTGTTTTATTACACAGGCGAACAACTTTGGCGCGAGCATTGTGGCAGGTTAAAACAAAAATGGGCGGATCATTCGATCCGCCCATCTGTATTAACCTTTAACCTTTACTTGGGGAATAATACGGATTATCCCCAGCAGCATGATCGGTCGTATCAATTATATGCTTGATTTCAGGAAAGACTTCCTGAATCATCGCTTCGATGCCGTGTTTAAGAGTGACATTTGCCATGCCGCACCCTTGGCACCCACCCCCCATGTGGATGTAGATGGAATCATCTTCGACATTCAACAGTTCGATCTGTCCACCGTGTGCGGCGACTGCAGGATTAATCCGTTCATCAATGAGTTCCTGAATCTGTTGTGCCTTCGGGTTATCCCACGCTGGCGTGTTGGGGTTCTCAATATTGAACCCACTGGCATTCAGGTCATCGACGTAATCGATCACAGCACCTTTGAGATTCGGTGCGCTTTCGGCATCGACAAGTACTTTAAAATTCTCACATTCAACAACAATATCATTCTCTTGCGTTTCGGTCGCCAAGCCGAGGCTATATTGGAATGCAGTAGCAGTTTTACCTTGAATACTAATACGGAGTCCTTCGACTTCGACCTCTTCGGCTTGTATGACCGCATGAATTTTCTCTTCTGCGGCTTCTGTCACTGTAAGCAAAGGGGGTTCGTTTCCCGAGAACTTTTTCAAGAAATTCTTCATAGTTGCCTTCCGTGAGTCGTGTTTATGCAGCTGTTTTTCCTGCCCAGAATTCGCCTGTTTCGTCATATAGGACGCGTAATCGCTTAATTGCCTCTATCTCGAGTTGTCGGACCCGTTCTCGGGTGACGTCCAAGGCTTCACCAATTTCGCGTAACGTTTTACGTTCCCCATCTTCGAGTCCAAAACGCATCCTCAGCACTTTCTGTTCTCGGTCCGGTAGTCTGTCAAGAAATTGGGCGATCAAGTCTTTGTTGATCATTTCTGCGATAGGTCCTTCTTCACCGCTATTCGCGGGGTCTTCGATCAAATCGCCTAATGTTGCGGCAGAGCGTTCGTCACTGAGCTGTAAATCCATTGAAATAGCATCGGCATTAAACGTCAAAATTTCTTCAACCTGTACAAGTGACAGGTCCAAGGCTTCTGCTATTTCTTCGCGCCGTGGTTCGCGCTGCAATTCTTGACATAGCGTCGCGTAGACGGAGTCAAACTTATTCATCTTCGCAACGACATAAGAGGGTAATCGAATTGAACGAGAGAAATTGTCAAGCGTGCGCATAATTGCCTGTTTGATCCACCAGATCGCGTAGGTACTGAATTTGAAACCCTTCCGATAATCAAACTTGCTCGCGGCTTTAATCAGTCCGATGTTCCCTTCTTGAATCAAATCTTCGAGGGGGACGTTGTGTCCTTGGTACTTAACGGCGATAGAAATAACGAGTCGTAGATTCGCTTGGACGAGTTCATCTCGGGACCTTCGTGCTTCCACGTCCGCGATTTCAATCCGTCTCACCAGTCCTGCTTTTTCCGTGTCGGGCAATGTGTCAGCTTGCACTAAAGTATCCAATAGTTCATCGACTAATGCTTTTTGTGCGTCATCTCCACCCGATTCAATCCGTTCCGCCAGTTCCCTTATCATCTCATCGGATAATAGGTCGTTTTTCCCTAATTCTTCCAATAGTGTATCGAGTGCTTCTCGTGGTTTGTCTTCACTGGTTTTCATCTCTTCTACCAGTGCCACTTTCGTCTCGGGAGATAATAGCTTGTTTTTCACCAGTACTTGTAGTAGTTCGTCAAGTGGTTTTGCCTCCGCGGCTTCAATCCGTTTCGCCAAGTCAACTTCTTCTTCGCGAGTTAACAAGCGGTGGCCTGCTACACTTCGGAGCCAACTCGTTAAAGCACTCTGATCGCTCCCTTTATAACAACTGTCTGGTGGTTCTGTCTCGTCTGCTGGATATGTTGCATCCATATATGGATCAACACTTTCGATATTCGCTGTTTCACCGAAAAACTCGGCTTCCATTGTTCTCCTCTCCTTTTATGGAAGTAAATAAAATAATACAACTGTTAATGATACATTATGTTAAAACGTTTTGTCAAGTAAAATGTTTAAAAAAAAGTAAAATTTAGCCTAAAAATCGATATAATAAGACATTTTAACATAATTTTTGTATAAAAACAACACAAAAATGTAGGCACGCCGTTATTTCTTTCAAGGGGGCACGCGCAGCGATTGTATTTATTGGAAGGCGTAATCGTGATTCTGAGGAAGTTGGTGAATTATTGATTGAGAAGATCCAAAACGTATGAATCGTGGTTATGTTGCGTGTCCAATCAGTAATACCGCTGCTGGCAACGAAGTCGCTTCGGTTTTTTCAAACGCCCTGCGAATACACGAAATATCGTCATCTGTTTCTAACATCTCGTAAGGTAAATTCCACGCTTTCAGTGTCGGTTCGAGGAAACTCGCTACAGAATCGATCCACTGTCCATCAGTATCTCGGTTGTTATATCCACGATATCCGATAAATACGACCACTGGCACTTGCATGTTAAACACCGTGCCGCGGATTGCATCACCAGATTCCAGAAAACCGGTATTTTGGATAATTATCACCGGTTTTTTGCCTCCCACATACAACCCGGATGCAAGGGCAAACGCTTCACCTTCGCGGGTTACCGTGATAACTTCAATCTCTGGTTCTATCCGCAAAAGTTCGTAAATCCGTGCGCTGCCGTTATCTGGAACACCTACGGCGTGCGTGATCCCCTGTTTTTTTAATTCATTTACAATCTTTTCTGCTGATGCCAATGTGCTCTCCTACTTCTTTTTCAGTTATCAGTTTACAGTTGCCAGTTGCCAGTAAAAGAGACTTCTTCACCGGTTACTGACAACTGGTTACTGGTAACTTCTTCACTGATAACTGACAACTATTTTATTGTCTACCTTCAACCAACGCGTCAACGACTGTCGGATCGGCAAGGGTCGAGGTGTCCCCAAGATCAGAAATGTCGCCTTCCGCGATTTTGCGGAGGATGCGTCGCATAATCTTACCGGATCTTGTTTTCGGCAGTGCCGGTGTAAACTGAATCTTATCGGGGGTAGCGATAGGTCCGATATGTTGTCTGACTGCTTGTTTGATACCTGTTTCTACTGCATCAGACGCTGATTCGCCAGTCATAAGCGTAACATAGGCATAGATACCTTGTCCCTTAATGTCGTGTGGATAGCCGACGACGGCTGCTTCCGCGACTGCATCGTGTTGCCCGATCGCGCCTTCGACCTCGGCGGTGCCTAATCGGTGTCCTGAGACATTCAGAACATCGTCGACGCGTCCGGTAATCCAATAGTAACCGTCTGCATCGCGTAGCACGCCATCGCCTGTCATATAATAGCCGGGGAATCGGCGGAAATAGGTGTCTAAAAACCGCTCGTGATCGCCATAGACGGTTCGCATAATGCCGGGCCATGCCGTTTTAATGCAGAGATAACCGGTTGCTGGGTTACCTTCCACCTCGTTCCCTTCCTCGTCTAATATCACCGGCTCAATGCCAAAGAATGGGAACGTTGCCGAACCCGGTTTCAGCGGTGTCGCAGCAGGCAGCGGTGTCATCAGAATACCACCGGTTTCAGTCTGCCACCATGTATCCACGATCGGACACCGTTTTTCACCGACGATGTTGTAATACCACAGCCATTCGGGTTCTTTAATCGGTTCACCTACCGTGCCGAGCAACCTGAGCGTGGACTTATCATACTTTTCGACCCATGTATCGCCTTCTTTCATCAAGGCACGTAAGGCTGTCGGAGCGGTGTAGAAGATATTGATGCGATGCTTTTCAACGACTTGCCAGAAACGTCCGAAGTCTGGGTAGTTCGGTACGCCTTCAAACATAATGCTAATCGCGCGATTCGCAAGCGGACCGTAGATAATATAAGAATGTCCCGTAATCCAGCCGATGTCGGCGGTGCACCAGTAGACATCGCCTTCGTGATAGTCGAAGACCTGTTGATGCGTGTAAGACGTGTAAACAAGATAGCCGCCTGTCGTATGCAAGACACCCTTCGGTTTTCCTGTTGACCCGGAGGTGTACAAAATAAAGAGCGGATCTTCGGCGTTCATCACTGTCGGTCCACATTCCGCGTCTGCATCCGCCATTGCTTCATGCCACCAGATATCGCGCGATGCATCAAAATCAACGGTATCTCCTGTGCGTTCCACAACAACGACCTTTTCAATAGATGGACATTCTGCTACGGCTGCATCTGCGTTTGCCTTCATCGGAATATCGCTACGCGGTCCCCGCATTGCGGTATCTTGCGTTATGAGCATCTTACATGCCGAGTCATTAATTCTGTCTCGAAGAGATTCCGCTGAAAACGCACCGAAAACGATGGAGTGGACAGCACCGATCCTTGCACACGCCAGCATCGCAATCGCCAATTCTGGCACCATCTGTAGATAGATACAGACGCGATCGCCTTTTTCGACACCTTGTGCTTTCAGCACATTGGCAAATTTTTTGACCTCGGCGAGGAGTTCACTGAAACTGAACGTCTTATCTTCGGATGGATCGTTTCCCTCCCAGATAATAGCCGTTGCGTCGCCGTGTCCAGCCTCTACATGGCGGTCGAGACAGTTATAGCAAGCGTTCAGTGTGCCGCCTTCAAACCATTTAATATTGCCGTTCACAAAGTCATAATCGCGAACCGTATGCCATTTCTGATACCACGTCAACCGTTCCGCAACTGTTGCCCAAAAGGCTTCCGGGTCTTGAATTGATTCGGCGTATTGTGCTTGATATGCTTCTAAACCGTCAACGTGTGCATCACCGATCGGATAAGCAGTTTCTACCGGTGGAAAAATATTGTTAGCCATTTTATATTTTGGTCTCCTCTACAAATCAATCTCCAGTTCTCAAAATGCCTCTACAAGTTGTATAGGACATATTTTATTAGAAAACGGTGATCATGTCAACTGCAATTATCTGAGCAATTCCGAAATCGCAAATATACCTTGCGTTTTTGATAGAAAATGAAGTATAATTACCAATCAAGGAGACACACCGATGAGAGAGATGGGGAACTGGAACGAGTACTTTATTGAATACCTTGCCACCGACCGCGAGGCAGCGATTGATTATCTTCAGTTGACATTGGAGGAATACCGCGCTGATGGTGATCTGCCTTTCTTTCTAAAGAGCCTTCGGACTTTCGTAGAATCGCAAGGAGGAGTTGTTGAAATTTGCAAACGAACGGGTATTGATACCGAAACGCTTTTAAATATGTTCTATAGTGAGGATGGTACACAATTATTTGATACGTTCAGCTCTCTGTTGAACGCGCTTAAGCATCCTCCGGTGGCAGATACACACTCTATGGGAAATCCTCCCTTGTAGCATAAACTTTTAGTTTGTGCCTCATCCTTTCACCTAATCTTCGGGCAGAAAGCCCAAACTTTTAAGTTTGGGAGGAATGCCCGCTCCTGTGTTTTTTCTTGACAAACGCCAAGAATTGTAGTACGATTATAGTATCGTGTTGGCAAGCATGAACAGCGTTACCGCTTGGTAACGTGCTTGCCGTCCACTGTTCAATGGATAAATGCACAATACACGACATACCATGAAACTGACTTTCAGATACCCTGTGTATCCGACATGGACACAGGAAACAACATTGCTACAGTGGCTTGCCCACCTTTGTGAACTTCAGAACTCTGCCCGTCATGATCGCAAGGTCGCTTGGGAGACGGAAGGTGAGCGCGTTTCTTGTAACGCCCAACAAAAGAAGTTAACGATGGCTCGTGAAAAATACGCCGACTTTCGCGAAGTGCCACAAGATATGCAAGTCTGTGCTTTGGAACGCATGGATAAAGCCTTTGATGGTTTTTATAGACGCTGCAAAAACGGTGCTACGAAAAAAGGGTATCCAAGACATCGCAAACGCATAAAGTCTATGACGTGGAAACTTCGTAAATATAGCGTTAAGAATAAATCTACGGGTGAATATGAACGCAAACGCGAGAACCCGATCCGAGAAATGTCTTGGAAACATGACCGTTTGAAAGTGCCGAAACTTGGCGAAGTTAAGATATACATGCACCGCCCGCTTCAAGGGGATCCGACACAAGTCACACTCGTCAAGAAAGCAAGTGGCTGGTATGCCCATATTACCTGTGAACTCCCCGATACGCCGAAAGTTGAACCGACGGATGCGATCGCTGTTGACGTTGGCACCACACACTACCTAACGACTTCCGAAGGCGAAAAGGAAGATAACCCCCGCTGGTATCGTCAAGCCGAAGGTTTGCTCCGAAAACACTCTAAAGCCTTTTCTCGAAAGAAAAAAGGCAGTCATCGTTGGCGGAAACAACAACACACACTTGCTTTGCACCATGAGCGAACTGCTAACAGACGCAAAGACTTTATCGGTAAACTCGTCTACAAACTTTATCATCATTATCAAAACAACGTGTTAGTCGCTGAAGACCTCAGCGTTTCTAATATGGTTGAAAACAAGCACCTCAGCAAGAGCATATCCGATGCGTCTTGGGGTATCTTCTTTAAATGGTGTGCGGACATAGCCGAAAGAGACGGTCTGCACTTCCACGAAGTTGATCCCAAGAATACTTCGCAAACCTGCTCAAGTTGCGGTCAGAAATCGCCAAAGAAACTCTCTTTATCGATACGAACTTTTGATTGTCAGTTTTGTGGAACGTCCTTAGACCGAGACCACAACGCTGCATTGAACATACTTTATAAGGCAGCTGCTGCCTTTCGTGGAGAGCGGTGGGTTACCACCCTCGACGAAGCGAGAAACAAGAACGAAGCACGAGACGCAGGTTTGCAGGAAGCAACATAGTTATTGCTGTTTTCTACAAGCCCAAGTCTTTAGGCTTGGGTAGTTGACAATCCAGGTGTGTAAAGTTTTTGGCGCGCAATTAGATTAATAAAAGCACAACCTTGTAGCATAGGCTATTAGCCTGTGCCAAGTATCGCCTGTAGCATAGAATGTTATACCATTTCTAAATAAACGGTTCTCATTAACGAAAAACTGGTTTGTAGTAGCGCAATTCTGCGGCGTACGCGAAGAAATCCGCAGAAACACCCCAGCAAATACCCCAAGCAAAAACCCCAAATGCGACGTGCATTATTGCGCTCTTACATTTGGCTACCTCATAGAGTTCCAAAATCTCTGTAATGCGACTTCATTTTTTAGATTTGGTATTAGTTTCCTGTGCAGAGTATTTCCCAATCCGCGAAAATCCGAGGTCCAGCAAACTATCGACAAAATATTTACACATCTTCACAAACCTAAAGAACCCTCTCCTGAAAACCCACTGCCAAAATATTTACACACCCCAAAGTGCTGTTTTATGTCTTATCAATCTGGATTGGCATTTGCTTTACCAAATATGGTATAATTGCATTGGGAGTAAAACTTGTCAGATAAGTAAGCTCAAGATAAAGAAAAGGTGTGAATAGGTTAGGCAAAACGTTTGGTCTAACGAGTAGTTCTGTTAGTAGAAAACTCACCGCATGTTCGCGATTTTTCATAGATTTTCGTTTGGTTAACGTTAGATCTAATTGAAACAGGCAGGTAAGCAATGCTTGGATGGATTTTAAAAAAGGTGTTTCCAATATTTTCAAAAGAAGTGTGGGAGCGCGTTAAGAAGCGCGTTAAGAACAGATACCAAGATTCAAAAAATGCCGTCCACGATTACGATACTCCCTACAAGAAACGGCACGGGCAGCTCCAAGTCTTTTGCGTCGGAATGGAAGCACAGAGATCGGTTGACGACATTTATGTAGTCGCTCAGTTCTTGGCTAAAAGGAAAGCAACAAAGCATAACTCTATTGAAGGCACTGGAAAGGTATTTCTACAGAAAGGTAGAGAGTATTTCACTTCAACTTCAGATGAACGCCAAGAAGGGATGAGGGTTGCTAATAACGAACAGTATCTGATGGTTCTCGGTGGTCCAGGAGTCGGAAAATCGACCTTTCTCCGTAAGGTTGGACTTGAAGCATTGAAAAGAGAGAATGGGAGCTTTGAACACGAATCTACTCCCGTTTTTCTTGAACTGAAGCGATTCACCGAGGATCCGATTGATATAGAGGCATGGGTTATCAACGAGTTTAAGGTATGTGGCTATCCATATCCTGAGCGGATAGCGAACGATAAGTTGGAAGTGGGTGAACTGCTAATACTTTTCGATGGTCTTGACGAGGTGCCAAAACCAAACGTTAGCAACGTCATCAATAAGATTAGGGATTTCGCCCATCAATATAGCCAAAACCGCTTTATCGCTTCCTGCTGGGTAGAAGCATACAAAAGTGAGTTAACAGATTTCACTGAAGTGGAGATGGCATACCTTGATGATTCGCAGATTGAGGTGTACATCAACAATTGGTTTGCATCAGCGTCCAATCGAAAGATGAAAACTGCTCAACGGTGTTGGCAAGCATTGAATGCCTCAGAGCATCGAGGAATAAAAGAATTAGCACAGAATCCTTTATCACTCGCGCTGTTGTGCCAGATTTATGAAGACTCACAAGAATTTCCATCAAATGAAGCGATCTTGTATGGAAAAATTCTTAACATTTTTCTCAAGAAGTGGACAGCAGAGAAACATGTTCGTAGAGACCCATCAATGAGTCCCTATTTGGCTATCCCAACTGTAAAGGAGCTCCTTTCTGAAATTGCAGCAGAGAACTTTAAGGCAGACCGTCTTGTTTTCAATGAGGACGAACTCATTGATCAGATTCAAGAATTCTATCAACAGAGGACTGATATATCCTCAGGATTTAATGCTTCCGAAATCTTAGACGCAATTCTTGTTGATCCAGGGATCTTCGTTGAACAGGCTAACGGTATCTACTCTTTCTTTCACTTAACCTTCCAAGAGTATTTAACAGCAAATCATTTCGTCAAAACGCAATCAATTCAAAACTTGGTATCCGATCATTTGCATGACGAACGATGGCGAGAAGTCTTCTTATTCACAGTTGGACTAATGGCCGATAAGGCAGACGATTTGCTCATAGCGATGGCAGCGGAAGCCGCTAAATCCATAAACACCGATGGACTCAAATCGCTGTTCCGATGGGCAAAACGGATTACAGACACCACAAACCATCGTTACGTAGCACTTGCCACACAATCATTTGCCATTCGCCAATACTGTTCTCTGTGGCTATTAAATAAAATCTATGGAAAGGTTAAGAACCGCTTTGATCACGACCAAAATCGTGATCTCTACTTCGATCGCGACCTTTATTTCGACTATGATTTCTGCTTCGACCAATTCCTCTACTGGGATTTCTACGACGATTTCTATTTTGACTGTGACTTCACGCTTGCCACCGAACTCTACTTATCCCTTCTTGACAGCAATTATGATCTACCTCCTGACTTTGGCTTCGATGATTTCCATAACTTTGACTTCAAAGCCCTTGATCTCTACATCCTCTGCTCCGATCTTGACCTCTACCTTGAACTCTATCGAGATCTAGACCTCGACCCTGAACCCTTCCTCTCTGACAAATCCGGCCTCTACCTTGATCTCTACTTCCATCAAGATTTTTACCAATATATAGATGCTAAACTTTATTCTCTTCTTTCGCCTGAGTTTGGCGATAGATTTGATAAGGAATTACAAAAACAAATAACGCTTGTTCAGCATACTGAACAGATGGGAATCTTCAAAGATGTGGATTTACAACGGATAATTCAGCGGTTTGAGACGCAGCGGGAATTCATCAAAGCAGCGGGTAAGGGGGAATCTGCTGAACCGCCAGCGGAGTCTATTCACGACACATGGCTCTCTGTTTTGCAGATTACCGACGAGATGCTCGCAATTTCACGCGAAGAGTTAGAGAACTTTCCTCAGCACCTTCGTGCAATCAGGCTTATCTTTCAGTGTGGAGGAGCGACAAAGTGTGTGTTACCTATACTATGGCCGGGAATTGAGGAGTGGTTCATGTTTGCGAACACAGAAAAATCTTAAGGAGCCTATGAAACAGATTCCAACCAGTCAATAGCAGTTTGTTCGTTCTGTTCAATAGCAATTTCGACCGCCCGCTTTGCACACTCCAAAAGGTCTTTAGCCTGCTTACGTAAGTTAAAGGATTCAACGACTTTCTGTCGGATTTCAGCTTGCTTATCGGCTTTGATGCATGGGACAACAATTCTACCAAATTCTTCCCCATTAATTGCAGTAAGGATCGTCCCGCTACACCCTTTTTTGAGTTGTAACTGACCGGCACTACTTTTCAAAAACACCAATAAAGTCTCCGAATTAAGCACATCCGAATTGATAGCATGAAATCCAGTCGAACATAGGGCATTATCATATTCCTCTGTTACCAAGGCTATGCTTTCCAGTGAGCCTTCAACAGATGAAGCAATTACATCTCCTGTGTTCACTTTGCATCGCGCTCTACTTGGCAAGTCTTGTCCTTGTTCTACCATACAATCCTTTATTTCTCCACTACTTCCGATATCGGCAAGTTCAATATACTTGTATTCCGTTTCAGGTTCAGGTTTGAAATTGCTATTTCTTAAATGAACTTGATTCGCAACCACACCACAACCGCCCGGATAACTTTTAATGGCACTGATAATATCATCGTATCTTGGCTGGAAGTAATCGGCGTCAATGCGTTCCGCTCGCTGCATACTTGCATAATCCATGGCAAAGGTTAACTTGTGCTTCGGTTGCCAATCAACGAGTCCGAGTTCACTCAGAAGAAGGGCTTGGGCTTCGGCATACCGCGCCTTTGATAATTCCGTTAGTTCTTTTGACCGGAGATAAGTTTTCTCTATCTCCGTTTGAAGGTGTTTCCAATTCGGCACAGGAATTTGATATAAAAAAGGTGGAGCAATATGAGGTTGGGCACTGCCATATTTGCCTCTCTCTATTAATACTATGCCGTGCTTGGTATTGAGGAAAATAGCGAGAAAGAAAGGGTTTAAGTTTCTGCTTCGGATGATGAGGGTATCAGACATTGATATAGCAGGGTTATTTTCAAGATAGATAGCACATTGACCGACATTTGCTCCTGATCGCATTATCAGAATGTCTTTGTAATATATCGTGTTTTCCTTTAAACGTTCTGCGTCTTCTTCCGATATATAAACAGGGTTAGATGTGAGATCAATGGAGAGCGGACGCACGTTTTGTCCTCTTAATAACAGAACGCCGTTATCCACGTAATTTCGCTTTATCTCTTTAGGGTGTCTGATATTGACGTGAAAGTCAATGAGTTTGCGCGAACCAATTGCTTCAAATCGGCGTTGAACCTGTAGATAATCAGGTCGAAAAAACTCCGCATCAAACCGCAGAGAATGGGAGGCATCTACTATAGATTGGTAATCAACAACAGAATACTGCATTATTAACGTCCCTAATAAAATTGCTTGACATCCACCACGAATTTCTGTTATCCTACACTATAGGAGGAGTTCCCGATGTCAAATCACTTCAACGAACTATTATTACAGACACTCAAAGAAGTAGGCATCCGATTGGAGCGGCTTGAAGGCCGCGTGGATCATGTCGTAAACGAAAAAGCCGACAAAACAGATGTCCAAGACGTTAAGTCTGCTATCGAAAAGTTAGACCAAAAAGCCGACAAAACAGATGTCCAAGACGTTAAAGCAGATGTCAAGGACGTTAGATCAGAACTCAAGTCTATTACCGAAAAGTTAGACCAGAAAGCCGATAAGTCGGATGTCAACGCGCTCCGCGACGAGGTTAGGTCCCAAGGACAACGCCTTGACCGCATTGAGACAGGGATTAAGACGCTCCAATGGACGATGACAGCTGGCCTCGCTGTTCTGGGCATCATCCTTGCCTTCATGAGATCGTGCTAATATATTGCTGATTGAACTCATATTACCTCCAAAAACTCAATTTTTCACGTTTTGCCCATTCAATAAAGGCTTCGGCGATTCCATCAGGAAGTTCCTCGTTGTGGTTGTGTAGGTCATGATCAACAATCAGATGACCGTTTTTGTCCAATTTGTGCTGCCCATCACTATTTTCAAGAAAAATATAATCGCCAGAATTATCCTTACCGCCTTTCTCACTCACCGCCAAAAAAACATTATAGTTGTCGACTTTTGGACAAAGAGGCCCCTTAGTTGAATCATCGTTCCACTTTTGCACAAATAGCACGCTCGTTTTCGTGCCAGTGTGCGGTTTGAAAGTATTACCGTGCAAACTAACGATAGCCAAGATACGGGCGCGTTCAGCGATAAATTCACGGACATATCTATCAGATGTGTTGTTAAATCTGCCTTGCGGTAGCACAATCGCCATGCGACCACCGGGTTTGAGGAAATCAAGGTTTCGTTCAATAAATAGAATATCGCGACCGACTTTGGTGTGTGCTTTGCCGTTCTGCTTAAAGGTGAGGTTGTATTGATGGAGGATACGGCTCTCCTTGATGTCCCCGGCAAAAGGCGGATTCGCCATTAGAATATCAAAACCAAATGACTTGTTCTCGTCTTGCTCCGTTCTTAACGCTTTGAGACGATCAAAACCGTCGCCATAGGTGCGTACCCAGCTGGTATTTCTCTCTGTGCTATCGTCCCACCGCTCATAGTCCAATGTGTTGAGGTGCAAGACATTCGTTTCGCCATCCCCGGCAATCAGATTGAGGGTTCTCGCCACCCGAACAGTCTTTTCGTCGAAATCAATCCCAAACACCTTGAGGACATGCGCTTTATCCGTTTCGGGGATTTCTGCATTGGTGAAGAGGGTCCCGGTCAGTTTGAAAATGGTATGCACCGGAAAGCCGCAACTCCCAGCGGCGGTGTCAATCATATATTCCCCTGGCTGTGGATTCAGCATCTTGACACACATATCTATGACGTGGCGTGGCGTGAAGTATTGCCCCTTTTCACCTTTCGCAGATTTACTCACCAGATACTCAAACGCTTCATCGACAACTTGTAGGTTGGAGTTGAACAACTTTATATCCTGCAAACTTGAAACACAGACTGCGAGGTGACTGTCCGAGAGTTCAAACGTTGAATGTTCCGGAAAAACACCTTACCACTGGTCTCTTGCCTCGTCAAAAAGTCGTTGAATTTTGGTTTTGAGTTCGGTGTCGGTTTGACCGGTGTTTCTAAATGCCATGACTCGAAATCCATCATCCGAAATATCTTCCGCTCCCAGCCGAATAATATCGTAGTCCGATTCATAAGTTACGTCGGTCCCGTGTGCTTTGTGGGTATTTTGTGCCTGACGAACAAAATAATCAATAATGCCTTTGTCTTTATAACTGAGTGCCTCATCATAGAGTTTAGTAAAGATGAGTTTGAAGACTTCTTCAAAGACATCTACACCTGCATTGGCGAGTACCTCATCCTCTAATTCCAAAATAATGTCTTTTAAAGATTTCCGTTCTGTGACGAGTTTGTCCTTAAGTATGAGGTCCTTAAGGGTAAAACGTTCACTGAGGATATCCGCCAAAGTCTGATCAACATTAGGAATATCGGTAATATCTTCAAAGTAGTTTGGATCTCTCCGGTGGTAGTGCGAAATCTGTTGTCCGTTTGTCCATACAGCGATGGGCGCGCCAGTAGCGTTGCAGTAGGAGCGGAGTTGTGCCTTGCCGTCTTGGAGTTTCGGTTTTTTGACTTCAACGATAATATAGGGGGTATCGGCTCTGTCTTTGTCAAGGATAACGATGTCAGCGCGTTTCTTTTCTCTACCGAAGTTGACAAGGTGTTCAAAATGTATACGTTCTCGGGGATAATGATACCGGTTCAGGAGGCGTTCCACATACAGTTGACGGATAAGTTCTTCAGGTTTTAGGTGGACTGCCTTCCCTCGAATCGGGCAGTAGGTGATGGGTGTTTTTTGACCCTCTATCCTTTGACGTAAGCTCTGAATTTCAGATGTGTCGAATAGATCAAGGTGATAATTGCTGTCTTTGAGAATAGTTTGGATGATGTCAGGTTGGGTCATAGTTTTCTGTCTGTTGAAACTTGTTTGCCTCGTTCCTTTATTTTTTCAAGACTAAAATCCAATCCGTGTGAATTTGTTCTTTTCTGGGCATCTTAAATTCCAATAAGTTCGGGGCGTTCAACAGTGGGTAAAGATACATGACGATAAGGAGTTTCAAGGTTCCGCTGCATATTCGACAACCGCTTTTGGATTTCCCCGTGGTATGCCCTCCATTGGTTGATCATCGGTTGATCCGATGTTGCCACTATGTGCATACCCAAAATGTCTCCATTCGGAGTTGTTCCAAATGTCGCTAACGCAAGGACTTCTGCATCTTCTTTTGTAAAACCGTATTCTTGTAACCGTCTTGCCCACCGTTTGAAATATCGCGCGGGGTAGGAAACTTGTGTTGCTGCCAAGAAACGGTGGATGATTACAACATAACGTGATAAATGATTTAGACGCTTTAACAGGTTATAAGTTTGAGGGAGAATGAACAGGGTAATGTTGCTGGAGTGGGCACGCTGGTAGAAGTAGAGGGCAAAGAGCTCAGCAGATGTCGTCGAACGTCCCTCCATAAGCTTCAGCATGCCTTCCATGATGTGGCGTGCTGTAACTTTATCAAGCAAGCAGCGCATTCGGTTGAACCTCCACTTCTTCTATGTCTTCAAGTGCGTCTTCACTCCATTCATCCCAAAGTTTTTCTCGCTCCGCCTCAGATAACTCAAGGTATTGCCCAAGCGTGAAGCCATCTAAGAAAGGTTCATCGGAAGATAACGGTTGTCCATCAAATTCTGCCAAAAGCTCCTGTTTGAGTTGCTCGACAGCTTGCGCTGCATCGTCAAGCAACTTTTTTTGGTTAATTGCATCAGTGGCTAACTCCGGGACCATTGCTAACAACTGTTGCCGGTCTTGCGGGCGCATCCGTTTAATCACAGCAGCAACCTGTTCGAGACTGACCGGTAAACCGAATATATTTGCTGGCATGATCTCCTCCTATCAGTATTTGCCGATGTAGGTACACCTTAGCGTGTACGCCACAATTTAAAAATCAAATTTACGTTTAATTATAATAACAGGCATTTGTTATTAACCGCAACCTTTTCCGTATTGGATAAGGTCGTCTGATGTTCTCAGGACTAAAGACAACGAAATTGCTCACTCCTGTACTTTGAAGGACTCCAGCACAGAAGCTTTTATCGGTCATCCCCCATAAAATTCATTCCTTTGGGTTGAAAACGATTAAAATCAAGATGTCCTTCCCGGTGCCACCATTCGTTCCATTGTTGATAAGAATTCGGAGACCAGAGGGGGGAGGACGTTTCAAACGGCGTGTCTTTGTAAGGGTTATTACCTGTCATGTAGTATTCACCATAGCCATTTGGATAGGTCATGTGCATGACAGATGTTAGAAAATTGAGGGCACGGTTCGCGACATCCCGCGGATTTATCCCATATCTCCTATAGAATTCATCGACTTCGCTCTCCTCAACCTGAAGCGACTTAATCAAGCGTGGGATATAGGTGGATAAGACGGCTTCCTCATAGTATTCGGATTCCATGCTTAAAATCGTATCGTCATGAAACCGAATTTTCATCAACGTTGCACCAGGGCCCCAAGCCCCCATGTAATAACAAATACCTTCATCGGCATCGAAGATGTGCGGCGAGCCAAACGTCTCATTAAACGCAGATAAGGAGAGTGAATCTTCAACTTGCTGGCCGCGACAACTACAGAGAAAGAGTAATCCGAAAAAACAAACCAATACTGACTGTTTCTTACCCATTTTTTACGCCTTTAGTTAAAATAATTTAGTTGCAAGCCACATAGCAAGTACACCTAATCCGAAGATAACTATACCGCACAATTTGTTCGGAGAGCGAAAAGATATAACGAGATATTTATTGCGTATTCCAAAGAATTGTAGCGTAATTGCCAAGCATCTGCAATAAAATTCTATCCCCAAAAACTTACAAAAACCACAGCCACCACATCCATCGTCATCGCGACGAGCCAGTGGATTGCTGCGCCATAGATGAATGAACGCGTTTCAAACGCTAATACACCGAGTAATACGCCCGCAACGATTGAACCCAATGCTTCCGGTAACGGTTTAGTATAGTGCAGAACAGCAAACGGGATCGTCTGGATCAAGATGCTGTAGTTCCCAAATTTCCGTTCCAATCCGAACAGCATAAACCCGCGGAAGAAGAATTCCCACGAAAACATGTAAACACCGTACGCCAGTTGATACAGTAAAAATGTTTGCCAACTGCTTGCGACGACCTTACACAGCGGATATTTTGCGACAAAAGGTGGATACACAATGACAGCAAGGACGACTACGGGAATCATCAGAATCCATGCGATCCCTGTCACGCTCCATCCGAGTTTCTGGTTTCCGAGTTGGATCCCGTAATCACTCAGTTTTTCCCGTGTTCCGAATTTCGCAACGAGCATCGGGATTAGTAGCAATGTGATTGCTGTCGTCAAAAACCAGTAATAGTAGGGGTAGCTTTCTGCGAGCGGTCCGGTTCCGAAGTATTCTGCGAAGTGTCGTCTGAAAAAACTCCGTCGGGTGTAGAACCTGTGTAGCATTAGAATCAGCGCGGAAGCAAGTAAGATGACAGTCGCCTGTCGTTCCCAACCGCGTAGATACTTTTCTTTTAATGTTTGGATGTGGAAGATCATCTTGACATCTCGTCAGTTTTAGATTATTATATCGTGACCAGCAAAAATTTGCAATTGCGGGACGGTAGTGCTCCAGGACTATTTAGTTTTCGGTTTTTCGTCCAATTTTGGCCCCCAGGACCGGTAGGTGCGTGTTTCTAACCGCACCGGATCTGTAACGGAAAGCATAAAACCCGCGAATTTCTTAAAACTAAATCACCCTGGGTAGTGCTCCAGAGCCATTCAATTGTCGGTTTTTTTATCATTTTCGCGGAAGCATCGCGAGCGACAAGAAACCCCCAAGCAAAAACACTCGCTCCTACAAAGAAGAGTGTTACGTGAAAAATAGAAATTATTGGAGAATTGAATGCCTCTGGGTAGTGCTCTGTCCATTTTCAAACTCACGTTGTCTAATAGAAACCCCAATATGCTAAAACCTGAGCAGGTCAATCGCATTTTAATCATTAGACTCGCGCCGCTCGGAGAAACAGTCTTAACAACACCTGTCATCCGTGCCTTACGCCAGCACTTTCGAGAGGCATATATTGCTTATATGGTTGCCCCGACGCGAGAGGATTTAGTATCCGCGAATCCACGCTTGGATGAGGTGCTGACCTATCAGGCTTCCGTGCCGAAACTCATTTACCAAATTGCACGGCGAAAATTCCAGATGGTGGTTATATTACAACCGACGTTCCGCTTGGTGCTTCACACATTTCTTGCGCGAATTCCGTTCCGCGTCGGGTTTGAAACGAACTCCGGAGGAAAGAAGTTGCTAAACATCGCAGTCCCGAATAATACCGCACAGCATGAGACGCAACGTTATCTTGATGTTGTGCGTGCGCTGGGTGTTGAAATCACAGACGATGAACCGGAGATGTTTGTCAATAGCGAAGGTAAAGCGTGGGTAAATAACTTTCTTAAAATCAAGAAACTTGATGATGGCAAGCCTATTATCGGTCTCAATCCGGGGGCTGCTACCGTTTACCGGCGTTGGCATGCCTCAAAATTTGCTATTCTCGGCGACCGGCTTCACGAGATGTATGGTGCCCACATTGTCATCACAACCGGACCGCGGGAGGGAGGGTTAGCAGGTCAGGTGGCAGTACAGATGGCACATCCGACGGCCATTGTCGATCAGGCGACCCCTATGCAACTCGCAGCACTCTTGCAACGGTGCAATCTCTACATCAGCAACGATACCGGGCCTATGCACCTCAGTACCGCGATGAAAACCCCGACGGTTGCCTTATTTGGCGCGTCAAACCTGATACAATGGGCACCGCCGTGGGACAAACATGCAGTGGTCGCCCGCAAAGCGTGTGAGTTTATGGAAACGTTATCTCCCAAAGAATGGGACAGATATTCTGAACGTGCACGCGAAAATTTTGAAACGATCACCCCTGATATGGTTATGGAGACAGTGGAGAAACTCGCATGGTAAATTCTGAACGCAACCAAGATGCACAACGCATCAAGAATTATCTAACCGACATTCGTGGTAGAATGTATCGGCAGGTACTTTTACAGAAAATCGCAGCTGCGTTTTTCTGTGGACTTGTTCTGCTTGCTGTGCTGTTCCTTCTGAACCGAGTGATTCTCCTACCGATACAGCTGCTGAATATCAGTTGGATCGTCATAGCTGTTGCTGTAATTATAGGTATATGTCTTAGTGTCAGGCACCGGAAAGATTTGCTGTCTGTGGCGCGTGCTGTTGACGAAAAAATGGGACTTCGCGAACGTCTCGGCACAGCGTTTGGGTTAATGCAAACCGATCCGCAAGACGAGTTCGCACAACTCCAGATCCGAGATGCTGCAGAGACTGCGGTAACCTTAGAGATCGCGAAAGTAAGTCCCTATTGTGTACCGATGTTCCTGAAACTGTTTCCAATCCCATTGTTGTTAATTGGACTTTCTTTCGCTATTCCGCGCTTCTATGAAGTGCCGCAACCACTCACGGACCTACAGCAGGGGGTTTTAGATAAAGCTGCTCAGCGTCTTGATGGAAAACGGGTCAAGAATTCGATCCTACAGAAGCAAATCACAGATACTGTGAATCGGTTGAAAGCAGCAAAAGATCTTGAAACGGCACAAAGACATCTCAGCACCCTAAAAAAAGAGGTTCGTAAACAGCAGTCAGAACAGCGTGCTATCACCGAAGCCACAGCAGCAAGTCAGAACTTTCAGGGTATGGATGCGAACCAGCTCGCTGCGGAACTGAAAACCGTCGCTGAACAGGCTGAGATACCGCCAGAACTCCAAGCGGAACTTATGCGTCTTTTTGAACGTTTGGCACAAGGGGTACCGAAAGGCGCGCTCGGTGATTCGCTGAATCAGGTTCAGGGTCAGGCTGTGACACCAGAGACCTTGCAGGACATCATTGCTGCACTTGAGGAGATGGAAAAGTCAACCGACCTGACGCAACTGGAGGCACAACTCACAGCAAGCCAGAAGGCGTTAGCATTAGCGACGATTGAAACGGAATCCTCAGGCGGCGGAATTGCGAATAGTGATGGCGCGCCTGGACAGGATGCGGGGACCACCGAAACGCAAGGCACCCTTGAAGGCACCTCGAATCCCGATCCGCAGCCAGAAGCACAGACAGGCGCTGCAGGCAAAACAGAGAACGAAACGGACGATGGAGATGCTACATTACCTCTCACGGGTGAGGCAACGCCAATCTTACAGACGAATGGAGAAGCGTTGACGCTTACGACAGGGGTCTCAGGTACTGCGGAAGGTTTTTCTGAGGTCTTTACAGGTGAGGTTAGCGACGATGCCCCCGCCTATTTGCCCTTCAGCGAAGTTGTCCTCAACACATCGCGCGCCTATGCTGAAGCCGTAGAAAACAACCGTATTCCTGTCCGGTATCGGGCACAGATAAAGGCTTATTTGGAGGCAATTTCAGAAGAAAATGAGAAATAGCATCATTAAAATTCTTATTGCTGTCGGCAGTGTTGCGGTGGTTTATCTTGTGTTAAGGCACTATGGCATAACAGACGATATTCGGTTGGAAAACGTCCCGAAGATCAAAACGTGGGTGACGGGTTTCGGGAGAATAGCCCCGTTAGTCTATATGGGACTCTACCTTGTGTCTACTGTCTTCTTTCTACCGGGTACCCCAGTAACCGTATTAGCGGGTTTCATCTTCGGACCGTTGTGGGGGGTTTTCTACGCTTCCGTAGCCTCTATTATTTCCGTTTCTGTTGCTTTCCTGATTGCCCGTTACGTTGCTCGCGACCTTGTTGAGGGTTGGGTCAAAGACAATGCCCAGTTCCGCAAAATAGATGAACAGGTTGAAGAACAGGGATGGCGTATTTTAATGTTTACACGCTTGGTTCCTATTTTTCCGTTTAACCTTCAAAACTACGCCTACGGACTAACGAGTATCCGGTTCTCCACTTTTGTGCTTGTCTCTGCTATCTTTATGTTGCCCGGGACGGCAGTGTTTGTCCAGTTCGGTGGCGCGTTTGTTAGCGGTGAAGGCGATATTTGGAAGACGCTGCTCTATCTCGGAATTGCTGGCGTGCTTATGCTCGTGTTGTCGTTAATTCCAAAATTGCTACGAAAGTATCAAATGAAATTATAACTCAACGAGAGCGCTTAGACTTTTGAATTAACGCCGCTACTGCGTCAAGTGCTTCCTCACGCGTTCGGATTTCGCCATTAAACCGGCGTTTTTCAATCTCTTTTAGCAAACTTCCGATCCGTCTCCCGCTTTTCAACTTAAATTTCTTAATCAAATCGTTTCCAGTGATGAGCTTACCCTGTTTGTAAATCGGCAGAATATGTTTATCGTAGATATTCGCAATCTGTTTCAGTGATGCCGGGTCAATCGAATGTGACGCTGCCGCATAGAGAAGCACGCCCCCCCAGTCAAATGTGTAAGTGCTGAAAAAGTGAGTTATCTGTTTGTGGGTCAATTGCCGATTCTTATTTTTAAGTACTTTGCTACCGCTGAGAAGAATTTTCATCAATTGTGTCGCTTTACGGCTCAATCGAAGATGGACATCGACATCCGTGAGGTTATCTCCCAAGAGTAGACTCAGCTTGATTAAAGAACGCCGATTGACTCCGTCCCCGAGTTCTTCTCGAAGATAACCATTAATTTGGTTCCGGTATACATGGAATTCTATCGGGATTGGGCTTTCCTCAAAATTTTCAAGCGAACGCCAAGGTATACATGTTGCTTTTATAGACGGAAGGACTTGCGCCAGTAATCCGACAGCTTCCATTTGTTGTAAGTATGGAGTCGCTTTTTTAACACTTAAAATTTTCATCAGTTCGTCGCGACATCGTTCCGACGCTACGTTAGAGAGTAGTGATCGATGCTTTGTTACCAAATCAATTGCACCTTCAGAAATCTTGAAATCTAACTGCGCTGCGAATCTATAAATTCGCAGTAAGCGAGCAGGATCCGCTCGTACAACCTGTTCACTCGGAAATTGGAGCAAACCTATCTCTAAGTCTGTTATACCGCCGCACGGGTCAATCACGTGCGGGGGATTTTGTTCATAAGGACTATTTATAACCGATTCTACATTTTCAAGCGCAATTGCCATTGCATTAATTGTCAAGTCCCGTAAATGTAAGTCCTCGGTGAGTGATGCAGCTCGGAATTCGGCAAAATCCATGTTTAGGGTGGGGGCCTGCGAAGTGTTGTGTTGTTTAACAATTACACGGGCAGTGGTAGGTTTTTTTTCAAGTGCAACCCAAGCTGCGTTGATACGAGCAGCAAACGCCTTGGCGAACCGAATCGCATTTGAGGCTAAGGCGAAATCAATATCCGCCATCTGACGTTTGAGTAACAGATCTCTCACACTGCCACCGACGAGATAGAGTCGCACGCCTCGCTTATCGGCAAAATGAGCGAGTGCTTGTATAGTTTGATTGCTAAATAGGTTTTGAAGCGTCTGAGTCGTTATATTCATTGATTTGCCTGTGCCTTCTGTTTTTGTGATTTTCGCGAGCGAAATAGGATACCATCCAGATGCAGGTGCGTCGCATAGCCGATGAAAGCTGCTACATAAAATGGAAGACCGCTCAGGATAGCGGACGAAAGGTGATCCCAATCTCGTAACGCATTAAAATGATCCACAAGATTACCACTGGGTTGCCATTCTGGATATCCAGTATAAATTGGAATTAGCAGAAATACAACTGGGAGCAGCATCATCGTAATTCTGGCGTGTGTCCAACCCCGGTGTCTGCTCATAATCGGGAGCATCGCAAATAGCCCCAGCAGCGCAGATTCGAGATACTTCTGCAAGAAGACGATCAGTACCACATTCAGAACAAACAGCACCCTATAAAAAATCTTTTGGCTCTTGCTTTTGATGTCAACATCTGGCCACAGTCCGAACAGCACGGCGACAGCAAAACAGCCGATGATTTTTATAAGGTCGCTCACTGGTGGAATCGTTGGATTCCAGGCTTGTGGCACGCTGTTATAAAAGATTGGCACAGCGAAGGTAGCAATAAGCGATACCATGAAAAAAGTACTGTAAGCGACTAACCCGCCGATCCAGTGTTCACGAAACATACTCATGGTACATATTATAACGTATTTTTCTGAAAAAAGGTATGATTTCTACACCAATCAGGACGGGTCAAGACTTTTAATTTGACTTATATCAGAAGATATGATACAATTATGTCATAATCTCTGTAGATTTTACTTTCAGCATTGGGTTTTTGCTTGCACGTGCTGCAGTAGAACACGTCCGGTAAGTGGGCATAGCAATAACACTCGAACCAGCTGATGCCCTACTCGGTGCTATCACGGCAACTATCGCTTTTTTTAGAGGTCCCGGCGGTGAGGTAATTGCGTTTTTTCAAGCGCATTCGTCTGTAATCTTAGGTTTTGGACAGACAAACGGGTTTGACTGAAAACAGGGAAACGTGTATTCTTATGTAACAATATAGGTAATGTACGAGAATTAATACACCGTTGCTTGGCAATCGGTAGAAGTTGTATAGCGCAGCAGATTGGAATTAGAGGGAGACACTCGTGCCTCAGTGCTGCTTCTCTCATCTGTCTGATACAACATAAACGAACCGCGAGGGGCCTCTATTATTGGGACATTTCGCGTTTTTTTATATAGATATGACAGCAACCGAGAAGAACGCTATTATTGAAATGTTGGCACCGATGCTTGAACTTGATGGCATTGAACTTGTGGATGTTGAAGCACACAGAGAGACCTTGCGGCTGCTCATTTACAAGCCAGATGGGCTTTCAGTGGTGGATTGTCAAGCAGTGAATCATGTTGTACACCCAATTTTGGAGGTCCATGAGTGGTTAGCAGGCTACACACAATTAGAGGTCGCCTCACCGGGAATAGATAGGCCTTTACAAACTGCCAGGGATTTTCAGCGAAATTGTGGACGCACCGTTCGGATAGAAGTTGCCTCGGAATCAGAAGATGGACAGGAACGTCATGTGCAGGGCGTTGTTGTAGAGGTTCATCCTGAAAGGGTCATTTTGGCGCGGGCGGGTGGAGAGAACATCTCTGTTCAAATTTCGCAGATTCGCAAGGCACATATACACCTGAAATGGTAACTGGCAGGCACAAACAATATATTGCCAGTTGTAAAAGAATTGGAAAGGAGCAAGCGGACTGAAATCATATAGGATATTATTTGCATACCTATATTATAAAGAAACCGCGAACATTACTCATGTTAGAAAATCTCCAAAACGCTATTCGTCAGAATACAGCACAGACAGATTTACCTGAGCAGGTTTTTGTTGAGGCGATAGAAGAAGCACTCCGTGCCGCCGCACGTCGAGTTTACGGTGCCGATGCCGAGGTTTCTGTTGAGATTAATTTGGAAAAAAGTGATATACGCTGCTACGTCCCTAAACAGGTCGTTGAGATTATGCGTGATTTCTCCACGGAGATCCCTATTGAGCAAGCGAAGGAACTTCAGCCGGATGTTGAGGTCGGACAGATGCTGAACGTCGAAATTAATCCCGATGAATTCGGACGGATTCCGGCACAGTTGGCAAGGCAGATCCTTTTCCAAAAAATCAAACAGGCGGAACGCGAAAAAATCTATCAGGAATTCGCGGGACGTGAAGGTGAAGTTGTCACTGGCTATGTTCAGCGTTTTGAACGTGGTGGTATCATCTTAGATCTTGAACAGACAGAAGCGTTTTTACCACCTCGCGAGATGCCGCGCTCTCACAACTACGAACGCGGTAAACGTTTGCAATGTTTGATCCTGTCGGTGAAGAATGAACCTCGCGGTGCCCCTATTATCGTATCACGAACCCATCGAGACCTTGTCTCAGTGTTGTTTGAACAAGAAGTCCCTGAAATCTATGAAGGTCAGGTCCGTATTATGGCGGTGGCACGTGATCCGGGCAATCGAACGAAAATTGCTGTTCAGGCGGTTGAAGAAGGGATAGATCCTGTCGGCACGTGTGTCGGGGTCAAAGGGATCCGCGTCAAAAATATTATCAGCGAACTTGATGACGAAAAAATTGATCTGGTTGAATGGAGCGAGGATGCCAGTGTTTTTATTTCTAAGGCGCTCGGGCGCGTCGTTGTGCGCAGAGTAGAACTCGACGAAGTAAATAAAAGCGCGCGTGTGATTGTCCCAGACGATCAACTCTCCTTAGCAATCGGTCAACGTGGACAGAACGCTCGGCTTGCCGCAAAATTGACGGGATGGAAAGTTGACATAAAGGGCGAATCCGAAGCGGCTGTTTCGATTGACGAACTCTTTAAATCGGAAGATCCTGATGGAACAGATACACCAGTGCCAGATAGCTCAGAGGACAGATCTGATCAAAACCCGCAAGAACAGACACTTGTTGATGCCCCTGATTCAACAGACGCGGATACTGTTGAAACCGAGATGCCGGAGCGTCTTGACGAGGAAAGTGAAGCCGTTGTGGATGCTGAAGGAAACGTTGAGACGCTTGACGTTGCTGATGATGAATCTAAATAGGCTGTAAAGGCTCCTTGTTGGCTTACCAATTAAAGCGGCAAAAAGTGGGTGAAGTTGTTGAAAGATGTGATTCGCACTTGTATTGGGTGTCGTGGTAAGTTTTCGCAAAAAACATTGCTCCGGTTTGTGGGTCGGAAAGACGAAACCCTGCGAATTGACAACCGGAAGCAGTTACACGGACGTGGGGCTTACGTCTGCCCCTCTCAACCCTGTATTCAGAAAGCATTTAAGTCTCCGAGACGGATTAATTCTTTGTTACGTGTGCAACTGAAAAACGAAGTTATAGAGCGGTTTGAAAAAGTACTTCTACAATGGACTGAAAAATCTGATGGCACAACCGGAAAACAGGAGGAATTATCATGAGCAAAGCCCCACGACAGCGGCGAAGGTCTGCGAAAAGTAATCGTGAGGAGAAACAGGATCAGGGGATGCGGGTTTATGAATTAGCAAAACAATATAACCTAACAACCAAGGAACTTATTGCTCTTTTGGAGGAGCATGGTGTTCGCGGTAAAAAAGATACGAGTTCCCTTGATCCAGATACCGTCGCGTTGATTGAATCCGAATTAATAGCCGAACCCCAGGAGGATGCCGTTTCTACACTTGAAGAATCGGTCGAAACCCCCACGGATGCATCACCTGACACAACAGATAAATTACAAATCGAAGAGGGCACAACTGTTGCCGATCTCGCTGCATCACTTGCGTTACAACCGCCTGCCTTGATTATGCAACTCATGAAGTTGAAGGTTATGGCGAATATAAATCAACGACTCGGTTACGATACCCTTGTGATGCTCGGAGAGCATCTGAATTTTGAAGCGGTCAAATCGCCGACACTTGAGGAAGAACTGTTAGTCGAGATACCAGATCCGCCTGAATCTTTAAAACCCCGTGCGCCAGTCGTCACAATTATGGGACACGTTGACCACGGTAAAACTTCTCTTTTAGATGCTATTCGCCAATCAAATATCAGTGAATCTGAGGCGGGGAACATAACTCAACATATTGGTGCTTATCATGTAGCGTTGGAGGGCGGGAGTGTTGTTTTCTTGGATACGCCTGGACACGCTGCTTTTACTGCAATGCGAGCACGCGGCGCACAGGTGACGGACATTGTCGTCCTGATTGTTGCAGCTGACGACGGTGTCATGCCACAGACAATTGAGGCGATTAGTCACGCGAAAGCGGCGAAAGTTCCTATCGTGGTCGCCATTAACAAAATAGATGTTCCCGGCGCGCGCCCAGACTACATCAAACAACAGTTGTCAGAGCATGAACTCCTTCCAGAAGATTGGGGTGGACAAACAATTTGCGTTGAAACTTCCGCGGCGGAAGGGACAGGTATCGACTTTTTGCTTGAGATGCTCCTTTTGGAGGCGGCACTCCTTGAACTCAAAGCGAACCCAAGTAAGCCTGCACGCGGTGTTATCATTGAAGCCGAAGTAGACAAAGGGCGTGGTGCCGTTGCTACGGTTCTCGTACAATCTGGAACATTGCGGGTTGGCGATGTTTTTGTTTCCGGTAGATACTCAGGAAGAGTTAGGGCGATGATGGATGACCTTGGGAAACGATTGAAGGAAGCGGGGCCCTCACGTCCCGTTGAAGTCCTCGGTTTCACTGGCGTGCCTGAGGCAGGCGACAGGTTCTACGTCGTAGAGTCTGATAGAGATGCCCGCTTAATTAGCGAAACCCGTCAGGATCAGTACCGCACCGAAAAACTTGGTGCGAATAGCCATGTCAGTCTCGAAAATCTATTCCAACAGATTCAGGAAGGCGAGATTAAAGAATTAAATGTCGTCCTTAAAGGCGATGTGCAAGGATCCGTACAAGCCGTTGCTTCATCGTTACTTGATTTGAGTACCGACGAGGTTAAAATCAACATTATCCATCAAGCCGTTGGGGGGATCACCGAAACTGACATTTTGCTCGCCTCTGCATCTGATGCGATTGTTGTCGGTTTCAATGTTCATCCTACGACGGAAGCGGTGCAAGCTAAGGAGACTGAGGGGATTGATGTCCGGACGTACAACGTTATTTATGAACTTGTTTCCTATATCCGTTCGGCTATGGAAGGCTTACTTGATCCTGAAGTACGAGAAGTCGTCATTGGACGGGCAGAAGTTCGAGAACTGTTTAAAGTGCCGCGCCTGGGTTTAGTCGCTGGCAGCTACGTCAATTGGGGACGGATTACTTATGACCAGCCGCTTCGCATTTTGCGCGACAATCGATTAATTCACGAAGGGAAAGTCAACTCCCTGCGTCGATTTAAGGATAATGTGAATGAGGTGCAGGCGAATTACGAATGTGGTATAGGTATTGAGACATTTGATGACTTACAGGTCGGTGATGTGCTTGAGTGTTATGTCCACGAACAGGTCGCGCGTTCGCTTTCGTAGGCTATTTGGTCCGAGTCATCATCTATTTTCTAACACAGCGCGGTTTGCAGATCGCAAATGTAAAGCTTTCTCACTGCGAAGCAAAATTTTGCCGCGTGTGGGCAAAATTTGGGCGAGTATGCCGCGAAGCCGCGCCTACGCTTACAGTTACTAACTGACACCTTTCATGCATATCGGTGTTTGTAAAATCCGGCTACGCATTCCTGATAGCCGATCTTTGAAGGCGAAACGCCGGGTTATCAAAAGTCTTGTCGCAAGGCTGAAAAACCGTTTCAATATCGCTGTTGCGGAAGTTGAAGCGTTAGATGCGCATCAGTTCGCGGTATTAGCCGCCGTTTCTGTTTCCAACGATGTCGCGTATCTTAATAAGGTGATCTCGCATGTCATCACTTTTGTTGAGACAAATGTAGACGCTGAGTTGGTAGATTACGAAACAGAATTTTTCTTCTGACAAACTCGCAAGTCAAAACTTGCTGTGGAAGGATAGGAACAATATGGCAGATAATAGAAGGCAAGATCGAGTAGGAGCCCTTATTCAACGAGAGTTGAGTGAGATTATCCAGCGTTCTGTCAAGGATCCGCGTGTCGCGTTTTGTACGGTCACGCAGGCAGAGATGTCGCCGGATCTGAAGTATGTGGATGTCAAAGTGAGTGTTATCGGAGACGAGGCACAGAAGGACGAGACGCTTGCGGGTTTGAAAAGTGCCGCTGGGTTTCTCAGACGAGAAATTGGAAATCGCCTCACGCTTCGCTACTCGCCGGAACTTCGATTTGCTATTGATGAGTCCGCTGACTACCTCTTCAAAATAGATGGACTCCTCAAGTCCATTACTTCGGAAGATGAGACATCTGAAAACCAAGAAGCGGACATTTCATGAATACCTCACGGATAACTGATATGCAGAACTACGGCGCACTCCTGACCCTATTTGACCGATACCATAATTTTGCACTCTCGACGCATATTAACCCGGATGGTGATGCAATCGGTTCCGAGTTGGGACTTTACCTCTTTCTTACGAAGCTCGGGAAATCGGTTAAAATATTTAATACAGATGTCGTACCAGATAGTTATAGGTTCCTGCCTTGCTGGGATAGTATTCAGAGCGTCCATTCTGTGAGTACATATCGTCCAGAGGTACTAATTGTATTGGACGCAAGCACATTGGCGCGAATTGGAAAAACGCTTGCTAATACCTTGCTGCCGACGCACAAACTTGTTAACATTGACCATCATGCCACCGCGGAGGCGTTCGGAGATGTCAATCTCATTATGCCTTCGGCTTCTTCTACGTCAGAGATTATCTATAAACTGATTAAGGACCATCAGACACCAATATGCAAAGCGTGTGCCCTCTGTCTCTATACGGGTCTCATGTTTGACACGGGTTGTTTTCGGTATAGCAATACCACAGTTGAAACGCATCGGATCGCTGCGGAATTAATTGAGATCGGCGAATTCGCACCAGATGAAGTCTACCGGAACGTTTATGAGCAACTCCCCGTCGCTAAGATTCGGTTATCCGGTGAAGTGCTCCGCACATTACAAGTAACCGATGATGGAAAAATCGCGTCAGTGTACGCCACACAAAAGATGTTTCGGCAAGCCGGAACCACTGCTGACGCGGTTGAAGGGATTGTGAACCAAATTCAAGCAATCGCCGGTGTTGAGGTGGCACTCTGTGCATCTGAAATGACGGATCGAAGCACAAAAGTGAGTCTACGGAGTCAGGGACAGGTCGATGTCAGCCAACTGGCTGCAGAGTTTGAGGGTGGAGGACACGCACGTGCCGCTGGATGTCGGATTGCTATGCCGTATCCGTCAGCCATTACGACGCTTGTACGAACCGCCCAACGCTACATTGATCAGAGCTCCTCAGAACATGGTGATTGCCAGAAGGATTGAGCAACGTGGAAAACGCTAATAATGGGAGCGATCTGCAAGGCCCAACCAGTGCTTGTAGTTTAGATGACATTGGTGAATTCCACAGAGACGCAGCTGTTACTTTTGGTGTATTTGATGGAATTCATATTGGGCACCAAGCCGTTATCAATACCCTCCTTAAACGCGCCGCAGAACATCGGTTGATGAGTGCTTTAGTTGGCTTTTATCCACACCCACTCGCCTTTCTCGCGCCAGAACGGTGTCCACCTCTCCTAACGCCTCTCTCTAAACGTGTCGAAATTCTCCAGCAACTTGGCGTTGATAAAATTATCATGCTCAGTTTTGACGCACAGATAGCAGCAATGTCACCGGAGACATTTGTTGAAAAGGTCCTTTTGGAAAAATGCCGAGCCAGACATGTTGTTGTTGGATATGCTTGTCAGTTCGGAAGGGACCGCGCTGGCAACGCAAACCGGTTAGCAGAGATCAGTCAAGAGTATCCGTTTAATGTCTCGATTGTTCCACCGACAGAGATAGACGGGGCACCTGTCCATAGCACCCGAATCCGAGAGGCACTTGCACGAGGCGACCTTCGTTGCGGTTCGCAGTTATTAGGGCGACACTATTCCTTACTCGGTCGTGTTGTCCGTGGAGACGGGCGTGGCAAGGCGATTGGATTCCCAACGGCTAATATAGATACACAGAATCAAATCTGCCCGCCGAATGGGGTTTATGCCATTCGGGCGAAATTAGAAGAGCAATGGTTGGACGGGGTATTGAACATTGGGGTCCGTCCTACATTTAACGGTACAAGTGTTCAGGTGGAAAGCCACTTCTTCGATTTTGATGAAACGATCTACGGCAAATCTGTAGAAATATTTTTGATAGAGAAAATTAGAAGTGAGCAGAAGTTTCCAAATCCTGAGATGTTGGTTCGACAAATACGACGCGACATCACCGATGCAGCCAGGATTCTCGAAGAGTCTATCCATTTGTGTCAGAGCGACAGTTAAATGGAAACATGACTCGGCGATATGACTTTAATTTGAATTTCCAACGAATCTGTGGTATTATATTATATGGGAGTCATTCCCCGAACGCAACTTGGCATTTTATTTCATATAACACTGGGCAGGCATTGATACTTTATAATGTAACTTTATGTCTTTATGAGATAAAGTTCGGTAAAATTTGAAAACTCCCAAGACTTATTATTAAGGAGGTGAACGCAATTGGCAATTGGTGCAGCAGAGAAGAAAGAATTAATCCAAAAGTACCAAATACACCAACAGGACACCGGTTCCCCGGAGGCACAAGTCGCAATTTTGACTGAACGTATTCGACAGTTGACTGAACATTTTCGGACGCACCGGAAGGATTATCATTCGCGCCATGGACTTTTCCGCTTAGTTGGCAAACAGCGCCGCTTGTTGCGGTATCTTTACAAGAAAGACGTTACGCGCTATTACCGTTTAATTAATGAACTCGGAATTCGTGACACTATCGGATTGAAGTAAATTAGACTATTTACTGGTGATAAGGACGTTTCTTTATTAGCGCGAACGGGACCAGAATAAGTGCGATCTTGTAACTGATAAATGTGGCACGAAAAAAATTGGAAATACAGGAGTAGTATATAGAATGAAAGTTGAAATGCAACTTGGGAGCGAGAAGTTATCCATTGAAACCGGAAAAGTTGCCAAACAAGCAGACGGTGCTGTCTGGGTACAATACGGTGGAACGGTTGTCTTGGTCACGGTGGTAGCCGATGATAGTGAACACGACCTTGATTTCTTTCCATTAACAGTAGATTATCGTGAAAGGGCTTACGCCACTGGACGTATACCGACAGTTTATGGGAGGCGCGAGCCACGTCCTGGGACATCAGAACAATTGGTGGCTCGTTTAATAGACCACTGCATCCGACCGCTTTTTCCAAAGGACTTTAAGGCTGAGGTGCAAATTTTATGTAATGTATTTTCATCGGATGGGATTCATCCGGCGGATGTACCAGCACTTATTGGGACATCTGCTGCGTTATCTATTTCCGATATACCCTTTAACGGTCCCGTCGCTGCAGTTACTGTCGGGAAAGTCGAAAACGAATTGATAATCAATCCAACTTATGAGGAACTTCATGCCTCCGATATGGAGTTGTTCGTGAGTGGAAAAGCGGATGCTGTCATGTCTGTTGAAGGCGGTGGAAAAGAGATTCCTGAAGACGAGGTCATTGAGACAATTATCACCGCACACACACAGATAAAAGAGATCATTAAACTTCAAGAGGGTTTGGCAGCAGGATGTAGTAATACCAAACGAGACTATACATCCAAAAGCGTTGAATCCAACCTCAGTGACCGGGTCCGAAATCTTGCTACATCACGCATTCGGGAATCTATCGGGATGGCAGACAAGAAGTCGCGTGAGGATTATCTCGAACAAGTACAGGAAGAAGTCCTCTCGGAGATCCTTGAAGATGCACCAGAGGATATCGCTCCGGATGCAGCAAAAGATACGATCTCTATCTTGAGTGAGATTGAAAAAGAAGAGATGCGACAGGCAATTCTTACCGAAGGTAAGCGCGTTGATGGACGCGGTGTGACTGACATTCGATCCATCTCTGGCGAAGTTGCACTGCTCCCACATACACACGGCTCCGCACTCTTTAGCAGAGGACAAACACAGGCACTCTGTGTAACGACGCTCGGTACTTCTGGCGATGAAGATGTCCAACGTGGACTTGATGGTGAAGCAAGGCGTGCTTTCTTTCTGCACTATAATTTCCCGCCATTCAGTACCGGTGAAGTCAAACGAATGATGGGACCCGGGCGCCGAGAGATTGGACACGGGGCACTTGCGGAGAAGGCACTTGAACCAGTCATCCCCGACAAAGATGAGTTCCACTATACGATCCGCGTGGTTTCGGAAATCTTGGAATCAAATGCCTCATCTTCTATGGCAACTGTTTGTGGTGCGACACTCGCACTCTTAGATGCAGGCGTGCCGCTTAAAAGACCCGTCGCAGGAATAGGGGTCGGTCTTATTAAGGAAGGTGAACAGGAAGCTATTCTCACTGATATGCTCGGTACCGAGGATTTTCTTGGTGATATGGACTTCAAAGTGGCGGGGACGAGTGAGGGTGTTACTGCTATACAGATGGACATCAAGATTGAGGGTGTTACACCTGAATTGATGCGCCGCGCAATCCATCAGGCAAAAGAGGCGCGCTTGTCAGTCATTGAACAGATGAATGCCGTTATAGCACAACCGCGTGCTGAGCTTTCGCCTTATGCGCCTCGGATTTATTCACTCCAAATTGCCCAGCAGAAAATTAAGGATCTCATTGGACCCCGTGGTAAAACCGTCCAGGGTATCCAAGAGGAAACAAACACAACCATCAACATTGAAGATGATGGAACTGTGGAAGTTGCTGCTACCAGCGCAGAAGATGTCAAACGCGCTGAGGAGAAAATTCGGGCAATCACTGCTATGCCTGAAATCGGCAAAGAGTACACCGGTAAAGTCGTACGCACGGCATCTTTCGGGGCATTTGTAGAGATCTTGCCCGGTAAGGATGGACTCGTTCATATTTCCCAAATGGGAGATGGATACGTCCGGCGCGCAGAGGATGTCATGCAGGTCGGTGACGAGGTCACCGTTCGTATTCTCACGATTGACGATCAAGATCGTGTGGATCTCGCACTTGTTGCCGCAGGTGGTGTCCCGGTTGAAGAACTGAATATTGAATCAAGTGAAGATCGCGAATCCTCATCTGATTGGAATGCTTCGCGGGAATCTCGTGATGGGGGTCGTTCTAACTATCGGGATAATCGGGATAATCGAGACTCGCGTGAATACCGAGACAGGCGCGGAAATGACTCGCGCGATCGACGCGGGAATCGGTATGACCAACGCGATAATTCTCGTGATTTCCGTGATCGGAACTCGCCACGTATTCCGAAAGGACGTTCTCGATAGAGAATCCGAAGCATTGTGCGACATTAGCAATTAAGAACAGTATAGGAAACGAATAGGGTGAAGGATAGTTCCTTTGCCCTATTTTTATTTTTAACGCTCAAGTTGGACAATTGAATGTCTCTGGGAAAACACATTAAAAATATTGCATATCATCTGTTTTTGTGCTATAATTTTCAGTAGATGTAATACAATACACAGGATCGCCTAAAGTAAAGTATACCTATAAGCGAGAGGTCGAACCAATGAAAGCACGCCGTAATACGACTAAACACCTTCTTAATAAAGGGGATCTACTCGATCAGAAGTGGCTGACCTATTTTTTAGCGATAGTTCTTATTCTCCTCGTTCTTGTCTTTGTTGTTTTATTAACCCCTTCTTACAAACGATATGTTGTTGATACTGTCAGGTCTGTATTTTATGGCAAGAAGGAGAAAGCCCCACGTCCAAAAGCTACACCAGTCAAATTTCAGCAACCTATCCTTCCAGACGGTCTAACGTTCTGATGCTGGCAAAACTTGGAGCGAGAAATGTATAAAGCAGTGTTTGTGTTAGCACTCCTATTGCTACCGTTGAGTCTAATCTCTGGGTGTGGCTCTGTTTTTAAATCGGCATCTCTGGAACATATCGATACTATCCGTATCGCGCCTATTGAAATTTTGGATTTAGATTTCGCTTACGATAACGCCGCCCAGCGACCCAACGATGAAGTAATTCGTGAAAAATTGACGCAACGTTTCAATCAGAAGTGGCGAGACGGAAACGATGCCGAATTCACGATGCGGATACAGGATTTTGATGTACGGGAACACAGTTATGGATCCCAAGGCGAAGTCGAAATGGTGCGCATGACCTTACAAATTGAATACAAATTTTTTGATAGGGTCCGCAACAATATGATTGCTCAAACTGACAATCATCTCCAAGTTCACGACTTCTATATTGTGCCAGGTAGAGCTGAACCGATGGAGACCATTGAAGAAGCCAAAGCGCATATTGTGGCTGAATTGGTAGAAGATCTTTATAACCGACTTGCTGAACGGTAGCAATACGAGTCGGCTCGTTTTCTGACAAGACTCGGAGGGAAAAATGTCTAAATCAATGTTCATGTTGGCAGTATTGATATGCCTCGGTTTAATGTCTGGGTGCGGGTATGTTTCCAAATCGGCGTATCTTGAGCATATTAACACTATCCGTATTACGCCTGTTGAAATCTTAGATGCAGATTTCGCTTACGATAACGCCTCCCAGCGACCTTACGATGAAGTGATTCATGAAAAACTGACACAGCGCTTCAACCGGAAATGGCGAGACGGAAACGATGCTGAGTTTACGATGCGGATACAGGATTTTGATATACGGGAGCAAGACTACGGCCCCCAAGGGCAGGTCGAAATGGTACGCATGACGCTGCAGATTGAATACGAATTTCTTGACAGAGTCCGCAACAATATGATTGCCCAAACCGATAACCACCTTCAAGTTCATGATTATTATGTTATACCAGATGGACCTGAACCGATGGAGACCCGTGAAGAAGCCGAGAGGCGCCTTGTAGATGAACTCGTAGAAGACCTCTATAATCAACTTGCTGAACAGTGGTAGTAGGACGCAGCACAGGAGTCCGCGCGTAGATGAAACGCAGAGTCGCATGCTTTTTTGATAGATTCTATCTTTTCTCGCTTGGCACCTATTTTCTCTGTGGTTTGATGCTGGTTTCATGCGGTGGAGAACAAGGGAATTGGACAGCTGCCCAGCAGGAAGATCGATATATCTATGGTGTCTGGCAGAGTGCTGCTGCGAAGAAAGCAGAGCAGCTGATGCTGGAGATGGCAGAAAACATAAAAAGTGCGTCAGCGTTGGATGAAAAATCTTCAACGACAGAAAAGATTTTACAGACAACAGTTTCGCCGGAGTCTCTTTTACCAAGCAACGGCGAACTATTGGGTTGGGTTCAGTCAGGTGCCCCTTCGACCTATCAGGGTAAAACACTCTATCGGGATAGACCTACTTCGCCCGATCTATATTATGCTTACGGTTTTGAACGGCAAGCAGAGGTGGAATACGAAACACCTCGATTCGGTTCAAAGCCGTTGATTTTACTCGAAATCTTTGATATGGGAACGCCAGAAAACGCCTTTGGGATTTACAACTTTCATACTTATCCGCAAATGAAATTTGAATGGGTTGGTGCCAAGGCACTGCTTTCAGGCGGGTATCTCCGGTTTGCAAAAGGAAAGTATTTCGTTCAGATAGAGGGTTATGAATTCGCCACCGGCATTCGTGAAGGGATGATCGCGCTCGCGAAAGCTATTGCTGCACAGATAAAAGACCCGCCTCCAAAGCCACAAATACTTGCACTACTACCTAACAACAAAAAGATACATGGAAGTACCAAGTTGTTCCGAACTAATTGGGCATTGCGCCAAATCTATAGCACATTACCTGCCGATGTGCCGCAATTGACAGGGACAGCACTCGGAATCTCCGCGCTCTATAAAAATAAAACCGATTCGATAAATTGGATGGATGCCCAAATTGTTTACATCATCCGTTTCCCAGACACCGCTACTGCGGAAGCTGCTTATACACATTACCGAGATGCCGTATATGCCCTAATGAAAGGGACTGCTGGTTTTGAAAAAAGAACGGATGGCGCGATTCTTATCAACGAACCTTCTGTTTCAATAGAGCCGAAATAAAGGAGTTTACTCATGCGAGGCGATTTTGAAGCCTATCTTAATGATTCATTTCGTGATGAAAATGGTGAGCTTGATTTAGCAGCGTTATTGGCGTTGGAGGACGAAGCCGACATGGATGTCGCTGTTATTATGCCGAACACCCAACCGCTTCCCGAAAATAGTGAGCTTGCGGACGCGATTCGCGACAATCCGCGTGCTCTCGGTTGCGCACTTGTACATCCGACAGAACCGGAACCTGTTGAGCAGGTTAGATTGGCTGCCGAGACGTGGGGAATGCGCGGGATTAAACTAATGCCTGCTGTTCACAACTACAATGTAGATGATCCTATTGTGCGTCCTGTGGTCGAGGCAGCACGGGACCATAGGCTTATCGTCTCCATTCATTCTGGACCTAACAATTGTCATCCCAATCGGATCGGCACTGTCGCGAGTTGGGTGCCAGAAACGCCAGTTATCATGGATCACATGGGGTTTCCTGACGATTTAGACGCGGGTATCTCTGTCGCAAAAGCGAATAAGAACGTCTCCCTTGGGACTACGATCTTACGGTTTCATCGCCGTTGGGGAACGGATCCTGACACCGTTGTGCCGACAGAGGTGAAAACCGCTGTTGATGAACTCGGCCCTGAGCAGATAGTCTTCGGTTCTAATTTACCTGAATACCGACCCATTCAGGTTATTAATGCCCTTAAACGCTTGGAACTCGGCGATGATGCGGAAGCACTGATTTTCGGCGACAATCTTGCACGTATCTATGGGCTTTAAATACGCTGAGTCGCATGCGCATTCAGAGAAAAAAATGAAAAAAACGCCGCTTTATCAGATCCATAAAACCCTTAATGCCAAATTCACCGAATTCGGTGGCTGGGAGATGCCACTCCAATACAGCAGTATTGTTAAAGAGCATCTCGCTGTTCGGGCGACTGTGGGACTGTTTGATCTATCGCACATGGGAGAATTCGAGATTCGTGGGCAAGGTGCGAAGGAGTTGGTGCAAAAACTCAGCACTAACGATGTCGGACGTTTAACCGATGGACGTGTATTGTATACCCTATTCTGTAATGAAGCAGGTGGAATCGTTGATGACCTCCTCGTTTACCGACACACTGACAACCACTATATGCTGGTCGTCAATGCTGCCAACATCGAAAAAGACTTGGCATGGGTAGAGACCCACAATGATTCAGGAGCAGAAATAAAAGACGTAAGCGAGCATACGGCTCTCATTGCACTCCAAGGTCCGAAGTCAATAGCCATCCTGAATCCTTTGGTTCCGAAACAGGATGTTTCTGAAATTTCGTTTTTTCGCTTTGCAGTAGACGAGGTTGCAGGTATCCCTACCACTATTTCACGAACAGGGTATACCGGTGAAATCGGCTTTGAATTATACGTTGACGCAAACAGTGCAGAAGATTTATGGAATGCACTCTATCCTGCTGTGATGGAAGCGGAAGGACAGCCGGTAGGGCTTGGTGCGCGCGATACGTTACGCCTTGAAGCCGGACTCCGTCTCTATGGCATGGATATGAACGACGACACAAACCCGTATGAAGTAGGACTCGGTAAGTTTGTCAAATCCAAGAATCGCAAATTTATTGGCAAGAACGCGCTCCTTAGAAAAAAAAAGAAGGGCATTGCGAAGCAGATGATAGGTTTTCAGATGCTTGACCGTGCTGTGGCGCGTGCCGGTTATCCTGTTTATCAGAGCGGTGAACACGTTGGTTGCGTGACAAGCGGTGCACCATCGCCAAGTCTCAAATATGGTATCGGTTTCGCTATTGTAACGTCGCAAACAATATCTGAAGATGATAAAATTGACATAGAAATTCGTGGTAGGATGCATCCAGCTAAAATTGTAACGGCACCTTTTATCTAATATCAATAATCAAACGGAGAAAATCATGGATGCCACAAATGACTTTGAATTCAAGCAGAGAAAGTATATGCCAGTCTTTCCAAAAGCGAACGGCAAAACGACTGTCTATATTGAAGGTTATCCGTGTGAAGATGACGAACCTATGTCCACAACCGATTTTCACGGCGAACAGATTTCAGCACTTTATGAACAGTTCAAGCGATATTTCGCAATTAATGAACTCGTTCACATCGGTATTGACAGTTTTATCTATTATAGTGAAGGCGACATCACAAAATGTGTCGCACCCGATATTCACATCGTTTTTGGGGTCGCGAAGTATCCGTTACGGCGTAGTTTCTATACGTGGGCAGAAGGCGCAGCACCCGTTGCTGTCTTTGAGTTCCTCTCTGACGCAACGGCACGTCAAGATCGGAATGAAAAAGTCGGCGTGTATCTAAATGATATAGGGGTCCAAGAGTATTTTATTCATCAGCCGGAGCTGAAGAAGCCCGCAGAATTTCGCGGGTGGCGGCGGGATCCATCAGGGGGTATTGTTGAGATGGAACCGGACCCGCAAGGCGGTCTGTTCAGCGAGGCGTTAAATCTCTACTTTCGCTGGGAGGAACAACATCATACGCACGTTAGGCTGCTACGTCCATATCTCCCGGATGGCACGCCGATTACAACTTCTCTTGAAGAGCATCACCTAAGAGAGGCAGCACAAGCACGCGCAGAAGAAGAAGCACAACGACGGCAAGATGCTGAAAAACTCGCAGCAACCGAAGTACAACGCAGAGAAGCGGAGGCACAACGACGGCAAGATGCTGAAAAACTCGCAGCAACTGAAGCACAACGGAGAAAAGACGCTGAAGCAGAATTGGAAAAACTCCGGACACAACTTGCGAACCTTCAACGTCAATAGTTCTGTTAAAAGTAGTGGCACGCGCCGTGTGCCGTAACCTGCTGGAGAAATAAAATGAGCTATTACACAAGATTTTTGTTATGTTTTTTAGGGCTTGGGTTATTTCTTTTATTCTCTGATAGCGTGCTTTACGCACAGGAAACTCCCGAAAAAGCCGAACACTTGATGGAAACTGACTTAGTGTCTAATAAAGCAAAAGAATCTACAGTGCGCTTGGTCGGGTTTTCAAAAAGAGGGTCTGAGTTAGGTATAGGTGGTGGCACGGGATTCTTTGTAGCACCGGATAAAATTGCAACAAATTTCCATGTTGCCGTAAATTTCCATGTTGCCGCAGATGTATCTGCACCTATTACTGCAAAATTAAGTCACAAAGAAACAATCTGGTTCGTAGAAGGTGTTGTAGCGTTTGATATTGAATACGACATCGCCATCCTAAAAGTGAAAGGTAAAGGTGTCCCGCTGCCTTTAGGCGACAGTGATATGTTTCAGATCGGCGATCCTGCCTTCCTTGTCGGATTCCCAGGAAGATATAAAGTCACGGAAGGCGTTATTGAAAAAATACGGAAAAATGATAAACAGTTTCAGACAACAGCTGAAGCTTACCCGGGAAACAGTGGCAGCCCAGTGCTAAACAGTAAAGGAGAAGTCATTGGAATCCACTATGGCCATGACCCTGGTAATAGTCCTGTAAACGTAATCAAGGCGTTGCTTGCTGGTGCCACTTCAACGGAATCTTTCACGCAGTGGCGGAATCAAAGGCGTGTCCGATCTTATCTCTACACCGAACAAGGCAAAGCCAAATATTATGATGGGGATGCTAAAGGGGCGATAGATGATTTCAACCAAGCGATCGAACTAACCCCTAATGATGCTGAAATCTATAAATTTAGGGCGAAATCGAGAGTGAAACTTGGAGATTATCAAGTAGCAATAGAAGACTATCGTCAGGCTCTTGACCTAAACCCCAAGGATGCATTCACATACAGGGCAAGTGCTGATGCGAAGCACGAAAGTGGTGACTATACGGGTGCGATAGAAGACTACAATCAAGCGATTAAGCTGAATCCTGAGGATGCCGAAGCCTACAAGAAACGGGGAAAAGTAAAGGCTGAGCTTGGAGATGATGCGGGAGCAATAGAAGACTATAGTCAGGCTCTCAAACTAAACCCAAAGGATGTGTTTACATATAACGATCGCGCCGATATAAAACAAAAACTCGGTGACTATACTGGTGCGATAGAAGACTACAATCAAGCGATCAAAAAACTTAAGGATGGCTCCTTTACCTACCAAACGTATACCGAGCACGGTTTGACAACAATTACGACTACGCCTGACGATTCCTATACCTACTATATCTACAACAATCTCGGTTGGGCAAAGCGTGCACTCGGTGATCATGCTGGTGCGATAGAAGATTTCACGCGTGCTATCGAACTCAAACCGGGTGATGCTTACGGGTACAAAAATCGTGCTGGTGTGAAGCGCGAACTTGGCGACTACAAGGGGGCGATAGAAGATTATACGCGTGCCATCAAACTCAATCCCGAGGATACTTACGCCTATAACAATCGCGGTTGGGCGAAACGAGAGCAGGGCGATCACACCGGTGCGATGGAAGATTATACGCACGCTATTGAACTTAATCCTAATGATACTTACGGGTACAAAAATCGGGCGGGGTTGAAGGCTAAACTTGGCGACCACGCTGGCGCGATAAACGATTATAATCAAGTGATTAAACTTAAGCCTGATGATGCGGTCGCTTATAGTCACCGTGGGAAATCGAAGTCAAAACTGGGTGACCATGCTGGTGCGATTGCAGATCACGATAAAGCTATCCAACTCCATCCTAAAAGTTCGTATTTCTACAATAATCGTGGGGTGGCGAAGGTGGCTTATGATGATCATGAGAGTGCAATAGAAGATTTTACACAAGCTATTAAACTAAAACCTGACAATCCTACTGCTTACCATCTTCGCGGACACTCAAAGCAAGAACTCGGAAAGCAAGAGGCAGCAAAAATTGACTTTGAGAAGGCAAAAGAAATAGAGCATGAGGTTGAAAAATAAGGTATAACAGCGACTACGCCTTACAATATCGCCCATGGAACAACAAATTTTAGCGTAATTATTCAAAAAAATGTGAAGGAAAGTTAGATGATTCCAGATAATTTAAAATACAATGAAAGCCATGAATGGGTAAAACCAGAAGACGACATCGCCACGATTGGCATTACAGACTATGCCCAATCCGAAATCCAAGATATTGTCTACGTTGAATTACCAGAAGTCGGCACTGAACTCACACAGAAAACAGAATTCGGTGTCATAGAATCTGTCAAAGCAGCATTCGATCTCTACGCACCTGTCAGTGGGGAAGTGATTGATGTCAACGAATCGCTCCTTGACGCACCAGAACAGGTCAATGAGTCGCCTTACGATGACGGATGGTTCCTCAAAATCAGAATAACGAACCCGGATGAACTTGACGAACTGCTTGATGCCGATAGTTACCAAGCACATATTGAGGCGGAGCATGTCTGATAAAGAAATCAAAACTTCCACCTTCGCAGACCGGCACATCGGACCTCGCTCCGAAGATATTGAATTAATGCTAACAACACTCGGTTATACTTCAATGGAAGATTTCATTGAAGATGTTGTGCCAGCGGACATTCGTCTCTCGTCAGCTTTCAGTTTAAACGAGGCTACCCGCGGGCTTTCTGAATCGGAAGCACTCATCACATTAAAGGAGCTCGCCTCCCAAAACAAGGTCTTCCGTTCCTATATCGGTATGGGCTACTATAACTGCTTCGTCCCACCCGTCATCCAACGCAACATTCTGGAGAACCCAGGCTGGTATACGCAATACACACCCTATCAAGCTGAGATTTCGCAGGGACGTTTAGAGGCACTGCTCAACTTCCAAACGATGGTTATTGACTTAACCGGCTTACCTATTGCGAATGCCTCACTCCTTGACGAAGCAACAGCCGCTGCGGAAGCCATGGGAATGTGTTTTGCAAATGTACCGCAGCAGATCAGTCGAAAATTTTTCGTGTCAGAAACCTGTCATCCACAAACGATTGCTGTTTTACAAACACGCGCTGAACCGCTCGGCGTTGAATTACAAATCGGTGACCATCGTGATGTCAATTTTGACACACCGATCTTAGGTGCCATCGTGCAATATCCCGCCACAGATGGTGTGATTTACGATTACCATCAATTCGCTGAACAAGTGCATGCCGCTGGTGGATTATTTATTACCGCTACAGACCTGTTAGCACTCATGCTATTAAAGCCTCCTGGCGAATTCGGCGCAGACATTGCTATCGGTAACTCGCAACGGTTTGGCGTTCCACTTGGATATGGTGGTCCCCACGCAGCTTTTCTTTCCGCACATGAAGAACTGAAACGGAGTATCCCGGGACGGATTGCAGGCGTATCCCACGATGCAAACGACAAACCGGCTATCCGCTTGGCACTCCAAACGCGGGAACAGCATATCCGGCGTGAAAAGGCGACGAGCAATATCTGCACCGCACAGGTGCTACTCGCTGTCATGGCAGGGATGTACGCAGTCTATCACGGTCCGACAGGGCTTAGGCGGATTGCTGAACGCGTGCACGCGCACACCTGCACACTCCGCACAGGACTTGAAGAACTCGGTTATGCTACTGGGGAATCTCCCTGTTTTGATACCCTCTCTGTTACGGTGCCAGCAGAAACGACAGCGGAATTGCGCACTTCTGCACAGTCAAGACAGATAAATCTCCGCGCGATTGATTCAACACATATCGGTATCTCTTTGGATGAAACAACAACATCAACAGATGTTGAAGAACTCTTGCAAGTTTTCTCCGAAAATACAAGGACATCAGAACGGCAGCAAAAAATCTCAACGTCCACCCTTCCACCCTTCCACCCTTCCACACAGATTCCGGTGGAACTCCAGCGAGAAACGCCCTATCTGACACATCCTGTTTTCAATAGTTACCATTCTGAAACCGAGATGCTCCGCTATATCCACAGACTCCAAACCAAAGATCTCTCCCTTGTCAACGCGATGATACCGCTCGGTTCCTGTACGATGAAACTCAACGCTACGGCAGAAATGATACCTGTGACATGGCGCGAGTTCGGGGAACTGCATCCATTCGTGCCACAGGCGCAAGCGGAAGGCTACCAACGTCTATTTTCACAATTGGAATCGTGGTTAGCCGAGATAACGGGGTATAGTGGTATCTCGTTGCAACCGAATGCGGGTTCACAGGGTGAATATGCCGGATTGTTAGTCATACGCAAATACCACCAGAGCCGTGGCGAGTCGCATCGCGATGTCTGTTTAATCCCTACCTCTGCCCACGGTACAAATCCAGCGAGTGCAGTGATGGCGGGTATGAAGGTCGTTGTTGTCGCATGCGATTCAGAGGGGAATATTGACCTTGCGGATCTTCGAGTGAAAGCAGACACACATCGTGAGGACCTTGCCGCTGCCATGATAACATATCCTTCAACACACGGTGTATTTGAAGAGAAAATACGCGAGATTTGTGAGATTGTCCATCAATCCGGTGGACAGGTCTACATGGATGGTGCGAATCTGAACGCACTTGTCGGTATTGCCCAACCCGCGGATGTTGGGGCAGATGTCTGCCATCTAAATCTCCACAAAACTTTCTGTATCCCTCATGGTGGTGGTGGACCGGGCATGGGACCGATTGGTGTCAAGGCGCATCTCACAGATTTCTTACCAACACATCCGATCGTCACCGTTGGCGGTAGCACTGGAATTAGTGCTGTATCCGCTGCGCCGTGGGGAAGCCCCGGTATTTTACCTATTTCTTGGGCGTATATCGCTATGATGGGCGCGGAGGGACTCACAACTGCAACAGAAGTCGCTATTCTTAACGCCAATTATATCGCCAAAAAACTTGCACCGCACTATCCTGTACTTTATACAGGAAAACACGGTTTAGTCGCACACGAATGTATCATTGATTTACGGGCATTCAAAAAAAGTGCTGATATAGATGTAACCGATGTCGCAAAACGTCTAATGGATTATGGATTCCACGCGCCGACGGTCTCTTGGCCAGTTCCAGGAGCAATGATGATTGAACCGACAGAGAGCGAATCGAGAGCAGAGTTAGAGCGTTTCTGTAACGCGCTCATTTCGATTCGTGAAGAGATCGCCGAAATTGAGACAGGCAGTGCCGATCGGGAAGACAATGTTCTGAAAAACGCGCCCCACACAGCGGAAATGGTTACGCAATCCGAGTGGTGCCACCCGTATTCGCGTGAAAAAGCCGCGTTTCCAAAGCCGTGGGTCCGAGACGCTAAATTCTGGCCCCCTGTGGCACGCATTAACGAAGTCTATGGGGATAGAAATCTGATGTGTGCCTGTCCGCCACTTGACGAATATGAAACTGATGACTGAAAACTGATAACCGATAACCTACAAAAATATGAAAGCGATAATTATAGGTGCGGGAGAAGTAGGATTCCATACCGCAAAACTTCTCACCGTTGAACATAATGACGTTGTTCTTATTGATGAATCCGATGCCGCCTGCAGCAGGGTTAATGAACAACTTGACTTGCAGACTTTACGCGGCTCAGGCGCGTCTCCGCGACTGCTCAAAACCGCTGGGATTGATGAAGCCGGTCTCCTCATCGCCGTTACGAATAGCGATGAAATTAATATGCTTGCTTGTCAGATTGCCGAGAGGTACAGCGTTAATACAAAAATCGCACGTGTCTCGAATCCTGACTATTTTTCTACCGAAAGCGGTCTAAGGCCCAAGGATTTTGGCATTGATCTGCTCATTAATCCTGAGCATCTCTGTGTTGCTGAATTTGTTCGGCTTTTACAGATACCTGAAGCACGGGAAATTGTCGAATTTGAGGAAGGCAGGATACAGCTTGTCTCTTTTCGCGTCAAACAGTCAAACCCCTTAATCGGAAGATCGCTCTCCGAGTTAGATGCAAGCGGGTTGCTCAACGATACCCGCTTTGCTGCTATTAGCCGTCGTGGACGTTCTAATAACGGAAATCCAATCAGTAACGGCAACCGGCACATTATCATTCCGAGAGGTAACGATGCTTTACAACAAGGGGATGATGTCTTTGTTATCGGAAGCACGATTGCGGTTGAACAGTTGCTGCGTATCAGTGGTATCACTTTCAATCAACAACTTGAGCGCGTTATCATTGTTGGCGCGAGTCCGATCGGTATTGAACTCGCTCGCACGCTTGAAGAAAACGACACCAACGTCAAACTTATTGAGGAAGACCCAACAAAAGCGCGACTCGCCTCTCAGATGCTAAAGCACACGACCGTTTTACAGGGTAATTATCTCCAATTTAGGCTGCTTGAAGAAGCAGGTGTCCATGATGTTAACGGGTTTGTCTCAGTTACAGGGGACGATGAGAACGATATTATGGCATGTATGACAGCGAAGGAGAACGGGGCACAACGCGCACTCGCACTCGTTCAGCAGCCGCGTTACCTTCCCTTATTAGCGCGCATTCCGCGGCTTGATGGCGCAGTCAGCCGACATCTCACTGTTGTTAGTAATATCCTAAGACTGATCCGTCGTGGAAACATCGTTTCTGTTGCCTCGCTCCACGGCATAGATGCGGAGGCTATTGAGATTGTCGCCGGGGTCAACGCGAAAATCGTTCACAAAGAACTCGCTTTTTTCAAAACAAAATTCCCAGAAAACGCCTTTATCGGTGCTATTATTCGGCGCGAAAAACTCATGATTCCTACAGGACAGTCTGTTATCCAACCCGCAGATCGTGTGATTATATTTAGTATGCCTGAGGCAATTCCGGTCGTCGAAGACCTATTCGCGGAACGGAGAAGTTAAATAGTTGTCAGGGGACGGTTATCAGAGGAATGGTTATCGGTTATCAATGTTAGAAAGTGTGCGAAAGTTATGAAAGTTTCAAAGTGTGCTAAAGTTATGAAGTTATCAACTTTACAGATTTCTTGGGGGAAATCCGCAGAAATACGCAGAAACACCCAAGCAAATACCCCTATCAATACGCAGAAATACCCAAGCAAAAACACTCCAAGCAAAAACACTTTAGCTACACTTTACGAGACTTTACTGGACTTTACGAACTTCTTTAACTCATGACTGACAACTAACGAATGACAACCATAAAACATGAGCCTTAAATTAATTTTTTATACTCTCGGTAATTTACTGATCTGTCTTGCGGGGACCATGCTATTACCCTTGGGTGTGGCTATCTATTATCGCACAACCGCCGGTGAAGTCCAGAACGATCTGCCAGCGTTTGTTATTTCAGCAATAGTTACTTTGGTTGTCGGTTTAGGGCTCCGTTTCAGTATTCGGGCTCGACAGGAGGAACTCGGTATCCGCGAAGGGTTTGCTGTCGTCGCTTTGGGGTGGGTAACGGTTGCTCTCTTTGGGTCCCTACCTTATCTCTTTGCAGATGTCTTTAGTATTGAAGGACGTTCATCGTGGACAGAGTTTTCTTTCTGCTATTTTGAATCTATGGCAGGCTTTTCCACAACCGGTGCCACTGTTCTCACAGAGATTGAACACCTTTCGCATACCATGCTCTTCTGGCGGAGTTTCTCGCATTGGCTCGGCGGAATGGGGATCGTTGTGCTTGCTGTTGCTATTCTGCCGATGCTCGGCATCGGAGGGATGCAGCTTTTTCGCGCCGAAGCACCGGGGCCACAGACGGATCGGCTCACGCCTCGTATCGCGCAAACCGCTAAGCTGCTTTGGGGTGTTTATCTACTCCTCTCTTTTCTTGAGACTGTCCTCTTAATGTTCGGCGGGATGTCTCTCTTTGATGCGCTCTGTCACACCTTCGGTACTATGGCGACAGGCGGGTTTTCTACAAAAAACAGCAGCATTGGGCACTACGATAGCGTCTACATTGATATGGTCATCTGCTGCTTTATGTTCCTCGCAGGCACCAATTTCGCACTCCACTATCGCGCACTCCGCGGCGATGTCAAAAGTTATTTCCAAGATACAGAATTTAAGTTCTATTGCACTGTTATCGCAGTGAGTATCACCTTAATTTCATGGAACACGATCAGGTTTCAAGTTGATGGACAGGTGCCTTACGATTCGATGTGGACGTCACTGCGCTATGCCGCATTTCAGGTGATGTCTATCATCACAACGACCGGCTACGGCACTGCTGATTTTGAACAGTGGCCCGCGCTTTCCCAATTTATCTTAGTAACGCTGATGTTTTATGGGGGGTGTGCAGGTTCCACTGGCGGCGGGATGAAGCAGGTTCGCTTTCTCCTCCTTATCAAACAGAGTGGAGCAGAAATTAAACGGCTCATCTTCCCGCATGCGGTGCTGCCTATTCGTGTCAATGATCGAGTGGTACCGCCTGAAGTTATGACAAACGTTCTCGGTTTTTTCTTCTTTTTTATCGGGATCTTTGCGATTGTAACCTGCATCATGACAACCTTAGGACTTGACCTTGTCAGTGCTGCCGGAGCCACAATCGCAACGATGGGCAACATCGGTCCCGGTCTCGGCAGTGTCGGACCGACTGATAATTATGCCCACATTCATACGACTGGAAAATATGTCCTATCTTTTTGTATGTTACTCGGACGCTTAGAACTCTATACCGTACTTATCCTCTTTTCACCGAACTTTTGGAAAAGATAAGTATTTCATCGATAACTGACAACTATTTCAATTATGAACAATGATAAACTCCGCAGAGAGTACAGAACACACGACGGACACCTATTGGAGCAGAATGCTTCACCTGACCCGTTTGAACAATTTGAAAAATGGTTCGCGGATGCGATTACTGCCAAACTTGATCTGCCGGACGCAATGACATTGGCAACGGCGACACCGGACGGGATTCCCTCTGCCCGAATGGTCGTGCTCAGAGGTTTTGACACAAAGGGGTTCTGTTTCTATACCGATTATGAGAGTCAAAAGGGGAAAGAACTCGCTGAGAACCCAAACGCCGCCTTGGTTTTCTATTGGCGTGAACTTGACCGACAGGTTCGGAGTACCGGCACTGTTGAGAAAATGAGCGTGGAAGAATCAGATGCCTATTTCGCCAGTCGTCCTCTGAGTAGTCAACTCGCGGTCCAGACAGAACGCCAAAGCATCGTCATTAGCGGACGAGAACATCTCACGGAGGGATTCCAGCGAGCAGAGCAGACGTACACATCTGATACCATTCCACGTCCGCCGCATTGGGGTGGGTATCGGCTCGTGCCAGACCTGTTTGAATTCTGGCAGGGCTGTCCAAGCCGCCTTCATGATCGTCTCTGTTACACGCTACAACCCGATAGCACATGGAAAATGACGCGGCTGTCGCCCTGAATCTAATATGCGGTTAGATTCATCAGAGAAATCCCAAAAAATCACTTGATATTTTTACACGCTTGCATTAGACTTTATTCACTCGTATGATCAAGTGGGAAATAAAAGAGGATTTGCTATGAAATTGATACGAATTGTTGTAGTGCTTCTTCTATTTCCTCTCTCTGGATGGGCAGGGACGTTTATCGAAACTTTCAATGATGATGACTTGGAGGAGTGGCAGGAACTGGTCCAAGAAGATGAAGGTCCCGGGAGTTGGGAGGTCATCAATCGTGAACTTCACGCGGTCAGTGCCGATGGATGGCCCCGTTTACTCACGATAGGCAATAAGAAGTGGCAGGATTACACGATTGAAGTTGATGTCAAGCCGCTTGAAAAACATAGACTGGCAAGTATTGTAATTGCTGCGCGGATTAAAGGCACCTGGTTGGTATTCTGTGAGATTGGAGACAGACCTTTCGGAACACCAAATGCGCTCTGTCGTGTCGGTGATTTCCACACAAATCAGTCGCAACTCCTGTACATCGGGAATCATCCACTTTTAAAATTGAACGACTGGTCCACGCTGAAATTGAGCGTTAAGGGTGAAACCTTCAGTTTTTCGATAAACGATGAGCAAATTACGGAAACCGGCGGTGACTTTGCTTTGGTCCTTGCGGGTCGAGCAATCTTTGAAGGAAAAGTAGGTAGGCTTGATGGTTTTCTTCTGACAGGCGGTGCCGGGTTTGGTGTCGCAAATTACAACGCGAACTTCGATAATGTTATTATCACCGGTAAAGATATCCCCGACAAGGGAAAGTTACCCGTAGCATCGAAAGGAAAACTCGTGACAACGTGGGGCAACTTGAAGCAGTTTTGACAATTTATTTTTTTTCAAAAAAACTTGACAATGTTTTTGAAATATGAGAAACTATTAAGCATACTAAAAAGAACATGTTTGCGAATCTGAATTAACCTTCACTTTGGCGACGCTTGCGTGCCAATATTAATAACGCGTGAGGACAGAATAGATTAGAAACAATGTTAATAGATTATCTTCCAATCTTGTTGTTAGGATTGTTCGCTGTGGCCTTTGCAGCGATCAATCTCGGACTGACCCATCTTCTTGGACCTAAACGCCCGAACCGCGTTAAACTCTCCGTTTACGAGTCCGGCGTACAACCCGTCGGTGATGCAAGGCAGCGGTTTACTATCCGGTTCGACCTCATCGCGATGCTCTTTATCATCTTTGATATTGAAGTGGTTTTCCTCTACCCGTGGGCAGTGGTCTTCAAGAAATTCTCTGAAACGAGTGGTTTGTTTATTTTAGTTGAAATGCTGGTATTTATCGGCATTCTTCTTCTCGGCTATATCTACGCTTGGAAGAAAGGAGGCTTAACATGGGATTAGATTTTGTTGGACAAGGTGCCGGGGAAACGGATGGCAACATCATCACTACGACTATTGATAAAGTCGTCAACTGGGGACGAAAGAACTCCTTGTGGCCGATGCCGTTCGGTACCGCCTGCTGCGCTATAGAAATGATGGCGACCTTGGCTTCTAAGTTTGATCTGTCTCGATTCGGTTCTGAGGCGATCCGATTTTCGCCGCGCCAATCTGATTTGCTGATCGTTTCCGGCAGAATTTCCATCAAAATGATGCCTGTCCTGAAACGTATCTATGACCAGATGCCCGATCCGAAGTGGGTAATTTCAATGGGCGCGTGCGCTTCCTGCGGCGGTGTGTTTGATACTTATACCCTCATTCAAGGTGTTGATCAGTTTATACCCGTGGATGTTTACATCCCCGGATGCCCACCGCGACCCGAAGACCTTATTGATGCAGTGCTACAGGTGCAGCAGAAGATTACCAGTGGTGCTTCGCCTAAAGGTGTAGAGGTAGTTTATGAATGAAGAGAACCAAGTCGAAGAGCAACCGAAACCGCTTATTCTCCAAAAATTAGAGGCGAATCACGCAGACGCACTCTTGGCACAGGATGAGTCGCGTGGTACTGTCGTCGTGGTTATTCGTAAAGATCAGGCTTACACTGTTTTGGAATATCTGAAAACAGACCCTGAACTCGCCTATACTTTCCTCGTTGATGTCACCGCAGTTGACAATTCGCAGATGGAATCCGAATTGATGCAGTTTGACTACGCAAGGTTCATGGTAGTCTATCAACTCTATTCCTATCAGGGGCAGTGTCGCCTGCGGGTGAAGGTGCCTGTACATGAAAACGATCTGAATATTCCATCAGCCACTGGATTGTGGAAAGGTGCGAACTGGTTGGAACGCGAGACTTATGACATGTTCGGTATCAATTTCGAGGGACATCCGGATCTTCAGCGAATCTTAATGCCGGACGATTTTGAAGGACACCCGCTCCGAAAGGATTATCCGCTCCGAGGACGTGGTGAACGCGAACGCTTTAATTTTGAAAAGCAGAATGTGTGAAGGGCTGTCAGCAGTCAGCAGTCAGCAAAGAAAAGAGGTTTCTGCACGCTTGTGTCTTTACTGATGGCTGATAGCCGACGGCTGATGGCTATAAAAAAGGAGAATTCTATGCAAAGTGGGCTGGAACGCGCCACAGGCGAGAAGATGGTTCTTAACTTCGGTCCGCAACATCCTGCAACGCACGGCACCCTTCGGATCGTGTTAGAACTTGATGGTGAAACCGTCTTGAAGGCGACACCACATGCCGGTTATCTGCATACTGGGTTCGAGAAACTCGGTGAACACTTGGATTACAACCAGTATATTGTTGTGACAGACCGGATGAACTATCTATCGCCGCTGTCCAACAATTTTGGGTATGTCCTGGCTGTTGAACAACTGCTCGGCATTGAAGTCACGAAGCGGTGTCAATACATCCGTATTTTGATGGCGGAACTCTCACGACTTGCCGATCACCTACTATGGTTGGGAACTGCCGCACTCGATTTAGGGGCATTTTCGGTGTTTCTCTACAGTTTCCGCGAACGTGAGAAGTTGTATAGCATCTTTGAAAAGACGACCGGCGCACGATTGACGACGAGTTACACACGCGTCGGGGGGGTGCTCCGTGACCTCTACGACGGATGCGAAGAAGATGTGCGACAATTCGTCAGCAATTTTCCGAAGGCGTTGAAGGAGACCCATACGCTGCTCACAAGGAACCGGATTTGGATGGATCGCACAAAAGGTGTTGGTGCCATTTCTGCTGATGATGCCGTTGATTATGGATTAACGGGTCCGTGCCTCCGAGCTACCGGCGTAGCACACGACATTCGCAAGGCTGAACCGTATTCCAGTTACGATGAAGTAACGTTTGATGTACCCGTCGGAACTAACGGTGATGCCTACGACCGATACCTCGTCCGGATGGAGGAGATGATTCAGAGTTGTGGCATTGTTACCCAAGTACTAGACAATATGCCTGAAGGATCAGTCAACGTTGAAGATAACAAAATTACAATGCCAGACAAGCCCGATGCTTATGGGCATATTGAGGGCTTAATTCACCACTTTAAGATTGTTATGGACGGTCACGGCGTGCAGCCACCAAAGGGTGATCACTATTGTGCAACTGAATCCCCCAACGGTGAACTCGGCTTTTATATTGTCAGTGATGGTAGTGGTACGGCTTATCGGATCCGCATCCGTCCACCGAGTTTCTTGCACTTCCAAGCATTGCCGCACATGTTGGAGGGCGGAATGGTTTCTGACACTGTGGCTGTCTTGGGAAGTCTGAACGTCATCGCGGGAGAATTAGACCGGTAACTTTGTCAGAACGTATTATCTGTTTTAGGGGGATTCAATGGAACTCAAAGGCATTATGCTTTTCGTCAAAGACATGAAGACTGTCATTGCGTTTTATAGGGACGTTATCGGATTAGTGCCAGACGAGGACCAGCCGTTCCCAGAACACCGGTTTTTCCGTTTTAAAGCAGGTGCTTGCACGTTGTGTCTCCATAGTGCCAGCAAACCCAACGAAGGCAGACAAAAACTGATGTTTCACGTTGAAAGCGTGAGTGCTGTTCATCAGCACATAAGATCGAAAGGGAAGCGATTACGGAAACTTGAAAACGACGATGGGCATGCCATTTTCGATATCCGCGATCCAGAAGGCAACCGTATTCAGTTTTATGGCGACTACTAAGACGAGCGGTATTTGGTAATTTAAATTAAGAGAGACCATCTACGAAGCGTTCGCAGAATGTTACACTTTTCGCCAAATTATTTTTTACCGCGGAAAATCAGATGAAAAAAACATCGATAAACCTTTGTAGTTACAGGGTTTCTGCCGATACCTTTTGAACACTAAATGTTATACGAGTGTAACATTTTATGAAACAGAAACTATTAGAAACCCAATTTGCACTTTGCATCGAAAACAGCGGTTGTGAAGACATAGAGAAGCGAAAACTCTACCAAATTCTGCCTGATGAAGCAGCGACTCGTGAAGGGTATCTCCGCGTTGTTGATGAATCTCAGGAAGACTACTTATATCCTGAATCTTATTTCGTTTTCGTTGCACTGCCTCGCAAAGCACAAGAGGCATTCGTAGCGGCGGAATAACCAATAAAGGAAAACGTAGATGTCAGATGAACTTGTTCAAATTGAAACGCCTTTCGCGTTTAACGAAGAAAATCAACGTGAATTCGACGAGTTGATAGGCCGGTATCCTATTAAGGAAGCGGCGATGCTGCCGACACTTCATATCGCACAGAGACAGGCAGGCTATATCACGCCTGCTGTCATGAAGTATGTTGCGGAGCAACTTGAAGTCACCGTGATGAAGGTCAAAGATGTCGTCACTTTCTATCCGATGTTCTTTGAAGAACCGGTAGGCGAGTACGTCATTCGGGTATGCCATACGCTCCCTTGTGCATTACGGGATTGCAAGGTGGTTCTGGATCATCTCAAAGCAAAACTCGATACGGATATCGCTTCCGAAACGAATCTCGCGAAAGGCACAACAGCTGATGGTAAGTTCACGCTCATGAAAGTAGAATGCCTCGCTTCGTGCGATGTCGCCCCTGTTATCATGGTGAATGACGATCTGTATAAGAATCTAACCCCGGAAAAGGTTGATGAAATCTTAGATAATTTGTAGAGGAGTATGTATGGTTGAAGAAAGAAGGATTCTCTACGAGCATCTGGATGTGCCTGATATTAACACGTTCGATGTCTTTCGGCAATACGATGGCTACACCCGTTTTGAAAAGGCAATTGCGGAATATCAACCTGAAGAGATCGCCAAAATGGTGTTGGATTCAGGATTGAAAGGCAGAGGCGGTGCCGGTTTTTCTACGGGGGAAAAATGGAGTTTTGTTCCAAGGGATATTGAGCCGCGTTACCTCTGTTGCAACGCTGACGAAAGCGAACCGGGAACATTCAGTAATCGTTACGTCTTGGAGAAGAATCCACATCTGCTGATTGAAGGTATTCTGATCTGTTGCTATGCAATGGGTATTGAGACGACTTATGTTTACATTCGTGGTGAATTTACGCTCGGTAAAAAGATGTTAGACGCTGCCATCAAGGAAGCTTACGAGAAAGGATACCTCGGCAAAGATGTCCGCGGCACTGGACTCAACATTGACATCTACACACACCCGGGTGCGGGTGCCTATATTTGTGGTGAGGAGACGGGATTGATTGAGTCCCTTGAAGGTAAACGTGGACAGCCTCGCAACAAACCGCCGTTCCCTGCTGTTGAAGGTGTGTTCCGTAAACCGACGGTCGTCCAGAATGTCGAAACGTTGTGTAACCTACCTTTCATTGTCGGCAACGGTGTCGAATGGTACACCCAGATGGGACCGACGTATGCCGATACGCGGTTTGATCCACCGAAACCTGATGCCAATACGGGGACGAAACTCTACTGCATCAGCGGCGATGTTAACGAACCTGGGGTTTATGAACTTGATCTTGGCTTGACATGCACAGAACTCATTGAGGTCGCAGGCGGTTTACGCGGTGAAGAGGTGAAGGCTGTCATTCCTGGCGGTAGTTCCGCACCGATTCTAACGCACTATGAGTTGGACACACGACTTGATTTTACCTCACTTACACTCGCGAAGTCTATGCTCGGTTCCGGGGGTATCATCGTCATGAACGAGACCCGGAATATTGTTGACTGCTTGCTCAATATCATGAAATTCTACGCACATGAGTCGTGTGGACAGTGCACGCCGTGTCGGTGGGGTACACCGTGGGTGCGTGATATTGTTCAACGTATCGCTGATGGAAATGGACGAAAAGATACTATTACACGTCCCAAATTCGGTGTCGCCGAAAACGGTAGATGGGGCGATACTGGTGAAACAGAAGAAATCTATGAAGATCTTGATCTGTTAGAGAGTGTTGCTAACAACATCGCGAATGTGGATACGATGACATGGAATACAATTTGCGTCTTTGGGATTGCTGTCTCGTGGCCTGCTGTGAGTTATATGCGCAAGTTCCGTCCCGAATTTGAAGCTGCTATCCGCGAAGGTAAACTCGTCACGTTGCCTGTTGCTGAGGCAACCGTCCCACCGGAGGAAAATTACGCGTACCAACAGCGATTTATTCCAAAAGAGTTCGCTGACCTGTAGAATTAACCATCTCAGTTGGAATCTGACGGAACACTGAGGACTAAAAGCCATTGGAGTAAAATTGTATGGCACTAATTAAATTGAATGACCTTGAGATAGAGGTTGAAGATGGAACGAATATAGTTGAGGCAGCACGGCAGCACGGCATTGAGGTGCCTCACTACTGCTATCACCCTGGGTTGAGTCGGCCAGCGAACTGTAGAATGTGTCTCGTTGAACCTTACGGTCCCATACCAGGTGCTCCGCCAGGTACAATTGGTCCAGCCCGACAATTAGCGACGGGGTGTACAACGACAGTCCGCTCCGCACCACCTGAAAGAAAATTAGAAGATAAATATGATGCTATCGTTCAAACAGATAGTCCCCGAGTCAAAAAGGCACGGGAAGATATCCTTGAATTTTTGCTTGTGCATCATCCGCTTGATTGTCCTGTCTGCGATCAAGCCGGCGAGTGTGACTTACAAGACTATTCTTATCGCCACGGACACGATAAGAGTCGTTACCTTGAGGTCAAGAATGTTCCACCCAAGAAGGACTTGGGTCCGGATGTCCTCCTCTATTCGACAAGATGTGTTGTTTGTACTCGATGTATCCGATTTGCGGAAGAGGTTTCTGGAACCGGTGAATTAGGCTTAATTAACCGCGGCTCCCACGACGAAATTGATATTCCGCGAAGCCACGAGGGGACTCCTATTCAGTTACTTGATAACAAACTCGCTGGAAATGTCGTTGATATCTGTCCTGTCGGCGCATTAATTAGCAAAGATTTCTTATTCAAGTCGCGTCCATGGTTTATGGAGAAGGCGAACAGTGTCTGTTCAGGATGTAGTGTCGGTTGTAATATCACCGTGGAGTATAAAGCCGATGGTGTTTACAGACTTAAACCCCGTTTCCATGAGGATATTAACCAATACTGGATGTGTGATGATGGTCGTCTCGGTTACCACTATGTAAACAGCGATGACCGACTCCAACTGCCACTAAAACGGGTTGATGATGAACTCACGCCAACACATTGGGCAGATGCGCTAACCGTGATTCAGGAACAGTTAGCGGAAGTAGCAGCTGAGGACATTGTTGTTATCGGTTCTGCACAAGCCACGAATGAAGACAACTACGTTTTACAGCAGTTCGCACACGATATACTCCAGACAACGCAGTTGGGACTCTTCGGGCAGCTGCCCGGTGAAGAACACAAATTCCCACAATTTACAATTGAAGCGGATAAGAATCCTAATACCGCAGGCGCGAGAACGATACTCGGTTCTGCGAACGGAAACGTCGTTTTAGAAGGCGATGCCCTTTGGGAGAAAGTCTCAGGTGCGAAGGTCGTCTATCTTGTAAGCGGCGCGCCGGAACGTCCGCTTGAGGATGCCGAAAAAGCCGCGTTAGAGAATGTTGATTTTCTGATTGTACAAGATATTTTACCGTCAGAGGTTACGCAGTTAGCGGATGTAGTATTACCAGGGACGACTTTTGCCGAAAAAGATGGCACCTTCACCAATTCAACGGGTTGGGTACAACGGATCCGCAAGACGATTGATCCACCGGGTGAGGCACGCGTGGATTGGGAGATTACGCAGCAGCTGGCTAAGCAGTTGGGCGGTGAGATGAACTATCATTTCGCTGGCGAAATTGCGCTCGCGATTGCTGAGAATGTGCCGGGTTATGCGGACGCGACACATCAAAATATTGCGGATGCAGGGATTAAGTTAGCAGGCAACGCGCAGTAAAAGGGTCGTACCGCCATCAATATAACCTCACTGAACCGCAAGGAAATATAAAAATATGGAAAATATGCCGCTTCTCGTTTTAATCCTCAGTTCAATCGTCAAAATTCTCATCATTGTCCACATGCTGATTATCGGGGTTATGGTAATGATTTGGGCGGAACGTCGGGTCAGCGGATGGATGCAGGATCGACTGGGACCAAATCGCGTTGGACCGCAAGGGCTGCTCCAACCTATCGCTGACGGGCTGAAGTTCATGTTTAAGGAAGATCTCATCCCGAATCATGTGGATAAACCGCTCTACGTGCTTGCCCCCGCAATGCTATTGGTCCCAGCACTTGTTACGGTAGCAGTCGTGCCGTTTGGGAGTTCTATCACACTATTTGGCTACGAGATACCGCTTCATATCGCGGACATTAACATCGGTATTCTGTATATATTGGCGATAACGTCTCTCGGGGTCTATGGCGTTGTGCTTGGGGCATGGGCATCGAATAACAAGTATTCGCTTTTAGGTGGTTTACGTTCATCGGCACAGATGATTAGTTACGAGTTGACACTTGGACTCGGAATTATCGGCATCTTAATGTTAACGGGCAACACACTCAGCCTTCGGACAATCGCGGTAGAGCAAGGGGCGTATCCGTGGCAATGGAACTTCTTAATTCACTTCCCCGCCTTTCTCGCATTTACAACTGCGATGTATGCGGAAACGAACCGTTTACCCTTTGATCTCGCGGAAGCGGAACAGGAACTCGTTGCAGGCTATCACACCGAATACAGCAGCATGAAATTCGCTATGTTTTTCATGGCGGAATACATGAACATGATTGTCGGTTCTGCCGTAACAGTGACGCTTTTCTTGGGAGGATGGCACTTCTTCGGCTTGGAGAATGTCGGCGGTCCCGTATGGAGTGGACTGATCTCGTTCGGTATCTTCTTCCTCAAAACAGCGATTTTCCTGTTCGTGTTTATCTGGGTCCGCTGGACACTCCCACGATTCCGTTACGATCAACTCATGAACTTCGGTTGGAAATTCCTGTTGCCTGTGGCATTAACTTCAATTGTTGTAACCGGCACGCTATGGATAATGACTGGCTCGCGTCTGATTGTCGGGATTGGCAATGTGGTTGCGGCGTTTATCGTTGTATCGATTGTAGCAGGACTGTTGGTCATGAACAAGGCACCTGAGCCAGCAATACAAGATGACGACAGTCGGTTCGCACCGACTGCGCTTGACGCAATAGAGTAGGAGGCGTGTTAATGAATCCAGAACAGATACTCTTTATTCTCTTTGGAGCCGTCGCGCTGATTGGCGCGATCGCTGTTATCTCGTTTCGACATCCGATTTATAGCGCGCTTTCGCTGATTATTACGTTTTTTGCACAGGCGGGGTTGTTTGTGTTGTTAGGCGCGCATTTTGTTGCCGCTGCGCAAGTTATCGTTTATGCAGGCGCGATTATGGTGCTATTCCTTTTCGTGATTATGCTCCTGAACCTCGGGACACTTTCAGTGAAAGGAGTGATGAGCGGTAAACTGAAAGGGCTTGCGATTATCCTTGGTATCCTTTTCGCTGCCGAAGGCATCTATATCGCGGTGAATGCCCTTAACGATACCGCAGTCGCCTCCGCGGAACCTACTACGGCAGCGGTAACGACAACGACTTATGACATCGGTGAATTGTTGTTCAGCAAGTACCTCTTACCTTTTGAGGTTACTTCGCTGATTTTGTTGGCGGCATTGATTGGCGTGATCGTCTTGGTAAAACGCGAAGGTCAAGAAGAAAACTAAGGAGTAGTTATCGGTTATCGGTTATCAGAGGAATGGTTATCAGTTATCGGTTCGGTTTTTCTACGAAAAACCTTTCAGTTTTCAGAAAGAAACTTCGGGATAATCCGAACCCTTTTGTAACTGACAATTCTCACTGCGAAGCAAACTGATAACTATTCTTACTGACAACTGACAACTGACAACTGACAACTATTATGCAATTAGAATATTATCTTGTTTTGAGCGCACTCCTGTTTACAACCGGCGTTATCGGGGTGCTTATTCGCAGAAACGCGATTATCATCTTTATGTGTATAGAACTGATGCTGAATGCGGCGAATCTCGCCTTTGTGGCAATCAGTCGCAGTCTCGGTGAAGCGACAGGACAGGTGTTCGTCTTTTTCGTAATGACCGTCGCTGCCGCTGAGGTCGCTATCGGTCTCGCAATTATTGTCAGCGTCTTCAAACATCAGCAAACGATTAACGTGGACGAAGTTAATTCATTGAAAGGCTAAAGTTAGCCGTCGGTAGTCAGCCGTCGGCTTTCGGTATGTGGCAGGTGCGTATCGTTTGTACGCCACAAGCGATTCTTGACTGATAGCCAATAGCCGATAGCCACAAAAGGATAAAATATGTCAATAGAACTAATTGTTGTCCTGTTAGTTGCCCCACTTGTTGGGTTCCTGATTAACGGGTTATTTGGAAAATGGCTAAAAGGCAGCGAAAAACTGAGCGGGTGGATAGGTACGCTTGCGGTGCTTGTCTCCTTAGTCTGTTCGATTATCGTTTTTGTCAGTCTACACGGTGGTGCTGCCCCGCTTGATGCAAAACTTTATGATTGGATTGTAGGTGATTTCGGGGACGATTCCTTCGCTTTCAATATCGGATTTCATGTGGACGCACTTACAGCAGTCATGTTGCTCGTAATTACGGGTGTCGGTTTCCTCATCCACGTCTATTCGATCGGTTACATGCACGGCGATGAAGGTTATACCCGCTATTTTGCCTATCTGAATCTGTTTGTTTTCGCAATGCTAATCCTCGTCCTCGGCAACAACTATCTGATGATGTTTGTCGGATGGGAAGGTGTCGGTCTCTGCTCGTATCTGCTGATCGGGTTCTGGTATGACAAGCAGTCGGCGACAGACGCTGGGAAAAAAGCGTTTATTGTGAACCGGATTGGCGATTTCGGTTTTTTACTTGGAATGTTCACGCTATTTGCAGTTTTTAACACCCTCGATTTCACAACGATATTCTCGGATGCCGAGGCAAAAAGTGCTGAAGTCGTTTTCGGTGTAAATGGAATTGTGCTGGCGACCTTGCTACTCTTCGTCGGCGCGATTGGTAAATCGGCACAGATTCCGCTCTATGTGTGGCTACCGGATGCAATGGAGGGTCCCACACCTGTCAGTGCATTGATTCACGCCGCTACAATGGTAACAGCAGGCGTGTATATGATAGCACGTTCTGCTGTGTTGTATGACATCGCAGATACAGGACAAGTCGTCGCATGGATCGGCGTTTTGACGGCGTTTTTCGCTGCAACGATTGCACTCACGCAGAACGACATCAAACGTATCCTTGCGTATTCTACTGTCAGCCAACTCGGATATATGTTCGTCGGTGTCGGTGTCGGTGCCTATGCATCTGGTATTTTCCACTTGGTAACACATGCCTTCTTTAAAGGATTGATGTTCCTTACTGCCGGTAGTGTGATGCACGCCATGGCGAATGAATTGGATATGCGGAAGATGGGCGGCTTAAAATCTAAAATGCCGATAACGCACTGGACCTTTTTGGTCGGTGCGCTTGCTATCGCAGGATTCCCGTTCCTGAGCGGTTTCTGGAGCAAAGACGAAATCTTACACAGCGCGTGGGGAAGTGAACCGCTAATCTACGGCATCGGGTTAATCACAGCATTTCTGACAGCCTTCTATATGTTCCGTCTGATTTTCGTGACATTTTACGGTGAGTCTCGCGTTGATCCCGAAGTTGCTTCGCATCTTCACGAATCGCCACCTGTCATGTGGGTGCCATTAGCGATTCTGGCGATCCCTTCTGCCTTGATCGGTTTACTATTAGGTTGGGGTGGACATGAAAGTTGGTTCCACGAGTTCACAAAGAATGTGTTTCCAGAGGCACACCATGAGGCTTCAGGCAATGTCCTCGTGTTTATGGCAATTTCATCGGTGGTCGGTTTAGCGGGCATTGCGTTCGCTTGGAGGCGTTATAGTAAGCAAGTCCCGTCTGATGAACCGACCGGTACATTCCATAGATTGCTTGCGAACAAATACTATGTTGATGAGGTGTATAACGCGCTCCTCGTGCAACCGGTTAAGAACGGTTCCCATTTTCTCTTGTGGAAACTGGTGGATAACGGCGTTATTGATGGGATTGTCAACGGCGTGGCTGCACTTATCAGGTTTATTGGCGGATTGTTGCGGCGGCTTCAAACAGGGCTTGTCCAAGCGTATATTATCTCGATGGTCTTGGGAATTGTGTTATTCTTGGCATATTACCTGTTTTTTACCTAAGTTGATGTGCAGTAGGATTCTTTTCTTCTCTTGTTTTTGAACGCTGATGGAGGCAGAAGATGAAACAGGGTTCTTTTCGACCGCGAGATCTGCTCAACAAAGAGGTTGCGGGTATCTGCGGCGTCGCAAGGTTAACGGATAAGGCGCGGGCTGCTCATACAGGGGATATCGGAAGTTATAAATACGGTGTTGATTCCGAACAAGATACAGCGATTTTAGCCTTCCTCGGCATTTCAGCAGAGGCTTTTCAGGAAACCGCTGTGCGGATTGATAATGATGTTAAGCTGGGGGCGTGGGTCTTGGATAACTCTAAGAAGTCATCTGACGAAATATCAAAGTTCAATCGTAAAATGAAGACTTGGTGGCAGAGTAAAATGCCCCACGATAGTTATTCAAAGCGCCACGGTGAATTAGTGCGGGCAAAAGACAACCGTCGTCGTTTTTGGCATTCGTACTTCTTCGGATGGGGACCTTGGAGATGAGTTGGTCAGAATGGATTGCAGTATTTACGGTTGTGGCATTGCTCGGTGGATTCGGGGTTATTGTACGAGATGCCATAAACTACGCTAATAAAAATTAACCCTTTATTAAATAGTTTTCAGTTATTAGATAAGAAGTTTTCATGTTCTTGGAGTACGCCAAGTTAGGTAGGTTTGTGTAAAAGAGTCTTTTAACCGACGACTAACAACCGATAACCATTAAAACGGAGGGTTCCTTGTTACTTTCAATAGTCATTTTTTTACCACTACTCGGTGTAATAGCGATTGCGTTGCTTAGAGGCTTGGGTGCCTCTGCTATCAAAGGCATCGCGCTTATCATTGGACTCCTGACATTCGTTATTTCGTTGGGGCTTTACACTGGGTTCAACGCGGACACTGCGACATTCCAATATGTTACGCAAAAAAGTTGGATTCCCGGTTTGGGCACAAGTTACCACATCGGGATTGACGGTATATCGTTGTGGTTGGTCTTACTGACGACTTTCCTGACACCGATATGTATCCTCGCCGCATGGAATTCTGTTGAGAAAGGGTTAAGCGGCTTTATGATGTCGCTCCTTGCACTCGAAACCGGGATGTTGGGAGTCTTCTGTTCGCTGGACCTGTTCCTCTTCTTCGTATTTTGGGAGTCAATGCTAATACCGATGTATTTCCTCATCGGTGTTTGGGGGGGAGAACGTCGGATTTACGCCACCGTGAAATTTGTCCTCTATACGATGGCAGGCAGCGCGTTGATGCTTGTCGGCATTTTAGCACTCTATTTCCAAAACGATAACAGTTTCGATTTCACGACGCTAAGCGGTCCATTTGAACATTCACATCTATTGTTCCTTGCATTTTTCATAGCGTTTGCTATTAAAGTGCCACTTTTTCCTTTCCATACATGGCTCCCAGACGCACACGTTGAAGCACCTACGGTGGGAAGTGTGATCCTTGCTGGGGTCTTGCTAAAGATGGGCACTTATGGGATCATCCGATTTTGTCTGCCGCTTTTTCCCGATGCAGCGGATAAATATACGCCTTTGATCGTTACACTCGCTGTCATTGGTATCATCTATGGGGCATTAGTGGCGATGGTGCAGCCAGATTTGAAAAAACTCGTAGCATATTCGAGTGTCAGTCACCTCGGTTTTGTGGTATTGGGACTTTTCTCAAAGAGTCCGGCGGGCATTCAAGGCAGCGTGTTGCAAATGGTGAATCACGGCTTAAGCACCGGAGCGTTATTCCTCTTGGTCGGGATGATTTATGAGCGACGACATAGTAGAATGATTGTTGATTTCGGGGGTTTATCAAAACGGATGCCAATTTTTGCCGTAATTTTTATGGTTGTGACGTTGTCGTCTATTGGGCTCCCGGGCTTGAACGGGTTCGTCGGTGAATATATGATACTGCTGGGGAGTTTTGTTCAGGGTGCCTTCTCTAAGGTGCACGTCGTTTTCGCAACCGCCGGTGTGATTCTCGCAGCCGTGTATATGTTGTGGATGTTCCAACGTGTGATGTTCGGAACACTGGATAAAACCAACGAAGGATTGCCAGACTTGAATGCCCGTGAGGTCGTTGTATTGCTGCCGATACTGCTCTTCATCGTCTGGATCGGTGTTTATCCGAAGACTTTCCTGAGCAAGATCGAAAAATCAGTAGAAGTTGTTGTGACTAAAGTACAGGCTGAACCTTCTATGGGACATCTTGAGAATCCGGGGATGCAAGACAGCCGGTTCGCACTGCGGGAAACGCAAAGCGCACAGCATGAAAAGATTGAAAAGGAGGCACAGCAGTAGGAGCGATCTCCGAATCGCGACTCTCGACTATAAATGAAGTTCAAGTTTTTATCTTGTCTTATTCTTTGTGTAATTGTAGGGTTAGCGTTATCGATTTCAATGGATGCATTTGGAGCAGATGATCCGTCTGGTGAGGGCGCACATGGTCACGGCGTAGATGGCGCGCAATTGCCGCTCTGGTGGGTCATCCCGTTTGTTGGTATTCTGCTCTCAATCGCAATTTTTCCACTCGTGTTGGATTCACATTTTCTTGTCCATCACGGTGGAAAAATGTCGTTGGCATGGGCGTTAATCTTCGCAGTTCCGTATCTTATCGCGTTCCGGGGGGAGGCTTTTTACGACATCCTCCATATCTACCTCATAGATTATATCCCGTTCATCATTCTGTTGTGGGGATTGTTCACTGTCGCAGGTGGGATTCTCGTGCGTGGTACATTGCGTGGTACACCAATTGTTAACACGCTCTTATTGCTTATTGGTACTGCTATTGCTTCGTGGGTCGGAACCACAGGGGCATCAATGCTCCTCATTCGTCCATTAATTCGCGCGAACGAGTATCGGCGGAGTAAAGTTCATCTGGTTATCTTCTTCATTTTTCTCGTTAGCAACATCGGTGGTTCCTTAACACCTTTAGGAGATCCACCGCTCTTTTTGGGGTTCCTACACGGTGTGCCGTTCTTCTGGACAACAACGGCTCTTTTCCCACACATGCTGTTTATTAGTGTCATCTTAATCGTACTTTTCTTTGTGGTAGACACTTTCATGTTTAAACGGGAAGGTGGTGTGGTCCCAGATGATGGAACCAACGAACCGATTCGCGTCGAAGGACTCTTCAACCTAATCTTCTTATTCGGTATTGTCGCTGCTGTGTTGATGAGTGGTACCTTCAAGTGGGGAGAAGTCAACATTCTCGGTGTCCATGTGTATTGGCAGAATATCGCTCGCGATGTTCTGATCGTCGTGATGGGGCTACTGTCGCTCAAGTTTACACCCTTTACTGGTGAATTGCGTCAGGCAAACGAGTTCTCATGGGAACCGATTGAAGAAGTAGCGAAAGTATTTGCCGGTATCTTTATAACAATTATCCCCGCATTAGCGATTTTAAAAGCGGGTGATAAGGGAGATTTAAGCGGCTTAATTGGCGCAATGGAAGAACCGTTGCACTACTTCTGGATAACTGGAATTCTCTCCAGTTTCTTAGACAATGCTCCGACATATTTGACCTTCTTTAACACGGCACTTGGAAAATTAGAACTCACGGCCGATCCTGATATCGTTATTGTTCCACAAATACTATCAGGCCAATTAGCAGAGCCTCAACACCTAAAGTTTGAGGAATTGCTAACAGCTATTTCGGTGGGTGCCGTCTTTATGGGCGCGAATACCTATATCGGCAATGCACCGAATTTCATGGTGAAGGCAATCGCGGAACAGAGCGGTATCCGCATGCCGAGCTTTTTCGGATATATGCTCTGGTCAGTCGTAATTTTATTCCCGCTTTTTGTGATTGTGACATTTGTGTTTCTCCGTTAGTTGGCGATCTGCTTGTGAGTGCTGGCTTTGACCGCAATTTTGGGACTACTGCAGTAGACTTTTCCGAGATTTTCCAGTCGATAAAAACTACCGCAGAAACCGTTGTACGCTGCAAAGGAACCTAAAAAAATCTGCAAAGGAAATTAAAAAATGCCGATAGAGATTAACTGGCAATTACTGATGCCGGAACTGGTTATCGCCTTAACGTTGATCATTGTCCTCGTCTTTGACCTTTTTGATGCTATTTCCAAAACGGTCCTCGGTTGGATGACAATCGTTGGTGCCGGGATTGCCCTATGGGTCTCCATCCAGATGCATTACACTGGCACAGTTGGTGTCGAATTCAACGACATGTTCAAGGTAGATAATTTTTCCCTCTTCTTTAACATTATCTTCCTCGTTTCAACAATTTTGGTTACCTTGATTTCTATGAGTTATTTGGATAGAGGCGGTAGGAAGCAGGGACCTTATTATCTACTTATTTTGCTTGCCACACTCGGTATGATGTTGATGGCTGCAGGTAATGAGTTGATTATCGTTTTCCTCGGCTTGGAACTCATGTCGTTATCGTTGTATGTGTTAGCGGGTTATTTCCGAGAGAGTCCCGCTTCAAGTGAGGCGGGGATGAAATACCTGTTGCTTGGCGCGTTCGCAAGCGCGTTTTTCCTCTATGGGATCGCCCTGATTTATGGCGGTGCTGGAACAACGAGTGTCCCGGCAATCGCTGAGGCGATTACGGCAGAAAACAAGTCACCACTGCTGTTGGCGGGAATGTTTCTGCTTGTTGTAGGGTTCGGGTTTAAAGTCGCGATTGTCCCGTTCCATCAATGGGCACCTGATGTTTATGAAGGGGCACCTACGACGATCGCAGCGTTTATCTCCGCAGGACCCAAAGCGGCTGGGTTCGCAGCGTTCCTCAGAATCTTCATGGAAGCCTTACCAAACTTGCAGGTTGAGTGGAGTGGTGTTCTCATCTTATTGGCGATGTTAACAATGACTGTTGGGAATATCATCGCGATTTCGCAAACGAATATCAAACGGATGCTGGCGTATTCGAGTATTGCACATGCTGGCTACGTGCTGATAGGCTTGGCGGCGGCAAATAATGACGGAATTTCGAGCGCAATGCTCTATCTGCTAATTTACTGTGTAATGAACATCGGCGCGTTCGGTGCGGTTATCTTGGCAAAAACCGAAGATGGCGAGAGTCTCTTGATTTCGGATTACGCTGGACTTGGAACCCGAAAACCGTTACTTGCTATGTTTATGACGGTTATGCTTCTGTCGCTTGCGGGGTTCCCACCGACAGCCGGGTTTGTTGGGAAATTCTATCTTTTCAAAGCGGCGATCGGGTCAGAACTCTATCTGCTCGTTATTGTCGGTGCTATCAACACTGCAATATCGGCGTTCTACTATCTGCGGGTTGTTGTAACAATGTATATGCGTGAGCCAGAGGAAGATTTGGAGTTCAGTCCTTATGCCTCAACCCTCGTTATCGGACTCGTCATCGCGGTGATTGGCGTGTTCCTTATCGGTATCTTACCATCGCTTATGCTTACGCCAGCACAAAATTCCGTATTTTAATGGCATACCGGATTGCAGAGCTATTTAGTTCTCCGTTTTTCGTCCAATTTTAGACCCCCAGGCCCGGTAGGTGCGGTTTGGAACCGCACCGGGCTTGAGAAGACAGATTTAAAAATTTAGAGAATCCGATAACTTATCTAAAACTAAATAGTCCTGTACCGGATTGGCGAAAAACTTGAGAAAACAGGTGAGAAGTGGTATAATTTTCGTAGTGTGCCAGAACCACTCGTTGAAAAGGTACGCACCCTTAACAATCGCGACCCGCTGGAGGTCCTTTTTGAGAAAGTCGCCACCAGCGACACCCTTGAGGAACTTCACTCGGCAGTTGACGCGTCTGCCGAAGATGAGAATCATCCCGAACGCTCAGAATAGAAATGGAAAAAGAGTATAAAAATATGTCAAACGTTAGATTAGGTTTTATCGGTACAGGTGGTAACATGAACCGCCATTTACGTGAATTAACTGAGATCGGCGGTTCAAAGTTTGTCGCCTTTTGTGATATTGTCGTTGAAAAAGCGGAACGGGCTGTCACGCAGTACGGCGGTAAAGCCTATGCCGACTATAACGAGATGCTCGCGAGCGAAGAACTGGATGCCGTCTATATCTCCATCCCGCCGTTTGCCCACGGTGCCCCTGAACGTGCTGTTATTGATGCTGGATTGGCGATGTTTGTCGAAAAGCCGGTGCACATGGATGCCGACGACGCAAAGGAGATCGCAGCGGAGATAGAAGAAAAGGGGATTATCACTGCGACTGGGTATCAGGAACGCTATCTTGACATTATTGATAAAGCGCAGGAACTCCTTGCTTCTCGGCGTGTCGGATTCTTCATGGGATATTGGATGGGCGGCATGCCCGGCGGATGGTGGCGCGAGAAGGCGAAATCCGGTGGGCAGCTCATGGAGCAGACGACACACGAATTTGATATGGCGAGATACCTCTTCGGTGAAGTCAAAACCGTTTATGCTGTCGCACGCTATGATCTGATCCCTGATACCGATTACGATATCGAGGAAGCATCTGCTGTGTCCCTACAATTTGAGAGCGGTGTTTTTGGTATCATGTTCTCCGCTTGCTTCACGACGAATGGGATGCGTCGTTCTGGATTAGACATTTTCTGTGAAGACGGTTCCCTTGAATACCACCTCCGTCGTGCGCTTGTTCTTTCTACTGCCGATGAAAAAACTACCTGGAACCCAGAAAACAATTGCACAATTGATATGGATAGCACCTTTATTGAGGCTGTTCGTACAGGGGATGGCAGCGCAATCCGATCTCCATATTCCGATGCCGCGAAAACCGCTATTTTGTCCATCGCTGCCAACGAATCTCTGGAAACAGGGTTACCTGTACACCTAACATAGCAGTTAAGAGATTGTTGAAACATGGAAGGATGGGAGATGAGTGGAAGCACCACTGTTTCCAACCTTCCATCCTTCCGATTAAGCCCTTCCTGTGCCTTTTACCATTCTTTCTCCGCAGGAGGTGAATGTATACTGTGGAACACCAAATTACGCTCCCTATCACCGGAATGCACTGCGAAAGCTGTGTAAGCACCATCACACGGCATCTTAAAAAGATGGATGGCATACTTGCCGCGGAAGTCAGCCTCGCCACGGAATATGCCGCGGTTACTTTTGACGCATCCACACTCAGTGAAGAAATTATTGTCGATAAGATCCGAGATCTCGGTTTTGACGTTGTCGATGAAGACGAAGAAGCCGAAGCGCGCGCTGAGGAATTCCGACGACAAAAGATGCAATTCATCGTTGGGGTCGTCTTCACGGTCCCACTTTTTCTGATGAGTATGGGCAGAGATATGAACTTGTTGGGTGAGTGGGCATCTGCGCATTGGGTTAACTGGTTAATGTTTGGTTTAGCATTACCGGTGCAGGGTTATGTTGCTTGGGACTATTACATCGGCGGCTTTAAGGCACTGCGCAACCGATCCGCCAATATGGACGTGCTTGTCGCTATGGGTTCATCCGTGGCGTTTTTCTATAGCCTCACTGTGACGATTGCACTCACGACGGGGGCAGGGGAACGCTTCGGCGCGCACGTCTATTTTGAGACAGCCGCGGTTATTATCACTTTGATTAAGTTGGGGAAACTGCTTGAAGCACGTGTCAAAGGTAAGATAAGCGCAGCCCTCAAAAAACTCCCCCAACTTTCCCCCACAACAGCATGCCGCTTAAAAGACGGCGAAGAACAAAACATCGCTATTGAACAGGTCGATGTCGGAGATGTTCTTCTTGTACGTCCCGGCGAAAGTATTCCTGTTGATGGCGTGGTACGCAATGGCAAAAGTGCTGTTGATGAAAGCGTCTTCACCGGAGAGAGTTTGCCGGTAGATAAGACACCGGGCGACGCTGTGACCGCGGCAACGATGAACCAGAGTGGAATGCTCACGATTGAAGCCACGCACGTCGGTGCTGAAACAGCCCTTTCTCGTCTTGTCCAATTGGTATACACGACTCAACGGAGCAAGCCGCCTATCCAACGGGTCGCCGATGCTGTCACGAATGTGTTTGTGCCTGTTGTCACTGGGATTGCCGTTGTGACGTTTCTCACGTGGTGGTTCCTCCTTGGTGTAGGGTTCACCCCGGCGATGCTCCGCTTAGTTGCGATCCTCGTCACAGCCTGCCCGTGTGCATTGGGACTCGCTACACCGACAGCTGTTATGATGGGAACCGGTATCGGCGCACAGCGCGGTATCCTTTTCCGAAATGGTGAAGCACTCGAACGCGCTGGTGACTTAACCACAATTGTCCTTGATAAAACAGGCACCTTGACGGAGGGGAAACTCACGCTTACCGATGTTATTGCAGCCGAAGGAACGACTGATACTGAAACTATGTTATACCTTGCTGCCTCGGCGGAACGCGGGAGTGAGCATCCTATTGGAAAAGCTGTTGTTCGAGCCGCTGAAGACCGCGGACTTACGCCAGACACACCGACCGATTTCACGGCTATTGCGGGGCACGGTGTTACCGCAAAAGTCAATAAAGATAGCGTCGTGGTAGGCAACCACACTTTAATGCAGCATCACGACATCTCAACACATGCACTTGAAAAAAAAGCAGACCGTTTACAAGTCCAAGCCAAAACCGTGTTATGGGTGGCGATCAACGGAAATGCCAGTGGACTCCTCGCTGTCGCAGATACGTTGAGACCGGAGGCACAAGCAACTATCGCTGACCTTCGTGGACTCGGCTGTGAAGTGATAATGATGACAGGTGATAACCGCAGTACTGCTGATGCGATCGCTGTATCTGCAGGGATTGATGATGTCATGGCGGAACTCCGTCCGGAAGATAAAGCCGACGCTGTTAAAACTTTACAGGAAGAACAGGAGAACCTCGTTGCGATGGTAGGCGATGGCATTAACGATACCCCCGCATTGGCACAAGCCGATATCGGCATCTCACTCGGCACAGGCACCGATATAGCGCGGGAGACAGCACACGTGACGCTCATGCACAGCGATTTACGTGGACTCCCCGATGCCATTCGGCTCAGCCGTTCGACGATGCGGACGATTAAACAGAACCTTTTCTGGGCGTTTTTCTACAATGTCCTGTTAATTCCTATTGCAGCAGGAGTGCTGTATCCGCTATCTTTCGTGCCGACGATGTTTCGAGAACTACACCCCATGCTTGCAGCATTCGCGATGGCATTTAGCAGTGTGTCCGTTGTGCTGAATAGTTTACGGCTACAATGGCGGAAAACGTCCGTTCTTGATTAATCTCCAACAATTGGAGGATTTTTAGCATGTGGAAAGACCCGATCGTTGATGAAATCCATCGGATACGCGAAGAATGGACTGTGAAATGCAACTATAATGCCAAAGCATTACTTGAGAACAAGGAGGGTTGATTCTCAAACCTGATCGGATATGGCGAATGGTATTTAGGCAGCCGAGACATCAAGGGGATGCAAATAGGGCTTGGATATACCTTCTAAACGTCCTACTCAGTGATGAAAGGTTCTAATAGTTTTTAGGACCCTATTGTTGCCAGTAAATATTATCAGATGAATTTCTTGATATTAAACGGGATTGCTGGTATAATCAGATACCATCGCTTTTACGTTTCATCTCCATACGGTTTTGATGATGCATTCGTTTTGATATGCTATTAAGAATATCAGTTCGCCTGACTTAGCCCTTCAAAAGTCGACGGTATCTGAATTTTGAAGTTCCCAAAAAGGAGATACAAGTCCTATGATAGAAGAACTTAAAGTCGAGAAACTTAATGGACGGTTTGATTACGAATTTGGATTTTATGAAGACCTTAACCTTTTTACCGGAAATATCGGCACCGGCAAAACAACGCTACTAAAACTCATTTGGTTCTTAACCAGCGGAAATCTACACCGAGTTATTTCTGAAGTTCCGTTTGACTTCGTTTCAATTAAAACATCTCAGTTCTCTTTGTCTATGGAGATAATAAGTAATCCTGATCAGGTTAAATGCGTTTGGGAATTTACTAGCGAGGCAAAAGAGTCAGAGGTTCTACCACTTAGGAGCGTTCAACGCGAGTTTTCAAAGTCTGTGGTTCTGGAACAAGAGAATAGTGTTAGCAAACTCAATGAGAAAACAGCCAGAGCGATGCAGAGTAGTTTATTTTTCCCAACCTTCAGGAGAATGGAAAGACATTTTGGATGGGAGATTCTTGGTAAGCCACTTTCGCAACTTGCTAGTGATTTGTCAGTTGGTGACCATAAGATCATCGCTGCAGTTTCAACGTATGACATATCGGACCTGCTAATCAAGAAAAAAAATGAAATTACTAACGGTGAGAATGCGGTTGATTTTGAGCATGAGACGCTCGTTGAACGATGGGAAAGGCTAGACGAATTCGTTAAAGAGATATATCATCCGTATTACGAGGGAATTCGTATCACAGATGACATTGTTCTGGGGATTGATACAGGTGAGAATGGGAATTATATAGACTTGGATGATACAATTAAGGCTGGAAATCTTATACCCTCCGCGAATCTTTCTTCTGGTGAGAAACAATTGCTGGGTTTTCTGTGCTACAACGCGTTTAGCGAAGCAGAAAGGATTTTCATTGATGAACCGGAGTTAAGCCTACATCCAGATTGGCAAAGGCTGCTAATCCCTGTTCTGGGGTACCAGGGAACAGAGAAACAGTTTTTCATCGCTTCACATAGTCCCTACATCGGTAGGAGGTATGAGGATAAGGAATTTCATTTAACAAGGATAACAAGGAGACCTTCATGAGAAAACGAATGACATTGGATGCTATTAAAAAAGAAGAGGAGCGTTTTCACCAGCCTAAGGATCGAGTAGGTGAGATAATTTACGACTTGCAGAGATCTAGGCTAGCAACCCTCGTGGTTGAAGGGATAGATGATGAGACAATTTATCAGAGGGTTCGTAGGGAAATTTATAAAGAATTAGAGTCTAACGTTAATGATAATAATAGTCAGTTCCCTGATTTACCTTATGTAAACATAGAACGTGCAGGAAGCAAAGATAGTGTATTGGAAGTTTATGAGCAGAGGAACAAATTTGAAAAGTTGGCAGCTGTTGTCTTTATGGTAGATCAAGATAAGTGGGTGTATTTTGGAATTCCACGAAGATTTCAGGATGATATTATTTGTACAAAAGGATATAGTATTGAGAATGATTTGTACTCGGATGGAGAACCAGAAACATTAATACCTTCCAATAAAATTTGCGGATATTATAAGAAGTTAAAATCTGCTATTCAAAACTGGGCACATGACGTGGCAGTTGCGGCAAAAGACCACCCCAAAAACCGCTGTACGGAACTGCCCGAACTTGAGGAAAGATACGAGCAGCAAATAGTTAAGAATCCTACACTTAAACTTCGGGGTAAGACGCTTTTTGAAGTGTTATCTTCTGTTTGTCAGGCCCGCGACCATTTAGAATTATGCATGGATGTATTTTCTACAATCAATTGGCATCAAGATCATCCCGGTCTACTAAGTAAATTGGTGTGGGATATACAGAGTGAAATTGCAGCAAAACAGGCGGAAATTCCTGATCGAACGTTCATAAGGGTCCCGAAAAAACGGTCATAGTTAGTATCGGATTCTGGTACTAAATCTCTTTGAACGAAAAACACATAAGTTGTTTTCATTGCCTTTATTTTCTCTATTTTTCGTCTATTTTAATGTCCCCTAACATAGAAGAAAATCCTTAGAAACGGAATCTGGAAGGAAATCCATGTCATTACTGAAGAAGATGATAGCCGAGGTAAACAAGGGCGATGAATCCGATGTATTAGTTGCGCTTCTTCGCAGCTCTCAGCTGCCAACCCTTATTGTTGAGAGGGACGATGATGTGCGCATGTATAGTCGATGGATAGAACAGCATCTATTCGACACATACAGAGTCGATGTATTGCCTGCGAATGGAAAGGGCAATCTGCTAAGCCTTTATGAGAGAAGAAACGAGTTTGCAGACCTGCCTGTTGTCTTTCTCGCTAATCGAGGTATATGGTTGTTCTCGGGGATTCCTGAAGGCTATGAAGATATTATTTGTACGCAAGGATATAGCATTGAGAACGATGTGTATTTGATAGGCGGAGTAGAGAAGTTGCTAGATTCTACCAGAGCAAGTGAACATTGGTTAGTACGAGAATCGATTATCAGATGGTTTGCATTTGAAATTGAAAAGCTTATACGACAAACGTTTTCAGAGGGTAATTTGAGTTCAGAGGCCCTTATCCCAAACGATGATTTTGAACTTGAAGCGTCAGAGGGTAATTTGAGTTTAGAGGCCCTTATCCCAAACGATAATTTTGAACTTGAGGAGTTTGTATCAGGTTTAAAATTAGGGAACCTGGTCCTAAAGGGTAATGCTGAATTAGACAAATCCTTCTGTGAGGATCGCGAATTCTACTGGCCTGGAACCCAAATTACCGAAGATATAAGCGAAGAACACTGGTTAAAGCTTCCAGGGAAACTTCTCTTTGAAATGCTTGACCGTTTTTCTGACGCTCCCCTTCATGCTTTATATAATATCGCCCTGGCTAACTACGAGTCAAAGCCGCGGGATTTAGTACAAAGAATACAAAAAAAACTTGATGAGCAAGGGGTCACATTTTTCAAAGGAATTTCGCTTGCACCCAAAATACAAAATTCGGTTCCAGCAATACAACCAGTGGAAGATCCAAATTCCGTCACTGAGATGTCGGGCGATATTAGCCCCGATCCATTAACACAGGCAGTGGAGGGGCCAAGTAGAAAACCAACACCAAAAGTAGATTTAGTTGAAGAAGCAGATTACTTGGTAGAGAGGTTAATCAATGCTCTAAAAAATACCAATCTACCGACCATTGTTGTTGAAGGTGAGGATAATGCCAACATTATTGGGAAATTAGTAGCACATCATAGGGTAAAAGAGTTTCTCGGTGTCAAAGAAGTAAAAGTAATGTCCATATCTAAAAGAACCAGGTTCTTATCTGTTTATGAGCGAAGAGGCGAATTCGTTCATATCTTGCCTGTTACTTTCGTGGTAGATCAAGAGATGGAAGTTTTTACTGGATTTTCAGAACATCCTACTGATATTATTTGGACACAAGGATATAATCTTATGAATGACTTATATGTAGATGCAGATTTAGAAGTTCTACTTGAACCCCATGAAGTTTGGCGACATCAACAAGTGCTAAATGCTACTATTGAATGGTTCGCATTTGAAGTTGAAGAATTTTTGGACGGAAATCCCGTAAAGATAGATTTTAAGTTGTCGGAGATTGTTCCCCAGGGTGAATTAAAATTGGATAAAGGCTTCTGTCAGGCGCGCGGATTTCGCCAACCCTCGTCTAAACTCGTTCAGCAAATAAGGGACGGGTATCAGTTTCTACTTCCAGGGAACTTTCTTTTTCAAGTACTCGCTCGTTTTCTAAATATCCGCGGTCGAGATTTCAACTTTAACATTGCGAATCGTAGTCTATATGATATTGCTTTTGAGATGCATGACTCTCAGTATCAATCTCCACTGTATAACCTAATGCAAAAGGTAATGAACCAACTTGAAAATCAGCAAACACGAATTGCTAAAACAACGCCTTCTATTTCTCAACGGGAAAAAGTTGACAGTCGGAAGGAGTATAGTGGTAAATCAAAACACGCTAACCAGCAACTGCAGAAGCCGAGATCGAAACGGAAACAAGCGTCGAATCCAGAAAAAAAACAATCTTCACAATTACTAGGAAAATCGAGGGTTAAGGTCGGGGACAAAGTTAACGCGACGATTCTGAAGAAGGATAACATCAAAGTTACTGTACAGTTGCAGACTGATTACAAGGAAGTCGTTACCTTTGAGTACTCTGATTACCCAGGAAAAGTTAGAAATAAGGTGGAACTGAGGGTGATAAATATTGATGGTACAGGTAGGGTCCGGAAGGTTGTTCCACTCGGACACAAAGTTAACGCGACGATTCTGAAGAAGGATAGGATCAGGGTTACCGTGCAGTTGCAGACAGGTTACAAAGAAGAGATTGTTTTTGAGTATCCTTATTATCCCGAAAAGGTTGGGACTAAAGTGAAACTGAAAGTAATGGACACTGATAATACAGGAAGAGTTACCAAGGTAGTTCCGTAGTGCTGCTCTCAAAGGGTTCAAAAAATACATGCGGTTGTTTTTTCGACAACAATAGGTTTTCGTTTTATGATATCCGTTGAGACATAATTTATTTGGGAATTGTTTTGATAACTTCCACAAACTTGTCATTAGACGACAGAAAGGAGACATTTTTATGAAAAAAGCATTACTGACGATTAAAGTTTTAGGGATTATTCTGTTTTTCGCAATAACTACGACCCAGGCACAGACTCCCCAAGAAATTGCCGAAATAGGACGAGCCTCTTCGGTGAGTTTGACTAAGAATAACAACAGGGCTGGTAGCGGCTTTTTCGTCCTGCCCGACCAGATTGTGACATGCTATCATGTCATTGAAGGGGCATCATCGGGCTCTATCAGTCCAACTCTTCAACCAGAAGCGGAGTATCCCATAGTAGGTATCACCGCAATTGATAAAGATAATGATCTGGTTATATTGAAAGTTTCGGGGGTTAGTGGAATACCACTTGTTATTGGTAATAGAGCGGCTAAGATTCAGGATCAGGTTTACGCCGTAGGCGATCCGTTAGGAATACCAGGAAACGTCACAGACGGAAAAATAACAAACATCTTCGCTAATCGCCTCTTAATGGATGCTAATGTAAGCCCTGGAAACAGCGGAGGAGCTGTGCTAAACACCAATAGCGAAGTGATAGGTGTTGTCACGGCAAGTGTCGGTGCCAAAGATGCCAAGGGGCAGAGCATCGACGTGCAGAATCTCAATATTGCCATTCCTTCAAAATATATCACCGCACTCTTAGAGAAGGCAAAAGTTCCAAACCCTACAATAAAACCCTTAAGTGTGGATGGAGTAACCGCAAGCCACTTGATTAGATGGGGGCCTGGTGCCTATCGATTTACCGTACATAATCAAAGAGCAGAGACTATAAACAATCTACATTGTCTTATAATCTTCAAGGATAACAAAGGAGTAATCTGTAGTGATCAGTTTAAACCGATTTCTATGTTCATCTTTGCTGGGCAGGTATCTCGACTAGTACATATCCCTCCTTCCTATGATTTATTGCCTGACCTTTCTAGTGACAGTAATGTAATTAACATTCCTGTTGGCCCACGCGTTTGGCAACTGATGACAGACTATGAAATAAGAATTCTTGATTTTGATATAGGTCCAGACCATATAACACGAGGATTGAGGGCAACGTTGATTCCATTAGAAGAAGTAAAGGGTAGCAAATTTACCTGGACCAAGAGTAGTAATATGGGTGAAGGATTTTTCTATTTCCTGCAAAACCACTCTGATAAGGACATAAAGGATATTAGTGCTTATGTCATTTTCTATGACAAGCAAGGTACTCCTATAACTGAGTCGTTCCAAAAGAGAAATATAGAGGTCCCAGCCATGGGCACCGTAAAAATAGAAGATTCGGTTCTTTCTGATGTCAAACAACTAACAAAACAAGTGGAATTTAGAATTTTTCAGGAATATTGGCCTGATCAGAAACAGGTTTCAAACTGATACAAACGCTGATCAAGCATTAATTCTATCCCTACAAAGATGTCCGTTCTGGAACTTACCCACCAGAACGGATATCACTTATCATCTCTTCTACTGCGTCCAACACCTGTTCAACCGTAATCTTCGCAATCACTTCACAACTGCCTACACCACATCCCCCCGGATGCCGACCCGGATGACACGGGTTGCACCCCAGTTCTATCCCACTCTGCACAACTGAATGTTTCTCGCCGTAGGGACCGCTCCGAAGGTGGTTCGTTGAACCGAAAAGCGCGACTACCGGTGTATCCACTGCTGCTGCAATATGCATTGGTCCTGTGTCATTACCGATATAGACATCACACACAGAAATTAACGCCGCAAGATGCCGTAGATTATCCGTTTTGACAAGAGTTGACGGAACAACCATCAATTCCGAAACCTGCTTTTGGAGTTCCCATTCGTTCGGACCGGCAAACAACAAAATCGCTGCATTCTGTGCTTTACACAAAGTGTTCGCGACCAACGCGTAGTTCTTTGCACGCCACAACTTATATTCCCAATTCCCCCCTGGATGAATGCCGATTAACAACCGTTCCGAGGTAATACCTGCTTCGGTGAGAAAACAGTGTGCCGTAGCCTGTTCGTCTTCAGTGAGTTGTAAATGTGGATGTGCATCCGTTGTGTCAATGCCATGTCTCTGAAGCACCTCCAGATAGCGGGTAATAGCATGACGATTGCTCTCACCGCGAACCATTCCCCAATGTTCCGCACCAATACACCGCGCCGTGAGACTATCTCGCAGGTTCACAACGAGATCAAATTTGTCACGTCGTAAAGTTTTTATAAGGCGCAGCCGTCCTTTCCAACCGGTGTGTTCGCCGCGATTGTCATAAACAAGGGTAGCATCAATGTTCGGTTCAGTAGCGAGGAGATCAAACGCACGCGGGCCGACGAGGAAGGTAATATGTGCATCTGGGAAATATGCGCGTAGGGGTTGAATAACGGTGGTGGATAGAACCGCATCGCCAATGAAACTGAAACTGAAAACGAGAATTTTTTTCATTGTTCGGACAACGGAAAGGATTCGATCATCTCAACCGCTGTTGCCAAGCCCTCTTCGGCTTCTATCTGTTTTCCTAAGATCTGTGCTTGTGTGGTCATCTCTGGAGTCGCTAAGACTTGCTGAATGCGTTTCGCCAAGCATTCGGCGGTGAGGTTCCGGCGGCGCAAATGCTTAGGCGCAACCCCTAAATCGAATAAGCGTTTTCCCCAATACGGTTGATCTGCATGGTGTGCTACAACAACAGATGGGACTTTCGCACGGCACACCGAAGCGGTAGTACCCGCGCCACCGTGATGCACAACGCAACACCCTTTCGGAAACAGCCACTGATGTGGCACATATTCTGTACAATAGATGTTCGGTAATGTTTCTTGTGTGCCGAGTTGTCCCCATCCTGCTTGAATAATTGCCCGTTGGTTTGTCATTCTTACCGCCTCAATCAAGATTTCTGTTGTCTCACGTCCATTTGAGCCGCCCATGGAGCCAAATGTGATGATAACAGGCGGTGGACCTGCTGCTAAGAAGTTAACAAGTTCAGGCGGCGGGATATAATCCGGAGCCGCGAGGTGCCATACCCCCGTGAATTTGTGGTTTGATGGAAAATCGGCTGGTGGACAAAGCACTGGAGATGCGGCGATCAGGTTCAGATGTGGCGAGTACATTCCTTCTAACGCCACTGTCCGCCTCGGCTCTCCACCGACTGACGCGATAAATTGATTAAAGAGCGCATCTATACTCGGCGCAAGCCGGAGTTGCACCAATTTCCACACGATAGCGTTGGATATACGTCCCCAGTTGGGGAAAGGATAGGGCGCGAAATCTAAGCATTTGATGAAACCCGGACAATACGTTACAGTGAGCCACGGAATCCCGTTATGAATCGCAGCCTCCTGTCCCGGAATATCGACTGAATGGCAGATCGCGATATCAAACCCTTTTATCGCTGTCAAGCAATCCTGATACCACTTTCCACCACGACGCACAATCCCTTCTTCCACGATCAGTCGTAGCATCGCGGTCGGGTCGCGCTTTGGGATGATAGCATCCATCGCCGCGTGAAATTCTGCTAAATCAAAGGGGACGCCTATCTCGTAGTATTCCGCGCCAACCTCAAGAATCTTATCTCTATAGAGTGCTGGTGAACAGACCCGTACCTGATGTCCACGTTCCAGCAAACGTTCCGACAATGCTAAAACGGGATAGACATCTCCCGTTGAGCCCCAGCAGACTACGACAATTTTCATTTTTGATTTGCCTCTACGGTTAGTGTCGTTGCATCCCAAACGGGTTCAACGGGAAGTTTTTTCGTGCATTCCCATCCGATTTTGCACTTATGCGCGCTGCACGGCCAGCACGGCATATCTCTTCGCACAATAGTGGCATTTTCGCTCAACGGATGCCACGCCACATGATCGGTCGGACCAAAGATAGCGACCATCGGCACATCCAATGCCGCAGCGAGATGCATCGGACCAGAATCGTTGCAAACGACTAAATCGCAACAGGATAGCATCGCACCCAACTCACGAATCGTCTCTGGGGCGTAAGTGATAGCAGGGGACTGCATCGCTCCTTGAATGTTCTGCACTAATTCTGCTTCTTCAGGACCACGTAGGAGGAGTATCGTTGCATTGTACTGTTGTGCTAATCTGTCGGCGAGGTCGGCGTACTGCTTCTCGGGCCAGCGTTTATCAAACGAACTTCCGCCTGGATGGATACCGATGAGAAAAGTATCGTCCTCGACTCCCCACGATGTCCGCTGCGCTTTAGCAGCGGCGATTTCGTCGGGTAACACGTGGTATACCAACTTTCGTCTGCCTTCCTCTTCACAGATGAGTCGGACGAGTTCTAAGTTCCTGTCAACTTCATGGGTTTCACCTTTTCGGTATCTACCGCGCCATGCGTGTGTGAGGGTGGACCTAAAGCGTTTCTGATAACGTCCTAAACGGTAAGGCGCGCCGGAGAGAAAAGCCACAAGATGCGACCACATCGCTGTCTGCATAGCGACGACGAGTTGAAACCGCTCGCGACGTAACTTGCGATAGAATTGGAGGCGTGCTGAGATACCACGGTGCTTTCCATCGCGGTCAAAGACCCAAACCTGATCGACATCAGGATTACCCATTAACACAGGGGCATTGAGCGGGCGCGCCAGTACAGTGATTTCCGCTGATGTATAGTTCTCCCGTAACAGTGAAATCGCTGGGGTTGAATTCAGCAAGTCCCCAATGCCATCAACGCGGATGACGAGTATCTTATTGATGTCAGGAAGCAGGGCGCCATTTTTCAAGGCACGAGGCAGCATGTTTTTTCCTTACCTATGAAGTTAAAGTTGTCTTTATTATAACACAAAACGGAGAAGTAGGCAATCTTGAAGCGGCGTGCCGCGACTCATCATATATTGTTGCATCAACACCAACCGATATGGTATACTATAAGCATGCAGCACCAAGCACAAACCACGTCTGAGAACAACCAAAAATCCTCAGCACTCCGTTTCTTTTTCGGGACGCTCGTCTTCGGTTCGATCCTTATTATTCTCACCTGTTATTGGATTATTTCCGCAGAAAACCGTGTTGTCTGGGAACTCACCGATTTCTCTATTTTTCCCACTGTCCTTTTCACATTCTTTCTGCTGGCACTCATAACCCCATTTCTCAAAAAGGTTTTCAAAGGTTTTGCCCCAACAGCGCGTGAACTCGCCCTGACATACACAATGGTATCGGTCGCGACTGCGCTCGCGGGACACGACATCGTTCGACAATTAGTGCCGATGATTGCCAATGCAGGGTGGTTCGCAACACCCGAAAATGAATGGGCAGACCTCTTTTTCCGATTCATGCCGACGTGGCTAACCATTACGGATCGGGGTATTCTACAGGGTTATTTTGAGGGGGATGATACGTTTTGGCAGCAGCAATACATGGAGGTGTGGTTGTGGCCCATTGTCGCGTGGAGTGGACTGGTAGTGGTTATTCTCTTTATGATGCTTTGTGTCAACATTATCATTAGGCGGCAGTGGATTGACCACGAGAAATTGAGTTATCCTTTAACGACGCTGCCTGTTGAATTACTTGGGAATACATCCGCGCTCTTTCGGAATAAACTGATTTGGCTCGGTTTCGGCATCGCGTTTGGATTGGAAATTCTGGCAGGATTAAATTATCTTTTTCCGGTGATACCTTCTCTCAAAATCAAATATCAACTCTATTTCTCTGACCGACCGTGGAACGCTGTCGGACGTTTGCCGATCTATATCTATCCGTTTGCGATCGGGTTTGGATACCTTATGCCGTTGGATTTGTCGTTGTCCTTGTGGTTTTTCTATCTTTTTTGGGGCGCGCAGCGCGTTTTTTTCAGCGCAACCGGATGGACAACCGCCATCGGTTTACAAACCGAGCAACGTGGCGGGGCATGGCTCGGTATCGGGGCACTCGCACTTGTTACAAGTCGGCGACAGATTTGGGAGATACTTAGCGGCGTATTCTCCTTTAAATCTAAAGACGGTTTATACCGGCTTGCTGTTTTTGGATTGATAGTTAGTATGGCGTTGGTGTTGGTGTTCTGGTATTTTGCCGGATTATCGCCGTGGGTCGCGCTCGGCTATTTTGGCATCTATTTGGTGTTATGTATCGGCATGACTCGTATGCGTGCCGAGCTTGGACCGCCGACACACGAGCTGCACGGGATGCATCCTGACAGGATTATGTTATTATTCGGTGGTAGCCGTCCATTGGGTGCGCAAAATTTAACCAACACTACCTTATTGTCGTGGCTTGCGTATGGATACCGGTGCCACCCGATGCCGCATCAGCTGGAGGCTTTCAAAATCGGTCGGCATTTCCGCTTACCTGAGAATCGATTGGTTGTGGCACTGATTGTGGCATCAATTGTCGGGACAATTATTTCGATTGTTGGGCATGTGGCGATTTATTATGAGTACCGATTTGCACGGTGGGGTGTTGGTGAATTTAACCGCTTGCAAAGCTGGATTATAGCACCGCGGGCACCGAATCTACCCGCGGTCCAACATATCGCGTTTGGCTTTCTGTTCACCGGTGTACTGACGTTTCTGAAACGCCAGTTTTTGTGGTGGCCGTTTTACCCTGTCGGCTATGCTGTCGGCAACGGTTGGGCGATCGGTTGGATGTGGTTTTCAATCTTTTTGGGTTGGCTTTTTAAACAGGTACTCTTCGCGGGTGGTGGGGTACGAGCCTATCGCAAAGCGTTACCGCTGTTCTTGGGTTTCGTATTCGGTCAGTTCCTTGCAGGAAGCTTCTGGAGTTTATTGGGAGTGATTTTGAATATGAATATGTACACCCTTTTTCCATAAAACATACGCTTGACCTACAAAAAATGAATTAAAAATCTTTGAGTGCTTCTTCTTCGGATTCAAAAACACCGATGCTTTGGGTCAGCCCGATCGTATTGAAAATGTTACGGACTTGGGTAGATGGGTGTGCGACTCGTAAAACCTGTCCCTTTTCTCGCATCTTCCAGAGTAATCTGATGATTTCTCCGAAACCACTACTTGTGATGAAGCTCCGCCGTTCAAAGTTAAGTAAAACTTTTTCAGCGTCTTGAACCTCCACATCAGCGTAAGCGTCGCTTAAGATAGGCTCGGACGCATCCGTAAGGTAACCCGTAATGTCAAATATAGCGATCTTTCCGTCGTGTCGAACGGAGATTTGAGAATTTGCTCTCACAATTCCCTCCTGTAAGAATAGGTTCTAAATTCGTTAACGACTAACTCCATTGTTAGTTGTAATATAACTTATGAATCCTCAGTAAAAGTTCGTTGGATCGGTGTATGTTCTGGTTGTGAATGGATTATGGTGCCGTCGTCAAGATGAAGCCATGTCTCAAATTGCCGCTTGCCTTCCTGTAGCTGAATAACACGCGCACCTCGCGGAAAACCGTCTCTACCGTATGTATTGTAACCCGTGGCGCGACCGTAACAGAGACGAATCCCGTGCAAATCGCCCCAGAAATCGTTGATATGCTCGTGTCCTACAAAAGTTCCCATGACATCACCGGCTTCGTGCATCGCAGCGAAAAATCCTGTATTCACCTGAGGCGCGCATACATTCTCATATTTCACGCCATAGCAGGTATGAAAATCCCACACCTCGTCATATTCCGGAATTGGGATGTGGAAAAAGGCAAGCGCAGGAAGTGGATGTCCCACTTCAGCGGTGAACCTTGCGGATTCTTTCAGATACCATGCAATTTGATCCCGTCTAATCCAATCGTAGCCACCAATATCTGTTGGCGCGTAACTGCCCGAATCGATAAAATAAAGCAGCGCAGCGGATGCATTCTCTTCAGAATACTCGATAGGCAAAATGTAATTCCCGACACCGGATATTTCTTCGGGACCCGGTTCCGAGAGAGACAACTCGCTCTCTTGCATAACTGCCATCAATTCGTGGCGATCAGCGGTGCCTTCGTCATCGTGGTTGCCAAAAACCGCAGTCCAGGGAATTCCGCATGCTTCTACAATTTTAACAACCTCTCGGAGGGAATCAGCGGCATCATCGCATCCACCACCAGATAAAATATCGCCTGTCAACACAATTAAATCCGGGGATTCTGCTGATGCGATTTGTGTCATCAGCGCTGCTGATTGTTGATCAGCGGCTTCACCATTCTGCCAGTGAATGTCGGTAAATTGCACGATTTTGAAACGCTGGTCGCTACGAAATTTCAATGTGTTTTTCATAATCTATCCTTCTCCTCGGTGCATAATCGTAGCATAATTCCCAAATATTGCAAGTAAATTTGTGATTGCCCTAATCATCTAATATGGAATTGCAAGCCCTGAAGATCGCACTTACTCTATTAGATACGCCTATTGCTAAAAAGATAGTAAAAACGTTTTCTCACACGGCAGCGGTCCATAATCGGGAGCCATTGTCCTGTTTTCGCTTGAGGACTGAGAACTGAATGCTTCTGTTTGGATTGGTCTTGCTATATTCAATTTTTCGTGGTAACATATATGCCATGCGAAATGACCGTTTATCGAATACTTACGATATCCATACCACTATCCTCTTAAATGAGGCGGTAGCCGAGGCGCATTATCTGTTACATTGTGAGTGTGCCGAGATCGCTCAACACGCACGTCCAGGGCAGTTTGTCCATGTGATGATTTCACAAGATACGGGGATGCTGCTTCGCCGACCTTTCACAATCTATACAGTGGAAGGCCGTGAGATAACAATGCTCTATCAAATTATTGGTGAGGGGACAAAACGGTTGTCGGAGATGCCGAAAGACGCACCGCTCCAAGTACTCGGGCCCCTCGGTAATACTTTCGATTTTACTGTAAAACCTGAACCCGCCATCCTTGTGGGTGGCGGTGCTGGCATTGCTTCGCTCATGTTGTTGGCTGTGGCATTGCGTAGGAACGGTATACATACCTTGGGATTGGTGGGTGCGCAACATCGCGCCCGACTCTTAAGCGTGAAAGATTTAGAATCAATTGACATTGAAGTACATGTGGCTACAGATGATGGCAGCGTCGGGCATCACGGGTATGTCACTGACATCCTCACAGACCTACTTGAGGATACCGTTTGGCAACGTCCAACGGTTTATGCGTGCGGCCCACACGCGATGCTTTCTGCCGTCGCAGAAATAACAGCTGACTTTGAGGTGCCGACGCAAATTGCTATGGAGAATCGGATGGGGTGTGCCATGGGGGTCTGCCTCGGCTGTGTTTGCCCTGTCCGAACTGGTGCAAGTAGTGTCGAATATCAACGTGTTTGCACCGAGGGACCAGTCTTTAATGCAGTGGACGTTGCATGGGACGTTTAACAAATACTTGAAAAGAATATGCGCACTCGTATGAAATTGTGCTAAAACTAAGAAAAACTAAAACATGGAAACAACATTTTATCAGGAATTGACGACCAATAGCCTCCAAGGTGAAGTTCTTTCCGATGCTTGCTGTGAAAAGATACTAACTGGGTCGGACGTGGAATTACTTCCGCTATTGGATGCTGCATATCAGGTTCGCAAAACCTATTTTCGGAATGAGGTTCAACTCCATATCCTGAACAATGCACAAAACGGCTACTGTCCAGAGGATTGTGGCTATTGCGCACAGGCAAATTCAGCAACGACAAACATTGAGGCTTATCCCTTAAAACCCGACGCTGAGATTCTGGAAGAAGCGAAACGTGCTTATGCGTCTGGCGCGTTTCGTTACTGCATTGTTATGAGTGGGCGCGGTCCCTCGCCAAAGCGGGTCGCACACCTCGCGGAACTCATCCGGGCTGTGAAGGCGCGTTATCCGATTGAGGTGTGTCTCTCTGCCGGATTGATTGACGTAGCATCTGCCCATATCTTGAAGGAGGCAGGATTAGATAGATTGAACCATAATTTGAATACTTCCGAGGCACACTATCCGAATATCTGTAGCACACACACTTATCAGGATAGGATGGAGACACTGCAAGCCGCGCAAACAGTTGGACTTGCCTGTTGTTCAGGTGTAATCGTCGGGATGGGTGAGCAGACAGATGACTTAATTCAGGTCGCCAAATCACTCCGACAACTTGAAGTCGCCTCACTTCCTGTCAACTTTTTCTTGCCGATATCCGGCACGCAGTTGTCGGAGTCCGTTACGGAAATCCAGCGGAGTGTACCTACTACTTTAACCCCGGATTATTGTCTCCGAGTGCTGTGTCTGTATCGATTCCTGAATCCACGAGCAGAGATACGGGTCGCTGCAGGTAGAGAACACCATCTGCGGAGTATGGAAGTGATGGCACTCTATCCGGCAAATTCGATGTTTATTGATGGCTACCTAAATGCGGAAGGTTCGGCGGCATCGCGGACAATGGAGATGATTCAGGACGCAGGGTTCACGGTCAAGACAAACGATGAGGATACGGACCAACTCAATCAGGAAGAAGTAGCGAAAAGAGATGTACTTCTCAAAGAGTTAAAAGTGCTTCGACCGCGCATGACATCCAATACTTAGTTTTTTAATAAACAAAACGACGTGTGAACAATCCCTAATAGCAATCGCAGTGTTCCTCTTGGAGTTCCATCTGAAGTTGGGGTGTTTGAGGTGCCGTTGCTACTACTGCTCTGCCGGTCTTGATTTTTTCAAAATCTATGTGCCGCATGTCTTCTGGAATCACAAAATGTGGCTTCAACAACTCCCAATCTTTGTCAGCAATTGTGATGATTTCGTCTCGGTGGAAACTCACCCATATATCGCCAATCTTAGAGTTTGGAAGTTCTTGGGCTAACTTTTGCTGTGTGATTTCTACATATTGCGGGTCCAAGTCTATACCAATAACTTTTCTTCCTAATCTTGCAGCCGCCACTGCTGTTGTGCCAGTCCCCATGAATGGGTCTAAGATCACGTCTCCCTCATCCGTGCTCATCAAAATAAGACGTTCTAAGAGATGAATTGGGAGTTGGCAAGGGTGCGGATCCCTATGTTTGTTATGACGAATGCGATGAATATCTGACTAAACAACTGCCTACACCAGTCAAGGTAATCGTCAGTTTCTTTTTCGTCCTTATAAGTACCGTACTTCTTTTTGAGGTTAAAGGGAGGATCAGCGAACGTAACGTCGATACTGTCTGAAGGTATCTTCTGCATAACTTCTATACAGTCACCGTGAATGATTTGGTTGATAAATTTTTCCATGACTTGAATTCACGATTACCATCCAATTTGCGTTAGACCACCCATATACGGTTGTAGTACTGCAGGGATACGCACTGTGCCATCCGAATTCTGATATGTCTCAAGGAGCGCAATGACGATGCGCGGCAGTGCCGTACCGGACGCGTTGAGCGTATGAATGAACTCCGGTTTCGCACCCGCTTCCGGACGGTAACGGATATTCGCACGACGTGCCTGAAACGCCTCGAAGTTGCTACAGGAAGAGACCTCTAAAAACCGCTGTCGGGCAGGTGCCCACACCTCTATGTCATAACATTTCGCTGCAGCGAAACCGAGTTCCACTGTGCAATGTTGTACGATGCGGTAAGGCAAACCGAGTGCCTGCAAAACACTTTCGGCATTTTCCAATAAAGATTCGTGTTCGGCATAGGAGGTTTCAGGGGTGGTGAACTTCACCATCTCCACTTTGTCAAATTGATGGATGCGCTGTAAGCCTCGCGTGTCTTTGCCATAAGCACCTGCTTCACGTCGAAAACACGGTGTATAAGCGGTATAGTAGATAGGTAAATCATCACTGGAGAGGATCTCATCTGCGAAGAGGTTCGTCACGGGAACTTCAGCGGTTGGGATGAGAAACAGATCGCTATCGGGGTTCTCTTCGTCTCTGTCGCAGCGGTACATGTCTGCCTCAAATTTAGGGAGTTGTCCTGTCCCTGTCATTGTCGGTCGATTGGCAAGAAACGGCGGTGAGACTTCGGTATAGCCGTGTTGCGTCGTATGCAGATCGAGCATGAACTGAATCAGCGCACGTTCTAACCGCGCCCCTAAGCCTTTGAAAAGCACAAAATTGCTGCCCGCGACCTTAGCACCGCGTTGAAAATCGACAATATCCAATTGTTCAGCGATTTCCCAGTGCGGTTTCAGTTCAAAATCGAAACTGGGCAATTCACCCCAGGTCTTGATTTCGATGTTATCGTCTTCACTGGTGCCGACAGGTGTGCTTGCCTCCGGCATATTTGGAATCGTCAATAGAATAGCATCTATCTCCGCTTTTGTATCGTTATTTTCAGCGGTGAGTTCCTTTATTTTTTGCGAGAGTTCCCGCATCTCCGCGATAGTCTCTGTCGCATCCAGTTTTGCCTTTTTGCGTTCAGCAATCTGTTGTGAGACTTGGTTTTGATGCGCTTTAAGGGATTGGGTATGCGTCAGATTCTCACGCCAGCGTGTATCCAGTTCTACTAATCGATCCATGTCAGCTTCCGTATGCCGATCTGCCAACATCTGACGCACAGCTTCGGTATTTTCGCGAATAAATTTAAGATCAATCACGGCAGTGCCGATCCTCCGTTTTTTAGATTTAAGACTGTCTGTTTAGTGTCCGGTACGTCACCTATATTGCTGCCAATAATCAGGAAGACTGTTCTGTAACGAAAAAACCACAGCATTGTGAGACACAACCTGTGGCTAATTCGGTACAATAAAAACGGGCCCGACGGGACTTGAACCCGCGACCTCCTGCGTGACAGGCAGGCGCGCTAAACCAACTGCGCCACGAGCCCATAAAAAATTCCTAACAGGTAGGCGGGACAGGACTTGAACCTGTGACCTACAGCTTGTAAGGCTGTCGCTCTAGCCACCTGAGCTACCCGCCCAAAATGAGATTTCGACATTATCTCATCTCAAGGACGTTATTAAGTATACCACAGAGTTTAGTGTTTGTCAAGAAAAAATTGCTTTTTTCCGAAAAAACCCTAAAAAACACCATTTTCAAAATCGCTTTTAAATATTGCTGGCAAGTTGATCCTAATTACAGAGCAAATTCCACGCTGATGCTAATACTCCCGTGGCTTGTCGTTCCCGCGATACGGTCGTGTGCCGCGAACGAGTACTCTCTTGGGATTGTCTTCCCATGTCAGTTCATCCGCACTATGATAACCGAGCGTCATACTCATCCGTGTGCCATCAGTGTGATTAATACCAGCTGAGTGAATTATCATGCTATCAATCGCGAGCAAACCGCCTGCTGGCATCGGTAACGGGATTGCTTGACTCGCAGCGATCTCTTGAACGGCATCATCTTTGAGATCAGCGAATGCAGGTAGATGGTGTGATCCGGGGACAACTCGTGTGCAACCATTCTCCAAATTCGTGTCCTCCAGATAGACCAAGACAGTTGCTATTGTCCGAGACCAATGACGGACATCACGATGCAACGCAAGCGAATGGCTTGTCCCCGCATCTCGGAGATAGATATGATTATGGCGATTTAACACGAATTCTATATCCGAACCCAATAGCGATGCCAGTGGATTAAGAATTTCATCACATGTAATCGTTTCTCGGAAAATACCGCCGCGTTCCCAGATCGCGGAGATTCGGATGATCCTATCATCTTGTTTTACCACAGGTTCTACAGTCTCTGCCATGTCCTTCAACGCCGCCGCTTTTAATGCCGCTACGTGATCCGTAGAGAGTTGCGTCGGAAATTTGATGAAGCCGTTGTGACGAAACAGTTGGATTTCTTGCGGAGTCAGTTCCATCGGTGTCTTCCATTGCATTCAGAATCAGTTGTGAGATGTCAGTATAGCAGCGATTGTAATACGGGTCAACAGCGAAGTGTGGTTGTGCCAGGGCTATTCAATTCACGGTATTTCACTGATTGTTCTCACTGCGAAGCATGCTGATGGCTGATCGCTATCGTAATAGCACAATTTAGTAACGAAAAATGTAGATATTTCGTTTTATTTTATGGCATACTACAGAAATGAAAAAACAAACATCGTGTAAGAGAGGAAAAATATGAAAACGTATTGTTTTTGCCTGCTGGGACTCTCTCTGGTAATATTGTCTGGGTGTATAAGCATGTCGGGGTATAAAGAGATTTCATTATATGAAGCGGCTTCACTACGCCATCATGCGTATACAACCCGTACAACGCCTGCCACCACTAAGGAGTGGCGTGCCCTTATTTCGGAGTTCCAAAAGGTTATTGATGCGGATGTCCAGGGGCCGTCAGCAGATGACGCACAATACGCGATCGCTTCAAGTTGGATGTGGAGCATCCGGATTGGTGACACCGAAGGCCCGCAGCAGGCGATTAAAGCACTCCGAAAACTGATTTACACCTATCCTAACTCGGAGTATGTGCCGCTTGCTCATTACTGGTTAGGACGTTGCTACGACTATATTGGCGACGAGCATCAGGCTATCACGCAATACCAATTGGTCGAGAACCGTTATGCAGATTCTGAAGTATCGGATCCTGCTAAGTTGGCATTAGCGCGCGCGTATACAAGGCAAGGTTATGGCAGCTTTGCCGATGCTTCAACACATCAGAAAATCGGTGCTGATGATGAACTACAAGCACTCAAGACGCAACAAAAACCGGTTATATTACCTGCTAAAGACAAAGTTCAAACACAATCACAACATCAACCTAAACGCCGTGAGCGTCCAAATCTACCTAAAAACAGCACGGTTCAAAAGCAACCGCAGCATCAGCCTAAACAACACGTTCAACGACCTCAACAGCCAAAACCGACAGCCCCGGTTCCAGACCCTGAACCATTAACGCCGGGATCACTGACCCGTGAATTTGGATTGACTGCGAAGACCATTGTTATTGATCCTGGACACGGTGGCAAAGATCCAGGGGCATTAGGCAGAGGGACGCTTCAAGAAAAAGGGATCGTGCTGAGTATCTCGCATAAACTTCGTGACGTTTTAACCGAAAGAGGTTATACTGTATTCATGACACGTGATACCAACCACTTTATTCCATTAAAAAAGCGGACCGAATTCGCAACACAACACAAGGCAGATCTTTTTCTAAGTATTCATGCCAACTCCGCCACGAATTCAAAAGCGAATGGGATTGAAACCTACTACCTGAATGTTAACAGTACAGACAGTGCCTCCGAAAAGATCGCAGCGCGAGAAAATATAAACTCTGGCTATAGTATCCAAGAGCTGGAAACGTTGTTGAAGGGGTTAATACAGGAGAGCAAAAGTGAGGACAGTAAACGTTTAGCGAGGCACGTGCAGCAGTCGTTGGTGGAAGCGACTGGAGCGATTGACCGCGGGGTAAAGCATGCGCGTTTTGTTGTTCTAATAGGAACAAAGGTCCCCGCGATACTCATTGAAGCTGGGTTCTTAACAAATTCAGTGGAAGGGCGGAAACTCGCGACATCAGCGTATCAGCATAAAATTGCCACCGCTATTGCACAAGGCGTTGATAAGTTTTTGGAGAAGACCGGCGAAACGCCTTTTGTTAGTGCTGGAGGTCCAGAACTTGCCGCTAAGCGTGTTGAAGGGAGTAGATGATGTCTTTGAATAGACCTACAAGTCAACGGCTATTGTATTCAATAACGACAATCTTTTTTATGTGTATGTTGCTCTGGTGTATTATTGGTGGGGTTCGTCTTGCCGAAGCACAGCAAGCAGAGATTGCGATTGTTGTACCGTCAGCGACATCTCGGGTATCTGAGGGGGATGTCCAATATGCGCGTTCTGTTGCTAAAAGATTCAACCGAATGCTTAACGGTATCGGATTAACCGCTGTCACCTTGGAAGAGGTATCGCTTTCCGAAGCGCGGCTCAAATCCCGGCGTTTGATTGTTCTCCCACTCAACCCTGTGATTACAAGGCAAACTGCGAACTTACTGAAAAGTTTCGTAGCCAGTGGTGGTAAACTGTTCGTAACCTATACTTTACCCGATACAGTCGCACCGCTTCTCGGCTTGCGCCAAATAAATTGGCTGAAACAAGAGGCACCTGGGCATTTTGCTTCGATTCAACTGAGTGCTTCCGATATACTTGATATGCCAGCATCTATCAGACAGGCTTCTTGGAACATTACAGTGGCAGAACCGACAACACCCGAAACGAAGATTATCGGATACTGGCACAATGCAAAGGGAGAGTCTACAGGTTTACCAGCACTCTCTGTCGGAAAGACAGGGATCTTTTTCAGCCATATTTTCCTTCCAGACGACATCCAGCACAAGATGCAGATGCTTGCTGCACTCTTAGGACATATCGTGCCAGAATTTCGGCGCACTTTTGCCAAACGGGCGATAGCGACGATGACAACTGTTGGACATACAAAGGATCTTGAGGCACTAAAGCAATTCGTCCAACGGAGCGGTGGACCTGAAGCAAGCCAAGCTTTAAAAACAGGCGAAGATTTAATGCGGCAGGCGCGCACTGCGTATGACGATGAGGTTTACAATACGACGATAACCACAGCCCGCGCAGGCAGAGCGGCATTTTCAAAAGCGTATTTCCTATCGCACGTAAGCATTGAAACCGAGGGACGCGCGGTATGGAATCACTCTGGACTTGGTGCCTACCCGGGAGATTGGGATCGATCTGCCAAAGAATTAGCGGCAGCAGGCGTGAACATGATTTTTCCGAATATGGCGTGGGCGGGTGTGGCACATTATCCGAGTAAAATCTTGCCACAAAGCAAGAAGTTTACGCAGTACGGCGATCAACTTGCGGCGTGCGTTACGGGGGCACATAAGCACGGCTTAGAAGTTCACGTCTGGAAGATCACATGGAATTTGGAAGGCGCGCCGAAAGCATTCGTCGAAAAAATGCGAGAAGCTGGACGTACGCAAGTCTCTGCAACGGGACAAGCACTTAATTGGCTCTGCCCTTCGCATCCAAAAAATGTGTTGTTGGAGTTGGAGAGTGCGCTTGAAATCGTAGCGAACTACGATGTAGATGGCATCCATCTGGATTATATCCGTTATCCAGGGAGCCATGCGTGTTACTGTGAAGGGTGCCGTAAGAGGTTCGCGCTCGCGACGCGACTGCAGATTGATGAATGGCCCGCTGCTGTCTTGCCAAAAACGGGTACGTATAATGAAAAGTATACGGAGTGGCGGGTACAACAGATTACACGTTTGGTGCGCTTGCTCCACAAACGCCTGCGCGAGGCTGACCCTGACCTCAAACTTTCTGCCGCGGTTTTCGGCTGGTATCCGGGGTGTATCACAACTATCGGACAGGATTGGATCGCGTGGGCAAAAGCGGGGTACCTCGATTTCGTGTGTCCGATGAACTATACGGAAGAGACCGATTATTTCACGGAATTGTTAGTCAACCAACTCGCACTAATGCCTAAGAACGTTGCTATTTATCCTGGTATCGGCGCGACTGCCTCTAATTCGTTACTGACACCAGATGCGGTTATTGAGCAGATATATCTGTCTCGCAACTTAGGCGCGTCGGGATGGACAATTTTTGACTATTCTGTTGACATTTCTGAGGCTGTGTTACCCGCACTCACATTGGGTATTGCAAAGCACAAAGCAAAACCGCCGCATTGACAAACACTCCTGATGCTGTTGTTATATCCGGATTGTAAAGTATCTTCATAACTGCCATCTTATACGTGTGAAGTAAAAGCCAAATTTCCGTATTTCTCCCAAATTCTGCTTGCATATCCTCAATAAATCGTGTAAACTAAATTGGGTTCAAGAATTTTCTGATGAGAGATAGCGGCATATCCTTATTACCATATATTCCCTATAAAAAAAGCAGACCCTATGAGTCCCAATAAAGATAGACTTAAGATTGCCTATGACCGGGAAGCAGATGTACTCTATGTGACAAAAGGCACACCCGAACATACTGACTATGTTGAATACACCGAAGATGTCATTCTACGCTTCCATCCAGAGACAAAACAGTTGGTGGGTTTCACGCTCATTGATTTTTCTCAGCACTTCGCTCAAAAAATTCAGGCGTAATGCTGCCTTTTGATGTAGATTTTTCTCTTATGCTGTACCGCGCGCCTAAAGATGTTCTAAATACACGGTGTAGGAACTCTCTGCTTTACAGAAGATTAAAGGAGATATTTTAATTAATGGCTCAAAGACCGAATATTCTATTTTTGATGAGTGATGAACACAGTCCGCACGCTATGGGGTATGAAGGTAATTCCATCGTACAGACACCAAATCTTGATCAACTCGCAGCATCCGGCACCTATTTTGAGGGCGCGTACTGCCAAGTACCGCTCTGCACACCGTCTCGGATGTGTATGCTAACAGGACAATACGCGCATCGCTGCTCCGCATGGAATAACGGATCTATCCTATTTCCTGAACATCTCACGATGCCTGCGCATTTCGCACAGCACGGCTACGCAACCGCACTTGTCGGGAAGATGCATTTCGGTGGGAAAGAGCAGAACAACGGTTTCCAGTCCCGACCTTACGGGGATCTACGCGGCTATGCTGGTCACCAAACGGACCCGCTGAATCCGCCATCTCGCATACGACAACGGACACGGTTGGCAGGTGTTACCGAAATCCCGACCAGTCTTCTGCAAGAACGCGTTATTAACGAAGAGACCCTTGAATATTTGAGATCGCAACCTTCAGATCAACCGTGGTTCTTGCTCGCGAGTTATAGCCGTCCACACTTTCCGCTTACAGCACCGAAACGACTCCTTGATAAATATTGGCCCGATAATGTAGATATGCCCAACATTCCACCCGGACATTTAGGACAAACACATCCCTTCGCGAAAGGCTTGCGAGATAATTTCAATACGGAGGAGATTCCTTATGAAGAAGCCCGAAAAGCACGAGCGGCTTACTATGCTTGTTGTGAATTCTTGGACGAGACCGTTGGAGATCTGCTCACACTTCTGGAACGCAATGGATTTTTAGAGAATACTATCATCGTTTATACGACCGATCACGGTGAGATGGCGGGTGAACACGGGCAGTGGTGGAAATCCAGTTACTACGAAGCAGCAGCACGCGTGCCCTTAATCGTGTCGGATCGGCAGCTGCAGCAATCCCACGGTGCACGCATAACAGCACCTGTTGAGCTAAACGATCTCTTCCCGACTTTATGTGCGAGAGCAGGCATCCCTATTCCTAATGGTTTAGATGGCGATGATTTAACGCGTCTGATGTCCGGGAACGCTGAAGGTTGGCGCGATACTGCGATTACCGAATATTGGGCAAATCAGACGACGGGTCCAATGCGTATGCTCCGAACCCCTCGCTATAAGTATGTCGCTTTCCCTGAACATGAATCCATTCTCTTCGATTTAGAGACGGACCCGGATAAATTTGAGAACCTCGCTGGACAAGCGGCGTATCGGGAATTAGAGACATCTCTCCATGAACAACTCATGAATGGTTTCTCATGGGAATCTGTTGCTGAACAGATGGCAACGGATAGGGTACGAAGCCAAGATTTCAAGGAACCGTGGGGTCGAGGTACGCCGAATCAGTATACGTTACCTGATGGTCGTATTGTGGATGCAGAGACCTGCCTCTATCGTCCTTCACTAAGAGACGAGGATTGAGAAGAACGTTCTGAGCCGATAACAAGAATGGGAGACATGTACACGCTTGGCTGCTGATACCTTTAAGGACAATTTTGGGGAAAATAGTAGGTCAAACCTAAAAATTCGATTTTCCGCTATTCTCGTAGGGTTCCTCTTAGTGGGTGGAATGTGTGCGATCACACCCTACAACAACTATTTCCTACAAAATACTAAGATTGCAGGCAATCATCTCCCTGTCGGTTCAATCTTCGGGCTTCTCATTCTGGTGTTCCTTGTCAATGTGCCGTTACGGAAGTTGATGCGGAACGGACGTTTCTCCTTCTCCGCACCCGAATTGACTGTTATTTGGATGATGCTAATCGTGGCGGTAGGCATTCCGTCAATGGGGTTGTTGCAATTTCTGCTGCCCTCTCTTGTCGCGCTCCGATACTTCGCAACGACCGAAAACGATTGGTCCGAAACGCTCCATCCACATATCCCTGACTGGCTTGTTGTCACAGATACGCGGGCTGTAACAGACTTTTATGAAGGGATTTCTCCGGGTGAAAGTGTCCCGTGGATGTTCTGGATCAAGCCTTTACTTATCTGGGGGCTTTTCGTCCTCGTCTTCTATTTCACAACGCTCTGCCTCTCAACAATCCTCCGAAAGCAGTGGGTGGAACGTGAACGGTTTTCGTTTCCACTCATTCAGATTCCGATACAACTCGCTGCGGAACCCGCACGTGGTAAGCTTCTCAATGCCTTTTTTAAAAACAGGCTCCTCTGGGCAGGGATGGCATTGCCGGTAGTGTTGCACCTGATCAATGGGTTGCACGCGCATTTTCCAACAGTGCCAGAGATTCCACTTATTTACAATATCTACACCGTCTTTACTGAAAAACCGTGGCATACACTCGGATGGTGGCCCGCGATGCGGTTCGTCATCTATTTTTCAGTCATCGGGATCGCCTCTCTACTCACGCTTGAGGTGTCGTTCAGCCTCTGGTTCTTCTACCTCTTTTTCAAACTCCAATATATCATCATGAATGCGATCGGGCTTAGCATCGGTCCGTGGATTAGTTGTAGTCGTCAAGTGATGGGCGGCTATCTTGTCTTTGTCCCCGCAGTTTTCTGGATAGGGCGTGAGCATATCGTGGCAATTTTTAGGAAGACATTTGGGTTGGAACATACGAGGACAAGCCATTCCACTTTGGTTGGACAACCGATAGACGACTCCAACGAACCCGTCTCATATCGCATCGCATTGCTCGGATTTCTTTTCGGATTTATCACCTTGGTCATATTTTTAGTTGTCGCAGGCATAACCACATGGGTTGCTGTCGTGACACTGCTCTCTATTTTTATTACGTCTGTTGTGTTATCTTGGATGGTCGTCAACGGCGGTTTGTTGCTCGTGCAAGCCCCTTTCTTTCCATCAGAATATATTGATATTACTTTGGGGTCCAACGCATTAGGGCATCAGAGCCTCGCGATCCTGAGTTTCCAACGCACGTTTCTGCGCGATTGGGGTGAGTTCATGATGCCGAATTTCCTCCACAGTTTCAAGGCAGCGGATGAAGTGAAACTCGCCCGTCGGCGGGTTGTCCCGATCTTGGGCATCGCAATCGTTGTTGCAATTCTCATTTCTGTTTATGCCTCATTGACGCTGATTTATGGCAAGGGTGCTTTATTTTTGCAGAGTTGGTCCTTCGTTGTTGCACCGCGCAATTATTTCCAACGCATGAGCAGCCTGATCCAATTCCCGATTGAGACGAAGTGGGGTGAGGTCTACAGTATGATTGCTGGCGCGGGGTTTACTGGCTTTATGCTCTGGATGCGGCAGAACTTCGTTTGGTGGTCTTTGCATCCGATCGGTTATCTCTTAGGGGCGACGTATCCACCGTTCCACCTTTGGTCGTCTATTCTAATCGGGTGGTTTATTAAATACATGGCACTGAAATTTGGCGGTGCTGCAACATATCGGAAGATTCGTCCTATCGCCTTCGGCTTGATTTTCGGTGAATACGTGATGGTGGGACTCTGGATGATCGTCGGGATGTTCACAGGCATCGGTTATTTCGCGCTACCATCGTAATTTTTCTGCGATTTTTTTCAAATCATGCACCTTTTTCCCCAAAAAATTGTGTCACTAATAATAGAGCTTACACAAGCGGACTATTTCTGAGAGACATAGGCATTTCTATAGAAAAACTCAAGAATAAAAATTACCTATATAACGTCCGTTCGACTTAAAGAATTGAGAGAACTCCAGAGTAGATCGTCCCCTGCTGTCCATACTCATTTCTTCACATTAAAACTCAGATTTTCATTTTTTTTCCCATTATGCACGTTTTCTGCTCTCAAATTGTGTCTTTAATAAATGGTAAGATGATGGTTTAAATTTAACCGTTCCTCGAACTCACGTTAATTATAGTGAATCCTGAAAATAAATACACATCTTTGTAGCATAAACTTCCAGTTTGTGCCAGTCTGAATGCCCGTTATAGGTATTCAGACTGTTTGAGAGTGCGCACTTAATTGTAGGTTTTACTATAAGAGAGGTAAAAATGTTTCAAAGGAGTTGATTGATGAAAATACAAACATTTCGTAATTTTTTATGGATTTGTTTACTATTGGTATCAGTTACAGGATACGCACAGGAGGCACCCGAGACGTGGATACCGGATCCGGCGTTACGTGAAGCTGTTCGGGAAACACTTGCACTGCCAGCCGGAGCCCCTTTGACGAAAGACCTTATGCAAGATTTGGATATACTCATAGCAGAAGGCAGAGGGATTTCCGACCTCACAGGAATGGAGTTTGCTATAAATCTTAGAGAAGCAAATTTCGGTGATAATTCAATAACAGATTTGCGTCCGCTGGCGAATCTCATCCATTTAGAGGAACTCGGTCTGCCTGAGAATAGGATTTCGGATATAAGTCCGCTGGCAGGGTTGCCGAATCTTGTATTCCTGATTATTTCACTCAACCCGATTTCAGACCTCAGTCCGTTGGCGGAATTACCGAAATTTAGGAAGTTGATAGCTCGTGGGATTTGGACGACAGATTTTAGTTCACTGGAAGGATTGGGTTTTGACATCTTTGCCGATGAAATCTGTGAAATCACGCCCTTTCTGCCACCTGTTACGGAACGGATTCAGGACAGAACCTTCCCGTCCGTAACATTTGATTTCCACGATCTTGGACACAAAACAAACCCTACAAAATGGCTGAATCGGTGGGACGACCCCGATATATTTTATGATGTTGTCTCCAATTACGATATGCATTATTACTCGACGCGTTTCGGTTTGAGATGGGCTTTGACATCGACTGCACCGACTGGAGGTTTATCAACACAACTTGCTGGAGATCTTGAAGAGGTTCTCGAAGAATGGAAAAAATACACCGATAAGAATCCGAATATGCTCTTTATACCTACGGTCGTGGTTCATGCTTACGACTTCAATGAGATACCTCCAGATTCTGATCTTTGGCTGAGAGATGCCAATGGACAAATCATCAAAAGAGAGGGTATCCCTTGGGATGAATGGGTGCTTGACATCCTAAACCCAAAATTTCAACAACTGACCATAGATCGTGTTGTGGGAATTGCGGAATGTGGATTCTTTGATGGTGTTATGTTCGATTCATGGGATGCTTACCATTATTTCTATTACGGGGCACTCAATCCTGGAACAGATGAAGATGTTATACAGGCATATATAACCATCTTAAAAGGCATACGGGAACGCGTCCGAGATGATTTCCTTATACTCGTCAATAGAAACTTGAGAAAATCGCCACAGTATGCGGAATGGATCAACGGTAGTTTTATGGAAACAACCCCAGATCTGCGAAATGGCTACTCTTATACGAGACTCATAGAGATTGAAGAAGCACTCCTCTGGAATGAAAAGCATCTCCGTGAACCGAGAATCAATGTCGTCCAAGGGCAAAATATAGACGAGCCTATTGATAGTCCTGATAACCTCCGCAGCATGCGGCTCTTTACAACACTATCTCTGACACACTCCGATGGTTATAGTGCATTTGAAGCACCAATCATCTGGCACGATTTTTATGATGCCGATCTCGGTTATCCTGTTGGGGAGAAGGGACAACTTTGTGCCGGTTGTGACGGACTCTTTATCCGCGAGTTCACCAACGGTTGGGCAGTCTATAACCATAGTGGACAGCCACAAAAGATCCAACTTCCCATGCAAGTCACCGGTGTAGAAAGTGGTATCACAAGCACAATACACATCGTCCCCGATTTAGATGGCGAGATGTATCTGAAACAGGAAGCCGACACTACTGGTGATGGCACCGTCAAAGTGTTAGACATAGAACTTGTGATAGAGGATCTATCAGAATGGATGCCGGACACCGCGTTGCAGGCAGTGGTTCGGGAGACACTCGAAGAACTCGGGCTACCCGCATCAGCACCCTTGACGAAAGAGAAGATGCTACAATTGACTTCTCTGATAGCAAATCACAGAGGCATTGTTGATATAACAGGGTTAGAATTTGCAGTGAACCTTGAAGAATTACACCTTGGCGGTAGAAATCGTATTACAGACCTTCGTCCGCTCGCGAACTTAAAAAATCTTGTCCACTTACATATCTGGCATCGTGAGGTAGCGGACATGCCTCCGGTTACAAATCTCGATGTAAGTCCACTATCAGGACTTATCAACTTAGAGTCTCTCGCCCTTGAAAATAGTGGTATTTCGGATATCAGTCCGTTGGCAGAACTGAAGGAACTCCAACGTTTGCATCTTTCAGATAACAACATAAAAGACCTGAGTCCGTTGGCAGGACTTACAAATCTATGGGAGTTGCGGATTCGGGACAATCCGGCAACCGATTTCAGTCCGCTTACTGCCTTGAACCTTACGGACCTTCACTATGATGTTGATGTGAACGAAGATGGTGAGGTAAATATTCTGGATTTAGTGCTTGTCGCCAATGCGTTTGGCAAAGCAGAACCCGATCTCAACGGTGATGGTGTTGTGAACATTCTTGATTTAGTGATTGTTGCCAATGCGTTTTGAAAAGGAGATGAGTCTATGACAATTAGAGATATATTTCGTTTACATAAAATCTTACGGTTTCAGTTGCTACTTTTATCCGTTATAGGTATGCTTGGATATAATGTTTTTACCTATGCAGAAGATGCCCAAGAATGGATGCCGGATGCGAACCTGTGCCAAGCAGTGCGCGAGGCTTTAGCACTCCCCGCAGACGAACCTTTGACGAAAGAGAGGATGCGACAACTGACGCGATTGCATGCGATAGAAAAAGACATTGTGAATATCAAGGGGTTAGAATTTGCGGTGAACCTAACAGCACTCGATTTAGCCGGTAACGCCATAAAAGACATCAGTCCACTTCAGCGTCTGACACAACTGACGCACCTGGGGCTGGGGTCTACCCACCTGTCAGATTTATCGCCATTAGCATCCCTGAAATCCCTTGTAGATATGGATTTAGGGGGTAACCAAATCTCAGATGTATCGCCACTCTCCGCACTCACAGCCCTTACGAAATTGGATTTACAGTACAATCAAATCTCAGATTTATCACCATTAGCCGGTCTAATATCCCTGAGAGATATAAACTTGATAAATAACCCGATCAGCGATTTGGGACCCCTTTCCAATCTCACGAATTTAGAAGTGTTGGATATTTATTATGGTAAAGTTTCAGATGTGTCTCCGCTTGCGGGACTTGAGAATCTTCCGATATTAGTACTGCCCCCCACATTGCGTGCCGTCGTCCGAAAGGAACTTCGTTTGTCTGATGTAGTCCCCTTGACCAAAGACAATATTAAACAACTAACAAGATTGCATGCGTGGAAAAAAGGCGTTGTGAATGTCCAAGGCTTAGAATTTGCGGTAAACCTGACAGAACTTGAGTTAGGCGGTAACCCCATAGAAGACATCAGCCCACTTCGGAGTCTGATGCAACTGACGCATTTGGGTTTAGGTGCTACCAACCTGTCAGATCCAGATTTATCGCTACTCTCCGAACTCACATCCCTTAGGTATTTAGCTTTATGGGACAATCAAATTTCGGATCTATCACCATTAGCTTCTCTGACATCCCTTGTAGGTCTGGATTTAGGCGGGAACCAAATCTCAGATGTATCGCCACTCTCCGAACTGACAGACCTTGTAGAACTATCTTTAGGGGATAACCAAATCTCAGATGTATCGCCATTAGCCACACTGATAGCCCTGCAAGAATTAAGCTTAGCAAATAATCCGCTCAGCGATCTACGTCCACTTTCAAATCTCACGAATTTAGAAGTATTGGATATCGCTTATTGTAAAGTTTCAGATGTGTCTCCGCTTGCGGGACTTGTGAATCTTCGGGTATTAACAATGCACCACAATTTGACGAGAGATTTTACACCCCTTGCAGGACTGACGAATCTCACGGACTTTGATAACGGAGGCATCTGTGAGATTGCCCCGCTTCCGCCATCTGTTACGGAACGCATTGCGAATAGAACCTTCCCTTCAATAACATTTTCAGCGAACAGCCTTATCTACAATACAGAACCGGTAAGACGGTTGACGTGGTGGAATGACCCGGATATTTTCTATGATGTCGCAACGAATCACGATATGCACCATTACGCGCATCGTTTCGGTTTAGGGTGGCATTTGACCCTGATAGAGCCGAGCTACGGTTTATCAACTCGGCTTGCTGGAAACCCTGGAGCTGTAATGGCTGAATACCAAAAATACGCGAATCGCAATCCGAATATGTTATTCATCCCTACAATTGCGGTTCATGGCCACAATGATTTAGATGCTTTCCCGTCAGATTCAGACTTTTGGCTGAGAGATGCTGATGGACAAATCATAAAAGATGACTATGTGTCTTGGGATCAATGGCTGCTTCACATTCTAAACCCAGAACTTCAACAACTTATTATAGAACGTGTTGTCGGAATTGCGGAATGCGGATACTTTAACGGCGTTATGTTCGATTCATGGGCACCTTTCCACTTCCGCATCTACGAAGAGCTCTATAACATTGGAGAAGAAGAAGTTATACAAGCATATATAACCATCTTGAAGGGCATACGGGAACGCGTCCGAGACGACTTCCTTATACTCGTCAATAGAAACCAAAGAAAATCGCCACGCTATGTGGAGTGGATGAACGGTAGTTACATGGAAATAAATTCGGATCTGCTGTCTGGCTACACTTATAAGAAACTCATTGAGGTTGAAGATTCGCTACTCTGGAATGAGGAGCATCTCCGGGAACCAAGAATCAATGTGTTGCATGGAGAAGGTGTAGATCAACCTATTGATAGTCCCGATAACCTACGCTGGATGCGTGTCATTACAACGCTGTCGCTCACACACTCCGATGGCTATTGCATTTTCAGAACACCAGTTCTTGGCGGTGCAAACATGTGGTATGATTTTTGGAATGTAGATCTCGGAAAACCTGTCGGGGAGAAGGGACAACTTTGTGCCGGTTGTGACGGACTCTTTATCCGCGAGTTCACCAACGGTTGGGCAATCTATAACCGCAGCGGACAGCCACAAAAGATCCAACTTCCCATGCAAGCCACCGGTGTCGCAAGTGGTCTCACAAGCACAACACACATCGTTCCCGATTTAGATGGCGAGATGTATCTGAAACAGGAACTTGACACTATCGCCGATGGCACCGTCAAAGTGTTAGACCTTACAACAGAGACCCCACAGGAATCGGTATCAGAATGGATGCCGGACGCAGCATTACGGGCAGCAGTTCGGGAGACACTCGAAGAACTCGGGCTACCCGCATCAGCACCCTTGACGAAAGAGAAGCTGCGACAATTGACTGCTCTGACAGCAAATCACAGAGGCATTTTTGATATAACAGGTTTAGAGTTTGCGACGTCCCTAAGAAAATTGTACCTTGGGGGTAGAAATCGTATCACAGACCTTAGTCCGCTCGCGAACTTAACAAATCTTGTCCACTTACATATCTGGCATCGTGAGGTAGCCGACACGCCTCCGGTTACACATCTGGATATAAGTCCACTATCAGGACTTATCAACTTAGAGGACCTCGTCCTCGAAAATAGTGGTATTTCGGATATAAGTCTGCTTACGCAACTGAAAGGACTTCAAGGTTTAGGTCTTTCAGCTAACAACATTGAGGATATCGGTCCGTTGGCAGAACTGAAGAAACTCCAACGTTTGGATCTTTCAGATAACAACATAAAAGACCTGAGTCCGCTCGCTGGACTTACAAATCTATGGGAGTTGCGGATCAGGGACAACCCGGCAACCGATTTCAGCCCGCTTACTGCTTTGAACCTTACGGACCTTCACTATGATGTTGATGTGAACGAAGATGGCGTTGTGAATATCCTCGATTTAGTGCTTGTTGCTAATGCACTCGGGAAGAAAAACCCTGATCTAAACGGGGATGGTGTTGTGAACATTCTTGATTTAGTGATTGTCGCAAATGCGTTTTGAAGGAGTTATGTCATGCACGCCAATGAAAACAAACTCACGGCTACATGGAAAGAACGGGCAAAAACCCGACATGCCGTTACTGGCATTCGGACATGGCACGTCAACCTGAACCCTCGCGCAATGCCGAGTTTGGGGTTCGCTAAGGGAAAACAGTGGCAGAAACCAACTACCCAGCAGACACTACACGTTGACTGGCGCGGTCCCTTCGCAACACAGGCAGGGGCGTTAATCGTAGAAATAACGACCGATAAAGGCTTGAAAGGATACGGGCTCGGCGGTGGCGGACTTGCCGGCGCGCTGATTATTGAGAAACATCTCCAACACTTTGTCATCGGTCGCGACCCGCTCGATGTTGAGGAGATCTGGGAGCATCTCTATCATATCACCTCAATTTACGGGCGGCGCGGCTTGGTTATTTATGCTTTAAGTGGCATAGAACTCGCACTCGTTGATTTGTGTGGAAAGATTGTAGACACGCCTGTTTACAGTCTTGTGACAGATACACCGTGCCTTAAAATTCCGGCTTATGCGACGGGTGCTGATGTCGGTTATTATGCGGAAAATGGGTTCACGGCTTGCAAGCTGCCGCTCCGCAACGGACTTGCCGAGGGAGAGGATGGGTTCGCAGAAAACGTTGAGATGATACACACCGCGCGGGATGCTATCGGGGCAGAGGTGGAACTGATGGCAGACATCTATCTCCGGTGGGATGTAGACTATACGCGCCGTTTCGCTGAGGCAGCTGCTGATGTGAATCTCAAATGGATTGAGGAACCTATCCCACTTGACGACTACGCGGGAATGGCGCAGTTAGTCCGCGATGTCCAACCGACTTGGATTGTCTCTGGCGAACATGAATTCACGCGATACGGATTCCGCGAATTGTTGCGTTGGAAGGCAGCGGACATGATACAGCCGGATATTAGTTGGGCAGGCGGTTTTACGGAGTGTTTACGTATCGCTCAGGAAGCAGCGGTGCAGGATATTCCGACGTGGCTCCATCAGGCTGGGACACCGTGGGGTTTGCATCTCACGGCGTGTCTTCCGATGCAGTGTATGGCAGAGACCTTCGGACCTTCCCGTGATGGCGTTGAAAATGAGTTATATCGCCGTCTACGACCCGTACCTCGCGACGGAGTTTTCTCTCTCAACGATGCTCCCGGTTTCGGTGTGGATCTGGACGAAGCGTTGTTGGAGGCATATACAGTCGATCGGTTGTAGTATTTATGATTAAACTGATTTAACCCCCTAAATCCCCCTTATCAGGGGGACTTTAAGAGCAAATGCGCCGGTTTCCCTAAGTACTTATCAAACTCACGTTAATCAGTAGGGCAATTCTATGGATAATGTTGCCAAGAATTCGTCGGTTATATGGCGATTGTAAACGCGGGCTGAAATTACGGAGCCGTAAATGTTACCCACATAAAAGATGCCACAGAGTGTGCCGAGTGTCCATCCTTTTGCCGATGAAAGTCCGTCCCTACGGAAGCCGTCATAAGCCTGCCAACCTGTTATGCCTATTGTGAAAAGGGTCGTCAGTGCATCGTTGAAACGACCCGTATAGAGGCGTCCAGTGCCAGGCACAATTGTAGAAAAAGCCCCTGCTAAAAATGGACTTCGGGTAGGTAGGTCTTCCGCCTTTTCTGCGTATTTGTGATACGCAACAGCCTTTTCTCTGACCTGCATCACATCTGACTTTTGCAACGCCTTAAAAACCTCACTTGCTTTAGACCACCGTTTTTGCTTCAGATAAGAGAGTCCAATAAGCTGCTCTGCTTCGGCGTGTTGGCGGGTATCCGTTATGCGTGGCAGTGCCTCAGTCAAAAATTGTGCAGACCGTTCAAGTTGATTCTGCAGGAAATAAGTGGCACCGATTTGGTAGTATACACGACTGGCGAATCGACCTTCAGGATGCGTCCGTAAAAGCGTCTCAAAACCTTGGAGGGCTTGCTCGGTTTTACCACCGAAGCGATAACAGACGGCAATTTTATAGTGAATCTGTTCGCTTTTTTGTGGCTGATAAAAGAGGTAACGTTGGTATTCACTTGCGGCGCGGAGATAATCGCCTTCTGTGTACAGGAAATCAGCGAATTTAAGGATGTTTTCGGGGGTGTAATATGCAAACGATTCCTCGGAATCCGCAAAGGATAATAACGCTGTATTGAGGAGCATTATTAGCAGCAATCCCCATATCTGTTTAGTTGGCATAATCTGAAATCGGGTCTATGTACTTCCCCGTTATTGGGTCTTTATGGTAGTGTCTTGATTGTGAACCGTTGCATCGGATGAGTCTGTCAGCAGTCAGCAGCACACCGCGCAGGACACCGTATTCTTGTATACACGCCATGCCGAAGCGCGAACAGGAGGGTGTAAAGGCACATGTCGGTCCATCTTGACTTGAGATGAATTTTTGATACAGTCGAATCAATCCTGTTGCTGCGAGTTTCAGTTCCGAGGTTTCTTGCGGATTAAAACGAACAACTTCTTTCGGTTTCGGTATTGTTATCGGGTTGGCTTTGCGGATGAATGCCAGATCAGCTGCTTCACCGGCAAACGTAGGTGAAACAATAACAAACGAGCAAAGCACACAGAAAGTGAAAAATAGACGACGAACAGAATAATTTACCATTTGGTCTCTTTAACCTCTACAGATTCAGGAATCGTAAAATTTAAGATTGGGTTTGGGGGTTCCACGTTCACCTGTGGGTTGCTGTAGTCAATTTGCTCATTTTGCAGGACTTTAGATTTCTCGCCATACGTACTGGAGATAACCTTCATCGGGATATAATTAACCCCAATTTCGCTGTGGTTCTGATAGAGTGTTCTTGCGATGATATATCCACCCGGATTTTTGACTTCGGTGGAGATGAGCCGATCTTTGCGTATGCCGAGTATAATAGCACCGAGTTTATCTTTCGCCTTCTCTGGTGGCGCCCAATAGGTATACAGCACTTTGTCAATGACATCATGCTTATCTAAAGTATATCCGAGTGTTGTCAACCCATACTCGGCTTGTGTGGATTGGATTATAGTTTCAATGAGCGGTAGCGGAATCTGTCCTTCGGAGATAAATCGGAACGCCTGTTTTTGCTCTGGGTAATAGATTTCTAATATATTCCCCTTCGCTATCATTATCTGTTTAAGCGGTTCGGTGACTTCAACGACAACTCGCGACGCTTTCACATCGTAGTGGAGCGTCCCCGCGATGTGCTCTGTTTTGTCGTTTTGGGTTAATTCACGTGTAAAATCTAAGGAGAGCGTCTTTAATGGCGCGGCGTAGAGGACCTTAGCGAAGGGGAGCATGATTAAGAGGATGGTAAGGAATTGAAAATTTTTGGGCATTTCTTTTTGAATGATAAAGTGGCTGGCAATCAATTATGCACCTGCCATGTGAATTTTAGATAAAGTATAGTTCGCGAGACTATCAATCTATAACGTTAACCTCGTGACTTAATCTATTCTCACGGCCCCTTCTATGAGTAGAATTCCGCTCGTTACGAGACAGCCACTCGCCGATCCTATGGCTCCCCACAAAGTCTTGCTCCTCCTCGATTCGGTTCTATAGGCATCCGTATAGAAATTGACGTATTCTGCTGATTTTCCGACCAAACGCGAAGGAGGAGGCGGGGACTCAGACATAAAAGCAGCAGCAAGTCCACCTCCATGTAGAAGGCAAGAGCTTCCACTTATTACAAGTGCCAAGGTAGGAGAATCATCGTTTGCTGATTCTCCCAGGATTCTGAGAATGAGTATGGTACCGCCCGTAAGTAAAAAACCACCCGCGAGCCACTTTGTTTTCCCAACATCGCTTCTTGCATCCCGTTCAGCGGTAATTTTAGCCTCTATGATATCTGAATTCTGTTGGGAAAAACTAATAGGTGCGCTGAGGGTCAGCACTGCTATTAAAAAAACTGAGACATGGGACCTTAAACTTATTTTCATTATATTCCTCCTTGGCGTTAAACTTATTTTCATTGTATATTCCTTATAGGTAGGGGCACTCGCGTTACCATGAGCGATTACAGGTCTAAATTATAACCTATTTGCTGCGAAAGGTCAATGCTTTTGTGTAGAATGGAGGGTTTCGTTTTTAGTATCAATTTGCTGGTTCAATTTCGTCGGACGGGAGTTTCAGCTGCGTGCGAACGGCTTGACGCACCGCATTGCAGATATGGGTAGCGTGGTGTGTATCCTCGGCGGTTCTTGAATCTCCTGGATACCGAGGATCCACCGCATACGCCATTATTATCTTAAAGTCAGGTTGCCAATCGGACCAATCGGGGAGCGTGGGTATAATCAGATCCAGCAATTCTTCAAGGTTATGTGTCCTTGGTGTGTGGGTGTTTGCTTCCTGCAGCCACGCCTTGAGATACTTTTCAATACATTGTTGCGCATGGAAACAGATACCGTTGTGCATAGAATTCTGTTCTCGCTGAATCAATCGCATTATTGCATAATCTTCTTCTGCCCTCTGTATCCATTCTAAGGTCAATGGATTCATGCAGTCCGCCTCCACTTTGATGGAAGTCGATCTGTCCTGCATAACTCGTAGATTTTCGCTATTGCGATGTGAAGTGCGTCCATGGAGCAACTCCCCTTTTTCAGTGATTTCGCGGAGAAACCAGTCATTATACGAGACGCGATAAGCGATCTCTTCCGGTGAACGAACTAAAAGGTCCATGCCAAAGCGGTATGGAATTCGTTGTCGGATCTCAATAGCCTTACGAGTAAATTCCGACTTCGGAATATCCATCACGACGAGCAGATCGACATCCGAATCTTCTGTAGGCGTGCCGTAAGCATAGGAGCCAAAGAGAATCACTTGGAGTGGCGCAAATTCGCGCACGATGTCATCGCATGTAGCTTGGATTTCCTGTCGGGTAACCATACGAGCCGTCCTTTTATTTGAAGTATAACATATTTGGCGATGGCTATCAAGTATAGTTCTCGAATTACTGTAGGAACTCTCGCTTAACGCTTGACATCATCTTCAATGAAAATTCAACCCGATGCTAAAACTCCCATCAAAATCTTCAAAAGAGACTCCAAAAGCCCCTCTCACGCTTATCGCCGGTGACAATTCAATATCCAATCCTACTTGTCCTCCATAGCCAGACGAGACCCGATTGAGTCTTATTTCTGGTTTTTCTTCACGACTTACACGTGTCCAAGACCGTGAATAGAATACCCCACAGAACGGGTTTAGTATCCAACCGAAGTTAGTTTCCAGACGTTTTGAAATACCTCCGCCACTGGAGAACCCATTCGTTCGGACACTGAGAAGTGTAGCATCTGCAGGAGCATCAAGCGGCCGGGAAATTCCGCTGGAAAATTCGGTATAAAAAGCACCTGTCAAAAAATAATCTAAGCCTGTCTGCCCTAAAGGTCGCGTATGTACAGGCTGAATACCTATCATGAGGGAAGGTGGAGCATCAAGTTCTGAACCGTAGCGGTTTCTACTAAGGAAGCCTATATTCGATATAAGCCCAATCCTTGTGTGGCTACTCATACCGTAACTAAAATTCCCGCGTATTCCCATAGCATCTTGACTGCGACTAAAGTCAAGTCCGGAGATGCCAATACCGGCAGCCATTTCTCCTTGTCGTAATTCGTACAATCCTATTTGAGAGTATGCGGTAACAGGGAGTAATAGGGATGAGAAAACGAGGCAAATCCATTTCATATTTAACTTCACTTTTATTCTCCTTTTAGCAATCGAATTATTACTGTGAACTCACCGCCTTATGAGAATATAACAAGGTTGTGAGAACACTAATAGGTTGGCATTCAGATCAAGGAAAGTAATTTGTTACAACGATTCTCCAGGAGATTATGTTTACATTGCATGACAATGAACTAAACCTATCAAATTTGAATAATACGAACGTAAGGTCAACACAGATTGCAAACTTATTAGCAAGTGGAAAAGAAGTAATTATAGCGAAGTCTGCTGTAGGAGTTCTCGGTCCACAAAAGCACTCTCAGGATCGCCATCATAAATCACTGCGCCATCGTGGAGTAAGAGGATACGGTCAGCGTATTTTAAGGTGAGGTCCGTGTCATGCGTCGCGAAAATGAGGGTTTTGTGCTCTTGTCGGATTTCATTGCAGAGTTCGTCCATTAACTGATAAAGGTGCTGCATGTCTTGACCGGTGGTAGGTTCATCAAGTAGGAAAAGGTCAGGATGTAGTGAAAAGGTAGCTGCAACAGCAGTACGCTGACGCTGCCCGCGAGATAGAGCATACGGTGCCTCTGAACCGAGATCTTGTAAGTCAAATCGCGTGAGGGTTCTGTCAACCCGTTCTTCAAGGGTTTTCTTAAGGAATTTAAGGTTTTTGGGACCGAATGCCACTTCATCCCGCACTGTCTCCGCCTGTAACAATAGATCTGGGTTCTGAAAAACGATACCGACCTTACCCGCCAACTGATGGAGTTTCACACGACCGGACGGCTTTCCATCAATAGTCACCGCACCTGTGGACGGACGGAGTAAGCCCGCGATGAGGTGAATCAGTGTTGTTTTGCCAGACCCATTTGCTCCCATGATAGCGAGTACTTCTCCACGCGGCACCTCGCAGGAGATGTTACAAACAGCATTTTTATCGCTGTTAGAATAACGATAACGGAGATTTTGGATGTTGAGGAGCACTTCTGATCGTGCTGTATACGGCGCACGTTTAAGAGACGACGTTGGAGACTTTGGTGGTGCGTCCGCTGGCACCTGCACACCTAAACGTTGATAAGGTGCCGCATCTTGAAACGCCGCTGCCTTTGGCAAATCTAGGCAGAGTTGTCCCGAATCCATCAACCAAACGTGACTGCACAACGGGGCTACCTCTCTGGTTCGGTGGGTCGCTAAAACGACCGTTATCCCCAGATTCTTATTTAGCTGATTGACGATATTGAGGATGTCACGGGTGCCTTGTGGATCAAGATGGCTGGTGGGTTCGTCAAGGAGTAGGACTTGTGGTTGCATCGCGCAGATAGCAGCCAGCGCGACGCGTTGTTTTTCACCGCCAGAAAGCGATGAGATCCGCCGGGACGCAAATCCGGTTAAGCCTACCTGTTTCAAGGCGAGAGTGATCCGTTCTTTAATTGCTTCCGGCGGAAAACCGAGGTTTTCGAGTCCAAAGGCAACTTCATCTTCGACAAGCGTGCAAAAAAGTTGATCGTCGGGGTTTTGGAAAAGGAGCGAGACTTGTTGACAAGTCGTAGCGAGGGCTTGTGAGGCAATATCTTTCCCGTTGAGACGTACGACACCTGTAAATTTTCCTGCCGAGGCGTGCGGAATCAAGCCATTTAGCGTGCGTAGTAAAGTGGATTTACCGCATCCTGTTGGGCCTGTCAGTAATACAAAAGCACCACGAGGAACGCGAGTCGTGATACCGAGAAGTGTCGGTGTCTCGCGACTCGGGTAGATAAAACGGAGATTTTCGATTTCGATGGATGCCATGGTCCCGCTAACTCAGTCCCTCAATTTGGACAGGGACAGAGCCGAAGAGTTGCTCTAAATGTCGCGTGACGGACTCATGAAAAGCGTCGAAGTGTTCTTGAACGTTCTGCTTGAAATCGTCTGTATGGTGCTTGAAAACCTTGTGGAGTTGTGCGTGCTGTGCGTGGACACGGGTAAAGAGATTGTGAACATACGCTTGGAGTTCACCGAGCCGTTCGGTCTGTGCTTTTGCGAAGTTGCCGACTGCATCTTTGAAAGCAGTAAATTCCGCTTCTAAGTACGCCTTGAACATCGATTGCTGAAAACCGATGAGTGCACTTTGTGCTGCGTATCGGAAATCTTTGTGAATTGAATTATATTCTGTCTTAACGCGAGCGAAAAGCTGCCGCGAATAGTTCTGAATCTCACTTATCCGGTTACCTTGAGCACCCACAAACTGAGAAATCTTTTCTTTATATGTGTCCATCTCGTGAGCCAAGAAGTTCCTGAAATCCTCAACAGCGACCGTATGGCGTGTTATCTTCTCGAGATGGTAACCCATGACCGCTAACCGGACTGCTTCTGGAAACATCGAACGGTAGTCTTTGATCGATTTTACCAGAAAGCGAGCATACTCTAAACCCTGTCTCGAGAAAAGTTGTTTCTGGATGGATCGGGCAAATGCGAGAAGGTCCTCTCTACTAATTGATCTGACATTGTGCTGGGTGTGCGGCATGTGCTCCAGCAATGTTAAGCATCGGGCAAAATAGTTTTTCAAGGTCGGATCATAGAGCGTCGAAATAACGCGCCGATACTCAGCGAGAAGTTCGTCACGCGGCATTTCTGGAACAAAATTAAGGGTCATGTCGGTCTGATTTCCGCTGGACTCCCCAAGCAACCGATCTTCCAGTTTCAATCGGTGCCAGAGATCCGTCTCTTTCAAAGCGGTGAGCATCCCTGCCATCGCCATCGGGATGCCGGCCTCTTGAATGAAATTAATATGTGAATCAAATTCGGTATCGCCATCAAGTCCGATAATGAACCCACCGGTGACTTCTATCCCTTTGTTCTGTATTTTTCGGATCGCGCGCATGAGGTAGCTACCCGCCTCTTCTTCTTTGCTGGTGTTCTGTCCTTTGGAGGTGCTAAGGAGTGCCTCATCATTCGGGCTTTCAATGCCGAGGAATACCATATTAAAGCCTGCATCACTCATTGCGTCAAGCATTTCGGGGATTTCGACGAGATTCACACTCGCTTCGGTATAGAGTGAGAAGGGGAATTGCCGTTCTGCCTGCCACTGTTCGACAGCTGGAAGCAACCGCATCGCGTCACGTTTATTGCCGATGAAGTTGTCATCAACGACAAACATTGCACCATTCCAACCGAGTTTATAGAGCAATTCAAACTCAGCGAGCATCTGTTCATTGGTTTTCGTACGCGGAACGCGCCCGAATAATTTTGTAATATCACAAAATTCGCAATTAAAGGGACACCCACGCGAAAACTGGAGTGCCATCGAACCGTAAGCGTTGATATTAATAAGATCGTAACGGGGCATCGGGGTTTTCGTGATGTCTGGTTTTCGGGTTTCACGATAGACTTCTTTCGCCGCCCCGCTCTCAAAATCGGTAAGGAAGTCTTCAAAGATTTCTTCTACTTCACCAAAGAGGAAATGGTTAATCGTCGCATCGGTTTCTGCTTTAATATTATCGTAGTAGGAGGTTGGATGTGGACCACCGGCAATAATCGGTACGCCTGCTTGATTACAGCGTTCAGCCACTTCATAGAGCGACGCTTTCTGAACAATCATGGTTGAGGTAAAGACAACGTCCGCCCATTGGAGTTGTGCATCCGTGAGCGGTTCTATATTCATATCGACGACTTTCATGGCGTAATTGTCTGGGAACATTCCAGCGATCGTCAGGAGTCCAAGCGGGGGCATTGATGATTTTTTTCCAAGAAATTCTAAGGCGTACTTAAAGCCCCAATAAGATGGCGGAAACTTCGGGTAAACAAATAGTGCATTTGGCATAATATATATATCTAACTCCTTCAAAAGACATACAAAGACGTAACTTTCAAATCCTATTGCCAAAATTTTTTGAATAAACTGCGATTGTAAAGGCTCTTATTAACGCTTAATATAATACCACATTTTTAGATTTTTATCAAATTTTTTTCTTGTGTGTTAGGAATATTCAATTTCAATAACTTGGATATTACGCCTTCATAGAGAGTGAGTTTGCCTCTAATACAGAAAGCGTGCTAAAATATTAGAACGACTTGATTGACTGTCCATATTGTAAATGGAGACGATAGATGCGTAAACACCGATTTCCACACATCTTTCTTTTCAGCAGCTTGCTACTGAGTCTCACCGTTATTCCGAAAACGGGATATACTGCTGACCTGACCCCAGAAAAGTCGACGCCTGAAAAACAGGCAACAGAGAAAATACAGCCACACTACCGTATCCGTCAACTTCTTTTTACTGGGAATAAGCATTTGAACGAGAAAAAGTTGACAAATCTATTCGGGTGGGAGCAAGGGAAAGCATATTCTCGTGAGGAAATTATAGAAGGGGTTGAACGCATCCTTGATGCGTATCGAGAAGACGGTTTCGCGTTTGTTGAGATGGTTCTTGATATTGCGCCGATGTCAGAGAAAACAGATGCTGACAGTGAAGCATATGTGGTTATCTCCATAAAGATTGTTGAGGGGAAACGGGTTCGCACAGGCAGGATTTCACTCGTAGGCAATGAACGTTTCTCTGAAGCCGAAATTAGGGATCAACTCGGTTTACAGCGGGATCAACCCTTTACATCTATCAGGTTCGAGCAAGGGATAGAACGCATCCAGACGCTGTACAGCGAACAGGGATATCCGAAAGTTGAAATTGCGCCCAAGGATTTCCGATTTTCACCGGAGACAGGAACTATTGATTTTCAGTTGAATATCAGCGAAGGCGCGCAGGTTCAAATTGGCGAAGTCAAGGTAAGTGGGTTGAAGAAGACAAAAACCGAGGTAATCCTTCGCGAAATTCCTATAAAGCCGAATCAACGCTTCGATCAGCGCAACATCGATGCAAGTTATCGCCGCCTGCGAAATTTAGGGTATTTCTACCAAGTCAATCCGAATGTTTTGGAAGTTGGAGAGACAGAAGATAAGATTAATTTCCATGCCCAGGTAACCGAAGCGAAAACGGGACGATTGAGTGGTGTAATCGGATATGCACCACCTGACTCCGAGACGGACGCAGCACCGCAGCTGACCGGTGTCTTTGAAGCCCGTGAAACCAATTTATTAGGCACAGGTAGGCAGGCGAACTTCTATTGGAAATCCGGTCTGCTCAAGATTCTCCGGCTCGGTTATTCGGAGCCGTGGATATTCGGCAAACCGGTAACTGTCGGTATAGAATACGGGCAATTTAAACAGCGAAGTCCAGGTAGAGAACAACTGTCGGGCATCTCATATAACGACACTGAAACAGTTTCCGAAGAACGATCGGGGAGTGTGAGTGCGACGACTCACTTCGGACGCGTCTTTGAAGGGATCATGACACTCGGTTATAAACGGATTGATATACCAAGCACGGGGTTCCCTTCAACACTCACATCACCGTTCAATACCGAGACATCAGCCTTTTCCGATCCAAGTGCTGTTACATCGACAGAATCTACGCCGTATAATGGAACGAAGTACAGTGTCGCATTTCGGTTGACACGGGATACGCGGGACTATTTCCTGAACCCAACGCGCGGACGGCGTGATAGCATCGCTGTTGAGGTATCACGGAGTGATTTTCGATTGCGGAAGGTATGGCTTTCCTTACAACAATACTTCCCTACATGGCAGAAACAGACAGTCGCTGTTGAGCTCCACGGTGCTGCGGCGTGGGGTGTTAATATCCCACCAACTGAACTTTTCTATCTCGGTGGTGCAACGACGCTGCGTGGGTATGATGAAGATTGGTTTTCGGGACCACGACGTGTATATGCCAACTTGGAATACCGTTTTCTTGTCGGACCCGATTCCCAGTTGTTTGTTTTTACAGATTTAGGGGCGGTAACCCTGATTGAAAAGCCGTCTGTTTTTGACAGGCTCCGGGTCGGTTACGGATTTGGTGCGCGTCTTGAATCTGAGGGTGGTATCTTGCGAGTCAACTATGGACTTGCCGCTGGGGATTCTCTGTTGCGTGGCAAAATCCACGTTAACTTAGGGGCATCTTTTTAGTTCCAGCATTTAATTTGCCAAGTGGCATATTTTGTTATAAAATATATACGAGAAATAGTACTCAGTTAACAGGAGATTTAGGTCAATAACCCAAACCTAAAGGATTGGGCTTGTGCGAAGCGTCCGCCAAACGTCCACTCCACGAGTTAAACCGTTGACTACAGGTCGCTTCTGTGTGGCGATATTAATAGCACAGCGATGTTTGACAGGTACATCGGTAGAGAGAACCTGTCACTAACTTAATTAAAAGGAGCGGGCATTCCTCCCAAACCTACGAGGATTGGGTATCCTGCCCGAATATTAGATGACCAAAAACAAGAAGTTACAGAATTGGGTCGAAGAAGCGGCTGCGCTTTGTCAACCTGATTCTATCTATTGGTGTAACGGTTCTCAAGAAGAAAATGACCGGTTGTGTGAGGAATTAGTCCAGCAAGGTACCTTCTTCCGATTGGACCCAGAAAAACGTCCAGGCAGCTACGTCGCTCGTTCCGATCCCGCCGATGTCGCACGTGTTGAAGACAGAACGTTTATTTGTTCAAAAACGCCCCTTGAAGCAGGACCGACGAACAATTGGCATGACCCCGACGACATGAAAGAGACCCTTAAAGGACTCTTCAAAGGGTGTATGAAAGGTAGAACGATGTACGTTGTACCGTTCAGCATGGGCCCCCTCGGTTCGCCGATCTCACACATCGGCGTTGAAATTAGCGATTCCCCCTACGTTGTTGTCAATATGCGGATTATGACACGCATGGGGAGTGATGTTTTGGACATCTTAGGTGAAGATGGCGATTTCGTACCGTGTCTACACTCCGTCGGTATGCCACTTGAACCTGGACAGGCAGATGTTTCATGGCCCTGCAATCCAGATAATAAATACATCGTACACTTCCCCGAAGAGCGTTCTATCTGGTCATTTGGTAGTGGCTACGGTGGAAATGCACTCCTCGGTAAAAAATGTTATGCGCTCCGCATTGCCTCTATCATGGCGAAAAACGACGGATGGATGGCAGAACACATGCTCATTTTAGGCTTGACGAGTCCTGAAGGTGAGAAAACGTATATCGCCGCAGCGTTTCCGAGTGCTTGTGGTAAGACGAACCTCGCTATGCTGACACCAACGTTACCCGGTTGGAAAGCGGAGACCATCGGTGATGACATCGCATGGATGAAATTCGGTGAAGATGGACGGCTCTACGCGATTAACCCGGAAGCAGGCTTCTTCGGTGTAGCACCCGGCACGTCAATGGACACTAACCCGAATGCGATGCATACGCTTGCATCCAATTCTATTTTCACGAATGCTGCCCTTACAGAAGATGGCGATGTCTGGTGGGAAGAGAAGAGCGAAGAACCCCCCGAAACACTCACGAGTTGGCTCGGCGAAGAGTGGCACCCCGGTGATGAAAAGACTGCTGCACACCCCAATTCACGCTATACGACCCCTGCCGCGCAATGCCCGATCATTGACCCGAACTGGGAAAACCCGAATGGTGTCCCAATTTCGGCGATCCTCTTCGGTGGACGACGTGCTACGACAGTACCGCTCGTGTTTGAAGCGTTTGATTGGCAACACGGTACCTTCATCGGTTCTATCGCTTCTTCTGAACGCACTGCAGCCGCTGCTGGCACCGTCGGCGAACTCCGACGCGATCCGATGGCGATGCTCCCGTTCTGTGGCTATAACATGGGTGACTACTTCGCACACTGGCTGGAGATGGGTAAAAGCACGGATGCCAGCAAACTCCCGAAAATCTTCTACGTCAATTGGTTCCGTAAAGATGCCGATGGTGGATGGCTCTGGCCCGGTTTTGGCGATAACAGCCGCGTGCTCAAGTGGATCGTAGATCGTGTCTCTGGAAAGGGAGAAGCCGTTGAAACACCGATTGGTTATCTACCTGCATCCGGTGCGGTTGACATCAGTGGATTGGATGTAACGGACGCGCAGATGGAAGAACTTCTGTATGTTGATGTCGAAGAATGGCTCAACGAGATCGCATTGATTCGCGAGCATTACGAACGTTTTGGTGAGAAACTTCCTGAAGCGTTATCCGATGAATTGGCAGCATTGGAAGCACGTCTGCGTGAGAGTCAATAAAACAGAGTTGCAGTATTGTAGGGCGAAGTCTCCGCGTCTTGCCCTACATCCACTGGAACTGGCATCAAATTAAACTGGACTTATCTAAAGCAGAAAAGGAAGATGGAGGGAGTAACCTATGGCTGCTAAAATAAAAACTTCGCTAAATGCATCTTCGATTGAAGCCTCTATTGCTTTGCAGACTCGCTGTAATGAAACATTGCAGCCGTTTGTCGAAACGTTATGTGCTTTAATTGACGTTGTGAGCCAAAATGGAACGCAGATATATGTTCCACTGACAGAGATTGAATATCAGCAGCTCGCGGCAGGATTGGACGATCTACTTGATCTTGTAGGGGAAGAAGATCATCCTTTGGCCCCCTTACTGCATTTCGTTGGTACACTTATTAAGAACTACGAAGATGAACACCTTCCAAAACTGGCAGAACTTTAGTCGTTTGTCGCGCTATCCGATTCGGAAAAGAAAAAACGATGAAAATCACTGTTTTTACGCTAATTTCAATCATCTTGCTTGTAGGGGGGATTTGTAATCCTGATGCTCAAGTCGAAGCGTTCACCTACCACTGGAAGATAGACGAAACTCCAGAAGGATCTGAAAGCGCAACTGTTGTTGAACCTGTACAAGTGACGCTGTTAGATGAAGTCATACAGGTTCCATCCCATAGTGCCTCTTTAGCGTTGATGCGGAAGTATTCTGTGCATCTGGGACCCGAATGGGATCCAGGGTATGCCTATAGGTTGCTTCAGACTTTTGAATCCATACCACAAGAAACAAACAACCTCTCCGCACAAACCCCCAGAGTTGCGCCTTCTATTTGGAGATTAAGTGACCGTCATATTCAAGATGATCTTTCGGTGGAATACCGAGACGGACAGCGGATTGTCACTATTGCTGAAGTGGCATTTGTACATGCAACGCCTTTGTTGGCAGAAATTGAAGGTGTACGCGGTAGATATTTCTCCAAACGCCTTCATCATGCGGTGGTTCGGTTTGTAACCGACGATGGCGTAGACAGGTACGCCCTTGAACGGATATTGCAGGAACGCTATGCGGTCAGCATAAACATCCCGGATTACACCGAACTCACGCGCCACACAACCGGTGAACACGGGGGACGTTTTTCTGAATTCAAAAATGAAGAACTCATCGCGCTTGTCTCTATGCTTGAAGAATTTCCCTCTGGAATGCTGAAAACGCCGGGGCTGAAGTATTTGGTCCGACGATTAGATGGAACACCACACCCCCTTTACCCAGGCGCGCCTGCAGTCGCGTGGACAGGTGCAGGCTATATTGAATTTATGGAATCAGCGTTCAAGGAACAGGGGTTGGATTACATCCACCGCCTAATCCTGCACGAAAAGGCACACTTCTTATGGGACCATCTCTTTGATGAGCAGCTCAGACAGGATTGGATTGAACTCGGGGGGTGGTACGAGAATCCCGATGATAAAGACGGTTGGTCAACAACCAAACAAACCGAGTTTGTCTCCGCTTATGCCCACGGTGTGAACCCAAATGAAGATATGGCGGAAAGTATCAGTTATTACATCGTAAATCCTGACAAGCTGCGTTCACGCTCACCTGCCAAGTATGAATTCATCCAAAATAGAGTGATGCACGGAACTCGCTACATCTCAAAGATCCGTGAAGACTTGACATTTGAAGTCTACAATCTCTATCCTGATTATATTTATCCGGGACGGATCACACGCGTAAACATACAAGTTGAAGGGGTGCCCGAAGAGGATAAGCGAATAACAATAGATATTGAGATTCACGGGGAAAGTGATTTAGATGCCGCAAGTTCAGCGTTCACTCGCATTTTCAGCGGAAAAGGCACGTTTTTTGATCTCTATCTGTATCCTATTGGGCGCGATGGTAGGCAGGTACCTACTGGGCATGTTCTGCGGGGACGCACGACACTTCCACGTTACGCTACACAAGGTTATTGGAGATCAGATGGGTTTCAAATTTACGACTCACATGGAAATACGCGTTATTCGGATTTAGCGGATTTTGGATGGAGACTCTATATTGATAATCCACTTGAAGATTGCGAGCCACCGATTTATGTCAAAAACTCAATGCGACTCACTTTATCAGACGCGACCACTGAAGAAGGTCGAGCCTATCAAATTGTTACCGCGCATTGGAAACTTATTGAAAAAAATGGTATAAAAGGTGTCTATGCACAGATGAACGATTGGAATAGAGAGACCTATTCTCGCCGTGAAAGTTGGGGGGAATATAATCCAGATACCGGTGAGGCGAGTGTTAGACTGATTTTCCCAGACTACTTCCAAAGTGGTACCTATACACTTAACTTTATTGGGATGGAGGATGTTGCGTTAAATTCTCGTGGTGTATATTTCACTGATCCAGGGCACGGTTTAAGAGTTGAAGACGAAATATTTGATGAACTTCCTGCCACAATTAACATCGTAACAACAAATCCGGACAGCATACCGCCTACTCTTGATTTAAATCGGGTTACAATTCAGGCAGAACCAACGAACCCTGAAGCACCAAATGGCGAAACACAAGTTGATGTTACATTCAGGGTAAAGGATAATATCAGTGGGTATCAACGCGCAGAAATAATGCTGCGCGATCCACAAGGTATAATGCATCGTTCCGGGCACGGGGTAGACGGTTACAAAATCTATTTTCGTGGAGATCCCACAGTGTATAAAACTTACCATCACAGAACAGTTTTACCTGTTGGTAGTGCTCCTGGCATATGGGGTCTCGCTCAGATGACAGTCATGGATAACGCACAGAACGTTCTTCGCGTTGACTTCACTGAAATCGTCCGCTTTGAAGTGAATGATGTCCCTATCTATGCCAAATCAGATGTCAATCAAGACGGAACGGTTAACATTCAGGATTTAGTGATTGTTGCGAACGCAATTGGGCATCCGGGTGCTGCGGATGCAGAACTCAACGCAGACATCAATGCCGACGGTGCTGTTGACATTTTGGACTTAGTACAGGTCGCCAATGATATTGGAGACGGATCAGCCGCTGCACCTGCGATCCACAGTCCAACTGCCGAACAGGTTCAAAGTTGGCTGACACAGGTCAAAGCAGTTGACGATGGCAGTCCAGATTTTCGTCGCGCTATTAGTGTGTTGGAAACCCTTCTACGCACGGTTCTTCCTGAAATGACTGTTTTGTTACCGAACTATCCCAATCCTTTTAACCCCGAAACGTGGATACCGTACCAACTGTCAAACGCCAGTGATGTCCAGATTACTATCTATGATACGAAAGGCATCGTAGTTCGCATATTGGGACTTGGACATCAGGCTGCAGGCTATTACACAGATAGAAACCGCGCTGCGTATTGGGACGGTCGTAACGGTTTAGGGGAATATGTTGCAAGCGGTGTTTATATCTATCAACTGCAGGCAGATAATATTTCCCGCCTGCGCAAAATGGTTATCCTGAAGTGATTAAGTTGACGTTTCCCGTGGTTACGGGTATACTGTCTACATGCCCGATTTGTAAAGGAGACCAAACATGGATGTACGAGACTATTTCGATTTTATAGACGACGAAAACATCCGTATTCACGGGCACCGTGTTTATGTAGACAACGTGTTGAGCAATTATCTTTGGGGTGAAGGGCCTGATGAACTCCAGCAGCGCTATCCACAGATGTCAATGGAGAAAATCTACGCCACTATTCTCTACTACCTTGCGAATAAAGAAGAAGTGGAGGCATACATGGCCCGGGTGGAAAAAGGCAGAGAAGAAAGATACCAGGAATGGCTGCAAACCGTAGCATCAAATTCAGAATATATTGAACGGCGCGAACGCCTTCTAAAAGCACGTGAAAAATGGGGGACCGAAGGAAAAGCATCCCCTTCGGAGGCAAGGGAACCAGATGCGGCCACGGTTTCTACTTGATGAAGACATGGACCCCGAGGTTCGGGTACAACTCCAGAAAAAGCAGCCAGAAATAGAAGTGGTGGTCATCGGAGATCCGGGAGTCCCTCCGAAGTCTACGCCGGATCCTATTATCTTAGAATGGATTGAGCACAATAACTACATCCTCGTCACAAATAACCGCAGGACGATGCCTGGACACTTCGGAAATCACCTGAAGACTGGAGGACATGTGCCTGGAATCCTCATTTTTCGGAAAAAGTATGCGATTCGTCCAATCCTGGAAATGTTAGAAATAATTTGGGCGGCTTCGGATGCCGAAGAATATCGCAACAAGATAGAATATCTTCCCCTATAGAATTGGCAATCTGCCAGCAGCCACGTTTTAACGTTTGAATATAAGGGGCATCTGTACAGCATTGCCCGAATAAAAGAGGCGAAACATGGATTTGCGCGACTATTTCGATTTTATTGATGACACCAGCATCCGCATTAAGGGGCACCGCGTTTATATCGATGAGGTATTGGAAGAGCATCTAAAGGGCAAAGCACCTGAAGATATTTTGTCCAACTTCAAAAACTTACCTTTGGAAAAAATCTATGCAACGCTCCTTTACTATGAGGTAAACAAAGTGGAAGTAGACGCTTATCTACAACGGGTGAGACAATACCACGAAAAATCACGCCAAGAGTGGCAGACAACACAAGGCCCAACATTAGCAATTGTTGAGGAACGGAACCGTTTGAGAAAAGAGCGGGAACGACTGATTGCTGAAGGCAAATTCGACCCTATTTTAGATAAACCTGCATCTTAAGACCTAAGTCTTTCAATGCTTTGAAGTGCCACCCTTTATTTAGACCATAATTTAGCAAAGTTAAGAGAAGGTTTGTCGTTGAAATTCTATAGGTGTCAAATACCCTAACGCCGAATGTGGGCGTTTCTGATTATACACCTGTTCGATAAAATGACCGATGCGTTCTCGAGCCTCGGTAATATCTTGGTAATCATTGAGGTGAACTTCTTCTTCCTTGAGCGTTCGGATCAACCTTTCGGCGTATCCGTTCTCCCAAGGACACCCTCTGCGAGCGACTGAAATCTGAATACCGTGTGCTTTGAGTTTCAAGAGATAAGCCCTTGAAAGATACTGCACGCCTTGATCGGAGTGATGAATCTCCGCAACCCTGTCGTCTAAAGCTTGCTCTAAGGGTTGCAAAGTCAGAGATTGCGTCAAGTGTTGACTCAGTTTCCAGCCTCTAATCATGCGCGTGAAGACATCCATGAGCAGAGCGACATAGATGAAGCGGTGCTTGAGGCGAACGTAGGTGATATCGCCCACCCAGACCTGATCGCATCGACAGATGTCAAGGTCTTTGAGGCGATTCTGCCACGGCTGCGGACCGTCAATGGAGTGGGTCGTTTGACACGCACGCTTGACGGAAGCCGACAAGTTCTCTTCTTTCATCAAGCGGGCGACGCGTTTATACCCAACGGTGTGTCCTTCGGCGACCAACACCTTCGTGATACGTCTATACCCGTAAGTCGGATACGCCGCCGCTAACCGCTGTATTTCGGATCGCAGGACTTCTTCAGAGGCATCGCTTTTGGGTTGATAATAGAAGGTGCTCTTGTTGAAACCCAGGGTCTGACAAATCTGCCGCATCGAATACTCCTTGCGCAACGTCTCAACGAGACAGCGCTGTTGAGAAGGCGTCAATCCAATAAAGTCAAGGCTTTTTTTTGGATTTCGAGGGCCAGCGTCAACCGTCCAACGAGTTGCTCAAGTTGAGCAATCCGCTCCGCTGACTCATTTGACGGCTTATCGGTTTCCGACTCAAAGAAGGTTTCGGCATTTTCAAGAAGTTGGCGTTTCCATGTGGAGACTTGGTTTTCGCTGAGGTTATGACGTCGACACAGTTCTGCTTGTGAAGTTTCACCACGGAGGGCCTCAAGCACAACTTCTGCTTTAAACTTAGGTGTGAATTTTCTGCGTTTCGCCATCGGAATGCTCCTTTGAAATATAGATTATCATTGTAGCACAATCTTATATTAGAGAGTGGTCTAAATTTCCGGTGGCAGTACACTTGGTGTTAGTTGCGAATGCTATGTCAGATTCCGATACAATTAATAATGAGATTGATGCTGACCTCAATGATGACGGTGTTGTTAACATTTTAGATTTAGTTGAAGTAGCAAACAATATCGGTGAAGATGTGCCAACATCGCCTGATGCTGATTTTATAGCGACTGAGCAGCTTCAAGAATGGATAACAGAAGCGAAAAAGATGGATGATGGTAGCTACGCTTTTAAACGGGGTATTCGTGTGTTAGAAGCTTTTTTACAATTGGTTCGTCCAGAAATGACTGTTTTGTTCCCGAACTATCCGAATCCGTTTAACCCCGAAACATGGATACCGTACCAGTTGGCGAACGCCAGCGATGTCCAAATCACCATTTACGATACAAAAGGCATCGTAGTTCGCACACTGAGACTTGGACATCAGGCTGCAGGCTATTACACGGATAGAAAGCGTGCGGCGTATTGGGATGGTCGCAACGGTTTAGGCGAAAATGTTGCAAGCGGAATTTATTTCTATCAACTACAGACTGATGACGCTTCACACTTGCGCAAAATGGTTATTCTGAAGTAGGAATCGGAGTTTGGCTTCCTAATTTGTGAAATCTTGTTGCCTCAAATCCAAGGATATACTCTGAATTTGAGGCATTTTTAACTTGCGGAAAAAAGAGAACTGTCAGGGTCATTCAATTGTAGGTTTTTTGTGTTTTATTTTTCACAGGTGTTAACATTTCTATACAAGCAGAAGTCGCGTGACTTTTCACGCGACTTCTGCTATACTTCACCCTAAAAATTACCACACTTTTGAGGTGAATCATGACAAGAAGTTTCTCTTGCCACTTACTTGATATGTTAGCAGAAGTGCCGGATCCACGCAACAAAAAAGGCTGCCGCCATCCATTAGTCTCAATGCTGGCACTCACAGTTGTTGGACTCTTGTGTGGACAACGCAGTTATACAGCCATTGCCAAATGGACACGCCTCCACCCAGACCTGCGAGAGGCTTTAGGTTTCACTATGAAACAAACCCCCGCGGCATCAACGTTTCATTATCTCTATCGGCGACTTGACATCGTTGCCGTGGAAAAAATACTCACGCAATGGACAACACAGACTTTAGCGAGTTTGAACATTTCCACGCCTGACTTGAAGGGACTTGCGATAGATGGTAAAACCTTAGGCAACAGTCATACTCAAGATGCACGCAGAACGCATCTCCTCGCAGCCTTGCTTCATGAGTTAGGCATTCCTATAGCAGAATGTGCGGTGAGTGAAAAGACCAATGAAATCCCTGTTTCCATTCAACTCCTCAACGCGTTTGATGCCACAGGTTTGGTTATCACCACGGACGCACTTTTGACCCAACGCAAGTTCTGTCAAGAGATTCTTAACCGTCAAGCAGATTACTGCCTTCAGGTCAAAGCGAATCAGAAACAGGTGTATGAGGATATTCGAGACCTCTTTGAACCCTTTGATGAAACAGCCCCCCCAGAAGTTGAACACCGACGGTTTGAAAATCTTCACGCAGAAGCCGGGGCATCCCTTCAGACGTATACCGACACAAAAGACACAAAAGGGAGAATCACGACACGCACGCTTACCGCAAGCACGCTCTTGACAGAACACACCGACTGGCCAGGACTTCAACAAGTTTATCAATACACCACACACGCGCAGCAGAAAAACACAGGAGACGTCAAGTGCTGTGTGCGGTATGGTATCACGAGTCTGACACCCGAACGTGCCTCGGCAGCCGACTTACTCAAACTCTGTCGCGAACATTGGACGATTGAGAATAAACTCCATTGGGTCCGAGATGTCGTCTTTGGAGAGGATGCCTCAACCGCACGAACCGGGGCGATCCCTGAAGTTATGGCGGCTATGCGAAACGCTGCTATCTCTGTTTTGCGATTCACCGGACATACAAAAATTACTGACGCACTCCAATATTTCGCAACACAACCTAAACTCGCAGTTAACCTCATAAAATGAAAAAACTTACAATTGAATGACCCTGAGAGAACTGTTGACTTCTCTGGTAAAATGTAGTATACTTAATACTGTTCCAATATACCAACCATTAACAACCGTGGTGTGTGTCTTGATGCGCCGTTAAAATAACATCGTTAGACAAACCTAACCGCTATGCATAGCAAGGAGAAATAATTGTCAACAGAACCGTGCCCTTCAAGTCCAGCCGATAAGGCGGACATTATTCACCCTCGTGTTCTACCGTTTATCACTGTTCACCTCGTATGTCTCGCAATTCTCTGGGTAGATGTTCAACCTATCGACTGGATTATATGTGGCACATTGTACGTTATTCGCATGTTCGGAATTACGGCGGGGTTTCATCGCTACTTTTCGCACCGATCGTTTAAAACAAGTCGTGTGTTCCAATTCTTTTTAGCGTTTCTGGGACAGAGTTCAGCACAACGCGGTGTCCTCTGGTGGGCAGCAACACACCGGCATCATCACAAGTACTCTGACACAGAACAAGATGTACACTCACCCGTTCAACATGGATTCTGGTATTCCCATGTGCTTTGGGTTTTCTCCAAACAGGGACGGACACCAGATTACAGTTTAATTAAGGATTTCCAGAAATATCCTGAACTCGTTTGGTTAGAGAAATGGGAACGGCTACCGCCATTCCTATTAGGGTTTTTCGTTTGGATGGTTGCTGGTTGGTCTGGACTTATCGTAGGCTTCTTCCTGAGTACAGTCTTCCTCTTCCATGGCACCTTTACGATTAATTCGCTTTCACATGTGTTCGGCAAACAGTCGTATGTCACCGGTGATAGCTCTCGCAACAACCTGTTTTTGGCTATCATTACTTTAGGGGAAGGTTGGCATAACAATCACCACCACTTTCCAAGTGCTACGCCGCAAGGTTTTCACTGGTGGCAAATTGATGTCACATATTACATCTTGAAAGTTTTGTCGATTTTTAGAATCGTCTGGGACCTCCGCTTACCTCCAGCACACGTGATTAAAGGGAAACGTAAACTATCCTTCACTGTCGTTGAAAAAGCTGCGCAGCAACTGGCTACAAGTTTTTCGATTGAACAGATAGGCAGCTCGCTTCTGAAAGCGTGGGCACAAAGCCCAAAGTTAGAGGAACTTCGCCAACGTGCACGCGTCGGTCAGGCAGAAGTCGAAAAATTTCTCAAAGAACTGAAAATTCCTGAGTTACCGGCACAAGCAGATCTGAGACATAAGGCACAAAAGATGTTTAACCATATACCGTCGTTAAATCTGATTGTTGAACGCGCAAATCAAATTATTGTTCAATCCGTTTCGGTTTGGTTAGTTCAGGAAGCCTGTATGAATTCATAATTCAGAAAAGTTCAATCAACTAAAACACTACTGCTCCAAATCCAATGCCTACACTTGGGTTTGGGGCATTTTGTTATTAACGTTTGACTGTATCAGCAAAATGTGATATTCTTAATTGCTAATGTGAGTTTATCTTGCACGCTTCACCAGAATTCACAACAGTTGATCACATCTGCCCTATTTCGTGCTATTGAATGTAGCGTTTGCCCTATTTTGTGCAGTGATCTCTGGAGATTTCACAGAGAATAGGATAACGGGGTATTATCCAGACTGGCACGGAAATTGCAACAAAAACAAACGAAAGGAGTCGTTCGATGGAACCCGAACAAAAATATCGTATTGCACCGCCCGGATTTACACCGGAACAGTGGAAAACCTTTAACGAAGACGGCATCATCTTCATTGAGGATGCCATCTCCGATGATGATATTCAGACTTATATTGACGCGATAGATCGCGTTGCGGTTACCAACCCAAAGTATAAGCCAGGCGGGTATCTTGGCATGCAAAACATTGTCGAACGCGATCCAGTGTTCACAGGTCTCATCGATCATGAACGGCATGTCGGTTATGCTTATGACCTATTCGGTGAACTCCTCAAACTCCATATAAGCCAGTTTTTCCTGCGTCCGCCCGGTGGCAAACAATACAACCAGTGGCACCCGGACGGTGCGCGTGCACTCCCTTACGGTGTCTTTTCACCGAAATTACCACTGCAAATCAAAATTGGATACTGGCTGACGGATCTCCCACGTGAGAAAATGGGTAACCTCGTCGTGTTACCCGGTAGCCATCGCCAGCAGTACATGGACGGCTACGATACACACGAGAGTATTCCGGGAGAAATGGTTGTCTGCCCGCGTAAAGGCACAATGACAGTGATGCATTCGAGTATCTGGCATCGCGTTGAACCGAATGAGAGCGATGTGGTGCGCTACAATATCTTTGTTGCCTACTGTCCATCATGGGTTACACCTGCTGATCGGTTCCATTCCTCACCTGAATGGTTGGAGACGCTCAACCGCGAACAGCGTATTATCATGCGGAGTTATAAGAACGCGTATCACAACGCCAAACCGCCTGCATCAGATTTCCCACTCTTCCTTGAACGCGACACAGGCGTTGAGACGGATGAAGGCGCGTATCTGGAACACGTCGGGTTGCATCGTCGCAAACGGCAGACAATGCATGAAAGGCTCTCCGAAAACTTGTAGAAGCCGACAACGTTGATTAAGGCTTCCAAAGTTTGTAGCCTGAAACGAAGTGGAAGGCGGTTTTACGGAGTGCCACTTTAATGCCCCAACCCACCTCACCGAACCGCAAGGAAAAGTAGAAAAATGAAAACATTATTCCTTAAAGACATGCGTTATCGCCAAGCAAGGGTCGTGTTAACAGCACTCGGTATTACTGTGCTGATCTCGCTAATCCTGTTGTTGGGTGGTATCATGAACGGCATGCGCATCCAAGCGCGGCAGTATGTGGAGTCCACTGGTGCGGATGTCTGGATCTCCGCAGAAGGGTCTGGTGGAGCGTTTATTGGGTTTTCTATGGTCGTTGAGGAATACATGGCGTTTCTGAATTCAGCACAAGGATTGACACCTGACTCTGCGTCACCTTTGGTTTTTGCGCAAGCACGTCCTACCGTCCATGGAAAATCTACTAAGGCAATCGTTGTCGGATATAAGTTGGGCAAACTCGGTGGACCTAAGCGCGTTATTCCAGGTGAAGGGAGAATGTTTACACCAAGCAATTTTGAAGACTATCGACCCGAGGATCCAGTTCCGTACGAGGTGGTCGTTGACGAGAAGATGGGATTGGAAATCGGGGAACAGATTACTCTTGGAAATGAGAAAGTCAAGGTCGTTGGAAAGGCAGAAAGCCGAATGTTTGTCTTGGATACGCCGCTCCTGTTCATGGATGTCCGCATTGCCCAGAAACTTCTGCTTGGCAACACGCCACACGTCAACATGATGATTGCTAAAACGGACGCAAATGAACAACCCGGACGGGTCTCTGCGGGTTTAGATGCCTTAGAAACAATTGAGGCGCGCACCTTAAAACAGACGCTCGGAGACATTATTGCCTACTATGTTGACGAACCGATGAAAGCGGTGCAATTCCTGCGGGTGATGTTATGGTTAGCAGCAGGTATCCTTGTCGGGATGATTACTTATGTGACGATGCTTGAAAAGACGCAGGAAATTGGCGTGTTAAAGGCTATCGGTGCTTCAGACTACTATGTAATGGGGTTGCTACTGAAACAGGTGGTCCTCATCTCTGCTGTTGGTGTGGTACTTGGACTCATCCTTTCTTATGTATTTGCGGCGGCAGCACCGATCTTCGTTGCGATTCATTTTGTTGAATCAATTATCGTTGCCGGAATTAGTTTTGTTGTGTGTTGTGGCAGCGGTTATCTGGCGGCACGGAAGGCAATTGCGGTGGATCCGATGATCGCTTTCCGAGGAGAGATATAGATGACAGCAGTAGTAGAGGGCACCGGTTTAACGAAGCGATTTGGCACAGGCGATGCAACCGTCGTCGCAGTTGATTCAGTCGATATCCGAATCGAAGCGGGTGAACTGGTGATGATTATGGGTGACAGCGGCTGTGGAAAAACGACGCTAATTAGTCTCCTTGGTTGTATTTTAACGCCGGATGCTGGCGAACTCCGAATTGATGGTGAACCGATTGATCCTGTGAATGAGGATCTAAGTGTCATCCGTCACGAAAAGATCGGGTTTGTCTTCCAGTTGTTTCACCTGTTACCCTACCTCACTGCGCTTGAAAATGTGATGGTCGCCATGGACATCGCCAGTACAAAGACCGATGCAGCTGAAAGGCGTGCGGCGGAACTCCTGACACAGGTGGGCTTAAGTGAACGCTTCCACCATCGACCCGCGCAACTTTCTGGTGGCGAAAAACAGCGTGTCTCATTCGCACGTGCGCTTGCCAATCGTCCAAAGATTGTTTTCGCCGATGAACCCACCGCTAACTTAGACAGTCGCCAAAGCGACAATTTAATGAATCTGATTCAAGAACTACGCCGGGAATACCAAACAACTATTGCGATCGTAACGCATCACGAAGGATTAAAAGAGAACGCCGATCGCATTATCCACATGAAAGATGGAAGGATTGTTACCCCATGAACAGAGATAAGGTTTTTACACCTTATAGCGGAAGCATCCTTGCTTTAGCAATTGGGATTGGGATTCTATTTTCTCTCCTCACCCAACCAACTTCTATTGGTGCCGAAGAAGATCCCGGCTTAGCAGCATTAGAACGACCCGGCTTCCTGACAAGCGGGTTATACGGTGGTGGTCTGACCTTCATTGGTACACATCCGTACATTCAACTTCAAGCCCAACCGGATATTCCACTTGGAAAAGTCAATATCGGATTAGACCTGGTTGTACTCTACGACCCTTACGCATCAGATGCTGGCTCTCAATTTCTCGCTGAAGACGGTGAATCATGGGATAGTCCAAGCACATGGTTAAGACTCATCCGTTACGTCAGTTACGCAGCACCTTATGATCCGTTTTACTTCCGTTTAGGAGAATTGGATTATATAACAATTGGGCACGGCTCAATTATGTCGGGTTATTCTAACTATGACCGGCGCGGGTTACGCGTAAACCTTAGGAAATCCAATAACCGGTACGGCGTTGAAACGATGATGAATGACCTTGGAAATCCCTTAATCTTCGGGGGACGTGGATTTTATCGCCCGTTTCTACGTCCAGAAAATAATAACTTTTTCACACGAATTGAACTCGGTGGTACCTATCTCACCGATATCGATCCGAATCCACAAGAAGATCAGGAAGACCCGTTGATTGCTTTAGGTGTGGACGTGGGATTTCCACTTATTGAGAGAAGTAATTTTCGGCTTGATCTGTATAATGATCTTGCCGTGCTCAACACGGCATCCGAGGCACCAGGGATGGTGCCTGAAGAACCTTTAGAAACTGAATCAACCGAGCGGGGACCGACCAGACGATTGGAAAGTGATCCAATAGGCGGAGAGGCTAAACCAACAACAGAGTTCGCATGGGGCAATGCTGTTGGTATCGGATTTGCCATTCCCAAAGCCAGTTTCAAATTTGAGTACCGCGTCTTTGAGGAAGGATATATCCCTTCTGTCTTTGATTATACATACGAATCTGCGAAATTACTATCACCCGAACCCGATATGCCCGATTTTCCAGATATCGAAACGAACAGTCAACAAAGACGAGGCTTCTTTTCACAAATCCTCTGGAAGCCTGCGGAACAGCTCCTATTATTTGGGACATTTGAGGACTATGACAATAGTTCACCCAAACTGTATATGGCAGTGGCAGCCTCGGAGTTGATTCCGCGTTTCAGGGTTCACGGATTCTATACAAAACGCGATATCGGCGAAGGAGATGCGGCGAATTTCTTTGGCGATCTGTTTAATCTCAATGAAAAGTCTGCACTCGGTTTACAGATTGGCTATGCAGTCTATCCGCCGATTGAAACGATTATTACCCGTGAGTACAGGTTCCGCCGTGTTGAAACAGCAGAAGGTGGCTCCCAATTTGAAGCGATTCATAAAACTTCGTTCACGGTAGGCATTAGGACAGATTTTTAGAACGATCGGGACTTACGCAGCTTCCCCGCCAGCGGCGTTGAACGGTTTCTCACTCTGTGTTTTCTCCTATTTCCGCTTCAACGAGATCTTTTAGACGTTTTCCTCTCGCTTTAACCGAAATGACCGTGCCTTCCCGATCAATCAGAAATTGGGCAGGAATGCTGCGGACACCATACTGTTGCGCTAAGGGTGTCTCCCACCGTGCCCCGTCAAACACTTGTCGCCACGGTAATTGATATTCTTTGATAAATGTGCGCAACGCTGCTTCGTCAGTGTCGAGGCTTATCCCGATGATCTCAAAACCTTTGTCGTGGTACTTTTCGTATACTTCCTTGATATTCGGTAGCTCCGTTATACATGGACCGCACCACGTTGCCCAGAAGTCAAGCAAAACAAGTTTGCCGCGGTAGTCTGTGAGTGAAACGGCTTTGCCATCCAAGTCAACTACCGGCGAGAACTCAGGTAACACCTTGCCTTCCCAAGCAAGAGTGGGGTTTACTTTCACTTGATATTCACGGGCTAAATCAGAGTTCCCCAATTTGCCATGAATATTAGCCAATGAACTTAAAGCAGTTCTATCGTTTGGATGTTCTTTTAACCGTTCCTCATAATATGGCTGTACGTTCTTGAAAACCGCTTGCGCTGCTTCAATATTCCCCATCGTTTCATGAATATGCGCAATTATATTAAAGACACCTGAGTCGGGTTTCTCGACTAATTCATTTTCAAACACGGTGAGCATCTCGTTCAGCACTGCTTCCCATCGGTCAACCACCGGATGTCTTTTATTAATCCGTTGGTACATCTGGACGGGTGTCGCTTCAACCTCAGTGGTATAAAGCCTCACTGTCCATAGATATGAGACTCGGTGATCCCCTCCCCTTAACCGCTCAAATAGCCTTTCAAGGGCAACAAGTGCTTCTTCTGTCATCTGAGTTCCGAGCCGTGTGCATGCTGTGTATGCGAAAAAACAGATTTCAAAATCCTTAGGTGCTAACACCATCGCTTTTTCCAAAAGTGGGTACGCTTCAGAAGAAATTTGCGCATTTACCTTATGGAACGCTGCAACTGCCAGAAACTTCGCCGCTGCGCCGTTGTTAGGATCCGCTTCCCGAACATTTTCAGCGTGTGATTTAATTGCACGTAGCATTGCTTCAGGAAAACGGTGAACATAACTCGGCAGACGTTCTGGCAGCGACGTGAGTCCTTCAGAAACACTCGCGTCAATTTTTGCTTTGAAGTCAGCGATTAACTTTTCCTGAACCGCCGGTTCAATTTCCCAATGTGGGTCTGACAACCCGCGTCTGTCAAGCGTATTGAGAAAATCCTCCCAAACATCTATAGCGTCCTGTTTCAAGGATTTTCCCAAACCCTCTTCAAGTTGGGAAAATGCGCGGTTTTGGACAGTTGCCGTTAAACAAAGGACAATAACTAAAAGCATGTAGTATACATGAGTTCGCTTCACGGTTTCACCTCAATTTTGATCTCCTCATCCTCAACAATCAACGGATAAGTCCTGATGCGGAGGCGGGGATCGGTTTGGCATTCGCCTGTTTTCGTATCGTATGCGTAACCGTGGACGGGGCACACAACAATGCCATTTCGGATTCTGCCCCTACCGAGTGAACCCAGAGCGTGTGGACAGGTGTTGTCAACAGCACAGAATGTGCCGTTTTCATTGAGAATGGCGATTCGCTTTCCGTTGACGGTGAACGCCTTTCCGCGCCCTTCTCGTATTGCTGACGTTTTTGTGACCGTTGTGTAATTTGACATTTTTTACTCCTTGACGCTTCCTAAAGTAATCCCTTGCACAAATTCACGCTGCATCGCGAGAAATAGGATAACAATCGGCATCAGCGAGAGCAGTGTTCCTGCCATCAGCATGCCGTAATCTTGACGATAGATGCCGACGAGGTTCGCTAAACCGATCGGCAGTGTGTATTTCGCCTCATCGCGTAAAATGATGAGGGGCCAGAGATAGCCGTTCCATGAACCTAAAAACGAGTAGATCGTCAATGCCCCGAGTGCGGGTTTGATAATCGGTAACACAATCCGATAATAGATGCCGAATTCGGAGCAACCGTCAATGCGTGCTGCATCTATCAGTTCCGATGGAATTGTGACGATAAATTGACGCATCAGAAATACGCCGAACGCGCCGACTGAAAATGGGATGATAATCGCTTTATAACTATTGAGCCAACCCATATCGTACATCAGACCGAACAACGGAACAAGCAGGACCTGAAAAGGCACCATCATGGAGGCAAGCAGGATACCGAACAGAATTTTCTGACCACGGAATTGATACTTGGCGAACGCATAGCCGCCGAGAGAACAGAAAAACAGTGTGAGTAGCGTTGACGCAGTGGCGATGAAAACGCTGTTAATAAAGTATCGGTTATACGGGACTGTCTTCCACAGATTCCGGTAGTTTGAGGTGAACTTATCCCACACGATGGACAGATAGGCTGGCTGGTGGATTTTCAATTGTAGGAGCAATTGATTTCCATCAGTCGCTTCTGGGGTATGGAAGGCTGGAAGATTGGAAGATTTGGAGTTGTTCGGTTCTTCCGTACTAAGTTGCGGATTGTTATTTTGCTGCATCACAATGTGTGACGATTCTAATTCACCGGGAATGCCGTGCAGCCGCCACACTGAATCTTTCCACAATGCACTCTCTAACACGAAAGGTCGTGTCGGTTGATAGGTAATACCGTTGGTGGCGGTGTTCATAGTCCCTTCAGGCTGCAAGACAGTCACAGTTAAAGAGAGATGGTGGTACGAGGCATCCCCACGGATAGGTAGCGTGATACGCCGAATCCGCTCAATCGGGACGGAAGCAGGGATAATGGTGGTTACATGAAGGGTGTCGCTATTTTGGAAATCGTAAGATAGACTCACAACGGTCTGAGTATCCACAGATGGACGAATGCGAGCATCTGTTCCTTGCGCAATTTCCCATTTCACAGCTTCAACAGGTGTGCGATTGAAGTCGATATCCTCTATTTGGAGTGTCCCAAAAGCGACTTCACGATACACAGAACCCCAGATCGTGTCAACTGTCTCTGGAATAACAGCGTCCTGTACTGTAGCAATGATAGATGTGTTTGTTCCGTGCCATATCTCATCTGGTAAACTCGTCACCAATTGTTGCCATAAGCCCTCTATCATTTCCGTCTGTAATTTCTCGGAAGGAACGTAATTGGAAAGTTGTGCGTTTGCTGCGATGTGTGTTTGTGCTTTCGTCCAGATTGCTTGTGTAAGCCCAGGTTGTAGTTCATCCCACGCTGTTTCATCTATCATCGTCGGTTTCTCAATCTTGGGATAAGCATCTTCAACAATATAAGGCGATGCAGCGACGCGCGGCGGAAAGCTGGGGAACCATTGTATGGGAACGGCAAAAATCTCATTTGCGGTTTTAAAAGAGGAGGTCAGCAGCCATAGCAAGGGTATCATCGTGCAGAAGGCTGCAGCGACTAAAAGGAGGTAACCCGTACCTCTAAAGATTTTTATTTCAGCACGTTGACCTTTCCTATTCTGGTTCATCCTGTAGTCCTAACTCGGATAGTTCTACGGCGCGTGCGCGTTGGATATCATCCTGATATTTGAAAACACACCCCAGGGTCTCTGCGACGACATCCGCATCCAATTGCCCTTTGCCGAGTGCGATGAGTGCCAGTGCCCAATCGAGTGTTTCCGCTACGCCAGGTTTTTTATAGTAGTCCCCCTGCCGCCAGAGTTGCATGATTTGGCAGAGTTGCTGCGCAAGGTGTTCATCAATCTGCGGCAGTTTTGTCTGCACAATTGCCAATTCTTTTTCGATGGTGGGGTAATCAATCCACTGATAGAGACAACGCCGTTTAAGAGCCTCATGGACCTCTCGTGTCCGGTTTGAGGTGAGCACTACATACGGAATATGTTTCGCTTGGATGGTGCCGATTTCGGGGATGGTAATCTGGAAATCGGATAGGATTTCGAGCAGAAACGCCTCGAATTCGCTATCGCTCCGGTCAACCTCGTCGATGAGCAAGACGGGTGGCACATCGCCATCACTCTGGATGGCTTCCAGTAAGGGACGTTTCAGCAAAAATGTCTCGCTAAAAAGGTCTGTGCCGATCTCTTCTTTATCGCGACCGCGTGCTTCATCGATTCGGAGTTGTAAAATTTGGCGTGTGTAGTTCCATTCATACAGCGCGCTGTTTGCATCCAAACCTTCATAACACTGTAATCGGATGAGTTTCGCACCCGTAGCATCTGCAAGTACTTTAGCGACTTCTGTTTTACCGACCCCCGGTTCGCCTTCAAGAAAGATAGGCTTTTTCAGGTGGTGCGCGAGATAGAGGGTTGTCGCTAAACCCTTATCTGCGATGTACGCATGTTTTGCACAAGCGTTTTGAACATTTTCGATGGATGTAAACATTGGATAAAATGTAATCAGTAGACTCCGTTTGATGTTGCTAAATTTTGGACGAGTTATGCCGAATTCACGTTATTCAAACAATTGCCCGACGGGACAGGTAAACCCTGGCACGACATCCTCACCTGTCAACGTGGCTTCGCGTGTAAGTGTTTCAATGTCGTTTTCAGAACGATACACTGTCACCGTTTTGGAGACAGGGTCAAGGACCCAGACGAGATGTGTGCCGGCATTCAGATAGTCCAACGCCTTCCGAGTAACACGCGAATGGACATCTGATGGCGATATGACCTCAATTGCCAGATCGGGTGGTATCGGGAACGTTTTGTCTTCGTCGACATCCAGACGGGAAGTTGAAACAAACGCTACATCCGGCTTCATCATGCGGTCGCCAACCTGAAATATCGTTTCTGCTGTATACAATTCCCCCAACCCATTTTCGTAGACATGCCGATCCAAATATCGAATGATGTTGACACTAATCTTACCGTGTCTTCTGGTTGCTGGCGACATCGGTATTAATTCTCCTTTTGCGTATTCGTAGCCTGGGAGATCGTTCTCAAGAAATTCTTCCGCTGTCATCGTCGTGGGGATCGGCAGGTACTTTTCTGGTGGTGTTTTCAGGACTAATTTGCCGTCGATGTATTCATAGCCTGAGAAGTCGTTCTCAAGAAATTCTTCCAACGTCACTGTGGTCGGTATTGATTCGGGAATTTCTGGTGCGTCTTTGCGAGGCTCTTTCATTTTTCTTCCTCCTTCAGGGCGCGTTTGTAATCTTCGGGATCATCAATATCGCGTAGCACAGCATCTGTATCTACGGTGACATAGTGAATATCGTGGCTATACTTTTTGAAGAGTGTTCGCACGCCGTCGCTCTCTGGCGTGAGTGCCAGGATATCGCTGGCATATTTCTGATCAAAGATGACCGGATGGCCACGCTTATAATTATAACTTGGCAGTGCTATTCCCTTTTCCGTTTGCTGGTATGCATCAACAACTTGATCAATCAGCGCGGATGTAATGAACGGCTGATCCACCAACATCAGAGCAAATGCCCCGTTTTCTTTTTTGGCACGGATACCTGCCTGTGCGGAGGTTAACATACCCTCGCGATAATCAGGGTTAAAAACGGTTTTGATAGCACGCGTCCCCAACTGTTTTTGAATCGCCTCGGCGCGGTGTCCAACGACGACGATAACCTCATCGAACTTGGCACCGAGCATATTGTCCACTACGGTTTCAACGATAGTGCTTTTACCGAAAGGGAGTAGCTGCTTCGGTTCTCCCATCCGAGTGGAGAGTCCAGCCGCGAGGAGGATTCCCGATATGAGGTCTGACGACGTTTGCGTCATGGTCTAATACCGAATGCCGAAAGTTTTATATTCCCCTGTGAACGGACGTTCATCAACATCAAGCGAATCGACTCTGGCAAAGCGCGGTCCCTTCTTTAGCAAAGCGATTAACGCGTCCAACTGCGACTTATCACCCTCTGCGATGACTTCAACCTTTCCGTTTGGTAAGTTCTTAGCGTAGCCGTTGATGCCTAGCTGCTTCGCATTCATCTGTGTGAAATTGCGGAATCCTACGCCTTGAACCTTCCCACTGATTAGCACGAACAGTTGCATTTTTCGGTTAACCTCAATCGTGAGTGTGACGGGGGTTCCAAGTTTTGGGAGCAAGGCATCGTTCTTTTTATAGATGTTTTCTTCTTCCGATTCACGGAGCGGATTTTGGAAGAGCGCGCTTGCATCAAACCGTCGTAAAGCGACAAGGTCATTACTCATAAACGCTTGTGGCATCATCGCATCCTCATCATCGCTATCCAAATCTGCCACGACGCGTGAACCGGAATAGACCCAAGCGACCTGTTGCATCGGTTTTTTGGTTTTTACATTGAAAACGAGTTCTTCAGCACGGACTTTTTTCGTTTTATCGCCATCCTTCCATTCGGCATAGATAATAAACCCGGTCCCCGTTGGTGGTGTCGGTTCATCTTTCTCTTCGTCGTAACCGGGCGGTGTACCTACCGTAACACCGAGTTTGTCAAGGGCATCGTAAATTTCCTTGGCAGTCGCATTGACAACAATGATGCTCTCATATTCTTTACCGTCGCGTCCACAAACAAGGTATTCAACGGCACCCTTTAGGTGTGCCTCGTATTCACCGAGGGCTTCAGAAATCTTGCCCTTCAGAACGAGTTTTTTCTCTGCTTCCTTGACTTGGAGATGTCCATCTGCCCACGCAATATTTGATAGTGCGATTAGGGATATACCGATATAGATGATTATTTTTGCCTGCCACGTACAGGTTTTCACTTCTTTCATGAGATCACTCCTTTTTTCCTGTCTATCAGCTGCTGACAAATTGTTGTGCCCGCTGCTGAGGCTTTACTCTCCACACACTGTTATAACTGACTGCCGATGGCTGACGGCTAATGGCTACTAAAAAGTATACCGCAATCCATTAAAAATTTCCACATCATGTTTACGGATGTCGGTTGGGGGTTCACTATCGTATCGAAAATTTATCCGAAGTGGGAACGCTAACTTCGTTGTCAGGCGGAATGTGAGGCTTCCCTGAAAAAGGATGCGATAGTCTTCAAAACGTCGCAGATGGACCTGATAGTATCCTGTCGCGCTCGTTGTAATCCGTTCATCTAACTGTCCAGTCCAATTGATATAGTTGGTTGACCGAATGATATGGGTTGTGATTTCGCCAATGTCTGTGTCATTAATGCGTTCGTGTTCCCACATTGCGCCGATACCGAGGTAGAGATTAAATCTGGAACTCGGTGGATGTGAGGCGAAGCGGATCCCGCCACCTGCTAAATTCCGGTCACTCAGGAGAATAGATTCGTTGAATTGTTTCTGAACAAAAGATTCAAAAAGGACGTGTTGCGTCAGGCTTCGGATGATTCGCGCGTGCGCCATGCCTTTATTGATAAAGAAATTCCCGCTTTTCTGACCTTGCTGGAGACTGCCAAAAACAAAGCCGTGATAGGTTTTTGACAGATAATCTGAGCGGAACCGTGTACGCGCCGTAAACAGATCTGTATTGCCAGCACGATAACTCAAATCCAAATTAATGCTGTTATACCAACCCGGCTCCAACTTCATCTGTTGCATCGTTTCACCTGTGAAGATATTCACTTGTGCAGTGAGCGGAAGACAACAGGAAAGAAATAAGACAAAACAGATACCGATAACTCGTCTGTATCTGTTCTGATCGAAAGCATCCATAGCGAGGTACATTTAGTTTTTCGTTAACTATTCTTTTGTAGATTTGCGTATGTCTGATAACGACTAACAGCATAGCACATAAAAACTAAGATTGCAAAGCATATCGTCAGAGCCGTTCAGTTTCGGTTTTCTGGCGGTTGTATGGAATAAATCGGGATGCCGAAAAAGTGGTGTAAAATTTCAAGTTTTCATAGCAAATCGAGAATGCTATGAATTTTATGAGGTGCTGTAAACCTAACATGCAACTGGGTTTTGGGCGGTTTTGGTAGCGGGCTTGTTAAAGGCTGCTATGAAATTTGCTATGAAATTTTGCAATGATTGTTAGAATCAGGCTGAATAAGACTTTAGGGTTTTCAGAATTAGAGAGATTGGCAGCTTGCCACCGAGCATCTGCGTGCTGATGGAAACCGATGCGTCGGCCAATTTCATAAAACGTGTGAAGCATTGACGACAAATTGTTAATATTCACTTTACGTTCCGTGAGTTAATTCCTTAAAATGTTACACCAGTGTAACATTGGGTATAGGTAGGTAATCGGTATAGATCCAGTGGTTGTAAGGGTTCATGGACATTTTTCTCTGTGGCTCTAAAAAAATAATTCGGTGGAAAGTGTAACATTTGGTTCAGCAGTCAGCCATCAGTAGGCATTACTTTTTGGTTGTGTTATTAACTTAATTTGAATTTAGATTTTATATAATACCATATATAAAATAGGAATGCAAATTTATTTTTTGGCAGAATATATCGGACAGAGCATTCTATAATTAATTGGACAAAATCGTTTTGTAGTGCTAAAATCGCTACAGGAAATATAAGACACAAGAACCCACCTTATTAGGAAGGCAGAGAATGCAGCGAATTCTTATAGACACTGATCCGGGTGTAGACGACGCGTTTGCTATTTTTCTCGCGATGCGCTCACCTGAATTACACGTAGAGGCAATGACGACCGTTTGCGGGAACGTCTCGGTTACACAGGCAACACAAAATCTGTTAACACTCTTAAGCGTGCTTGACCTGAACACGTTTCCGATTATTGCCGAAGGCGAGGCTGAACCGCTTGTCAAGCCGCTCGTAATGGCGACATACGTTCATGGTGATGATGGTTTAGGCAATGTGAGTCAATTGCGAAACACTGATGGCAGTCCACTGTATCCTCAGGCAAACACCACTGTTTCATCGGTGTCCGGGGTTGACCTTATTCTTGAGATGGCAGCGCGCTATCCAGATGAACTCACGATTATCGCCCTCGGTCCATTAACGAATATCGCGAAGGCAATCCGTAAAGATGCCGAGAAGATGCAGCGACTTCAGAAGATTGTCCTGATGGGTGGCGCGTTCGAGGGATACGGTAATGTCACAACGACGGCAGAATTTAACATTTTTGTTGATCCGCATGCAGCCCATGAAGTTTTCCAATTCGATGTGCCTATCCATATTGTGCCGCTTAATGCGACACACCAAGTTATCTTAACTGGCGAACGCTTGTACGCTGAAATTGATAAACGAGAAGGCACAATCTCGCACTTCCTCAAGGACGCTACACACGCCTGCATGGAATTTTACCGCGAACACATTGGGTTTTGGGGGTTTCATATCCACGACGCGCTTCCGATTGGTATGCTTACCCGTCCAGATTACTTTGAAAGCGTGCCTGCACATGTGCAAGTTGAAACCGAAGGCACTCTGACAAGCGGTATGACGGTCGCCGATCTACGTCCTGAACGCCAACATCGCCATCCAAACGCACAGGTTTGTATTAAGGTGGCGGTGGAGGCGTTTCTGGACTACTTTTTCGAGCGACTTCAGTGAAACAGGACTATTTTATGGGGCTGGCAGAAAGTCGTGGGAACTTGTAGTTTGTGCTGAAGGTGTTGTTTTTAAACACTGCGTCTCGATTCGTCTCACCTCGGACTAAGGCTGCCGCTCCATCCGTTTGGAAGCAGTTATTGTAGAAACGGATGTCACGAATTCCATCGCTTGTACAATCTACAGCAGCAGGACTTCCATCGGCGGATCGTGTTGTGCAAATTGTATTCGCGTAAATGGTTGTGTCCGTGATGCCGCCATTCGCACCCGTAGACCAGAGGTGGATGCCGCCATAACTGTTTCGCCTACCGTCGTTCACGCTCAGGTTATAGCGGAGAAGGTTACTGTGGAACGGACGCGCCCCCTCGAATTGCGCCAGTAGATATCCAGCACCGTCATTGTCGTGAGAGTAGTTGGACTGAACGACCGAATTCGTCACACCACCATCCAAATCGAATCCGCCGCCATCTTTGCTGCTGCCGGTTCGGTTGTGGTGGGATTCGTTGAACTGAATCACAACGCGGTTCGCGTCCCAAGCCCATATCCCAACGGGACCGCCGCCTTCGTAATCGTTCAATTGACCGTTTTCATAAGCGCGACAGTGTTCAACAATCGCGCCATCTACCTGTCCGAGAACGATACCGCTCCCTGAATGGCTGCCCTTGCCGGGGATACCGGCATTCCTGTAAGCACTACAATTGCCGATATAAAAATCGGCGTGTGCGTATCCATGTTGCTCTGGATGCCAAGCACCGATACAACTAATTCCCGCGTCGCCGTTGTCGTGGCTTGTGGTGTTCGTGATTTTGACATCACGAAACCCGCTCCAACTCATATCAGTCGGTTGCGAGACAAGACTAATCCCGGAATGCTTAAAACCGCTGACATCCACCTGATGCACCCGAATGTTCGCGAATGTGACATTTCCGGGTAGGGTGTTGCTAAATAAAACGCCAGAACCCGTATTCTTTGAGGCGCCTGCACCGACAAAATTGAGGTTGATGAGGTGCACATTGCCGGTATTTTTCGCTATGAAACCGGTACCCAATCCAGCATCAATTGTTGCGCTGCCTGAACCGTAAGAACCAATTGTTACAACATGCTCCGTATGCCCGCTGTTATGATTTACTTTGGTCAGACAGAGATTTCCAATAAAGGTGTGATTGGCTTTAAACCAGACCGAATCACCCGGTAGCAGCCGCGTAGCATTCACCCGTTCGATACTTCGCCACGGTTGTGTTTCGGACGAACCGGTGTTTGCATCGTTCCCAAATAAACTGATATAGTAATCCATTGAAAATACTTAATAGGGCTTACGCGAACGAGGGATGAAGGGGTTCCTTAGAGTTATCTGGCATAACTCAGTTATTATTCCATTTCTGGTGAAGGCGTGACATCCCACAAAAACACAATACCCTCTTCTCCACCTGCACTGGCGATTGTTTTACCATCAGGGCTAAACAATACGTCATGGACCCCACGCGTATGTCCTTTAAAAGTTCGCAGCTTGCCTGTGGCAATATCCCATATACGAATGGTATTGTCCCAACTTGCACTGGCGATTGTTTTGCCATCAGGACTAAACGATACACTTTTGACAATCTCCGTATGCCTAAGGGATCGTAGAATTGTGCCTGTGGCGACATCCCATAGCCAAATGATTTTGTCCTTACCGCCCGCAGAAGCAAGTAGCTGCCCATCAGGACTGAACAGGAATACCCCATAGATGGGCCGCGTCCGCTCCTCAAGCGTGCGGAGGGGCGCGCCTGTGGCGACATCCCACAGCCGAAGAGTCTTATCCTGATCTCTAGAGGCGAGTGTTTTACCGTCAGGACTGAACGACACGCTATGGATAGGACTCGTGTGTCCTACAAACTTTTGAATCGTTTTGCCTGTGGCGACATCCCATAAATGAAGGGTATCATACGGATTCCTCGTCGCAAGGAGCTGTCCATCAGGGCTAAACGATACAATACCTACCGCATCTAAATGCTTGTTGAGAGTTGGTATTTCTGTCCCTGTGGCAACATCCCATAGCCGAAGATTCCTATTTACGCGCTCGGGAGTCCCACTCATACCAATGGAGGCGAGTGTCTTACCGTCAGAATTGAATGAGACCCAATAGACAGGATTTGTATGTCCCTTAAGCGTTTGTAGGGGCGTGCCTGTGGCGACATCCCACACCCGAATGGTAGTGTCCTTCCCCCCCGCAGAAGCAAGTAGCTGCCCATCAGGACTGAATGACACGCCAGAGACAGAATGTGTATGTCCCTTAAGTGTTTGAATAGTTGTGTGTGTGGCAACATCCCATAAACGAATAGTATCGCGTGGCCCCTTTGTAACAAGTGTCTTGCCATCAGGACTGAATAATATGATATTAAAAGAACTTGTATGTCCCTCAATTGTTCGTAGCGTTTTGCCTGTGCGAACATCGAATATATGAATACTGTCTCTGCCTGCCCCGGCAAGTGTCTTCCCATCAGGGCTAAACGCTACGCTTAGGAGACCATTACGTGTGTGTCCACTGAGAGCGCGGAGGCAGCGACCAGTCCTGACATCCCATAAATGAACAGTACTGATCCAGTGTTCTCCAGAGGCGAGAGTCTGTCCCTCCGGACTGAATGATATGCTAGTGGTCCCGGATCCCTTAAGCATTTGAAGGGTCGTTCCGGTGCGAACATCCCATAAGTGAATGGTCTTTTGACCGCCGGAAGCGAGCAACGTTCCATCCGGACTAAATGATGGGTCTAATCCCTCCCGGTTATCGCCTTTAAGCGTTTGTATGTTTGTGCCTGTGGCAACATCCCATAAATGAACAGTCCCATTGAAGCTGCCTGAAGCGATAATCTGTCCATCAGGACTAAACGCTACGCTCTGGATAATTACCTTATCTGGGACCTCAAACTTTCGGATTGTTTTACCTGTGGCAACATCCCATAAATGAATGGTATCATCGCTGCTTCCTGAAGCAATAGTCAGTCCATCAGGACTAAATGATACGCCCCTGACATGCCCCGGCCTCGTATTCAATGTGAATGTTCTAATCATTTTTCCGGTGGCAATATTCCATAACCGAATGGCCTTGTCATTCCCGTCGCCCACAGAAGCGAGTAGTTGTCCATCAGGACTAAACGATATGTTTCGGGCAATATCCTTATGATCTGTGTGCCCTATAAGGAGATCAAGTTCTTTTCCCGTTTGGGCATCGTAAATCCAAATACCGGCACCACTTGTGACCGCCAGACGTGTGCCATCAGGGGAATAGGCGATTTTTTTTATATCTCCCTTACCAAGACGGGCTTTCGCGCCTTCGGGTAAATGCCACTTCGTATAATCTTCAGTATAGGTATTTGATGTAAAAGCAAATATCACTAAAAATGCTGTTAGAATCAGACATATTATCGTCTTCATTGTGGTTCCTTTTTGGGTGAAGGTGGAACACGGCGTAAAAAATTAAAACACATTCACCCCACCGAGTGGGTGATTCGGAATATAGCGGAGTTCGCGATATGGGTCGCTCTGGAGCATCATCGGCACTTCCAATTTAGGGAGTTTCAGTTCAGCGAGTTTAATACGCTGATCGGGGGTAAGTTCTGCCGATATTTCCTGAATTATCTCTTTAACTTCGTCAAGATAGATGTCGCGCTGTCTGAGAAATTTCCGTGCTTCTTCCCGAAATTGGATGAGTTCCCGCCGCGTCCGAGTATCCGCGAATCTGTCTTCATATTGACCGTACTGTCGTTGCGTGATGCCTGCTCGAAATATCTGATAATCTGCCTCTAACTGTTTCTTCTCAAAATCGTAATCTTCAACGATGTCGCGAATGAGATTCAGTTTCGGATGAATTTTCTGCTGCTGGTCTGTTGTGAGTTGCAATGCCGCGGAACTTTTGGAAACATCAATCAGTTTGAGTCCGCCACAGGCTTGTAAGAAGCCGCAGAGGATTAGAATGAGTAGCATCCGTCCGTTTCCCATAATTCAGTCTCCTTACAGGTGAGAGCGTCCTTAACTCTCTAAGCCGTATAATTCACTGTATTTCGTACGTAGGTATGCCATATAGGGTTCTATGGACAACGGGCTTCCTGTTGCCTGTTCGATAATTTCAGGTGCGGTGTATTTCGAGCCGTGTTGATAAAGATTTTCTTTTAACCAATCGTGGAGTGTCTGGAATTCGCCGTTTTCAATTTCAGAAGGGGTTTGCGGATGTGCTTTGACCGCAGTCGAGAAGAATTGTGCCCCTAAGATGTTGCCGAGTGTATAGCCTTGAAAGGCACCCCCTATCAACCCAAAGTACCAATGCACATCTTGCAGCACCCCGTCCTTGTCATCCGGCGGCACGATGCCGAAATCGGCTTCAAATCTTTCACGCCACACGTTTGGTAGGTCTCGAATCTCCAATTCTCCTTCGAGCAGTGCGAGTTCAAAATCAAAACGCAACATGACATGGAGGTTGTATGTCACTTCATCAGCGTTTGTGCGAATGAGGGAACGTTCCACCTTATTAATCGCGCTATAAAATGTGTCTAACGGGACATCACCGAGTTGATCTGGGAAAACGCTTTGAAGTTGTGGGTAGTAGTGCTTCCAAAACCCTCGACTTCTGCCGACGATATTTTCCCAAAGCCTTGATTGACTTTCATGGATGCCAGAGGAAGTACCACGCGCGAGTGGTGTACCTTCAAAGTCCGGACGAATCCCTTGTTCATAAAGCGCGTGTCCGGTTTCGTGCAACGTGCTGAACAACGCATCACCGAGGAAATTCTCTTTCGTCCGGGTTGTAATTCTCACGTCTCCGAGTGAGAACTTCGTCATAAATGGGTGGTGGGTCTTATCCTGTCGTCCCCGATTCATGTCATAGCCGAACTGCTCGGCAACTTCTAAGCCGAACGCGAGTTGTTTTTCTTCGGGAAAGTGTTGGTGCAAGCACGCATCATCAGCGGGTTCCTGTGATGTGATCGCGGAAACAAGCGGAACGAGTTCTTGGCGCAATTCAGCAAAGACCCGGCTAACATCCTCGGCTTTCATCCCGTAATCGCTTTGTTCAATGAACGGATCTGCGATGTGATCATAGCCCGGAAAAAAGTTCGCAGCCTGCCTGCTATATTCGAGTGTTTTTTCGAGATATGGACGTACCCGTTCAAAATCATTTGCTGGACGTGCCTCAGTCCAGACTTGGTAAGATTCGGAGGTGTGATTCGCCACTTCCGCTGTGAATGCTGCGGGTATTTTAATCGCGCGTTCATATTGTCGGCGTGTAAGGCGGAGGAGACTGGCTTCATTAGAATCATAAGCGAGGCTTTTTTCATAAGGCGCAAGCGCGTCGAGCAATTTTCCGATCGCTGGGTCTGTAAATTTTTCGTGCGACAATCGTCCGAGTGTCGCGGTTTGGCGTGCCCGTGCGGTAGCACCGCCCGGCGGCATGTAGGTGGATTGATCCCAATAGAGCAGTCCAGCAGCGGACGATATATCATTCACTTCAAGCAGACGGGCTTTGAGTTCTTCAAACTTGGTTTCCACAATATTTCTCCTCTTTGTCGTTTATACTAACGGATACGGAACGTTTGTATATTGTAGTTCTATTACTCAGCTTAATTTTATCATGATCGAACTTTAAAATCAATTAATCTGTAATGGATGTGCAGTGCCATTCAATTTTCAAATTGTCTGAATCGCGGAAGACACGGAGGACGCGGAGGACGCGGATTTTCGTGTTTAGATATGGCAAAATCATAAGGTAATTTAGCTGTTTTCCAGAGAATTGAATGTCTCTGAATGGATGTGCAGGGTCATTCAATTGTCCATTTTTCAATCGAATTTTCACCTCCAGGCCCGGTAGGTTCGGTTTCCTAACCGAACCGGATACTTCGCGGAAACCTTGAAGACTTCAAAAACCTCTTTAGTCCCGTAGGGTTTATTTGCTTGGGTGTTTCTTCAATATCTGTGTAGAACCGTGTTTGCCCCAGACCCTTTAGCCCCGTAGGGGCGGCATCTACAGAGACCTGTCAAAAATGTCGTGGAAAATCGCTAAATTGACACCTATAGTGCGGTTTGATGAAGTTTAAGAAAATAAATCGGTAATCCCCAGGACCGGTAGGTGCGGTTTGGAACCGCACCGGATCTTAGGCACAAACGCTGTGGTAACCTCATTGGATATTTTATGAAATTACCGAATTAAAAAATTAATCTTCATGGAACCGCACCGGGCTTGAAAAGTAAGATTCAAAAATTTAGAAAATCCGATAACTTATCTAAAACTAAATAGTCCTGCTCTACGTATCTTTTGACTTGATTTATTTCTTGAAATCTATTACTATGCCCCTATGCCACAACTGAACCTAAAACCGAGCCACAAAGCGATTCGAGACTACTACGCCACACTACAACAATACGAACAACACGCTGTCCGACACGAAGGTGCAGTCAGCAACCCTTTTGCCTTCTTATTGGATACCTGCACAAAACAGGTAAACGGCACGTTCATCCCGCAATTTGGTATGCACAGTCCAAAAGGCAACCGTATCGTTGTTGACGGTGTGATCCTCGACGAATACGGACTGCCCTTCGCCTATTGGGAAGCGAAGGATATGGACGATGACCTGCCGAAAGCAGTGCAGGCGAAACGCGATAAAGGCTACCCACTCAACAATATCCTCTTTCAAACCCCGCAGCGCGCGATCCTATATCAGAACGGACAAATAGCGTTGGATTTGGATATTACCGATTCTGCGCGCTTGATTGCTACACTCCAGTATCTGTTCGCTTATGTCCCACCCGCACTTGACAATTGGCAGACAGCTGTTTCTGATTTCAGAGCGCATGTACCAGACCTTGCACAGGCTTTGAAAGCCCGCATTGAACAACGCCATGAGACCGATCCCACCTTCAAGGAAGCGTTCACCGATTTTTATGAAACCTGCCGTACCGCCATTAATCCTGATCTCTCACAAGACGCTGTTGAGGAGATGCTCATCCAGCATATCCTCACCGAACGCATTTTCCGCACGATCTTTGAACGGTCAGATTTTACGAGTCGGAATATCATCGCCGTTGAGATTGAAAAAGTGAGTGCTGCGCTCATGTGCCATGCAATGAGTCGCGACGCGTTTCTTAAACCGTTAGACCGGTTCTATGTCGCAATTGAGCAGGCGGCGACGCTCTGTCGAGACTTCTCCCAAAAACAGCATTTCCTCAACACGTTTTACGAGAAGTTTTTTCAAGGGTTCTCCGAAGATGTCGCAGATACACACGGCATCGTCTACACACCACAACCAATAGTTGACTTCATGGTGAACAGCGTCGCGCATATCCTTGAAACCGAGTTCGGACGTTCTTTGTCTGACAACGGTGTGCATATCATTGACCCGTTCGTTGGGACGGGTAACTTCATTGTCTGACTTATGCAAGACATCCGGGGCGCGGCATTAGAAGAAAAATACCGGCAGGCGCTGCACTGTAACGAGGTAATGCTCCTGCCTTACTACATCGCGAGTCTGAACATTGAGCAAGCGTTCTTTGAACGGACAGGGGAATATCTGCCGTTTGAGGGGATCGCCCTTGCGGATACCTTTGAGTTGCTTGAGCAGCAGCAAGCGGAGCTTTTCACGCGTGAAAACACAGAACGGGTAGAGAGACAGAAAGCAGCGGATATGTTCGTCGTTATCGGGAACCCACCTTACAATATGGGGCAGATTAACGAGAACGATAACAATAAAAACCGAAAATATGAAACGATGGATACGCTTGTGCGGGAAACGTATTCACAAGATTCAAAGGCGATCAATAAAAGACCTCTCTCGGATCCGTATGTCAAAGCGATTCGATGGGCATCAGAACGAATTGGAGAGGAAGGGGTTGTCGCGTTTGTGACGAACAACGGATTTCTGGATGGTATCGCTTTTGATGGCATGCGGAAACACCTTGCACAAGATTTCACTAAGATTTATCATATTGATCTCAAAGGGAATGCACGTACTTCTGGTGAACGCCGACGAAAAGAGGGTGGGAACGTTTTTGACGATCAGATTCGGGTTGGCGTAGGCATTAGTTTCTTTATTAAGAAAACAAAATCGACATCTGAGCAGACTGAAGTGTGGATCTATTCGGTTGGTGATTATTTAAAAGCACGCGAAAAGCAGAAACTTTTAACCGAATTCGGAGACTATACAAACCTTCCAATGAAACAGGTAACGGTTGATGCCAAGCATACTTGGTTGACTGAAGGTCTCTTTAACGACTTTGAAACATTTCTTCCGATGGGAAGTGAAACATCAAAAAAAATCGAGGGACACGCGGAAGGCACATTATTTAAAACATACAGTTTAGGGGTTGTGACAAATCGTGATGCTTGGGCGTACAACTTTGATCAAAACATTCTCACGGAAAACTTGACACAGATGATGGAACATTATAACAATCAAGTGTTCCAATGGGAGCGACGAAGTGATAGAGATATTGATGTTAACGACTTTATAGATACTGATGACACCAAAATTAAATGGACACGAAGTCTGAAGTCTAAGTTGAAAACAGGCACATTAGCAGAGTTTTCGGGTAAAAACGTTCGAGTATCTCTTTACCGTCCATTTGCGAAATCACATCTCTATTTTCATAGGATGATGAATGAGTGCGTGTATGTGTTTCCATCTATCTTTCCTACATCTGATACGGAAGGGAAAAATCGGGTAATCTGTGTCAGTGGTTCTGGAAGTAAAAAACCATTTCACGCCTTAGTTTCAGATATAATTCCATCACTCGATTTCCTTGAAAAAACCCAATGCTTCCCGTTCTATACCTACGACGAAGACGGGACAAACCGCCAAGAAAACATCACCGATTGGGCACTATCAGAATTCCGAAACCACTATAACGACAATACCATCACTAAATGGGACATCTTCCACTATACCTACGGTCTCTTGCACCATCCCGATTATCGCGAAAAGTATCAGGCGAACCTCAAGCGCGACCTACCGCATATCCCCTTCGCCGAAGATTTCTGGGGTTTCGCGAAGGCAGGCGCGGCGTTAGCAGACCTTCATGTTAACTACGAATCTTGTCCGAAGTTTGAGAAACTGGAGGAGAGAGAAACTGCGGGTATGCAGGTAGATTGGCGGGTCGAGAAGATGAAACTCTCCAAAGATAAGACACAGTTGAAATACAACGATTTTTTGACTTTGGACGGCATCCCTGCGGAGGTATATGACTATCGGTTGGGGACGCGTTCAGCGTTGGAGTGGGTAGTGGACCAGTATCGTGTGAAGGTGGACAGACGGAGCGGGATTAAAAACGATCCGAATCGTGAAGCGGAGCCGCGATATATTGTAGATTTGATTGGGCGTGTTATCACCGTAAGCCTAAAGACAGTGGAGATTGTAAAAAACTTGCCGGCGTTGTAGACTTCTCCATCCCACAACCGCGTTTTTACAAATTCACTTATGGTTTAACCCTACAGAAAACTCTGGACTTCTTGAAACGCTGACCACGGGACCAGCATGTTCAAGCTGCTTAGCGACCCTAGGCGTACAGGTGATGAATAGCATATTGAAAACTGTCGGTTCCTCAATCTTGAGGACCTCAGCATCCAATCCATGTTCTTTAATCCATGCTTTAATTTCATCCCTGCGTTTGACAGAATTTGCCTTCAACAATTTATACTTCTCTGCTCGGTCAATCCCTGCTATATCTGTGGACGAAGGACGGTTTATCCTCACCATGAATTCGGCCATATTTGTGGATGGGATCGAATAATCACTTGCTATTTTATCGATTTTCGTTCTCATTCCTTTCACTTTATACTATGATGATTCTTGCCATATTTCTGTTTGCTATACATACAGTATACCAAGGATGCATTAAAATTGCAAAAGAAAAAAAATCAGAAACGCACGCATTTACAAGAAATTATATTTATAGTAAGGCGATTTATCGCCTATTTGCGTAAGTCCTGATTTAGACTTTGAGGGTATAGGAACTGCTCCCTTTTTTGCCCGTAACACCAAATTACAAAAAATCTGAATTTTGTCTTATTTTCGTAACAATTCAGTGGTATAATTTATAGTAGAATTTAGTAAAAGAGGCAGATTGATGCAGAAAAACGGTTTAGTAGACTATACGATTATATCCGCTTTGGTGGTCTTGGCGTTTAGTTACGGCATCATCGGTTGTTCTCCTAAGGACGGCGAAAGTGTTGTGAGTGAAGCGACGGCGCAAGTCATCAAGAATAAAGGCTCAGATACGATGGTGAACTTGGCACAAGCGTGGGCAGAGAGGTACACAGGGATCACCAGTACAGCATCCGTGGAGGTGTCAGGTGGTGGTTCTGGTACGGGTGTTGCCGCGCTGATTAATGGCACCGTCGATATTGCGAACTGCAGTCGTCAAATCAAACCCAAAGAGTTAGAACAAGCGACGCAAAACACGGGTAAAGCCCCTCAAGAATTTATTGTTGGGTACGATGCGCTTGCGGTTTATGTCCACCACGATACGCCGCTTGATAAAATTACGATTAGCCAACTTGCCGAAATCTATGGTGAAGACGGTACAATCACCAAGTGGAGCGATCTCGGCATCACGCACACCGACTGTCCAAGCGACAGGATTATCCGTATCAGTCGGCAATCTAACTCTGGCACGTACTTCTATTTTCGGGAAGCACTGCTCGGTAAAACGCGCGACTTTGAACTCGGCTCTTTGGATTTACACGGCTCTAAAGATGTGGTAGAAGTTATCGGACGCACCCCGTGTGCTATCGGCTATAGTGGAATGGGGTATGCGACTTCAGAGGTAAAAATGTTAGAAGTTGCAACGGCACCGGGTGAACCCTCATACGCGCCAACGCTTGAGAATGTGCTTGCCAAAACCTATCCTATCGCTCGCCCATTGTATATGTATTCCCTTGGTGAACCCACTGGAGAAGTGAAAGCATACCTCGATTGGATTTTATCCGCAGAAGGTCAAAAGATTGTTGAAGAACTCGGTTTCGTGCCGTTAACCAGCAATTAAATCAGGACTTACGCATTATGCCCTACTGGCGGGGTTTCAAACCCTGCCAGCAAAGGGGCTCCGCAAGTCCTATAAATAAAATATGAATATCCTACGAAAAAAAAGTGCGGCGAGTGTGCCGTTTTCCGAAACCGTAATTGAAACATTTATCCGTCTGTGTGGTGTTAGTGCTATTGTTTTTGTATTTGGTATCTTCTTCTTCGTGTTTCGGGAGGGCGCGGGTTTCCTTTTCGGCGGTTTAGACTTAGGACAGTTTCTGACAAGTCCTGAATGGTATCCAACTTCGCTGAGTAACAAAAGATATGGCACCCTCGCTTTGATTTTGGGGACCTTTAGCGTAACCGCATTGGCGATGTGTATCGCTGTTCCTTTTGGACTCGGCGCAGCAATCTTTGTATCGGAGTTCTGCAGCCCAAAACTCAGAGAGACATTTAAAGTTATTATCGAATTGCTCGCCGCGATCCCTTCCGTTGTGTGGGGATTCATCGGGTTGACGCTGATGAATCAACTGATTATCGCGGTGTTCAACGCTCCGATCGGATTAACGATGTTGAACGGTGGTATCATGTTAGCGTTGATGAGTGTTCCTATCATTGTCTCTATAGCAGAGGACGCGCTCAAGGCTGTTCCTGATTCCTATCGCGAAGCGGCGGAAGCACTTGGGGCAACTCGGTGGCAGGTGGTTTACCGCGTGCTGCTGCCCGCGGCAAAAAATGGGCTATTGGCAGCAGTGCTACTTGGTGCTGCGCGTTCCATTGGCGAAACGATGGCAGTCCTCATGGCGACAGGGCACTCCGTTAACATTCCATCGGGACCCCTCTCATGGATTCGCACGCTCACAGCAACAATCGCCGCGGAACTCGGTGAAGTTGCAAGGGGAGATGAACACTATCAGGTCCTTTTCATCATTGGTATTCTGCTTTTTACGATTACGTTTGTGGTGAACCTCATCGCTGATTTAGTTATCAAGGGCATCCGACAACAATAATAGGGCTTACGAAAACTTAGCAAAAAGGGGTACTTCGTCTTGTTTTTAACCCCCTAAATCCCCCTTATCAGGCGGACTTTAAGAAGCAAAGTTTCAAGGATAGTACAGAAATATGGACACTGATATGCAGGTATCGCCGGAGGCGATGTTTACAGAAACAGAAATCGGTAAGCAGAAGCGGTGGATCGAAAATGTGATGCGGATTTTCTTCCTCGTGATGACGAGTTTGATGATTATCCCGCTGCTTCTCATTATCGGTTACCTGCTTTACAAGGCACTACCGGTGCTTTCGCTTGAATTCCTATTTACGAATCCGAAAGACAATATGCGTGCTGGCGGACTCTGGGCACCCTTCCTCGGGACAATCTATTTAGTCGTCGTCTCCCTATTAGTATCCGCGCCGATTGGTGTGTTTGCGGCAGTCTACCTCAGCGAGTATGCGCGTGAGAGTTGGTTTACGCGTATCACGAACTTGGCTGTTGTCAACCTCGCCGGTGTGCCAAGCATTGTCCACGCCTTGTTCGGTGTCGGTGCATTTGTGCTATTCGCGGGACTCGGTGAATCCATCTTAGCAGCGTCGCTTACATTGGCGATCATGACGCTCCCTGTTATCATTGCGAGCACGACGGAAGCTTTGAAGGCGGTACCGATGTCCTTCCGGGAGGCGTGTTGGAACCTTGGTGCGACGCGGTGGCAAACAATTCGACGTATTGTCCTCCCGAACTCAATCAGTGGTATCTTGACGGGGGTGATTCTACAAGTGTCGCGCGCAGCGGGTGAAACAGCACCGATTATGTTTACTGGGGCTGTCTTTTATAAAGCTATTGCAGAAGGAAACCTTTTTGCCTATAATATAACGGAACAGTGTATGGCACTATCCCTGCATCTCTTCACGATTTCGACACAGGTTCCGGATGTTACGGAAGGCATCCCGTATGGCACTGCAATCGTCCTTGTCGGCAGTGTGTTACTCGTCAACGCGGCAGCGATTGTGCTAAGGGTCTATCTCCGAACTCGGAAGAAGTGGTAGAGTGGTTATCAGTTATCAGTTATCGGTTAAAGAGACTTGTGGCAGGCATCGCAATGATAGCGGATCATAATACCCCTGACTAATGACTAACACCTCTAAAAACATGAATAAAGACAAATTACGAGGGATCGTTGAAGGAAACATATTCAGCGGGATCATCCAGTTCCTGATTTTGGCTTCGGCTGTTGTATTTGTGATTGAATCCGATAGACAGCAATTGGAGGTGGATCCTTATGCAACCCATTTCATTATCCTAGACGTGGTTTTTCTGGTACTGTTTTCGATAGAATATACCTTACGCGTCTATATTGAACCAAAGAAACGGGATTTTGTTTTTAGTTTCTACGGTCTAATTGATCTGATCGCCATTTTACCCTCTCTGTTCCTCGTGCCGGGCTTTCGCGTATTACGGATACTTCGGTTCTTGCGAATTTTCAGAATATTTAAGGCGACGCGATTTATTTTAGCCGTAGATCGGCTCGGAGCGGCACTGCGTGAAATCCAACAGGAGCTCTTAGCATTGGTAATCTTATCGTTGATGTTCGTCTACCTCGCTGCGTGTGGCATCCACTTCTTTGAAAGAGAGGCACAACCCGAAGCATTTGGCTCTATTCTTGATTCAATGTGGTGGTCTGTCGTGACATTAACCACAATCGGTTATGGGGATGTCTATCCGACGACCCCTGGCGGGAGACTTTTCACCGCTCTCGTCGCGCTCGTCGGGGTAGGCTTAATAGCAATTCCGTCTGGTTTGTTAGCTTCGGCCTTAACAGAAGCGCGGGTGGAACGTGAACACTTAGAAGAGCGTGAAGAAGATGAGGAACAAGGTTGAAATTATAAAGAAACTCTTGGGATTCGTTGTTTTGTTGTCAATAGCAATTTTTCTTGCTGCGTGTGGTATCTACTATTTTGAAAGAGAAGCACAACCTGAGGCATTTGGATCTTTTCTTGACACAATGCGGTATACCCTCCTAACATTGACAACAATAGGTTATGAGGATACCTACCCGACGACAGTAGGTGGCAAAGTTTTCACTGCGATTGTTGGTGTTACCGTTTATCTTATTGGTATAGCGTGTTTTGTTGCGATTGTGTTCGGATTACGCACTTTGATTAAAAAGTTTGCATCGCTTTGGTTAAAACGCGGATCAGACAGCCAAAAGATTCTGTAAACGAGGAAAACGTGGAAAATAAAATAGAGATTTCTGACTTACGGGTTCATTATGGAGATACGCCTGCACTGAACGGAATTTCCTTTGATGTTCATCCAAACGAGATTCTCAGTATCATCGGTCCAGCGCAGTCCGGTAAAACAACGCTCCTAAAGGTCATCAATAGAACCTTGGAATTCACACCAGAAGCAACGGTGCAAGGTTCTGTCAAATTAGATGGCGTGGACATTGACACAATTGGCGATGTGTATGAATTGCGCAGACGCATCGGTATGGTGCTACCTTTGCCGGTCGGTTTACCGCTCTCAATATATGATAATGTCGCTTTCGCGCCGCGGACAGCAGGGCTTCGCACGAAGTCTGAATTGGATGAAATCGTTGAACGCTGTCTACAACAAGCAGCACTCTGGGACGAAGTGAAAGACCGTTTGGATAGCCTTGGTACCAAATTGTCGGGTGGACAACAACAACGCCTGACAATCGCACGTGCGCTTTCGCATCAACCGGAAGTGCTTTGTCTTGACGAATTTTCTATTGCTATTGATCCTGTTACGACAATGCGTATCGAAGAGGTACTTAAAACGTTACAGAAAGAAATGACGATCTTGCTCGTCACAAATTTGGTGCAACAGGCAAAACGGTTAGCGAACCGCACCGCCTTTTTCCTCAACGGCGATCTTATTGAGATTGACACAACAGATGTAATCTTTTCCGATAATCCGGCAAACCAAGCGACTTATGATTATGTCAATGGGACTTTTGGATAAATTGGCTATCAGCAGTCCGCACGGGTTGGGTAACCCAACCCCTACGAAACGAAATTGACTATCAGCCGTCAGCGATTAGAATAGTAGGGGCGAGGTTCCGTTGTCCGCACGGGTTGGGTGCCCCAACCCCTACGAAACTCGAAAGCCAGAAAAAATGAACTTGCAAACGACTCCGATGAATCATAGCATTGAAACCGAAAATCTCAGCCTTTGGTATGGCGATTTTCAGGCACTCATTGATGTCAGCGTGAAAATACCGGACGGTCAGATAACGTCCCTCATTGGCCCTTCTGGATGTGGAAAAACAACGTTATTGCGCTGTTTTAATCGCGTCAATGAACGCTACGGCAACGTTACCACAGAGGGAAAGATTGAGATATTGGGGAAAAATATCTATGATCCAGATGTCTCTTTGCCGGAACTCCGAAAAGCCGTTGGGATGGTATTCCAGCGACCCAATCCTTTGCCGATCTCGGTTTATGAAAATATCTTGTTCGGATTACGAATCCATTCCCCGATGCGGAGTATCACGCGGACAGAATCAGATCAGATTGTTGAGGAAGCACTTACATCCGTTTTCCTATGGGAAGATCTGAAAGATAAATTAAAAGTACGTGCCACATCACTCCAACTTGAACAGCAACAAAAGCTGTGTATCGCACGTCTCTTACCGCTTAAACCCAAAATTATCCTGATGGATGAACCGTGTTCCGCTTTAGACGCAAAAGGGACACTTGCCGTTGAGGATCTGATGGAGATCCTCGCGGGGACATATACGTTTTTAATCGTGACACATAACATGGCACAAGCACGGCGCGTCAGCGAAGAATGTATTTTTATGTTCCTCGGTGAACTCATTGAGCACAGAGAGACACAAGCACTGTTTGAAGACCCCAAACACGAAAAGACGGCGGATTACGTGCAGATGCGGTACGGTTAGAACAAATCTATAGGATACCTCAGAGGAAGCACTACACGAGCAACGATTTCATCGGAATCAGAAAATATTGTTCGCCTTGTTAGAACAGCAGAATGGATTTTCACAAGAAGCCTTTACACTATGAATGCCATGACTACTCGCGCAGAGCGAAAACAGAAAGTCGTTTTGCAGAGCATTGCCTTTATTATACTTGGAGTCGCGTTTATTTTTGTATGGCATGCGTTGAAAAATGCGCGCGCGACCAGTGGGCAACCAGCGTCAGAAGCAATTCTACTAAGTGCGCTGCCTTCTCTGTTTAACAATCTCTACATTGTTCTCTCGATTAGTCTTTTGGCAATTCTGTTTGGAATAGCGTTTGCCTTCTACTTGGAAGAATGGCTGCCAGTAACCAATTGGATTCGGCGTTTGATTGAAAGTTTAGTTGCTATTTTGACGGGTATACCTTCACTTGCTTACGGAATCCTGGCAATCCTCATTTTTTTTAGTTACGCTGATACTCTCAAAGAAGCAATTGAGGCTTTTCCGCTTCCTGAGAATATAGGGACAATACCCTCCCAGATTGAGAGTACAGTGTTTTACGCTGAGGCGTTAACCTTCATACTGATGGTAATGCCCTTAACAATCAAAACAACCCAAGAAGCTCTTCGTTCGGTAGCAACACCGATCCGTGAAGCGGCTTACGCGCTGGGTGCCAGTCAATGGCAGGTGCTAACGCGACACGTGGTCCCAATTGCCTTCATCCGAATGCTTGCCGGTGGATGCCGAGCGATGTCACGTGCGTTTGCCACTGCTGCATTACTGATCGGTATTTATACATGGTACTACACAACCGATGCCGGCGGCATGTCCGGCAAATTCCTCTTATTTTTAGGTGTGGCATTGGTCTTGAGTGTTTTCTCGAGTAGTCTTACAGAGGTGGACGATTCCCACTTGGCACAACACAGTTAACCGCATCGGATAAGTGGAGGCGCGAATTCTATATCCGCTCGCGATAGCAAAGATGTTGACTGAAGAAAAGCAACCGATTTTGAGTATCCGTAATCTAAATATCTGGTACGGCGACAAGCAGATTCTGAACGCTCTCTCTTTTGATATCCAGCAGCAACAGGTAACTGCGTTCATCGGACCTACGAACTCTGGTAAAAGCACGCTCGTCCGATGTATCAATCGATTGAATGACTTTGTCCCGAATTTCAAGTCTACTGGCGAAATACTTTTTAAAGGCACCCTCTTGGGTGCTTCAACAGATACCACCGCGCTTCGGAAACAGATCGGAATGGTGTTCCGAAAACCGACACTGTTTCGGTGTTCTATCTACGAAAATGTGGCGTACGGTGCTCGGATTTCAGGGGCAAGTCGATCTACATCTCTTGACGGTATCGTTGAGAAAAATCTCCGAAAGATAGGCCTTTGGGACGAAGTTGAGGATATTTTGGACGAAACACCCGCGCAACTCTCTACCGGACAGCAGCAACTCCTCTGTGTCGCGCGTGCTTTAGTCGTTGACCCCGAAGTATTGATATTTGATGAACCGTGTGGGGAACTTGATCCGATAGAAACCGTTAAGATTGAAAGACTCGTGCGCGATCTCGCAGACGATTACACACTCATTTTTGCCACGAACAAAAGGAGGCAAGCCGCGCGTGTCTCTGATGTCGCAGGCTTTCTTTACAGCGGTGAGTTAATTGAATTTGGGGCAACGGAAAGACTTTTTACAAATCCACAGGACAACAGGACTGAACAGTATGTAACAGGCAGACTGGGTTAACCGAAACTCGAAACTGGTCATGAGAAGATATGTTACAGGCAGAAATCAAGACTCTTCAGCATAAACTCTTGGAAATGGCAGGACTTGCCGAACAGATGCTACGCCAAGCGATTGAATCCGTTTTAACACGAGATGAGGCGTTGGCTCGGATAGTTGTGGATACGGATGACACGATCGACGAGTTTGAGAACGAGATTGAATCGTCGTGTATCCAACTCATCGCACTCCACCAACCCGTAGCGTCTGAACTTCGTTTCCTGATGATGGTAATGAAAATCAGCCATAATATTGAAAGGCTTGCTGATAAAAGCGTTGCTATCGCTAAACGGAGCATTGAGTTAATGGAATATCCACCTGTCAAACCTTTCGTTGATTTGCCGCATGTAGCACAAGTGATCCAAACGATGGTGAAAGATGTCCTTGATGCTTTTGTCAATCGGAACGCTGAACTCGCCTTTGAAGTTCGAGAACGTGATAGTGAGGTTGATGAAATTTATGAACGGATGCTCAACGAACTTCTCACGCTTTTAAGCGAACACCCGAAACTCATTGAACCCGGTATCAGTCTTTTACTTCTCTTTCGACATTTGGAACGCGTGGGGGACCTCGCTGCGAATATCAGTGAGGAGGTCTACTACCTCGTCAAGGGTGATGTCATCCGACATTCAGATACCCGCTAAGTGTTGATATATCATGAAGATTAAAAAATTAATTCAGTAATTTCTTGAGGAAGTCCGGTGCGGTTGCAAACCGCACCTACTGGGCCTGGGGCTAAGTTGCGTTATGCGTCGTTTTCCTTTGGGTAAAGATGGACATCCTGCTGTGGGAAAGGGATTTCTATGTCGTATGCTTTAAATTTTTCCCAGAGCATAAAATGGAGATCACTCGCGACATCGAAACGGTTGAAGGCATCTGGTACCCATGCGAGCAATTCAAAATTCAGAGTGTATGCACCGTAAGAAATAAAACGAACAAGTGGCGCAGCGACGTTTTCCATTTCAAGTGTCGGTTGCTTAATAACTTCAGGATGCGCGTTTGCCACTTCAAGGAGTGCTTTCTTGACAAGTTCAACGTCTGAACCATACGATACGCCCACTGAAATCCGAAGACGATATTGGTTATTGTAATGGGTGAGGTTATGAACGGGTTCCGTAACTAATTGCGAATTCGGTACAATAATCTCCTTTTCATCAAGGGCAACAATGACCGTCGAGCGGAGGTTAATACTATGCACTCTGCCGAATATGTCAACGTCCATGATTTCCACTAAGTCCCCAATTTTGATAGGGCGTTCAAAAATTAAAATAAACCCTGCAATCAGGTTTGAGGCGATATTCTGTAACCCGAAACCGATGCCGATACTCAAGCCACCGAAAATTATCGCGAGGCTGGTGAAACTCACACCGATAGTGCTGAGACTGATAAGGACACCGATAATGATAAGCGTGAAATGGAGAAAGCGAAGTAAGATAAACTGGGTATGCTGTTCAATTTGAAAAGCCTGTAGCACCTGCCGCCGTAGCACCCATTGTACGTATTTTGACAGGATAAACATCCCGAAGACGATTACGAATCCATAAAAGAGCCTTGCGAGTGTTAATTGGTTATGATCACCATCAGTCGCAGCGGTTGGTTTCGGTTTGCCGGCATCAGTTTCACTTAGGGTTCCTTCTTCACCAGCGCCGGTTTCGTCAAACTTTTGGGGTTTTTGCGAAGGTTGAAACAGGCCTGTAAGCGGGTAATTAACAAGTTCGCCAAGGAATCCCGTACTAATTTTGGCAACTCGGAATGCCAAACTGGTCCCAAAGATCAGAACGATCAGAAATAAAAAAGCGAGCAATCGATTCGCGATGTTTGCCGGTATCCTAAACCGATTGAAAAGGCGGCGGAACCACCGGCGCAGAAACCCACCGAGTACGACAGCGGCAGCCAAAATGCTGATCAACAGCACAATTTGGTAGACTTGTACAGGCTCATCCCCCAAAGTAATGACCTGCCTTTCAAATAACTCACGCAATTGTTGAACGAACTCATTCATCTCACACTGTCCTACTTGCTATTATATCTTACCTAAAACCGTTGGCATGCAAATATTGCGGTGGCGGCATTTGTTTATTCCGTTTCCTTAGTGTTTTTTGGAAACCTTAGGGTGCCCATTAGTCAATCGAGATCGGTTCAATTGAATGGACAAACAGGACATCATTTGCGCCCTGATAAGATTGTAGTGTTTGTGCCAATTCGTCGGATGCGAGGGTTTCTGCTGTTAAACCGACGATGGCTAAGTCGGCCTGATCAGAGTGGAGGGTTACCTCTTCCTCCAAAGCCTCTTTGCTGTTGTATGAAACGGAGGTGACATTCTGCATTGAAATCGGCAATCTACCTTCCTGCATGAGCGTTGAGAGCCGATCCGCCTCGACCTCTACGTCCCTGGAATCGGAACACACGAAGAGCCGGATCTCAGCACGTCTCCAATCTGGGTGTCCGACGATGATGTATGCGAGCAGAAGCATCATCGGCGCGTTCGTCAAGTTTTCCTCTGTCACCCACACATGGATAGAGGACCTGTATCCGAATCGGTAGCCGGTTGATCTGAGGATTAGGACGTTAAATAGTGAGTTCACAGCGAGTTGGGCACCTTGTTCAACCTCGTGGATCTCATCGGTATTTTCGCGGTCAAATTCGAGTAGGATACAGTTATTCGGCAAGCCAGAAATTCCGGGCATCTGCAGTATCTGTGCGAGCGCGAGTTGGAACGTCGGGGAAATCAGTGAATCGACAAAAATGCCTGCTCGACTCACCTCGGTCCGTTTAATTAATCCATCGACCTTGATACGTGCTTCGATTTCACTGGAAAATGAGTAGTCTCCGTTGAAGAGGCGGATGAAGTGGCCGAACCCGTGCCTATGGCAAATCCAACGGAGCAGATCAAAATGACCGAGGCGGCGTTCTCCGAATCGGGTTACTGCGACGATTGAAGGTCGCCATCCACCTTCGGATGAGATCACACGGCTTTTTTGCAAGGTCGTCTGGAGCCATCGGGTTAGTTGGAACATCGTCCCTTGGAAGATTGCTGCGAAGTCGCGTTGTCCTCGGAGACTTCGGCGGAGTCCGAGGTAGACGATCGTCATGAGCACGATTGAGATTAAGGCATACAGTGCGCCGATCTGGATCATTAGCACGCCGCACATCACTGATCCTACCAGCGACACATACCAACGAGAGTGGAATGTTGGTCGATAGGATGGATTGCTTGCGAAATGCTCTAAGAACGACACAGCGCATAAGGCACCATAAGTTACCATGAAGAACATCGTCAAAATCTGGGCGATAAAGTCCAATTCACCGATCGCTACGAACACGATTGCGATGATACCGGATACACAAGTGGCGTATATCGGTTCCTGTGTCTCTCCCCTCCCTTTTGCCATTAGATCGTTGAGTTGAGGGATAGGCAGTACCTTATCGCGAGCCAGCATCTGCAGTGTTCTGGGTGCTACCATGATTGAACCGAGGGCAGAGGACAGGGCGGCTGCACCTAAACCGATATAAATAATCGGACCCCATAAGGCGACCTTCGTCATGATGAAATAGTCGTTAGCGAGGTCATCGGGTGTAGCACTCAGTGCCAACTTAATAGCAACGAGTACATATACGACCATACCGCCAAGTGTCGCGCTGACCGTACCGAGCGGTATACTCTTCCGCGGGTTCTTCAAATCTCCGGATAACCCCAGCCCCGCAATCATACCCGTGAAGGCGGGAAAGCATGTTGCGAAAACGATGCTAAAACTATCAGGATCCGCAATGCGCGCCGTAAGATTCAAGCCTTCGGGTTTTGTTAAGTCGGTTCCATCGCCTAACAGGAAAGCGATAATTGCTACAGCGAGCAGTACGCATACTGCCCACAGTACTTGTACCCCCATGTCAGCCCCTTTGGTCAACATAAGTGCAATGAGCAGTATCATACAAGGTAGGCTGACCCAACGGAGATCCAGATCCCATCCATATATGGTCGCGACCCATTCGTAGATGGGTTTAAAGGCTTCCGCGAACGCGACGATGTAGAAAGCGACTGAGATTGCTTGGGAGATATAGAGTGCTATTCCGATTGTGCCGCCGATGCTTGCACCGAAAGAACGGCTGACAATATAATACGCGCCACCACCAGCTACACGCCGGTTCGTCGCAATCTCGGAGACTGCCAGCACCGTCGGGATGGTCACTAAATGCCCAAGGGCGACAATCATCAGGCTCCCCCAAAGCCCGACATGTGCAACCGCGTAACCGAATCTTAAGAAAAGAATTGCGCCGAGGATAGTGCTAATTGAAGCAAGGAACACAGGCGCGGTACCGAAGCCGTGACCTTGTTGGACCTCTGTCGTACTGCTATCGAGTTCAGGTCCGGATTGTTGCTCAGGGTTTGAAGACATAGCCAATTTCCTTTCGTTTCGCAGGATTGATAGGGATAGGTTCATGAGAGCATTGACGCCTAAAAGGTGGATATTATGCCTTATGAGGTTATCCGCGATGCTGATGCACTCTCACGCTGCTACAATGTAATTCGCAATATTGATAGATACTTATAATGCCAATTTTCTGTTAGTGGTTCACTATTATAAGTCACAGACCCGCTTAAACGCAACCCTAATCGCCTGACTAAGTTGAACGTGATGGCGGGTTCTGCTGAAAACTTAAAGTTTTTGAAGCCGATTTCTGGCGTAAATTTTAACACTGTATTGAGTTTTCGCCAACCTACAGACGAAAAAGCCAACCATCGAAATGTTGTAGGATCGAATTTTTTCAGATCAAGGTCTTTATGGGGTTGAATATTTTCAAGGAAGCACCCGATACCACCCGATATACGAAGCGGCCCTTTTGCATAAATCGCTGGACGGATATAACTGCCAATTTGAGAAGTCAGTGCAGTTCCTTTGGTAATGTCACGTTCCAGGTCCGTGAATCCCTCAATGCCGAATGTTCCTATCCTAAAACCGCCTTGGGTCCGTGCCTTGACGATTTCAGAAAGCACGCCTTCTTTACCGGAAGCACGCGATCCAAAAACACCTACCCAACCATTAAACCTACGGAGCGGCACGATAGCGGTTAGGCTGAGTGTCTGCGATGCCCCGTCTCCATTCACGCCGATGTCTACGGTTTTTGCATCCTGCGGTAAATCTGCGAACTGTGAGTACACAGGTATTGTCCAAAGCATTAAACAAATTGCACCGACGGTAAATAGCATCAATCGTTTTAAACGAGTGCTGCCGAAATAGATTAAAAGCATCTCTATTAGGCGTTCCATTTCTGACGCAATTGGGTGCATCTCTGGTGAAGTGAACTTTGGACCTCTAATTTTTATCAACTTTTTTGGTGCTTCGCGCTTTCCAGCACGCCACTTAATCCCGGGTTGACCTGTACAGACGCGTTAGTAAATATGCACTGATAGGTGCACCAACGAGACAGCCACCGAATGCCCAATTAAACTGAAGTTTTTTCGTTTTGACCTTGTAAGCATCATAGTAGAAGGCAACATATTGAGGGGACTTACCGAGTACACGTGCAGTCGGCATAAAAGGTTGGTAACGCTGGGAAAAAATGGGACCGACCAAAGGAAAAAAACATCCCGTACTAAACCACAAAGTTCTATTGAGATGTGTGACTGCGTCTTTTTCAGCATCTTTTACGGCTTGCATTGCAACAGACTGTAGGGCATCCGGTGTAACGGCTGGGTTCTCGACTTCAACAATCTCGTATCGTTTTGTTTCAATAACGTCGTACTGTTTGGGACGACCATCGACTTCTACAGTGATCCGTTCATTTTCTTCACAAAGACCCAACGAATGTATTCCAAAGATGAAAGTAATTATTAAAAGTTTGAATAAGATGAAATGGAAATTTGTTTTCACTGTCTTTTTCCCTTTTAGGTGTGCGCAATCCAGAGACTTTATTCGCCTGGGTACACAAAGCAACGCGGTGTTAATTCAGTTTCTGATAGATATGTCCGGTGGAGGTAGCCGTCCAAAAAAGGACTAATAATTCACCGTCCCAGGTATAGGTACTCACAATCGGTTCGGTGCTTCCGTCAGAAAACCAATAGATAGTTCCTTTTCTTTCATCAAAAGGCTCAATCAATTTATAGGAACCGAAGAAGAATGCGTTGTTACTCTGGTATTCTCTTGTAAATGTCGCAGGTGTGAGTCGCATGGATCCAAACGCTTCAGTCGTTTCACCATCGGTTTGGGTTCGGACGAGTTCATAAACGCCACTAAGTGCATCAGCAACCCTGTATGATTTTGAAAAGACGGTAATTGCGGCAGACTTCGAGACGGTTTCCTCACCCTGATCCCTGACAGATACATGAACCGTAACAGTCTGATCAGGGGCGATTTCTGAATCCCGGAGTTCAGGTGCCGTCCATTGCGCCGCTGCGCCCTCGTCTCCGGTCAATGTTCCGTCAGATACCTCCCATGTGTAGGTTAATTCGTCGTTCTCAGGATCGGAAACGCCGACTTTCAGTTCAACGCTTTCCCCGTAGCGGACCTCTTTCGGAACCGTGAAAGTGTTGATCTCAGGTGGATCGTTTGTCCAGCTTTCATACTCATCACAACTACTGAATATTAGCAGCTGGCAGATTAACAATAGAACAGCCAACCGCGTCGCGGAAATTACGGGCTTTAAAATTTTCATAACACATCTCCTTAGTAATCAATGGGTATATATTATATAGCAGAAACCATTTTGTCAAATTAAATCAGAGATGCTGTAGAGTTGCCTATTTTTGGCGAAGGTGTTGTAATTCTAAACGTTATTATAATGTGCCAGAAATAAATAAGTGGATCGTGCAATAGCCCGGGGCGTGTCCAGACGCAATTTTGCCTAAACTTAAGTGATGAGCAAGAACAGTGCCAACTATTCCAATCTTCTAATTTGTCATTGCGCGCTACGGGTTCACATACGATACAATCTTGTAGAATCAGGATTTCTAACATTGTATTGATTCTAACCCCAATGCGCTCGTATTTCGCTAAGTTGTGTAAAAGCGAAAAAATTTTTGTGATGCTTGCTAATTTTTTTTTGCCTTCACAAAAAATTTTGGTTTTCCTAAAGTTATACCATTTCTATTGGACAATTTTTAACCGAACTTACGCAGCTCCCACTGCAGGCGGGGTTTTAAACCCCGCCTGCAGGACGTCATGCGTCCATTATCATGGAAAAATGCGTAAGTCCTGTTTAAAAGATGTGAGTTCGATGAAAAATTAGAGAAATGTCACTTCATATTCAACGAAACGAAATCAAGATGCCACATCAGCAGCGCATAGAAAATCAGAGGAATCGTTTCTGTTGGTTTACAACTGAGTTTCCAAAAAAGTGCCTTAATTTGCCAAAAAAGCACATCTGTGATATTGTAACACAATGGACCGACACACTTACCGAAAAGGGGACAATCATGGCGATTCAGATGGCAATTATTGGGTGCGGCGGGATGGCAAATGGACATCTCAACGCCTATCTTACAATACATCAAACAGAACCTGAGAAAGTGGAGCTCGTCGCGATGTGCGATGAAGTCAAAGAGCGAGCAGATCAATTCGCCGAACGCGTCAAAGCGGTAACCGGTAAAAAACCTGCGGTGTTTGATGATACCGATACAATGCTCGCAACGGTGGACTTAGACGGGGCAGACATCTGCACTTCACACGCGCACCACCATATCAACGCGATAAAGTGCCTCAACAACGGGGTCAACGTCATAGTAGAGAAACCGATGGGTGTTACCGTCAAAGCGACACATGCGATTATGAACGCCGCAAAAGCCAATAACAAAATCGCTGCAACGGCTGAAAATATCCGTCGGATGCCGAGTCGGCGCACCGCGGAATGGCTGATGAACGAAAAACAGATGCTCGGTGATTTATGGACGTTTTCTGCGCAGCATGCGAGTTATCGGGCACCAAACCCAGAAAGCGATTGGCACTGGCGGCTTGATTTGACACTCGGCGGTGGCGGTATGGTCATGGATTCTGGTGCGCACTATTGCGATACACTCCGTTATCTCTTCGGCGATCCGAGTACGGTGTATGCCCGCGTGTGTCAATTTGAGGATCTACGCGTTACGAAGGCTGGAGAGATCGTCAAGAACGAGCAAGAGGACACATGGGTGGCGACTATCAACTTCAAGAGCGGTGTCATCGGGCTTTGGACGTGTACATGGGCAGCGATTGGACACGGTTTCAATCACGTCGTTTACTACGGTAGTGAAGGATGTCTGCTTGACGACGGGGACATCTTCCACGGTCCCTTTGATGGTGCAGAGGTTATCCTTAAAGATGGGACGCGTCATAGCATGGAGAACCTTATCGCTGATTATATGGCAAGCCTGTCAGACGCAGAAAAATCGAGGCTTTTTCCTCACAATTTCACTGATGGTGTCGTGCTGGAATGCTACGATTTTGTGGATGCAATAGAGAACAACCGTCCGCCTGAACTTGATGCCGAGGTCGGACTTCGCGCGAAATCTATCTGTGAAGCGATATATGAGTCGAATGCATGCGGGCAGGCGGTAGACTATGAGGCGGTCGTCGCAGGAAATATTGAAGTCTACCAGAAACCGATCAATGAGAGATGGGGTTTGTAATTGTCTAAGCAGGAACGCACCCCAATAAAGTCTGCGATAGATCGCCAGCGAGAAATCGAAAAATCGGTTGGCTATTTTGAACTCCTTCGACAGAACGCCAACTTCCGCTGGCTCTGGGGTGGACAGGTTGTTAGCCTGCTTGGGGATTGGTTTAATCTCATCGCTTCTGCGATATTGATTGCTGAGTTGACTGGGTCAAGGCTTGCGTTAGGCGTTCTGTTTACCATCCGGATGTTGGCACCATTTTTTATTGCCCCGCTCGCCGGGATATGTGCTGACCGCTATAATCGGAAGCATCTGTTAATCATCACCGATCTCGCGCGTGCGGTTATCGTTATCGGATTTCTCTTTGTCCGGGATGCAAGTGATATCTGGTTGCTTTATGCCCTCACAACACTCCTGTTCGGTGTAAGTGGCTTCTTCAGTCCTGCCCGGAGTGCGATCCTACCCGACATCACCACCGCACAAGAACTCGGCACTGCCAATACGCTCGGTGCTGCGACGTGGTCAGTAATGCTTGCAGTTGGTGCCGCCATCGGCGGTTTAACAACGGGACTTTTTGGCAGTCAGACAGCCTTCATTATTGATGGATTCACATTTACTATTTCAGCGGGACTTTTGTTTAAGATCAAACTACCAGGTCGGTCATCGGCAACGTCAGGCACGCTACCGCGAGTGAAGTCATCGGCGTTGCGATATATGTTTCAGCATCCCGACATTCTCTTCATCGCGACGCATAAAGCAGCGATATCGCTTTTAATGTCCTCTGGTATTCAGGTCATACTGGTTGAAATTGCGAAAAATTATTTCGTTATCGGGGTCGGTGGCGCGCTCAGTTTAGGGATGATGTACTGTATGAACGGCATTGGCAGCGGCATCGGACCGATTCTGGCGCGACGTTGGACGGGTGATAGGGATAAACCGCTCCGCGTCAGTATTAGCATCGGTTATGTGATTGCATCGATTGGAATAGCGATCATAGCACCGGTCTCCGCTTTGGGAACTGTGTTGTTCGGTGGGTTTGTCCGAAGCATTGGCGGTGGCATCACATGGGTATTTTCAACGCAATTGCTGCTGCAACGCGCCCCGAATGAGATTCGCGGACGTATCTTCGGGACTGAGTTCGCGCTTTTTACGCTCATGGGTGGTGCCAGTTCACTCATCACTGGCGCGCTCATGGATGTGTTGCAACTACAGATGATTTTGTGGGGAATGGGAGCACTCACGCTTATTCCGGCACTACTGTGGTCGTTGTGGCAGAGACGTTACAATCGACTGAAACAGGGATAAACGGATTTAACCCCTTAAATCTCCCCTATCAGGGGACTTTTTCGTATCCTAAACCCCCTAAATCCCCCTTATCAGGGGACTTTTTCGTATCCTAAACCCCCTAAATCCCCCTTATCAGGGGACTTTTTCGTATCCTAAACCCCCTAAATCCCCCTTATCAGGGGGACTTTAAGATGCCAGGTTTCCAAAATCTGGTCCCCGTCCTTGCCAAATAACTCCTAAAAAATCCAGTTCTTTTGTTTTTTCAAATAATGCAAGTTTCCTGCCCCAAAATTTCGTCTTTAATAATGATAGGGTACGAACCGTATCACATCGCGTAATTTTAAGGGACGCTGGATTTGATTAAGCCTTTTGGCGAATGCAGACACGAACCCATCTGTTCATTGGAATAAAAAGGATGCTTGTATGGGAATAGAAGACGATGCGCAATTGATTCAACGTATTTTATCGGGCGATGACTCGGCATTCAATACGTTAGTCCAAAAGTACCAAAAGGGCGTTCACGCGCTCGCGTGGCGGAAGATCGGCGATTTTCATTATGCTGAAGAGATTACCCAAGATACGTTCTTACAAGCATATAAAAATCTCTCTACACTCTCGAACCCTGACCAATTTGCGGGATGGCTCTATGTTATTGCCACTCGGCGCTGCATTGATTGGAAGCGAAAGCAAAAATTTGTGCCACAATCTCTGCAGGAGGTGTCTGTGAAAGAAGTAGAAGCATCCGCATACACGCGTTATATATCAGAAAAACAGGAGACAGCATCCAGAGAGCGTCGTTACGAAATCGTCGAAAAAATTTTGAAAAGGCTCCCAGAGAGCGAACGCACGGTTGTCACGCTTCACTATCTCGGTGAAATGACAGCAAAGGAAATTGGTAAGTTCTTGGGGGTTTCTGTAGGGACGATTGATAGTCGTCTCCATCGGGCACGAAAACGTTTGCAAAACAATGAAGAACTTTTGGTTCAAGAAGTGCTCGAGGGCGTACACCTATCGGCGCATATAAGTCAGAACATTATGCGGGAAGTTGCTGACCTGAAACCGACCCCCGATCCAGCGAAAAGCCCGCTGCTGCCATGGGCTGCTTTGGGCGCGGCGGCAGTTTTCATCGCTTTGTTGCTTGGGGGCAGCAATCAATACCTCACGCGTTTTCAACCCCCTTATAGTTTCGAGGCAGAATCCCAACCCACGATCGAAATTATTGACGTGCCTCCCGTTTTGGAGCTTGCCGCAAAACCCGCTGTGCGAAATCAAGCTGGGCAAGTTGGCGCGACCCATACGATGAATAGTGCCGGCTCACAGGTGTCTGAGCAGGTCTCAACATCCAATGCGTTGGCATCTCCAGAGGACGTTGAGACATGGATGCCAGATCCCAACTTGCGTGCCGCAGTTCGCGAAGCACTTGATATCCCGGATGATATCCTGCTGACGCAATCGGACATGGAACGATTGACAGCATTAAGTGCCGAAGCGCGTCAGATCACAAGTCTTGGAGGGTTGGAATATGCAACGCACTTGACAAACGCGCTGCTTGAAGGCAATCCTATCTCAGACTCTTCACCCTTAACAGGTCTCGTCCAATTGCGAGTACTGAATATGGCAGGTTGTCAGATTTCAGATATTCGTCCACTGGCAAATTTGACGCGTTTGGAGAGTCTTTACCTTCACGGCAATCAAATTGAAGACATTACACCGCTCACAAATTTAACGAGGCTCAGGGATTTGTGGCTGGTTGATAATCAGATTACAGATGTGCGTCCACTTGAAAAACTAACACTGCTGGGAGACTTACGGATTCACAGAAATCTGATTGTGGATTACAGCCCCCTTGATGCCCTCTTCCTTGTCAACTTTCAGTATGATGAAAGTTACGAATCGCCGGGGCTTCCCATTCAAACGCGACTCCAAAACCGAAGTTTTCCTTCTATTTTCAATGCCTGGGGGGATATATCAAACCGGCCTGCCTTATCGTACGAAGCCCGATTAGCACATCACGATCTATCTTGGAGTCTTGAATTTGGCTTACGTTTTCAAAGAACAGCGCACGGATTTCAGCTATCTGGAAGCTTGGTGGAGACCCAAAAACGGCGTGATACTTTGATGAAGATGAACCGCGATAAGATTTTCATTCTTGAGATTCGGATGCGGGATGCGGATCCTGGGTCGCCTTTTTATAAAGCCACATACAATGCTAATTTTCCTTGGGTAAAAGACGCAGCCGGAAACAGCGTCTCAGCGGGGGGTGATGCGGATAGAAGTTTCTTAATCGATTTTACAGATTCTGACGCGCAGGACATAATTGTTCAACAAGCACTTGCTATTAAAAAGTGTGGACTTTACGACGGTATTTATATCGACTGGTGGAACGAGGACATGCCAGTTCTTAACGGATATAAGACGTTTGAAGCGGAGCAGCAGGCGCGATTGGCGATTCTGGGACGTATCCGCGCCGAGGTTGGAGATGATTTCCTGATAATCGTCAATTCAGGTCGTCGTAAACCGAGGCAGGCAGCACCTTACATTAATGGGCTTTTTTTGCAAATAGGCTGGGATCACGCGGATGGCTACAGTTACGAGGGATTGATGGAAATCGAAAATACTCTATCTTGGGCAGAGGAAAACCTCCGTTCGCCACAGATTAATTGTCTCAAAGGTCGGGGTGTTGAAACCGAAGCTCCTGATAGTGTAACGAATCTCCGTTGGATGCGGGTATTTACGACAATGGGATTGACACACTCCGATGGATATGTGCTGCATACCACCGGCATTAGACACACTTTCCATAGGCATGATTGGCGTACTTTTGAGACAACACACAAAGCAAAACATGACCAAGGGATAAAGCACACCCATCATAACGATATCTATTGGTACGACTTCTGGGATGCGCCGTTGGGCAAACCTGTTGGCGAGAAGGCGCAGCTGGACGAAAACCGAGAAGGATTATTTATCCGCGAGTTCACGAATGGTTGGGCAGTCTACAATCGGAGCGGACAGGCACAAGAGATAGCGTTTCCCGGGGAGACAACGAGAGTTGGGAGCGGTGGCACAGCACGTTTGCACACCGTCCCGGATTTAGATGGCGAGATTTTCTTAAAAAAGACGATGGACACTTCACAAAGGAGATAAAACGGAATGCAACTCGCTAAAAAGCGACCCATTTTCATTCGTACACTCACACTTTATGCTGTGCTTTTTTTGATTCCACTGACGACGGTGGCACAAACTGTTAGTATTCCGGATGCGAACCTTCGCAAGGTAATTAATGAGACACTCGGAAACCGAGCCCCGAATGCTCCGATTACCGTGGAAGATATGCGAGCACTCAGGGAACTTCGGATAGAAAACAGAGATATTCAGAATTTGAAGGGACTCGAAGCTGCCACACACCTCGAATTCCTTTGGATTAATGGCAATTCGATATCCGACCTATCGCCGCTTGCAGGATTGATCAAACTGCACGACGTGAATATACGACGTAACAACATATCTGACATATCACCGCTCTCCGGATTAATCAGCTTGCGCTGGTTAGATGTTAGTGCTAACCAGATCGTTGACATATCGCCGGTCGAAAGATTGACGAATTTACGAGGGATATCTGTGAGCGAGAACAATGTAACCGACTTATCACCGCTGGCAAGTTTAATAAAGCTCGAATGGGTTGAGGTGAGTGAGAATCCTTTTGCGGATCTCACGCCGCTCTCCGGATTAATCAACTTAAAGGATTTTAAATCTTGGGGGACCCTTATATTAAATCTTGGGGCTTTGGCAGAACTACCGAAACTATGGCGGATAGATATTTGTGGTGGTGAGTTGTCGGATATCTCTGCTTTGGGGAGGATAACAGATTTGCGAGACCTCTATCTTGCGGGGAACGCTATATCAGACATCTCGGCGTTGGCGAATTTAAAGAAGTTGACACGCCTGAATCTTAAACACAACGAGGTCTCCGATCTGTCCCCGCTTGTGGGATTAAAAGGGTTGACGTGGATAGACCTCCGCGACAATAACATTTCAGATGTTTCTCCACTCGGAACATTGGATAACCTAACATGGGTTGACCTCGCGGACAATAGGATAACGGATGTGTCTGCGCTATCTTCTCTGCAGCGGTTGACATGGATGAGCCTCGGCGGCAATACAATAACAGATGTATCGACTTTAGAAAGATTTTCTGCGACGACATCTATTTTGTACTCGGATGTTGTTAGCGCGCCGATGCCCCCAGCGGGTCCGAAAATAGAGGGACCTTGGCTATGGGCGGTTGTGCCGGGGACGAGTGTTGGCGACACAGACCTACTCTCAGAAGCGAGCGGCGGTGCCGCAACGGAGGTGAAAGTCTCTACTTTTGGGGCAAAAAAGGGTAAGGCAGTTGGCGATAAGAAGTGGAGCGAGTGGACGGCTCACACGCTCTTACCTACAAGCAGCAACAATATTGACGAGATGGCAGCCGACCTCGGTTGGGACATAAGAGGGGCGGGATATAGGCATGTCGTCTACGGTTGTGTCACGTTGAATGCGCCGCGTAAACAGGACACCACAATGCTCGTCGGCAGCAATGACGGGGTCAAGGTCTGGCTCAACGGTGAGGAGGTTTACTACAATCCTGTCATCCGATGGGCAGATGATTATCAGGACGCATTCCCTGTCACGTTGAAGCAGGGCGATAATGTGTTATTGGTCGCTATTGACAACCGCCACAATGATGGCGGCTTTAGCGGTTTTTTTGGTTTTGCCGAAGACGCAGACTATACAGTGAATCCTCTCGACAAAGAAATCGAGATCGAAGTACCCGCTTATGATGTCAACGAAGATGGGATCACAGATATTTTCGACCTCATTCTGGTCGGACAGGATTTAGGTGACGAAAACGCCGCCAACGCACGGACAGACGTAAACGGCGACGGGAAACGCGATATTCGGGACATCGTTCTTGTGGCGAGCCATCTCGGTAACCTTAGCGGCATCGCTGCTGCACCTACTATGTTTGCTATTGGCAATATGGGATTAGATCCGGCGATGATACGGGCATGGATCGCGCAAGCGGAGATTGAAGATGACGGCTCGCTTGCATTTGAGCAAGGAATAGCCACCCTCCAGCAACTTTTAGCATTGTTGGTTCCCGAAAGGACAGCGTTATTGCCGAACTATCCGAATCCATTTAACCCGGAGACATGGATACCGTATCAACTCGCTGAATCGGCTGAAGTTAGACTACGTATTTATGCGATGAATGGGGCATTGGTGCGGACGTTGGACATCGGGCATCGGGCTGCTGGAAGTTATCAAGACCGGAGCCGCGCTGCGTATTGGGATGGCAAAAACGGGGCCGGTGAACCTGTGGCGAGTGGTGTCTATTTCTATACCCTCACCGTAGGCGATTTCAAAGCCACGCGCAAAATGCTCATAAGGAAGTGAGATAAGCATGAAAATTGTCAAATACCTCTCTCTGATAACCTTGATATCCATCGGATTAGGATTTGGAAGGGTGTCCGCCCAACAGACGCTTGCGCAAGACGTGTATGCTATCTTTCAACAGAGTTGTCTGAACTGCCACGGCCCCAGGGGTTTCTCTAAAGACGACCTTCTGATTGAATCGGCAGAAGGCTTAATTGCTTCCGGGTCGGTCGTCCGAGGAGAACCTGATGAATCCGAACTCTATACACGGCTCCTTGAAGCCGATCCCGCAAAACGGATGCCCCTCGGTGGACAACTGCCCTTAACCGCGATCGAAAAAATTGAACAATGGATTCAAGACGGGGCACCGAGTTGGGAGAACCAGCACGATGTCAATTTCATTGCGCCCGATATGATGCTCACGGCTATCCAGCGGCATCTGGAAACACTGGATGCCTTCGATCGTCCCTACGCCCGTTATTTTACAATAACGCACCTCTATAACGCGGGTGCGAGTCCAAAGACACTTGGTGATTATAGGGCTGCACTCTCGAAATTGGTGAATAGTCTCTCTTGGGTGAGAGATATTACCAATCCACAACCTATTGATGAACGAGAGACAATCTTCTACATTGACCTACGCGATTATGAGTGGGATATCCGAGGCGATGCTTGGACACAGCTTGAGAATAACTATCCTTATGGCATCGAATATGATGCCGAGATGCAAGCCGGTCTCCACGCGAAACTAACGCACCTCCGCGAAGAGATGGCGTGTGAAGTGCCGTTTATCTACGTGGATTGGTTTCTTGCGACTGCCTCGCTGCCGCCGCTGTATCACGACATTCTGGATCTGCCAACAACCGATCGTGAACTTGAGCGGCAGCTGGGGATAAACGTTGCTCGGAACCTCCAGAATGCCCCGGGGCGGAAGGTATGGCGTGCGGGGTTCAACGAATCAGGGGTGTCGCGGCATAATCGCGTTGTGGAACGTCACACGTCTCCGTACGGAGCATATTGGAAAAGTTACGACTTCGCGGGAAGCGCGGAAATACAGAATGTCTTTATCCGTCCACTTTCCTTTACGCATGATGGCGGTGAGATCGTTTTCAATCTCCCTAACGGTTTACAAGCGTACTATATCACGGATGCATCCGGGAACCGGATAGACGCGGCACCGATAGAGATCGTTCGTAACCCGGAGACGAGCGATCCGACTGTGCGGACCGGGCTATCGTGTATCGGTTGCCACACAAAGGGGATGCAGCGGTTTGAGGATGAGGTGCGTGCGGATACTGAGAACAGGGTAGATCCGCCTTTTGACAAGGAGCAGGTGTTGCGTTTGTATGTCCCCCGAGCCGTGATGGACAAGCACTTGGATAATGATACGCAACGTTTCAAGGTGGCACTTGAAGCGACGGGTAATGCGTTTGACGTTGACGGCGCAGAGCCTGTTCAGTTTCTCTCTGAAAGGTTTCAAGACCCGTTGGATGCGGCTCACGCTGCAGCGGCTTTAGGTTTAGAAACGGCGGCACTGCTCGCTGAGATAGATAAGAACCCCAGTTTACAGAACTTGGGGTTGGCGAGTCTGTTGATTGATGATCGCAATATGAAGCGTGACGCATGGACCTCGAACTTTGAGGAAATTGTTTCTTGCTTATATGGTGATGATTGTGTGGTACCCGAGACACCCGTTTCCACGTTGAACCCAACGCCGTTTTCTGATCTGATTCCAGACGTGAATCTGCACGCAGCGATTGCCGAAGCCCTCGGTAAAGCATCGGGTGACGCAATTACGAAGGCGGATCTCGCGGGATTGACGCAGCTTGAAGCCGATAGAGCGGGCATTACCAATTTGACGGGGCTTGCGTATGCGACGAAGTTGGAACGGATCGTGTTGCGCCACAATGCGATATCGGATTTATCACCATTGGCAGACTTGATAAGCCTGCGCGACATCCATTTGGCTGGGAATAGGATAACTGATGTCTCACCGCTTAAACGTTTGATTCGTGTGGAGTGGCTCGGGCTTGAGAGGAACGCCATTACCGATTTATCGCCACTGACAGGGTTAGTGTCGCTGAACTGGATAGGGATTGATGACAATCCTGTCTCCGATGTTTCGCCGCTTGCTGGCATATTTCGTTTGAGGTACCTCAATGCTACACGCACTGCCATTTCAGATTTCTCCCCATTAGCAGAGTTGCCCAGACTCCAACGGATAGTATTTGGCGATGATAGGTCGATAACAACACTTCCATCTCTGCAAGGATTAGAAGCACTGAGACGATTGGACATTAGTGGCTGCGGTATCTCGGATATTTCTGGCTTATCGGGGTTAGTCCAATTGACAACGTTAGTGCTCAACAATAACTCGATAACAGATGTATCGCCCTTGGCGGGGTTAACAGGTTTAACCGATTTGCACCTTGTGTCTAACCTTATATCGGACGTATCGCCCCTTGCAAAGTTAGCAGATTTGAAATTGTTGAATCTTAGCAACAACAGCATTTCAGATGTGTCGTCTTTGGCGGGGTTAACTCGCTTGGAACACCTTGATCTTCACAACAACGCGATATCGGATTTTTCACCGTTAGAAAAATTATCTGAGAAAACCTCTATCTTCTCGGTTGACAACCCAGGGTTCCCCACAGAGGGTCCGAAACTAACAGGTCCGTGGTTGTGGGTGATGGTGCCAGGGGAAGGTTTTTATGAGGACAGGGATTTGCTTGCCCGAGCCAGCGGCGGAAAAGTGACAACGTTGAAAGTTGCGACCGATGGCGTAACGGCGGGAGCACCCATCGGCAGTCGCGTGTGGACCTCCCATAAAATTGATCCCGGACATGGGAACAATATCAATAAAATGCTGGATGCCCTTGGTGCTGAAACAGATGGCGACAGAACAGACCAGGTAGTGTATGGCAGTATTGTTTTGAATGTGAACCGAGAACAGCGGACGACAATGCTTGCGGGTGGTGCCGCGGGTTATAAGGTTTGGCTTAACGGAACGTTGGTTCGTGAGAATGATCATGGTGAGTATCACAATTACGAGGAATTTTTCCCCGTCACGTTGAAACAAGGGAAAAACGTTCTATTGGTTGCTATTCGCAATGCGAATTGGGCGTGGAGAGGCTTTTTTGGATTTACCCTTGATGCTGAATATACGGTGTTAGCACCTGATTCTTCTGGATTCTCGGTTTCCACGAATACTGAGCAGATTGGGGTTGGTACAACGTTTACTGTCTACCTCAAGGCAGTGAACGTCACCGATTTAGCCGGTTGGCAAACCGATATTACCTTTGATCCCACCGTGCTGGCAGTAAACGAGGTCAGCGAAGGGGATTTTCTTAAACAGGCGGGCGGAAGTACCCGCTTCCAAGAAGGTACGATTCAGAATACGCGAGGTAAGATTACCGGTTTAAGTGCCGCGAGGGTCTCACGAGGCGGGGTCAGTGGTCATGGCACCCTCCTTTCGATCCAGTTCACGGCACTTGCAAGTAGAGGGTCGCGCGTGACGCTCCGTAGTTTCCGGGCCGGTTCGAGTGCAGGTAAGCCAATTGCTTCGCCGCCTATTGAAACGTTCATTGTTGTTGAAGGACAACCTGCTGCACCAACGCTTGTCCCAGAAGATACGGCTTTATTCCACAACTATCCGAATCCGTTCAACCCAGAGACCTGGATACCTTATCAATTGGAGCAACCAGCGGACGTGAAGATCGCTATCTATGCTTTGGGTGGGCAGTTGGTTCGGATGTTAAATTTAGGGCATCAGTCTGCGGGGTATTACATAGGTAGAAGGCGCGCCGCACATTGGGATGGCAAAAACACTATTGGTGAACCTGTCGCAAGCGGTGTCTATTTTTATCAATTGCAGGCAGACAATTTGTCATTCCTGCGAAAGATGGTTATCCTCAAATAGTATCAGATGACTTTTTATATTTCCTTGCGGTTCGTTGTGGTTATTTCTATATCTTTAACCCCCTAAATCCCCCTTATCAGGGGGACTTTAAAAGGTTATTTTTGTATCTTTAACCCCCTAAATCCCCCTTATCAGGGGGACTTTGAGATGGGTGTCTATTCTTTCCATCGTTGGATCAGTTTTGTATCTATGCCGAACTGATCTAAGATTTTTGTGATAATGAAATTGAGTAGATCATCCACATCTTTTGGAAAGTGATAGAACCCCGGCATCGCGGGTAGGACGCAGACACCCAAGCGTGATAACTTGAGCATGTTTTCCAAGTGGATGGGGCTGAGCGGTGTCTCGCGTGGCACGAGCACGAGTGGACGCTTTTCTTTGATGCACACATCCGCGGCGCGTTGGATAAGGTTGCGCGACATACCGTTAGCGATAGAGGCGACGCTCCCCATGCTACACGGCACGACAATCATCCCTTCCGTACGGAAAGAACCGCTGGCAATCGGTGCAGCGATGTCGGATTCATGATGGTAGATAACTCGCGGTGAGGAAATGCCGATGAGCGATGTCAACTCGAAATTGTTGAGGTCTACTTCAAGTTGAAGCTCTTCCGATAGGGCGCGCGCGCCTGATGCAGAAATCGTCAAATGTACCTCTATATCCTCATGTTGTGTGAGAACCTCAAGTAAGCGGATGCCATAGATGCCTGCACTCGCGCCTGTTATTCCTACAATTAATCGCTTCAATGGTTACGTGCTCCTCTGAGAAAATTATGCTCAACTTCAAACGGTGTGAGTGCTTGCAAAGTGGGTCTATTATATCCATGTTTAGGAAAATTTCAAGGACAAATCATCGAAACATCCATAGGTGTCAATTTAGCGGTTTTTGTCAGTATTTTGTAAGAGTTATTATACACATGCCACCCTTACAGGGTTCAAGAGCCGATAGAGACGTTTTTCTATAAACATATCGTTCCTACGGAACTCAAGAGGCTTTTTGAAGTCTGAAAAGTTTGTGGCTAAGTTCCGGTTCGGTTAGGAATGCAGATCGCAAATGTAAAGCTCAGACAAATTTTGCCGCGTATGGGCAAAATTTGGGCGTGTACGCCGCAAAACCGAACCTACCGGACCTGGTGATGAAAATCCGATTGAAAAATGGACAATTGAATGGCTCTGCCGCTGTGGTACAAACTACTTGACAGGAAAGTGGATAGCAGGTAAATTAAACGCAAATCTATTTGACGTAGCATGTCGCTTGTAAACGCATATTACGGAGAAGTTATGAAAATTGATGCCTTAGACACACCAACGCTCGTTGCAGATCTGGATGTGCTTGAACGGAACATAGACGGAATGGCACAGCACTGTCATCAACTCGGTATTCCGCTGCGCGTTCATACCAAGACGCATAAGGTGCCGGAAATCGCTAAATTGCAAGTTGCTGCAGGCTCACAAGGTATCACCTGTCAGAAGTTAGGCGAAGCAGAGGTGATGGTGGACGCTGGGGTTGATAACATCCTTATTCCGTATAACATCGTCGGAAAACCGAAACTGAAACGGTTGACCGCACTCGTCGAACGCGCACGAATTATCGTCGCACTCGATTCAGAAGAGACCGCAACGGGTATCTCTCAACAGGCAATTGCTGACGGTTGTGTTGTGCCTGTGATTGTGGAACTTGATACCGGCAGTGGACGCTGTGGTGTGCAATCCCCGCAGGCAGCACAGCGCCTGGCACAACAAGTGATGAAAATGCAAGGCATCGATTTTCAAGGTGTCATGACGTATCCGAGCAACGTGCGAGCGAAGCCGTTTATTGAAGAGACACTTGACTTGCTCTCAAGTGACGGGATTCCTGTGAACATCATCAGTGGTGGTGGGACAGGTTCTGAAGCGGCATCAAAAGAGATCGGTTGTACGGAGACCCGCAGCGGATCTTATGTTTATGAAGGCATGACTCGGGTCGGCAATTCTGAAATGCTAACACCTGAGCGGTGCGTTTTGCGCGTGATCGTAACCGTCGTCAGTACGCCAACGCCTGATCGGATTATCATTGATGGCGGGCAGAAGACGTTTGCGAGTTACGCCCCAACGCCTTATGGACATATTATTGAACAGCCAGACGCGAAGATTTATGGCATGTCTGTCGAACACGGGCATGTCAATGTTAGTGAATGTTCACACCGATTTAAGGTAGGGGAGCAGCTTTCGGTTATCCCGCTACATCAGGGGATGACGAGCAATCTTCACGACACATTGGTAGGTATCCGAGGCGATACAGTTGAAACGACTTGGTGCATTGCAGGTAGAGGGAAGGTATTTTAAATAAGACTTACGCGAAATCTGTTTGTTTGAGGAATTGGAAGATGGGAAGGTTGGAAGCCAAGAGGATATCCTACGCTTTTTCGGTTCCTTCCGTCTATCATTTCAAATAAGACCAAGCATTATTTTTACGTATCAGGGGAGGAAGATCATGATTCTACCGACACCCGAAGAAAAAAGACAGTGGGAAGAAGAGGGGTATCTCGTCTTTGAAAACGCGATTCAAGGAGAGGATCTCACGCGACTCCAAAACGCTTTCGACTATTGGGCAGATGCGTGCAAAGAGGAATGGCTGGATAGAGTCGAAGCGGGGGATGCTGTCGCAACCTTCTATGACATCCCGAATCCGCTTGAAAAGGACCCTGTCTTCATTGATATTATTGACTATCCGAGTTATTACGGCGCGTTGATGGCGTTCACTGATCACGACCTAATTCTATTAGGACCGCAGGTTCGGACGGTTGCACCGTGGCCCGTGAGTTATACCGGATGGCATCCCGATGTGGGATATGACAATCCGCTCCACATCAAAGTCCAAATCTACGTCAACGATGTCGAACCGGGGAGTGGTGAATTCGGCTTCGTACCCGGCAGTCATAAACCGGGTTCTGGTCCGTACACGCGTCCGATGCGGCAAGAGAGTATGACGGGACACAAAACTTTCCCCGGTAAAGCCGGCACAGCGATCATGTTCAATTCGTGTGGATGGCACGTTTCGATGGACAATCATTCTGATACACCGCGTAAGTCGATTATTCTGATCTATGAGAAACGAACACCCGGACGCATTGGATCAGGGCAGTTTGCTTCCATCTCAGAATATTGCCAGACCCCAGAACGTCGTAGATTGTTTAGTTTGGACGGCTAATCAAAGGAGGGTTCCTATGCCACGCATTGACGCGCATCTGCACGTATTCACAAAAGCCTCCGCTGAGTTTCCGCGGGAGATATCGGACGTTTGGCCCGCTGAACGCGAAGAACCTGTCGAAAAGTTGTTAGGCGAAATGGAGAAACACCAGATTGATCAGGCAGTCCTTGTCCAGATGGCTGGTGCGAGTATAGAAAACCATCGTTACCTACTACGATGCCTCAAAGAATATCCAAACCGATTTTTAGGAATTGGATTGGTGCCGGAGGGACATCCGAACCCTGTCGAACACATGGCAGAACTGACAGATAATACGGGGATTATCGGTTTTCGGTTCTCTACATTTGGGGGACCGCGTGATATTTTTGCGAAGATGGATGTCCGCGAGTTCGCGGCGTATCCGATCTGGGAGTGCGCTGCTGAACGCGATTATGTCTTATGGCTCTATCCGAACGCCATCAATGCCCACCTTCTGCCATACCTGATAGAAGCATTCCCACAGGTACGGATTGTGCTAAACCATCTCGCTGTGTGTCCAGGTGCAGGCAAATTCAGTTGGGACGAATTCGGGAGACCCCAGGTTCAGGTGACAGGTTACAACCTTTTTATGCACACCACCTATCGACTCGCGCGTTTTGAAAATGTGAATGTGCATCTCTCCGGTCAGTACGCCTTTAGCAAGGAAGAATTCCCGTATAAAGATTTGGCGGGATGGCATCATGGCCTTTTGGGCGGCTTTGGTGCGAAACGATTGATGTGGGCAACCGATTTTCCGTGGATCTTGGAGGAACCGGGTTATGGGAAACTTACCACGGTTATAGAAGAATTGCTACCGAATCTATCTGAAGCGGAACTGGCAGACATTATGGGCGGAAATGCGAAACGGATTTTACGGTTCCCTGACTTATAAGGTTCTGAAACACACAAGCATCAGTTTAAAATCTGTTTCCAGCTTGGAATGCAAAGGCATTCTCGATCTGTTCGAGTTTTAACACTTCAAGCTGCGGTGACAGATGAATTGCGATAACATCAAAACGGCAGGGCGCGTCAAATAGGTTATGCGTTTGTAGGTATGCCAAAGCGACTTTGGAAATCTGTCGCTGTTTGTGTGTCGTTACGGCGGCTTGCGGTAGCCCGAATTTGAGGCTGCGTCGCGTTTTAACTTCCACAAAAACGATACAATCGCCATCCTGCGTCACGAGATCAATTTCACCGCGGACGGCTCGGTAATTCCGGGCAAGGATTTCATACCCGCGCGCTTTAAGATGCGCAACCGCCAACGACTCACCCGTTTTTGCGATGTCCAAGCGTGAACGATCCATTGTGTGCTTCCTTTGCAAGTCCGGTATGTCAAAACACTGGTTTATATCTGCGCTATTTTAATTATCTGCCAGGAGTTTAAAGGTATGTCGATGCACATCGGATGCACCAAACTGAGCAATCGCTTGCCGATGCTGTGATGTTGGGTATCCTTTGTGTTTCTGGAATCCGTAGTTGGGATAGGTGCGATCTAACACGATCATGCGTCTATCGCGAGTCGTCTTCGCAATAATGGAGGCAGCCGCAATAGAATAACTTCGGCTATCGCCCTTCTTAATTGCTTCACCTTGGATATCGACTGCAGGGAAATTTATGCCGTCAACGAGGAGATAATCAGGTTGGGGTGTAAGTTGTTCAATTGCTGCTCGCATCGCCAGTAGGGTTGCTTCAAGCACATTCAAACTGTCAACAACTCGGTTGTCCGCGGCGCCAATTCCGACAGACACGGCGACCCTGTAAATTTCATCATGCAAATGATCGCGTTGCTTTGGTGTTAACTGCTTTGAATCCTGCAGGCCTTTGATGCCACAATTGATGGGTAGGATGACTGCGGCGGCAATGACGGGACCAGCCAACGCGCCTCGACCCGCCTCGTCAATGCCAGCGATCTGTTTGTAGCCGTTTTGTTGACAAGCACGCTCAAAAGCGTCCATTTGCATCAGGTTACTCTCTGCGTTCTCTGACGCGCGCGCCTCTTCCGGTACGATCACGCAAGTAGTATAACTTCGCTCGCCGAACCGCACCGTATCGGACGACCTGAATGCTTTCAATGTTTGGAGAATGCAGCGGGAACGTCCTTTCACTGCCAGCACCGAATGCGACGCGCCGGACTGTAAAGGTTTCCTTGAGTCCACCGTGTGCGCGACGAATAACGGTTCCTTCGTATGCCTGAATTCGTTCCTTCTGCCCTTCTCGGATACGCGTATTCACCTTGACGACATCTCCAGGACCAAACTCAGGAATGTCGCTCTTTATGTATTGATTCTCAAAAGATTCAATCAGGTTCATAATTATTCCTCCTTTTCGCTAACCCATAAAAATCGATTTTTGATTCCGTATAAACTCAAAAACATATTATTTGGTTGGTTCTACTAACCCCGCTGCTTTAAGAATTGCGATATCTTCCTCGTTAAGTTCCAATTTTTGGAGCAGATCTGGACGGTGTTTCGCCGTGCGTTTGAGTGCCTCTGCATACCGCCACTTCTCGATATTCTCATGATGTCCACTCAAAAGCACCTCAGGCACATGCATTTCGGCGAACTCAGCAGGTCGCGTATAATGCGGATGGTCAAGGAGATCCTGACTGAACGAATCGACGTGTGCGGATTCGTAATCACCAAGCGCGCCCGGAAGGACACGCCCCACCGCATCAATCAAAACAAGTGCTGCGATTTCACCGCCGCTTAGGACGTAATCGCCGATGGAAATCTCAGTTGTTACCAATTTATCACGTACCCGTTCATCAACGCCTTTGTAACGCCCACACAAAAGCATAAGATGCGTTTCCAATGAAAGCGATTCCACGAGTCCTTGTGTCAGTGGTATCCCTTGAGGTGTTAGGTAGATAATATGCGCGGTCTCCGCTGGATTCAACGCTGCGACCGCTGCAAAAATAGGCTCGGGTTTAAGGATCATTCCCGCGCCGCCACCATAAGGGTAGTCATCAACAGATTTATGTTTATCAGTTGCCCAATCGCGAAGATTATGAAGATTGACGGTGAGTTTAGCAGCGTCTTGAACGCGTTTGAGAATTCCGGTTTTTAGCGCCGGTGCGATTATCTCTGGAAACAAGGCGAGAACATCAATTTTCATTTTTATTGGCTTTCGGCTTTCGGCTATCAGCAAGAATGGCTATCGGCTTTCGGCTATCAGCAAGAGAAGAGATGTTTGATGAACCGAACCCCTCTTTGCTGACGGCTGATGGCTGATGGCTAATCTTCTGACCGCTGATTGCTGAAAGGAAAACCTGAAAGATTTCCGTCCTAACTGCTATTCTTCAATCTGTACATCCGACCTCGGTTCATCAATCAACTCAAGAATCACCTTTTTATTTGCTCGCAGTCCGGCGGTATAGAGGATACTCCTTATGGCTTTCAGCGTCCGCCCGTATCTCCCGATGATTTTCCCTAAATCCGCTTCTGTTACAGTTAACTCAATAATAACCACGGTTTCGCCGGTTACTTCACGTACCACCACTTCATCAGGGTAATCAACGAGAGACTTTACGATGTATTCGATCAAATCTTTGAACATAGTTCACTTTTGGGTTTCAGTAGATGCGCCCACCGCCTGCGTTTTTGGCACCTGTCAAAACAGGTATTATTCTTCTTCTTCGGCGGATTCGTCGGATGTTTCTTCAGTAAGCAGCGTTCCGGTTTCAGATTCTGTTTCTTGTGTTTCAGTAGGTTCGGTATCATCCACTTGTTGGACTTCCGCTTCCGCTGTCTCTGTGACTTCGTCCTCCGGCATCGGTTTCCCCAATTTTTCGTATTCAAATTTCATCAAAATCCCGCTTTTGGAGAGTAAACGCTTTGCCGTATCAGAGGGTTGCGCGCCCCGCCTTAACCATTTCAAGGCTTTCTCTTCATCAATGAAAACATCTGCCGGATCCGTTAACGGATTGTAATGGCCGAGACGTTCTAAAAACACACCATCTCTTGAAGCACGTGCGTCAGCCGCGACGAGCCGATAAAAAGGACGTTTCTTCCTACCGTGTCGTTGTAATCTAATTCTAACTGCCAAAAAATACCTCCTCGTGGTATCTATACCGCTTCCGTAAAAGGTGACCCTTTTTCGGGTTCACTTGTGGCTATTTGCGGCGTCTTCGTTTCCGAGGCTTTCTTGATGCCTTCCGTTTCGGACGCGGAAGTGCACCTATTTTCTGCCCCATCTGCGGCATTGCCATCGCCGTCTGCTGGTTTAACATACGATTCATCATCTGGAGTTGCGAGACCAGCATATTTATCTGATTTACGGTCGTACCGCTGCCTTTGGAAATACGGAGTTTTCGACTTCTATTTAACAATCGAGGGTTCTTTCGTTCCTCAAGCGTCATTGACTGGATGATTGCCTTTGCGGTTTGCAAATGGCTCTCATCGGGTGTAAGATTTTGAACCGGCAGCTGATTCTTAAAGGGCATCAGATCTATTAATTGATCCAAGGGTCCCATATTTTTCAGCTGCTCTAACTGTGTGAGAAAATCGTTAAAATCTAATCCTTTATTTTCTGTGAGTTTACGTTCAAGTTCCTTTGCCTGATCTTCGCTAAAGAGGTCTTCTGCTTTTTCGAGCAAGGTCTGGAAATCACCTTGTCCGAGGATGCGCGAGGCCATCCGCTCTGGATGGAACTCTTCGAGGGACGCTGCCTCAATCTTTTCACCGACCCCGATAAACTTAATCGGTTTCTGTGTGATATGTCGGATCGAAAGTGCTGCACCACCGCGAGCGTCTCCATCCATTTTCGTGAGGATAACGCCATCAATATCGAGGTCGTTGTTGAAATTTTCAGCGACATTTACGGCATCTTGTCCGGTCATTGCATCGACAATGAGAAGGATTTCAGACGGATTGACGCTTTCTTTAATCTGCCGAAGTTCACCCATCAGTTCATCATCAACGTGCAAACGTCCTGCTGTGTCAATAATAACGCAGTTGTGCCCGTTCGCCAAAGCTTCCTTGACAGATGCTTCTGCGATTTCAACTGGAGAGACCTCTGTCCCCATCGAAAACACAGACGTTTCGGTCTGTTCACCGAGCACTTGTAGCTGCTTAATAGCGGCGGGACGATATACATCGGCGGCAACGAGCAGAGGTTTCCGTCCCTCTTTATGAAATCTGAGGGCTAATTTCGCTGCCACGGTTGTTTTACCCGCACCTTGCAAGCCGACGAGCATCACTACCGTAGGACCACTCGGTGCGATCTGAATCTTCTCAGCTGTATCGCCCATCAATTGGGTCAATTCTTCGCCAATAATTCGGGCAATCTGTAGTTCAGGCGTGAGACTGCCGAGCACCTCTTGCCCCAAGGCACGCACTTTAATCTGCTCTATAAACTCACGTGTGACTTTATAGTTAACGTCTGCCTCCAGAAAAGCGCGACGCACCTCACGCAAGGTATCAGAGATATTGTTCTCTGTCAGTTTCCCTTGCCCTTTGAGCTTTTTGAAAGTGTTTTGTAACCTATCGCTCAAACTCTCAAACATTATCATTGCGTCCTTTTTTGAAGTAGTGTACCGAGAGACGTGCCATCGTGTGAAGACAATCTAATCCCTAATTATACAATTATAGCAAATTTTACCGCCGATGTCAAACTTTTTTTCGAGAAGCAATCAGCAGTTCGTAAACGTTATGACCGAGAAATCGTTTCTACAAGAAAGAACCCACGATTGGGGAGATGAATAGTTCTGCTTTCTTTCAAACTTGACAGGAATCCATATCTATGGTAAAAATATAACATGAAAATAACAACCATCAAACAACGACTTCAGAAAATTACGCCTTATAACGCTTTAATCTGCCTAATCTGTGTCCTAACGGGATTCTATTGCGGATGCCAAGGTGAGAAGTTCAATTTCAATATAGAGGGTGGCAGTTTAGAGATTATAGAGAAATCTGGTGAACTGACCGAGAATGAGGTCTGGGACGGACGGATCTATGTTACTGGTAACGTTGTCGTGCCGGAAGGTGTGACGCTGACGATCCGTTCCGGGACGATCGTCGGTTTTGAGCCGTTGGATACACCGAGTGGACTTATTGTGCATGGTGAACTCTATGCCGAAGGATCACCAGACCGGATGATAGTTTTCGGTTCCTTAGGAAAGCAGCGGCAACGTGAACAGGCACCGGCAGTAGAAACAACTAACGCCACATTTGGAACAGATCCTGCTACCCTGGGAATGCAAGGACGTGCCGATACGGGAATTAAGAAAACCGTAACAGCAGATCCACCAAAAGCCGGAGATTGGGCAGGCATTCGGATCGAAGCCACGAGTCCGAATAGCCGTCTAACGTATTGCCGCGTCCAACACGCGACTGCCGGTATCGCAGCCCGAACGGACGCAGTCCAAATCGAGAGATGTCTTATTAGCGAAAATAATATGGGCGTACTTTGCGAAAACACCAGTCCGACGATTACGAGTAATGAGTTTAACAGAAACGGTGTAGGTTCAAAATTTCAAGGTAGCGCATCACCGGATGTAGAATACAACGAGTTCACGGCTAACAATTACGGCATCACCTGCGAAGACGACTCCCGACCCCGTATTCAGTATAACGTGCTTCGTGCCAATTATGAGAATGCCATTGTCTGCTATTCTACTGCCTCCCCAGAAATAGTCTCCAACAATATAACGATGAATGTCGGTTGGGCGGTCTACGACGGGGGTCGGCTCCGAGATAACTTTATTCAAGGGAATAAACAGGTTGGACCGAATATAACAGAACTCAGCATCGGGACACAGAGCGATCAATTTTACGGTGTAGAGGAAGCGTTTGAACCGAGGAATTCTCCGGTGGCAGAGGCAGGTGTGCCCAGAGAAAATTTCTAACAGGAAATTGATGTATGAGCCGCTTCAAAGCCTATCTTGAACTCATCCGTTACCCGCTCTTTGCGATTCCGATTGTAGCGACGCTTCCGGGCGCGCTCATCGCAAGTCAGGGACGTTTTACATGGCGTGTTGCGGTGGCGCTGGTAATTGCGCTTTTCGGCTACTTCGCCGGAATGATAAAAAACGACTACTTCCACCATGAGACAGACAAACAGACAAACCCTGAGCGTCCACTCCCTTCACAACGACTGACCCCACGACACGCAATTGTCCCCGCAAGTGTTATCTATGGGTTGTGTGTTATTGGCGGTTTCTTGCTCAACCCCCAAACCGGTTTTCTGGTAATGGGATTGGTGGCGATTTCGCATCTCTATAACGCCATTTTCAAAGCGAAAGGGATTTTAGGTAGCCTCACACTGCCTTTGGGGATTGGATTGCTGAGTATCTTCGGGGCGTTGGTCGTTAGCGGTACTGTGCCGCGGTTGGTGTGGTACGCTTTTGCTGCGACAACGCTTTACGATTTAGGTACGCATATCACTACGACCTTCAAAGACATCACACGCGACAAGCAACTCGGAATTTTAACAACCCCGCTTCAGATTGGCATCCGTCCGGCACTCTTCGTGTCAGCCGTCGCGACGGTTCTCGCTTTCGCGATCGCACTTTTGCCGTATTGGTTGGAACCCGACATTCAAAGGTCTTATGTTGTTTGGGTGGTTTTAGGCATTGTTGCCACTGTTGGCACGCGTATTTCGCTCTATCTGCAGCCGAATGAGAAAAACGGTTATTTTGCCCTGAAGGGTTCGATGGTGGGGTCTATTCTCTTTTTTCCGTGCCTTATCGGCGCGCAGGTGTCTATTGTTGTTTCGGCAGCGGTGATTCTGCCGTTGCTGTTGGTTACGGTGTTCCTGTTAAGAACGACGCGCCAAGAGGTTTAAGGTGCGATTTTGTGTAAGACAGATTAAGGAGACGAATTATCAAAGATGAAAAACATTGTTTTACTGATTACGGATACGTTCCGGTATGACAACTTAGGTGAACGCGCGCGGCGACCTATTCGGACCCCAATGCTCGATAAATTTGAAGCGGAGCGCGCAACGGCTATCGACAAATTCTATATGAGCAGCTTCCCGACGGTCCCGCACCGCACCGATATTATGACGGCATCCGTCGGGTGGCCCCACTACCCGTGGCAGCCGATCAATCAGAGTGGACGAAGCGTCATTGCGAAACTTCTGAGCGATCAGGGATACGCAACGCAGCTTATCTGTGATACGCCGCACTTGTTTAACGTCGGTTTCCAGCACTGTTTTGAAGCCGCTTTCCAGCATCGTGGGCAGGAGGGAGACAAACCGCTACTCCACCTCAATGACGAGATAAAAGTCGTTATGCCGAATGAGAAAACCCGACCGCATCCCTCGTTCCGCGGGCATACATTGCCGAACACGCACCGCTGGACGAACCGCTACTATCAGTACGAGGCGGAGACGTTCTCCGGCAGGACCTCCGAGACCACAATTCGATGGTTGGAAGAAAATCACAGTTCGGGTCCGTTCTTCCTCTGGGTAGATTTCTTCGATCCGCACGAACCGTGGGATCCACCCGAATATCTCGTCAAACGCTACGATCCGGATTATACCGGGGCACCGATGTTACATCCGAACTACGGTCTGTCGTCTCTCTTTACGGATGCGGAGCTGCACAATCTCTGGGCACACTACGCCGGTGAGTCCGAACTCGTTGACCGACACATCGGACGGATTTTGCAGAAGGTGGAAGATTTGGAGTTATGGGACGATACACTCGTCGTTGTGCTATCCGATCACGGGATGTCTATCGGTGAACACGGTAGGACGGGTAAATCCAACATTGATCCAAAAGATGAACGCTATTGGCCCACGTATCCAGAAATCAATCATGAGATGTTCTTGATTGCCGGTGGAGATGTCCCACAAGGTAAACGGCTTGATCTCATTGCGCAACCGATGGATATTATGCCGACGCTCTGTGAATTGGCGGGTGTTACCTTAGATTTACCGAAACCGTTTGAGGGACGCTCCTTCGCGCAGGCACTCCTTAACGGCGAGGCTCAGCATAGGGAATACGCCGTAACGGGTTGCCATATCGGTGCCCGAGACGATAGTGTACCACGCCGAGCAACAGTGCCGTTCCTTGTCACGGAACGTTGGGGATACGCACCCGTCGGTGAATACGGTAGACCGGAGTTGTTTGACTTACCTGCGGATCCGATAGCGGAGAATAACATCGCTGCGGATAACATGGGGCTCGTCAAGGAGTTGCATGAACGCTTTATGTCGCATCTCACAGAGCATAACGCACCTGAGAAGTTCCTTGATCTCTGGAAAGAAGAACCGTCTGGTGATGGACGCGGCAAATGGTCGATTGACTATCCCGATGATGCGGATGAATAGGGAAATCATCAAAGGTTAAAATAATAAGGAGGCTTTAGGTAATGGTAACCTAAAGCCTCTATTTTATAGAGTCAGGATTGCTTTAACTGCGGCACACGCCTACTCGAAAACCTCAAATTCGCCATCTTTGACAATTAGGACAATCGGGTCGTAGACTGCGTCTCCAACATCGTTAAAGGAGAACGGACCGAGGATGGTGTCAAAATCTCGAATTTCTGCAAGCGCAGCAGCAATCGTCTCTGGATCGGTTGATTGGGCATCTGCTACTCCTTTGGCGAGAATATGAACAGCGGCATAAAATTGTGCCGCCCAAATGTTGGGTTCCATTCCATATTTTGTACTGTAGTTCTGCACAAAGGCTTGGTTGCCCGGTGTATCTGCTGTGCTATCCCAACTCGTAAAAGTGATTGTTCCTTCGGCCGCGTCTCCCGCAGCTGCTACTAAGTCTCTGGACAGCGTGAGGTTCACAATGAACGGGATATTAGAGGGAACGCCGAGTGCACGTCCTTGAACCAGAATATTGGAAATGTCCCCAACTGTAGCTGAGATAAAGATGGCATCCGGATTTGATGCTTTGATGCGAGTCAATTGGGCAGACAGGTCTGTCTCCGCTGTTTGGAAACTTTCTGTTATGAGAATCTCAACACCGTTATCAGTGAGTGCTTTCTTCAACTCCGCATCGCTGATCTGGGAAAAGAGATCAACGTTATCAAAGAGTGTTGCCACCCTTTGGTATCCGAGTTTCTCCTGTGTCACCTTGACTCCGTTCGGAATAAGCACGTCTGTGGTGAGATTCGTGCGGAAAACAAAATTACTGATCGCACTCAAACCAGCGGCAGCCGAGCTAGGGCTAATCGCTACGACCTGATTCTGGTGCGCGATCGGAAAAGTCTCTTGTACCTGACTTGAGGATCCGGGACCGAGGATAACAGAAACTTTGTCTTCATGAATCAATTTGTTGAAGGCTTCAATCGCGCCCTCTACAGTACTCTGACCGTCCTCCATGATGAGTTTGATTTTCACATCGCTGTGTTGTGAGCTGTTAATTTCTGCAACAGCGAGTTCAATACCGTATTCTACCGAAGGGCCTGCCAAACTGGAGTGCCCTGTAATAGGGTAGACGGCACCGACTAAAATCTCTCCATCAATCCCTGTCATCTGAGGCACGGTAGGTTGGGCAACTTGTTGAACCCGTTCGCAAGCGATGAAACTCGCAATTGGGACAGTAATAGCCAATACAAACGCGAAAGTTATAATTTTTCTGATGGTCATATTGAATCTTTTGTTTTCCTTTTCTGATATAACAGAAGTATTGGATCCTTTTATAGGTAGGTGGACAATGTTGGATTCCTATCTGGGAAGTTGTAGAGCGCACTGTGCTCGCGATTGCCACGTGAAACAGCGGAAAGCTAAAAACCAAATAGTCCTTGATTTAGGATAGGTTGTTACAAGTCCGCGTCTGGTAACTCACGACATTCCTTCAAGTGAAAACTCGCTGGCATATTTAGGGTAAAGAAGTTTCGCTTGAACTTACCGTTTGGTTTGAAAAGGTCAAAGCCCGTATCGATTTGGATAATTGCGTGTTGTGTTTCCAAAAACCTGGCATGAAAGATGCGATTAGGATCGTTCTTTACAAACAACTTTACCGGCCAAGGAAACTGATTATTCAACGGCTCTATGAGATTTCGGACGACCTTTCGGTGACTCTCTTGATTCCGCTCCAATCTACTCTGTTTAGCATGATCTGTTTCATCGTCTTGCATACGCTCAGCACAAGTAAATATTTCTACATTTCCAGTGCCTTGCTCACGTGCAAAAAAACCGTGTTCATACCAGAGAGACAAAATATATTCAATACCTTTTCGGAAATGGCTTGTATTTTCTCCTGCTCCCACATACGCATCATAAAACCGCAACCATTTTGAGAAACGGATGGAACGGATGACGATCTCATCCACTTCCGATCTGGAGTGGGTATCTATTGGGCCCAATCCATCGCAATACCTTTGACGCTCTTTCTCAAAATCGCTATCGCGGTATTCAGATAAAGGAACAATGCCATGCCTATGTTCTGGGTGAAATCTTAGTTTTCCAAAGTTTTCGTCTCCTACGATCAAGCCATCGGTTTCGGTCTCTGTTTTTAGGTTACATGCTATCTCTAAAAGATTGTCCGGTGATGTAGAATGTGGAGCAGCAGAGCACTCAACAATTCGCCTTTTCCGATTTTTCAGTAGTTCCTCGACTAAAATTTGCAACCGTTTCTGATATGCTATCGGGAGTGCTGGAGACTTAATCCGATCACGAAGAGCATCTTGCAATCTTCTTTTCGAGTCAACAATCAATATTCCATTTTTTTCGATACCCTTTAAGAAATCTTCCGCATGAATTGTATGAAGATCGTCGAAACAATCCGCCTCAAACGCAGAGGGGTCAAGCACTGCACTGACTAACACTTAGGCAACTCCCGTCTGTTATCAAAGTTCACGAAGGCGTTCTGTGAAAAAACCCTTGGGCCATTCATCAATGAAATCGCCATCTTCGTCAAGGTGTAAGCGTTCTGCTTTTGCCCCTTCAGGTCTACGACTGACATAGATAACCGAGACATCCTCTGGCTCAAGGAGCTTGTTACGGACTAAACGTTGCAGACGTAAAATCAAATGCTCACTATGGGTTTCAACGAGGAATTGATTTGGATTTTCTTTTTTAATTGCTGCAGCTAAAAGGTCACCGAGATCCGCTTGCAATCTCGGATGCACGTGAACTTCGGGCTGTTCAATAGAGATAATTCGTTCCTCTGAAGCCAAACTCTGCACAATGAAAGGAAGGAGTTGGCTAATACCAAAACCGACATCTGGGAGTGCTACACTTACGGGTTCTTTTCGACGTATATCTATGAGTCTCACCTCAAATAGGTCACCCGAATCAGCCTGCATTGATTTCACCGTGAGTTTATGACCTATGTTGAGTTTTTCTAACCATCCGTTTGTTTCGTCAACCAACTCAGGACGACGGAGGAGTAAGTCCGGGAGCAAGTCACCTTGGTATCCAACATCCTGGGGACTAGTACCTCTGAAGATGTACCATCTCTTTGGTGGTTTCCGAAAAGGACTTATTGGAAAAAGAGCTTTCAAAGTTTGTTCTAATTCTTCACCTATGTTTATAACATAATCGCCAATATGAAAGACTTTTCTACTATCATCATATCTTGCGTACAATAGTGATCGTGATCTTTCTATGAAAGAATCCCTTTCAGATAGCCATAGATCCGGAAGAGGTCCTTCCAAATTCAGAACCGTGTTCATTTCCTCCTCACATCTCTTGGAAATGTAGGTTTTCAAATCAAAATCTGATGAGAGAAATTCAAGTGCAACACTTGTGAAATCAATTTCTTTTCGATCCCACGTGTTAAGTTGTCGAATTGTCTCTGTAACGCTATCTTTTCCCTCATTTGTTTCGCGCTGAAGTAATTGATCCTCTAAACGCGATTTCTCGGATTTAAATTGTTTACGTATTTCCTCCTTATTCTCTTTACACCACGCAAATTCTGACATCCAGTACTCAGGTTCTGCTGTTAACCAAACACACTCTACTGTAGATGATTTTGAGGGCACTGATAAATTATGTGGTATAGGGGGAGGATAACCCATTCTCATCCAAAATTCCTCAGGATCTTCTGTCGTATCCAATGGCTGAAATTTAGCAAGGCACTTGGAGGATTTACCATCATAAATGCTAATTTGCTCTAATAAAACTTCTTCCTCAAGGGAGCGTCTTTTGAAACTAAATTCGATCGCGAATTCCCGATCTAGTTTGGTACCCACACGAATTGAGAGCGTCCGTTTCAGATCGTGGTCGAAAATCATCTCCTGAAAACTGCCGAGATCAACGATTCCGTTATCAGCACGAGGTAGTAGCGGTGCTGTCGTATCTCGGCTTTCCAGCGTCTGCTTGAGCAGATAGAGTGCCTGCAGGATTGTGCTTTTTCCCGCGCTGTTTTCGCCGAAAATAAGTGTTATCGGTGCAAACGGGATACGGGCGCGTTTACCGAACGCTTTGAAATTTTCTAATTCCAGTGCATGAAGCATCAGACTTCTCCTAATCGGAAACCTTTGTTTCTATTTTTTTACTACGGCGGCATTGCCCTAATCAGAGGAACTGATTATAGTATAACCCAAGTTGCTACTAACAGGTTTCGCACATTCCAAAAAGGATTTTTTTACTCGTTTTCTACACCCCAGAGGGGTGATATGTCTATAGAAAATGGCATATTTACGCGATCGCACTCCAGCGGAGTGCTATGTCTATTATAGGTGGTAACTTGCGTTAGCATAGTATACGATGTCTAAACGAATTTGTCAAAAGGAATCTCATGCCTGCCAGGGCCATTCAATTTTAAGAAATTATTCGGTTGGACGTCTTTTTTCCCAAAATCCGCTGCGAAATGCTGCGAAATCTAGCGAAAATTTCTGCGTTTTGTTTTAATACATAACATACATAAAGTGTTATTGCCTGCGAAAAGGACAACACCAAACACCAAAAACCTACAATTGAATGCCCCTGCATGCCTGCGGACGTGACAGCGGACGGTGAGGTTCTCCTATTACTGGACATTTCTACACAAGATTGTAAGGCATTTGGCGGAAGGTGATGCCGAGCTGCTTTAAGGTGCCTTCGGTGAGCCGCGTGCCACCACAATGGATAATCTTCATTCCATCATGTCGCGGTAAGCGTTTTATCAGGTCTTCAGTTAGAATATCGTCACTATTGAGCAGATAAACACCGACCCCATCCGCGCTGCCTAAAAAAGCGCGTTGGCGTTTTTCATTGGTAGTGCAAGAACTATACGAGGGCCGATCTCCTTCTACAAGGGATAAAGCGATATCCACTGACATTGGGGTCCCTGTTTCCTTGAAAAAGAGTAACTGTGCCATCTCACTAAAGGGAATTTCCTGTTTTTCTAAGAAGGTTTCGCCGACGTGGTAATAAGAAAAAGTCCCTCCGGTGCCTCTATTAATGTCTCCAATGTTGAACTCATACTGTTGCTCATCGTTGTTCTCAAGGGTGGTCCCTTTACTGGCGCGTTGGAGACGGATAGCTGTAATCTCACGGGCTATCTTCGGTTCCAATTCAACTAAGATGAATTGGCGGTTGCCACCATCTTCCTGATTCTGTTCTAATACAGCGTGCCCTGTTGTTCCGCTTCCGGCGAAAGAGTCGAGAACGATATCATTTTCACTACAAACCATGTTAATCAGATATTTTACTAATGAGATTGGTTTAGAATAATCAAACTTATCATTACCGATAATTTTTTCCAGTTCCTTATTTGCGTCCTCATTAGTCCCGACTCCACACTCATCTTTTGTGATTAAATTTGATGGAACTTTCGCTCGCTGGCTCTGTTGTCTTTCATAACGAATAGAAAACCGATCACTTTTTATGAGAAATAGTGTTCCATCTTTAACCTCGCGGGTAACTGTTTCTTGAGTCCACTTAAACTTGCCTTCCATTACCAAATCATTTAAAAAGGCTCCATTTTCTACACGAACTTCTTTAATAAGTCGTACTCTGCCGTAATCATTTGGCTTATATACTCCATCTTTCAGGTTCACTCTACTAAACGCTTCTTTTGGAAATTCAACTTGTCGAAGGGCATTCCCTTCGTTGAGTAACGGCATATCTCCGCCTTCTGTTTCCCCACCAAAGAGACTTAACTTTTTGGTTGCCGATTTTCTGTAGCAGATTAGTGGCTCCATTTTCCGGCGGACGGTTTTTGAGAGAAATGGAGAGGTTGCTGTTCGCATCCAAAAGAATTGCGCTGCGAAGTTCTCTTCCCCGAAAATTTCGTCCATGAGAATCCGAAGGTGATGAACTTCGTTATCATCAATAGTAATGAAAATCGCGCCATCGTCTCGAAGAAGTTGATGGAGGAGACAAAGGCGCGGATACATCATACAGAGCCACTTATCGTGTCGGGAGAGGTCTTCGGCGAGTTTACCAACAGTTTTTCCGAGCCATTTCTGGATAATTGGATTGTTCACATTATCATTATAGACCCAGTTTTCGTTACCAGTGTTGTACGGCGGATCAATGAAGATGCATTTGACTTTGCCAGCGTAGTAGGGGAGGAGTGCCTTGAGAGCGGTAAGGTTGTCCCCTTCTATAAGGATATTCCCAGTGCCAAGCGGTTCATTTTCAGTTCCAAAGGAACGGTCGCGGTCGTGCGTAAGGGTATGTATTGGTACCTCATCATGGTGGTTGATGACGGCTTCTTTTCCGATCCAATTTAGTGTTGGCATATATGCAGTGTCTTCATTATCCTTATGGGTTGCGAAAATTTCATAGTACTATGAAAAAATATACAGCAGAGATTCTATTTAAACCCAGTAGTGATATAGGTTTACGCTGTCTTTCGGAATTCATAGTTTTTTCGATTTACTATGAAAACTGTGAAATTATGGCATTACAAGTTACCTCGTATGGTAAAAGCCACGATTGGAAGAAACCCCCTAAATCCCCCTTATCAGGGGGACTTGCAATTTTCCTTTTCAAGAAACGATTACTGCAATTTAAGTGGTCTCTGGGGCATTAAGCACGGCATCGAGTTGATCCATCACTTTGTGGAAGGCTTCGATGTATAACCACATCAACTCGAAATCGTTGGGTGGGTTGACATCGAAGACGTAACAGTGAGAATCCATGAATTCAACGGCTTTCGGATAGTCTTCTGTCTTGTATTCGACTGTTGACTGGTTGCATCGCCACGGACAGCCTGCGCCGTAACCGACTCGGTTCTGGAAGATTTCTTGAGATGGCACGGGTAGCCGTTGCCACTGCCCCGTCGGTACACCTTCTGCACGGAGTGCTGCTTGTACCTTCTCACGCAAGGTTCGCGCGGAAATGTCTAACCCCAACGCTTCTGGGTTAAAACCGATGACGTAGTTGTAATACACCGGTTCACATCCTTCTGGCGTGAAAGGTGTTTCGATGCCGTCAATTTCGCTGAGATGCATCGTGAGATAGTTACAATTTTCGATGCGCAGTGCGTTGTTCGCATCAAGCCGTTTGAGCTGACTCCGTATGAACGCCTGACTGAACATATCACCGCGATACATCCATCCGAGTCCGTAAGCGTTGTATTCCTGCTCCTCACGTTCGCGTCCCGGCACAACGATCTCTCCGAAATACTGTAACAATGCCGCGCGTTTGTAAGTTTGCTCGTCATCTGTTGTGAACAATCCACCTTGGCAACCACTGCTCAACGTTTTTGATGCTTGTGTGCTATAACCCGCGGCATCACCGAATGAACCGCAGAGTTTACCTTTATAGCGTGCGCCGTGTGCCTGTGCGACATCCTCAATGACTTTCAAATTGTGTTTTTGGGCAATGGCGAGAATCGGATCCATATCCGCAGGCATACCGTGAATATGCACCGGCAGAATCGCACGCGTTCTCTCGGTAATTTTTGCCTCAATCGCGTTTGGATCAATACAGTAAGTCACGGGGTCAATATCAACGAAAACGGGGATTCCGTTGTGATGGAGGACAGCTGCTGCCGTTGCCCAGAAGGTGAAGGCGGGAATGATAACCTCGTCCCCCGGTTCAATGCCGACCCCGGCGACGCAGAGATGTAGCGCAGCGGTACCGCTGTTAACTGGAATACAGTACCGAACCCCCATGTATTCTGCCCATTCATTTGCCAGTCCTTCGGATTGGATGCGTTGTTGTTCGGTAATTCTTTCGGAAGCGATGACTTCAGCAATCGCGTCTCTATCGGATTCGGTGACTTGTGGCCACGGTTGAATCAACCCATCAGGAATCGTTCGTTTGCCACCGTGTATTGCGAGTTTCCCTGCCATGAGTATGCTCCTTGCGGTGGGCTTCCGCTGGTGAGGGTAATGAAGATTAAGAATTTATCGTAAAAGACCTCTAAAACTCTGTGAGTTTCGGAACGTATTCGTCCTCATAATTTTTAATAAGGGTACCAACAAAATGCATCAAGGGTACCAAGGGATGATTTTCCTCGCCTACTATATCAAGTAAATCGTCTAATCGTGCCGCAAGTTCTTGATATTCGATTTCTGTCATTAAAACAGGTATATGAATTTCGCTTTGGCTTAGAACGTCGATTAAGTCGCATAACGCCTTGACAGACGGTTGCAATTTACTTTCGCCCTGCGGTTGAAAGGCTACGGGTGTGTCAATTGCAGATACATTCAGCGTATTTTCTGTTTTGGGAACCATAATTTACTCCTTCCACTTCCCTTTATCATACTCAGCATGTGTTAGTACATGTCGAATATAGACTCTCTGTTCATCATACCTCATAGAAACGATGAGGCGTACGTTGTTACCTGCAACATTGAAAATTGTTAGTTTTCCTACCTGAGAAGCATGAGGAAATACAGAACGTAACTCGGCAAATGATCCAAAGCTTCTTTCCTGCATCAAACCATACCAACGTCTAAGCGATGCACGCGTATTTGGATGTCTCTGTGCAAATTCAACAAGGCGATCTCTTCTAATAATTTCCATTAAAGATTTTTTACAGGTGCGCGATCGCTCTCGGAATTCGCTTTAAAACCGCGTCTCTGCCGAGCAGTATAACAATATCAAAGAGACTTGGTCCGAACGATGTCCCTGTTAGTGCGATCCGTAGTGCCTGCATCGCTGCGACGCGTTTGATATCGTTCTCATCTGTGTATTTCCAAATTGCGGCTTCAACTGTTTCTACGTCAAAGGAAGGTACTTCTTCTAAAATCTGTCCGAGGTGCGTCAGCATCTCGGAGGTTTTCTCTCTCTTTTCGTCTGAACCGCCCCACCATTTTTTGACCGCTTTCGGTTCATATTCAAATTCATCGGTAAAGAAATAACGGGTCTGTGGAATAATGTCTTGAAATGTTGTGAGGCGTTCACCGACCGCTTCTACAATATTTTCCAGCCAATCGCGCTTCTCAGTCGCATTGATTAAGCCTTCTTCCTGCCAGAACGGGATCACAGCGTCCGTCCGTGCGGAAACGTCGAGTTCGTTTATATAGTGAGAGTTGAGCCATTCGAGTTTCTTAATATCAAAAACACTCCCGCTTTTGCCGACGCGTGCGAGATCAAACTTCTCTATAAGCTCATCTACAGAGAATATCTCTTGTTTGTCATCGTAGGACCAGCCGAGTCTTGCGACGAAATTCAGCATTGCTTCACGGAGGTACCCCTGCTCACGATAGCGGTTAACAGCAACAAGGTCACCGTGATGGCGTTTGCTGAGTTTCCTACCGCTATTATCTAATACCAACGGAATATGCGCAAATTGCGGGATACTTAAACCGAGAGCGTTTGCGATTATGATCTGTGTCGGCGTATTGTTGAGATGTTCTGTCCCGCGAATCACGTGCGTTATCTGCATCTCCGCATCGTCGATAATTGAGGTCAGATTGTAGTTTGGCATCCCGTTTGAACGGACAATCACCTCATCTTCGAGAGTCGCGGGGTCAATATTTCGCGAACCGAGAATGAGATCGTCAACACGAATCGGTGTGTCTGGGACTTTTATGCGTATGGTCGGCTTCCTGCCTTCTGCAATAAAGCGTTTCACGGCTTCTGATGACAAGTTTCGGCTCCGTCCATCATAAGAGCGGGGCTGTTTGTTAGCGCGCGCCTGCTCACGAATTTCCTCAAGTTCTTCAGGCGTGCAGTAGCAGTGGTACGCGTTTCCACTCTCAAGCAACTGTGTAACGTAAGCACCGTAGATGGCTTTACGTTCGGACTGCACGTAAGGTCCATAGGGTCCGCCTTTATCACCACCTTCGTCCCACTCCAATCCCAACCACTTCAGCGCGGTATAGATTTCGTGCATGGATTCATCAGTGGAACGTGCTGTATCCGTATCATCGATTCGGAGGATGAACGTGCCGTTGTGGTGTTTGGCGAATAGCCAATTGAAAAGAGCCGTGCGCGCGCCGCCGATATGTAAAAAACCGGTAGGCGAGGGTGCCATTCGGACTCGCACTTTATCTGTCACAACAGCGGTTGTGCCATTTGGTGTTTCGTTCATTTCTGCCCCTTCTGGATTTTTGCCCAAGTATCTCTTAGCGGTACTGTACGATTGAAGACCAATTTCTCTGGTGTTGTATCTGAATCAACGCAAAAATACCCTGTCCGTAGGAATTGGTGCCGACTTTCGGGCGGTGCGTCAACGAGGCTCGGTTCAACTTTGCAATTGTTTAGGATTTCTAAAGAGTTCGGATTGAGGAACTGTATCCAGTCTTCACCTTCTGTCCCGCTTTCAGGTTCGCGTTCTGTGAAGAGTGCATCATAGAGCCGTACTTCGGCATCAACAGCGTGTTCAGTGGAGACCCAATGCAGTGTGCCTCGGACCTTGCGTCCATCTTCAGACCAACCGCCACGTGTTTCCGGGTCATAGGTACAATGAATCTCAACGATTTCGCCTGTGTTTTCATCTTTAACGACCCGTTCGCACTGGATATAATAAGCGTGTTTCAGTCGGACTTCCCGCCCGGGTGCCAATCTAAAGAATTTCCGAGGTGGATCTTCCATAAAATCTTCGCGTTCGATGTAAATTTCGCGTGAAAACGGGACTTTTCGCGTGCCAGCGTTCTCATCTTCTGGGTTGTTTTCCGCGTCAAACATCTCGACCTGCCCTTCTGGGTAGTTGTCAATAATGACCTTAACCGGATCGAGAACAGCCATAACGCGTGGTGCGCGGCGGTTTAGATCATCCCGGAGCGAATACTCAAGTTGCCCCATTTCAATGAGATTATCAGCCTTTGAAACACCGATACGGTTGCAAAAATCCCGGATAGCCTCAGGTGTGTAGCCGCGTCGGCGCATACCTGCGAGCGTCGGCATTCTTGGATCGTCCCAACCGCTGACATGTCCACCTTCTACCAGGACCCGAAGTTTCCGTTTGCCGAGAACAGTATAGGTGAGATTCAGTCGAGCGAATTCAATCTGCCGAGGTCGATAGATTTCCAGTTCTTCTAAAAACCAGTCGTAGAGCGGACGGTGATCCTCAAATTGGACATCACATAACGAATGCGTTATACCCTCAATTGAATCGGATTGCCCGTGCGTGAAATCGTAAGTTGGATAGATACACCATTTGTCGCCATGGCGATGGTGGTGTGCTCGTAAGATGCGATACATCACAGGATCTCGCATATTTAAATTCGGACTTGACATATCAATTTTTGCCCGGAGTGTACGGGAACCGTCTGGAAACTCACCGTTACGCATCCCTTGGAACAACGTCAGATTTTCTTCAACTGACCGGTCTCGATAAGGACTGTTTGTCCCGGGTTCGACCAAGGAGCCACGATAAGTGCGCATTTCGTCTGGTGTCAGGTCACAGACGTAAGCCTTTCCTTTCTCTACGAGTTTAACTGCGTATCCATAGAGCGTCTCAAAATAGTCAGAAGCGTGGTATTCTCGATCTTTCCAATCGAATCCGAGCCAGTGGACATCGCGCTTGATCGCCTCTACGTACTCGCTCTCTTCTGTGATGGGGTTGCTATCGTCAAATCTTAAATTGTAAAGTCCATCATAATCTTCGGCAGTGCCGAAACTGATACAAATAGCTTTGGCGTGCCCGATATGAAGGTAGCCACTCGGTTCTGGTGGGAACCGGGTATGTACCCTACCTTCATATCTATTGGTCTTGAGGTCTTTCTCTATCTCCTGACGGATAAAGTTTGTGTCGGAGGCGTTGTTAACGTTTTCTTCTTTTAAATGGGGATCTGAATGCTTCATCTAATCTTCGGGCAGGAAACCCAATGCTTTAGCGTTGGGAGGAATGCCCGCTCCTGTAATTGAAATTAAGACGCGTGAGCACCTTAAAATCACGCGCTTTCGCATTTTGGCACAAGCGTTGACCTGCCAAGGCATACAACGCTATCCCCTGTTTACCAAAGCCACTGATACGCGTTAGACCATACTTGAGGTGTCTCACTAAAGTGTTCTTTACCAATCCATACCAAGTCGTGCCACCATAGCGCGGTCTTTTCCCGCCTTTCTGTGGGTTCTGCCTATGGAGTTCACGCCGGCGTATCGGGATAGGCGATATACAGAATATATCTGTGTTATCTACAACACCCTCACCCCCAACGACATGGTAAGCGAGACACCAAGCATCTACGCAATGTGCCTCAAAGGTTTCAGCGAGTTTCTTGGAAGACTTCTTGAGACCGAGACTCTCCCGAATCTCTTGGGTTTCCCACCCTTGAAGGGTTAGCAGTTTCCAACGTTTTTCTATTTGAGTATAAAACCATTGCTTGCCAACTTCAAGTGGACTAAACGACTGATTCCACTTCTTCGCACGTGCTATGGTTCGGGCTTTAATATCTTCTACACATACATGAGTGATTGGGTAGAGTTTAGACAACCAATCCAGGATCCGAAGTTTCCAATCCCATCTCGCACGCGTGCCAGCAGGAATACGTTCCTTGTTCGCCATACGGTTGGTTCTCTGCTTGCGGTTCGGACATTTACGACAACGCCGCCCTCTCCGCAACTCGCGACGCTTTTCAACTTTCTTACCGACTTTGCTGTGAGCATCGGCTTGCACATTCAAGTAGGTATGTCTTTCTGATTGGACGCTAAAACCTTCCTTTTTGCTACCGGGGTCAATACCGACAGCAATCTCTTGGGTGTCTCTATCAGAGGGTGCTTTGTTGAGACGGATACAATATATGCCGTTATTCCAATAAGGTGTTGCTTCGCCACGGTTGATAAGTTTTCTTGCGCGTGCGGCGTGCAGAGGCATCAGTTGCTGTCCATCTTTGGTTTTTACAGGCACAAACATAAGTTTGTCTTCTCCCTTACGGGGTATATGTTGCCCCATCGAGATCACGTCCGAGAGCGGATATAGACTTGGGGAGCATCCATACCGTCTTGGGGTGTGCCACCACCAGGGACGCGATATTTTACTCTAGAAAACCGTTTACCTTGTGGGTCCCCGTGTGGCTACGGATATTCACAAGCCCAAGCCTTTAGGCTTGGGTAGTTGACATCTTTGTTGTACCGATCCATATATCTATCGTGTTTTGGGCACATTACAGAGACTTCCGCTCTTAGAAAGCGGTATGTCTAAGCGGGTTGGAACATGTATTAATATATTATACCCGCAAAACGCGGTAAAGTCAAGATTTCATCGTTATCGCAAAGGGTCATTTAGTTTTAGATAAATTATCGGATTCTCTAAATTTTTGAATCTGCTTTCTCAAGCCCGGTGCGGTTCCAAACCGCACCTACGGGGCCTGGGGGGTCTAAAATTGGACGAAAAAACCGAGAACTAAATAGCCCTGGTTATCACAAGGGCTATTTGGTTTTAGCCTTTTTGCCAGAAAATCGCGAGCGACAAGAAATACCCCAGCAAAAACACTTGCTCCTACAGAAGATTGATGATACTGAAAATGTTGCACTAAAATACACCACGACTGCATAAAAAATGGGCAGATACACATCACACAAAAGTTGATCTCCTGTTATATCGCTATCTATGATTGCAGGGATCGCCAGAGAATAACAATTATTGTGCGATAGCATACAATTTCTGCTGACTGGCGGTGGGAGAGAGACCTACGACGGGATCCAACTATAGTTTATAAGAAAAAGTGAAGACAAATCCGCTGTCTGCTAACTAAGTGTTTACCTATACTTGAGGCGTATCTGTGAAGCGTTTGACACAAATACTGCATTTTTTAGGACATTGGCACGAAACTTGCTTAACTTTAGAGAAATAACGGTATATTTATTTTTTTTGAAAAAATGTAACTATTTTCCGCAAGTATCCGTTTAACCGTAGTGTTGGTGAGAATATTAATTCCAGAAAGGGGTAAAACCATGAAATCCACTGATGTACGTAAGAATCGTCTATCCTTATATGAAACCGCTTTGTGTCTCGCAATAGCGAAGGCGCGTCAAGATGAATTACACTGGGAACGTTTTATTGATAATTTATCCCAGATTTGTGATACGTTTGCCTCTGAGATGGCTTCTAAAGACACTGCCCCTTCTAAGGAGCAGCGTGCGTAATTACGCGAGTCAGCGGTTTTCTTAGACTGGCTCTTGGAGTTTTGGATGATTTTTAAAAATTTTAACCAGGGAGCGGACTAACTTTTCGGGATCGTGGCGGATGACGTTCATTTCGACACCGCCCTCCGTTACAACCATCCCGCAAATGAGGTCCGCTTCAATAACGTTCATACCTTCCTCTTCAAGCGATTCTCGCTCATGGTTATACGAGACCTGTACCTTTGCCGCATCCGCAACCTGCATTGTTTCTGATGTCAGTAAGGAAATATGTTTTGCTAAGTTGAGTACGTCCATCGGGTGTGCAGTATTTCCATAAAGCATTGAGAGTCCCTCCTCCGAAAGTGAACGGATTCGGGTTAATTGTGCGACCAATTCTTGACGTACATATTCTTGAATAATCTCTGTTGGTGCAGGTTGGTTATTAACCAGAACGTAATCAAGTGCGATCTTAGCGTGATCTAAGACGGCGTTAACGTGGTCGGTCACAGCATATCCGTCGGTCTCCCCGGGTTGTGTCATTACATTGCAGACATAAATTTTCATAGCAGGCGACTGTTGTATCGCTTCGACAATCCCTTTGATAACGAGATTGGGCATGATGCTGGTATACAGACTTCCCGGTCCGATAATGATAACATCGGCATTAAGGAGTGCGTCCGTCGCGCCTTTATGCGCTTTACATTCATAAGATTCATCTGTCGCTTGATGTGTTTTTCCGTTTTCGCGAGGTTCAAAAAAGACCCGTTTGATGGGTTCGCGATTCTCTCTGAGAGGAATCGTTGATTCCCCACGGACAATTTCGCCGTCGGCGAGTTCTGCACAGAGGACTGTGTAATCCAAAGTAACGGGGATGATTCTACCTCGGACGGCAAGAAGTCGGGAAGCGGCTTGGATTGCCATCGGAAAGTTCCCTTTCAGTTCTGTCAATGCTGTTAGCAGGATATTTCCGACGGTATGCCCTCCGAGTTCACCGTTGCTTGAGAAGCGATATTCAAAAAGTCCGGCAAGTTCATCCGCATCAGATAAGGTAAACAGAAGCCTTCGGATGTCCCCGGGCGGTAGCATATCAAATTCTTCAACGAGCCGTCCTGAGCTTCCGCCATCATCGGAAACGGTAACGACCGCTGCCAGACTATCTAAATCAATAATATTGTCTTTACCTATCTCCAAATCAGTATAACGTTTAATGCCGCTGAGTAGAGCAGATAAACCACTTCCGCCTCCGATGCAGGCAAGTTTCAAAGTCATAATGTCTCCAGGCTAACTGCGGATCTTTTATAGTAAGTCGTCGAAACATTGTCAAAACTTCAGAATTTCCGCGTATGATAAATGTTCTGTTCCCACAAGGTGTCGTAATAGATAACGCAATTAATGCGACATCTGTTTCATTAAGATAGTCAAGGTTTCAAACGTCTCATCGCACAACTGCTCCGCTTCTTCGGAAGTCGGTGCTTCGCTAAAAATTCGGATCACAGGTTCTGTCCCGGATTTGCGGATATTCACCCATCGATCCTTCCAGACGCGTTTAACACCGTCCGTTAGATCAAGAATAGATGCCGCATCAGCCTCCTGCTCTTTTTCATAAACCGCTAAGGCGGAATCTACGAGGAGCGCTGCCACCTCTTGCGATGGGATCTCCAATTTCTTCCGGCACATCTGATATTGCGGCATATTTTCTACAAGCTGCGTTACGGTGCTACCGGATTCGGCAAGGTACTGGACAACTGCAGCGATAGAAGTGATGCCGTCTGTCGTGTGATGTACATTCGGATAGATAACGCCACCCGTACCTTCACCGCCGATGATTGCGTTAACTTCATGCATCTTTTCAACCACCCAACCCACACCGACTTTCGTACGATGAAGCGTAACCCCGTGATTCGCGGTAATATCGTCTAACATCCTGCTGGTTGATACCGTGGCGACTACATCTCCTTTCGTTTTACTGAGGATGAAATCAACGACGAAGGCAAGCGTCCATTCACCACTGAGCGGGACACCGCGCTCGGTGACAAGGACGAGTCGGTCGGCATCGCCATCATGCGCAAAGCCAATATCTGCACCAGATGCCGAGACGGTCTGGCAAAGTTCACCTAATGCTTCAGGTGTGGGTTCAGCAGAACGACGGAAGTGTCCATCGGCGACACAATTAAGTTCGATAACTTCGCATCCAAGTTTTCGTAAGAGAAACGGGCTAATCACGCACCCGGCACCGTTTCCGGCATCAATGACCACCTTCAAATCGGTGGCTTGAATTAAATCCGGTTCAAGCCATGAGGATTCCAAAATTTGTTCAAGATGGTATGTTGATGCGTCTTCGCGGGTTTCAAGTGTCCCTTGTGCGTTCCAAGGCGCGAGTGCAAAATCTTCTGTTTCGTAGATCCGTAATAATTCATCGCGTTCTGGTTGTGTTAAGAGGTTGCCCGCTGCGGCGGCAAATTCGATGCCGTTCCACGCGACCGGGTTATGGCTGGCTGTGATGGTTATACTTCCGTGTGCGCGCAGTGCCTTCGCCATCAGGAGTATCGTCGGTGTTGGGCAGAGACCCACATCAATGACGTGGCATCCTGTGGCAAAGAGTCCTGCAAGGACCGCATGTCGAAGCATTGGACTTGAGGTGCGGGAGTCCCTACCGACGACCACCGTTTTACCACCGACAAAGGTACCGAAAGCCATCGCGAATTGTGTAATGACCCGAATATCGAGCGAGGTACCGACTTCTCCACGGATACCCGAAACGCTAATGATCGGTTTTTCTGTTTTGTTCATGTTATCCTTATTGGACTTGCGCAATCGGTATAACCCCCTAAATCCCCCTTATCAGGGGGACTTGCTATGAAAGAAACCCCCTAAATCCCCCTTATCAGGGGGACTTTAAGAGTATAACCCCCTAAATCCCCTTATCAGGAGGACTTTGAGAGGAAATGTGTAAGTCCTACCTGTAGTGTTTTTAAGCGATATGCGCGCGGGATTTGAAAATTTGCCATGTCCCCAAAAAACAGCATCCGCCAATAACCAACTGCCATACCCCTACAAGATACCACGGTTTTGGATACATATAAACATAAGAAGTAACGGGTGTTAGGTCATACAAAACTGGGTTTCTAAAGATATCGAACCCTTCAAAGAGACAGCATACAACAATAAGTGGGTTTAAGTGTAAGACCAGAGGAATAAAGGGTTGAAAGTCGTCTACATAACGTTTGAAAGGGTTGAGCCAAAACGCACTACCGATCAAAACACACCATAAGAGCGTCGCCAATTCTGCGCCGAAAAGTGCGTCCTTGAAAACCTGTGATCCCCACATACCGACTGCTCCCGCAGACAGACTATAAATCCCCAACATCATCAGCATCTGTAACGCCTTCGTAAATGGGACATTCGTGACGAATAAAGCGACGGCGGTCGACAAAAGCACCCAACCGAGCACAGGTATCTGACTCATCAGAAGCTGCCGCAACAAACATTGTCCAGAAGATATAGGACTGAGTGTGAGCAACCCATTCGTAGAAGGTACGGTATTGGCGTTGAAACGTGTTCTCAGAATACTGGTATCAACAGTGTAGGCAGCGAGATAGGGTGCTGTCAAAAGCACGACACATATTTGTGCCATGAAGAGGCATTCTACTGGTGAACCGAGTTTGATATGCATCAACAGCTGATAGAGGATCCACATCAAAAAGCTCGCGATGATACAAACCGAAAAGATCTTTAGGAAATGGTTGCGACCGCTTATCGTCTGATACATAAACCGACTCTATTTGTCTTCTGTTTGGCTGCGGAGCCGCAAGATTGCCTCAGCGATAGAGATAAGATTCGGATTAATAACTAACGCCTGCTTGTATGCCGCAATGGCTTCGTCAATTTTACCGAGTCTGACATAAACGTGCCCCATTCCAGCAAACGCACCGAAGTGATCTGGATTCAGTGTGATCGTCTGTTTGCAATCACGAATGGCTTTACTCCATTCTTCGAGCATGAAGTATGCGATTGCGCGTTGGTTGTAACCTTCAGCGAAACTCGGTGCCGCTTCGATGACCGTGGTGAAACGTTCAACGGCTTGTTGATATGCCTCATTCTTGAGCAGGTTTTTCCCATCCTTAAGCATCGCGTCAACGGCATCGTCCCCGGAGTGTGCCCAGATTTCCCACAGCGCGTATTCAGCATTGTAGCGGGTCCCGGGATCATCGTTCTTGAGAGCATCTACCAATGCCGGAATTACTTCTGGTGTCCCAATTAACCGTAATGCAGCACCAGCGGCGCGCCCAAGCAATGCGTCTTTGCTACGAAGATAGGTGACCAAATCCGTTTCTGAATAGTTGGCATTCAGAAGTTGTTTGAGTTTCGCATCGTCCCCTGAATTCTTGAACATCAGTTTCGCTAATTCCGAAAATCCGTTGCTCCTATACATGGTCAGACCTCGCTGTATTGCTGATTCCAAGTTGATTGTAACAATTATAGCAGGTTTCTACCGGAATAACAATCCAAAATCCGGTGTGCACCAAAAATCTTGCAATTTGGATAGATAGCTGCTACAATTTCATTTCAAACACATAAGGTACCGTCCCAAAACATCAGAAAATGGAGCAAAACACATCGCGTGAAAAGACGAAAAGTTCTCATCCTCTGTATCGATGCAGGTAGCCACGACTATCTAACAGCAAGCGACCTCCCTACCCTCCAAAAATTGGCAAAATCTGGGTTCTATCTGCATGCCAATGCCGTCATTCCGTCCGTTACGAATGTCAACAACGTGAGCATTGCAACGGGCACATTCCCTGAGACACACGGCATCACGACGAATTATCATGTGGATCGAGCAACGGGCAAAGGCGAATTTATTGAGGATAACCGTTTTCTTCTCGCACCAACGCTCTTTGAAATCGCGAAAGCGTCTAAATTCGCAGACAAAACCGCACTCTTTGTGACAAAGAAAAAGCTGTTACGGATGCTGGAAGCGGGTGCCGACATCGCAGTTGCTGCCGAAGCCCCACCGCCTGAATACATTCAGATGGCAGGCGCGGTTGAACCGATTTACTCCGCAGAGATCAATTGGTGGCTACTCCGTGCTGTGCGCGAGACGTTGCGTAGAGACGATCCTGAACTTGTCTATTGCTCAACAACGGATTGGGTGCAACACAAATACGCACCCGATGCCGAACACTCCCAACAACATCTCGCAGTATTGGATCAAATTATGAGTGACATTGTAGACGACAACCCGGAACGTGAGATCTATATCACGGCGGACCACGGTATGTTGGCGAAAACCACCGCAATTGATCCGGGACGTGTACTAACAGAAAACGGTATGCCCGCAAGCGCGATTCCGATTATTAAAGATCGATACGTCGCACATCACGGCAATTTGGGTGGTGCCGCCTATGTGTTTCTAAAAAACCTTGCGGATACGCCGGAAGCGATCCAGAAACTGCTGTATATACCCGGTATTGAAGAGGCATACACTGCGGAAGATGCAGCATCCATGTTTCGGCTGCATCGCGAACGGATCGGGGACATCTTTGTATTAGCGGATGAAATAACTGTCTTTGGGGAGTTGGAAACCGCAGTAGAACCGACAGATGTGCGTTCACACGGCTCGCGACACGAGAGTTATGTCCCGATCATTGGGTATAACAGCCCTTGGTCGGCGACAGATTTTGAATATAATCTTGATGTTGGAAGACTATTTTTAGAAAGTTTGCGTTAGATAACGGTGTGTTAGGCATTTGAAAATTGTGTCTACGCGCCTACAAATAAAAGGAGCAATTATGTTAACAGAAAAAGAAAAAAATGAAGGATGGATATCCCTATTTGATGGTGAAACACTCAACGGTTGGGGTGCCACGGGCAGTGATGCAGGATGGGTTATTGACGATGGGAGTATCCTCTGCACTGTTGAGGGTGGAAAATACCTCTATACTGAAGGACAGTATGGCGATTTCATACTGGCACTTGATTACAAGACTGAACCGAATGTCAATAGCGGAATTTTCATCCGATGGGCAGATCTGGATGATCCTGTTCAGACTGGACTCGAAATTCAGATTTTAGATACACACGGCAAAGCACCGACAACTAACCACGATTGCGGCGCGCTTTACGATGCCTTGGGACCGACCCAGAATACTTGCAAACCCGCCGGTGAATGGAATCAGATGACTATCACATGTGATGGGAGCATCGTTGCTGTTGCACTCAATGGCGAAGAAATCGTCCGCGCGGATCTCGATGATTGGGACACACCGCACCAAAACCCGGATGGCAGTCGGAACAAGTTCGGCATCGCGCTTAAAGATTTTCCACGGAGTGGACATATCGGTATCCAGGACCACGGTGGGAAAATCTGGTGCAAAAACATTAAGGTCAAGCCGCTATAGAGATGTCTGTAGCGATTTTGTGCATCCGATTAGGGAGGCGACATCATCCGATCGCGCCTCCCTTTGTAATGCAATGAGAATCGGAAAACTGCTCAAAAATAGACCTTATTTTAGGATTCTCACTGTGAAGCACTCCCGATTACGATTCTCACTGACTGCTGATAGCCGATGGCTGATGGCTGATGAGAATTGATACAATTCTATGGACAATTGAACGGACGCTGTGATATACTATATACACTATGTCAACGAATCTTAAAAACATACGAAATTTCTGTATTTTAGGGCACATCGACCACGGAAAAAGCACCCTGAGCGACCGGCTCCTTGAGCATACTGATACGCTCACTGCGCGCGATATGCGTGAGCAGGTGCTCGATTTGATGGATTTAGAACGTGAACGCGGTATTACGATTAAAGCTACTGCTGTCAAACTCCACTATCCTGCTTCCGATGGAACCCGCTATGAACTCAATTTAATTGATACACCCGGACACGTCGATTTTACTTATGAGGTCTCACGGAGTCTTGCGGCGTGTGAGGGCGCGATTTTAATTGTGGATGCCGCCCAAGGTGTCGAAGCACAAACCTTGGCAAACGCATATCTCGCGATTGACAATAACCTTGAGATTATCCCGATTATCAACAAGATTGACTTACCAACGGCGCGCCCGGATGAAGCCAAACGGCAGATAGAAGAAGTCGTAGGTATTCCAGCAGACGATGCGCTCCTCGTTAGTGCGAAAATGGGGATCGGTATCCCTGCCATACTGGAAGCAATTATCGATCGGATCCCCGCGCCTGTCGGCGAAACTGAAGCCCCTTTAAAAGCACTCGTGCTTGATTCTGTCTACGATAACTATCGCGGTGTTATCATGTACACCCGAATCTTTGATGGTAGCGTGGAACCCGGGCAAAAGATTCAACTCATGGAGACGAGACGTTCTTATGAGATTGAAGAGGTCGGCATTTTTACGCCAGAGATGCAAAAAACTACAGCGTTACACACCGGTGGTGTCGGGTACCTTATTGCAGGCATTCGAGAGATTGACAAGGCGAAAATTGGGGATACAATCACACACCACGTGCGACCCACCGAAACACCCCTGCCCGGCTATCGTGAGATGAAACCGCTCGTATTTAGCGGGCTATATCCAGCGGACACGAATCAGTTTCATGCGCTGCGGGAAGCACTTGACAAACTCCGCCTGAATGATGCCTCTTTTAATTTTGAACCTGAAACCTCCGTTGCACTCGGCTTCGGGTTCCGATGCGGTTTTTTAGGGTTGCTCCACATGGAGATCATCCATGAACGGCTTGAACGGGAGTTTGGGCTTGCACTGGTTCGGACCGCACCGAGTGTCATGTACCGAGTGTATCTAAAAACCGGTGGGTACGTATCCGTCGATAACCCCGCGCATCTCCCCGAACCGAATAATATTGAACGAATTGAAGAGCCGTATGTCAATATTGACATAATAGTGCCGCGCGATTATATTGGAAATGCGATGGAACTTTGTCAGAAGCGTCGGGGTGTATATAAGCGGATGAATCAATTGGACGCAAGTCGTGTGCAATTGCTCTATGAACTCCCGCTGAGTGAAATGCTGATGGATTTCTATCCGAAACTTAAGTCGCTGACTCGTGGATACGGTTCGTTAGAATACGACATCGGTAAATACAAACCCGAAAAGTTAGTGAAATTGGATGTGCTACTTAACGGTGATCCTGTGGATGCCCTTTCAACGATCTTGCCGCTTGATACGGCAGAAACGCGTGGAAAAGCGTTGGTATCGAAACTCAAAGAGTTGATTCCTCGCCAGATGTTTGAAGTGCCGGTTCAGGCAGCGATTGGTAACAAGATCGTCGCTCGTGAAACGGTTCGGGCACTCCGAAAAAATGTTACAGCAAAATGCTACGGCGGCGATGTGACGCGAAAACGGAAGTTGTTGGAGAAACAAAAAGAAGGTAAAAGACGGCTCAAACAGATTGGTAAAGTTGATGTGCCACAGGAAGCATTTACAGCGATGTTAGCAACTGATGAATAATATACAACAAATCAATAAAACCACCTCTACATAGGAGTGTTCTACCTACAAGGCTGGCTATTACAAAGGGCTTGTGTGTATTCTCAGAAGGATTTTTGATAGAAAGGAAATATTATCAGGACTTACGCAAAGTCATCGAATTATGTCTATTCTGATGTGGTAGGTGCGGTTAGGAAACCAAACCATAGGTGTCAATTTAGCGGTTTTTGACAACATTTTGTAGCCATAAACATAAACATACTGCCCTTACGGGGCTTAAGTTCTTGTTTGATAACGCCTCTATAAACATTCCGTCCTTACAGGACCAAAGAAGTTTTTTGAAGTCTTCAAGGTTTCTGCGTGGTATCCGGTTCGGTTAGGAAACCGAACCTACCGGGCCTGGGGGCAAAACCGGTTATTGTTTCTAAAATTAACACTTATGGGTAGTTGGTAATATACCACAGGAAATCAACGGTTTCCTATGCTACAAAAAACTGTCCAAACTATAGTAATTATAGTATGACACATTATAAAACACCACGAGAAACATCGGAGATTCTCGGTATTTCTATAGATAGGCTCCGACGCTTGGCAGAGAACGGCACAATCTCTGTTATTAGAACGCCAGGGGGACAAAGGCGTTATGATGTGCAAAGTTATATTGATGGACAAACAGAAGCAACACTTACTACCGTTGGATATTGCGGGGTTAGCAGAAAAGGACAATCAGGCGATCTTGCGTCCCAAGTCGCTTACTTGCAGCAACACTACCCGGAAGCAGAAATCATCAAAGACTTCGGTAGCAGTATCAACTTCAAGCGAAAAGGGCTTAGAACCTTATTGGAACGCATCTTGCGAGGCGATAAACTCCGCGTTGTTGTTGCCCATCGGGATCGACTCGCCCGCTTCGGCGGCGAAGTCATACAGTTCTTGGTCGAACAAAACGGTGGAGAAGTCGTGGTTCTCAACGAAACTGTTTACAGTTCCCCCGAAGAAGAACTTACTGCCGATCTCCTCGCAATTCTGCATGTCTTTTCCTGTAGAATGCCTGGACTCCGGCGATACCGTGTCCAAATCAAGGAAGATAGAAATCTTTCCGACAGTGGAACAGAAAGCGATTCTTCGTAGATGGTTTGGTACTTCACGGTATATCTATAATACGGCAGTTTCCTTGTTGGATGACAAGGCAACTCCCACAAACTTCAAAGGACTTGTTCCTATTGTCTTTGATGCCGTTCCTGATTGGCACACTGAAACGCCTCGGCAGATTAAAGTGGGTGCGGTGATGGATGCCTGCCAAGCCGTCGGGAACGCGAAGATCAAAGGTAAAGAAACGGGCATGTTCCAAACGGTTTCGTTTCGGTCAAGAAAACGCAAACAGACGCTTTACCTGCGCGCAGATTCATTGAAAAGAAATGGATTCTATGTGCGGTTGTTAGGCGAAATGAAGATGGCAGAACGCTTGCCAGCGAAACCCCAAGGCACAGGTAAGGTGTCAGAACGTGATACGGATGCAGAGGTCAAGGATTCTCAACTGATTTTTGAAAATGGACGCTATTTCCTTTGCGTTGCTTATGTTGAGAAGAAAAAGACGCGAGAACCAAGCGGTAGAATCGTAGTCCTTGACCCCGGTGTGCGTGATTTTATGACGTTTTTCTCCGAAGATTGCTTCGGTTGGTTAGGTCAGCAGTGTATCAACCGTATTCAAAGGCTTTGCCAACACTGCGATAATCTCTACGCACGCGCGACGCGAGAGAAACGCCCGCTACGGCGTGCTTTGCGTAAAGCTGCGAATAAAATGAAAGTCAAAATCCATAATCTCATCGATGAACTTCATAAGAAAGTCGCCCACTTCCTTGTAACGAACTTTGACATCATTTTGCTCCCAACTTTTGAGACGAAACAGATGACGAAGCGAGGTGCGCGGAAGTTGCGAAAGAAATCTGTTAGACAGATGCTAACGCTCTCACACTACCGTTTCAAAGTTTTCTTGAAACAAAAAGCGAAAGAATATGGTGTTCAAGTGGTAGATGTTTGTGAAGCGTATACCTCTAAAACGGTATCTTGGACTGGAGAAATCGTCGCGAACCTCGGCGGTTCTAAAGTTATCAAGTCCTCGGAAGGTCATCGTATGGATAGGGATTTGAACGGCGCACGTGGGATATTTATTAAGAATGTCGCCCGTGCTTTGACGGTTCGTCCATGCCTCGCGTAACCTTGAGGCATGCAAGCCAAGTATCATTTCTGATGACGTATCAGACGACACTAATGGTATTTAGGCTTAGATACTGACGGGTATCGTAACAGGGGAGTAGGATCCCTCTAAAGAACTGCCTTTTTCTATAGATATACACGGGAAAACGTAGTTTTTTAGGAACAGAACGCTTTTAGTCATAGAGGTTTTAAAATATCATGAATGATAACAACACCCAATTATCGAAATGGCAAAAGTTTCGGAGAACTCTCGTATGGGAATATTCCCAAGTCATTGTTGTCGCACTTATTCTCGTTTTTGGATTTATTCGACCTTTTGTTGTTGAGGCGTTCAAAATTCCGTCGGGTTCAATGGAAAACACCCTTCTGATTGGTGACCGGATTCTGGTATGCAAGTTTATCTACGGTATTACAATCCCCGGCACGGATATAAAGGTTTTCGATTTCCATAAACCTACCCGTGGTGACGTTTTCGTTTTTATCCCGCCGCACGATCGGGAGCGAAATTTCATCAAGCGCATTGTGGCGGTTGAAGGGGACACAATCGAAACACGCGGGAATACACTGTATGTAAACGGCGTAGTCGTTGACGACAACCATTATGCAAAGCACATGAGTTTCAGCCATTTCAAAAGAGGGGATTTTCCGCCGTTTCGTCAACCGGAATATCTGCCTGATACTGAAGATTTTTCTGATTACGCTTTAACTTCAACTCAGTTCAGACGCAAGTTCCCTGAAGGCAAGCCGTTTATTATCCCAAAAGGCAAGGTCTTCGCGATGGGTGATAACCGCGACCAGAGTAGCGATAGCCGGTCATGGGGACCTGTAGATGTTAGCGACATTAAAGGGCAAGCGTTTATGGTGTACTGGTCGTTTGACGCGCGGCCAGCGAAAGTGTGGGAAGTGTGGAAACTGGTCGAGAACGTCAGATTCAGTCGAATTGGCAAGCTGATCCATGCGTATCCGTAATATTAGTCCCCTGATAAGGGGGATTTAGGGGGTTTCTTCCATCGGACATTGCAAGTCCCCCTGATAAGGGGGATTTAGGGGGTTTCTTCCATCAACCCACTATTGGACTCACTTATGCATCAAGATAAACGACATCTCATCATCGGAACAGCGGGACATGTTGACCACGGGAAAACCGCGCTCGTGGGGACACTCACAGGTATGGAGACAGACCGGCTCAAGGAGGAACGTGAGCGTGGTTTGTCTATTGAACTGGGGTTTGCCTACTTTGACCTCCCCGATAACTCGCGCGCTGGCATCGTTGATGTACCCGGACACGAAAAATTCATCCGAAGTATGCTCTCAGGTGCCTACGGCATGGATATCGTCCTATTTGTTGTTGATTCAAAAGAGGGGGTTCAGGAACAGACGCTTGAACACTTGGCAATCTTGGATCTACTTGGGATTTCAAACGGCATTCTCGTCATGACAAAATCTGATTTGGCAACGCCTGATGAATTAGCGGAAGCGGCCGAAATGACACAGGAAATGCTTGTTGGTACAAGTCTTGAAGGGATCCCGACTGTCAGCGTTTCCGCAATAACGGGTGCCGGTATTGAAACACTGAAGCAGACTATCGTTGAACAGGTAGTGCTTGCAACAGAAGCAGAGGAAAACGACGGTATTCCCAGGCTGTATGTCGATAGGGTTTTTACTGTGCAAGGGTTTGGGGTTATTGTGACAGGCACCTTGATCGGTGGGTTGATTAATAGAGATCAACGGATGGTGATCCTGCCGCAAGGCGATGCTGTTCGGGTACGCGGGATACAGGTGCATAATGAACCTGCCTCTGTCGCGCAAGCCGGACAAAGGACAGCCTTAAATCTCTCTGGGACCTCGGCGCAGGATGTCCAACGCGGTGATGTGCTCTGTCCGATAGAGTTTTCACGGGTGACGGACAACATAGATGTGTCCTTGCAGGTTTTGTCTTCATTTCCAAGAATTATTGAACACTGGACGCGTTTCCGTGCGTATCTCGGCACCCGCGAAATATTTTGCCGGTTGATTCTATTGGTTGACGAAGCGATTCTACCGGGGGACAATGTGCAGGTTCAACTCCGATTAGAGCAACCGATTTTAACGTTTAGAGGCGATAGAATCATCTTACGCGATTTCTCAGCACAGCATACGGTCGGTGGTGGTGAGGTTATCAATCCGTTCGCGCCTAAGCATAAACGGTTTACGCCAGAAACTATTGCCACTTTAGCGGAGTGGGAAGAAGCGGATGATGCCCAAATCGTTAATACTGTCCTGCTAAATAGCGAAACGCTTTGCATGCCGGAATCGTTCCTTTATTACTATCTACCACACTCGCAAACAGATGTGAAAGCCATCTTAAATGGACTTGAAGCGGAAGGGAAAATTGTCCGTTGGGATCAATCGGGTAGAACACCTCTCGTCTCTGATGCAGCGCGCACAGCAGCAACGAAAGCGGAAATCATAGAGATACTGGAAGCGTTTCACGAAGCACAACCGCTCCTCGCCGGTCAGAATGCCTCGCAGCTGCGTCAAAAATTAAACTTGGATGAACTCAGTTTTGAGAAACTTGAGAATCAACTCGTTGCCGAGGGGCAGCTCGTCAAAGAGGGCAATCTGATCCGATTGGCATCCCACGAAATCCAGTTTTCCGAAGAGGAGGAGACGGCGAAGGAGACGTTGGAGAAACTGTTCTTGGAGGCAGGTATGAATACACCGAGTCTCAATGAACTCAGTACGCTACTGCCAGAATACACACCGAAGGTGCTTGAATCCACGTTTTACGCGCTGCTGAACTTAGGACAATTTGTTAAAATAGCAGATAATTTTTTCACCCATAGAACCGTTTTTGAAGAAGTCAGCGAGTTATTAATTGGTCATCTTCGCGAAAATGAGACAATAACTGTTGCTGAATTCCGTGAAATGGCACAAACTTCACGAAAATACGCCGTGCCGTTCTTAGAGTATTGTGACACTCAGAATCTCACGATTCGAGACGACAACGTCCGAAAGTTACACCCGCGGCACTTGGAAACATAGGTGTCCTACGATTATGGGGGAGGATAGGGTCCGGTGGCCCTACCGGTCTTCAAAACCGGCTTGTCCATGCATGTGGATAGGTGGGTTCGACTCCCACCCTCTCCCGCCACCTATATGCATAACAAAGCGGATACAGAAAATGCTAAAAACGCTTCCGATAGTTGCCCCAAAAACACAGCAACGCCGTCATCCGTCGTGGATCAAAGCGCGAATTCCGGGCGGTGATAACTACGCTGAGTTGAAAAAACTCATGCGGGATCTGCAGCTTCACACCGTTTGTGAAGAAGCACGATGCCCGAATATCGGTGAATGTTGGAACAGTCGGACTGCCACCTTCATGATATTAGGCGATGTTTGTACGCGGCGATGCATGTTTTGTGCCGTGAAAAAAGGAGCACCTGGGGGCGTTGTTGATACCGATGAACCGCGACGCCTCGGAGAAGCCGTCGGTTATTTAAAACTGAAACACATTGTTATTACTTCAGTGAATCGCGACGATCTCAATGATGGCGGGGCAAGTGTTTTCGCCGAATGCATCGCTGAAGCCCGGAAACATCGTCCCGGATGTACCGTGGAAGTACTTATCCCCGACCTTGAGGGGAATTGGGATGCGCTTGCGGTAATCGTGCAGGCACGTCCGGAAGTGCTTAATCATAACACCGAGACAGTCCAGCGTCTCTACCGTCGCGTCCGTCCTTATGCGAATTATCAGCAGACCTTGACCCTCCTCCAAATTAGCAAACAACTTGATGCCCAGATGCTCACAAAATCCGGTCTCATGGTCGGTTTAGGTGAAACTGTGACAGAGCTCTTAGAGACGATGCAAGACATTCGCAACACCGGGTGTGATATTCTCACGATAGGGCAATATCTCTCACCTTCTGCCCGCCATCTTCCGATTCAACGGTATTATACGCCTGAAGAATTTGACGAACTCAAAGAAGCAGGGATAGAGATGGGATTTCGGCATGTGGAATCGGGACCCCTGGTTCGGAGTTCTTACCACGCAGGAGAGCAGGCGAGATTAGGGGAAAATTGACGGTATAGGACTTACACAAACTGCGCAAATGTTGATTTGGACGCAAAAAAGCGGTATTTCTCATATTTTTAACCCCCTAAATCCCCCTTATCAGGGGGACTTTAGGAAGCAATGTGTAAGTTCTATGGGACTGTTTGTGTTGCTTTCCAACTATGCTTTACTCCATGCTATTAAAAAACGCAATCGCACTTCCGAAAAATAGGGTCATTTAGTTTTAAGAAATCCTTGGGTTTTATGTCTTTTTTTACGGACCCGGTGCGGTTAGAAACACGCACCTACCGGTCCTGGGGGGCAAAACGCTGCAGAAAAACGGAAAACTAAATAGTCCGGCGAAAAAAATCTAAGGTTTACATAAAACTTGATTTTTGGTAAACTAACATTCGAGAGATACATTTTTGAGAGAATGTGAAATACCCCACGTTTCCTTTACGACATCGTTTCTAAAGCAGAAAGAACTTAGAGTTGCAGCGTTACAAGCATAAGGAGGCGGAACATGAGCAGGTATATTTTTTCGGAAGCAGTAAGTTCTTGTATAGAGACAAAATGTTTAAGTTTTTCCATCTTTGTTGTAGTTTTAGTCCTTGTTGTGATACCGGGCACCGTTACAGCCAACACCGCGGCAAATATCCAACCAGTTACCAACGAGATGCTACTTTCGGCACAAGATGATCCCGAAAGTTGGCTGATGTATGGACGCGACTATAGGAGTTGGCGATACAGCGAACTGTCACAGGTTAACACCGAAAACGTCAACAGACTCGTCACGAAATGGGCATTTCAAATTGGGACACCCTACGATAAGTTTGAATGCACGCCACTTGTTGTTGATGGGGTCATGATCATTACTACGCCTTATAGCACGATCTACGCCGTGGACGCGAGAACAGGTAAGGAAATATGGCGGTACGATTATGAACTCCCCGACGATTTGGCGATCTGCTGCGGCATGGTCAATCGTGGTGCTGCGATTCTCGGTGATAAGATCTTTTGGACAACACTTGATGCACATCTCCTTGCCCTTGATGCCAAAACCGGTATAGTGTTATGGGATCGAGTCGTTGGCGATTTGACGAACGCCGAATCTTTAACTGTCGCGCCGTTAGTGGTCGGGGACAAAGTCGTTGTCGGTATATCAGGCGCGGAATACGGCATTCGCGGTTTCATTGATGCCTATTATGCTGAGACAGGCGAGCAGGCGTGGCGGTTTTATACTGTCCCTTCAAAAGATGAACCCGGTGGTGAAACGTGGGAAGGTGATTCATGGATGACAGGCGGTGGCTCTGCTTGGGTCACCGGTTCATACGACCCGGAACTGAATCTTGTCTATTGGGGAACGGGGAACCCCGCACCCGACTGGAACGGCGATGTTCGGAAAGGCGATAACCTTTACACCGACTGCATTGTCGCCTTGGATGCCGATACAGGAAAACTTAAATGGCATTTTCAAGCGACACCCCACGATCTATGGGATTGGGATGGCGTGAGTGAACCGGTATTGATTGATATGGAGATTGATGGGCAACCGGTTAAAGCGTTGATGCAAGCGAATCGGAACGGCTACTTCTATGTACTTGATAGAACCAACGGCAAATTTTTATATGCGACACCCTATTGCGAAATGAACTGGTCTGCTGGACTCGATGAAAACGGTCGTCCGACTGTCAAACCCGGTGTATCTACCTCAGAAGAAGGGACGATTCGCGTCTGTCCGGGTGTTGAAGGTGGTAAGAATTGGTCTCCCTCTGCTTATAATCCGCTCACAAATCTACTCTATGTGTCTTCTTTGGAGCTTTGTGGTTCTTACCATCAAGGGCGCGTCTTCTACCTGAAAGGTTTACCTTATCTTGGAAGTGGTATGACAGCGGAAAGGGAAGAAGATGGCGACATGATAATGTGGGGACATATCAGCGCGATTGATATTTCTACGGGTGATATTAAGTGGCAACACAAAACGAACTTTCCACAATGGGGTGGGTGCCTTACAACGGCAGGAGGTCTTGTTTTCGCAGGTGATTTGGAGGGAAGGTTTATGGCACTGGCAGCAGAAACAGGTGAAGTGCTTTGGGATTTCCAAACCGGATCAGGTGTTTTCGCACCGCCAATTACGTATCAACTCGATGGCATCCAATACGTCGCGGTAGCATCGGGTGCTGTGAAATATGCCGAAGTTAATGCTCGCCAAGGTGGAACGCTCTTTGTGTTCGCGCTCTTTGATGAGTAGTTTTCGGTTTTCAGTCATCAGTTAAGAGAAGATTTTGTTAATCCTAAATCTCCTTAACTGATGACGAATAAATAGGGGGCACCGTGAAACATTATATCTTTTTGTGGGTCGTGCTTTTTACATGCCTTGTCTTGATATTGCCGAACGCAAACGCTAACAACACATTGGAGGAAATTAAAAAAAAGGGTGTCTTAACGGTTTGTATGGATGTCCGAAATCTGCCTTATTCCAACGCTGATCCTGAGTTACCCGGATTAAATGTTGAAATCGCGCATCTGTTGGCAGAGGAACTCGGTGTGGAATTGGAACTCCACTGGCTTAACACGCTCCGTGATAGTTTGCTCGCCGACATGCTCCGGGGCCATTGCGATTGTGTGATTGGAATCCCTATTGAAGAACGCGCGATGAGTGAATCCATCCAATTGGGTAAACGGGTTGACTTTTCTAAACCGTATTACGGGACCGGTTATGTATTGGTAAAGCGGAAAAGCAACCAGCAGTCCCCTAAGACTTTGGAAGACATCAAGTCTGAAACGATTGGGGCAGAAGGCGGCTCCATCGCAAGCGATGTGCTTCGACAGCAGGGTTATAATCGCCGGGTCTACGGTTCGCAAATTGCTGTCCTCAACGCGCTCCAGAAGGGACAAATCGCTTACGGATGTGTCTGGGCAAACGCGGGTTGGTTGATCGAGAAGGGGTCCCGAATTCAGCAGACGGAACAGGTAAGCACCGTTTACCCAGAATTAGAAATTGTTGAAGGGTATATTCCTGAACCTCGGTTCCGTTGGAACGTCTCTATCGCTTTCAGCAAAGATACGCCGGAACGCAGAACCCGTGATTTTCAAGACGCTGTTAACAAGATTATTGAAGAGAAATGGAGTGAGGAGAAGCTCAAAGAACTTTGTGAGAAATACCATTTACCTTACTTCGCTCCGTTTCAGGAGGATGAACAGCAATGATGTACGCTATTCACAAGTTTGCGAGCGTGTTTTGTAAGCGTGCTGCCACAAGCGTGATGTGGGGTATTCTCTTCCTCCTTGCGGGTGTGAGTCTCTTCCTTTTCGCACCTGTAGATGCCCAAGATTTGGAGGTGGACAGAGCCCCTGAAGCACCGAGAGAAGACGGCACTGACGAAGATGTTATAGATGGCGCGTTCTATTTCCGTTTGATGTGTTGGGGGTGTCATGCAGGGGAGACACGCGGTGAGGAAGCACCTGACCTCTTTAAACCCCAGTGGCTTTACGGCTGGACCGATGACGGTATTTTCCAAACTATATTCAACGGACTTCCAGGTACCCGGATGCAAAAGTTTGGTGGCAAACTCTCTGATGAGGCGATTCGTATGATTGTCGGTTACGTTCGTGAAGAACAAGCGAAAGCGGCAGGTGTCCCCTTGGCAGAGGTGAGACCCTCTAAGGAATGGACACCCTATATGGAAGGCGATGTCAAGGCAGGAGAGAGCATCTTCTTCTCAGACGCATACGTGTGTGGTAAATGCCACACGGTTCACGGCAGAGGTGCCACTGGCACTGGCGGTGAGATAGGGCCTGATTTGACCTACATCGCTCGGACGCGTTCCCTACAATTCATTGTGGAATCTATTCTCAACCCACGTGCCCATATCGCCGATGAATATAAACTGCTGACTATTGTCACCAAAGATGGAGAGGAGATTACGGGCAAGAAACGATACCTGTACGATCATAGAGGGAATAAGAATACCGAGGTTGTGCAGATACTTGATAGTTCAGGGAAGTTGTGGACGACTTATTTCACAAAGGATTTGCAGAGTAGTCGGGTTCCAAAAGCAGGGGTTATGCCTGAAAATTATGCAGATATTCTTTCAGTGAAGCAGATGCATGACCTTCTGGCATATCTGCTCACGTTGAAATAGCCATCAGCAGTCAGGTCGCTTCGCTCTCAGCTTTCAGCAAAGAGGTTTTCGTTTAACAGCACCCTCTTTACTGATAGAAACCGATTGCCGATGGCTGACCGCTATTCTAATAATACCGAAAACGTAGCCTGTAATGTAATGGAAGGCGGATCTATATCAAAAACCGTCAAAGTTCAAACCCACGTTATTTAACCGCAAGGAAAATTTAAAAGATGATTCGTGTAATTATTAATGGGGCGTGCGGCCGTATGGGACGGCTCATCATTCAAGGCGTTACCCAGCAAGCCGATATGGAAATTGTTGGCGCGATTGAATACCCCGAACACCCGCAAATCGGGAGCGATGCCGGTGTTGTCGCAGGTATTGGCGAGATCGGCGTAGCGATCATAGGTGAACTCAACGATGTGCTTGGAGACGCGGACGTTGTGATTGAGTTCTCAAAACCTGAAGCAACGTTGGAACATCTCAGACAGGTTGTTGATGCAGATAAAGCGATGATAATCGCAACAACCGGGTTTAATGCTGATGAACTCGCGACTGTCAAAACACTCGCATCGCAGATTCGGTGTGTGATGGCACCGAACATGAGCCTTGGTGTCAACGTGATGATCCAAGCTTTGGAACTCATCGCCAAAGCCCTTGGCGACGATTATGACATTGAGGTGATAGAGGCACACCACAATCACAAAGCGGATTCACCGAGTGGAACCGCGCTGCGGTTAGCGGAAACCGTCGCTACGGCATTAGAACGCGACTTGGATGAGGTAGGGGTCTACGGTCGGCACGGCATCGTTGGTGCGAGACCGAAAAAACAGATCGGCATCCATGCGGTACGAGGTGGCGACATCGCGGGAGATCATACGGTATTGTTTGTAACTGAGGGTGAGCAATTAAGTGTCGTCCACCGCGCACACAGTCCGGAAGCGTTCGCAAAAGGTGCGCTCCGCGCAGCACGGTGGGTCGTCGATGCGCCCAGAGGGTTGCACGATGTTAGCGAAGTCCTTTTTCAGTAGTCGTTAGAAGGTATTCCAATGATTCGTGTTGTTATTACGGGTGTCTGTGGTCGTATGGGGCAGTGTCTCACGCGCTGTATTGCGCAACAAGCCGATATGGAACTTGTCGGCGCGATCCAATATCCATTGCACCCACAAATCGGGAGTGATGCCGGTGTTGTCGCAGGTATTGGCGAGATCGGTGTAGCCATCACAGGTAAACTACACGACGTACTTCAGAACGCGGATGTCGTCATTGAGTTTTCAAAACCGAATGCGACATTGGGATATCTTCAACAGGTCGTTAATACAGATAAAGCCATCGTCATTGGAACAACTGGGTTTACCCAAGATCAGTTCGCGACAGTCAAAGCACTGGCATCGCAGATTCGCTGCGTGATGGCACCGAATATGAGTCTCGGTGTCAATGTGGTGATCCAAGCACTCGAATTAATTGCGAAAGCCCTCGGAGATGATTATAATATTGAAGTGATAGAGGCACATCACAATCATAAAACAGATTCGCCGAGTGGGACAGCACTCCGATTAGTGGAGACTGTCGCTACAACATTGGGACGTGATTTAGATGAAGTAGGTGTCTATGGTCGGCACGGCATTGTTGGTGCGAGACCGAAGCAACAGATCGGTATCCATGCAATGCGAGGCGGTGATATTGCCGGTGATCATACAGTATTGTTTGCGACCGAGGGTGAGCAATTAAGTGTCGTCCACCGTGCCCACAGTCCAGAGGCGTTCGCGAAAGGTGCGATTCGCGCAGCACGGTGGGTCGTTGATGCCCCCAAAGGATTGCACGATGTCAGCGAAGTCCTTTTTCAGAAGCAGCACTAATTGGACGTTCTCGCATCTGCCGCAAGTGGGTTACGTGTTTGCTGTTGTATGCATCACGACCTTGTTTGCAGTCGGTTGCGAGGGGACAACATCCAAGAAACCCGTCCAGTACGAGTGGAAAACCGTTATGGAGGGTGATTGGAGTTCGCACCTATACGATGTCCATTTTGTGAACGAAAATCTGGGTTGGGCAGTTGGTAATGCTATAGACGCAATTCCGGGTTTAGACGCTGAAGAGAATGCGGAGAGCCTCATCATCCAGACAACTAACGGTGGACAGACCTGGCACAGACAAAATAGCGGTGTTCTCGGCAAGCCGTTGCGAAAGGTCTATTTCCGATCGGCATTAGAAGGATGGTGCCTTGGTGAAGGCGGTGTCCTTATCCACACCTCCGATGGTGGGAAAACGTGGCAGCCTATCGAAACAGGTACAGAAAATAATCTCCACGATTTTTTTATAACGGAAACTACAGGTTGGATTGTCGGGGATTGGGGCACACTTCTGAAAACAACAGACAGCGGACAGACATTTGCTAAGGTTGACGGGAGCGTGTTCAACAGGAAGTCATTAAAAGGGATATTCTTTGTAGATGAAAACCACGGATGGATTATCACCTATAATGCACCGAATGGGAAAAACGCTGGCTACATCTATCGGACAACCGATGGCGGCAATACTTGGGAAGAACAATTCACCACAGAAGCCGCACTGTTCAACCTTTACTTTATTGACAAACAGACAGGTTGGGTTGTAGGGGATCGACGGCGTGTCTTCGCGACGACCGATGGTGGACAAACATGGCAATTCATTACCGATGGCAGCAATCAACGCCATAAAACCAGTTATGGACAACCCGAGTATCTCGGCAAAGAACCGCTGCACACTTTTACACTTTACGATATTGACTTCACGGATACCCAAAACGGGTGGATCGTCGGCGACTTAGGTGTGATTCTGCATACCGCGTCCGGCGGAAAAGGAAAATGGAAGCATCAACGCGGCGGTCCCCGCTTTCATAACAGTGCTGATGCTGTTCTGTTAGGTGTGGACTTCGTTTCCAAGCGACTCGGTTGGGTCGTCGGTGAGAACGGCACGATTCTCCACACCCGAAATGGTGGTGTAACATGGGAATCACAATCGAGTCCGAGTCATCTCTTAGTTGGCGTATGCGCCATTTCACCGAAAGAAGGGTACGTCGTTGGGGATCGCGGATCTATCCTGCGAACTGAAGATGGCGGTACCGTGTGGAACGCGCAGGATAGCCGCACGACGGAGTGTTTCGGTGCGGTCCATTTTGTATCCGCACAAAAAGGGTGGGCAGTTGCGGAAGCTGGTGTCGTTTTGCATACCACAAACGGTGGGGCTGTGTGGGAACGCCAAGCTTCAGAGACACAGCAGGTTTTACTCAGTGTATTCTTTGTGGACGAAAATACTGGATGGTGCGTTGGGAACGGCGGCGAGATCATCCATACGGATAACGGCGGACAGACGTGGAAGCGTCAAAAGAGTGGGACACCTTGGAATCTCTTTGATGTCCACTTTACCTCTAAACGGCGCGGTTGGGCAGTTGGGATGAATGGGACAGTCCTTTCTACAGTTGATGGTGGCAGCAGTTGGCGGTTGGCATCTATGAGTGAGCGACACCCATTTTTTTATCTTGATGCTGTTACCTTCGTCTCACCAGAAATTGGATGGATCGTCGGATGGGATCTACGCGGCTTGGGAAGGGACGGGTTAATTCTGCGGACAGTGGATGGCGGTAAAACGTGGCAACGTCAAGAGAGCCATACCGATTATTTCCTTGACGACGTATTTTTTATCTCAGCAACGGAAGGTTGGATTGTTGGAAAATCGGGGCTTGTTCTGCACACAAAAGACGGGGGTCAAAATTGGCGACCGCAACGGACAGATACCCGAACAGATCTGAAATCTATCTACGTAAGTAGCACAAACAGCGGATGGGTGGTTGGTCAAAACGGGACAATTCTCAAATATGAAGCCGTCCCGTAATCTGAACTGCACCAAAAATCTGCCCGAAACATAGTGGCGGGCAGCTCGGAGGTCTTAGTTAAAAAAATGACAGACGAACAAAAATATCTATTCGACTTGCAAGGTTTTATCGTGCTGAAGGGTGTTATCCCACAAGAAGTGGTTGACGCATGTAACACTGTGTTAGATCAGTATGAAAATATGCCGCCTGAAGACTATCCATCGCCGCTATGTCTCGGTACAGAGCGGACGGAAAAGGAACTCTATATCTCCAATATTATGGAGGCGGACAGTACCTTCAACGCGCTGATTGATATTCCTGAAGTGTTGGACGTGATTCAAGGTGTAACCGGTGGTCCCTATCGACTCAATCATACGTATACGATTTACCGATGGGGTGGCGGTTATACTGGATTACACATGCACGGCACACCGATTATTCCGAAATGTCAATATCACTGTAAAAACGGGGAGATGGTATCTACCTTAACAAAGGCTGTTTTCCCGATGTTAGATTGTGATGTCGAAGACGGCTGTTTCGCTGTTATACCGGGCGCACATAAGAGCAATTTCCGGAAACCGTGGGGCGGTCATCCCGATGAGAATCCTGTGCTAACCCCGATTCCGGCGAAAGCGGGTGATGCTATCATCTTCACGGAGGCGTTGACGCACGGATCTGTCATCAATGTTTCCGGTAGACCGCGGCGGACGCTCTATTACTGTTATAGTATCGGTTACATGCCCGATTGGGGCGGTCAAGGCTTGCATTTTAGTCCAAATGTTATGGAGAGCCTCAGTGAGGCACAACAAGCAATTCTTCATTTAAAGTAAACAAAGGAGAAAATCTTGGTTACACTCGCAGAACGGTTACAGAAACTTCCACCCTATCTCTTTGTGGATTTGCGCCAAAAGATACAGGCAGCGAAAGCACGAGGCGTTGACGTGATTAGCCTCGGTATTGGTGATCCCGATATCCCGACACCAGATCCGGTTGTTGAGACGCTGGTACAGGCGATCCAGAATCCCGAAGACCCAGATCGGCACCGCTACGGATGCGACATCCCCGTTGAGGATTTTCCGCAAGCGGTACTTGACTTCTATCAACGGCGTTACGGCGTTACGCTATCCGATGATCAGGTTGCTACTACGCTCGGTAGCAAAGATGCCATTGTTAAATTGGCACTCGGCATACTTAATCCTGGCGACATCGGTATCGCAGCGAGTCCGGGTTACCCGACCTATAATATCGGACATGTTTTTGCGAGCGCGACGACTTACTACGCACCGCTTCTGCGAGAAAACGATTTTTATGTTGACTTTGACGCTATTCCTGACGAGATAAAACGGCTCGCCAAAGTGCTGTGGATTAACTATCCAAACAACCCGACAACAGCAACGGCTGACCTCGATTTCTTTGCGCGCGCCGTGGAATTTGGACGACAAAACAGTATCCTCATCGCGCATGACAACGCCTATAGTGAAAACACATACGATGGGTATCGTTCACCAAGTATCTTACAGGTAGATGGTGCTGCCGAAGTCGCCGTTGAATTCTTTTCGTTGAGTAAAGCGTTTAATATGACAGGGTGGCGATTAGGGTTTGTTGTTGGTAATCCAACGGCTGTTGCGGCAGTGACGACTGTTAAAAACAACATAGATAATGGTTCGCTCCGCGCCCTTCAGTTCGCCGGTGCGAAGGCACTCTCAATCGCTCACGAAGTCACGCCAGCGATCAACAGCGTTTATCAAAAACGCCGGGATATGGTGGTAGATGCACTCACAGATAGTGGATGGGCAATTGATAGACCGAAGGCAACGATGTACATCTGGGCACCTGTCCCCCCGCGTTTCAACGGTTCAAGCGGTGCTTTTGCAACAGCACTCCTTGAGGAGGTAGGCGTTGTGGTAACACCCGGACTTGGATATGGGCAGTGGAGTGAAGGCTATTGCCGAATCTCTCTGACGTATCCGGACGAAGTTATCGGTGAAGCACTTTCACGGATTCGCGATTTCGCCCATTAATCATCAAATGAATGTCTCAACGAAGAGCTTTGATCGGTAAAGGATTATGATAGATACCAACTTTTGTTCAGCACGTTTCAAAAATCTGAAAACTACGGTTAAAAACTTTATTTTAATCATTGGTATAACCCTTGCTGCGATTTTTGTCTGTGGTGATGCCAAGGCTGATCAAATTCAGACCTACACTGTTGCTGATGGATTGGTTGGCCCGATTGTGCCTGTTATTTTCCAAGACAGCCGAGGTGTCCTCTGGTTCGGTTCTGATCGCGGTGGCGTGAGTCAGTTTTATGACAATACCTTTAAACCGTACGTTGGATCGCAGGACAGTTATGAGGGTGTTGAAGCGGGGGCACTCCTCGGACAAACGAAACAGATCATTGAGGATAAATGGGGGCACATCTGGTTCCTTTCGAGGGATAATTCAGAAAAATCGGGGCGGATCAGTCGGTTTGATGGCAGTGAAATCAGTTTCATCGGTATGGGGAATTCGCTCATTGCGGATCAATACGGCGATATATGGGTTGGTGAAAATCAGGTGCTAACGAAGTACATGACACCCGGGGTCCAGAAACTCCCACAGGCACAGCCTCACGAAATTATAGGTGAAGATCTCATCCGCGCGACAGGTTTAACGATAAGTGTTATTTTTGAAAGTACGGATGGCACCCTCTGGCTCGGTGGAAGTGAAGGAGAGGGCGAAGAGCAGACCGGTGTAATCCTGAGTTTCCGAGAAAACCCTTGGATCCGCGCAGAACGCGGACGTGATACGGTTGATGAAACAGATGACGGAACACCGCGTATCCATCCGAATGCTGGATTCACGCGTTTCAATATCTCGGATCTAAATGTGGTCAACCCGATTGCGACGATAGCCGAAGATGCTTCCGGGAACCTCTGGTTCGGTGGCGAGGATCTTCTCCTGCGATTTGATGGAAAAGACTTTGAACAGATCGCCCCGACTCGAACCCGCATCGGATCCAGGACGAGTACATCTTCGAGAGGAACACCCATTCGGAAAAGTGTGGCCATCCAAATTGACACAAAAGGACGACTCTGGTTTAGCGATGGTCGGTCCACAAGACGATGGGATGGCTCACGGCTGCAGCGGCTGCGGCGGCTTAGAGGTGCGATAGGCTTTCTTGAAATTGAGGACCAATGGGGGAATCTATGGTTTATTAGTGAACGTCATGGGATCGAACAATATGATTCTGAACTCAATCCAACTTCCTATAATAATACAAGTAGTAGGCTCGGGAACGACAGAATTCGTACAATCTTTGAAGCCGTCGATGGTAAATTGTGGTTTGGACACAATAACGGTGTGACGGCATTTGAACCGACACCGGCGGTTATTACGCATGCTGGACTTGGCACCAGCAGGATTCGGACGATGTATGAGGGGAGTAGAGGTTATCTTTGGTTCAGCATCTCAGGGCGTGTCGCACGTTATGATATGAAAACGGGTGAAACTACCACTGCTTCATTAAGGTTGGGGACTGTTAATAGGGATGGGTGGCGGCAGCAGTCTGAAATCGTGAAAATATTTGAAGTCGGCAGAGACATCTGGTTTATAAACGAGCCGGGATCCCGTGGGGGGGCTACACACTACACGTTCTTCCGCTATGCAAACGGAAGTTACGGACATCAAATTTCTATCTCTATCCGAACAAAGATCGGTCCTGGCGGCGAAAGGTCGGATAGCAATACGGATGTCCTCGTTACGGAGGGAGAACACGTATGGATGGCGTTTGGTGGGCATCTTTTCAAAGCCGATGCAACAGGGTTGTTATGGCTCACAGAAAACGGTTCACAAAGAATCCTATTTGAAAAGACTGCAGAAAGGCAAACGGCCACTTCAGTTTTTGAAATAGAACCCGGAGCGGCTGCTATCACTGACTTATACAGAGATTCCGATGATAGGTTATGGGTGCATTTTGAGAACGGAAAGGTAAAGCGTTATCCGAAAAGCATTGATCGCGTAGCATCCACAACTCGACCTATTAAGCCGGATGAGCTTGACCTGAAGGCAACCAAACTCTTGATATCTATGCCAGCGCGCAAATGGTTTTTCAATGCGGTGACGGGTAGGTTGATATATTGGAACAACATCGAAACGGGTAGCCCGACTGTAGTGGGCGGAGAACCTACTGCTGCGCCATTGGCTGTGTGGCAGCACCCGACACAAGAGAATGACGAAATCACTTTTCTTTTTTCCGACGTTCTCAAAACTTATCACGGCACACGGTTAGATGCGGTTCGGGATATTACTAAACTTGCACCCATAAACGCTGCCCTGACTTCTCGGGAGGGAATCCTCTGGTTAGCGACATCCCGTGGTGCTGTTCGATATGATGGGCAAACCCTAACAACTTATACAACAAAAGAAGACGGATTTCTTGTGGATAACGTGCGCGACGTAATAGAGGATAGCAGGGGAAATATATGGTTCGCGACACGCGGTGGCGGCACCGTGCGATACGATGGTGAAACCTTCCACAACCGGACGACGAAAAACGGTTGGGCGCATAACAACATCTCAAAGATACTTGAATCTTCTGATAAAGACATTTGGTTTGCTACTGAAGCGGGGGTTACGCAATACACGCCGGCGCGCGGTGGACTGCCAGAGTGTCGAATAATCGCTTTAGAAGCGGATAAATCTTACACCGATTTCTCGTCTACTTTAGTGTTGCCTACGCGTGGCACCAAGATTTTCGATGTGCGCGGCATCAGTTCGCTCCGAGAAGGGCTTTCATATCAATTTAAATTAATTGGACTCGATACCCCGACATGGACACAACTTTCAGCGGAGGAATTCTCGCGATTATCTACCGGTGCGGGTGTACTCTCCGATGGTTGGACGCCGCCCGCCGCGGCTGGGTTGACGAATCAACAGATCCTGGGTAGCAATGTTACGCAGGCGTTTCAAAACCAAGCGGGTACGCTGCGCATCCGATACACAGGGCTTAAAGCAGGCAACTACAGTTTCCTCATCAAGGCGTTTCGTAAAAACTTTCCCTACACCGAACCGCCTGCGGTGGTGGACTTTAATATCCCGCCGCCGCTTTGGACGCGCTGGCGCACATACTTACCGACGCTTATTTTCATAACTGTCGTTTTTGCCTTGATTGGTCGCCTTGTCGTCAACCGACGGCACACCCTGCAGCTGCGTAACGAAGTCCGACACAGGGAAGAAGCGGAGATGCATCGTATCCGCGCGGAGTTGAGCGAAGCACAGAATATTCAGATGGGACTTTTGCCGACGGAGGCACCCGACACGAAAGGGTTTGATGTCGCAGGAATGTCGGTGCCGGCAACACAGGTGGGTGGTGATTTCTTTGATTATCTCACTGTGTCGAATGGACAGACGGCCATTGCTGTAGCGGACGCTGCAGGGAAAGGGCTGCGAGGCGCGATGAACGCAGTGTTGACAAATGGGATGTTATATGAAGTCTCGCGTTTCAAATCCGAAGCCGCTGTTATTCTCAGTGACCTCAATACAGGGTTAGCACCGCGGATGTATGGTCCGAGCTTCATCGCGCTTAACCTCGCGGTCCTTGATGAAGCCGAGAAACGGGTTAACTACGCCAACGGCGGTCAGCCGTATCCCGTTCTCAAACGTGGAACGGATATAATCGAAATTGAAAGTGGTGATCTTCCACTTGGGAGTATGAAAAGGGTGGAATATGAATCTACTACCTTCGATTTAACTGAAGGCGATATTCTGATCTTTCATACCGATGGTCTCATTGAGGCACTCAACACAGAAGAGGAGATGTATGGGACGGATCGCTTAACGGAATCGGTTTCGCGGATCCCTGATAATTTTGGTGCTGAAGCAACTGTCCAACACCTTGTTAACGACGTTCGGGACTTTGTCGGCGAAGCGGAGCAATACGATGATCTGACAATCGTTGTTATTAAGTGTGGTTCTGATGCATAGATAGATACAGAATGCTAAGCGTTTCTGAAATCAATAACCGTTTGCCGATACTCCTCGGGGAGCCCGATGTCATAGCGTTTTCCCTTGACAACGTACCCCGAAAAACCCTCTGCTTTCCGCAATTCATCTAAACAAGAAGTGAGTTGGAATTCGCCGCGCTCGCGCAGGTTATGAGCAATATTTTGCTCAAGAAACTCGAAAATCTGCGGCTGAATGACATAGATACCGAACACCGTCAAGAACTGGTCTACATCCATACCGTCTACGTGTAAATGTTCCATTGCATACTCAGGATCCGGTTTTTCGTAAAACTCTGTTACCGATAGCAATGTGTCCGCTTCTTTCCATACACCCGTGACGCATCCGAAGTTTGATAGCTGCTCAATCGGTGTCTCTTTAAGTCCGACAACGCTGTGTCCGACCTGTTCATAAGCCTCTACGACTTGTCGCGCACAGCATCTTTCTTCATTTGAACCGTAGAGATGGTCACCGAGCATCAATAAAAAAGGTTCGTTTCCAACCCATTCCCTCGCGCAATAAACGGCATGTCCGAATCCTTCTTGAACGTCTTGTGTGACGAATGTCACTTTGCTGCCTAACTCCAGTAGATAGTCGCAATATGTCTTATTCTCTTTACTGAGTTTGTTATAGTGTTCAATGGGGGGTGGTGTTTTGAAAAACGATTCAAAAAGTTCGATATCGCCCTGTTGGACAATAAGGCAAATTTCCTCAATACCCGCCTCTATCGCCTCTTCAACAATCGCCATAATTGCGGGTTTTGCTTGCCCAGAACTGTCAATCACAGGGAAGAGCTCTTTCTTCATCGCTTTTGAAGCCGGGAACAGGCGGGTTCCAAACCCTGCAGCGGGAATGACGGCTTTTCGGACGTGGCTGCCCGCTTCAATCACCAGTTTCAGGCACGACATCTTCAGATCCTGTTCGATAATCTCAATGACGCGTTGTTGACTTTCTTCATCTTTCACAATGAATTGGGCGGACCCGTCGCCTTGCGAACCGACGCCTTTACCGCCCCAGATATACGGCTGGATCGGTTCATAATTGAGGACTTTATGGAGGACGGGTGCTGTCAATTGTGAGGGACAGGCAGGTATGAGGTGTTTATCGAACTCCGTCTGCGCACGGGTCATCAGTTTACCTACTAATTCTGCGTCTCCGTCGCGTAGTGCTTGATACGCCTCTTGTGTAATTTGCGCGCTTAGGGGGCCGAGGTAGTGTTGTACGTTTTTCTCTAATTCACTCTCAGCAAATGGATAGCAGTGACTTAATTGTTGCAATATCAGGCGTGTATCTTTACCGGCACCAAGGTCGACAATTACGAGGTACATGTTTTTCGGTACACTGAGTTCTCGGACATCAACGTTGTCGCCATCAAACGTCATGAGGATAGGACGTTGGTATGCACACCCTTGGTCCATCCGCCCACAGCGTGAAGGTGTTGTCGTCTCACCACGGTAGGCATATTCCATTTCACCGCGTATTGTCATCTTGAGATCATAAGTCCGATTAAAAGCGCGTGCGACTAAAACACTGATGGCAGCACTCGAAGATAAGCCTTTTTTAACGGGTAAATCGGTGAGATAATTATCGATTTCCAGCCCTTGGACCCGGTAGTTGGTTAAAATTTGATAGGCGACACCAGCAGCATAGCTAAAAAATCCGCCTTTTTCAGCTTCAGCGAGAAGGGCACTTCTCTCCATAGGCAGGCTATAAGGACCGTGGTGCGTGCCATCACTGAGCGTTGTATTCAAAATCAGCTGCGTAGGATGCGGTTTAACCTCAGCATATACCCCTTGGTTTGTGCTGGTTATTAACGTATACCCCTTTTCGAGTTCTGCGTTTAATAGCCGGTACCTTGCTGCCCAATCGCTATGTTCTCCGAACAGGCAAATTCTTCCCGGCACAAAAAGTTTCATAGAGGCTCCTTTCAAACTAAGGACTTATAGAATTTTGGCGATGTAATTCTGCCCAATGACTCCGCTGTTTCCAGTCTTCCATTTTTAGTAGTGTTCCGCGAGGCAATACTTCATCTGCTGCGATCTCGGCGAACACGCGTATTGCGGTCTTGTAATCTTTCTGATGATAGGTATTGATGCCTATTGTCTTCCGTGTATCCAACAGAAGACTTTGGTATTGTTGCGGTGTCAGTTGCCCTGGTGATGGCGTTTTTGGAGAAATCTCACCCGACATCTGTGCCTTTTCTAAGAGTGCTACCGCGCGGCGAAGGTACTGATTACTACTCCGCCACGCGCCTTTTTTATGAAGCAATTCACTGGCTAAGAGATATGCTAACCACATGTCTGGCTCTGTTTGAATGCATGTTGACAGATATGCTATTTTCTCTGCTGTATCTTTAGGTTCAACCAAGACAGCGCGGAGCAACTCCCGGAGGGAGCGATCCTCTTCGACGACTGCATTCGGTTGGGTCCGGTTTATACTCGGATAAGAGAGTGCTACGATCCGCTTGATACGCCGTTGCTCAAATGTCTCATATTCTGTTTCAATAGAAGCGTAGGCATCCATTGCTTTTTCATATTTATTCTGTAGCCAATAAATATCACCTATCAACAGTATCGCCTCTGGACTAAATCGGGTGTCTTCCGCGCTTACAATGCGATTCGCTAAGGATAACGCTTTGTCATAATCCTGCATCCGATACGCACTGTACATAAGCCCTCGTAATGTGCTTAAATTATCAGGTTCATCGGATAGCATCGTCCCAAAGGTCTCCACAGCAGTAACGAAATCTTTTCGGTAGTATGCCTGCCAAGCAGTATCCCGCAGCGCGGCCATCTCATGCGTGCAGACCTGTTCAAAAGCACTGCGCCGCTTTAAACGGTACGCGGTATAGTTTATATCGTCATCCTCCAGTGGGACACTCTCCAAAAAACCGATCCACTCCGTTTCAAGCGACGGGAGGTCCTTCCCATAATGTTTCAGAAAATTACCGGTCGGAAAAACACCTTTAAACTTTTCTATGCCGTAGGTATCCACAAGAAACCGTACGAAAGAACCCGCCAGCAGATAACTCCGCGAACCTGCGTGTCCCCAAAATCCGAGTCCCATAATGGCTGACAATGACGGTGCAATCTCCATCTGGCGCATCGCTTTTGCCCATTGATGTGCTGTGAGTCTACCTTCATCCCAATCCGCGGCGACCGCGATGCCTTCATGAAGTCCAATCTTTAGACTCACTTTCAGCGGCGACCACGGGACAGTAAAGACGTGTGCCAATTCGTGCTTCAGGACAGGATGCGGAAAACCTTGGGCATGGATATGAAATCCGTGTCCAAACGGATCTTCCACAGATGTATTCCCAGCACCAATCAACTGCTTCTTCTGGTCAGTGGATGCATAGACATAAGCGCGGACTTTCCGAGAGAGTTCGTCTCCGTCTGGCATGAGATAGGCAGATACTTGTGCGTACTGGAATTCGCAATCCTCAGCGATCCGTTCAATCTCCGTTTCAAGTTCGCGGGCGTAGAAGATTTCAAAATGAGCGGTTTCACGGAATCCGCCAAGTTTTCGGGCAATATCGCCGCGAGTTGGACGAATTCCTAACGCGCCTGCATAGCATTGGAAACCGAGTAGACAAACAATCAGCAGATATAACCCTACACGTTTTGTAGGTGGCTTGAACAATTTTCGCCACTTCAGTTGGGGCATCAATCCTGTATCCCTACTTATTTCACAAATACTAACAGACAGTCCAAAAAACAGGAGTGCCCACAGGAGTGTTTCTGCACGGGCGATTAGCAGTGTACTTGTTATCGGAATAACGAAATCGTATATTGGGCCCGGAAAGTATCCGAATGTCGCGTGATACGCAAACACCGGCGGATGGAATATCAGGTTGATGACCACCGGCACAAAAGAGAGCAAAAGATACCCAAGATACGCCAAATATGCCAACCATCGCCTCTTGATCCAGAACCCAAAGAATGTTCCCGCTGCTGTTGAGTATGTGCAACTAATCACGGGCAGCAGAAAAAAAAAGAGAAAACCTTCACTGAAATTGCAGTTTTTAATCCGAAACGCGTTCAGTAGAATGATAGCGAGCGGTAGGACGAGCAACCCTAAGTTAAATACCAACGCACTCCGATAGCATCGGACGACGATTTGTCCCGCGGGACCCGTGAGCGCATCGGGTTGTCGTTTCATCTGCTGCACCACTGTTAGTGTCACATGTGCACCAACGAAAGAGATGCTGATTGCTAACACGGCACAAAACTCAAAAGCCAGTATGTTAAACAGCGGCATATTGGCAAGTATCAGTGCCAATGCACCGAATGCAATAAACCACAGCCAATATGAGAATGTCCTATGTATCGTAGGTTGTATGCCCATCTTCTGCAAATTAAAAGTCGTGTTTGTTGTTTATTTTATTTAGATATCTCCTTTATGTCAAGCAGAATTTCGTGAGCCATCTAAATAGAGCATTGACAAAAACCCGATAAGCCGTGTATAATGAAAATGGCTGATTTTGCTGGTCATTGAAATTTTCGCGTCTTTTCTCCACCCTTATTACGTAACTATCCCGTTTAACCTATTTTTCTATCTTCATGACCTGTAACACTACACACGTGGACTTTGGCATAAGCGATATTTAAACTTCGCGCGTCTTGTGGCAATAATAGGAGACCTCTCTATGGAAAACAGACAACCTTTAACTCCGGCGTTGAGACCGATTGAAGATACGGATATAACCACTTGGGAACTCCCTGAAGGCGCAATCGGTAGGTTGGGACAAGGAGTCCTACTTGGTGTCGAATATTCGCGCGATGGCGCGTATCTTGCCGTTGCAACCAAAATCGGATTCTGGATATATGACACGGCAAGAATGGCACCTCGCGCGCTGTGGGGCACCGAACGTGGAATGTTTAATGTTGCGACCTTCTCGCATGATATGCGATGGATCGCCACCGGCGACCAAGACGGGATTGTTAAAATATGGGACACACAAAACGGACAGTGTATTACGAAAATAGATTGGGGAAGTACGCGAAACTTCAATAGCCTTTTACATCTCCACTTTTCGTCGGACGGACAATATCTTGCCACATCCGGTTTCGGACATAGTGCCGTCTACAAATGGGGGACAAACATTGACACGCCTATCATGAGCTGCACCATTGAAGATGCAGAAAAAAAGGATTACCGAAGGGGATATTACGGTGACTCGTGTTTTCCTGTCTCTTTTTCACCCGTTGGAAACCAGTTTGCGTATGCGACCGCCATAGATACCATCACGATTTCAGACGTAGATACCCGCGAACAGATTACTCATTTCACTGGACACAATGCACCGGTGCATTCCGCCATCTTTTCGCCTTGCGGGCAGTACCTTGCCACTGTGACCTTGGATAATGAGGTGCAGGTCTGGGATATTCACAATGAATCCCTTGTAATGATGCCGACTACATACGAAGGGGATCGGTTAAGGCTGGCTTATACTTCCGATGGCGCAATAAGGATTGCCAGTATCTATGAGAACGAGGTGCAGATTTGGGATGTGCCGCAGCAAGAGAAGTTAGACACCTTTGAATCCCCGGGAGCGACTAAGGCTGCAGCACGTTTTTCGACCGATGGAACGCAATTCGCAATTGCCAATACACGCGGTGATCTGCAGCTATGGAAAGTTGAAAGCCCTTCTACAGTCGCATTATTTCCTGAATATAAACCTGCTGCCTATTCGGTGATATTCTCACAGGACAGCAAAACATTGGTCAGTAATCATTGGGGAAGATCAAATAAGATATTCTGGGATGTTACGAGTAGGAAAACGCAGCAGGTACTCCCACCACTAACGGAGCGCAACGTTTTACGAAGAGATATAGCACTCTCCCCGTGTGAGGAACTGTTGGCTGTTGATACGAGCGACGCGAACATCGAAATCTGGCATATTCCTTCTGAAACCCTAATTGCGGAACTCACCGAACATGAGAGTAACAGAATCACGTTGGCGTTCTCGCCTACGGGGAAATACCTCGTCAGTGGCGGTTGGGCAGATGAAGTCTACGTATGGGATGTTGAGTCTTGGGAACAACGATACTCGCTTACAGTACATAAAAATTGGGTTGTAGACATCGCATTTCATCCGGATGGAAAACTATTCGTTACCTCTGCCAGAGACGGGACTGCCCGACTCTGGAATGTTGAAACCGGTGAACAAATTGCCCCACTGCCATTACCAGATACCTTAGAGGATGTCACCCAATACAGAGGCGTGCCTGAGGAAATCGAACGAGCCATGAACGGCGGGCGTCCACAATGGAAGCGACACCAACATATCCAATCCATCGTGTTTTCGCCGTGTGGTACCCTGATTGCTGGTGGTCTCGGTACTACGATCGTCGGTGGGTTAACCAACGAGATCCGATTGTGGGACACAGCAACTTTAGAAACGCGTATGATCATACTTCCATCTCAAGGGACGATTCGCCCACGTCCGTGGGCACTGACATTTTCGCCCTGCGGACGCTATCTTGTCTCTGGGGCTTGGTGGTGTTCAGGGCTCGACAAAGCACCTATTCGGATATGGGAAGTTGCCACCGGTGAAAACATCCATACCCTCTCGGGACACGCCTCTGATGTTCAGGATGTCGCCTTCTCACCAGACGGTACACTTTTAGCAAGTGGTAGCTTTGACGGCACTGTCCTTCTCTGGGATATGAAACCGTTTATAGGTGCTTAAATTCATGTCAATTCACCGATAGCATATCGCCAGCCACTGGCATCGTGGACCCTCTTAGTTAATTGTGTATAACGCCTTAGCATGCAAAATATTCGGACTTCACACATTCTTTAGCAATAAAGGGAGATGCTTTCATGGAAAACAGCAAGTCGTTAGAAAAAGGACTGAGACCGATTGAAGACACAGATGTAACAACTTGGGAACTGCCTGATGGTGCAATTGGTAGGTTGGGACAGGGTGAATTACGTGATGTAGGATTCTCGCCTGATGGTTCATATCTTGCCGTTGTAACTGAAATCGGGTTCTGGCTATATGACACGGCAACAATGACACCTCGAGCGTTATGGGGGACTGAACGAGGGATGTCCAATGTCGTTACCTTTTCGGACGATATGCAGTGGATTGCCTCCGGCGATCAAGATGGTATAGTTAAAGTATGGGACACACAAGATGGACAGTGTGTTTCGAAAATAGATTACGGAAGCACGCATCGGATTGATGATGTTTTTCATGTCCACTTTTCATCGGACGGTCAACATCTCGCTGCATCGGGTTTTGGACACAGTGCCGTTTATGCTTGGCGCACAAACCGTGAAACGCCTATAGTAAGTTTCACTGTTGAAAATCTCAAATTCGAGGACTACGCGAAAAAATTCGATTCTAACTCCGAGAGAAATTTTCCTATTGCTTTTTCACCCGATAATAATCTATTTGTGTTTGTGTCTTCCCCGGACATGGTTACGATTTCAGATATAAATACCGGTAAAGACATAGGGTGCCTTACCGGACACACCGCTCCGTTGCACTCGCTTCTTTTTTCCCCGTGTGGACAGTACCTCGCCGGTGCGAATCTTGGTGCCACTGTTCAGGTATGGGATATTCAGAACGGATCCCTTGTAATGACACCGACTACTTATGAAGGAAATCGAGTGAGACTGGCTTATACCGCTGATGAAACGTTACGGATTGCCGACATTCATGGAGACAAGGTAGTGATTTTGGATGCGTCAAAGGGTGAACAGTTAGATGTGTTTGAAACTGCGGGATACACAGATCGAGCATCACGTTTTTCAAGCGATGGAACGCAATTCGCAGTCTGTAGTACACGGGGTGATGTTGAAGTCTGGAAAGCAGGAATCCCGTCGACAGTGGTATCATCTTCTGGATTTAAAAGCACGGCTTATTCAGTCGCATTTTTGGAGGAAGGGAGGACATTGGTCAGTAGTCATTGGGGAAGATCAAATAAGGTATTCTGGGATGTCGCGAGCAGGGAAACACGGCAGGTCCTTCCACCGCTAACTGAGCGCACCTCTTTACGGAGATCCATCGCATTGTCCCCATGTGAAGAACTGTTAGCTGTCGATACAAGCGACGGGAACATTGAAGTCTGGCATATTGCATCTGAAACTCTAATTGCAGAACTCACCGAACATGAAAATGAAAGTTATCAAATCACGTTGGCGTTCTCACCTACAGGGAAATACTTTGTCAGTGGTGGGGCAAATGAGGTTTATGTATGGGATGTCGCGCTTTGGAAAAAACGGCACGCACTCACAGAACAGACAGGGATAGTTGTAGCTGTCGCATTTCACCCCGATGGGAAACTATTCGTTACATCCTCCAGAGACGGAACCGCTCGGCTCTGGAATGTTGAAATCGGTGAACAGGTTGCGCCACTTCCCTTACCGGATGTCTTAGAGGATGCCACCCGATATAGAGGTGAGTCAGAGGAAATTGAGCGGGTCATCAATGGCGGAAATTTACAATGGAAACGACATCAGCATATCGAATCCATCGCGTTTTCACCTTGTGGCACTCTGATTGCTGGTGGACTTGGCACCTGGATTGCCAGTGGGTTGACCAACGAGATCCGATTGTGGGATACAGACACGTTAGAAACACGTATGATCATACTTCCATCTCAAGGGACCATTCGTCCGTGGGCACTGACATTTTCGCCTTGTGGACGCTATCTTGTTTCTGGGGCTTGGTGGTGTGCAGGACTGGACAAAGCACCTATCCGTATATGGGAAGTTGCTACCGGTAAGCACATCCACACTTTCTGGGCACATTCCACAGACGTTCAAGATGTCGCCTTTTCACCAGACGGCACGCTCTTAGCGAGCGGAAGTTTTGATGGCACCGTCCTGCTTTGGGATATGAAACCTTTTATCAGTTCTTAAAGCATTGCTTGCCGCAATAAAATCGGAGGTATTTGATGGAAAATCAACAATTACGGACAATCGCACAAACGACCCAGATAGACAGCGATGTGACAACTTGGAAACTGCCCGATGGTGCGATTGCTCGATTAGGTAGGGGAATCGTAGCGGATTTGGCGTTTTCGCCGGATGGTGAATCCCTTGCAATCGCAACTACCGTTGGTGCTTGGATCTATGAACTCGCTACTATGGAACCTATCGCATTGTTGGCAACCGAAAGAGGGTTAGTTTCTAACATCTCCTTTTCACCGAATGGACAATGGGTTGCCACCAGCAACTGGGACGGTATCATTAAGGTGTGGGAGACGGAGACGCAACGGTGCACCGCCAAAATACAAGGATGGCACGGTGGTACCTCCCAACTCGCTTTTTCACCGGATAGTCAATACCTCGCTGCATCTGGCAAAGATTACGGTGATGTTTATGTCTGGAACGCAGAGACTGGCAGGCACGGCGCAAGTTTCACAAATGCAGCTACTCTAAAAAAAGGCGAACGGGCACCCGCCAGTTTTCCAGTCTGCTTTTCACCCGACGGGCAGTATCTCGCCTATGTTTCGAGTCGATCCACGCTTGCTGTTCGACATATAGAAACGAAAGAACACATCGCGCTCCTGAAACACTCCCCCCGAAAACGGATACAAGGTCTCGCCTTTTCACCGTGTGGACAGTTCCTTGCTGTTGGGAGTCAAAATACATCTACCAATCGTCAGAACACTGAGCTGCAGGTGTGGAATATTGATAATGAAACCGTTGAGATGACTGATTCGGACTATGGTGGCGATAAGTTGATACCTGCCTACTCGTCTGATGGGACCCTGCGGGTTGCCGACTTATATAAGGATAAAGTGGTACTATGGGACGCATCGCGGCGCGAGGAACTTGAGACTTTTGAATGCGGAGATGGCACCAGAAAGGCTTTCGGATTTTCATCCAATGGACAGCAATTCGCGATCGTCACGGAATGCGAGGTGCAGGTGTGGCACGCGGACACACCATCCACGGTCGTATCTCATCTGGAACATACGCGCATGGTTCGGACCCTGTTTTTTATGGACGGCGGCAAGACATTGGTGAGCGGATACGGTGGCAAAAGCGGTGTTGTGTTCTGGGACGTTGTCCAGAAGTGTGCGCGGCAAACATTTAGTACCTCTTACGGAAGCTGCGCTTTATCCCCGTGTGAGGATATGTTGGCTACCGCCATTGGAGAAAATGGAGAAACGATTGAAGTTTTGCGTGTCGATTCAGGGGCACTGATTACAACACTCACTAAACATAAACGGATTGTAACTGCGCTTGCGTTCTCATCTACGGGTGAACACCTTGTTAGTGGGGACGAAGATGGAAACTTGTCCGTGTGGTCTGTTGCGTCTTGGCGAGAGCTGCAGGAACTCATCGGGCATACCAGTGGGATTACAACAGCGGCATTTCATCCGAATGGTTCGCAGATTATCACGGCATCCCGCGATCACACAGCCCGCGTTTGGAATTTCGAGAGCGGTGAACACCACGCTTCGCTGCCCATGGAGGCAGAATCGGATGCTTCTCTGTATAGAGGTGATCGGCGACAAATCCGACGTATCTTTAATCGTTTAAGGTCGGGTTACACTGATAAATCCAACCTCCATTCTATCGCCTTTTCTCCATCTGGTGATCTCATCGCTGGTGGGCTGCGACGTGAGATACGTTTGTGGGATGCTACGACTTATGAGACCCGCATGGCGATAATCCCACCGGATACTTGTCAACGTCCGAATGTAATGATATTTTCGCCGTGTGGACGGTATCTCGTCTCCGGTTCTTGGTGGCAAGAAGGGCAAGAAAAGGTGTCTATCCGGTTATGGGAAGTTTCAACAGGTGAGAATATTGCGACGCTCTGGACCCATCCGACAGATATTCAGGAGCTCGCTTTTTCACCGGACGGTATGCTCTTAGCGAGTGGAGGTTTTGATGGGAGCATCCTCCTCTGGGATATGAAACCGTTTATAGCGGTCTAAAACTGACTATCCTGATTTACCTGAGGTGCTGTGCAGAATTTTCTTGCAGTTTTAGATAAAATATGTTAAAATACGATGTGATAGATTTGCGGTATAGTCCGAAACTTTTTATATAACATTGAAATAAGACGCAAATCGATACACTAAGGACGCGCTTAGTAAGACACGATGCCAATAGGAGGAACTAAAATGGCAAACGGATTTACACGATTTTTCAAGGCGATTTGGTACACGCTGACAGGCCGCGCACACGAAACCGCGGACAGGATGATGGAAAACCCCGAAGCCGTTAGAGGTGCTTATGAAGACATCATCGCTGATAAGAAGGGGAACATCCAACGCTATAAGCAAGCCATCGGGCAGCTGATCGCACTCGTTGAACAGAAGAGATCCTCGGTAAAGACTCTTACCGACGAAGTCGAAAATTTGGAAGAATTGAAAGCCGGGGCAATTGCGAAAGCACAGCAGACCGCTGCTGATTTGCAAAAAGAGGGCATGGCTCCAGAAGAAGTCAAACAGCACGCTGAATACACGCGCTGTGTTACGGCTTACCAAGAGTTCAATTCCAATCTACAAGAGAAAGAGGGACGCATTGACGAACTCGAGGGTGAGATCGAAAGTGCACAGGCGGATATTGATTCCCATAAAATCCAGATTACCGGTCTACATCGCGATTTAGATAAGATTAAGAGCGAACAGTCTGAGGCAGTCGCGGATCTCATCACCGCACGTGAGCAAGAGGAGATCGCTGATATGCTTTCCGGTATCAGTATGGACGGCACTTCCGCGGAATTGACACGGATGCGAGAAATCCGTGAGAAAGCGAAAGGACGTTCAAAAGTTGCACAGGAATTGGCTGGTACGGATTCCAAAAGCGAAGAGGAAGAATTCCTCGCTGCAGCGCGATCAACTAATGCCTCTGACGAGTTTGATGCTTTGATTTTCGGTGCACAACAGACGGACACGAAAACGGAGACGGAACCCGCCAAGAAGACAGAGGATTCCGATTCTGAGCTGCCGCTCTAAAGTGCTATCAGAACAGGTTCGCTTTTTCATAAATTAGAAGGGGGCGAGAACTCATAGCCGTTAAAAGCCCGACCTACGCATTCCGTACGGAAGCCGGGATGCTCATTAATTCAGGAACGTCTCGTAGTCTCGTCCTGTCCGGAAATATCCACGACCTCTTTTTTATCAAGGAAGAAGAGACCATGGATTATATTCCACTCGTCCCCTTTTTAATTCACAGCTGGGATATTCCCGGATTCATCCTGATAGTTTATGAACTCAACGGTCCCATAAGATTCGCACAGGAGACTGAACGTGAAAAGGTTAAGCACGCGTTTAACCTATGGCGCGGCACACCTGAGTCGGAGCTTGACATAAGTGTGAGCACCGCAGAGACAGAAACAGGTCGCAGACGCGAGGCGACAATAGGAGTACTTGATACCGCTACAGAGCCATCTGATGTATCTTTTACGCAATACATGAACGATGCCATCGGCAGTCCGACGTTAGCACTCGAACTCCTCCGCCAATTTTGTCTACTTTCCCGAAGCACGAACGCGCAAGGCGAAAAACTGCTACCGGAGAAGTTGATTATCCTGATAGAAGCGACGGATATGCTGCTCCCGGAAGGCGAAATTCGGAGTTTGTCACTCCAAGACAGACACCGCGTCAGCATCGTTCAGGATTGGATTTCTGACTCCAATTTCATGAACGGCAACGATACCGTCATCTTCATCGCAGAATCTCCAAGTCTCATGAACTCCCGGATTATTAGGTTGCCGCAGGTCGTCACCGTCGAAATCCCAGCACCCGGTATGCCAGAACGCCAGCACTTTATTTCTTGGTTTAATAACACGCCGAAACTCGTGGAGAAGCCGTTAAACCTCTGGGGTTCGCAAGCTCAACTCGCAATGCTCACTGCGGGACTGTCCATTCAAGCACTCCGACAACTCCTGCTTGCTGCCTGCTATTCCGGTGAGAGACTCCAACCGGAAGCTGTTATTGAGAAAGTCTCTGAATTTATTCAAGCGCAGTTGGGCGAGGATGTTGTAGAGTTTAAAAAACCCGCGCACAGTCTAAAGGACATCGTTGGCAATCAAAAACTGGTGGCGTTCCTAAAGACGCAGTTGATTCCGCGTATCACTTCGACCGGTCCCGATGCTATTGCTGGCATGAGCGTTTGCGGGCCCATCGGCAGCGGAAAAACCTTTATTTTCGAGGGACTCGCGGGTGAACTCGATATCCCTGTCCTCGTCCTGAAGAATATCCGCAGTATGTGGTTCGGACAGACAGATGTCATCTTTGAACGGTTGCGGCGGTTGCTGATGGCACTCGTGAAGGTGCTCATCTTCGTCGATGAAGCGGATACGCAATTCGGTGGTGTCGGGCAGGATGCGCACAGTACAGAGCGGCGTTTGACAGGGAAAATACAGGCGATGATGTCGGATCCACAGCTCCGTGGGAATATCACATGGCTCCTGATGACCGCTCGTATCTATAATCTCTCACCCGACCTACGGCGGGAAGGGAGAGTCGGGGATATGGTAATTCCCGTGCTTGATCCGAATGGCGAAGACCGTGAGGCGTTCCTCCGTTGGACGATTGCGAAAGTCTTACCCGATTCCCTCCCTGATGACGCGGTAGAACGGCTTTTAAAGGTAACCGAAGACTACTCCGCAGCGAGTTTTGCATCGTTGCGCTCCGACCTTGAAGCCGCCAGCATTTTGAAGGAAGATTCGCAGGCTACGGGTGAACTCACTTTAGATGAAATCATCGCTGTCGCCGAGGATCGGATACTTCCCAATATCGGACCGATAAGACACTACCAAACCTTACAAGCCCTCCTCAATTGTACGCGGAAATCACTACTCCCCGGCGACTATTCCCCAGAAATCCGAGAATCGTGGGTAAAACAGATTGCGCAACTTGAAGCGATAGGTGTTAGAGGTTGATAACCTCACCACTCGCTGCTGAACGATACCCCGCGCAGATGATCTCCACGGAATGCGCCGCAAATTCGGCGTTCATTTCACTCTCTACACCGTTCTCAATACAATCTATGAACGCGCTAAACTCCCGCTGTCCATCATCTCCGCTACCGACATCTATCCACTGCTGTTTCGGTCGCATCTGAATCTCTGCTTGCGTGCTACTCCACATCCCCATCGGATCGAGCGGATGCGGTGTCGGTGGTTCAAACGCCGGTTCGGCGGCAAAAACTTCCAAACGGTTCGCCGACGCATCGAATGTCAAAGTGCCTTCGGTGCCGACGAGATGTACTTTCCGAACGCCGCCTTGTGCATGGCTCTGCCAACCGTAGCGTCCACCAACAATCGTTGCTGTGATCCCATCTTCTAATGTTAGGACCAAAGCACCAAAGTCCTCGAGACCACAGTCGCGATGTTCTTGAAAGAAATAGTTTGCTGTACCGCCGAAAACCCGCTGCACGCGTTTCTGTGTCAACCAATTCACCATAGACACAGCATAGACCCCGACATCGAACATCTCAGGTTTGGCTTCAACGAAACTATAGCGTTCCAGGGTGGGTTTTTGGATTCTTTTCTCTCCGACGGGTGCGGTGCCGGGATGTCCTTTGGAGAATAACACATCGCAATGAATCGCCTGAAGCGCGCCGATCCGTCCACTCGTCAATGCCTGCTGAACAGTGCGTGCCCACGTACTATGAATATTGCTGAACATCTGCGTTCGGACACCACTTTTCGCAACGGCATCAATAATCTTGTGCGTATCTTCTGGGTTGAGTGCCATCGGTTTGTCGAGGTAGACGTGTTTCCCCGCCTCAGCACATTTCGCGCCCACTTTCCCGCGGCGCTCTACCTCTGTACAGAGACTCACAATATGCACGTCTTCGCGCGCCAATGCCGCGTCAAGGTCAGGGATGAAGGGCAAATTTAACGATTCCGAAAGTGAACGCGCCAACGCAATCCGTTCGGGTGGTGCATCCAACTCATCGGCGAATGCTACCAATCGGCAGCGTGCGTCCTGTGCGAAACTCAAGGCGTAATTCTCTTGGTGCGTGCGATTTCCACCGAGTAACAGCACGCCATATTTTCCATTCTGTTGCATGATCAACCCTCCAATACGACAGGCTGACCGCTGTCAAGCGATTGCGCGATAGCCTCTGTCAATTCGCCTGTTCCACCAAAACCTGGCGGAATAGCATTCAAGGAGTGCCTACCGACCGGCGTTTCATGGTAGATGACCCCTTTGTTACCGACCAACATGATGTCAATTGCGGTATCAACATCAACCCGATTGACACTCAGCAGTGCCATCTGTCCGCCTACATAGTGAACCATTACCGTAACCTGTGTTCCGCTTGCGTCCGCTTGCGTATAGACGCTCGCGGGGGATGAAGGTATCCACTCATTCGCGAGTGCTGTCATCTCTGCCACCGATGATAGTGGGTTCGCATCTTCACCGGCGACGTGAAGGACGCACCGCAGGAACACTGGACTCCCAATCCGATCTTTTTCAAGCACAGATTGAACCGATTTTTTTAGCAATTCCATTTGTTTCCTCTTCCTATAGAACCGATTTTGTTATCATCAAAAAAAGTTGACACATCAACTCGCCTTATGTTATAGTTCTAAAAAACCTTATGTAACCTATGAGGGACTGATGTGCCAGAAACCGAATTCTGAAGATCGTTCAAAATTCGCCCAAATAGCCAATAGTTAAAAAATTTTGGAGGAAAATTATGCCCCTGAAAACCCTTGAGCAACTCGTTGCCGAAGCGAAAGCAAACGTCGGACACATATCACCCGATGAACTCACAGAAGCTACAGCGTCAATCATCCTCTTAGATGTGCGTGACGAACCGGACTACGACGAAGAACATTTGCCGAATGCCGTTTCACTGCCGCGCGGCTACTTGGAACTTGATATTGATGAGGTCGCCCCTGATGCGGACACACACATCGTTACCTACTGCGGTGGCGGCACCCGTGCGACACTCTCCGCAAATACCTTAAAAAACATGGGTTATGAAAACGTTTCAGTACTCACTGGCGGTTTCCGCGGCTGGAAAGCCGAGGGCCTCCCTACCGAAAAATCAGACGAATAAGTAGCACTATTACGTTAGCATAGATAGCATACATTGTCAATATCTTACATCGCAAACGGGGCGATTCCGTTTTTCGCAACCGCAATCGTCCCGTTATTAACAATTGTAGAAAAGATACCAACGGAGAAAAAATGCGCAACAGATATATCTTCTTAGTCCTCATACTCCTCACACTTTTCATCGGTGATAGCATCGGGCAGAAGCAACAACTCAATGTCTTTACATGGGCAGGCTATGTCAGCGATGACATCCGTGAAGGATTTGAAAAGGAATTCGGGGTTACCGTCCTTGTCGATACTTATGCCAGTAACGAGGACCTCCTCACGAAGTTGATGGCGGGTGCGACAGGGTACGACATCATTATGCCATCTGACTACATGGTATCCATCTTAATCAAGCAAAACCTGTTAGCCGAATTGAGTCGCGACAATATTCCGAATTTTCAGAACATCAGTCCGCTGTTCCTCGGTAAATACTTTGATTCGGAAAATCAATATTCTATCCCGTACACGTTTGGCACAGCAGGCATCGCTTACGATTCGGCTGTCGTCTCACCGGCACCGAATAGTTGGTCGGTGCTATGGGACGCGCAGTATAAGAACCAATTCAGTATGTTAGACGACCAGCGCGAAACGATCGGTGCTGCGCTTAAACTGCTCGGATACAGCCTCAACACGACCGATCCGAAGGAACTTAAGGCAGCGAAGGAAAAACTCATCGCACAGAAACCGCTTGTGAAGCAGTATAAGAGCGAGGCGGAAGAGATTCTTATCGCTGGAGATGTTGTTATGGCGCACTGCTGGAGTGGCGATGCGTTTCGCGCAGCCGAGACACGTCCGACGATCCAGTATGTTATCCCTAAAGAAGGGTCAAGTCAATTTATTGATGCGGTCTGTATCCCGAAATCCGCACCACACAAAGGACTCGCGGAACAGTTCATTAACTATCTCCTCCGTCCCGAAGTCAATGCTAGGATTACCGCCTTCACGAAATACGGAACCTGTGTGCCGACAGCGAAAGAATTCTTGCCCGAAAACCTGCGCGAACACAAATTCATCTATCCGCCAAAAGAGGTACTGGAATCCCTTGAGTGGCTGAGAGACCCTGGGGATTTTACGAGACACTACGACCGTGCATGGGAGGAGCTCAAAGCGAAATAAACCTTGTAATCGATTATTGCTGGCGAGGTCTCTTGGGAAAATCCGCAGAAATACCCAAGCAGAAACACCTCGCCTTTTTTATTGCGTGTGTGGTTTTGATTATTTTGAAGAAAACAGATAGCGTTGCGACTAAAGATGAAAATCTCTCCGTACCCAAAGTTCGAAATAAAGCGTTCGTCCGTAAGAAGGTGATGTTATGAAGGTCTTTGAAACGCTGTCATTCATGGCGAGGAACCCAATTCCGCTCATCGTTCAGTTCGTGTGCTGGTTTCTCTATGTTGGTTTAAACGTTGCGTCAGAGGATCCATCTGCAGAGGGCCCGTCTATGCGCGATCCGCGCAATCCGTGGCCACGTGTGCTCTGGCTAATACAAACTTCCTTGAGCGACCTACCTGAATCGCTTGAGAATTTTGCTATAATCGTTTCGGTCATTTTTGACGATGTTGTCAAAGAGGTCGTAAGAGATGAAGGTTGGATTTTCATCGTCCTTCCTGCTCTCATCATCGGTTACCGAGAAGCGAAAGGCAATCTAAAAGGCATTGCCAAAGAACGACAGACGTGGATGCAGTGGTATGATCGACAACAGGAATCAATAAAAGAAGATGTAAAGTTTGCGGAACCACCATCGAAATCAGAAGCGACACAAGTTAACACTTATTTCAGCAAAGCGCGAAGAACGGTGTCCGTTATGTTTCGCAATCCGATGTTTTTTATCATCCATTTCGCATGCTGGTTTTCGCCTTTTGTTTTGCTATTCGTTGTCGTAGAGTGGGCAGGTGTTATTGAGACAGCACGCAATTTTGCGAACGTTTTCTTCCAAACTGCCATATTCTTTGGTATACCGGCTTTAATCTCCTGTTACCAAGAGACACGAGGCACCGTAAAAGGTATCGCGAAAGAGGGAGAAGTCTGGTCGAAGTGGCACCAACGCCAGATTAAAGCAATAGCAGATGGCTATCCGGTTGCATCACCACCACCATCGTTAAACATTTTTTGATTTTTACTTGCACAACCTCTTTGCAGGGTTTTTGCTTGGGTGTTTCTTCAGGGTTTGAAACCCCGCCTGCAGTGCTTATGGCAATAAAATCCGTTATGAGGAAAGTAGATAATGAAAGCGACAAAAACGCTGTTATTCATGCTTTGGAGCCCCATGTCTTTTATCGCCTATACGTTTGCATGTGGGATATTGTTCTCTGCCTCGATTACCATGTCAGATGATCCGTTTGTATACGGTGTATTGCCAGATGCGGCTGAGGCAGTAAACGAAGTCTTTGCGGATTTACCTGGATCCCTCTGGAAATTAGTTACAGCCTTTTCACTCATCGTTGAAGAAGTCGTCGGGGATTTCCATTATGGCGTTTTCATGATTGTTATCCCTCTGGCACTTACATTTAGTTATAGAGAGGCGAGGGGCAGCCGAAACGGTATTACAACAGAGCGAAAAGTGTGGATGCAGTGGTACGAGCGACAACAGTTAGTAAAGGCACAGCAGGGGGTTTATGAGACTCCACCTTTATCAGAACATATACCGGGCGGATCCTATTTCATATCCGCACGAAAAACAGTGTTGTTCATGTTTCGGCACCCGCCCCTCCTAATCGGTCATTTCGTATGTTGGTTTATACTGTTCGCGCTGCCTATGCTATTTGTTGGCACAACCGATTTTGTGCGATCACTTCCCGAAATCGTTATCTATGCCGTTATATTCACGCTCATACTTAGTTACCGAGAGGCGAGAAGCAACTTGAAAGGTGTCGCGATAGAGAGGGGCATCTGGACGAAGTGGTACGCCCGACAAATCAAAGCGATTGCTCAGGAAGGTGCCTTTGAAGAGCCGCCATCGCCGGAAAATATGAAGGCTTATGCTTATTTCGGGGAGATCCCAGAGACCCTATTTTTTATGGTTTGTAACCTGAAGCCTTTTATTATTCATCTTACGTGTTGGATTGCCGGGTACGCGCTTCTATTCTTCACGACGCTCCCACCACGAAAAGTTCCTGACGATATTTTTGTGAATGAGTTAATAGGTATGTTTGGAGAAATGCTGCCTTGGATCGCTCTTATTGTTTTCGTGATTAGTTACCGAGAGGCGAGAGGCAACCTGAAGGGCATCGCCAATAGAAAACAAGCGTGGATGCGGTGGTATCAAGCGCAACAGGAAACTATAAAACAGGGAGACACTTTTGAGGAACCGCCTCCATCGGAAAACGCACAAGCGGATTCTTACTTCAAGAAAACGCAAAAGACCCTGCAATTTATGGCACGCCATCCGCTGTCTCTTATAGTTCATTTGGCGTGCTGGTTTCTCGCCTTTATTTTCAGATACGGCGATTTTCTCGCTTCTATGCCGATCCTTTTTGTGATTATACCTGCTCTCATCTCCAGTTATCAAGAAGCAAGAGGTACAGTAAAAGGTGCTGCAAAAGAAGGCGCGGAATGGATGAAATGGTATCAACGGCAAACTGGTGCGAAAGCGCAAGCGTATTCCCTTGCTGAGGTGCCACCCGCCCTAAACGCTCGTTGAACCATTCCTGACAAGAAACGACACAACTCACAGCCTCTATTCCTGAACGCACCAGATGAATTTCTGGTGCGTTTGTTTTGTTAATATTCCGACAACTGAAAACTGGGAACCATTAACTGACTGCTGACCCGCGATGGCTGACGGCTATGGAATAAAAAAGATTGACTTCTCATACGGAATAGGATATGATAGCGGAAAATCGTAAATTTAAAGGAGTCCCAATTGAGCAGACCTAATATCTTATTCATCATGTCTGACGACCACGCCTCACACGCGATTAGCAGCTACGGGAGTCGGATTAATCAAACACCGCACCTTGATCGTATCGCAGATGGCGGCATGATCCTCCACAACTGTTTCTGTGTCAACTCCATCTGCACACCGAGCCGTGCGAACATCCTGACGGGTAAGCACAGCCACCTCAACGGTGTCAAAAACATTGGGGATCATTTTGACGGTAGAAGACCGAATGTCGCGAAGATGCTACAGGCGGATGGTTATCAAACCGCGATGGTCGGCAAATGGCACCTCGGACACGGCGGTGATGCCGACCCAACTGGCTTTGACTACTGGAACGTGCTGCCCGGACAAGGCCTCTATCATGATCCAGTGATGATTGAACCTGACGGCAGGAAAACCCACAAAGGCTATACCACCGACATTATTACCGATTTTTCATTGGAATGGCTGCAGAACCGCGATAAAGATAGACCTTTCTTCATGATGTGCCACCACAAGGCACCACACCGTCCGTGGGATTCCGACGAGAAACACGCCGACATGTTCGAGGATGGCGATGTTCCAATGCCGGATAACTTTTTCGACGATTACGCGAATCGCTCAAACGCCGCAAAGGAAGCGAAGATGCGCGTTTTCGGACACATGACCGAAAGGGATCTCAAGATTGATAAGCTCGGTCCGCCGCCAGAAGGACTATCCGAAACGGAGATGGCAAACTGGAATTACCAGCGATATATCAAGGAATATCTCCGCTGCGTCGCCTCAATTGATGACAATGTGGGGCGGATGCTCGACTACCTCGACGAAGACGGCATTGCGGACGATACAATCGTCATCTATACCTCTGACCAAGGGTTTTTCTTGGGGGATCACGGCTGGTATGACAAGCGGTTCATGTACGAAGAATCCTTACGGATGCCGTTCCTTGTCCGATACCCGCGCGAGATTCAACCCGGCAGTACGTCCGATGCGATGGCACTAAACATAGACTTCGCAGAGACGTGGCTCGACTATGCAGGCGTGTCAATTCCTGACGACATGCAAGGCACAAGTCTACGTCCAATCCTCGGCGGCGAGACACCCGACGATTGGCGAACGTCCATGTATTATCGTTATTGGATGCACCTCGCGCACCACTATGTTCCGGCGCACTATGGGATACGGACGGATCGCTATAAACTCATCTATTACTACGGCGAGGCACTCGGCACAACCGGTTCACTTGATGAATCGAAAGCACCAGAATGGGAACTTTTCGATCTGGAGAAAGATCCGAACGAGATGTGCAGCGTCTATGACGATCCGAATTATGCAGATATTGTTACCGAATTGACGGCAGAATTATATCGACTCAAAGCAGAAGCAGGCGATGAAGAGTAGTTATTAGCAGTCGGCTTTCAGCCATCAGCCGTCAGCAATCAACTCAGCCAGAGGGCTATGGTTTAACAAACACCCTCTTTGCTGATAGCCGATAGCCGATAGCCACTAACAAACGGAGGTACACAATGGCAACGCAAACCCCTCTGGACAACATTGAACCCGGTATGAAAGTTACGGCACAGATGTCGCCGGAACCGAGTGAAGCAGACTTGGAGTTTGCTAAACAGATGGACGTTGACTATGTCGTTCTCTGGACGAACGGTGAGAACGCAAACTACGATTATTTCATGAGCCGTCGCGAGATTTTCGAGAACGCTGGACTGAAAATCTACGGGTTTGGCAACTCTGATGTCCACAATCAGGACGGAATTGTGCTGAACTTGGAGAACCGCGACGCGAAAGTTGAACAGTACAAGCAGTACATCCGCGATCTCGGTAGAGCAGGAATCCCATATACGACCTACGCACACATGGGGAACGGTATCTGGAGTACTGAGCGTGAGACGACCCGTGGGGGTGCCAGTGCAAGGGCATTCAATCTCGAGGCTGCCGATGTAGGACACTGGGGCGGTAAGAAATATGGGATGCCGCTTTCACACGGACGCGAATACAGTGAAGAGGAACTTTGGGATAACTACACGTATTTCATCAAGCAGGCCGCACCCGTCGCCGAGGAAGCCGGTGTGATGATCGGTATCCACCCCGACGACCCACCCGCACTCCATCTCGCCGGAATTCCGAGATGTATCTTCAGTAGTTTTGAAGGCTACAAACGCGCCCTTGAGATCGCTGATAGCCCGAATGTCGGGATGTGTTTCTGCGTCGGTTGCTGGTTAGAAGGTGGCGAATTGATGGGTAAAGACGTGATTGAATCCATCCGCTATTTCGGTGAACGGAACAAAATTTTTAAAGTCCATTTCCGCAATGTTGATCAGCCGCTCCCGCATTTTGTTGAGACCTTTGTCGATAACGGCTATCAGGATATGTATCATGTGGCGAAAGCCCTCCGCGAAGTGGATTTCAACGGTGTATTGATTCCAGACCACATTCCGAGCATGGCAGGTGATCATCGTGTCGGGACAGCGTACACGATCGCGTATATGAATGCCCTTGTGAAACGCGCCAATGAGGAGGTCGCCGCGTGAGAACATTCGCGCGCATTATCTTGTTGCTGCTCCTAAACCTCTGGTTGACAGGATTAGTAGGGACGTTTGCTGCCGATTGGAACGATTTTCTCGGTCCTGAGCGGAATGGCAAATCGCAGGAAAAGATAGACATCCGTCCGTGGGGAGAAGCGGGGCCACCGGTTGTCTGGCAGCACCAAATTGGGACGAGTTACGGCGCGCCAACGGTAGCAAACGGGCGACTCTTTATCTTCGCACGCCACGGCGATATGGCGCGTCTTACCTGTTTGGAAAGCACCACCGGCAGCGAACTTTGGCGGTTTGAATATCCAACAGACTACGAAGATATGTACGGTTACAACAACGGGCCGCGGTGCTGTCCGGTTGTTGACGAAGACCGCGTCTATATCTTCGGCGCAGACGGGATGTTACATTGTGTCAGCGTCTCAGACGGTGAAAGTTTGTGGGAAGTCGACACGATGGCACGGTTTCACGTCGTTCAAAACTTTTTCGGTGTCGCTTCAGCCCCTGCAGTCGAAGGCGAGTTGCTCATCGTCCAGATAGGTGGTTCGCCACCGGGCAGCCCGAGGGATATTTGGGGCGCGAACGGTAGACCTGCCCCGAACGGGAGCGGCATCGTCGCTTTTAACAAACACACGGGTGAGGTTATCTACCAAATCGCCGATGAACTCGCGAGTTACGCGAGTCCGATCTTCACCACGATTGATGATAGACGTTGGGGATTCGCGTTCCTGCGTGGCGGACTCGTCGGTTTTGAACCCGAAACGGGTGAAATAGACTTCCACTATCCGTGGCGGCACCCTAAGATTGAATCCGTCAACGCTTCGAGTCCGGTTATTGCCGATGATCTTGTCTTTATTAGTGAATCCTACGGCATTGGCAGCGCAGTTGTTAGGGTGTATCCGGGTGGGTACAAAGTCGTTTGGAAAGATCGGGCATCGCGCCGGAACAAATCCATGGAGTTGCACTGGAACACCGCAATCCACCATGAGGGTTACCTCTACGCCTGTAGTGGGCAACGCCCTAACGGTGCAGAACTCCGTTGCGTGGCACTCAAAACGGGTAAAGTCGCATGGTCGCAACGCGTCGATGAACGTGCCTCGCTGCTTTGGGTGAACGACTATTTTATCTATCTCGGTGAATACGGACGCTTGATGCTCCTTAAATGCACACCAGAGAAATTAGAGGTAATCTCACAAGTGATACCGAAAGATAAAAACGGTAGCCAGTTAGTGAAATATCCTGCTTGGGCAGCCCCTGTGCTGGCAGACGGTTATCTCTATATCCGCGGCAAAGATCGCCTTGTCTGTTTTGATTTGCGGTCAAGCGCTGAGTAAACCGCTACGGTTTCCACAATGTCGCTTCAATGAACCGTTCACCATCGGCTTCCTCATCAAAATAGTAGGCGGTCACTATCGTTCCGTCAGGACGTTGGACAGTGCGTGGATAGCCGATGTCGTGGTCGCCGCCGTTATCGCGTAAAACGATTTCCTCGCTCCACGTTTCACCGTTATCACTACTCAACTTCGCACACATCCGATGCGGCGCATCACGGTATCCATAGATAAGGCATAACCTGTCATCATGAAGCAGCGTTAGTGTTGGTGGATTTCCGCCGCGTCCGGTATCTTCCACGGGTTGATTCATGTAATTCCATGTCTGCCCGTTATCATCTGAGCTGTAGAGATCAATCCAGTTTTGTCGTTCTTCCCAGTCTGAACCTGACTTGTTCCCCTGTCCTCGGCACCGGACTGCGACTAAAATCCGTGAATCCGACAACCGAACGCTTGCAGGCATAATCGCGAACCCTTCCGGTTCCGGTCCAATTTGAGATAACAACGAAAAAGACTCACCACCATCGGTTGTTTTGGCACAGAATATCAAGCCTTCTTCACCGTCCGCTTTTGACGCAGTCAGGAATACCAAGCATTCATCTGTACTTGAGACTAAGTAATCCGTGCGTGCAGCGATGCCAGTGTATCCGAACATCGGAAGTCTAAACGGTCCGTCCCAACTTTTGCAGCGATCTGTAGAGGTATAAAACCACGAATACGCGCCGGCTCTCAATCCGGATCTGCTGCACATCATCGCAAAATCTGGATGCGAAAAGTTAACCCGCTGCGGTGCATCAAACGCAGCCGCCGTTTCGAGTCTATGCCGTTCTTCCACATGTTCATCTGCGGAGAGTGTGCCTCTTGCGGGAAGACGGCACGGTGTCTCCGAGACCTGCCATGTCTTACCCCCATCTAAACTGCGTCCTTGCATTCCAATAAACGGTTTATCTCGGTCGCGGCGGTGAAACCCCGCATCCGATTTGTGATACCCGACAGTAAAACCGACAACGATCTCGTTGTCCCATGCCCAGATGCCGTAATTCGCTGGCCAACCTGCATAGCGTCCCGGTTCACGGTAGATTGTAACCTGTTTCATTTTTATTCCTATCCTTCATTTCTGATTTGATGATTTCTGTACAGTATAACACCAACCCAACCTTTTCACTACGAAAAACTTGACTTTTTTCTATAGTAAGGTTAACATTTAAAAAACCTTCCATGTTAACCGGACTTGAACTATTGCTTTATCAAGTTTCAAATTGAAGGACGGTTCGTAGTGGCACAATTCTGCGGCGTACTCGCCCAAATGCGACGTGCATTATTGTGCCTTGGGACGTGCGATGAATCGCACTACTACAAACCTATCTACTTACACTTTTAAGATGGACAGACCACTAATATAAATACACGAAATTTATGGATAATCGAATGCGAAATTGGTTAAAAGTTATCATCTTTCTTTGGATCTGTTTGCCGTTCGCTGGCATTGCCGATGAAAAATCTGGTGACCATAGCAAATACGTTCAACACGTAGAACAGGGATATGCCGCCATATTCCAAGGCGACAATCAGATGGCGATATCCGAGTTTGAAACCGCACTGGCGATTGAACCGGATCACTATGAAATCCTGCACTATCTCGGTATGGCGTACGCCCAGGAACAATTCTGGAACAAAGCCGCCGAAAGCTACCAGCGTTCTTTAGGGCTGATGCCTGATAACATTGAGGTCCTTTATTCGCTCGGTGTTGTGTATTTTAAACTTGATAAGTGGACAGACGCAGTGCCGGCATTAGAACGGGTTGTTGAACTTTCACCGCAACACGCACGCGGGCACGAAATGCTCGGCAAATCACACGTAAAACTCCGTCAGTATGCGGAAGCCGTTCCGAGCTTGACGAAAGCCCTTACGTTGAAACCAAAAGCAGCGGGGACGTACCAAGAACTCGGTACCGCTTACCTGAACTTAAAAGAATACACGCAAGCGATAGAAAACTTCAAAAAGGCGTTAGCATTCGGACCGGGACGTTATGCAGAGCCTCATTACGGGCTGGGTATGGCGTATCTCCGCTTGGGCGACCGCGAGAAAAGCAGAGCCGAGATGCAAATTTATCAGCAGTTACAAAAGGAATTTGCCGAATATGAACGCCTCACGCGCCTCACGCGTGCAGAACCCGACAACCTCGAAGCATGGACAGGCTTAGCCACACTGTTGATGAACCAGAAAAACTACCCCCAAGCCATCCAAGTCTTTCAGAAGTGCATTGAACTCGCGCCGAACAACGCCAACTTCCATCACGGATTAAGTCGCGCGTTTATGGCACTAAACTATCCTAAGCATGCAGCGGAAGCCGCCGAAAGGGCTGTCCAATTGATGCCCGACGCATCGATTCTCTATAATACGCTGGGGAGTGCGTACGCGATGCAAGGCAAGCGGCGAGACGCGCTTGTTGCGTTCCAAAAAGCCATCGAACTCGATAGCGAGCAACCTTACTACCATCTTAATATTTCAAAATTATATCAGAGTTTTGGGAACCAAAAGCTCGCGCAGGAGCATTACCGCGCCTATGAACACCTTTTATCCGAACAGAAAGCGAAACAGAAATAAGTATTTAGGACGGACGCATTTTTCCATGATAACGGATGTCCGACGCACCCTGCAGGCGGGGTTTGAAACCCTGAAGAAACACCCCAGCAAAAACCCTGCAGTGGGGCTGCGTAAGTCCTATTATTTCAATGTGATAGCGATATATCTGATGCTTCTGCTTTTCCCCGATATTGCTGTATTCGCACAGGATGCAGAGGATATGATATTAATCTCTGCCGGTACGTTCACAATGGGCAGCGATAACCGCGCCGCTGATGAAAAACCGATGCATAAAGTCTATCTTGGTGCCTATTACATCAGTAAGTATGAGGTAACAAACGCCGAGTACTACGAATTTTGGAAACAGCAAGCCGCTTCTGAACAAGAAGTTCCGAAGCATACACCGGAGAACTTCACACATCTGCCGCAGATCGGCGACTGGCCCGAACGAGCGAAGCAGTTCCCCGATCATCCTGTTGTCGGTGTTTCATGGCATGACGCAAATGCCTATGCGGTATGGAAAGGGTTGCGACTGCCGACAGAGGCGGAGTGGGAGAAAGCGGCACGTGGCTATACTGACAGGGTATGGCCCTGGGGCAATGCAATCGAACCCTACGCGAACACTGCTGACAGTGGTGACGGTTATAAAAACGGTCTCGCACCCGTCGGCAGTTTTCCGAAGGGCAAGAGTTACTACGGCGTAATGGATATGGCGGGCAACGTCTGGGAATGGACTGCTGATTGGTATAGCGATGTCTATTATTGGCACAGTTCTCAAGCCTTCACGAAACGTCCGAAGCGGAATCCGGCGGGACCGGCTGTTGGCAGTTGGCGTGTGATCCGGGGCGGGTCTTGGATTGATAAGATCAGCCGGTGCAGCACTACGTTTCGGTTTTATCTCTATCCGAATCTAAAAACCTCCTTTGTCGGCTTCCGATTGGCAAAGACGGCTGAAAAAACATCGAAATAGTCCGACACAATGCTAAAGTATCAGCCTTCCAAACTATTTATCCTTCAATTAAGACGCACTCTGCAGGCGGGGTTTCAAACCCTGAAGAAATACCCAAGCAAAAACCCTGCAGTGGGGCCTTCCAAACTATTGATTCTTCAATTCATCTTACTTCTCTCAGTTGCCCTTATAAGCCGTGCCGCCGCGCAACCGCCTGTCTTCGTGGATGTCACCGAAGCAGCAGGCATCCACTTCAAACACAGCAACGGTAAAACCGAGCATAAGCATATCATTGAGACGATGGGGGCCGGTGTTGTCTTTTTTGATTATGACACGGATGGCGATGTTGACCTCTATTTTGTGAACAGTGGCGATATTCCGCAAGCGAAGCAGAACCCACAACAGGCGCGATTCGGAAATGTGCTTTATCGCAACGATGGAGATGGACGTTTTACGGACGTTACCGAGATTTCGGGAACAGGGGACACAGGTTACGGGATGGCAGCCGCTGCAGGCGATATTGATAATGATGGTGATGCCGATCTCTATATCGCAAACTTTGGGCAGGACACACTCTACCGAAATAATGGAGACGGCACCTTTACCGATGTCACTGAAGTCTCCGGTATTGATAACGATCTCTGGGGTATCGCAGCCGTCTATCTCGATTTTGATGTAGATGGTGATTTGGATATTTTTGTCGTCAACTACTTGATATACGAATTGTCGATGCCGGTCACAACCTTTAAGGGGATCATCGGTTACGGACATCCGCGCAGTTATGAAGGCACCGCCGATGTACTCTACCAAAACAACGGCAACGGCACCTTTACAAATATTGCGGCGGCAGCAGGCGTAACAAACCCGACTGAAGGGAGGGGCATGGCAGCTGTCGTCTGTGATTACGATAATGACGGGTTTCCAGATATTTACGTCACCAACGATACCAACCGCAACTTCTTGTATCATAACAACGGCGATGACACGTTCACGGATGAAAGCCTGTTTATCGGTGTCGGTTATGATGAGAAAGGGGTTGCTGAGGGTTCTATGGGGGTGGACAGTGGAGATTACAACGGTGATGGATGGTTCGATTTCATCGTCGCGAATTCCGAGAAAGCAACCCTTTATAAGAATGAGGAAGGCCTGTTTTTTACCGACACGACGGCGGACAGTGGATTGGAACAACCGACGTTGTCGTTTGTCGGTTTTAGTCCGCTCTTTTTGGATTACGATAACGATGGACACCTCGATCTGTTCTGTGCAAATGGGCATCCGCAAGATGTCATCGAAATGTTAATGGACCATGAGACCTACGCGCAACGCGACCAGATGTTCCGAAACAGTGGCGATGGCACTTACGCGGATGTGTCAGAAACCGCTGGTGCTTACTTCACTGAAGCACTGGTAGGTAGGGCTGCCGCGACTGCTGATTACGATAACGATGGCGATACCGATATTGTTGTCATGAATTCTAACCAGCGAGCCGTTTTGCTTCGGAACGACGGTGGAAACGAGAAAAATTGGTTGGGGATCAAACTGGTTGGCACCCGAAGTAACCGTGAGGGTATTGGAACGAAAGTTACGGTTGTCGCGGGAGATATAACACAGATAAGAGAGGTAAAAAGCGGTTCAAGCTACGCGTCAGGGAGTGATACGCGATTGTTGTTCGGTTTAGCGGCGCATCAGCGTGTTGAAAAAATTACAATCGTATGGCAAAGCGGAACGACGCAAGTTTTGGAAGATGTATCTATCAATCAGATTTTGACGATTACAGAGTCAGAATAGTTGTGGTTAAAAAAGTAGCATAGGCTGTTAGCCTGTGCCATCGGGCCCCAAAACTTCACAGTTCACACGACCCTACGAGTGTATAGGTAATTACGGAATCTACTATAAGAAACGCCTCAGTAAAAACCCCCTAAATCCCCCTTATCAGGGGGACTTTAGCAAAAACCCCCTAAATTCCCCTTATCAGGGGGACTTTAGCAAAAACCCCCTAAATTCCCCTTATCAGGGGGACTTTAACGACAACAAAAAACCCGCGTCCGAAATCGGATGCGGGTTTTTCGTTAAAAACAAAAGTTATTCCCGTTTGAGGGCTGCCCACTGTGTCGCCAGTTTTCCTTTCGGTTCAACAGGTGTAAGGACCTCTAAGAAAACATTATCCAACGTGGGTGCGATGAGAAGGTCGGCATCAGTCGGTTCAAGGCGGAGGTTGACGTAATCTGCGCCGCCGGATTCACCGCATTTGTAGTGCAAGAAATTTTCGCCCTTCTTGAGTTGAATCTCGGTCGGTGTTGTAACTGCCTGTGCCCCACCTGTCCATCTGGAATTATCATACACCATTTCCCCATTGAGCCAGATTTGGGCGTGATCATCGTGTGCGGGATGCATCGTCGTCGTCCGTTCATCGGGTGAAATAATGGCGATAATGCCGTGCCATGTGATGTTTCCGGCATCACCGAAACCGTGGCTTGTGGACATGTTATACTGGTCCTCGACATTAAGATCAACAACACCCCAAGTGTATGGGCCTGGGCTGGCATCGTCCTCCGTCAGGTAAACGATGGCACTTGCTGTTTTCCCAGCACCGTCACGCGTGGAAACAGAGGCATTTGAAATGATAGGCGTTCCAAAATCTGCGTTAGCCTTTTGGCTACCTAAAAGCAGGTAATCTTTTCCAGCGGAGGTGCCGAAGCCGCCGGTTTCCGTTACGAGATCAAGTCCCCACCATTTTGCAATCCAATCACTCCCTGGTTGCCAATTTTGTGCGAGCACCATTGGCGAAATCATAACAACACAGGCAAGTGTGATAAAGATTGTTAATTTTTTCATAGCTATGAAATCTCCTTCTTCAAAATATACACGAGGTTCCAGACTTTGAGCGAGAAGCGCGCTTCCCAAAGATATATTACCTCGTCAGATTTAACATTCGGTGATAGCAGTACTGCAATGCAATCACGCATTTGAATGCTGACGTGCTACCGGTAAACCGATACCGGTGTCGGTTTTTTGTCAGCGGTGTCATCAAGTTCTTTAGGCTTGGAAACCCCATGCTTCAGCGTGGGGAGGAAAGCCTGCTCCTTTTAAGTTAGTGACAGGTTTCGACTACCGATGTACCTGTCAAACATCGCTGTGCTATTAATATCGCCACACAGAAGCGACCTGTAGTCAGCGGTTTAACTCGTGGAGTGGACGTTTGGCGGACGCTTCGCACAAGCCCCGTCCTTTAGGGCGGGGTTACTGACCTTCTACGGGATAGTATACGTCACCCCGAGAAGTCAATTCAGAATACACTTTCATAAATTATAGCACTTTTCAGGTATGAATTGCAAGAAAAAAGTGCAAAGCAACCGATTTTCCTAAAAGTTTAGCAGAAAGTCCTAATTTTGTCAATTTTAAATTTGATGTACTTTGTTATTACGTGTTATAATAACCTGAGTTTCGTAAAATATCTACTACCCCTCTCCCTATATACTGATGGAACACATCCCAGATTTTTTGAGGAAGTTCTATAGTAACCTAAATTGCTCTCTAAAAGGTTATAGGCAGTGACTTGGGGATTAGACATGCCCTATTTCGTGCAATTGTGTATAAAAAATGCCCTATTTCGTGCAGTGTTCTCGCTGCGTTTTGTGGTGGACCTATGCGTGCAGGACTCTACAGATTGGCATAGGAATTGCTCATTGATTTACGTAGAATGTCAATGTATAGATAGCAACTTAGGTAAAGGAGAAAAATATCATGAATCGTTCCTATAAGCGACACCGTTCCATGCGCGCGTTGCTCTTTTCAAGCGTTGTCCATCTCTGCTTCGCTATCGTCTTTATGTTCTCGTTCTATGCGCAAAGACATATCGGCGGTGAAGATGTACTGGCGGTGGAGTTGATAAAACCGAAAGACGCGCCAAAACAACGCCGGACACTCAAACCGCCGCCCCCTAAAAAAATACGCCTACCCCAGCAAACGGATCCGTCTGCCCAGACGAGTCAACGCCATCTGGATTTGACTGCTTCCGCCAATCCAATCAATGAAACCTTACGGCAATCGGAGCAGGAACTTCTCCACAGCGCGACGAAATCTGTGTCGGATATAGAGACCTCACTGCCGGATGTAACGACAGATGCACGCCACTTCAATAGCCGAGCCGCACCGATCCACGAATCCGTAGCAAGCCCTTTTAAAACCACCGCGGGTGAAGGCGTAGAGAGTCTACGGCAACGGGTTAAAGGTGACGGCGGCGACGGTTTTCACAAACTCGAATCGACAGGGACTTCCGAAATCGGAACGATTGGGGACGGTGATGGTGAAGATGAAGGTACTGGCGACGGGGACAGCACCAACCCGTTCGCTGAAGCACTTGAGAACATCGCCAACCATATCATAGCGACACGCGAATTGGATAAGGTGAACGTCGTCTTTGTACTCGACACCAGCGCGAGTATGCGCGACAACATCCAGGAAGTCGCAGCGAACCTGTATGCCTTGACGGATGCCTTTGATCTCGTCAATTTAGAATACCATCTCGGTATGTCCGAATTCAGTGTGCGGCAGACGGGGCAAAACCTTGAGATCCGCACCTTGCTACCCGATGTCGGCATGCTGCGTAGACGGATGCAAAAAGCAACGCTGAGCGGGAATGAACACGCACTTGACGCTTTAATAGATACACTTCATCGGATTGATTTCCATGCCGATGCCGATAAATTTATTATCCTCGTAACCGATGAAGCTGCATCGACGGCTTTTAAGGGAGAAGACGCGTATGCCAAGATGCGGGAGAAGGCTATCAAGGAGTATCAACTGCAGGAGATCCGGGTCAATGTCCTTGGGCACCCAGAACTGTTTCAGCAACAAATTGCGGAAGAGACAGGCGGACTGTGGCAACGCATTCCGGGAGATATTGACAGTGTGAGTCGAACGACACTGCCGAGTACGCACACGGGTAACGCCGCATTTCTCAAAGTCTTCCGCGACATCGTTAAAGATATTCGTCGCAACGGCGGTCAAATGTTATTTAGCATGGAATCTCAATTCGAGGTGCTCCTCGAAGATGGTGATATACCGGCAAAGAAACTCGAACGTGAATTCAAAAAAAATGGCATCTCTTTATCCATGGGCGGCAGTCTCTTTAACAATGCCAAGGTCTGGGAGAAAGAGAAGGGAGATTTGTGGGTAATTACGGACTATGCCAGTGGTCGGACTTACACCATCCGTAAACAGGGCGACATATTGAATGTCTATGCGGGTATCTATCCCGAAAGTTGGAATCTTGGTGAGAATCTCACCGCAATGACGCAACATCGGGGCAGCAGATGGCTCATAAACGATCACAATAGCAGACGCATGTACACCGTCCGAAACGAAAAGAACCGATTGAACATTTACGCAGGTGGCACACCCGCGGCATCCCCTGAAAAGGGGTTCGGCACTTATGTGGACATTGTTGTGATGCTCGATTACAGTCGGAGCATGGGCGGCAAATCTCAAGCGATTATGCTCGGTTTAAGCACGCTCATCGGTCGGTTAGATATTCTGCCTATTAAGTATCGGATCGGGCTGATCCGTTTCGCAGAAGCGAAAGATGCGATCAAGGTTATCAACGGTGCGGTCGTCACACAAATGCCCCTGAACGAAGCGATGTTGGCGAGTTATATGGAAGACCCCTTCGGTGGCGATGAACACCTCATTGACGCGATTGTGGAAGGCGTTCCGAAAGTGAAATTCAGTCCGTACGCCAGCCGAATTCTGCTCATTCTGACAGACGAACCGACGACGGGTAAGTATCCACCGGAACGCGCACTCAGTGTGTGTCAGTCGTTAGGGATCCGCGCCTATGTGATTGGGCATCCGAGACCTACAGATTTCCAGAAGACGCTTGCGGAACAGACGGGTGGCGTTTTTTTCACGATGCCGAAGCATTTGAATAAGACGTATCCGAATCAATAAATTAGCCGTCAGCCATCGGCGGTCAGCGATCAGCAGTCGGAAATTATCAATCTTCCCGCCAAGACCCCATGCTTTAGCTTGCGGGATGTAGGCGGGCATTAGATTTATCAGTTTTAATAGATTTGACTTTTACCTAAGAATGTAGTATAATATTCACATCACACTGGCAGACATAACAAGCGTTGCCACACGGCAATGTGTCTGCCTACCCACTTGTTAGGGGTTAAAGGTGTGATGTGTGATATACCATGAAAACCTATAAATATCCATTTTACGATCAGTCTAATACGATCCGTATCGGCAACCTGCTCGATGATATGTGGCAAGTGCATGAATACTTCCATAAATGGCAGCGTCAACGGTATAAAGATGGATTACCCTATGCGAACTATTATGCTATGGATAGCCATGTGAAGGTATTGAAACAGACGACACACCTACATTGGCAAGCGTTGCCGTCTCAAGCAATCCAGCAGGAACTGAAACGAATTGATAAGGCATACGACAATTTTCTCAAGAAACTTGGTGGCAGACCGAAAATCAAAAAGCGTCACAAGTTTAAGTCTATCACTTACCCAGGAGAAGCGGGGTGGTCTCTGAAAAATAATCGTATCACGTTGACCTTCCGTAAATGGAATCCTAAAACACGCAAATGGCAATTTGATAAAGTTCCATATACTTTCCATAAGCATCGTCAGTGGCACGGAACTATCAGTCTTATCACAATCAAGCGTGATAGTTGCGGGAACTATTGGCTTTGTATTACAACGACCTATACAAATTTTAGACCTCTGCCCACTACAGGTAAAAGCGTAGGGGCAGACTTTGGTATGAAAGACGCATATTTGACACTTAGCACAGGTGAGAAAATACAGCACCCTCAACCTCTGAAACACGCCTTGAACAAACTCCGATCTCTCAACAAAGCACTTTCTCGTAAAGTCAAAGGTTCTAATGGCTGGTGGCGGTGTGTCAGGCAACTCGCACGTCTCTATCAGAAGATTACGCACCAACGCAAAGACTTTCATTGGCAACTCGCCTCTAAACTCTGTAAAAAGTTTGATACCATTGTCCTTGAAACCTTGAATCTTGACGGCATGAAACGCCTGTGGGGGCGTAAAGTCTCCGACCTTGCCTTCTACCAGTTTGTTGAGATATTGCAGTATAAGTGTCAAAAACATAAGCGTCATTTTGAACAAGTCGGACAATGGACAGCGACAACGAAACCCTGTAGCGATTGCGGTTTTCACAACGAAAATCTAACATTGAACGACAGGCAGTGGACCTGCCCTGAATGTGGTTCACACCACGACAGAGACATAAACGCTGCCATAAACATTTTGCGGGCAGGGATAGCTGTCACCTGACAATACGCCTGTAGGATACTACAGGGAAATGCCCGCGGGTGGAGCGACAGTTAGACGGTAATCTTTTTGAGAAAACCGCAGTCGCTATGAAACCGAAGCCCCTACCTTTAGGTAGTGGGTGCTATCACTGATGGGGTAGAGGCGTGGATTGACCTTGGGGAACCGAAAATCACAGACTATCATGTTGAACTTATCAATCCGGCGGCATCAGGTGATACGGAACCGCAGGGTTATATTGATAAACGTCCACACGCAACGCTAAAGTTTTCTTTGATAGATGATTTTAAATAATTGACGCAAAAAAGTGGTATTTTACTATATTTTTAACCCCCTAAATCCCCCTTATCAGGGGGACTTTACTATATTTTTAACCCCCTAAATCCCCCTTATCAGGGGGACTTTACTATATTTTTAACCCCCTAAATCCCCCTTATCAGGGGGACTTTAAGGAGCAGAAGGAAATATAATGTCAACAACTTCTACAAGTACACAACAACACCGAGAAATGGCAACCGAAGAGGGACCTGTCGCTGTCGCGATTGTCACTGTCAGCGATACGCGTACCCCTGAAACAGACAAGAACGCTGCGTTTTTACGCGAACAACTCGCCGCAGAAGGCAACAGCGTTGCTGCATATCAGATCATTAAAGATGAGCCTGACCAAGTGGCAGCGGTATTAGACGCGATGGCAGAAAGCGATGCGCAAGTTATCTTGTTCAACGGTGGCACCGGTATCGCACCCCGCGATACGACATTCGACATTCTCGATCGTAAGTTGGAAAAGACGCTTCCCGGATTCGGTGAACTCTTTCGGATGTTCAGTTATGATCAGGTCGGTGCAGCGGCGATGCTATCACGCGCAACGGCGGGGGTCTATCGCGGGAAAGTGGTTATCTCTACACCGGGTTCGACGGCTGCTGTGGAATTGGCATGGGAAAAGTTGATCGGACCGGAATTGCAACATCTCGCATGGGAAGTCGGACGGTAAAATAGTTATAAGTTCTAGAAGTCTGTAAAGTGTTCTAAAGTTAGGGAAGTCCGTAAAGTTTTCAACTTTGGAACTTTAGCACACTTCATAACTTTTTTACTGGCAACTATTCACAGAACCTCGCGCGTGAAGGTATACACATGCCGCAGCCATGAGGCGTAATAGATGCCGTTCGCGTAGCAGAAATAGATCAGTTTCAAACCGACGATACCGATTAAACAGGTAGCCAGCACCCCAAGCAAACTATAGTCCCATATTCCCATCTTCAGTGTCCGTAGTGAGGTACGTTGTGTCGCTGTTTCTGGTGAGAACCCGCGACTCTCAACGGATTCACTGAGATGCGTGGCATGTCGTATGTTGCCTGCTAAGATCGGACGAAAACTGTTGATAACACCGCGGCAGGTGGCGAATAGGTTGGCTCGGAGATAACGGAATCCCCGCAATCGCTGCGATCGAAACACAGCCGATGCCTCGTTAGCGATGACGGGAATGAAATGCAGTGCCGTCGTCACCATAAAAGCCAGAGTCGCAGGTACGCGGAGTTGTGCCAATGCGAGGAGCATATCCCGCGGCTGCGTTGTCCAGACGATGAAACACCCGATGCCGAGCGTCGTGTTGAAGCGGAGGGACTGGACAATCCCGTGAAATAATCCTTCCCGATAGACCCGTATACCGCCCGTCATCTGCCCTATGATTGGAAATTCCGGTGGCACGAGTGTGAACAGCACAGTGCGCGGAAACTCGTTATAGAAGATCGCTTGGCTGTAGATGAGTCCCCACGTTGTAAAAAAGAGGAAAACGCAGAGCAAGCCGATCTGTCGCCATGTCGGTCGCGATAGCGCGATGAGTGTGAGGCTACCGAGGAAACAGACGAGCAAGGCGGTAGGGCTGTCCAGCAGGATGACGAGGCATCCGGCGATCAGCATCATCAGGATTTTTGTGCGCGGTTCGAGTGTGGTATTCTGCATCGTGTGATTCTTCCGTTCGTATCTCCGTGATAAGTATAACAGGTTTACGGCACGGTTGGCAATTAATTTGGCTATCAGCGGCAGGGCTATTTAGTTCTCGGTTTTCCATCCAATTTTGGCCCCCCAGGACCGGTAGGTGCGTGTTTCTAACCGCACCGGATCTGTAACAGAAAGCATAAAACCCGCGAATTTCTTAAAACTAAATCACCCTGCTGTCAGTGTATGAGCCACCAGCTACCGAAAAACCCGGTTCGTAGTAGCGCAATTCATTGCGCTTCTTATACTCAATATTGACACTTTAGCAAGATGCTGAGTTTGGATTTATGCTATAATATTCTATAGTTTGGACAATCTTCTGTAGAATAGGCTGTTAGCCTGTTTAATCTTCTGTAGAATAGGCTGTTAGCCTGTTCAATCTTTTGTAGCATAGGAGACCGTTGGTTTCCTGTGCCGTGGGGGTTTCGGAATAATGCCTGATACATACAAACAAACTTGGAAATTAATAAACTTCCCAAAGATTCTAACACTATTCACCTTATGCGTTGCTCTGACTGCTGTCGCGAACGCGCAGACACCCGATTTTCCAGAGAGCATGCCAATTGTCGAACGCCCCTTTCCGGACGATCCAGACAAGTTCAGTTTCGCGATTATCGGCGATAAAACGGGTGGCGGTTTAGATAAATGGCACGTCTTTGACCGCGCGATAGATGAAATCAATGTCCTGAAACCCGATTTTGCTATCATGGTAGGCGACTTAATACAGGGTGATACACACGACCTTGAACAACTCGCAGCAGAATGGAAAGAGTTCTGGCAACACGAATCCGATTTAATCCTGCCGTTTCTGCCCTTGCCCGGTAACCACGATATTACGAATCCTGTGATGTATCAGTATTGGAAGGACAATATTGGACGCACCTATTCAGCGTTTGTGTATAAAGATTGCCTGTTTATTATGCTCAATACCGAAGAGTGGCATGACCCTTCACACGCGGAGTGGGACTGGGAGCAAGAAGGCTGGTTCGGCGAGGCGCAGATAAAATACGTGGAAGATGAATTGACGCAACACTCGGACGTACGGCATACGTTCGTCCTGATGCACAGACCGATATGGTTGTACGAACACTCAGGGTGGGAGCAGATTGAAGCAGCACTCGAGGATCGGGCGTACACCGTCTTTGCGGGACACTACCATAACTTAACCTTACATACCCGTAACGACCGCCGTTATTTTGTGCTGAGTGCGACAGGTGGTGGACTGACCCCACAAGCGGCACCGGAGGCGGGTGCCTTTGACCATTACAGCATTGTCACCGTAGATGGCAAAGCGGTTAACGTCGCGATTATCGAACCCGGGAACGTCCATCCTGCGGACATCTCAACTGCAGCTTTCAAAGCGCAGCTTTCGAGTCTACTCTCCTTTAAGCCGCATTTCAACTTAGATAGAACGCAACCGCATTCCAATGGCACGCTTGAAATTTCGCTGGAAAACACCTTTGAAAAGCAGTTGGATGTCGAAATTATTTTTGACGCAAACGCGCATTGGCAGATTTCACCACACCGGTTAGCCTTTCAGGTTAAACCCGGGCAAACGGCAAGCGGCGTTGTTACACTTACAGCACCCTCCGATGCCTTCACACCGCTCCCTACCTACGACTATGCGATTGTCTACGGTGGCGAACAATTAGCGGGTCGCAAGAATCTGTTCCATCCCATTGATAGATCGGATATGCGCGTCCTCAAAGATTGGATGCTTCTGGGGCCTTTCGATCTTGGCGTGACAGAGATGCCCGCCGACTCGAACGTTATACCGCCAAATTTCCGGACGGCACCGCTACCCGAATCCGATGCCGGTAAAACGTACGACGGACAGGCAGGAGAGATCGGTTGGCAAGAGCATCTCTCGGAGACGGAACGGATTAACTTAGACGATGCCTTCGGAAACACCGACTGGGCATTCGGTTATGGTGTGACCTATATTAACAGTCCTGACGCACGGCGCGTGTTTGCACAGATTGGATGGGGGAGTCATCTCGGCAGGCTGTTTCTGAACGGGGTCGAGATTCCTACAGCGTCAACATCTGAGGCGCGTCTGTTTCGCGGATGGGCGCATTTTGAGTTACCTTTGAAAGCAGGTTGGAACACACTGACGATCCAGTCCGGAGATTATACAGGCGGATGGGATTATCGGATGGAAATTGCTGATGGTAGCGACGCGTTGCAGTTCAGTGCGAAGCCCGTTATCGGAAGGTGAATTGTAACGGTTATGGATTTTCGCTTGATCTCTCACCGCGAACCTGCTATCATACCTTCCATGCCGCAACTCAATCTCAAACCCAGCCACAAAGCCATCCGCGACTATTACGCCACGCTGCAGCAATACGATAAACACGCCGTCACACACGAAGGCGCGGTCAGCAACCCGTTTGCTTTTTTACTCGATGCCTGTGCAAAACAGGTGAACGCCACACTCATCCCGCAGTACCCGATGCGCACACCCAAAGGAAATCGTATCGTTGTTGACGGCGCGATCCTCGACGAATTCGGACTGCCTTTCGCTTATTGGGAAGCGAAAGATATAGATGACAACCTCCCTAAAGCCGTCACGGAGAAACGGGACGCAGGCTACCCACTCGACAATACCTTTTTCCAAACGCCGCAGCGAATTATCCTGTACCAAAACGGACAGGTGGCATTGGATGTAGACATCACCGACCCCGCGCAGCTGATCGCAGCACTCCAATATCTGTTCGCTTATACTGCACCGGCACTCCATAACTGGCAGACCGCGGTTACCGACTTCAGAGAACACGTGCCGGACCTCGCTAACAAGTTGAAAGAACTCATCGAACAACGCCACGAGACGGATCCGGCGTTCAAGGAGGCGTTTAGCGATTTCTACGAGACTTGCCGTACCGCCATTAACCCCGAACTCTCACAGGACGCTGTTGAAGAGATGCTCATCCAACACATCCTCACGGAACGCATCTTCCGTACGGTTTTTGAACGGTCAGATTTCACACGCCGAAATATCATCGCCCGCGAGATTGAAAACGTCAGCGACGCACTCATGCGGCACGCCGTGAGCCGGGACGCGTTTCTCGCACCCTTGGATCGGTTCTATGTCGCGATTGAGCAGGCAGCGACGCTCTGCAAAGATTTCTCCCAGAAACAGCATTTCCTCAATACGTTCTACGAGAAGTTTTTTCAGGGGTTCTCCGAAGATGTCGCGGATACACACGGCATCGTCTATACACCGCAACCGATCGTCGATTTCATGGTGAAAAGCGTTGAACATATCTTGGAAACCGAGTTCAACCGGTCGTTGTCGGATAGTGGTGTGCATATCATTGATCCGTTTGTCGGTACGGGTAACTTCATCGTCCGGCTCATGCAGGATATCCGCGGCACAGCGTTAGAGGAGAAATACCGCCACGAACTGCATTGCAACGAGGTGATGCTTCTGCCTTATTATATTGCGAGTTTGAACATTGAGCAGGAGTACTTTCAACGGACGGGGACGTATCTACCCTTTGAAGGCATCGCGCTTGCGGATACATTTGAACTGCTGGAGCAGGAGCAAGGCGAACTTTTCACGCGTGAGAACACGGAACGTGTGAAGCGACAAAAGGCAGCGGATATGTTCGTCGTTATCGGTAATCCACCTTACAACGCATGGCAGGTTAACGAGAATGACAATAATAAAAATCGGAAGTACGAGACGATGGACGTGCTGCTAAAGGAGACGTATTCGCAAGACTCAAAAGCAACGAATAAAAACGCGCTCTCGGATCCTTATGTGAAAGCGATTCTGTGGGCATCAAAACGAATTGGTAAGGACGGCGTTGTTGCATTCGTGACCAACAATGGTTTTCTCGATGGCATCGCGTTTGATGGGATGCGGAAACATCTCGCTCAGGATTTCACTAAGATTTATCATATTGATCTCAAAGGAAACGCACGCACCTCTGGTGAACGCCGACGAAAAGAGGGTGGTAACGTTTTTGATGATCAAATTCGGGTCGGTGTCGGAATCAGCTTCTTTATCAAGAAGGCGGGAACAACATCGGAGATAGCAGAGGTATGGCTCTATTCTGTTGACGATTATCTTAAGGCACGCGAGAAACAAAAACTTTTAATGGGCTTCGCAGATTATACGAATGTGCCTATGAAACAAGTAACGATTGATGCTAAACATACATGGCTCACCGAAGGTCTCCACGCCGAGTTTGAAACCTTTATCCCGATAGGCACAAAAGAGGCAAAGGCGAAAAAAGGCACTGCAACGGATGTGATTTTCAAAACCTATAGTGCAGGTGTTAAAACCAACCGTGATGCGTGGACTTACAATTTCAATCCAAATACCCTTACGCAGAGCGTTCAACAGATGATTGAAGTCTACAATATGGAGGTTGCTCGATGGACGCAACAGACAAGCAAGGAAGTAAACGTTGATGATTTTGTAGTATCTGATGACACAAAAATCAAGTGGAGTTCTGGTTTAAAAAGCAATTTGAAAAGTGGAAAAACTACGCATTTTTCTTCGGAAAAGGTGAGGGTATCTCTCTATCGTCCATTCACTAAAATGAATCTTTACTTTGATCGGATGCTAACTGAACGTGTGTACGTTTTTCCATCCATTCTTCCCACGTCCAATATAGAATTGGAAAATCGAGTGATTTGTGTTAGTGGTGTTGGAAGTAGCAAGCCATTCCACGCATTAGTTACGGATACAGTTTCGTGCGTTGATTCGCTTGAAAAAACGCAATGCTTCCCCTTCTATACCTACAATGAAGACGGCACAAACCGACAAGAGAACATCACCGATTGGGCGTTGGCAGAATTCCGAAACCATTACAACGACGAGACTCTCAGCAAATGGGACATCTTCCACTATAACTATGCGCTCTTGCACCACCCTGTCTATCGTGAGAAATACGAGATGAACCTCAAACGCGACTTGCCGCATATCCCTTTCGCCGAAGATTTCTGGGGGTTCGCCAACGCAGGTGCAGCGTTAGCAGACCTCCACATCAACTACGAATCCGCACCGACATACAATGGGTTGAAATATATCGAAACACCCGATATGACGGTAGATTGGCGCGTCGAGAAGATGAAACTGTCGAAAGATAAGACGCAGTTGAAATATAACGATTTCCTGACGCTCGACGGTATTCCTGCGGAAGCGTTTGCGTATCGGTTAGGCAACCGTTCCGCGTTGGAATGGGTCATAGACCAGTATCGTGTGAAGGTAGACAAGCGGAGCGGGATTGTGAACGATCCGAACCGTGAGGATCAGCCTCGGTACATCGTGGATTTGGTTGCGCGTGTTATCTCTGTGAGTTTGCAGACAGTGGAGATTGTTGAGGGATTGCCGCCACTGTAGCATCTAAGAGGATTCAGTTTCTTTCAAATGCATTGCGAATCGACTGGAACAACTTGCTGGCTTTCTCTTTGGTTTCCTCGGGTAACTCGCTGAGATCGTTCATACCGCTCAGTTTGTTTCGCAATCGTTTTGCTACGGGGCCTTTGTTAATTTTTATATCCTTCTCGTTCATAAAACGTAGGATCTTTTGCCAGAGTATACCTTCACCTTGTAACGTAATTTCATCTACATCAGCAGCTGCAAGTTGCTTCGTGTAAGTTTCCTTAACGATATCCGTAATGAACTTCTCAGGGAAAAGATCTTCAAGCGCAAAATCACCACTTGCGTCTACAGCATCACCCAGCAAAATGGTTTTGGTTCGGGCTTTATTATACTGTGTAATCCAGTTATGATCGAGATTCTCCTGCGCCTGTCGTCCTTCATTATCAGCGTCAAACAGTGCGACCACATCAAGATTTTGTCCAATCATAATCGTAGCGATATGAACAGCCGTAGAAGCACCGCCTCCCGGCGTAATGAGTACATCTTGAGGAAGTCCCGTCTCTCCACCCCGTCTCAGCAGGTTTGATAATTCAGTGAGTATCCAATAGTCATTAACACCCTCTACAACCAGATTTTGGTCTGCGACGAGAAAACTTTGCGATGCATCCATGCCTAAAGCCGCCTGAAGCACAAACTTTGATTCTGGCGGACTTTCTATAAAGTCAATCGTAACAACGATACCGTCTTTCGTTTCCTTTAAAACTCGGACTCGGTCTGGGTGGTTCAAGTCAATCATGAAAGGGAGATGCGTTGTATAGAGAAGCGTATTCCCATTCGCATATTCCTCAAGTCTGCCAAGGAGACTTTTTTGAGCATCTGGATGAAGATGGAGCCCGGGTTCATCGAGTAGAATAACGCACCCTTTCAATGAACCTTCAGTTTCGTGCATCAACATAAGATCGAAAGAGAAAAACCACTGGAAACCCTTAGATCTTTCCTCCAATCGAATGAGCGGTGAATCGGGCTTGTCCTTGACGTATGTAAAAAAATTCTGACCATCAACACGGTACTCAATTTCATAACGGCGATCGGGAAATTGATTCAAAATTACCTCTGTTAAAGCAGCGGCACCATCAGCCAAATCATATTGTCGTTGTTCAACCTGTTCCTCGCCGCCTCCCGCGGCGGTAATCAGTTCATCCAATTTAAGATTGGATAAGTAAAGGATCATAAGAAATGTTTTATCTGCCTCCGTTAAACGCCTTTCGTTTTCCCGAGATTGAATATCCTGAAGATAAGCATTACCGCTAAATGTCCTATAATCATCCATATAGACAAATGTTGGTAGATGCTCCGTAATGTACTTATGTGCATTTGATTGCGCGGGAACTAATTGCTGGAGCTCCTGAGCCAGTTGATTCAGCGCATCAGGGTACCGATTGATAAAGTGTCCTTCAATATCGTATGAGCGGTCCTGTGGTTGAACTCTTCTCTTTCTCAATAAAGCCTTGTGATTTTGCGCCAATTGCCCTAACTCCGCAAACCGCTCTTCATTAACAAAACGTTTTACTGTATCGAGACAGTTGTTAGCACATTTTTTGAATTCGGGACTGAAAGTGTCCTTCACTTCTGGTAAAGTCTCCGAAACATCAATTTCAAGGGGCGGCGGTGTATCCAAAACGGTTTCTTCGCCAAAGCTTATCTCTAATTGCTCCGCGTAATTCCGTGAGACTTCTACAGTATCAGGAATTTTTCCGCCATCGGTAAGTTTGACAAGATCCTCTTTTTCTTTATCTGAGAGTCGAAACTTTGCCTGACAAACTCTATGTTCTTTGCTCTTCTCTGATCGGCGATTACGCGGCCATTCGTTCGTTATCTCGTATGACTCTGGATTATAAGGATTGAGTTTATGAAGTGCCTTTAGGAGGGAAGTCTTCCCCGATTCATTCTTACCGACGAGCACTGTTAAATTGTTCACATCGATCCAGCCGGAATCAATGATGCCTTTGTACATACTCACACGAAACTTAATTAATTCCATAGCAGATGACAAACCTCTAAAATTGGTTGATGGGTATCGTTGCCGAAATATTTTCGATTATTATATGTCCGTTCTCAAGGCCGAGTTACACACGTTTACAACTTAGCAAATCTTGTGCCAAATTACATTATTTCTGCCGGAACCTTGAAACCTGAACATATTTCGCGCCATCAACCCCTTAAAAGGCATGAACCCACTAAGTTCATTAGGACTTACGCAATTTTCCCATGAGAATCCACATATTATGTGCTGTAGGCGAGGTTTCAAACCTCGCCTGCAGGGGTTTGCGTAAGTGCTGTTCATCACAAAGTGGGGCCGTGTTCGTATGATTCTAAAAAGTTGTTTTATGGGGGGAGTAGGAATCTGTTTGTAATGCTGTTCCGATTGTTACTACGCAAAAATCGGAAAATAGTGTGCAGAATTTGTATGAGTGTGCAAAATTTGCGTATACCGATGGGCAATGTTAATCGTCTGAACTGTGATTTTAAGACGGGCTTTAGTATGCGAGTGGGATATCTTCTTCGGATAGCCACCGGCTGATTAGATTTGTAAGTCCTTGATCATATTTCTTGAACGCATCTCTGGTTTTGAATTCCTGATCTTTACCGACATAATACCACATTCGGACACCTTCTGCCCAATACTCGTCTACTGGCGACGATTCTAACTTCCAATTATCGACAGAGAAATACTTATCTGCCCATAATCCGAGTTTCATCGCCTGATCGTAGGCTTGGTTCAATAAGCTATCGAATTCTGGGTCCATCTTTGAAATAACAGAATGGACTGCATGCCCGAACTCGTGAACAAACACGTCCATGTTCGGTTTCTTTTTCTTTTCAACATAAGAGGCGAATCGACCGGGGAACCCCAGAGACTCTTGCGGTGTTAGCGCGAGACCTGCGAGACGCGATTTGCTCTCCTCCCATCCGAGCGAGGCGGTGATGCTTTCTCCGGGTGCGATCAGGATGAATTCGTATCCTGAGAGTTTGCTAAGAATTTCTCGACGTTTCGCGGTGATTGTTAGAATGATTGTCTTCGCTGCGTAAAAAGCCTTATCGCTTACCTTCCCTGAACCTGTGATTGTCATATCTCCGACATCGAGATATTTTATGACTTGGATCTTTTCCTTTGCTTCCGAAACGTTTGGCGTTCGCATTATTGAGCATCCTTTTGTTTAATGTGTTGATTATCTTGTTTGATAAGATTATAACACATCTTGAAATGCGGATGCCAAGTCAATTAGTTGGGACTTACGAATTCCTTTTTAAAGTCCCCCTGATAAGGGGGATTTAGGGGGTTTAGAGGACGGATTTAAAGTCCCCCTGATAAGGGGGATTTAGGGGGTTTAGAGGATGGAAATTACCGCTTTTTGCGTCAACGCTACCGGACTCGGATGCAGATGAAGGCTACACTCAGAGACGTTTGTCCTTTTGCATAAGACCCGACCCACTCCAGCGACTTGCCGATCTCAATTTTGCCTGTGCTACATTGGTAGGAACCGGATGGCATACCCCGGATAGAAATATGGGCGCGTTCCGCATGCTCGGACGGTTTCGATAAGACGAGTTCTAACCGTCTCAGGTCTTTGGTAAGCACCGCCTGTTCAATGCGCGCTGTTACGGTCTCCAACGTCACGCCGAGTGGTGCAAAGGTTGCCCTAACGCCTAAGCCGTCTTTCGGGATAAGGGTATAATCGTCATCCGTCTCGGCGACATCACAGCCATAACCAACAAGCCCGAAATCTGGGTCCCGAACGAGATAGGATTTCAGCATGCTCAAGTTGCCGTAGAGTCCCATACCGACTTCGCCAGAAAAACAGCCGTTCCGGTAGTAGTTGTATTCCGGTGAGCCTTTCTCCGGCGGGTTGAATCGCCACTCTCTGCCGTTGTAGCCTTTACCCGACGGATCGACACAACTCCAGACTGCCAAAGTCGCGCCGTAAGCCTTTTGTAGGAAATGCGAATCCCCTGTCTGCTCGTATCTATCGAAGAGTGGGCGCGCCAATAGCGGGGTCGGATAGCATCCGATAAACCGCATATTCGTGCAGTAGGAAAACCACATCGGTGTTGCATCACGGCTCGCGAGGATGGTGTCTACTGTTCGCTGCTGCAACGATGCGTCATCAGCGACCTGTGCCAAGTAATACAACGCCGCTTTTGAAGCGTGATCGAAACAATACTCCGATGCCATCGGGTATTCTTCCTCCAGAAAGAACGGGAGACAGCCTTCAATCGCATCGCGAAGCGTCTGATATTCAGTCTGCATCCCCTCCACTTTCAACGCTTTCAGGAGATGCGCGAGAATCGGTGACCCCATCGGTGCGTGCGTTTTGGACATATTGCCGCGGTGGTAGTCGATGTAGTTCTTCGTCTCATAAACGCTTTCGTATGTAGCATCGAGATAAGAGGCGAGCGCGGTGTTATAGGCGAGGTCAAGATATTCCATCGGTTCGCGACTCGTCTTTATGCCGTGCAACTTGGCGATGTGGTACATCTGGTAGTAGATGTTATAGACGTGCGGATAGTTATAGATACGCCAGACGTAATCCCATCGCCGCCATGAACCCTCTCGGAGTCCGATAAGAGAGTTCAGTACCTGATAGTTGTCTTTGTCTTGCAGTTTCCCGTAGAGGAAGTTCTCAATAAATTCGTCGAGTGCTTGGATTTCCTGTGCGTCAGGATAATAAACGTTCTTTCCTGCGAGGAATATTGGCGGTGCGAAGCATCGGTCATCGCTGCCACCCATGTCAATCGAGCCGCAAGGTGCCTCCGCCTCCACGATAAGCCTTTCGGCATCGTTATTCCAGATACGGAAACTATAATGGCAGAGATCGTCTGGATCTTCAACGCGCTGATTTTCCACGATGAACTTGGCGCGGGCTTTCATCAAGGTTTCTATCGGTGCGATGCCCTTAAATAGCAGATTTGTCCATTCGTTCTCACCGTAGCGGATTGTCAGCTTCTGTTCACCCATTGACGTGAGTCGGACGGTATACGTGTGTCGCTCCTTCAGCGTTGGTGCGGGTTCAATCTTGATACCCTCAGCGGTCTCAATAGATGTAATCCGTTTTTGGCATCGGAGCAACAGATGTGCTGTCGTGCCGACAGGTAGCACCATCCCCGGCACTATCTTCACGGCGATGTTCCCGTTCTGATAGAGTTTTTCATTGACCGCGGTGTAGTCCTCAGCGCGGCAGAGTGTGAACGCAAACGTCCGTTTTTCGTCGGGTGCCAGCGTCAGCGAGCGGTGTCCGTTGTACCAAGGTTCCACTGCTGTGGCTTCGGAGAATAGGTAAAACATGGAGCCTGCACCCGTCATCATCTCGGTATTCGGGAACAGTCCGTAGCCGGAGATTGCCTCCAGTGCGGTATCGCCTTGCGGGATAATGAGCAGATGGTCGCCTTTACCGCTTGCACGGGATACGAGGATGTACGACGCATGTCCAGAGACAAACGAGCTTTCAATCACGCGTTGCTCAAAGACATACTTCGTGGATTCAACAGACCTATGGTTGAAACCCTGTTTCTCATCGCCGATGTTGTAGTTGGTGTTCAGCGTGATAGGGAGTCCGAGTTCACCGATGACGATCTGCGTGTCTGCGGTATTGTGCAGTGTGAGTGTCCAGCGGATTGCGTCATCTCCGAATTCGTAACGTTGTTCGATATTGAGATGCCGAAGTCCGCCTCGGTTAGCGGAATCGCCTTCGTAGTGGGTGGTAATTGATGCTTGATTATAAGATACCGTCCGGATGTCGTCGCTGAGGAAGGTGTGCATCGGCTGCCATTCTGCGTCATCTTCAACGCGTGCTTTCAGCACAACATCGCCTGTCCAGCAGTGCATCGGGACGCGTTGCGCTTTTTCGGGGACGTGGCGTTGTTTCCACCAGACGTTGAGACGCATATTCTGCTCATTGCCGACGAAGTTCGTGCCTTGTGCGTCTTCTGTCAGGTATAGCCCTTTAATCACACCGCTCCGTCTATCTACATCGAGGATGTAGTGGTCATTAGAGAGGCGGAGATAAGCATCGTGTGGCGTATAACGTGCGTATTTTACCTGTAGCATAATCCGTCGCTCGCTTTCGCGTCGTTTACTTGAGGATACCCGTTTTGGTGGAAAGTGTCAAGAGAAATAGTTGTTAGCCGTCAGCCATCGGCTGTCGGCTATCAGCCATCAGGAATCGGCTGTTGTGGTAGGTGTTGATTATTAGAATTGGGATTTATGGGATTATCTTATCTGAATCGCGAGTTACGCGGATTTTTTGGGGAAGGGTCTGAACTGTGATTTATGGGATTTAGAGATTTGCCGTGATTCTATACGGAGTCGTCATACTCCTCGCCTCCATCTATCTATACCCAAGACTCAAAACCCGACTTGCGCGGTGGGGTCTGGTCATCGTGAACGTCCTGTTCGTCGCTTCTTATCTGCTCTTCTTCATCTTTCGTTCGCGTTGATTTAAGGATGTAAAATTTCACAGTTTTCATAGCAAATCGGGAAACTATGAATTTTGTGAAATGCTATGAATCCACGCTACGAGTAGGTTTTTGGCGGTTCTATCGAAAGTTGCTATGAAGTTGCTATGAAATTTGCTATGAAATTTTATGATGGAATACTAACAGTCCGTCGGACATTCTGACACTGTGACGTGCATAAGCTGCGTGTGCCGTGATTTCCGTTTTTTCGCGACGGTTTGTCTCGATGCGTTTCGTTGATGTGGATGCCTGAAAATGTTACACCACTGTAACATTGCATATTTTTTGCTTGTCCGTATAAACCCACGTGGTGTCTGGTTTCTGAGCGTTTTCAGTGTCGTTTTTTTAGTCTCCCCAAAAAAATAATTTGGTAACAAGTGTAACATTTTGTTTGGATCAGGATTATAGGATGCTCGTATTTTATCTTAATTTTAGTAAACATTATATATGATAACATATATAATTTGTAAAGGCAAATTTATTTTCCCAGACTTGTGCGGTATTGATACAAAAGGTTACAGGTTAGATGCGTTTCGATTCCATCACTATCTTCGGCAAGGGGACACCATTGCCTTAGCAGAGTAAGGAATCGCCGTCCTTATATCTAAAGTTAAGTTTGCGTAAAACACGATATGTGCCGTGTTTCGCGTTTCTAACAACACGTTTGGCACTGCCTAACTCACTTAGATTCAGTCCCTCTTTATCAAATCCCGTCACTCTAAGCAGACCATGTTGGACGTGTTTGACTAATGTATTCTTAGGTATACCCAAGCACACTGTGCCACCATATCTCGGTCTTTTCCCACCTTTCTGTGGGTTCTGTCTATGGAGCTCACGCCGTCGTATCGGGATAGGGGCGACACAGAAAATGTCTGTGTTATCCGGTATACTTTGACCCCCAACCGTGTGATAGGCGAGGCACCAAGAATCAACACAATGTGCGTCAAACGTTTCCGATAGTTTCTTTGACGACTTCTTTAGGCCTAATCTATCACGTATCTCTTTTGTTTCCCACCCTTGAAGGGTGAACAACTCCCATCGCTTCCGAACCTCAGAATAGAACCATTGCTTACCGACTTCAAGTGGACTAAAAGACTGATTCCATTTCTTAGCACGCTGTATCGTCTTCGCTTTAATATCCTCTACACATACATAAGTGATTGGATATAGTTTAGACAACCAGTCAAGTATTCTTAGCTTCCAATCCCACCTCGCACGCGTGCCTGCGGGAATCCGTTCTCTATTCGCAAGGCGGTTGGTGCGGTTTTTGCGGTTCGGACACTTCCTTGACCTTCTGCCTCTTCGCAACTCACGCCTTTTTTTGATTTTTTTTCCAACCTCATTGTGTGCGTCTGCTTGCACATTCAAGTAAGTGTGTGATTCACTTTTAACTGTAAATCCTTCTTTTTTGCTACCAGGGTCTACACCCACTACAATCTCTTGCTTGTAGCGACCCGACGACTCCCGGTTAAGTCTAATGCAGAAGATACCGTTGTCCCAATAAGGTGTTGCATCCCGACATTTTATCATCATGCCCGCCCGCGTGGGTGTGGTTGGCATGAGTTTCTCACCTTCTTTGCTCTTGACAGGAACGAAGTTCATCGTAAATTCCCTTTCGGGTTATATGTTGCCCCTTCCAGATCACAGTCCCAGAATGGAATCAGACGAGGGGAGTATCCGAAACATCGTGTGAGCTGCCACGCTCAGGGACCGCGATATATTACTGTAGTCACTGGTTTAACTTGTGGAGTGAACGCTTGGCATGCGCTTCGCACAAGCCCTGTCCTTTGGGGCGGGGTCACTGACACTGGTTCGATTAAAAACACTTCATGAAAACCATCAAGAATATTATACACGATCCTTATAGAACATACAATTAACTGACGGTGTTTCATAAATAGAGCTGTGAAGTGTTAGAATAAGGGGTATCCTTTAATGAAAACTGACCCATTGAAGGCGTATCCCGCGTATTATTCTGACATGCATGAGTATATCACATTTCTTTTTTTGATGTTAGACGAGTTCTCAACAAACCAGAGCCACTCAGTTTTCGATTTTTCAGACATTTTCTCGGACGGATCGCAAGCGACAAGAAACACCCAAGCAAAAACACTCGCTCCTACCATGGCTCTGTCAACAAACTGAATAGCCCTGAGAAAATAGACAATTGGGTTGATTTTTGTTGGGTAAATGTTTAAAATTATAGCATGAAGAAGCATAACCCCGACGATTTTGATGGTTAGCGTATTTTTCGACGGGGTAGGAAGATTTGCTATCTAAATCTGGATCATGCTATAATTATTTCACTAAAATTTGGACAGTTGGCAGTATAGCGTTTGGATAGAAGCGTGCAAACCAATTTTCATTTCCGGGAGATTTACCTTGATACGTGTTGCTTGAGCCGGATTTTTGATCCGCCAACGCAAGTGCGGATTCGGCGAGAAGCCGAAGCTACCAGTCAAATTCTTACCTATTGTTTTAGCGGTCGTTGGCACTGGATTGTCAGCGATGTTTTGTTGGACGAAGTCGACCAAAACTCAAATCTCGGCGTGCGTTTTCAAATCAAAAATTGGATGACCCTTGCACACCAGACAGTTTCTATCGGGGCAAATGAAAGCAAAAGAGGTATGCAACTTGAAGGCTTAGGGTTCAAGCGAAGAGATGCTTTGCACCTCGCTTGTGCTGAAAGTGCCGAGGTGGATATTTTTCTAACAACTGATGACAGGCTACTCAGAAGAGCGAAACGCTACCAAATGCAGCTTCACACCCAAGTTGAGAACCCTTATATCTGGTTACAGCCGGAGGTCTGAAATGAATATCTTAGAAATGACAGAGGGCGAACTCTATAAAGCAGGACTTGAAGAATTGATGGTACAAATGGGGACGACCTATACGGAGCAGTTTCTCAAGCTGTGTAAACCTAACGATTCCGATTACACGGCTGAACGGCATAAATCATTGGATGATGACCCAGATATCCCTACGATGGTCAACCAGATTCAAGAGAGAAAAATCGCGCAGGAAGCGGAAGAACGCATCAGGACTGAAAGAATCGATGCATGGCGTAAAGGTTTACTTGAACTCACCAATATTGAAATCTGTGAACTTGGTGCGAAAATCCTTACGGATAAACTCGGAGTGCCCGGTTCTATAGCGTTTTTGCGTCATCATTTCAAACAGAATGAATGGGCTCAGTCTGTAGACCTACCGCAGCAATCCGTGTCAGATAGTGACACGGATGCAATATTGACGCAACAGAAATATACAACCGAACCACAAGATTAATGGCACCAATATCCTTGTCTGAAATGTGCTGTTAATCCCGCTAAGGGCAACAGGTGTGAATTGTCTGAAAAATCAGCAACCAATTCCCCACAAATACCGGCCCATATTGCGAAAACATCACGCCACCAAAGACTTCTTAAAATCCGCGCAATCTGTGTAATCCGCGTAATCCGCGATTCAGATTAACTGAAAACTGACAACCATTCCACATTGACACAAAAACAAATCCGTGCTAAAATCGCAGACAGTTTGACCCCAAAAGGAGGCTCTGAACACATAAACCGATGCGAACACCTAAAGCACGGCTTAAAAACCGATATTTTTTTCTGCTTTTCGCCTGCCTTATTCTCTATCTATGCGGAACTAAGGTATTACCGGCAGACACAGACCCCGAATCCGCTAAGACCTCTGCACACCGAGCGATTAAAGCCACTCGAACCGAAACACCCCCGACAATCGATGGAATATTGGACGATGCGTGCTGGCAACAGAGCGCGAAAACCGGTGAACTCATCCAGTTTGAACCGCAGCGCGGCGAACCCGCAACACAGCCGACTACCATCTACCTCGCTTACGACGCAAATAAACTCTACGTGGCGTTTGAATGTTTCAAAACCGATATGGACAACCTCGCCGCAAACCAGACGCGACGCGATTCCTTCTTCTTCTCCGATGACCACGTCGAAATTCTGATTGATACCTTCCTCGACGGCAGGAACTGTTATGCGTTCGCCTTAAACGCACTCGGCACACAGACCGATCGGCGGTTGATTAATGAAGGCGCGAACAGACGGAGCGGTCAATCCAACATCGGCACCGCTATCTCGTGGGACTGCGATTGGCAAGGTCAGGCTGCAAAAGGGACGGACAGATGGACTGCAGAATTCGCCATCCCCTTCGCCGAACTCCGATTCTCAAAGAAGAGTGAAACCGCCACCTGGGGCATCAACTTTTGGCGCAATGATGAGGCTTTCGCTGAAGAACAGACGTGGGCAGACATCGGTGAACGCCAATACGCCGTTTCGAGGTTCGGACGTTTGACAGACCTCCCGATTACGGACCTCGTTACGAAACGACCCGTAAAGTTCAAACCGTATGCCACGCTAAAACCGCAGGTGTTGCAACCGAGTGACAACGAAACTGCATTTGAAATGAAACCGGATGCCGGGATTGACCTCCGCTACCCCATCAAAGATTTCACAATCGACCTGACGCTCAACCCAGATTTCGCACAAATTGAGGCAGACCCCGACCTCGTGAACCTCAGCGACATCCCGCTCCGTTTCCCTGAGAAACGTCCGTTTTTCCTTGAAGGGAACGAACTCTTTCAGATGCCGCTTGACCTGTTCTACAGCCGACGCGTCGAAGACTTAATCGGCGGCGGAAAGGTTATCGGAAAATTCAGTCAGTACAATCTCGCCTTCGTCGGAGCCGTCGCGGGACCCGAGAACCCCGATAAAGAGATAGAAGCAGGCGAATTGCCCCTTGCTGACTATAACTACTCCGTCTTTCGATTGCAACGGGAACTCGGAAAAACGTCATCTGTCGGTCTTTTAGGCGTGAATAAACAACGCGGCAGCAAATACGACCGCGCCGGTGGCCTCGACGCGCGTGTCCGACTGCCAGCAGATGTGAATCTCAATCTCGAATACGCACGCGAATGGAAAGCAGGCGGTCTCGACATGGCGGAAAGCACTGCAGATAACCTGATCTTCGTCCAACTCGATCGCCGGACAAATGTGTTCTCTCTGGATGCGGTTTATGCAGACATCGGCGAACATTTTAACCCCGAAACCGGGTTTGTCCCGCGCGTCGATAGACGCGGGCTTGTCATTCGGAGTCGCTATAATAAGCAATACAAAGGCATCCTCGAAAGGCTCCGTGGCGAAGCAGAATATGAGCGACTCGCCAACCATGCAGGCGAACTCACAAACCATAGAGCACGTTTCAGTGGACTCATCGGCGTTAAAGATGTCTTTTTCTTCTTTGGACCGGAGTGGTACTATCACGTTAACGACGACAATCAGCCCTTCACCGACAGAACACTGCGGTTCTTCACGGGGTGGTTCCCACCGAAATATGTGCAGATCCGAAATACCGGCAGTTTCGGTATCCGCGAAGGCAAAGACACCTTTTTCATCCGTCCAGAAATTACGATCCGTCCCACCGCGAAATTGAGTTTCGAGTTTATCTTACAACGGCTGCATGAAAAAGAACAAGATGCCTTACAATGGCAACTCTCAGAATGGACCCGGCGTTTCATCGTCAATTATCAATTTGCGCAACGGATGTATGTCAGAACCAGTGCCGAATTCACGTTAGAAAAAGAACGCCGAGTTTTCGCACTCTTCGCCTACGAATATCGTCCCGAAAGCAATTTCTTCATCGTCTACAACGACAACCGCGACGTAGACGGCGACACCGAGCGGATCGTATTCATCAAAGTCGCACACCTATTGAAAACGAATCTGTTTTAGTTTATCAGCCATTAGCCATCAGCAGTCAGCGGTCAGCAAAGAGATTCCCTTGCTCATAGCCGATAGCCATTCTTGCCGATAGCCGACGGCTGACCGCCAGGGTTATTTAGTTCTCGGTTTTTTCGTCCAATTTTGGACCCCCCAGGACCGGTAGGTGCGGTTTGGAACCGCACCGGACTTGAAAAAGGAGATTCAAAAATTTAGAAAATCCGATAATTTATCTAAAACTAAATAGTCCTGGGCTGACCGCTAATTTCCCTTGACATAAGCCTTCCTACAGGATAAAATTAAAAGGAAACATATACGAAAAGTTGGAGGACACTCCCACGAAACCCTTTTTGACACGCTACCAACACTGGTTACTCGCAGCACTCTCAGCACTCCTGCTGTTTCTCAGTTTCCCCAACGCAAACCTTTTTCCTATCGCTTGGGTCGCGCTGGTGCCGCTGTTCATTGCACTCACACGCGCAACAGGCTGGAAATCCGCTTTCTGGATCGGTTATGTAACGGGGCTGCTGTTCCTTGGCGGGTTACTCTTCGCTATTGTCCTCCTCTACCCGTATGCTAATATCTACGCGACGCTGTTCGGATACCTACTCCTCGTCGGCTATACGGCACTCTATTTCGCCATTTTCGCTGTGCTGATGAAATTTGTGCCGGTGAGTTCAGGTGTGTTATTCCCGCTTGTGATCGCTTGCATCTGGACGGCACTCGAATGGGTGCGGAGTTGGTTAATGACAGGGTTCCCATGGGGCAGCGTCGGTTATTCGCAATGGAACAACCTCGTGGGGATACAGACCGCCTCGCTCATCGGTGTACACGGCATTAGTTTCATCATCGTGCTTTTTAATGCCGGTATTGCAACTGTTCTGATGAACCGTCAGCAGTGGCGACGCGAAATCCGGGCTATAATCGTCCCGTTGGTTTTGACGATCTGCTGCTTCGGTTACGGTGTCCTCCAACTCAAGGCCGCTGAACCTTTAGCACGTGCAACGGATACCACCACATCTGCAGACGCTGAAATCTTGAACGTCGCACTCATCCCAGGGAATATCCCGCAACTCCAGAAATGGGATAGGGATCAATTTCCACGAATTTTGCAGCGTTATATCAACTTGACACACAAAGCAGCCAACGAAAACCCCGATCTAATCGTATGGCCCGAAACAGCAATCCGAAGCGAGGCGTTGACGGGTCAATGGCCAATATCTTATGGACGGTTCTCCGGAATGCTTCGCGATACAGCACTTCCGATACTCATCGGCACAGCGAACGCAGGAGAAAAGATAGACACCGCAATCGGCAAATATTCCAAAAGTGCCGAAAAAAAGGAGTGGAAGGACCTCGAAATATACAACCGGGTTTTTTCAATAGCACCCGATGGAAAGATACACGCTGCTTATGCGAAAATGCACCTTGTCCCGTTTGGTGAGTACGTGCCGCTGGCAGACCTGCTTCCGGATTTTATCCCGAACTTTATCCAGTTCAAACCCTTCTCACATGGAAAAACAGTAAACCTTTTACCCGTGTTTAACGTTAAAGATAAGACGAAACTTTCCGGTAATGGGTTGGGACCTCCATACCAAGAGGCGACGTTTAGTGCTAAAGATAGAACGGATCCGCAGAGGATAGAGATCGGTGCTTCTATCTGCTTTGAATCGGTGTTTCCAGACGAATTTCGCAGACCTGTCCAAAAAGGTGCCAATGTGATGGGAATCTTCACCAACGATGCTTGGTTCAACGGGACGGCTTTCCCGGAACTGCATCTATCCATGGCACCGTTCCGCGCGATTGAGAACCGAATCGCTGTGTTCCGCTGTGCAAACGGCGGATTTACGTGTGTCGTAGACAAGTTTGGTAGGATCACGACCCCGATGATTACACCTGACACGGATCAAGAGATTCTCGTTACACCTGTCCGGCTCCTTTCGTCAACGAAACACAAAAAGACGCTTTACACGCGCTACGGCGACTGGTTTCCGATGCTTTGCACCATCGTCTGTGTCGCAGGGTTCGGTGCGCAAATCGCAATACACCGCCGCCGTGAAAATTCTCGGTTTGTAGTAAGGCGATTCATCGCCTGTCTGCGTAAGTCCTCTTAAAGTCCCCCTGATAAGGGGGATTTAGGGGGTTTAACACTGTTCAAATTTCTTAAAGTCCCCCTGATAAGGGGGATTTAGGGGGTTTAAAACAACAAAATTACTGCTCTTTACGTCATTAATGAGGAACAATATGCTTGTAGATTTAAAAAACCGGGCTGAAGAGATGCAAACTCGCCTCTTAGAAATCGGAGGTTATCTTTGACCTGGCTGAAAAACAGAAAGAATTAGTGGAACTCGAAACAGCGACGACTGCCCCAGATTTTTGGAGTAACACACAACGCGTCCAAAAAATCAATCAACGGATCTCTGTGCTCCGAGATGAAGTCGGCGAATACGAGGCACTCAACGGCAACATCGAAGACATCCAGACGCTTGTTGAGCTCGCAACTGAAGAGAACGATAACACTCTACAGACCGAAATTGTAGATGGATTGGAGAATATCGCCAACGCGCTTGAACGGTTGGAACTCCGGTTGATGTTGAACGGTGAATTTGATGAGAACAACGCCATTCTCAATATCCACCCCGGCGCAGGTGGCGTTGATGCACAAGATTGGGCTGGGATGCTGATGCGGATGTATCTCCGCTGGTGCGATCAACGCGGTTATGAAACGCAAATCGTGGACATCGCTCTCGGAGACGAAGCCGGTATCAAAGGCGCGACCATCCTCGTTACAGGCACGCTCGCTTACGGCCATCTGCAGTCCGAGACGGGTGTGCATAGACTCGTTCGTTTGTCGCCTTACGACTTTAACAAACGCCGCCATACCTCTTTCGCCGCCGTTGACGTGACCCCCGAAATTGATGATACCGTGGAAGTAGACATCCAACCCGATGACCTCCGCATAGATACTTATCGGGCGAGTGGTGCTGGTGGACAGCACGTCAATGTCACAGACTCCGCAATTCGGATTACACATAAACCGACTGGGATTATTGTGCAGTGCCAGAACGAACGCTCTCAGCACAAGAACCGAGACATCGCCATGAAGCTGCTCCGCTCGCGGCTACACGAAAAATATCGTGCTGAGCGGGAAGCCGAAATCGCCAAGCAACGCAGTGAACGCTTAGAGATTAACTTTGGCAGCCAAATCCGTTCGTATGTCCTACACCCTTACCAACGCGTCAAGGACTTGCGCACGGATGTTGAAACCGGGAACGTTAACGCCGTATTAGACGGCGCGTTAGACCCGTTCATCGAGAGCTACCTCAAAATGAAAGCACAACAGAAATCAGAATAACTGACAACTATTCCCCGATTTTTGGTTGCTTTATGCTGGAAACTGAAGTATAATTATTAAGGGCAAGACATCACCTCAGAAACAGAAAATTTGAAAAGGAGGGGTAATCCGTGGAAGAGACAAAGGACTTAATTCAGCAACGTCGTGAAAAATTGGACGAAATTCGCCGATTTGGTGTAGAACCGTATCCACACAAATACGAACCTACACATACGACAGCCGACATTCACCGAGATTTTGCCGATATACAAGAGACACCTGACGAAACCCGGACCGTTCGCGTTGCAGGCAGAATTATGACAAAACGCGACCACGGTAAAAGCAGTTTCGCAACCCTACAGGACGGCGAAGGCAAGATACAAATTTACATCCGACGCGACAAAGTCGGCGCGGAACCCTATAAAATCTATCGGCGTTTCGATACCGGTGATATTGTCGGTGCTGAAGGAACGGTTTTCCGCACACGAACCGGTGAGTTAACCGTTCTCGTCGATGCCATTGAACTCCTCTCGAAATCCGTTCGACCGCTCCCTGAGAAATGGCACGGGTTACAAGATAAACAGACACGCTATAGACAACGCTACGCCGACCTCATCATGAATCCAGAGGTGAAGGACGTTTTTCTGAAAAGGACACAAATTGTCCAAGCGATTCGGGACATGCTCAACGCGCAAGATTTTATTGAAGTAGAGACACCCGTCCTTCAACCAATTTACGGTGGTGCGAACGCGCGTCCGTTCACAACGTATCACAACACGCTGGAACAATCGCTTTATCTGCGAATCGCAAATGAACTCTACCTCAAACGTCTGATTGTTGGCGGATTTGAACGGGTCTATGAATTCTCGCGTGACTTCCGAAACGAAGGGATGGATAGAGACCATAACCCTGAATTTACGATGCTTGAACTCTATCAGGCTTATGCCGACTATATTCAGATAATGGAACTCACTGAAACCCTCATCGCGGATACAGCGAAAACGCTTCACGGGACAACGAAAATCCCGTATCAGGAACACGAACTTGATCTCACGCCGCCATGGCACAGGCTGAGCATGGTCGATGCCGTGCGAGAACACACCGGTATCGATCCTCTGCCGCTGTCAGGGGATGAGTTATACAAGGCAGCCGTTGGTGCAGGCGTTGAATTGGCAGGCGATGAAACGAAGGGCAAAATTATTGCCGAACTCTTTGACAAATTTGTGGAACCGAAACTCATTCAGCCGACATTTATAACCGATCACCCGATTGAGGTCTCACCGTTCGCAAAAAAGAAACCTGACGATCCAGAGTTCGTCGAACGCTTTGAATTCTTTATCTGTGGTAGGGAGGTCGGCAACGCCTTCAGTGAACTTAACGATCCGATCGACCAACGCCAACGTTTTCTTGAGCAGGCAGACAGTTTAGCGGCTGGCGATGACGAAGCCTTCATGGTAGACGAAGATTACCTGCGTGCATTGGAATACGGTATGCCACCGACAGGAGGACTCGGTATCGGGATCGACCGCTTGACGATGTTGCTAACGAACCAGTATTCCATCCGGGACGTAATCCTGTTTCCACAGATGCGTCCAGAGAATTAGTATGAGGACAGCACCGCCGCTACTTACAGAAAGATTGCTACTTCGATCGTTTACACTTGAAGACGCGGCTGATTTACAACGCCTCGTTGGTGATTTTGATGTAGCATCAACATTAACGAATATGCCGCATCCTTATGAAGATGGTATGGCGGAAGAATGGATGCAATCTTGTTCCGATAGATATGAAAATGACGAAGCACTAAACTTCGCAATTACACGCAGAACAGACAAACACTTAATCGGCGGCATAGGCCTAAGACGCGACCCAGAGAACGAGAATGCTGAACTCGGTTACTGGATCGGGAAACCTTATTGGAGCTGCGGGTATGCTACTGAGGCAGCAAAGGCTGTTGTCGCGTATAGTTTTGAAGTGTTGAAACTCAACCGAATTCATGCTAAGCATTATAAAAGAAACCCTGCTTCTGGACGCGTGCTTGAAAAAATCGGAATGCAGTATGAGGGGTGTCTCCGGCAACATATAAAAAAATGGGATAACTTTGAGGATTTAATGACATACGGGATGCTAAAGAGTAAGTTTGGAGAAAAATGAAAACGGCACCAACCCTACAGACAGAGAGACTGATATTGCGCTCACTCACACTTGAGGACGCGCAAGATGTACAACACCTCGCTGGTGAACGTGATGTCGCAGCAACAGTAATTCGCATTCCGCACCCTTACGAAGATGGTATGGCAGATGCATGGATTCGCTCCTGTTACGACACGTTTGAAAAAGAAGAGGGCCTGCATTTCGCGATTACACTGAGAACGGACCGGAACTTGATTGGCGTAATTGGGCTTGAATGCGACCGAGAGAGTGAGAACAGTGAACTCGGTTATTGGATAGGGAAACCGTATTGGAACTGTGGATATGCCACGGAAGCAGCGAAGGCTGTTGTTGCGTATGGTTTTGAAGTGTTAAAACTAAACCGAATTCATGCTTATTTCTTCAAACGGAACGCCGCTTCTGGACGCGTGCTTGAAAAAATCGGGATGCAGTATGAAGGCTGTCTCCGGCAACACCTAAAAAAATGGGATAACTTTGAGGATATAATCGCATACGGGATGCTAAAAGCAGACTACAATTTACTGGCTCCGATCTCGTCTAACGAGCAAAGCTAACCAATTTTAAACCGTCCATATCCGGAGCCAGGGCGGAATTAATCAGACACCATCGTGGAACGTAGTGGAACGATGACCAAGTGCCCATAGTTAAAAAATATGAAATTTGAATGGTTTGTAGCCTCCCGATATTTGCGTTCTCGGAGAAAACAATCTTTTATCTCAATTATCAGTATCATCTCAATCGCGGGTGTCGCACTCGGTGTCGCAACAGTAATTCTCGTCATCGCGGTGTTAGACGGTGTTGAGCATGGACTCAAGGAGCGGTTCCTCTCAAACGAGGCGCATGTTGTTTTACGTCTACTCGATCACAGTTTTTTCGGTAATTATCAAAACCGCATTGAACAGGTTGAAAAGCTTGATGAAGTCGTAGCCGCGTCGCCAGTGATCTTGGCACAATCCGGCGTTTTTCGGGAACATGCGAATGCCATTCAGGCCGTAATTATCATTAAAGGGATTGATCCAGAGCAAGAGAACAAGGTAACAGGTTTCTCCGAATTAGTACACGGCTCAACCGATCTGCAAAACTCAGAACTTATTAAGACTGCTGAGTTTATGACTGATCAAACAATTAGCGGTGGTATTGTGGTTGGCGGACGTTTGGCAACGCGTCTCGGTCTTGCCGAAGGGGATGTCTTGCGGCTACTCGTTAGACTCGTTGAAAACCCTATTGATCCGTCAATGCTTATACCCGACTTAGCGAACTTCGTTGTGATTGGCTTCTATGAATCCGAGATAGAGGCTTATGATAGCCAGTTCGCGTTTATGCACATAGACGCGGCACAAAAATTGTATAATCAAAAAAATCTCGTGAATTCCATATTCGTCCGTTTAACCAATGCTGAGTTAGCACCTCAGGCGGCCGTAAAAATTGAGGACACCGTTGAGTTTAGCGTCTTAGAAGGAATGCCGGACGCAACAACATGGATGGAGCTGCGGGCTGACCTCTTTTCGGCACTTCGGTTAGAAAAGGTAGCGACCGTCATCATTGAAACGCTTATCATTTTGGTCGCCTCCTTTAACATCGCAAGCACGCTCATCATGACAGTGATGGAAAAAACAAAAGATGTTGGGACACTGAGAACACTCGGTTCGTCACGCGGAAATATCATGCGAATCTTCATGATTCAAGGCAGCGTCATCGGGATTTTCGGGATAATGTTAGGAACCGCTTTAGGACTCGTGCTCTGTTGGCTCCTTAGCTGGGATGTGGTGAGACCTTCTTACTGGTATACGCTCGTGCTGGGTGTGCCAATTTTCTTGCAAATCCTTATAGCGTCCCAGCGTGCGATGCGATACAAAGGCGGTTGGAAGTTTGCTGTCGGCACCTTATGGTTGATTGGGATAGCCTTCGCACTCTATTGTGCAGTCAGACCGATTTCATTCGTAGATCTTGGACTGAGCCACATCTACCAGATGCACCAAATGCCGATAAAGGTCAATTGGGTGTTCGTTATCTTCATCAACGCGCTTTCATTCACGATTTCCTGGCTGGCAACCCTCTATCCTGCGTGGCAAGCCGCAAACCTGAAGCCAGTCGAAGCCTTGCAACATGAATAGGACGGACGCATTCCTTCTCAAAGTCCCCCTGATAAGGGGGATTTAGGGGGTTAGGGATTTAGGGCGTTAAAACATAAGTCCTAATAAATAGAAAAAGAGAAAGACCGTGACAAATTCCAAAAAAGCACTCATCCGCACCGTAGATTTGCATAAATCCTATTATGATGGCGAAGCCGAGTTACCCGTCCTTCAAGGTCTCAATCTTGAAGTAAATATGTCGGAAGTACTTGCGGTCATTGGGGCATCTGGTGTCGGAAAAAGCACGTTGCTCCATATCATTGGCACCCTTGACCACCCGACAACAGGGAAGGTTTTATACGACGATCAAGACATTTTCACCTTGCCCGATACCGAACTCGCTCGGTTTCGGAATCAGGAAATCGGTTTCGTATTTCAATTTCATCATTTATTGCCGGAATTTACCGCGCTTGAAAATGTCGCAATGGGTGCCTTAATCACGACAACAAACAATAAAGCGGTTTATGAGGAAGCGGAGGCACTCCTCGCGTACGTCGGGCTTTCTGAAAGGAGTTCACATTATCCAAGCCAATTATCTGGTGGTGAACGCCAACGCGTTGCAATCGCACGCGCACTGATTAATAAACCGAAAGTCGTACTCGCCGATGAACCGACAGGGAACCTCGATCGGCGAAGTAGCGATGCAATACTCGAACTCCTGTGGGATTTGAACGCGAAATCTGGACAGACCTTTGTTATCGTAACACACAACCGAGAACTTGCCCGACAAGTGGACAGGGTTGTCGAACTCGTTGATGGGAAAGTAGTTTTATAGTTATCAGTTTTCAGTACGGTTTTTCTGCGAAAAACCTTTCAGTTTTCAGTTAAGAGAAAGACTTGATGAATTCGACTCTCACTGCGAGGCACTCTTAACTGATAACTGATAACTTATAACTGATAACCATTCAAAGGATGCATTTATGTTGATTTATATCGACGGAGAATTTTTACCACAAGCGGAAGCAAAAGTCTCTGTATTTGACCACGGTCTACTCTATGGCGACGGTGTTTTTGAAGGCATCCGCTCCTATAACGGCAGAGTCTTTAAACTTGATGAACACCTTGAGCGGCTTTACGATTCTGCGAAATCGATTATGTTAGAGATTCCGATCTCCATCGAAACGATGGAAGCAACAGTTTTGGAGACACTCCGTCGAAATCACCTCACGGAAGCCTATATTCGGTTGATCGTAACGCGCGGTGTCGGAGATCTCGGACTCGACCCGGATAAATGCCCAAAGCCGAGTATAATAATTATTGCAGATAAAATCGTCCTATATCCACAAAAGTACTATGAGGAAGGATTGGAGATTGTAACGGTCTCTGTCCGACGAAATTACGCGGAAGCCATTAATCCGCGCATTAAATCGTTGAATTATCTAAATAATATCTTAGCGAAAATTGAAGGGAAACAGGCAGGCGCGGAAGAGGTTTTGATGCTCAACGCGGAAGGCTATGTCGTTGAATGCAGCGGTGATAATATCTTCTGGATAAAAAACGAAGTGCTTGTTACGCCACCAGTGCACATGGGCATTTTGGAAGGTGTTACCCGGAACAGTGTCATAGACCTCGCACGTGAAGCCGGGATGCGCGTCGAAGAACGCGTCTTCACACGCCACGATCTCTATATTGCCGACGAATGTTTCCTAACGGGGACAGCCGCTGAAGTTATTCCGGTTGTAAAAATCGACCGACGCTCCATCGGCGACGGGCAACCGGGGAAGATAACACAGAGACTTATCACCGCATTTCGGCAGCTCGCGAATAGCACCGGCACCCCAATCTATACGACGGATTAGGAGACCGCACCCACAGGAGGACCTTATAATTATGGATGCGATGAAAAACATTCTGATGCTAACAAGTCTAATCATTGGACTCGCAGCAACCGCTGCTTTGGCAGAAGCACAGACAGAAGTCGTGTTTGGACCTGAAGCACCGACGACAGAAAAACTCGCAGAGACAGCTGTTGCGCCTGAGACAACGCCCACTCCCGAAACCGACGAACAAGACCCCGCAGATACCGATAAAACGCCTGTGGATCCAAGGTTACTCGTCAAAAAGATCTCTTTTGAAGGCGTAAAAACGGTCTCTGAAGACATGCTATGTACGCTTATCCAGACGCAAGTTGGGAACGAAGTATCAGAGGAGTTCCTCACAAAGGACATCAAAAGCCTTCATAAAGACACGGGTTTCTTTTCTTATGTCCAAGTAGATACAAAGGGTTTTGAAGGTGGAGGGCTCGAAATTATATATAAGGTCGTCGAAAATCCCAAGATCTCTGCAATCAATATCATTGGCAGCGAAAATTTAAGCATCGGCAAACTCAAGGACGAAATTACGCTCCGGCCCGATGAAATTTTTAGCGACCGACGACGATGGGAAAGCGAACAAGCACTGAAAAATATCTACCACGAAAAAGGGTATTACCTCGTCGGTATCCAAACCCATCTTGACACGAGTGACGATGAAACCAATACCGTCCAAGTGACCTTTGAAATAAGTGAAGGCCCCAGGGTCCGGATTGAAGAGATTAATTTTATCGGGAACGAGAATATTTCCGCCAAGACCCTACAAAAGAAACTCAAAACCCGTACCGGTAAACCTTTCGATCAGATGCTGTTCGAGGAGGAAGACCTATCTCTAAACCTCCGGAATTACTATCAGGATCGCGGATTTTCTCAAGTAAAGGTCATCGGTTACGAAAAACGTTTCACAGAAGAGAAGACCGGCTTAATACTTGACATCACCGTTGATGAAGGTCCCGAATTTGTTGTCGGAACCTATACGCTTGAAGTGGAGGCGGGTGCCAAAAGTCTCTTTTCAGAGAAAAAGATACGCGGGATGCTCGATCCAGCGGAAGGTGAGATCTTCAACCGCAAAAACTTTGATGAATCAATTGCAAAATTACAGCAGGCTTACCTCGATAAAGGCTACCTGCTTTCAGAAGTTATACCGACCCCCTTCTTCAATGAGGCTGACGGGGTCGTTGATATTACCTTGAAAATCAACGAAGGTGATATCATCATCATCGGTAAAGTGATCATCTCAGGACTTGAGAAGACGATGGAACACGTCGTCAAACGCGAATTGGATTTCTTGGACATTAAGCCGGGCGAATTATTAGATGTGAAGTCTTTACGCAAAGCGCGGCAACGCCTCTTCCAGATGGGGTCGTTCATTCGCGCAGTCGATTTTGTACCGAGCGACACCGCCGAAGATAATCGAAAGGATCTAAGAGTTAATATCGCTGAAACCCCCCGAACAGGGATGCTGAGTCTTGGGGGTGGGTACGGTAGCGAAGGCGGTATCTTCGGCACAGCAGAGGTCGGCCAAAACAACCTCCTCGGACGCGCCTATCGTGTTCATCTGAAAGGTGAATTAGGCACGCGCGACCATCACACAGCTGAACTCAGTTTTGGTACCCCTTGGATCTTAGGAACACCGACTCGGCTTAACGCTCGTATCTACAATAATCGACGCTTCCGCCGCTACTACGGAACAGTCGGGAGATTGCTAAACCGAACAGGTGCTAATTACCTGTACGATAGATATGTCTGGAGTCGGCGGGGTGCGTCTGTAACGCTCGGTAGACCTATCGTCCACGACATTGATCTGTCCGTGAGGCTTCGGAACGAACACGTCGAAGCACACAACCCCGACGAAGAGTTGATCAACCGTTCTACACGGAGTATCCTCTTTGCTGTCGGAAGAGATACGCGGGATTATCGGACCTCGCTGTATGATCCAATGGGTGGCTCATCTCATACAATCTCTTACGAATACTCAGGCGGAATTTTGGGTGCCGACAATGAATTCCAAAAATACTCCGCAGATACCAGTTGGTTCTATAGCGGTTGGTGGAACCATGTCATCGCCGCACACGCACGCGTTGGCTACATGGTCAGTAAAAGTACGGATCGTCGGTTCTTATTCTACGAACGCTTTTTCCTCGGCGGTGTAGATACCATCCGCGGTTACGAACAGTGGGAAATATATCCTGATAGCTTGAATCCTTACGGGGGTAATAAAGTATTCTTCGCGAACTTAGAGTATCGTATCCCTGTTTCCCCGCAGTTGACAGCTGCCCTGTTTTTCGACATAGGACAAGTCTGGGACGAAACCGTTGCAAACCCCTTTAATTTCGATCAGATCAATATGAAAAAAGGACTCGGTGTTGAAGCCCGACTCAACATGTTCGGCATGTTAGCTCGGTTAGGGTGGGGATACGGCTTGGATCGCCTCAGCGGCGAACCGGCAGGCAAATTCCACTTCACAATCGGACCCGGCTTCTAAGCAAGTTTCAATGATGCGTTAGAAGGATGGAAGGATGGAAGGATGGAAGGATGAAAGATAGCGGACACAACGTTTCTTCCAATCTTCCAGTTTTCCACCCTTCCTCAAAACCTACAATTTGTTTCTCAATATTGCTTAATTTCTTTCGTAAAAAAAAAGGATTCTAATTATGAAATCATTTCAGTTGCGTGCTCGCGAAGCACGCCTAACGTTATTAATTATCTCCATAGCCGCTTTCTGCTTCAGTTCTGGAAGTATCGGACAGGAAGCCTTTAAAATCGGGGTCGTCAACACGGAAGAGGTTCTAAAAGGCTCCAACGAAGCGGTAAAGGCAACCGATACACTCAGAGCCGCAGGCGAAAAACTGCAAAAAAGTTTGGAAAGGATCGCCGAAGAAGTCCGCATGCTTCAAGATAAAAAGACTAAGACGGAACTCTTCGTTGAAGAAGCACAGACCGCGGATTTGAACAACGAAATCCTCCAGAAACAACAAGAATACCAACGCACACGCGAAGACGGTCAAAAGGCACTGCTTGATAAAGAGAGGGAATTGCTCGAACCGATTTACAAAAGACTTGAAGACTTGATTATCAAAGTTGGCAAAGACGAAAACTTTGATATCATCCTCGAAAAACGGCTCATCACGCTTTATGTGAAAGAAAAATACGATTTGACGAAGCGGTTAATTGACTTGATGAACGAAGACAAGGAAAATGACGAAAAGGAAAAAAATGACGAAAATCCCGAATAATGTTGGACCGCCTAAACTCCGTAATATGAAGCGATTTATAGCTACGGAGAAAGGATTAGGGTTAGATGCGTATGAAACTCAGGGAAATTTGTGAACACCTCAATGGAGATCTCTCCGGTGATGGTGATATTGAAATTACAGGAGTTTCTGGAATCAACGAGGCACTTCCGACCCAGATTACCTTTGTTGCCAATCCGAAATACGTCGCCGCTATAGCAACAACCCAAGCCGCCGCTATTATTATCGGGCACGGGGTCTCTGGCAACGGAAAACCGACCATCCGTGTTGACAACCCTTATTGGGCATTTGTCAAAGTTCTGGAAATATTCTCATGGGACAAAAATCATCGCGCACTGCCAGGGATTGATGAAACGGCAATCTTAGGGGAAAACGTCACACTCGGAGAGCGCGTCTCAATCCAAGCGTTTACCTACATCGCTGACAACGTTGAAATCGGAAACGACACTGTCATTCAGCCTTTCGTTTATATCGGCGAAGGCACTAAAATCGGTGCCGATGGACTTATCTATCCGCACGTTAATATCCGAGAAGAGGTCACCATCGGGGATCGAGTGATTATCCACTGTGGTGCTGTTATCGGTAGTGACGGCTTCGGATTCGCACCCGTGAGCAATCGCCACCACAAGATCCCACAGATCGGAACCGTCGTCATTGAAGACGATGTTGAGATCGGCGCTAACACGACCATCGACAGAGCCACACTTTCTGAAACACTTATCAAACGTGGCACGAAATTGGATAATCTCGTCCAAATCGCTCACAACGTTGTGATTGGAGAGGATTGTTGCCTCGCGGCACAGGTCGGCATCGCGGGAAGCACTACACTCGGTGACCGCGTAAATATCGCAGGACACGGTGGGGCTGCAGGGCATCTGACGCTCGGTGATGATAGTGTCGTTTACGCGAAGTCCGCTGTTACGAAAGATATGCCTGCCGGCAGTCACCTCTCTGGGTTCCCCGCCCGTCCGCATAAACAGGAGTTACGGATCCACGCTGCAACCCGAAAACTACCAGACCTGCTCCCTGAATTCGCAAAACTCCAGAAACGGGTAGAGGAACTCGAAGCAAAACTGCAAGAGTTGGAGGATGCATCGTAGCAACACTCCCCTGAACAAGATGTTTCATCTTTTCGATTACGTGGCTGTCTTGCGACCAACGCTCCTGTTTCCCGTCTGGACACTTGTCCTTTTGGGTTATCATCACGGACGCACCGCTGCAGAAACACCAGAGGCTATCCAACCGCTACAGTTGGGGGCAACCCTCTGCCTCTATACACTCCTCATGGGGGCTGTCTACATCGTCAATCAGATAGCGGACAGAGAGACGGATGCCGCTAACGATAAACTCTATCTCGTTGCCCAAGGGTATGTTAAACTACAGATCCTTAAATGGCAGGTCGGTATACTCATCACACTCTCAATCCTGTTGAGCTTACTCGTTTTTTGGAAAACCCCCGCGTATCTCATCCTCATTTTGCTGTCAATCATACTCGGATTTACCTATTCTGTCCGTCCTTTTCGTCTCAAAGGGATACCGATAGTCGATCTATGTGCAAACGCGCTCGGTTATGGGAGTATCGCTTTTCTCATAGGCTGGTTAACAATCGCGCCTATTGGCATTGAAGCGGTGTGGCGGAGTCTCCCATATCTGTTTTCTGTTGCCGCTGCTTTTGTGAATACAACACTCCCTGACATCAAAGGAGACAGTCTCGGAAACGACCGCACCACAGGCGTATGGCTCGGTAAAAGGCAAGCATGTCGGTTAAGTCTGGTTCTGTTAATCGCTGCAATCGCAGCCGCCGCATTTTTTAGAGACTGGATTGCCGGTGCAGCCGGAATCGTTTGCCTCCCAATTTTTATCTATATGAATTTCCGTCTGAAGCAAAACGTTATCATCTGGGGAACACGCATCGGCATTCTGGTGTTAAGCCTATGCGCCGGCGTGCTATTTCCGCTGTACCTGCTCTGGTTTGGGATAGTGCTATTCGGTACGCGCTGGTATTATACAACCCGTTTTGGAATCCGTTATCCTTAATAGGATTTACATAGGGGAGATTGGGAAAAAATGAAAACGCTGCTCGCATACCTTGAACTGACGCGCCCACTTAACGGTGTTATCGCCTTCATCTCCGCTTGGCTCGGTGGCATGTTCGCGAGTCAAGGCAGGGTGGAAAACATTATCGACATCCGACTCCTGTTGGTTTCTATTTCCGCACTCGCCTTGCTCTCTGCCGGCAATGCTATAAACGACTACTGTGATTACAACATCGATCGGATTAACCGTCCGAAAAGACCGCTCCCGTCCGGTCGAATTCGGCGTAGAGATGCCTTGATTTTCGCAATCGCCCTGGTCGCAATCGGTATCTGGCTTGGAGCACTTATCAATAGGAACGCAACGGGCATCGCGATTCTCGTGGGTGTCGCACTTGTCAGCTACGCTTTCTGGCTGAAACGCACCCCTTTTGTCGGCAATTTAGTCGTCAGCGGATTAACCGGTTTAACCTTCATCGCTGGCGGGGTCGCGATAGATTCAGTAAAAGGTACACTGATTCCGGCGACCTTCGCATTCCTGTTTACAACAGCAAGAGAAATCGTCAAAGACCTTGAGGACACAGAGGGAGATTTGAAACACAATCTCAAAACGCTTGCGATCCTCAACCCACAACTCGCTGTAAAGATCGCTATCGGTTTCATGGCACTGGTCATTCTGTTCAGTCCTATCCCATATCTATTCGGTTGGTATTCATGGCATTATCTGATAGTTGTTGGGCTTGGTGTCGATCTGGTGTTGATCGGCTTAGCGATGCGTTTATGGCGAGATGCCTCTAAAAAAAATTGCGCAGCCATACAACGCTGGATGAAGTGGGATATATTCGTCGGGCTTGGAGCCATCTATATCGGAGCGTTCCTATGATAAACTACGATAAAGTGATCGCTTTCTTAGAGAAAGAGCATCCGAATGTAGACGCGGTTTCCCGTTTTAAAGCGGCATATCAAACTTTCTGCAAAACGGGTAAGTGGCAGCCCGCTTACGAGGTGTTTGTTACCGGTTGGCAACAACTCGATGGTGTTATGTTGTTAGAACCCGCGAATACGCTCGACGGTGACTATCAAGTCCATCTCACGGCAACAACCGAACGCAGTTTGAGAGAACTCCTGATCGCATTTCCACGACGACGCATCGGACTGTTTCATCTCACCGAAAAGTGGATAGAAAATAGAATTCACGATGTGTTAGCGGGCGATAGGGTTCAGACCGATACCGGTGCCTTCTATCGAGGGATCAAGCGCGGTAGCGGCGCAAAAACCGAACAGCGTACCGTCTCAAAACGGAAGGACGCGATCGTCTCGCATCTTCGGAAATTAACTTCATTGAAAGGGAAATTTGAACACTCCCAATTTATCATCGAAGGATATCTGATAGTAGAACGCGCCGTAGCAGATGGACTTCTGATCGAAACACTGCTTTATACCACCGGATTTGTCGCTACACCCGAAGGGAAGGCACTTCTCAAACAGGCAGCAACCGAAAATTTATCTACTTATCAAGTCAGCGATGGCGTGATGGGTTCAGTCACCACAACGCGACCTGTCCCGCCGATAGCCGCTTCGGTGTATCTCAGCTATCCCAACTTCCTTTCAGCAGATGGCAGCCTCAATTTTCGTTTCAGTCCGAGATGCCTGTTACTCATTACAGAGAATATCGCAAACCCCGATAATCTTGGGATGACGTTACGGACGGCAGACGCGGCGGGTGTATCTGCTGTTCTATTGAGCGATGACGGAGCGAACCCTTTTCACAAAAACTGCATCCGTGCCTCACGCGGGGCAGTTGGACGTTTGCCGTTGTTTCGGACACCAAGCATCAGTGCGGCAATTGAGACCCTTCGGGTATCGGGTTGGTGTGTGCTGGGTGCTACAGCCAGCGCGGAAAGCCAGTTATACACAACAGATTTTTCACTGCCGACAGCCGTCGTTGTAGGTAATGAAAACACAGGACTCTCCGCTGAAGCACGTCAATGCTGCACGGAATTAATCGGTATCCCGATGGCATCAGGACAATCATCACTCAACGTCGGTGTCGCCGCAGGTGTCCTGCTTTATGAATTAACACGACGCTACAGAATTTGACAAACCCCCATAAATATGGTAAAATTCTTAGAACAATTGGTGGTTCACACGCACCAACAAAATCACAACTCATAGACCGAGATTTAACACAGTTAAAGAAGGGAAAATCGCATTTGAGATCAAATTGGGTTCTTGACCACTTCCACGAAGTCCTTAAAAAACATCGGGCTGGCTACTTTGTGCTGATTGATCCAGAACAATGTAAGGTTGAAAAATGTGCCAAACTTGCCCGCGAAGTCGAACGGGCGGGCGCAGATGCCATCTTACTGGGGGGCAGCTTTTTAACGAACGACTTGGATCCAATTGCGAAAACACTCAAGCAGGAAACGGAACTCCCTGTTGTGCTTTTCCCAGGCGACTCCATGCACCTCACCCCTTATGCAGACGCGATTCTCTACATGAGTCTGATTAGTGGACGCAACCCGAGCTATCTCATTGGTGAACAGGTTAAAGCCGCACCTTGGATACAACGCTACGCACTGGAACCCATTCCTACCGGCTACATGCTTATCGAAGGGGGTAATAGTAGAACCACCGTCGAATTTATGAGTGGTACAATTCCGATCCCTCGCGATAAATCGGATATAGCCGGACCCCATGCATTAGCCGCAGAGTACCTCGGTATGCAGATGGTGTACTTAGAGGCTGGGAGCGGCGCATCACACCCCGTCCCTGGTGAGATGATTTCTACAGTGAAGGCTCAAATTAACATACCCTTAATCATCGGCGGGGGTATCCGTACACCCAAAATCGCCGCAGAAAAAGTGGCAGCAGGTGCCGATTTCATCGTCACGGGAAATGTTCTCGAAGAAAACGGCTCCTTTGAACTTATGAAAGCGTTCGCTGAAGCCGTTCACAGTTAAAACAAATATTTTGTACCACAAATTTTATGAGGTTTAATAAAATATTTCGGTAATTCTATATCTTCCCCAGGACCGGTAGGTGCGGTTTGGAACCGCACCGGGCTTCACCCAAAAATTACCGAATTAAATTGTTAATCTTCATTTAGTTTGTGCCGTTAGCAAAGTTCCGTTACTTCGCCACTCATGTCTACTCAATTATTGATTGCCCTATCAAATAAAAGGATTGCATTATGTCTGAAACGAAAGAAATACACATCAAAGCCGAAATAGAAGAATCTACTGATATGGAAACGTCTACTGATGGCGATACCACCGACAGCAAAGAAAAATCTTTTACGACCCGTATGCGAGAAATGGCTGAGGAAGCACTTGATAAAGTCAAATCGGAAGTCAAAAGGGAGATAGAAGAGCGTATCTCTCCTGTCGAAGAAAGCGCTTCCAACCTGACTGCAGAGGTTAAAAAAGAGGTAGAGGCGATTATCCAACGCGTTCGTGAGCAATACGAAACAGAACGCGAAGAACTATTGCGTGCTGAAATCGAAAAAGAAGTAGAAACCGCTGTAGAAGCCGTGCATGAGGCATACAAAGAAGAACGTGATCGCCTGCTACGCACAGCAGCAGAGGCTGAAAACACCAAAAAACGCTTGCAAGCCGATTATCAGCGGCAACTCAAGTTCGCTAACGAAGGAATCCTTGAGGGAATGGTCCCAGTGTTGGATAGCTTGGAAGCCGCTATTAAAAGCGTGACCGAGCGAGTTGAAGAAGACGATGTCTCACCAACGTTCACGACCTTTAATGAAGGTGTGGAACTCGTTCACAAACAATTACTGGACGCACTCAAAATCCACGGACTCGTGCCAATTGAAGCGGTTGGTGAAGTATTCGACCCGAATCAGCATGAGGCACTCCTCGTTACACCATCCGATGAAATGCCAGAAGGGCGAGTGATTGAAGAATTCCGGTGCGGCTACATGTTGCACACCCGCGTGCTACGTGCTTCGCAAGTGGTCGTCTCGCAGGGACCGCCGAAAGCAGAAGAAACAGCGAACGACACCATAGACGATACCGATGATACTGATGAAACTGATGCGACTGAATAGGTTATAGGAAGGGTAAACATGACACAAAAACGCGACTATTATGAGGTTTTGGATGTGAATCGCGGTGCCGATGAAGATGAGATAAAAAAGGCATACCGCAAACTCGCCATCCAATACCATCCGGATAAAAACCCTAACAACAAAGAAGCCGAAGATAAATTCAAAGAAGCGACAGAGGCTTACGAAGTCCTGCGCGATCCTGAAAAACGGGGACGGTATGATAGGTACGGGCACGCAGGATTAGAAGGCATGGATACCAATTTGGGCGGGTTTAGCGTGAACTTGGACGACATTTTTAGCGATGTCTTTGGCGACCTCTTCGGCGGGTTCGGCGGCAGCCAGCGCAGCCCAAAACGTGGACGGAGTTTACAGTACAATCTTGATGTGACACTCGAAGATATTATCCACGGAAAAGAGGTCACGATTCAAGTGCCACGGATTGAAACTTGCTCGGAATGCAACGGCAGTCGGGCAAAGAAAGGCACACAAGTGATAACGTGTCCGCAATGCCACGGCAGAGGTCAGGTCAGTCAATCGCAGGGTTTTTTCATGATGTCCCGTACCTGTCCGCAATGCCGCGGCGAAGGTGAAATCATCCAAGAACCGTGTCCATCTTGTAGTGGAAAAGGACTTGTCCGAAATATACGCGACATTAAGATCAATATTGATAAAGGCGTTGATACCGGTTTTAAATACCAATACCGGGGTGAAGGTGAAGCGGGGGCTAACGGCGCACCCCCTGGCGACCTATATGTCGTCATCAACGTTGTCCCACACGAACGTTTCCAACGCCAGCAAAACGATCTCATTACAGCCGCCAAAATTTCGTTCGTCCAAGCCGCACTCGGTGGAAAAATTGAAGTTGAAGGTATCGATGGACGTGAAGAACTGCAGATCCCACCCGGCACACAATACGGTGCGCAGCTCCGTATCCCCAACAAAGGCGTACCTCATTATAGACGCTCCTATTCAGGGGATCTCGTGGTCGAGATAGGCATTGAGACCCCAAAAAACCTTAATGACGAGCAGCGCAGAAAGTTAGAAGAATTCGCAAAACTACGTGGTGAATCTTATCATCATGAACACGGTTTTTGGGACAAATTGCTCGGTCGCCATGATGACGAAGAATCCGAATAGAAGACTCAGTACGTTTCCGAATAGTACGGGAAAAGATGAACTGGGCAAAAATCACTGTAACCACTTCTCAAGAGGCATCCGAGGCAGTCGCGAACTGCCTCTTTGAAATGGATACCACTGGCGTTGAATTCCAAGAAAACAGTGCTGCTAAAGTCGATCTCATCGCCTACTATCCGTTAGATGATCGGGTTGGTGCGCGGATGCAAAAACTCCGAGATTTTCTCGCGGAACTTCCAACGTGGGGTATTGAACCACATCCTGCCACAATTGACGTAGAACACGTTAAATCTGAAAAATGGGAAGAAGCCTGGAAAGCTGCTTTCCCACCGCAACGGGTCGGCAAACGGATATGTATCACACCAACGTGGCACGGGACACCGCACAATGAAACGGATGTCTTGATTCGACTCGATCCGGGTATGGCATTCGGCACAGGCTACCATCCGACCACTCGCCTCTCCCTCGAATTGTTAGAAGGGAGCATCGAACCGTATCACTACGTCGCCGACATCGGAACGGGTTCCGGTATCTTAACAATCGCCGCCATCAAACTCGGTGCGAAACACGTTGACGCGATTGAACTCGATCCGACAGCCATTCCTGTCGCCGCAGCGAATTTCCAAACGAATACCGTGACACCACAGACCCGTTTATCTCAAGGTGATGGGCTTAAAGGCGTAGAAAGCAAATACCATCTCATTATCGGAAACATTCTAACAAAGGCGATTCTCCCGATTATTCCAGAGTGTCCATCGCGGCTACATCCTGCGGGGACTGTCATTTTTTCCGGCATTTTGGAGACTGAACTCGAACAGGTTCAATCCGTTTTAGAGGAGAACCACTTTGAATGTTTTCAAGTCGTCCGCGAAACAGAAGACAGCATCACGTGGGTAGGAATTAAAGCGAGGCTCCAATCTCAAACCAAGGTAGGTGCGGTTTGAAACCGCACCGAATTATAAAACAGGATTTGAAATTAAATCCTACCAATCAATTACTTACTCTTGTTTCTCTTCCTTCGATAATCCGTGGCAGAGGTTACATCTACCGAGATTGAGATGCGGCATCGTCGGCGATTTTTCATCGCCTCTTAAATGGCATTTCAGACACGCAGCATCTTCGTTTGAAGCGCGATGCACCTCAATATTGGAACGCGCAGGTGCAGCGTTGAAAAAGAGGATCACCATAACAATCGCAAAGATAAGACCAATAACGCAGACAATATACATAAGCGTCTTGGCACTGGCTTGTTCTGTTGGCATCTATCTAAAACGTGACTCCTTATTCAAAAAACGGAAAGAGGGTAGGTATATTTTCTGCCGTCAGCGATGCCCCGTATTCACACCCTTCAAACGCCTCAGCATATTGGATTTGTGAGCCTGATGCTTCACCATAGAGGGTTATGAGCACATCGCGATACTTTTCGGCTGTAGCACTGAACCGATTTAAGAGCCGTTCAGCGAGCCATGCCCGTCGTGCTGAAGTATCAGAAGGGACAGCGTCCAGCGTACCACTGTTATAAGGAAGCCATTCATAGAATTGCGATACGTGGCAGTGGAGCATATCAATTTTCTGCTCAATTACAGCATCAATACCGACAACCACATCCGGTGTGAACGGGTAGGGTTTCAGGAAACCGTCACTCAAATAGACGATAACGGGGTTTTTCTCCAGATGTGGCGTAAGTGCACAGATATTCGGGACAGTAACCATATACGCTGCATCTTGTACCAACGTTGAGGTATACCGATGATCCGGGTGGTAATCGTTGGGGCGGTGGGTCATAATCAAATCCGGACGGAACTCCCGAATCGTGCGGATAATCTGATACCGGTTTTCTAACGTCGGCATCAGTTCGCCATCGTGATTGTCCAGAAGTTCATATTCGATACCGACAACTTCCGCTGCGGCTTGTGCTTCAGCATAACGTCGCTGTGCCAAGGGACCGCCACCCATTTCGTGGTGTCCAGCGTCACCGTTTGTAACGGAGACAAACTTAACGCGATGCCCTTGTTGCACATACTGCGCAGCGACACCGCCCGCTTTAATATCACAGTCATCGGGATGTGCCCCAAAAACCAATATGTTTAATGACATAGTGTTCTATCCATTTTGAATCAGTCTGCTTGCATCCGTTACTTTGTTTGTTGTATTAAGCATTCGACAGTCTTCAATTCCTGTTGGATTTCCTGATCATCGTATTCAGCAATCGGGATGTCTCGCTGGCTCAGAAGTCGAATAAAATCCCATAAGTGTAGTTCTGCCAATTTAGCAGCTTGCCCTAAAGAGAGAATGTTACCCTCGAAAAGCGAAATCGCAAGCGACTGTTTCGCCGCCTCAGTCAGCTTCTCTCGATTATAGCCGGAGATAGAAAGTGGAGTTGAAAGTTCACTGGGGACATCCAACGTGATAGAAAGCATGATTCTTACCTCTGTATCGTATTAAGAGTATCGCCAAAATGTAGTTTGTTTTTGATTACGAAACGCCGATCATAGTTCCGTTAACATTATAGCATCTTTCACAAGAAAACGTAATTTCAATTTGACTTTATCTCAATTTTCTATACAATTGAGAAAAGCGCGTTAAAAAGACAGAGGAATTTCTATTTTATGGATAATTGGAAAGTTGAAGTCTCCTATAAACCTGAAGTCCCCGACACTGTTGGACACGGTATCCTTGAGGATATCGCCGACCTCGGTATCAGTGGCGTTAATTCCGTCCGTACCGCCACTGTCTACTGGATCGAAGGTTCGCTTGACGCAGAAGCGATTGACCGAATTGGTGCCGAACTCCTCGCCGATCCGATTACACAAACATACACTTTTGCTACCCAAAATGACACTGCAAAAAACTGGACGCTTGAAGTCCAATTTAAGCCCGGCGTTACCGATGCAGTTGGCGATAGTACCGTCAAAGGCATCAACGATTTAGGCATCACAGGTGTCACCACCGTCCGTACGGGACATAAATACTGGCTGACGGGTGCCCTAAACGCTGAAGTGCTTGAGACAATTGCACAGCGACTCCTCATGAACGATGTCATCCAAACATTCTCTTACCAAGAACCGGCATCGTGACGGATATTTCAAGTCCCCCTGATAAGGGGGATTTAGGGGTTAAATAACTGATTAAAGTTCCTACTAACTCGCATACACCCGAATCACCGTGCCTAAGTGAAACCGGACTAACGCAGCAGTCGCCGCTTGACGCAGCGCAAAGCGGAGATCCGTTGTTGGATTGACGCGCTTCGGCTTACCCAACGTAACGCGCTGAAACCCGTGCTTCCGAAGCAGCTTCGGCAAGGAATGTGCCGAGAAATAGTAGAGATGGTCGTGCGGATGGACGTAGGGCCAATCCGCTTTCTGAAGCCGACTCTGTAGACTCTCGCCATTCGGCACTTCAATAACTAAAGTGCCTGTTTCCGGTTTTAAAATCCGACGCAACTCACACAGGAACGGATTGAGTTCAGAAATATGTTCTAACACATGATAAAGCACAATCGCGTCGAAATAAGCCGATGGAAAGTCCGCTTCAAAGATATCCGCACACCGTACATCCAATTTATACTTCTCCTGCGCAAATGCACTCCCACTTTTCGACGGATCAATCCCATGCGGTTCCCATCCGTGTTCACGAGATAGATGGAGAAAAGTGCCGATACCACAGCCAACATCCAACAGCCGTCCCTTACTTGGATGTTGTTCCTCCAACTCTGTGAGGCGTTCGTTCATCTGCAACCACTCCATGCTATCCGTACGGATGCGTTCCACTTTATCTGGGGGATAGTAAGTCTCCGTATACGCCGCCTCAAGCGTCTCACGGTTGACGCGTGGATTCACATATCGCAGCTGGCACGCCTTACAGATAACCACCGACAAGGAATCTTTATCAAAAAGTGGTTCTGCTTTATCCTCTTCACAAATAGGGCAATCAATATGTTCTAAGTTGCTTGTGTTCATCATCCTGTAGGAGGGATTTGTAATCCCGATCTGAATTTGTAATCCCGATGTTGTTTGTGTTCATCATCCTGTAGGAGGGATTTGTAATCCCGATCTGAATTTGTAATCCCGACTAAAAAAGCGGTACCCCTTGTGCTTCCACATAAACCGAATAGAGCGATTGACTCCCCATCATAAACAGTCGGTTCCGTTTCACGCCGCCGAAGCAGAGGTTCGCACAGATTTCAGGAAGATGGATTTTACCGATCAGCGTCCCATCTGATGCGAAGACATGCACACCGTCGTATCCATCGCCGACCCAGCCAGCACTTGCCCACAGGTTTCCATCAACATCGCACCGGATACCGTCAGCAATCCCCGGTGCCATATCGCAGAACACCGCTTGCTCACCCACTCTTTCATCATCAATAACATCGTAGACGTAGATATTCCGTGGTGTTCCCTCTGTATGCGTAACACCCGTATCAACGACATAGAGTTTATCATAATCCGGTGAAAAGCAGATACCGTTCGGTTTTTCGAGGGCATCTATCACAACAGTCGCTTCCCCAGTGTTAGGGTCAAGACGATAAACGCAGGTCGGCAATTCAAACTCGGCTATATGTCCTTCGTAGTTGAGCATGATACCGTATCCCGGATCCGTAAACCAGATACCGCCATCAGGGTGGACGGCTACATCGTTCGGTGCATTGAGTGGCTTTCCATTGAAGCTGTCCATCAGTACGGTAACCGTGCCGTCGTATTCTGTGCGTGTGACGCGTCGCGCGCCGTGTTCACAACTGATGAGCCTACCTTGCCGGTCGCGGGTGTGTCCGTTGCTATAGTTTGACGGTTTGCGATAGACGCTTACCTGACCATTAGATTCCTCCCATTTCAGTATCCGATTGTTCGGAATATCGCTCCACAGCAGGTACCCGCCATCGCCGAACCACACAGGTCCCTCTGCCCAACGCGACCCTGTCCACAACCGTTCAACGACAGAGTTGCCAATCTTATATTTACCAAAACGGGAGTCTATTACCTCAATCGCCGGATCTGGATAACGAACAACCGATCCATCCCAACTTCTTTCTGGTGGTGTATGCATACAAATTTCCTCCAAGTTCACTGCAAATAACAAAATGCTTTCGGTTCTGCAATAGTATACCACAAATCCATGTTTTACGCAAAATCTTGTCACCAACCTGCAGAGTCATTCAGTTTTCCGTTTTTCGGTCAGATTTTCAACCCCAGGCCCGGTAGGTGCGGTTTGGAACCGCACCGGATACTCGGCAGAAACCTCGTATACGCCAGAATGTCTCCTTGGTTTCTCCATAGGGATTTTGCTGGGGGCTTTGCTAGGGTGTCTCTGCGGATTTCTTGTCCCTCGCGATATCGCCAATAACGGCGTTGACAAAGCAATTTTGGGCAGCTCCAACTTTACCGCGCGCGGACTCGGACTCAGTTCAAATAACAGCAACATTGAACTTAATCTTGAGGTGGATAGCGACCGCGACCGAACCGACCTCAAGGCGTGGTTTGACGAACTCTGGCATAACGACGAACTGGTTGAAGTTGCTCATCTTCACAACTTTCAAGGATACGGCAGAATATCTCTATGAAAACTTATCTGAACTCACACCGGAATTAGGTTTGAACATGGCAATGGTTTCGGGCGACACTACCCAGACAACCTGCGGACAAAACAGATTTAACGATATTCTAACGAATTTCGCACCACGCGCAAGAAAACGTGCTGATAGCACAAACGACAATATTGACCTGATTATTGCCACAGACTGTATCTCAGAGGGACAAAACCTTCAAGATTGCGATACCGTCCTAAACTACGATATACACTGGAATCCCGTCCGTATCATTCAACGGTTCGGGCGGATTGACAGAATTGGGAGCAATAACGTTGCCGTCAAGATGATTAACTATTGGCCCACCGACGATATGGAGGTTTATCTCCGATTACGAAATCGTGTTGAATCCCGCATGGCACTCGCTGATGCCACCGCAAGCGGTGATGACGACCCGTTGAATGAATCGGCTTATGAACAGGCACAGATGGAACTCAATTTCCGAGATAAACAGTTGGAACGCCTTCGTGAAGAGGCACTTGATTTAGATGACCTCTCTGACGGTGTAGTAATGAGCGACTTTACCTTAGATTACTTCTTTGCGCAACTACTGAAGTATCTCGAAAGAAACAGAGCGAAACTTGAGGCAACACCTGATGGGGCTTATGCCGTTACCAACAACGAAAGTAAACCAACCGAAAACGGTGTTATCTTCTTCCTTCAACAGACAAACGCAAGCGCAGATAAACAGCAAAAAACTGCCAGTCCCATCCATCCCTACTATGCGGTTTATATCCGAAACAGTGGGGATATCCGTTACGGGTGTCCCAACGCGAAACAGGTGTTAGACCTATTTGAAGCATCTGCCGTTGGCAAGGAGAACACGATAGATGATTTGTGTCTCTGGTTCGACCAAGAAACGGAATACGGTGATAACATGACACATTACAACAAACTTTTAGACACCGTCATTTCGCATATTACACGGTCGCATACAAAGACACAGAGCCGAATCTTGAAGAGCGGGAGTCCACGCGATATACGGCTTACACCCGCATCTAAAGCACCCAAAGATACTGGCGATTTCAAATTGGTGACATGGTTGGTGATTAATTAAGTCCGAATCGCGGAAGTTGTCTGAATCGCGGAAGGCACAGAGGACACAGAAGGCGCGGAATTAAGAGATTTTTTGTTACCACTCCTATCTCTTGGGAAAGGAAACGTAGGAGTCACAGTAGCATTTTCCGTGTGCTCCGTGTGCTCCGCGTAATCCGCGATTCAGACAGTAATTCAAATAAACATACAGATAGAGGATACAACAAAAATGAATAGTAATCTGAAACATAAAGACATCACTGAAAAGATAATTGGGGCAGCCATTGAAGTCCATAAGTTTTTAGGAAGCGGATTCCAAGAGGTGATCTATCAGAGAGCGTTAGCCGTTGAACTGCGGAGGGTAGGACTGGAATTTGCTCGGGAAGTTGAACACGATATATATTACAAGGATTTTCCTGAACCTATTGGAACTCGACGCGCTGACTTTGTAGTGGCAGGAAATGTGTTGGTGGAATTAAAAGCTGTCACGATGTTAGAACCTGTTCACGAAGCGCAGCTGTTAAATTATTTGAAGGCATATCGGCTGGAGATAGGTTTGTTAATCAATTTCGGTGAGAAAAGGATAAACGTCAAAAGATTGATTCTATCACAACCTAATCGTAGGTAACGTATCTGAATAACAGTCTGAATCTCGGATTACGCGGAGGACACGGAAGACGCGGAAATAAGAGTTTTTTGGTCGCGGCGGCATATTTTGTGAAAGTGATTCGGGTATGTGCAATAGCCTCCTCTGTGTTTTCCGTGTTCTCCGCGCTTTCCGCGATTCAGAAGGTTGCAAGGTCTCATCCTGAAAAGCTGCCATTATGGAGGTGAACGAAAATGTCAAATCAGTCCAGCACACCAAATGATAAACAACTTACAATTCAGATAGCGTTCGCTTTCGCAACAATCGCGCTATAGCACTATTACACCTCAAGGAGTGGGAAGAAGCCAAATCAGACCTAACGATTGCCCGAAACATGGGAGAGGATATCATCGCTCTATTTCATAACACTTACGCGAGTGTTACCGATTTTGAGGAAAAATATGATGTTCAAATGCCAGAGGACCTTGCTACAATGCTAACTCCCTCGTAGGCATAGCAGTAAAACAAAATTTCCTCTTAGCAGATAGCTTGATGTTACAGATTTCCAATCCGCGTCCTCCGCGTCCTCCGTGCTAATCCGCGATTCAGACAGTTCCGCAAAATCAAAATTGACAAGCGAGTGAGAACATGGTATGATTTAACATCAGAGGAAATTCGCATCGTGGAGCACAAGTTTGAACACACAAGAAACCGAACTCAATAGGATCTTGGAGATAATCGGCAGGATAGCAGAAACAACTGCTGATGGCGACTTCATCTACCGTGGCGAACCTCAGCACTATGAGAAAGTTTCCTCAAGCTTGTGGCGTGAATGCCGGAAAGAAATTGGAGCGGAGGAATTCGATATAGAAACCATTCAAAAGAAAATGTTGGAGGTATCTAAAAATTATACCCATGAAAAAGACGAGTTTGAAATCTTAACTGAGCTCCAACACTTTGGTGGTTATACCAATCTGATAGACTTTACGACTGATAGCCACATCGCCCTTTTCTTTGCATGCGACGGTCACCGCTGAAGAAAGATGTCTTTCAGATTGAAGCGTCGCAACCCAGTAAGGAAAAGGAGACATAAAACATGCAGACACAAGCAGAACAGACCCCTTACGATATCACCATTGAACGCTTTAGCAAAGCAATTGATCGCAGACCCACTTTTGCCGAAGGCTATAACTATCGTGGCATTGCTTACGGTAATAAAGGTGAAATTGACCGCGCCATAGAAGATTTTAACACGGCAATTAGACGCAAGGAAAACTATGCCGAAGCCTACAGCAATCGTGGTAGCGCATACCGTATCAAAGGTGATTACGATCGCGCCATCAAAGATTGTAACACAGCAATAAGATTGGATCCTGATTTGCCAGTGGCATATAATAACCGTGGGATAGTTTATAAACTCAAAGGTGATTACGATCGCGCGATTGAAGACTATAACACAGCAATAGAACTTGATCCAAATTTTGCCTATCCGTATTACAACCGTGGTATCGTTTACTACGAAAGAGAAGCGTATGATCTCGCAATCATAGATTATACCAAAGCAATAGAACTCAGACCAGACCTTGTCGATCCTTATAACAATCGTGGGAATGTTTACAGTAAAAAAGGTGAGTATGAATGTGCCATTAAAGATTATGACGCAGCGATAAAACGCAATACTGATTTAGCAGAGTCCTACTACAATCGCGGTATAGTGTTTGTACTTTTGCAAGAATGGGACAAAGCCAAAAAAGATCTTACGACTGCCAAAGACAAGCAGGAAAATATTATCATTGAACAGTTTCGCAAAGAATACGAAAACGTTGCTGACTTTGAACAGAAACATGATGTTAAACCCCCTAAAGACATCGCCGCAATGCTAATGCCACCACAGGCATAGGAATAAAAAACTGTCTCTTCAGCAAATAACCTGATGTTACAGAGTGTCAATCCGCGTCATCCGTATCATCCGCGACAATTCGTGATACTGCCTCCAGCTCCCGTCAAACATTTTACACACCCACAAAAACGCTTGAAAAAAATCATCAAATGTGGAATAATATAAAGTGGAATTAAAATATCTTTGTAGGGCGAAGCTTGCAAGCCCATATTAAACAGCAAAGGAGAAAATACCCAAAATGCCACTGGATAGGAAAATACGTTATGGCATGGTAGGTGGCGGACCGGATGCGTTCATCGGTGCCGTCCATCGCAAAGCTGCGGCACTGGACGGAGAAATTGATCTCGTCGCTGGCGCGTTCTCATCATCACCCGAAAAATCTCGCCAGCAAGGTGCCGAACTCTTCCTGGACGCAAATCGGGTCTACGGCTCTTACCACGAAATGGCAGAAAAAGAGCGTCAACTCCCCGAAGGCGAACGCATCGATTTCGTCTCCATCGTGACACCGAACCACGTGCATTTCGATGTCGCCAAAACCTTTATTGAAGCCGGGTTCCATGTCGTCTGCGATAAACCGATGACAACAACGGTTGCCGATGCCGAAGCACTCTGTAACCTCGTCAAACAGCACGATGCTGTCTTTGCACTCACACACAACTATACCGGTTACCCGATGGTGAAGCAGGCACGTGAACTCGTGAAAGAAGGAAAACTCGGAACGCTCCGCAAAATCGTTGTAGAATACCCGCAAGGCTGGCTCGCCACATTCTTAGAAAACGAAGGTGCGAAACAAGCCGTCTGGCGCACCGATCCCAAACAAGCGGGCGCGTCCTCGTGTATCGGGGACATCGGTTCCCACGCAGAAAACTTAGCACACTATATCACAGGACTGGAAATCGAAGAACTCTGTGCGGACATGACCACCTTTGTAGAGGGGCGACTGTTGGAAGATGACGGAAACCTACTGGTGCATTATGAAAACGGAGTCCGCGGTGTCCTTTACGCATCGCAAATCTCAGTAGGCGAAGAAAACAATCTACGTATCCGTGTCTACGGTACTGACGCTTCACTGGAATGGCACCAAGAGAACCCGAATTACCTCTCCGTCCGTTTCCCGGACGGTCCCGAACAGGTTTACAAACGCGGTAACGACTATTTGGCAGAGATTGTCCAGCACAACTCACGGATACCTTTCGGACACCCTGAAGCATTTATTGAGGCATTCGCAAATATCTATGTGAACGCTGCACGCACGATCGCCGCAAAGATCGCAGGCGAAACCCCTGCCGAATTTGATGCAGATTTCCCGACCGTCCAAGACGGCGCACGCGGCGTACATTTCATCAACGCAGCCGTAGAGAGCGGCAAACAGCGCGCATGGATTGACGCGAGTTACACACCGCCGGCATAATGGTTATCAGTTATCAGTCATCAGTTATCAGTTAATCGTGTGGCGGATGCGAACGGTTATCCCTGCCACAAGCGAGTAACTGACAACCAACAACCGACGACTGACAACTAAAAAGGAGTAATACTATGGCAAGACCTGTAACACTTTTTACAGGCCAATGGGCAGATTTAACACTGGAAGAATTAGCAGAAAAAGCAAGTGGATGGGGCTATGACGGGTTAGAACTCGCCTGTTGGGGCGACCACTTTGAAGTTGATAAAGCACTCGCAGATGATAGCTACTGCCAAGGCAGACACGATCTACTCGCGAAATATGGACTCAAAGTCTGGGCAATCAGCAACCACCTCGTCGGACAAGCCGTCTGTGATAATATTGACAGCCGACATCAAGGGATTGTGTCAGAAGAAATTTGGGGTGATGGCGATCCTGCAGGCGTTCAAGAACGCGCCGCTGAAGAGATAAAAAACACTGCACGCGCCGCCGCGAAACTCGGTGTGAGCGTTGTTAACGGCTTTACTGGCAGTTCTATATGGCATCTCCTCTACTCTTTCCCGCCAAACGATCCGGGACAGATTGATGCCGGTTTTGAAGATTTCGCCAATCGTTGGAATCCGATCTTCGATGTCTTTGACGAAGTTGGTGTCAAGTTTGGACTCGAAGTCCATCCGACTGAAATCGCTTTCGACATCGTCACCGCAGAACGCGCAATCGAGGCAGTCAACGGCAGAGAAGCATTCGGATTCAACTACGATCCGAGCCATCTCGGTTATCAAGGCGTTGACTACGTCGCGTTTCTTGAACGGTTGAGCGACCGGATTTATCACGTCCACATGAAGGATGTCTGGTGGGCAGATACACCGCGGTTATCCGGCGTGTTCGGTGGACACCTAAACTTCGGCGATGCGCGAAGAAACTGGGATTTCCGATCTATCGGTCGCGGCAATATCAATTTTGAAGAGATTATCCGAGCGTTGAACACCATGGAATATGACGGTCCCCTTTCCATCGAGTGGGAAGACAGCGGTATGGATCGAGAACACGGTGCTCGCGAGTCTTGCGGTGCTGTTAAAGGCTACGATTTTGAACCTTCCGCTGTAGCGTTTGACGCTGCGTTTGAAGAGTAAAAAGTTCAACACTGTTTCGGCGGGTCCCTGTGCCCGCCGATTTTATAGGAACACACGCATGGCAAAAGGCACGATCCGTCCTTCCGAATCTCGAACCTTTTATGACCGATGCACAGGAACGTGTATCCGACAGGTCACGACCGCGTCCGCACATCATCACCACCCGTTTTTTATCATACCGGCGTATGATGACGCGATGCAGCGTTTGATTTTTGTCTCTTACCGAACCGGGAACCCGCAGATATTCGCAGAAGAACGTGCCACCGGTGAACTACGCCAATTGACGGACAGACCTGATCTCGCGGAATCAGAATGGTCTGTCCACCCATCACACGACGGAAAGGCAGTCTTTTTCACCGCGGGGACAAGCGGGTGGCGACTCGACTTGGAGACGCTTGAGGAACGGGAACTCGTTAATTTTGACGTAGCTTGCAAGTCAAAACTTGCTGTTAAAGGTGCTGCAACGGCGATGAAAGACGAAGGCATGGTCGCTTCTGCTATGGGAACCACCGCGCTCAGTCATGACGATAGATGGTGGGCAATCCGATTTAAAGTTGGTCCGGAATCCGCCCTCGCTATTGTAGATACAGACACCGGCGAGCACGACATCATCTTGCGAAGGGACAGTATTGCACATCTTCAATTCTGCCCTGATGATGCGAATCTGCTCTATTACGCGGGGCCGCTTACCGACCGTGTGTGGGTAATTCACCGAGACGGCAGCGGGAACCGTCGCCTCTATGCCCGAAACATCGAAAAAAATGAGTGGATTACGCACGAAACATGGATTCCGGGGACACGTGAACTCGCTTTTGTTGACTGGCCCCGAGGTGTCCGATGTATCAATGTTGACACCGGCGCAGAACGACAGGTGTCAACTTTCAATGCTTGGCACGCTATTAGCAACCGCACGGGAACGTGTATGGTTGCGGATACCAACTTCCCGGACATCGGTATCCAAATTTTCGATCCGCGCGACGGTATTGGTGAGCCACAGACGTTATGCTACCCGGGGGCTTCGTCGCTCGGTGAACATTGGAACGGCCCCTTCCCTTATGCGAACGGTCCTGTACAGGTTTACGCACCTCAACATACACATCCGCATCCATCTTTCAGTCCAGACGGACAACATGTCGTATTCACATCCGATCGGAGTGGATATGCTCAAATTTATGAAGCAACCCTCAATAACACATAAAGACAAATAGATACATAGTACCACGAAGTGCACAACATCAACCGAAAAATATAAACTCTACGTAAGAATGATCTCCAAATTACAACTTCTTACAAATTCGGCGTAAGCAAAATCTGAGAATGGTTATCAGTTAGAAGAGAACTTGGAAGCACCAGGAACCTCTTTACTGATTGCTGACGGCTGATAGCCATTAAAAAAGGAGAAAAAAAATGCCAGTTGTTGTCCCGCGTCTTATCGTTGAGTTATTTCAACATACGAATTTCCGAGGTAGAATGGGATACGTTGTGGAGCCCGTTCCGTTTACGGCACACATCGGATTTCAAGACAATATTTCTTCGCTGCGTGTCTATAAGGGACCAAATTTCTCGTCAAATCCGAACTATAAGGTAATCCTTTACCAACATCGGGACTTCCGCGGTAAAAAGTTGGCACTCGGTCCCGGTTTTTATCCGAACCTGCATGATACCGCTTTCAACTTCGCGGACAGAATTTCATCAATCAACTTCGGATCATCATTAGATGTCGCTGGCCCTGAGTGGGGTACGATCCCACTGATTGTTGATTGCTATGAACACGTCGAATTCCGCGGCAAAAAAATCACTATCCTACGGGATATAGCGAACCTACGCGACCCCCAAGGCGGAACATGGTTTGAAGATCGGATTTCGTCAATTCGCATCTTTAAAGGACCAGATTTCCCACGGGACGGTGCAGAGGTCGTCTTTTACGAACACCCCGAATTTGAGGGTGCCAGCATACCAATCCGTATGGAACCGAGTGAATATAAAAAAGAATTGCCGAACCTCCATTTACTTCCACAAAACTTTGGGGACTCTATCTCTGCTATAAAAATTGAAGGTTGGGCATCCTCCGGTGAATTCACCGAACTCGTGTTTGAAGACGAATTTATCGGTAACCGTATGCGTCCAGAGTGGCGGTGGGAAGACCCCCAAGGCGGAGGGGCTTGGGCAGAACGGCAAGGCTACCTGGAAATGCGAACGGAACCCGGACAAGATCTTTGGCACGGCAACGGCAGTGGCGGCGATATGAGCGCACCACGTCTCCTCATGAGAGTGCCGGGAGACTTTGCTATCGAAACCCGTATGCGAATTACACCGCAACTCAGGGAACACGGAGGCTTACTGATTTGGAAAAACGCCAACCGATTCCTACGGCTTGAGAAGACTTCAGGACCGCACGCCTTCAGAGGCGATGTCCGATTTGAAAGGCACGTCGGACGTTCTTTTAACCTCCGCGGACGCGGTGGTGGACTCAGGAATGTCCGAGAACTCTTCCTACGTCTCGAACGTCGAGGGAATCAATTCTCATCTTTCGCAAGTTCGGATGGTATCCAGTGGAAAAGCTGCGGGCAAACCAACGTCGGGATGGGAGAAGCCACCGATGTCGGCTTACACGCCCTATGTCCGGGGAATATCCCGCCAACCTTAACCCGTTTCGACTATTTCCGAGTATTCAAGCGGAAAAGCGAAGTCGCTGAATACCGTCCTGTTATCGCTGAACAGACCGGTCAAATGTCCGATGAAGAGCGTGAACGTCAAGACGCAGACAGACGTGAACGTGCCATGCGCGACATGTTTTAAAATAGTTAACAGTTAACAGTTAACAGTTATAAGTTAAGAGGGGTCGGGGTTATCAAAAATCTCTTGTAACTTATAACTTATAACTTATAACTATTTCCAAGGAGGGAATCAGTCATGCGTCTGAAAAATAGTGTCCATTCTGAACAAAGATGTTTTGTGAGAAACTCTCAATTCCTTACAATAACCTTTTTCCTTCTCGCGTTTCTCGTATGGAACGCGCAACCCGCCGATGCAATTGTCGGTGCGGTTGAAAACGGCTTGGTTGCTTACTGGTCCTTCAACAAGGACACGGTAAAGATTAAAACAGAGGCAGTAGATGTTTTGTCAGGACTCGTTGCTGCCGTTCATGGTGATCCAGAACTCGCACCCGCTTCCGATTGCCAAGTCGGTGAGTGTATCCTTTTTGACGGCAGCGTTGACCGTCTCCTCGTCGAGGATTCACAACCACCGAAAATCGACCGGGACTGGGATGAGATTACTTTGGAATGCTGGGTCTATATCAACGCCTTGGATGACAGTTGGAACCGGATTATCTCACTCGACGATATGCCAGCAAACACCGCAGTCGCAAGTCTCTATTACGACGACGATGACAACCAACACGGCTTTTTCGTCAGAGCCGGTGGTCAATCAACACAGGCAGCGAAAGACAATGTCCTGGAAGATATTCCCCTTGAAGAGTGGCTCCATCTCGCGGGCACTTACGATGGCGCAACGGTTCACTATTATGTGAACGGAAAACAAAAGAAAAAGTACGCCATGAAGGGTGGTAAAATCACTAAAGGCGGACTCCTCCTCGGTATTGGAGACCGTTCCGATGGGTGCGATTGCGATACGATCCAAGGGTATATTGACGAATTCCGAATTTACGATCGTGTCCTGAGTGCCGCGGAAATTCAGAACAACATGGATGCCACAGGACTTGATGTTTCACCCTCTGCGAATCATCTAAGCGTTACATGGGGACACATCAAAGCGCGACGGAGATAGATAACCAAACTGGATATAGGTTTAGGAACGTTTTTGCTAAATCTGACCTAAACGAACCGCAAGGAAAAGCAAAAACGTAAGCCCAAGCAACGCGCCGGGCTGGATAGACGGAGTGGGACGTTCTACGAGAAACCCGCCTAAACGAACCGCAAGGAAATATAAAAAAACGTTTTTGCTAAATCCGACCTAAACGAATCGCAAAGAAAAGCAAAAACGTAAGCCCAAGCAACGCGCCGGGCTGGATAGACGGAGTGGGACGTTCTACGAGAAACCCGCCTAAACGAACCGCAAGGAAATATAAAAGAACGTTTTTGCTAAATCCGACCTAAACGAATCGCAAAGAAAAGCAAAAACGTAAGCCCAAGCAACGCGCCGGGCTGGATAGACGGAGTGGGACGTTCTACGAGAAACCCGCCTAAACGAACCGCAAGGAAACTTAAAAATATGGAAACGATTGGAGTTGGTGTTATCGGATGCGGCGGTATGGGCAGAAGCCTTGCCACAAGTGCACACGCCGTTGAAGGCATTGAAGTTATCTGTGTCAGCGATTTGCAAGAAGCACTCGCAGAAAAACTCGCCACAGACCTCAATGCCGCCTATGTATTAGATTACCACGAACTACTCGCCGATGATCGGATTCAAGCAGTGCTAATCGCATCACCGCCGTTTATGCACTCGCCGATGGCGGTTGATGCTGCGAATGCTGGCAAGCACGTCTTCTCCGAAAAACCGATGGCACCAACGCTGTCCGATTGCGATGCGATGATCGCCGCCGCTGCGGAAAACGGTGTCAAACTCACCATCGGCTTGGTGTGCCGTTATCATGCGACGCACTCCGCAGTTCGTGGTATTGTCCAAAGCGGTGAACTCGGCGCGCCTGCCTGTATGATGGTACATCGGATCGGTGGACCGTGGCGGGGTGGGGGGAGTTACGTCCCGTGGCGGTTGGAACGCGCAAAATCGGGTGGAAGCCTTATGGAAATCAACGCACACGAAATCGACTTTATGCGTTGGACCTGCGGCGATGTCGTCTCTGTTTATGGTGCTGGTGGTCAGTACGTCCAAAAAGAGAGCGACTACCCGGATGTTGTGCTGGCTTCATTGCAGTTTGCGAACGGCGCCGTCGGATTGCTCCACTCCAGCCATATCTCCGCTGTTGGCGGGTATGGCGGACGCGTTGATTGTGAAGGCGGTTCTATCTATTTCCCACAGACGTGGGGCGGCGATGCAACGATCCGGATTAAACCCTTTGAAGGTGATGGACGGGAGATCAAAATTTCAGACATTGAAGTGCCACCGCCGGTGCAGGAGGAGATTCGCGTCTTCGTAGATGCGATCCGCAACGATACACCGCCTCCAATTACTGGGTTAGACGGGCGCGCTGCAGTCGAAATCGCACTCGCCGCATATCAATCCGTCGAGAGCGGTCAACCCGTTCCGTTACCCCTATAATTGTAGGAACGATTTCCCGAAAGCAGAAAAACTGCATAGGGTCAGCAATGGTTTTTTCTTCTCTTCATAAACACTAAACCGCAAGCCCGTAATGTAATGGAGGGCGGATCTACGGAATGGCATGTCAATTTCCTAATTACGCCCCATCGAACCGCAAGGAACTTTTAAAACATGAGGATTTCAGTCTGGGATGGTGGACTTTCAGATAGCTACCTAAAACAGGTCACACAACTCGGTGCTGACTGCATCGACTTCGGAAACGGCGGTGCATTCCCCGGCGTTAGCGAACAGGGATACCCCGACTTGGACGAATTACTGAAAATCAAAAAACAGATTCGTTCTTGGGGACTCGACATCAATCGCGTGACACTCCCGAACATCACAGAAAAATTTATGACAGGACAACCCGACGGCGAGAAAGAACTGGAGAACACCTGCAACGCACTCCGGGTCTTCGCTGAAGCCGGTGTGCCTATTGCCCGCCAACGCTTCTGGGGCGATACGTTCGACTATCTCATGACGCGCTATTCTTCTGTCCACAGAGGCGGATATACCTCACGCGGCGAAAGTCGTGCCGCAACGAAAAATCCACCAGATACACCAACAATGGAAGCCCTCGACGAGTGGTGGAAACGTTTCACTGAGGTTTACGGCGCGCTTGTTCCGATCGCTGATGAATACGACATCAAACTCGCCATCCACCCGTCAGATGTACCGAACCCAGACACACCACTCGGCAGCCTCGGTTTCCACCGCGTCATTGATGCGTTTCCGAGCAAGAACGTCGGTTATCTTTACTGCTGCGGCACGCGTGCGGAAGCCGGTGGCAGCACCATCGTCCTTGATGAAATCAATAATTATGGACGAAAAGGACGCATCTTCATGGTTCATCTGCGGAATGTGCGAGGAAGTCTCGCGACAGCAGGCGCGTTTGAGGAAGTCCTTCTTGACGACGGTGATATGAACGCCTTCAAAATCGTCAGCGAATTACAAAAAGTCGGATTCGACGGCTGTATCAATGCAGATCACATTCCGAGGTTAGAAGGCAATGTCGGGTTAGCCTATTCCGTCGGTTACATCAAAGCACTCTTTGCGGCGTTGTTCGCATAACCGCCAATCTGTCTATGTACACGGTAGAACCGCTTACCCCCCAAAATCAGGACGAGTGGGATGCTGTCATTCAGCGATGTCCGAACACGACTGCCTTCCAAAGCCGCGCGTGGCGGGATGCGTTAGCAAGTGCGTTCAAACAACTCACGCCGGTCTATCTGTTCATCAAGCAACAAGATGCGGTGATCGGAGGACTGCCTGCTTTCGTCTTTCAACCGATACCGGGGATCCGTTTGTGGCACTCGATGCCGTGGAACCTCTTCGGCGGTATACATCTCACGGATAACGCCCCCAAAGATCCCGAAGCATTAATTGCCGCTGTTGAAACCGCGGCAGCAAAAAACGGGTGGTGTGAAATCCGCTGGACATTGACACCGGAGCATACCACAGCCTACGGTGATTTTATCACGGAAGCAGGATATGAGCGGACAAATCACTTCACGCATCTATTGAAAACGGATGGAGATGTTGATGCACTCTGGCACGCCTACAACAAGCGCGTGCGTGGTGCCGTTCGGAAGGCAGAAAAATCGGGGGTAGCGGTTACGGATACAGACAGTGAAGAGGCGTTATCTACTTTCTACGACATGTATCTCATGACTGTCAAACGGTTAGGGGGTACACCTAAACCTCGATCACTCATGCAAACGCTACTTCAGCGAAAAATAGCCAAACTTGCCATCGCGACATATCGCGACACAATCATCGCCGGGCTGCTTTACCTACGTTTCGATCGGACGGTGACGCTGTGGTGTGAGGCATCCGTGCCAGCATTCTTGAAATACCGTCCCAACAACGCGATTTTCCACTATATCATCACACAAGCGTGTCGCGAAGGGTATGAATGGATCGATTTTGGCGCATCACCGCCAGAGAACGCGGGGTTAATCGCGCACAAAGAACAATACCGAGCAACGCAGACAGATTTCGCCAGTTATACGAAGATCGTTTCACCCTTGAAAAGAGCGTTGTGGACCCAAAGCGAGGGAGCACTCCGCCAAATCTATACATGGATGCAGTGAGATAGGACAGACTGTTTTACCATATTCAGACTTACGCACAACACGTCTATTCAGGAAGAAAAGATTGGAAGGGTGGAAGATTGGAAGATTGGGGGGCATCCTTCCATCCTTCCAACCTTCCATCCCAACGCCTTCCAATCTTCCTATTGATCCAATAAGGAAGGGGTTTTGCGTAGGTCCTGCATATAAAGGAACAACAATGAAAACCAGCCGCAAACCCAATCTAATCTTTGTTTTCGGGGACCAGCACCGCCAATGCGATGTCGGGTGTGCAGGCAATCCTCAAGTGCAAACGCCCGCGATGGATCAACTTGCACAGGAAGGGATGTTCTTTCCGAACACCTTCACGAACGTCCCGATATGCGTGCCAGCCCGCGGATGCCTCATGACAGGCAAACACCCGCTGAGTCACAAAGCTGTCTCCAACGATCTGCCACTCCCACTAACAGAGACCGGCATCGCGGAAGTATTCAAAGCTGATGGCTATGCTACAGGCTACATCGGCAAATGGCATCTCGGCGGCATGCCGAGGACTAAGATTATCACACCTGAAATGCGTTTCGGCTTCGATCATTGGATCGGATGGAATTGCCATCACAACTATTTCAATGCGCCCTATCACGATTCTGATGGGAATCATAAGCAGATTGAAGGCTACGAACCGGACTTCCAGACCGACCAAGCGATCCAATACTGCCGCGACCACGTTAATGAACCTTTCTGCCTCTACATGAGCTGGGGGCCACCGCATAACCCTTATGAGCATGTCCCAGAACACTACAAGGAGATGTATCCGCCAGAGGAGATTCAGCTGCGTCCGAACGCTGTAGACACACCCGCGACACGGAAAGACATCTCCGGTTACTATGCACATATCACGGCTTTAGACGAGAACCTCGGACGTTTGATGGTTGCCCTCGACGAACTCGGGATTGCTGACGACACGATCCTCGTCTACACATCTGATCACGGCGATATGCTCGGCAGCCACGGACACGTCCGAAAAGAGCGTCCGTGGGACGAATCTGCCCGTATCCCTTTCATGATCCGCTGGCCCCATAGAATACCCGCAGGCGTTACCCGCGATACCCTACTCGGTCTTGTAGATTTCATGCCATCAATGCTGTCTTTGTGTGATCTGCCAATCCCGGAAGGTGTAGAGGGTATGGATCTCTCAGCAGCGATGCTCGGCAACACTATTGATGAACCAGCATCTGTGCTGCTTGGAGTGCCTTTACACGGTGGTGAAGGCTTCAACTTCGGTATCCGCGAATGGCGCGGTATCCGCACACATCGCCATACCTACGCACGGCACTTTGACGGCACAGGTTGGATGCTTTACGATAACGACAACGATCCGTATCAAATGAACAATCTCATTGACGATGCGGACTCACAGGGTCTCCGCGCAGAATTGGAGGCAGAACTCCAACAATGGCTAACCCGAGTAAACGATCCATTCCTACCCGGATTGGAACATATCCGACAACTCGGTCTATCTGAACTCTGGAACATCAGCGAGCAGGGACTCGGTGGGAAAAACCCACGTTGGGCATAATTTTCTAATTTGGGACTTACGCATTCCTCTTAAAGTCCCCCTGATAAGGGGCGGTGAATGCCCATAAGGCATTCATACCGTTGATTCTTTAGGGAGTTTAAAATACTGATTATGCTTTACCATGAAGCTAACATAGGAGACACCAACCTATGACTGATGAAGAAAAATTTCGATTTGACTTAACCGGATTCCTCGTGCGTCCGGCGATCCTTGAACGCGACGAAGTCGATGCGGTCGTTGACCAAATCGACCAGATACATCATGACAAGGAATCCCTACCGCCGGAACACCGCGCTGTCCCAGGGGGTCCCGCGAGCGTCCTAATTGATCATCCCAAAGTCCTCGAAGTCCTACACGAAATCATCGGACCCGAGATCAGGTTAGAGCACTCCTATTCTGTCTGGCGCGAAAAAGGGCAGAGGCACGGTGAGCTCCACGGGGGTGGACCACAACAGGCAGATCCGATCTTCGGATACCGTGTCAACAACGGACGGATCCACGCTGGAATGGTGCGTGTCGTCTTTGAACTGACAGATATTTCCAAAAATGATGGTGGGACGCACTTTATCGTCGGTAGTCACAAATCCAATTTCCCGATGCATCCCGACCACATGTCATTAGAGGATGAGAAGCGGAGCCCGTTCTTGATGAGCTATGAATGCCCCGCTGGCAGTGCAATCTTCTTCACGGAAAATCTGTGTCATGCAGGTCCAGTGTGGCAACGGGAAACACCGCGTGTGGCAGTGCTGAACGCTTATGCACATCTCGCGACACATTGGCACCGGCTACCGATTCCACCGGAAGTGCTGTCCGCCTTACCGCGTGAAAAACAGGCGTACTTCCGTGAACCGTGGGTTGCGGATTTCCGCACGCGCCCAGCAACGAGAAACACAATTGAGCGGTTCCTTGATAACGACGAACCCCCTGTTAATACCGATCACAAACCGTGATTTAAAAAGGTAACCCCTGTTTGTAGTAGGGCAATTGATTGCCCGTTATTGCCCCGTGGTCGTGCGATAAATCTCCCTACTACAAACTGAACCTAACGAGTTGTGCTAAATAACTATTTGTAAAATATTGATTCACATAAGCATAACGTTTTGTCCGTAATTCCCATATACGGATACGATCTTTAGTCCCGTAGGGACGATATGTTTATAGAGATACGTCATTAACACCGCTTCTTAGTCCCGTAGGGACGATATGTTTATAGGACAATATATAATATCTGTGAAAATAATAAAAACAATAAGTTAAATAGCACAAGTCGTGAACCTAATATTGAGATATGAAAAAACGCGTCCTCATTATCGGTTGGGATTGCGCTGCCCCAGAACTCGTCTTTGACGCATTCAAAGATGACATGCCCAATACACATCGCTTGATGTCAGAAGGCACGTACGGCGAACTGGAAAGCACTATCCCGCCTATCACCGTGCCTGCGTGGATGTGCATGATGACCAGCCGCGATCCCGGCGAACTTGGTATCTACGGCTTTCGGAACCGCAAAGACTACGCCTACGATGCCTTAACAATTGCGAACGCCCACGCCATAAAAGTCCCAACACTCTGGGACCTGTTAGGGCAAGTTGGAAAAAAATCGGTTGTTCTTGGAGTCCCGCTCACCTATCCCGCTAAGCCGTTTCCAGGTTGGATGGTTACCAGTTTCCTCACGCCTGATCGCAATTCACAGTGGACGTTCCCCAGACGACTCTCGCGTGAAATTACACAAGTTGCCAGCGACTACATGATTGATATTCCGAACTTCCGGACGGATCGGCGCGCCGAGTTGGAACAACAACTCCTCAAGATGACCACCGAACGTTTTAAACTCGCACGCCATCTGATTAAGACCAAGGATTGGGATTTCTTCACGATGGTTGAGATGGGTTCTGACCGACTCCATCACGCTTTCTGGCGGTTCTGGGACAAAACGCATCGGAAATATGAACCGAATTCGCCGTTCTCAGAGACAATGCGGAACTACTATCGCATACTCGATGCAGAACTCGGAGAGACGTTAGCATGTGTTGATGAAGACACCACGATTATGGTTGTCTCCGATCACGGCGCAAAACGGATGGACGGCGGTATCTGCGTCAACGAATGGCTCCAAAAGCACGGTTACCTAACACTTAAAACCGAACCGCAAGAGATTACACGATGGACACCGGATATGGTAGACTGGGAAAAAACAAAGGCGTGGGGAGAAGGTGGATATTACGGACGGATTTTTATAAACGTTAAAGATAGGGAACCTCATGGAACCGTTAGCGCGGAGGATTATGAAAATGTCCGTGATGAATTGAAGGCACAACTTGAAGCAATCGTAGACGAAGACGGAAATAACATCAACACGCGGGTCTTCAAACCCGAAGAGGTCTATCGAGAATGTCGCAACATTCCCCCAGATCTCATCGTCTATTTCGGTAACCTCTTTTGGCGTTCAGTCGGAAGCGTCGGATACAACAGCATCTATACCTACGAAAACGACACCGGTCCCGACGATTGCAACCACGCAGAAATGGGAATTTATATCCTCAAACCCGCGTCTCATTCTTCTGTAGGAGCGATCTCCCGGTCGCGACAAAGAAGTATATACGACATCGCCCCAACAGTCCTCAATGAATTCGGTATCGACATTCCAGCAGAAATGCAAGGAAAACCGATTTAGGCGTAGGACTTACATATTCCATTTTAAAGTCCCCCTGATAAGGGGGATTTAGGGGGTTTAAGGGACGAGAATTGCCGATTTAAAGTCCCCCTGATAAGGGGGATTTAGGGGGTTTAAAGGACGAAAATTGCCGATTTAGGCGGTTACAGCGTTCACAATTGCCTCCGCAACAACTTCTGCAGCGAGGATTCCGATAGTATTCACGCTACTTCCGGTATGTGCCCCTGTAGCGAGGGAAAAAAGCGTATCGCCATCAAACATCGTATGTGACGGTCGTATCGCACGCGCCATGCCGTCGTGCGCCATCTCTGCGACTCGATGCGTCTCCGCAGCGGTAAGCGTGGCGTTTGTTGCCACAACACCAATCGTCGTATTTGTTCCCTGTACTAAATTCGCGTCCAAAAGCCGTTCAGTGATGTCCACAAAACTGCCATCTTCTTTCCCGCCTGCCACAATCTCACCGGTATCTGGATTCACAACGTTTCCCAACGCATTTACAACCACAATCGCAGCAACGATCAATCCTGAACCAAGATATTTACACGCCGAACCGACACCGCTTGGAGAAGACATAACGCCGGGTGCTTTGCCGACAGTAGCACCTGTGCCTGCCCCAATGGCACCCATTGCCACCGGTTCATCTGTCGCATTAAGGCACGCCTGATACCCCATTTCACGATCCGGACGCACCTTCGCATCGCCGACACCAAGATCGAAAATAACAGCGGCGGGAACAATCGGAACACGAACGGGACCCGCCGGAAAACCGACATTCTGTTCTTCAAGATACTGAACGACACCGCCTGCAGCATCCAAACCAAACGCACTTCCACCAGTCAGCAGCACAGCATGTGCTTTTTGAACCAAACGTCCTGGACGGAGTGCTTCCGTTTCCCGGGTACCGGGTGCGGCACCGCGTATATCAACACCTGCAGTTGCTCCTGCCGGACAGAGGATAACCGTACATCCCGTCCGGGCAGTTGCGTCGGTGGCGTGTCCTACCTTAATACCTTCAATTGCAGTGAGTGTTTGGTTCATTGGCTCTATAAGTTACAGAGTATTTCAGGTTTCTGAAGATTACTATAGCAGATTCCGATTAAATCTGCTACTGGTTTGTAGTACGCCGCAGAATCGCACGACTACAAACGCACTTCAGGCAATATTGACAATTTCTACCACAAGATGCTATAATCCAATCAACGTCAAACGAATTGCCTCTTAAAGTTCCAATTCACTTGAGTGGACACCATGTTCCTCAATCAATAGGATCTAATGCTATGAAACATTTTTACCTGCTTTCCCTGATTCTTACCGTTTTTCTCAGTTGTTCACTTGTAAATCCGAAAGTAATACCGGATAAGAACTTAGCCGCTGCCGTGCGAGAACAACTCGATTTAGCCCCTAACGCACCTATTTCTGAAAAAGATCTGAGAGCGTTAAAACAACTGGGTGCCGTATATAGAGGGATAAAAAATCTGACCGGCTTGGAAAAAGCAATAAATTTACGGACTTTAGTGCTTGAAGGCAACGAAATTACAAACGTCACTCCGCTTGCAGACCTAACACAACTCACATGGTTAGCACTTAAACAGAATGAAATCAGCGACATCACACCGATCGCAAACTTGACACAACTGACATACTTAGAGTTTGGCAGCAATGAAATCAGCGACATCACACCGATCGCAAACCTAACACAACTGACACACTTAGATCTTAGCAACAATGCAATTAGTGACATCACACCGATCGCAAACTTGACACAACTGACACACTTAGGTCTTAACAGCAATGAAATTAGCGACATCACACCCCTCACAGGATTAAAACAACTCACAGGGGTGTTGCTCCAAGACTGCCAAATTACAGACCTCACGCCGATTGCTGAAATGACACAACTCACGGTTTTGGCACTCGTGAAAAATCAAATTACAGACATCACCCCTATCGTTGAATTAACGCATCTTAAAACTCTATTGCTTACGGGTAGTGCTATTCGTGACATTACGCCAATTGCAAGGCTAACGCAGTTGGAATCCTTACTTATTGAACGTCATCAAATCAAAGATATAACATTTTGCAGCGAATTAAAGCATCTGAAAACCTTAGGACTCCCCTTTGGTCATATCAGCGACATAACACCTCTCAGTGAACTAAAGCAGCTGAGTCGTTTGGGTCTCGACGGTAATAAAATTAGTGATATTTCACCGCTTGCTGAGATGGCAAATCTTAAGGAACTATCACTTGGGAATAATCAAATTAGTGATATTTCACCACTTGCTGGACTGGTAGAATTTGAAACATTATTACTTGGGAATAATCAAATCAGCGATATTTCACCACTTGCTGGACTGGTAAAACTTGAAGCCTTAGTCCTTACGGGTAACCAAATCAGCGACATTTCATCACTTACTGGATTGACAGAACTTAAGGCACTTTCACTCGATAATAATCAAATCAGCGATATCAGCGTCCTTGGAAACCTTAAGAATCTCGTCCGGTTAGATATCCAAAAGAACCCGATTCAAGATATGAGTGCAATCGGTGAACTCCGCAAACAGATGCCAAATTTGCAAATTATGGAAGCTAATCGCTAATCAAGGCATTAAAAAGGGATTGGTGTTATGAAACATATTCGCTTGTTTTTTGTGCTTCTCACTGTTTTTCTCAATTGTTCATCTCCAGAACCTGTTGAGGTACGGATACCCGATGCAAACTTAGCCGCAGCAGTGCGAGAAGCCCTCCGTTTAGATCCAAGCGAGTCGATCTGGCAAAGGAAGTTGGCGAGATTAAAGACCCTGAAGGTCCAAAGGCGTAATATAAAAAACTTGACAGGATTGGAAGAAGCAACAGGTTTAACAACACTCGATCTTTCTCAGAACCAAATTGAAGACATTACACCCCTCGCCGGCTTGACACGTCTTAAATCCGTGTATCTCCGGCATAATCAAATTAGCGATATAACACCACTCACAGGATTAAAACAGCTTAAGCATTTATGGCTTGATCGGAATGAAATCCGCGACATTACACCCCTCGCAATGTTGACGAAACTCACGGAATTGTGGCTTAGCAGTAATGAAATTGATGACATTACCACCATCACGGCATTAACAAGGTTAACACGCTTGGGACTTGGGGGAGGTCAAATCAAGGATCTCACATCACTTGTTCCACTACTCGTGGATTTGACGGAGTTGACCGACTTATTTCTTGATGATAGTCAAATTAGTGATATTACACCACTCGCAAAGTTCACCAAGTTTAAAAGTTTAGGGCTTCGGAATAACCAGATAAGCGACATCACGCCACTCACTGGAATAACGAAACTTAGATTCTTAGATCTCCGCAATAATCAGATAAGCAACATTGAACCTATATCTGGTATGACACAACTTCAGCAGTTGTATCTCGGGAATAATCAAATCAGTGACATCACGCCACTTGCCAGGTTGACAGAGCTTTGGCATTTATATCTCCAAAAAAATAGAATCACAGACATTAAACCTCTCACGGAATTGACAAAACTCGGTCACTTATGGCTTGACCAGAATCAAATCAGTGACATCACGTCTCTTGAAGGATTGACAAAACTTAAATATTTATGGCTTGACCAGAATCAGATCAGTGATGTTCAAGCTATTGTCAATTTGACACAACTTACGGGTTTAGACCTTAGGGACAACCAAATCAGCCACATAAGATCTCTCACAGGATTGACAAAACTGACGAACTTATGGCTTAGTAATAATAGAATCAGGGATATAAAACCAATTGCCAAATTAACCAAGCTGAGTATCTTGGACCTCCGCGACAATGAAATTAGCGACATCACGCCTCTTACAGAATTAACACAGTTGACAGGGTTACACCTCGGACATAACGAAATCAGTGACATCATGCCGCTCGCGAGGTTAACAAAACTTAAATCTTTAGACCTTCGCGACAACGAAATCAGCGACATTGCAACGATCGCAAGTTTGACCGAGCTTGGAAGTTTATTTTTGTCAAAGAATAAAATTGAGAACATTACTCCTGTTGAAGGTTTAAGGAACTTAAGATTTTTACAGGTGAAGGAAAATTCAATTCAGGATATGACCCCGATACGGCGGCTGCGTCAGCAGATCCCGAATTTACACGTTGATATTCAAGTTAATCCATAAACGAGATATTAAAACGGATATAGTATTGTGAAACATAGTTGCTTACTTTTTGTATTTCTCATCGTTTTTATAAGTTGTTCACCACCAGAACCCGTAGAGATCCCCGACCCGCATTTAGCCGCCGCGGTTCGGAAAGCTCTCCGCTTAGATGCAAACGCACCAATTCCTCAAAAGGAGTTGAAAAAGTTAGAGAAGTTGTCAACATGGGAGAAAGGCATAACAAACTTAACGGGTATAGAAAAAATGACGGGTTTAACACGTTTATCGCTTGGTAACGCTCACATTGTAGATGTTACACCCCTCGCTGGACTCACAAATCTTATGTCCTTAAGTCTACGTTACAATCAAATTGCGGATATCAAACCCCTTTCCGGATTAACACAACTCAGATACTTAGACCTTAACAGTAATAAAATCAGTGATCTTTCCTCACTGGCGGGGCTGTCAGAACTTAGAGGACTAACGCTTAATGAAAATCAAATCAAACACCTTACCCCTCTCATAGATTTGACGTATCTGACAAGATTAGAACTTCATAGTAATGAAATCAGTGATGTTACGCCGCTCGCGGGATTGACACAACTCACAGAATTAGAACTTCATAGTAATGAAATCAGCGATATTACGCCGCTCGCGGGATTAACACAACTGACGAAATTAAGGCTCTATATTAATGAAATTGCCGATATTACCCCATTAACTGGATTAAAACAACTTGAAATATTAATGCTCTCTCATAATGAAATCATCAATATTAAACCGCTCAGTGAATTGACGCTGCTGACGGAATTAGATCTAAATGGAAATCAAATCAACAATATTACTTCACTCACAAATTTGACACAGCTGACGAAATTAGATCTAAATGGAAATCAAATCGACGACATCGCACCCTTAGCAGGATTGACACAACTTACAGAATTAGATGTTGGAGACAATCAAATCAGCGATATTATATCGCTTGAAGGATTAACACAACTCACGCATTTATCGCTTGGCAACAATAAAATACAAGGTCTGCCGCCCCTCATTTCATTGCTCACAGGTTTGACTAAACTTACACACTTAGAACTTAATGGAAATCAAATTACGGATGTTACACCGCTTGCAGAATTAACGCAGCTCAAGGCGTTAGATCTCTGGTCTAATCAAATTAGGAACATCACACCACTCGCAAAATTAAAGCAGTTGGTAACTTTAGGTCTCTGGTCTAATCAAATCCGTGACATTACACCCCAGGGTCATTCAATTGTAGGTTTTTTGTGTTGTATTTTTCACAGGTGTTAACATTTCTATACAAACAGAAGTCGCGTGACTTTTCACGCGACTTCTGCTATACTTCACCCTAAAAATTACCACACTTTTGAGGTGAATCATGACAAGAAGTTCCTCTTGCCACTTACTTGATATGTTAGCAGAAGTGCCGGATCCACGCAAGGAAAAAGGCAAACGCCACCCATTGGGTGCGATGCTTGCGCTCACGGTTGTCGGACTCCTGTGTGGACAACGCAGTTATACAGCCATTGCCAAATGGGCACGCCTACACCGAGACCTGCGACAGGCTTTGGGGTTCACGGCGAAACAAACCCCCGCAGCATCAACGTTTCATTATCTCTATCGGCAGCTTGACATCACTGCCGTAGAGAAAGTGCTCACGCAGTGGACAACACAGACCTTAGCAAGTTTACGCATTTCCACGTCTGACTTGAAAGGGCTTGCCATAGACGGCAAAACCTTAGGCAATAGTCATGCCGAAGATGCCCGCAGGACCCATCTCCTCACAGCGTTCCTTCATGAGTTAGGTATTCCTATAGCAGAATGTGCGGTGAGTGAAAAGACCAATGAAATCCCTGTTTCCATTGAACTTCTCAAGGCGTTTGATGTCACAGGTCTCGTCATTACCACCGACGCACTTTTGACCCAACGCAAGTTCTGCCAAGAAATCCTTGACTCTCAAGGAGATTACTGCCTTCCCGTCAAAGCGAATCAGAAGCAGTTGTATGAAGATATTCGAGACCTCTTTGAACCCTTTGATGAAACAGACCCACCCCAAGTCAACCAACGCCGCTTTGAAAATCTTCACGCAGAAGTCGGTGCCTATCTTCAAACGTCCACCGACATAGAAACCACAAAAGGCAGAATCACCACACGCACCCTTACCGCAAGCACGCTCTTGACGCAACACACCCATTGGCCGGGACTACAGCAAGTTTATCAATACACCACACACCAGAAGTCTAAAAAGACTCAACGCGTCAAGTGCCATGTGCAGTATGGTATCACGAGTCTGACGCCCCAACGCGCATCGGCCACTGACTTGCTGAAACTCCGACGAGAGCATTGGACGATTGAGAATAAACTCCACTGGATCCGAGATACCGTCTTTCGAGAAGACGCATCAAGCGTCCGAACAGGCGTTATCCCTCAAGTCATGGCAGCGATGCGAAACACAGCAATCTCCGTTTTACGATTTACTGGATGGACAAAAATCACAGACGCACTCCAATATTTCGCAGCTGAACCTAAACTCGCAGTTAACATCATAAAATGAGAAATCGTACAATTGAATGACCCTGCATTACACCCCTTGCTGAGTTGACAAAACTTAACATGTTAGACCTTTCACGTAACCACATAAAGGACATTGCACCCCTTGCTACATTAACACAGATCGGACACGTATCGCTTGAGAATAACCAAATCAGCGACATCACACCCTTAACTGGATTAAAACAGTTAAGAACCCTACGACTTGGTCAGAATCAAATTACAGACATCACACCGCTCGCTGAGTTAACGCAGCTGACATGGTTACATCTCAGTTCTTACGATTCTGGTAGTAGTGATAACCAAATCAGGGATATTACACCCCTCGCTGGATTAACGCAACTGACGCAATTAACCCTCGCGAATAGTCAAATCAACAACCTCTCCCTTCTCAGTAAATTTACACAACTTAGCCAATTAAAACTTGTGAATAGTCAAATCAACGACATCACACCTCTTGCTGGATTAAAGCAGTTAACCTGGTTAGCACTTGACCGAAATGAAATTACGGATATTACACCACTTGCCAAGTTAACGCAGCTCAGCCACTTATACCTCCGTGGAAATCAAATTACAGATGTTACACCTCTGGCAGGATTAAAACAACTTGAGATTTTAGGGCTTGATGATAATAAGGTCAGCAATATCGCACCAATTGCCGAATTGAATAAATTAACGAACTTGAGTCTTATCAGTAATCAGATCCAAGACATTATGCCACTTAGAAGTCTAACAAAACTGACAGAGTTACGGATTGATAATAACGAAATCAGCAATTTCAAACCTCTCATTGAACTGACAAAACTATGGTATTTAGGGCTTGGAGGCAATCACATTCAGGACCTAACATCTGTCGCTATGTTACTCCGTGGAATGCCTCACGTTACGTATTTAGCACTTGAAGGTGGCAGGAACAAAATCAGAGATATTACACCGCTCTCTGAGCTTAAACAACTGACAAGCTTATGGCTCGGCAATAATGAGATCTTTGATATTACACCGCTCGCGAACTTCATGCAGCTTACGGCCTTAGGGCTTAACAATAATAATATTCAAAACATCAGACCGCTCGCGAATCTGACGCAAATAAGGCGATTATTGCTCGAAGGCAATCAGATTAGGGACATCACACCGCTTACTGGGTTGAAGCGACTCGGCGATTTGGAACTCGGAAGTAATCAGATTAATGATATTATACCGCTCGCTGGATTGACGCAGCTTGCAAGCTTAGCACTTGAACAGAATCAGATTCGAGACATCAGTATTATTGAAAATTTTAAGAAGCTAAGTTATCTACGTATTAAGGATAACCCCATTCAGGATATGACCCCGATACGGCGGCTGCGTCAGCAGATCCCGGATTTACACGTTGATATTCAAATTGATCCCTAACCGAGAGACAGAAAAAGAAGGAGAACGTAGACATGGCAAAACTGGCAATAAATGGTGGTGAACCTGTCGTCAAAGGCGGCTTAGGGAAAGGTTGGCCCATTTTCGATGAAACTGAAGAAAACGCAATTTTAGAAACCTTGCGGAGTGGTGCTTGGAACCGACGCGAGAAAGTCGATGAAGCCGGTGAGAAATTCGCGGCGTTTCAGGATGCTAAATACGGAATCCCGCTCGCCAACGGCACCGTAGCGTTACAATGCGCCCTAAAAGCTGCTGGTATCACCGCGGGCGACGAAGTCATCGTTCCTGCGCTCACATTCGTGGCGACAGGGACATCGGCTGTCTGCGTCAACGCCGTGCCGGTGATTGTTGACGTTGACCCACTCACCTACAATATCGCACCCGATGCGATTGAGAAAGCGATTACACCCCGAACACGGGCAATTATCCCCGTACATAACGGCGGTTACCCCGCGGACATGGACGCAATTATGGAGATTGCCGAAAAACACGATCTCATGGTAATCGAAGACTGCGCGCATGCACACGGTTCTCAATGGCGCGGAAAAGGGATGGGTTCAATCGGACATCTCGGTGCATTCAGTTTCCAGATGGGGAAGACGCTCACCTGTGGCGAAGGTGGGATGGTAATAACAAATGACGAAGAACTTGCAGGAAAGGCAGGCAGTGTCGCACAGTTGAATATGCGGATGACCAATTTCCAAGCGACGCTTCTGCTGTGTCAACTCGAACGGTTTGCCGAACAGGTCGAGACGCGCGAACGAAACATCGCGTATCTCTCCAAAGGTATGGAAGCGATAGAAGGACTCCATCCGATTCCGCGCGACGAACGCGTCACGCGATGGTGTTTCTACTATTGGGATTTCCGGTTCGTCTCCGAAGAGTTCGGCGGTATTTCACGCGGCAGGTTCATGGAAGCACTCGGTGCAGAGGGGATCTCATGTGGTGTCGGTGCACACGGCGAACCCATCTATAACGAGGGACCCTTCGGTAACCCAGAGTTATTTGACCAACTCGGCTTGCCCCGAAAATACCTCGGCGACCGTGCGATTGACTACAGCACACTCAACTGTCCAGAGGCGGAACGCGTTTATCGCGAAGAAGTTTGCAGTTTCGGACATTCTATGTTCTTAGGCGACACAGACGATATGCAGCTGATTTTAGACGCTTTTGAAAAAATTCGGACGCATGTCGATGAACTATAACTTATGGGAATCTCCCAAAAATCGGAGTTGAAAACACTTCGCGCAAATGCTTAGAAAACAGGAAGAAACCCCCTAAATCTCCTTTGTCAGGGGGTTTTTTCTTAATCGAGTGTGCTTTGTTCTAAGACGCTGACTCAGTTTCTGGTGGACATTTTCCAGATACCTAAGAGTGCGAGGAGCGATAGATTTGGAAAGAGAAGTGGCGCGAACAGAGGCGCGCCGTAGAGGAATTTATCTACCTGCGTAATACCTGGGGCTTGCAGATTTACCGTCAAATGGAAGAAGAACCCCGCAATACCAACGATGAAGTTGATCCCTAAAACAATGGCACAAAACCTAAAGAAGGCAGGTTGATGCGGAACAAAAAATAGCGTTGCCAGACATCCAACGGCGATAGCACTCGTAAACACGGGCAACCACTCAGATGGATTGAAAAACCCGTTTTGTGCGTGATCGAAAACGGAGAGAATAAAATTACCGCACCATCCGAAGCCTGCCATAAACACGACCCATTGTGCCCACTCTAAATCCGTATCGCGGATCATACCGTTCATGATTAAAAGCAGTCCTACGCCTGTAAAAGCCAATGGTGCCACAAACGGAGCCGTGTAGACGAGGTTTTTGAGGGTCAAATCAGAAAAGAATTCGCTGCCGAGATGAAAAAACATGCCAGAGATGCCGATGCAGATAGCGCCCCACCCAACGCCAAACCGGCACCACTCTCTCCACCGCTCTTTTTTCCCAAAAAGTATGAGCGCGAGCAGGACGGACGCACCTAACGAGAAGTAGAACGGAATCCATTCCGCAGGATGCGCGAATGCGTTGACGGAGTGCGCTAAAAACACGTCAAGTGCCAAAAACGCAAGGTTCGCAACAATAAAAAAGTCGAGCAGTCTGGCAGCCAACCCTTTACGGTCTCGCAGCGTCTTCTCTGAGTTCTTGGGCAATTCTTTTCAACTCCGTCATCTTCAACAAAAGTTCATAATTTCCGTGCCACTGGACAAAATCGGCACCCCCCATGAACGCGCCATGTTTTGCTGTCCGACCGTAATAGTGCCACAGATCGAAGTATAGAAATTCGATGGGTTCATCAAAAGGCGTTTCCGTTAGCAATCCATCTTCACGCAGCGATTTCATCAGTGCCACTGCTTCCGAAATTTTACGGTTGGTGTCGGCGACAACACCTTCTGCCTCCTGATAGTAAATCTCTACCTGTGAACTCGCATGGCATTTTAAGCACGTCTCCTTCATCGCGTCTTGACCTTGCTGATAGGTCGGACGCTTCTCAGAGACTGCCGCAAACAGCCAATACGAGAGTCGTTCGGTTGTATCGTGCGTCACATTCAAGCCGTCCAAACCGCTCAAATGGCACGTCACACATGTCGGCACTGTCATATCTGCTGTCGTGAGTGCTTTCGGCGGTGCTTTGAGGTTCATCTCCGATTTTTGCGCATTGTAAAGCACACCGTGCTTGGATTCATGGTAAATTTCAATCTGTGAATGGTCGGGTCCCATGTGGCACTGTCCACAGGTTTCTGGCTCCCGCGCCAGTGCAACCGAACTTGAATGCCGCGCATGGCAGGCTGTGCACGTCCCAATAGAGCCGTCCGGATTCGGCTGACCTATATCGTGGCATCCCAAACATCCAACGTCAATAGCACTTTCACCCTCTGCCATCGCTAAAGGATTCGCAGGACGTTCCACTGCACCTTTGTGATACTTTTCAGCGAAGGCGATCTGTTCCGCTGTAAAATCCTTCGCACCCCATACCGCTGCCCAAGCCGGTGCAGCGTGTCGGCTTCGGAGGAACTGCGTATACTCGGTTGTATGGCACTCGCTACAATTTTTCGCCGTGAGATGCTTCGCGATTGTGAAACTCCGATGTGCTTGCGTTTCCTGATTTTCCACAGCTTTGTGGCAATCCAAGCAACTTACACCGTGCTTTGCATGCTCACTCCGTTCATATTGGTGGACAACCGCAGCCGTTTCCCGGCGATGGCACTCCGCGCACTTCCCTGTTGCCCGCACAAAATCAGCACTCGGCTGCTCTACTTCCATTGCCGGACGTTTCGCGTTCAGGATTAGCACAACCGTAATCAGGGCTGCCCCAAGAAATACTGAAATGAAGATAGATTTAAATGATGTCATATCGAATGTATTGACTCCAAAGTTCTATTATGAAATATGAATCTGCAAAAATCTGAGACTATTTTATCATAATACGCCTTCCTTTTCAATCAAATCAGGCACGACCCAGAGACACTCAATCGCCGACCAAACATACCGAAGTTGTTGTAGTCAGAGTCCATTGATAGATAACACATCAAGGCGACATCAACGCCAATAATTGGCTAAGTATTTCCTGTCGCTCTTACACCTTTAGAAAACCCTCTCCGAATTGTGCTTGCAGTTCAGCCAGTATTTTCGCCTTAATATCCTCCATCAGTTTTTCCTCCGCTTGTTTGAGTATATCTCTGCCCACTTGTGTGTCTGGAATACTTTTCCCGAGTTGCCCTTGAAGTTCGGCGTGAATCTCTTTTTCTATGGTGAGGCTTAATTCTTCAACCACTTGCTGAACTTGCTTAAGTTCCTGTTCACCTTCTTGTGTCATGGGAAATGCTTCTCCTTGTAAACGTTTTCGTGCCCGATGGAGCCGACTATGAACCGTCTTCACAGGCACGCTTAAGAACTCGCTAATCTCTTTGGTCGTCATTTCATCGAGATAGTGGAGCGTCATGACGGTGCGTTCATGCTCCGGGAGTTTTTCCAAAAGATTTTTGATGATTTCATAATGATGCTCACTCGCTTCTGTTTCGCGCTGCTCCGATATATAATTTTTATAAGAGAGTTTTTCCACTATATCCGTCTGTGTACCCTCCAGCGATTGCATGGCTGGTTTTTGCTTTCGCAGCCAACCGATGCAAAGCCGATCAGCGATGACGTAGAGCCATCCGGCAAACTGATCCGGATTTCTAAGTGTTGAGAGTTTTTTGTATGCCTGAAGGAAGGTGTCTTGTGTGATTTCTTCCGCATGATGAAAATCGTTGATCTTCCGCCACGCGAGGGCGTGAACGCTCCTATAGTATTTTTCAACTAAGGTAGTAAATGCTGTATTGTCGCCCGATAAAATACGGCGAACGAGTTGTGCATCATCTTTTTCCATTGGGATACTCCGTGATTAATCAGTGGTTTATAACGCATTTTTCGATAACTTACGTATTACGCACTGCTGTCGGGGTTTGAAACCCCGACAGCAAAGGGGCTGCGTAAAGTGAGTCCCCTCGCCAGCACCGAAGCATTCTCCCTTCAGATATCCGATCTGAAAAATTTCAGGAACGCCACACTTGTAAACCCGCCAGTGAAGAAACAGAGCAATAGCAAATCCAGAGCAGCGTGTTGGAGCGTCTCCTCCAAAGTCAACTCCGCCAGCGGTGGCGGAACCGGCGGGGACGGAATTTCTGCTGTTTCGATGAGAGCCGCGTCTGACATTTTGCTGAACATCTCTGCATCCAGCACCTCATAATAGCGATTGCCTGTTTGAAAGTAGGTATCTCTTTTTACTTGACCGGTTTGTGTGGCATCCGTTGCCAGAAAAATGAAGGAGGACGTAGGCGTGATCCGGGAAAAATTTATGCCGATTTTATCTTGCCGTTTTCTTTCTTGCGCATAACGCCTGTCGAGCTGTGTTGCGAGGTCTCGGTATTTTAACCGCGCTGTCTCTTCAAGAGGGAGCATCTTCTCATTCATTTTGGCGACGAACGCTTCATCTAATCTAAAGATGCCGGTCGTTGCTTCTCCCTGCTTAGATTCCTGTATCATTTTGCCCATAATTTTGTTTCTTTCTGCTTCGAGAGTCGCATGCAATTCTGCTCGCCTCGCCGCCTTTTCCCTATAAACGCTCTCCGCTGTTGAAGTCGGTGCGACGGTTTGTGCCGCGAGAAACCCAACGCGGGGTAAAATCAGGACAGCGAACACCCAGAAGGTAAAAGCGACGATGAGTGCTGTCTTGGAACTATCGAAATAAATTGAGATCACCGCCCCCATCGCAAAAAAGACTGCAATGTAGAGCAGTGAGATACCGATGAGACAGAGGACGCGCGGAAAAATATCCGATTCAGATAGTGGAAAGCCTTGCCAGACGAGCACCAGTAAACCGGTGATTAACGAGACTAAGAACGGAACGATGAATACAAGATACCCCCCGATGAGTTTGCTCCACAGAAGAATATCGCGGGGCAGCGCATTCGCAAGGGTTATCCGAAGTGTACCTGCTTCTTTTTCTCCTGTAACGGCATCAAAGGTAAACAAAAGTGAAAGCAGACTAAAGACAGTACTGACAACGAATACAAAGTCGAGATGCCCTAAAAGAAAGGCGATCGGTGCGGTAGACAGGGCCGCTTCCCCGCGCTGTATACCGTTACGCGTCATACCGAGATAACTCGGAAGGGCAGATTCTAAGCCTGTCCCAAACACGCTTAAAGGTGTCGGCTTAAGAATCAATTTGGAAACTTCAAGATTCGGATCTGTCCTCTGTTTTTGTAACCAGGGTTGCTCCGCCGGGTCCTTATTGTTTTCATCTTTGACAGTTTCTTGATAATCAACTTGGCGTTGGAGATAACGATGGTAATTGATATGGAAGTTCAGCGGGATGAGCAGTACGCACATCAGAAGCAATGCTATAAACCGAGCACTCAGAATATGATGCATCATCTCTTTCCGAATTAAGGTAATTAACATTATAACACCTCCAGTTTGTAGAACGCATTATAAAATCGAATAAATATCCACCCTATTCAACAACAGAGCCATTCAACTGTCTGGTAATTTCGATTTTCGCGCAAATTTTTTCTCTGTAGGACCGAGAGCGATTTCCGAATCGCGACTGCTTCAACAAAAAAGGCGGGAAACCGAAAACGAAATGGCTCTGTATTCAATAGAAATGCCGATGATTGTTAAAGACGCGTTTTTAGGCGGGATGCTTGCATAATACGAAAAAAATTTAATTTTTACAGAATTTGCAAGTCCACTAATCAGGATTGGAGATAACACTTCAAGTGTTTAGAGATGAAGAAGAACCCTTTAAATCGCCCTTATTAGGGGAATCTCAATACATCTGATGAGCATTTGGGGTTGCCTCTTAACCGGAGGGCTGGCAGCTACCACTGTTTGTGAGATTATTCTATGTGTTACGCATTCTCTACCCGAGCTGGAAGGCATATAACTTTGCATTGTGAAACTGGAATCTAAACCGAATTGGGTTTCCACTTAAATTGGCTAAACTTTGACGTGTGTCCCATTCCACTTGTGTATTTGTTACAGAGGTCCGAATCGGTTTGCTAACAGCACATTGGCTACCCGCTTTATCCAAAATTTCCACACGTACTGAACCCGCCTCCCATATATCCGCGGTGATGCCAACAGATGGTTCATCAAAGGTTAAAGGCTGAGTTGTTATGAAAGCCGAGGTATCCGCGGAGATTGATTCATAACCTGCCCAACCGTCGGGTCGCAGTGTTGCAAGTGCACAGCGGGTTTCTTGAAATCGGGTGGGAGCAGTGTGAAGCATAGATTTCTCTATTCTTTACGAGTCAGTATGAGAAGGTGTAAAAAATAAATCGTATCTATTAGGGTTAGGCGTGGCGAGGTTTTCAACCTCGCCAGCGAGAGGAATGATGTGTACGTGCGATTTTATCAATAGCCGCGTTTTACTTTTCCCCAAGTCGTTGAGAGTTTATCTGCGGGATCAACAGCAAATGTGCCACCGATGTTTTGATTGATTTCTGCTTCGCTGAGTGCTTTGTCATAAGCGCGAACGATTGCAAATGATCCGTTAAAAGTTCGACGACGTTCATCGAAAGAATTGGCACCGATTGAGATGTCGTTTATCGGTAACTTCTTATCGAACTCAAAACCGGCTTGTTCGCTGACCTTTTTACCGTCTTGATACGCAACAATCGACTTGCCGCTCGTCCCGACAACCGCGATCCAGGTCCATACGCCTTCCTCAAGTTTGAGGTTAAGCGTTTGAACGCCTTGCTTTCCACCCTTGGCATGGATAGACATGTCCAAATTTTGACCGCCGACGATCCAGAGCCGAATTCCCTGCTTACCTTCCCTTGGGCTGTTCTGGAAACCAGCGAAGTGATGCTCCTCAACAAAGAAATCGCCGTTGCGTCTACAAAGGAACTCTAAAGTCCAGTCCTGAAAAAACAGTGGTGTATTTTTAGCTGGCGGCCCGCCAAAAGTTTGAAGAGATTCTTTAGTTGTGTAATACTTTACGTTCTGTTCGTTGATACCGAGCGCGGCAATTTTAATCGTTCCCTCTTCGAGTTCCGGTGGATTGTCTGCGGCGAGCAATTCCCCGCCCTCAGTGCCGAGATTTTCCCAAGCGTTTGGATGCGCAGGGTTGTCAGCGGCATTAAGATAGAGAACGGGATCTTCAATAACATTCGCAAAGGCGATGGTGCTCGCTATTGATAGAAAAAATAGCGCGGTACAAATTGAAATAGTGATTTTCATTTTAAGTTCCTCCTAAGAACGGGGATAGACTAACAGTCTGGTAGGGTTTATCGAACAAGATCATCAACCATCAGTATAGCACAAGGAAACCCATTTTTGAAAGAAATTATGCGGGGCATACTTCTGGCGGAAAACTACGGTAATTCTAACAGAACGTCCAAAGTCTCAGGGAATAGACATTCGGTATCATTACACGGTTGATAGGTGAGTTTAAGTGTGAGCGGTGCGTTTTTCTTACGTTGCACATTCGGTTTCTGTTTTAACCGCAGCGAGATCGTAAGGTTTTCTTCATAAACGTTCAAAGGCTCATCGCTAAACTCAAAACGCATAGACCTGCCTTTCGGGTACGCTACATCAACGATCTCTACCGGTGCATTCGCATCTAATTCAACGGTTGTCGGAATCAAATAATCTTGTCCTGCAGGATTGGCGTTAATGTGCCAACCCGCAGCGATTTTGAGTTGAAGTTCCACATTGAAGACTTCATCACTTTTCCCTTTAACTTTAGCAATTGCGGCTACCACCGCGTCGGATGAAGGTTCTAAATCTTCCGCTGAGGTAAGGTAATCGTTAAGGGCAAAGTGCATATACATAAAGGATGACGGGCTTTGTGCCATGGATTCAGCAAAAGTACGCAACGTTTTCTCAGCGTAATGCCGATAATCTGCTCCGAGTGCTAATAGGTTCTTGACAGCAACGGCGTTCCCAGACGGAATCGCGGAGTCATAAGGTTTTTTGGTACGCACAATAAGATGTTTCGCATCCGCCTTCGTGTAAAAGAAACCCCCGTTTTTATCGTCCCAGAACTGTTGGAGCATCCTATCGGTCAGCGTCTTTGCCGAATCCAACCACCGTTCCTCGTCTGTAGCCCGATACAGCGTGAGCAGACCGCGCACAAAGAAGGCGTAATCATCAAGATACGCATCCTGCTTGACGACACTAGCAGTATAGGTATGCCACAATTCGCCATCCGGTTTTCTCATGGTCTCAAGAATGAATTCGGCAGCTTTCGATGCTGCGGCAAGATAGCGTGCCTCACCAAGCACATGGTATCCATAAGCGAGCGCATCTATCATCAACCCGTTCCAGTTAACAATGATTTTGGTGTCCAACAACGGATATTCACGTTCAGCGCGTGCGGTCAGGAGTTTTTCTCGTGCGGTTGCTAAGTCTTTCACAGAACCTTCCGCTTCCGAGCCTTCAGGAACATAGAGGACGTTTTTACCCTCAAAATTGGCACCCTTATCGACACCGTAAACATCATTGAAACTTTCCGCCCCCTTTTTCCCAAGAACTTTCCGAATTTCGTCCTCAGTCCAGACGTAATATTTCCCCTCTTCGGCATCCGTTTCAGCGTCCAATGCAGAATAGAACCCACCTTCAGGTGCCGTCATCTCTCGGAAAATGAAACCGAAGATATCTTCAGCGATGCGTCGGTAACGCGGTGCTTGCGTCAACTGATAAGCCTGCAGATAGACTTTCGCCAGTTGTGCGTTGTCGTAAAGCATCTTCTCAAAGTGAGGGATAACCCACTTCGCGTCAACGGAGTATCGGTGAAATCCGCCGCCGATCTGGTCATACATGCCGCCGTAAGCCATCATATCCAACGTCCGGGTTACCATCTTCAATAACGCTTCATTCTCTGTAGGAGGGGTTTGTAACCCCGAATTTCGTTCGTATTCGCTTATCAGGAATTCGAGATTGGCAGGACTTGGGAATTTCGGCGCAGTGCCAAATCCACCGTAGGTGTCGCTATAGGCAGTTCGGAGATAGTCCAATGCCCCCGTAGTGAGGGATCTATCAAGTGCTCTTGCGTTGAGTGCTGTGAACCCCCGACTAATCGCCATCTCAATTGTTCTTGAGATCTGGTTCGAGGATTCGATAACCTCTGCCTCGCGTGTCACCCACGCTTCATGCACAGCATCAAGGATCGTAGGAAACCCGGGCCTGCCCGGCATGTCTGTCGGTGGGAAATAGGTACCGGCATAAAACGGTTTTAAGTCAGGGGTGAGGAAAACGGAGTTGGGCCAGCCCCCGCGTTGAATTAGCAATTGCGTCGCTGTCATATAAATCTCATCGAGATCCGGACGTTCTTCCCTGTCAATCTTGATATTGACAAAGTTTTCGTTCATCATCTCGGCGATTTCTGGGTTCGAGAAGACCTTCCGCTCCATTACATGGCACCAGTAGCACGTGGAGTAACCCACAGAGAGAAAAATCAGTTTATTCTCTTTCTTCGCGAGTTCTATTGCTTCATCGCCCCACGGATACCAATCCACCGGATTATGCGCGTGGAGGCGTAGATACGGACTGGTTTCATGAATAAGCCGATTCGTCCACTTCCATGAACCGTCTGGGTTCTTGAGTGTAGCCTCATCAGCACTTACTACCCACACAAGGTTGAGTAGGAGGATACCCACTAAAAACCTCTTCCAATTGAAGCACTTAGTTTTTATTGTAACTGGAAGCATTTTAGTTTCCTATTAACCTGCCGCTGCCTCTTTTCCACAAACAGGTTTCTGTGGCGAGCGGTTGAATTCTTGACAAGTTAGGAGATAATCGTCAACAGATTCTTCAAAAGCGACACGGATCTCTTCCAAAGAATCACCGTGAAAACTGACTATATCACGGATACCTACAAGATCCCCAATGAAACAACCGTCTTCTTCGCTATAGACAATTTGAGCGATATATTCTTTATACGTCATTTCTTTGCTGCCTTCCTCCATGAATACTCGGTTCCGCGCACAAACGCTTCCGGAGAATATGCAGCCCCGCGTGAACCTCTGGATGCGTATTTTCACCGAACCCAAGCACATCGGATAACAGCAACCGATCGAGTTTTTGACGAACTTCATCCTCATCCATCTGATGGAAAGGAAGCATATTTCTATGTTTCATCTCCTCAAAAATGCCCCTAGCGTTTTGCAAGACAGCGTCATCTAATTGATGGATATCCAAGGTAGGCATAGAGCGTAAAGATGTCAATCTAATCCAGCCTCGCCCCGCTTGGCGTTTTGCAGAATGCATCCAATAGCACAACATCCCCAAGGTTGAATTGCCCCACAGAGCCCAAACATAGTCATGCAGAGGATTATCAAATTTGAGGGTAGGGAGCAAATTGACACCAATAGTTGGGATCTCAGTGAAAAGAACTGCCAAGGAATTCGTATTAAAGTGTAAAGCTACATTATGGTGAACACGTCCAATATTTTCTAAAACTTGTTGTGCTCTATCCCAAGAATTAGAACGGATAATTCCATGGCAATCCGGTGAAACGAGCAGGGTACGCTGGTTTTCAGAATTGACATGCCACAAACCCGGATATAAATCCTCATCGGAGGCTCCGGTTATTATATCAAAAGGTCCTGCTGATTCTCTACGATGATCATAAGAATGGATTGTTGCAATCTGATCCACAGAAGTCATGGAAATTTCAATTCTTTCTTGTTGCTGAGGTAACCAGATATACCCACTCGCGAGTTGGTAGGCACATTGAAGTAGACTAAATTCCCGAATGCGCGAAACAGCCCAGACATCCTGCAGAGGACAATTTAAAGCACTGCTTATTAATTCATCGCCAACCTGAATAGAATTTCCTCCGATTGGTGGTTCTTCAAGTCGTCTGACATTCCGGAGGTTATGAATACCTTTGGCAATCTCAAGTGCCTCTAATTGGCTATTTGGTCTGTGGTGAAGACAGACAAACGTTCCTCTCCCAGTATTCTCTGTTCTTCCTTTCCTTGCAACAACCACACATTCCGCCATGTTTGTATCCGCGGAGAATGCACAGTTTGCAATTTCGGCATCAGCAATAGTAACAATCACTACATCATGATATTCCTGAGTCCACAGATTCCGTACTTTCTGCCAATTCGGAGAAGTTAGGGCAATGATTGGAAGCACAAACCCCATTACGCCATTCGGTTTTAATGCTTTATCCGCTAAGTCAACAAAATAGGAACCAAACCCAGCATTGCTATTCCCAATTGAATCTTCCATTTCTCTAAGTGCCCGTCTCATCTCCGCAGCGATATCAGGATGTCTATCGCCAAAGAGTGTTGTAGGCACATCAGGATTCTGAGAATTATTTTCTGATCCTGGGCGAGTAAAAGGTGGGTTATCCACAACGATATCCATTTCACCGTGTTGAAATTCTTGCTGTGGGGTTTCGTTTTGGGTTATATCCCCTTGCACCCGCTGCGTATTTATCAATCCTATTGATAAGGTACCCTCTGGATCCTCAATCCAATCTAATGCCCCTAATGCGTATCTCCCATCGGCGCGGCGAGTACCATACTCCATTACATCAATACGTGTTTTTCCAATCTTGATATCTGGAAAATTGCTTGCAATGAGTGCAGCAGTGAGATGACTTGCATTCGGCATAATATCACAACCAACAAGATTGTTTTCTACCATGTGTCGGTGAATGTCTGTCCCGCTACCACCAGCCTGTTCGTAAAGTGCCAGTAACTGTTGATAAACGCCGTTCAATAAGGCTCCGGTGCCACACGCAAAATCTGCTATTTTGAGATCGGACAAAGTGGTTCTGACAGTCTCAAAATCACCATTCATTAGCACCTTGTTAGGTAAAAGGAGTGCTGCCAATAGTGCAACAGATTCGGGCCGCGTATAATAGGTTTTGATGAACCTTCTGTCAACGATCAGCCGTTGGAACACGATTCCTGCCAACTCATGAACTTGTTCCAACCCTCTGTCGATCAGTTTTTGTGCAGTGTTCCGTAAAAGCCACAAAACTTGTCCTACAAGCCCATCATCCGTTGCTAACGCTACAATCAATTCATACGCAACATCAAAAATTGGGCGGTAATTAACCTGCCGAATACTGTCCCACGCTGCTAATATATCGTCAGAGTTCAACCGTTCTTCTATACTTCGGAGGTGCCTGAGTGAAGGGACATTTCCTATGCCTGATCTGCCCGCAAGGGAACTTTGGAAGACAAAAGCGTTTGTAATAATTAACATTGCCATTCGCGAAGTCTGTTCGCAGGCCTCTTGGTGGAGAATCTTCTCAAGCTTCTGTCCGATTTCCGGACGTTCATGTATTGCAGCTTCCAGCAAGATTGCCGTTTCATTCACCCCGTATTCTAAATCATAAGCGGCTCTGGAAACTTTGGAAATTGGAATAGCACCGATGCGGATGGCAGTTGCGATATCGGTGAGGTTTCCTTTGATCCATCCCTCATTTGGAAAGCGATGGATATCCCCAAAAGTATCCACGCTCAGTAAGACATAATGGAGATCATTAGCATGGCGGAGTAAATCATCTAACTCTCGATGTGGAATACGGCGAAACCGATGTGGTAATCGTAGTGCCATTGCGGTTTTCACACGTTCGTAAGAGACAAGTTGTCTACCTAAGTGTTCTCTTGCTTGTGCTTCTCCACTGAGGTTTGGAGCATTGGGTCCGTCTATCTTTACCTCTATAACGATGGGTTCTCGGCCTCGCTCTTGCACCGTTAGATCTGGACGCTGACTCTCATGGAGAAACGTCTGCGTATTCTGCGGCTCTACATTCCACGTGCTTCGCATCGTTTCGAGTATATCTACAATTTTGGACGTAATAGTATCTTCATGTAACATAGTTTTATTGCACAGTATAGTTAAACAAATTGGATCCATCCTTTAGGTCATTGATTTTCCAGGCAAACTGTCCTAATTATACACGGATTGACTCGATCCGTCAACATGAAAAATAGTTGACGTCTTCACAAGGATATGTTATACTTAAATTCACGGTTTTAACAATAAGGATCTACAGCAGCTGGTGTTCCCTGATTAACTGTGCGATAAGATTATTGCGGAACCTGCAGGTGTTTTCCCAAATCAATTTTACATTTTTTGAATATATTCCATAGTATAAATATGAAAATCCAATTTCCAGCTATATTTGCCATTGACGAAAAGTTGAATAAAAACTCAATTCAACAGTTAATCCAACCTAAGAGTGAATTGGAAGTAGTCATCAAAGATTACCAAAAGAATCGCGTCAAAGGGTATGTCCTCACGCCAACCAACGGCAGTAAAGAACAGATTCTTGCTATATATAATCAAGCAAGCCCTCCAGAAGAATTTAACAAAGTCCTGCGGATAAAGCATGATGATTTAGCAGAAAACGGTAGTGAATCCGTTGATTTATCAGGTCGTAAATGGATAAAACACCCAGAATTGATTAAAGATGCCAAAGATCCTATTAATTACACAGAAAGGCTGCAGGAAGTTCTTGACTCTTGGCAGGGTGCCTTTTCATACAAACACGAAGATAGGAGAAATAAAATAAACGGACTACGTCCGCCTCAAATAGGTGCTGTCCACGCAGTACACGCACATTGGGCTGTTACTGACAAAGCATCCACGATAGTCATGCCTACGGGAACGGGTAAAACAGAAACGATGCTGTCTATACTTATCTCAAGACAGTGTGAGAAGCTTCTTGTTATTGTACCAACTGATGCCCTCAGAACCCAGATTGCTAATAAATTCCTGACCCTTGGTATCTTGAAGGATAAGGATTTTAAAATTGTATCAGATCAGGGGCTTTATCCAATTGTCGGCGTATTGAATCACAAGCCGAAGAATTGTGATGATGTTGATACGTTCTTTGAAAAGTGCAATGTTATTGTAACAACTATGCATATCGCCGGTAGATGTGATACTGAAATTCAAGAACAAATGGCTCTCCACTGTCCATATTTGTTCATTGACGAGGCACACCATGGTCCGGCGAAAACATGGAAAAACCTGCTACAAAAGTTTGATGAAAAAAAAGTTCTTCATTTCACAGCAACCCCATTTAGAAATGATGGCAAGGAGATAGAGGCGGATATAATCTTTGATTATCCGTTAAGTAAAGCTCAAAAGGAAGGATATTTCAAAACCATTCATTTCAAGCCTGTCAAAGAATATGATACATCAAAGGTTGACCAGACCATTGCTAAAAGTGCTGTCGAACAACTTCGTAAAGATCTGAAGAAGAAACATGACCATATTATTATGGCAAGGGTAGGCGAAATTAAAAAAGCAGAGAAAGTTTTCTCAATATATGCTCAGTATGCAGAATTCAATCCAGTCATTATTCATTCTCGTATGAAACCGAAAGAAAGAAATGACATTCGGGAGAAAATAATGCGTAGAGAATCAAGGATTGTTGTATGTGTTGATATGTTTGGTGAAGGGTTTGATTTACCAGAAATGAAAATTGCAGCATTCCACGATATTAGGAAGAGTCTTGCTGTTACACTCCAACTTGCCGGAAGATTTACCCGCTCGAGGGAAGATTTAGGAGATGCAACGTTCATTGCAGACATCACCGACGTAACCGTTGAGGAAAAACTTAGAGAACTCTATTATCAAAATTCTGATTGGGATGTCTTATTGAGGGAAGCCAGTGAGGCGGCAATTCAAAAAACAGTTGATCAGCAGGAATTTATGGCTGGGTTTGAGAATCCTCTTACAAATATAACCTTGGAAAATTTACGCCCTGCAATGAGTACTGTTGTGTATAAGACTATGTGTGAGGATTGGAAGCCCGAAAATTTTGTTAAAGGAATATATTCATCAGAATCTTTTGACCATATTGATCATACCGTTAACATTCAAGAACGTACTTTGGTTATTGTGACTGGTAAAAAAATCCCTGTTGATTGGGCACAATCAAATAAGGTGTTCAATTGGGATTGGGAATTATATATTTTGTTTTGGGACAGGACACAGAACTTACTTTTTATTCACAGTTCCGACAATAATGACTATTATGAAAAATTAGCTGAAGCGGTCGCGGGTGAAGTTGAACTAATTACAGGGGCCCCTGTATTTCGATGTTTCCATGGGGTCAATCGGTTAAAACTTCAAAATGTAGGACTTATTGAACATCTAGGGCGGTTAATACGTTTTACAATGAGAGCTGGTGCAGACATCGAATCCGGACTGACTCAGGCTCAAATGCAACAAGCTACCAAATCAAATGTTTTTGGAATTGGATATGAGTGTGGAGATAAAATAGCCATTGGCTGTTCATACAAAGGCAGAATATGGTCAAGACGCAAGGCAAATCTTGATAGTTTAAGAAAATGGTGTAGTGCTATTGGAAAAAAGCTTTTAGATGGAACGATAGATCCAGAGCAAGTTCTAAAAGGCACTCTAATTTCAAAAGTTATATCAGAAAGACCAAAAAAGATGCCTATTGGCATTGAGTGGCCAGAAGTAATCTACAAAGAACCTGAAAGAACTTTTATTTTTAGTATTAATGATAGAAAATTTCCTCTTCTTCAAACTGACATTGAACTCATAGCCCCGTCTGAAGAGGGCGATTTGAGATTTAAAATTTGTTCTGAGGAGATGCGCACAGAATTTAATCTTACACTCTCTGAAAATGGACATGATTTCTCACCTATTGGAACCAAGAGTGCCGTAATTGAACAGCCTAGAAAATCTACATCTCTTCGAGATTTTTTCAACAAAACACCCCCTAAAATATGGTTTGTTGATGGATCTTCTTTGGCAGGCAATCTTTATACTAAATTGCGGAAAGATTTTAATCCTTACCCAAGAGAAGAAATACAAACTTGGAATTGGAGTGAAGTGAATTTAAAAAAAGAATCTCAAGGAATAACGAAGGAGGTAGATTCAATTCAATACCGAGTTATTAGAGAATTGGAGAAGAATAACTATGACATTATTTTCGATGACGATGGTTCAGGCGAAACAGCTGATGTAGTCTGTATTCGCAATTATCAAGACACAATCCGGGTTGAGTTTTATCATTGCAAATTTTCGCTGGAGGAAACTCCTGGGGCAAGAATTGGAGATCTATACACCGTTTGTTGTCAAGCACAAAAAAGTATCCATTGGATGAAAAATCCAAACGAATTATTTAATCGTCTGCTTAAACGTAATGCGACAAGGGAAAAGGAGAAAAAAGTGGGTCGCTTTGAGCGAGGTAACCAAGATAAACTTTGGAAGATTAAAGAACTAAGTAGGCGTATTCCTATGAAATTAAAGATATTTATTGTTCAGCCTGGGTTATCTAAATCACGGGCGAGTGTTCCTCAACTTAGCTTACTGAGCGTAACACAAAATTATTTGATGGAAACGGGTAATGTGTCTTTTGGAGTTATCGCAAGCGATTGAATTATAAATCTATAGAACTTATACAATTCCGTTATGAAACTCAGCCACATCCGGACGATAGGAGTACAAGTGGACTTTTGTATAAATCCTACTAAACTGCTTATTGCACAAGTGCCTGCTGTGCGATGGCACGTCCCTGTTCCGTTAAAACCAGCTGCGTCTCTTCTCGCGAGACATATCGGTTATTCAGGGCGTATTTCACGACTTGGGTTGTAAAAACAGGATCCCAACTCAAATGCTCATGGAGGTCTGCAATCGCTGACTCCGCTTCTGCTTCAGGAAGTCCCTCGTGATTAAAGAGATGGATAGCCAGCATCGTCTGCGCAAACTCCCATTTTTGGCGTGCATGCCGACGCGCAATAGCGATGAGTCCACGGTTCGGAACCACCAGAAAAACCGATACAAATATAAGGAGCGTCATCGTCGCGATTGCACCCGCAATAGAGACATCAAAAAGAGACGCAAGCCAATATCCACAGACAGCATTGACACTCCCAATAATTGCACTGAAGATGAGCATACGCGAGAGTTTATCCGTCATAAGATAAGCGGTAGCAGGTGGGCCAGCAATGAGTGCAACCACTAAAATCGAACCGACCGCGTCAAACGCGCCGACTGTCGTTACGGATACCAATGTCATTAACCCATAATGGATAAGCGTCGGCGTAAATCCCAATGCAGCGGCTAAACTTGCGTCAAACGTCACCAACTTCAATTCTTTGTAAAACACGAGAATGAAAATAAGGTTCAACACAAGAATCGTGCCCATCACATACAAAGACACAGGACCCAGATCGTATCCGAAAGCCTGCAATCTGTTGAGGGGAGCAATAGCAAGTTCGCCAAGCAGCACGGCATCCATATCGAGATGCACATTACCTGCGAACCGAGAGATTAAAATTACACCAATGCTAAAAAGCGCAGGGAACGTCAACCCGATTGCGGCATCCTCTTTCACCAGTTTCGTCCGTTGCAGCAGCTCGACGAAAAGGACGGTAAGCACACCCGTCCCCGCAGCCGCAAGAATCAACAGCGGTGATGACAGGCTCTCCGTAAGAAAAAAAGCGAGCACAATACCGGGAAGAATTGCGTGGCTAATCGCGTCGCTCATTAAAGTCATCCGCCGTAGCACCAAGAACACACCGGGCAAAGCACACGCTACCGCCGTAACAATCGCAATGAGTTGAATTTCAATTTGAGGATTTTCCATTCTTTTTCAAAAAAAATTGGGATTACGAATCTTTCCCACAGAGACTACAGTAAAACCGAAAACAAGTTGACGCTTTAGAGAACAAAATTCCGATCCTTTGCGGTGAGCCATTCAATACCCGATCAATCCAAGGCGGGTGTCTGAGTTGTACCTGCTCCCAAAGCACCAGCCACTAAAATAAGATCTTGGATATTGATAACACCGTCACCGTTGACATCTGCTTTACTTTCTCCAGTCCGCCCAAAAGATGATGATACTAAAATGATATCCTGAATATTCACGATTCCATCGCCATTGATGTCCTCAGCGATATGTGGAGGTTCTTCAAGAGCGATAGCGGTAAAAATAATCACCGATCGTGTTATTTCTGCAGCAGTTACAGTGACCACATGCTTGCCAGGGTTGGCTCCGAGCGTAAGGGTCGTTTGTGCCTCACCGTTAGCGTCTGTTATGGAAGTCGTAGTGTTGAGTTGTCCGCTACCTGCAGTGACTGCAAATGTAACAGATACACCGGGTATCGGTTGACCAATCGAATCTATCGCTTCAACGACAAACGGATTTTCTAATATCTCGCCGCCCTTAGCTTCTTGCGCGTCCCCTGAGATTTTGACGAGTGCTGGATACGTACGATGGTCAAAAAGCACTTCGACCCCTCTTGCCAGAATCGTAGGGATGTGCCTGCGGACCGACCGATAACTCATCGGATTTCCGCGAACAGATAAACGACTCAAATCTTTAATATTTACGAGTGGCAACACATCAGAGATAATGTTATCATTAAGATGCAGTTCATTTAGTTTTGAAAGATCCGCAAGTGCTGACACATCAGAGATAAAATTATTAGAGGCATGTAGTTTACTCATATTTACCGCATGTTCAAGACCTGTTATATCTGTTACCTGTCGATTCTGGACATCAAGGATTGTTATATCCCGCATATCATAGGAAGTAATGCTATCGCTCGGGTTGATTCTGAGCACCTCCTTGATCGCAGAAGCAAGGTGTATATCAGGAATCTCCACAACTTCGGGTGGAAGGACCGAAGTTATATTAACTGAAAAACCTCGTTCTGTTATATTTCCAAGCGAATCAACAACCATAAGTTGTACCCTATTATTTCTCAATGATACGCCGGTTGTGACAAACTCAGCAGTCGCATTTTGACCTTCTAAAGTCGTACAACTATCCATAATAATAGATAAATATTGACGCTCAACCGTTGGGATGATCAACTGTGAGTGCCGAAGACCATCAGGGTCACTTATCTCGAATTGGAGGTGGATTGCATAAGGCGGAGCGGCAGAGAGCGTAGGTTCTCGTATAATTGTATTTTGGTTGCTAATAAATGTTGTGTTCGGGTTGAAATGTGGAATTGCATTCAAAAACTCGGCAGAACACACGGACAATTCGCGTCTGTCGCCCGGAAGAACAAAGCCTCCCATGAGATAAGCACGAGACCAAACGGCTCTCAATCCAAAGGTGCGTCCGAGTACGTTAGATACCATAATAGTATCAAAACTTCCATTAAATTTAGAGATAAATCCGAATCTTCCAGACGTAATACCCCCAATTTGTACGTCATTGCTTACATCAACGATAGCGAGATAAACATCCTTTGGGTTTACAACTTGATTTCTTAATTCATCTAAAATGCTGCCAACAACTGAACGAGCGGAACGGTAATATTCCTCATTGTGTTCTGCAATAACATGATGGATCACGGCCTTTCCCGTGGCATCGGTTTCAACATGAAAGGTTTTTCTGCCAAATCCATGGCGTTCCATCTCATTAGCAAAATACTCTTGCACGTCCTTTATCAATACATCGAACTGTGCGTCTATATCTACTTGAGGTGAGCGGTCATTAGCAAGGAAATAGATTGGCCTGACCATGGGTGCCGGTTCTTGCGCGAAACCGTAACGTGGAAATAAAGAAATAATTGCAAAAACAATTGCTAAGAAGAAAAAGTGTGTCGTTTTCATTTTTCGATCCGCTTGTAATCTTTCAGTAGGTTTTGTAATCGTCTGTCTATTTCTGTACCATTATATCTATTAAAGATAGGTTGTCGTTCGACGAAACTGTTTTAATAACGGCTCGTTTCCATCTTCAGATTACGCCTGTGGCGTTGCTGTCGAATCCGATCCCAGACAAGTCCACGGTTGGGAGCAAAAGCAATTGAGAGTCCGACGACAACTGTTGCACATAGCACAATCGTCGGACCCGTCGGGATACGAGACGCTGTGCTGCTGATGATAGTGCCACTCACCCCTGCGAGTGCCCCAAAACATCCGGCGAGGAACACCATCAGGCGGAGTCGGTTCGTCCATTGCCGTGCCGCGACTGCTGGTGCTACAAGCATAGCACTCATCAATACAGCACCCACCGCTTGTAAGCCGAGGACGATCGCTATAACGAGGAGACTCGTCAGCAAAACATCAAGGGTGCGAATGGGTAGCCCTATAGAAGCGGCGAAACCTTCATCGAAAACGAGCAGTTTCAACTCTTTCCAAAATACCAACATAACGATAAGCGCGATACCACCGAGTATACCAATGGTTAGAACATCTCGCTCCAGGATTGTCGCTGCTTGTCCGAAAAGGAACGTATCCAATCCAGCCTGATTTGCATTGCCAGTACGCTGAATCAATGTGTGCAACACCAACCCAAACCCGAAAAAAGTAGAGAGAACGATGGCAAGCGCGCTATCATATTTGATGCGCGTCAATCTCACAATACTCATAATCAGCAGCGTGCCTAACCACCCCGCAATCGCTGCACCGAGTACCAGAATCAGAGGTGTCTTGCTTCCTGTTAACAGAAACGCGATCGCAATGCCGGGCAACGCAGCATGCGAGATCGCATCGCCAAGGAGGCTCTGTCGGCGTAAGACCGCGTAGGTGCCGAGCGCGCCACTCACGGTACCGAGTAACGCCGCACCAATACCAACAATCATGAGTGTATAATCAAGATGGATTAGCGTGCTTAAATTTTCCATGATTGGTTATGGCATATAGAAAATCGCGGTTGAAAACCGCTCCTACAAGTCTGGTTATGACATACGGTGTGTGTCTACTACTATTTATCGGTTTTCATGAACGCTATGCGTCCGCCATAGGTCTCGCGTAAGTTTTCAGGTGTGAACGTTTCATCAACGGGACCACTGGCAATACGACGGATGTTCAACAGCATCACCCAGTCGAAATAGTCGGTTACTGTTTGCAGATCGTGATGCACCACGACAACCGTTTTGCCAGTTGCTCTAAGTTCTTGAAGGAGTGTTACGATTGCACGTTCCGTGGTAGCATCTACACCTTGGAAGGGTTCATCCATTAAGTAGACGGTGGCATCTTGAACGAGTGCGCGTGCGAGGAACACACGTTGCTGTTGTCCACCAGAGAGCTGACTGATTTGTCGGGTAGCGTATGCCTCCATGCCGACCTTCTCTAACGCCTGCATCGCCAGGTCTCGCTCCTGTCTTCCGGGTCGCCGCACCCATCCGAGGGCACCGTAGCGTCCCATCATCACGACATCTAAGACGTTTGTCGGAAAGTCCCAATCCACACTGCCGCGCTGTGGGACGTAACCGACGATTCTCCGCTGGACTTCATAAGGTTTGTTGTAAATTAAGACGTTGCCAGCAGCAGGACGTACTAACCCTAAAATCGCCTTGATTAACGTCGTTTTGCCTGCACCGTTGGGACCGACAATTGACAAAAGCACACCCGGCGGCACATCAAGATCAATATCCCACAAGACAGGTTTGTCCTGATAAGCGACCGTCAGATCGGTTACCTCAATGGCTTTCGATTCAGACGCTTGCATGCCTACTCCTCTCCTGTAGAAGGGCTTTGTACCTCTGATGCTCCGGCCAGTGCATTCACAATCGTATCGATATTATGGCGAACCATCCCGATATAGGTGCCTTCAGGCGTCCCCGCGTTTCCCATCGCGTCGGAGAAGAGTTCTCCACCAATCTCTACATTGAACCCTTTTGATCTCACAGCGGCTTTTACTGCCTCAAGACTCTTTGAAGAGACAGACGACTCCACAAAAATTGCCGGAATACGCCGTTCCGCGATAAACGTTGCTAATTCTTGGACATCAGCAATACCTGCCTCTGTTGCGGTGCTAATCCCTTGTAGACCACGAACTTCAAATCCATACGCTTTACCGAAATAGTTAAAAGCATCGTGCGCTGTTACCAACACCCGCTGCGCTGGTGGTACGCGCGCCGCCTGCTCCTTCACATATTCATGAAGTTCCGTGAGTTTGACGAGGTAGCGTTCAGCATTGGTCCAGTACATCACAGCGTTGTCCGGATCGAATTCACTCAGCGTATTGCGAACCTTTCCGACTGCTTTCATCCAAAGTTTCACGTCAAACCATAAGTGTGGATCGTATTGCCCCTCATATTCTGGGGGTGTTAATAGTAGGCTTCGGTCAACAGCATCTGTTACGGCAACAGCCTTCGTATCCCCTGACATTTTAGCAAGGACATCACCCGTTTTCGACTCAAGGTGCAATCCGTTGTAGAAGATCAGGTGTGCAGAACTCAGCCTTTGGACATCCTTAGCCGTCGGATTATAGAGGTGTGGGTCTACCCCAGGTCCCATCATCCCGATGACATCAACACGCTCGCCACCAACGTTCTTGACAATATCAGTAATCATCCCGATTGTCGTGACGATGCGGAGCTTCCCTTCCGTGGATGCATCCCGTTGTTCTTTCGGATCGCATCCAGTCCCTATAAGCATGACTATTAAACACAATGAAATGTATATTTTCTGCATAATCCTAATTCCCGAAGAAAAAATGTTCTAAGAGTTCACCAACGAGGTATCCAACGCCAGCAACACCGAGGCCTACAACAAACATGTCAATACCGCTCCGAAACAAGCCACGTCCCGTGAAAAGACTTCGCGCGCCACCGACAGCGAAATGGGACATCATAGCGAGTGTGAACGAGATCCAAATAGCAAGCATCCCTTCAGTAAAGAGAAACGGCGCGACAGGAATGAAAGCACCGATAGCCGTTGCGAGTCCGGTAATCCACCCCTCCTTGATCGGTGTTGCATAGACCTCTCCGATTTTAAGTTCAGTTTGGATTTTCTCTGCCAGTGCTCTCTCAGGGTCTTCCATTACTTCTTGTGCAAGTTCGCGTGCCTGTTCCTTTGGTACACCGCGCGTCTCGTAGATAAGTGCAAGTTCATCTTCTTCAATATCGGGCATGAGGCGAATTTCTTCTCTTTCAACCTCAATTTCGTGTTCGTAGACCTCTTGTTCACTTTTCGCGGCGAGGTACCCCGAAGCACCCATAGAAAGCGAGTCCGCGACCGTTCCAACGATGCCTGTCACGAGAATCGTAGAAACATCTGATGTCGCAGCGATGATCCCGGCAACTAACCCAAAGTTCGCTGTTAAGCCGTCGTTGAACCCGTAAACAATATTGCCGACCATACCTCCGGATTCAGTTTTATGCCACGGTTCGCCAACTGTACCCGTCAGTTCCTGTAGACTTTCCGTATGCTGTGCGGATTCCTTGGCTAAAGCGAGTGCCGCCTCTTTCACGTCCGTCAACGTACTGTTCCTATGAAGTGTTAAATAATCCTTGACCTCACCCGCTTCTTCGCCGAGCATCTGTGCAAGTGGGAACGCACTACCAAACTGGCGGGCATACCATGCCATTAAACGGGCTTTCACTGTCGGTCGCTGGGTTTTAACGATTACATCGTAGGACGCAAGCATCTCCTGCCATCGGGTTACATGTCGATTTTCTACTTCGGCAAGTTCGCTTAAAATCCTTTTCCGCTCAGTATCCGGTTCAAGCTCGGCGAAAACGCCATAAAGGAAACTGGCATCAATCTCATCTTGCAAATGATGTTTCCATACCTTGCAAGTTTTAGCGTCTGGTCGAGTCCGTTCTTGTTGTTCCATTTTTGTTCCCTTTCACTGGTAATGAGCGCGCTTTCAAAGCGCGCCTACACATTATCTGGATCTTTCACCTGATCAACGAAAATCTGTTTCGCGACTTCACGTCCAATCACTACTTGTTGTCCTGCAATATCAATGGTAAAAGGCCCCTCAAAAGGGGCGACTTCAATCACCCGGAACGCCGTGCCGGGGTAAAGATTGAAACTTCCAATATGTCGAAGCAACGCCGAATCGTTGTCGTTCACTTCAGCAACAACGCAGGATTGACCGTCCTGCAGGTCTGTCATCGGAACAGATGTCGTTTCCACCACAACACCGTTTTTATCAGGGATAGGTGCGCCGTGTGGATCAGCGGTCGGATAGCCGAGAAACTCGTCCATCCGTGCCTCCACGTCTTCCGAAATGACATGCTCCAATTTCTCGGCTTCATCGTGAACGCCATCCCACGGCACGCCGAGTGCTTTGAACAGATAAAGTTCCAATAAACGATGGTGACGGATGATTTCGAGCGCAATCGCTTTCCCGGTCGCCGTTAGTGTCACCCCGCGGTAGCGTTCGTAACGCACCAGTTTCATCGTCTTCAGTTTTTTGATCATCCCTGTAGCAGATGCGGGTTTCACATCAAGGTACTCCGCTAAAATGCCAGTCGAGACTTTACCGCCTTTTTCCTGTAACTTGTAAATCGACTTGAGATAATCCTCTGCTGCATGTGTAAGCATTGATCTTTCCAATCCGCATGTGAGATACGCAAAGCATATAGCCATCACGATGCGGTTATATGTAGGTATCACACCTACGCAGGTTTAGGCACTATGTGCCAGAATTATTAGAAATGCCAAGAAACTAATTTAGGCATACCTAAATTATATATGATACAAAAAAAATTGTCAAGTTTTTAAAGTTCCTTGCGGTTCGGTCAGGCGAATTGTAGTTATCAAGTCTATATCCGTTGAGCCGTCCCGGCGCGATACTTGGGACTACAAACTTTGGATAAAGTAGAACTTACGCAGATTTCCGTAGGTGTTAACTATTTAGTGATTTTTCGGTCATCAGAGGAATGGTTATCAGTTTTCAGTTCGGTTTTTCTGCGAAAAACTTTTCAGTTATCAGTTGTCAGTGGCCAGTCGCCAGTTAAAGAAAGGAAACCTGATAAACCAGACTCTCACTGCGAGGCACTCTTAACTGGTCACTCGTAACTGGAAACTGGCAACTATTCCCTTTGATAACTGACAACTATTAAAACTCGTTGAATACTTTTACAGGTTGCCCCGACTCAATAGATTCCCAAGCCGCGACACCGACAGCAATAGATTTCGCACCATCAATCACATTCGGAGCGGGTTCCAAATCTTCCTCAAGACACTGCTGGAAATGCCGCATATACCGGATCACCGTCTGTCCGTGTCCATAAACGCTTGTGTCTATTTCAGGAGGACAAACCACTTCAAAGGGCTCCCTGACGGCCATTTTATCCAGCATCAACTTGACGTGTCCCTCTTTATTATCCGTAAAGTCCCCAATTACCGTCCCTTTACTTCCGAAAATGGAGATCTGCTGCATCGGCATCGGAGGATGGACGATATCGTAAAGCCCCATCGCTCTCGCAATCTGTCCGCTCTTAAACTTCAGGTTGAGAAAAAAATTGTTCTTTATCGGATATTCCGGTGTGAGTAAGCCTTTCGTGCCGTAGGCGTGCACCTCCTCTACATCACCGAGGAGACAGCGCAATAGGTCAACAGGATGCACAAGACCGCCGAACATCAAATCTTGCGGTTCATGGAGTCGCCACGGTGTGAAATCGTAGACCTCTCGCATATCGTGGACATAATAGGCATCCGCCAGCATAATGTCGCCTAAATCACCGTCGTCGAGGAACCGTTTCATCGTCAAAAACTGGAGATCAAACCGCATCGACTGCCCCACCAGGAATTTGACTTTATGCTCGCGCACCAGATCCACCAATTGTTGTGCGTCGTCTAACTTGGTCACCATCGGTTTTGTGCAAATGACATGTTTACCGGCTTCAACCGCAGCGACGCAGTGTTCCGCATGCAAATGGTCTGGCGAATAGATCGCGACAACAGAAATATCATCACGCTGCACGAGTTCTCGGTAATCCGTTGTCCAAAAATCTACACCGATTTGGTTGGCGTAGTTCTCAAGTACATCTGCCCGCTTTGCACAGATACCCCGGAGTTCATATTTCAAGTCCGGGACATCTTTTAATAGGGTTGCAGTTGAACCCATATTCGTGGGATTCATCCCAATAACGCCCAATCCTATTGCCATTTTGTATCTCCTCTTTGAATCGGTTGACGTGTTGCTATTCTATCACAACCGCTTTTTATGTGCAAGCAGGTGATTTTCGGTTTTTTGTTGGTTCTATCCATAAGCGTTAGTTTAAGAAAAGACTGCATTATCATTCTGATAACTGGAAACCATCTCCCTGATGGCTGACGGCTGATGGCTGATGGCTAATACACGAAAAGCCCTTGTTTTCTGTAATAATTTGATGTAATATTATTAGTAGAAACACCAACAGCGGAGAAAGAATGACACAAACTGAAACGAAAGACACTGCTCACTTTGAAACCCTGCAGCGGGCTGAATTACAAAAAGTATACAAATGGATTTTTGAACTCGGTGCAGCGGGTCTTGTCCTTTATTATATCTACAGTGCCGGTTTCGGCAGTGCCAGTGAGCAGTACCATCTCGGTCTTTATCTGCTTCTAACCTTCGCACTTGTCGGTACCGTTTACCGATGCCGAAAAAGTTCGCCAGCAGCTCGACCCTCTGTGCTGGATTTTCTGCTCATCGTAGGCAGCATTTTTACCATCGGCTATTGGATGGTAGAGTATCCGAACCTCGCCAATCGTGCAGGCAATTATAACCCACTCGATATTTTCGTAGGTGCGATCGCGATCGTCATCAGTTTTGAGGTGAGCCGACGGACCGTCGGTTGGGCACTCCCTATCATTGCGGTGGTCGGTATCCTCTACGCACTCTTTGGTAGAGCCATGCCGGATGCTATCGCACATAAAGGCTTCCCACTCCGTAGGATTATCGAATACTGTTTCTTCAGTCAAGCCGGAGTCTTCGGCATCATGGCAAACGTGATGGCGACTTATGTCATCCTGTTTATCTTCTTCGGGGCGTTTCTGGAGAAATCTGGGGTTGGGCAATTCTTTATCAATTTACCGATGGCTATAGCGGGCCGTTCGGCAGGCGGGGCAGCGAAAGTTTCAGTCATGACATCCGGTTTTTTCGGCTCTGTTGCAGGAAGTGCGATTGCGAACACAGTAGCTACCGGAACATTCACAATTCCGTTGATGAAGCGGACGGGCTTTCGGCCACATGTTGCTGGCGCGGTTGAGGCTTCTGCTTCCGTAGGTGGGCAGTTCTTACCACCAGTGATGGGGGCAGGTGCGTTCCTAATAGCAGAACGGACAGGCTTGCCGTACAGCCAAATCGCGCTCCTATCTATCGTGCCAGCAATACTCTATTTCTTATCTGTCTGGGTAATGGTGCACTGTGAAGCTAAAAAGCAGGGACTCGAACGGATACCCGCAGCAGAAATCCCGAAATTCGGACAGCTCCTTAAAAGCGGTTGGTATTATTTACTGCCCTTATTGGTGCTTATCGGAACCTTGATCGCTGGCTATACCGCCTACAAAGCCGCATTCTTCGCGATTCTCGTTACGATCGGCGTGAGCTATTTCCGTCGAGAGACACGACTGACACCGAAACGGATTTGGGAAGCGATGGTCAGTGGTGCCAAAAATTCGCTCGCTATTGGGGGTGCCGTCGGTACGATCGGTATCATCGTTGCTGTTATTGACCTGACAGGTTTAGGACGGATATTCCCAGAGTTAGTGCTAACAGTTGCGGGGAGCAACAAGGCGATCGCAATTCTACTGCTCGCTATCGCTTCGCTTGTACTCGGAATGGGGATTCCTGTCACCGCTGCGTATCTGATTACGTCCGAACTTGCTGTGCCGATTCTAACGTCCCCGGAGATGGGGATCCCGATCATCGCTGCGCATCTGATTATCTTCTGGCTCAGCCAAGATTCTAACATCACACCCCCTGTTGCGTTAGGGGCTTATGCAGGGGCAGCGATCGCACGCGCTGATCCGTGGCGGACGGGGTGGGCGTGTTTCAAATTCGCGAAACTCCTCTACATCATGCCGTTGTTGTTTGCATATACGCACATCCTATTCACAGAAGGCACCCCTGAACAATACGTACTATCTGTCGTATCAGCCATCGTCGGCACTATCATTTTCTCGATTGTGACGATGGGCTACTTTGTCCGAAAGACGCATTGGTATGAGTGGATACTGCTTGCGCTTGCGGCGTTCCTTGCGTACATCTACAACATCTGGACATTCATTTTGGCGATAGTGCTGGTCGGAGTTGTGTATATTGTTCAGAAACGTTCAGCGTCGTAGCGGATCCCTTCACGGGTTATCAACAATTTCTTGGAGCCGCTGTAGGAGTGCCTCCGCTGCTTGACGCGACACTTGTAGGTTGAATTGCTCCACTGCTTTCTCAGCGCGGAAGGTATTCCCTCGGTAATAACGCAGGAAAACGATGCCCACCCACAACGCAGCATCTGTATAGTATCCATCTAACACTGCGTCAACGGCAAGAAAACCGAACGCGCCGTTGAGTACAATCGCATTTAATCCACCTCGCCAATCGCCGGCGTACACGTGTCCAGCACCGGGAATTATTTTCGACAATATGCTCGCAACCCTGACAGATTTCTGTGGGTTATTGAGAGCCGAATCAAAGAGGGCATCAAGCCTTTCATCAGTGGTATAGCTGCGTAGAACTTCGCGCGCCACTTCCCACCGAAATTGGTAGATGTAGGTAACAACTTGCAAGAAAAGCGCGCGACGGTAAAGTTGGACGGAAGGGTCTCGGAGCATTACTTTAATCAGTTCCAGTTGTGCAAGATCGTAATTCTGTGTAGCGATGAGTGTCACCGCGAGTTCCAACTGGTACTCCGATTTTGATTCGCTATCTATGGCGTAATGCGTTGCAATCCGCAGGGCATTAACGGCTTCTATCCATAAATTTTGTGCCCTATAAGCGAGTCCGATGTTGTAGTAGACTTCACTAACACGCGGATCGTGCGGATGGAAAAAGAGGAAGCGTTTATATTCGGTGATAGCAGCATCGTGATTGCCCTGTGCAACGAGATGTCTGCCAAGCGATAACGGGAGTTCTTCCGCAACTGCCGCGAAACCCCCGAAAAGCAAAGGGACACCGATTAACAAGAACAGGATCGTGTTGTTTAAAACCTTGGTCATTCAGAACAGACCTCCAAAAAGGTGAGGTTCACAAGCCTTACCAGCAGAAATTGCTAATGCCGCATCCACCACACGACGAGATCTACTAATACACCGACAAACGCCCAAAAGAGAAAGACAGACACCGCGACGCAGCACCACAGTTTCAGGTATGTCCAAAGTTTTTGCCAAAATAACACAGTTTCATCTCCTTGCTTTCGGTTCCCACTCCGACAATAGACAATAGATCAAAAACATAAACTAAAAGCGAGTCTCATTGGAAAACCTCTAATTTCCCATCTTTAACAACCGGGTCATAAATCGGATCGCCGTTGGCATCAAAAGGAAATGCGTTAAAAAGTTCTGATGTCCGACGCGGTGCCTGCGAACAAAAGCACCCCATCAAAAATCAAATCCGCCACTGTCGCCACTGTCGCCCCCATCAAATCCGCCACCGTCAAATCCATCAGACCCTTTATCGTCAGATGAATCGGCATCGGTGTCTATATCGCTGAGCATCAAGCCGGTGAAAAGGAGCTCTTCAGAACCCGCGTCAGCAGGATCAACAGTATCCGTATCATTCGCCGGATCGTTTCTCTTTTGATCTGTATCCTTTTTGGAACGTCGGTATAGATACCAGATAAGTCCTCCAGCCACGAAATATATGCCCAAAAACAACCACAGTCCCAAACTCATCTATTTTCACCTTTTCCTTTCTGATTGGAAAGCCAATAAACATAAGCCTTCCAGCTATCCCATGGTCATTTGATACTATTTGCGGATCAGCATCTTCCGTGTCGCCGTGAAATCACCTGTGGTGAATGTATAGAAATAGACACCACTGGCGACAGATTCACCGAGTTGATTTCTGCCATCCCAGTATACTGCACGGCTACGATTCCGGTAGATCCCAGCAGCCTGATGCCCTAACGTTAATGTTCGTACCAACTTCCCCGCCACCGAATGGATGGACACCGTAACATCTGCAGCCGCTGACAACTGATATGGGATCCACGTCTCTGGATTAAACGGATTTGGATAGTTTGGCAGCAGTGCGTTTTTGTCGGGTAAGGTAACTTGGAGGGTGGGTGCTGCTTGTGCTTCTGTTACTTCAAAGCGCGTGATTTCAGTAAAATCATGGTAAATGGTATTCCTTGCTTTGTCAGTAACCGATATTCCGATAACCCCCCAAATACCGGGGAAACTGCCTTCTGGCAAGTGGATAGAACTCGTATATTTTCGATAAACATTTGGGGCATCTTGAAAATAGATTTCCTTTGTATGGTTATAACTGTAGGGTCCCCGAAAACCATAACTTCTTTCCCCTCCCAATGGGTCTCTGATAGCGATATGCCCGCTTTCAAACCCACTTATATCGTCTTTCACATAGTACTCGACAGTGACGAACGTCTCACCATTAGGATTCTGCGGATTTGCGGGTTCAGCATCAACAGTGATCCTGTTAACATCAAGTGTAGGCGGTGTCGTATCCGGGTGCTTCGTTTCTATTGTTACTTTTTGTATCTGATCGTCAATCTTAGGTAACCAAGCATTCTCACGATTTACAGCATCGCTAAAGTAGAGTCTTTTTAATTCATACACCCCTCCAGGCATATAATGTGGGATGAAAAAAGTTGATTTCAATGTCCAAACATCTCCCTCGTGCCAGACACCATCAGCATCCACTAAATTTCCACCACCCCAGTTCTTGCCGTATGGCTGTAGGTAGTAGTGGAACCCTGGTCTAAAGTCCTGTTCTTCTTCTGGTTCTATATAAGTATACCCGCTGAGGGTTCTATCCTCTTTGACTTGCCACGTTGCGGTTACGGCGTAGAAATGCTCGTTTCTTTCGGTGTATGCGTCTGAGACTGACAATTTTGCGGAATTCGGCACATATTCGGGTGGGTATAAATCTTCGTATATGTTATTGATATAGATTTGTAAACCGAAGCCACCCGAATTGTATCTTGTGAGCCTATTCACATCGTATGTATACACCTGTGTGAGTGTGTAATTCCCTTTAGCTTTATACGCTTGCACAGTCGTATTTCCGCGCAATATATTGCCCTCTGCATTTATAGGGCGTAAATCAACATAGAAGTAATTGAGATGATTTCGATCGTCATTTAACAATCTGAAGAACACACGTCCCCCTGTTGAGCCATCCAATTCGTTTTCTGTATGGGTTTCTATTTCAATCTCAACCTGTTTATATCCTTTTCCTTCTGAATCACCTCCCACTGTCACATCCACCCGTATGACTTCTCCGGGGTAGACATAATCGGGATATAAGTTATAGACAACAAAGGTAAGATCTTCGCGTATTTGCGAAATATAGCGTGTGCCGTGCATAATCCTGTTCTGTATGAATTCATACTTGGCAGGCGATCTTGACCTGAGTTTATCCGGGGTGACGATATAGTAAGCGATACTTTCCGCCATATCTTCATTTGGATTTACGCCATGTGCGTAGTCGGATACAAACTCGGTCTGATTCGTTGTCAGCCACCTTTCACCTTCATAATACCACCCACCAAGTTCTATCCAGTCTGCTTTGAGTTGTTCCTCAAATAGATAACTCCACAAGAAATGTGCTTTTTCATGGAGCACAATTCGTTGTGTGCTGTGTGTAATCCCATCTATAAAAGCTTCGTCGGTAAACTCTATATAGCCTGCACTCGTATTCGCGCGTGCGGCGTATTCAACAAATGGATCGGGTGCCCGTCTGATAAGATATTTCAATCCTTGCGTCACATGCATGCCTGATGGATATTCTTCAAACATTACCATGATCCCTATGATTTCTTCATAGGTAAATTTGCTAAAGTTATAGGCAGGTTCACCTGTTAAAGCTTCGTAGTCGGGAACATGCACCGTAACACCATAGTTTTGCTGCAGCAGGCGGTCTATCTCATTGTGTTGGATTCCGCTACCCGGTATGTATGTAGCAAATCTGAGGACGGCTCGCCAAAGTCGCTTGGAAAAATATCGCCCTCGAACGCCATCTATTTTTGCGACAAACGGATGTGCATGAGTGAAAGCCTCTGATGCAATTGTTATCGTCCGAAGATTCCCGTATTCGACTTCCACATCGGGACCCAGATCAATGTCTTGTGCCACATGCGCATCACTCAATACCCAATAACTCGGGTTTCGATGAGATGAAAGAATACCACCAAACCCTTGCGTCATATCTTGTAATGCCAGCAGAAGTAGATATGCTTTATCCTCATCCCATTCAGGCGATAAATGCACTTTGTATCTCCGTGATAATATGTAACTCGCACTGCTTGATAATAATGTATTGATACCTGTATTTTCGATTTCCACCTCTATCGGTTGCGGAACAAAGACTGTTTCTTGCCCTGAAGGGACTTCATCTATTTGCCAGTGATATGTCGTCGTTTCCCATTCTGCAATCGCCTGCCCTGAAAATAGGCTCATTAAGAAAAGAGCAATCGTCCAAAGGACTAATATTTTCTCTCTTACCAGAGTTTCACGCATTGCACTGTTCCTCCGTAATTATCAAGTTGGGTTATTATTTATAATTTGTATCATTAGATGTGTTTACATAGCACTCCGCTGGAGTGCAGTCGCTTCAGTCCGCTTTTTTATAGATATATTGCTCCGCTGGAGCAAAGAGACTTCTTGTCACCGAACGGCGTGGTGTGTTTTTTGTAGGAGCGAGTGTTCTTGCTTGGGGTTTCTTGTCGCTCGCGAGTTTTCAGGCATAAATCAGGCATCGCTCGCTCCTACAGAAAAAGATGCCAGCGAACCCAACTCAACCCGCTCATCAGTGATGGATGGGAAGCTAATAAACATCAGCACTCCAGCTATCATAAGGTCATTTGATACTATTTGCGTAGCAATAACTTTCGCGTCGCCGAGAAATCGCCTGCGGTGAGCGTATAGAAATATAGGCCACTTGCCACAGGTTCACCGATAGCATTTCTACCATCCCAATACACTGCACGGCTGCGGTTTTGATACATACCCGCAGGTTGATGCCCAAGAGCCAATGTTCGCACCAATGTGCCATCTATCGCATAGATGCGCAGTGTAACATCTGCTTCTTTTGCTAACTGATAAGGTATCCACGTCTCAGGATTAAACGGATTTGGATAGTTTGCCAAGAGTGCCGTTGCTTTCGGCACCGTTTCTGTCTCTCTCAGCGTCGTTAGGAGATTTTGAAGCACAGCAATCCCTTTTTGAAAACGCGTATTTGTCCGGTTGCGTTGCTTGGCGCGGTCAATCCATCGTTGGAGACTTTCGGTTACAGATACAGCAGCAGGTGCTGCGGCTGCCGCATCAAGTGCGTCTAAAACTGCGATGATGTCCTCACGGTTAACTTCACCGTCGCCGTTGACATCCCCTGTGCAAGGGTTGCATCCGGAGCTCCCAAAGTTTTCGGCAACTAATACTAAATCTATCACATCCACGGCCCCATCCCCGTTGACATCCTTTGCAGGCGTAAACGCCGCGTAAATGGTATAGTCGCCAGTCATTTGCGCATAACTTTGGACTTTGATGTAATAGGTCCCCGGGTACACATCCTGTTCTATTCTGAAATTTAATTCTGCATCCACGTTTTTATCGGCATTCGTTGCTAATGTGTCCCCTTCACTATCTTGCAATGTGCCTATCGTATTAAGGGTGCCTGTCGTTGTCGTCCAAAGTGTGAGTTGACCATACGCCTCTACTTGGACACTGAAGTAATCCACATCATTGTCGGGGTCTATCTTTGCTGTGAGGGAGCCCCCCAGCAGTAGCGCGGTCGCTGCAACCTGTGTATTGCTATGGTCAACGGATGTGATGTTCCACAACAACACCGTGCCGTCATCGCCCCCACTTGCGATTGCTTTACCACTCGGACTAAACGATACACTATTGACCCACCCGATGTGTCCCCGAAGTATGCCCATTTCTGTTCGCGTAGCAACATCCCATATACGCACCGTACCGTCATGACTCCCACTGACGATTATTTTGCCATCCGGACTAAACGATATACTATTGACCTGCCCGGTGTGTCCCCGAAGTATGCCTATTTCTGTTCGCGTAGCAACATCCCATATACGCACCGTGCGATCATTACTCCCACTTACGATTGTTTTGCCGTCCGGACTGAACGACACATCATTGACCCACCCGGTATGCCCCCGAAGTATGCCTATTTCTGTCTGTGTCTCCACATCCCACAGCCGCACCGTGCCGTCAATACTCCCGGCAGTAGCGAGGATGTGTCCATCTGGACTGAACGATACACTATTGACACCCCCGATATGTTCCCAGAGTATGCCTATTTCCGTATCCGTATCCACATCCCACAAATGCACAATTCCTGTGTAGTTGTAAACACCTACAATTGCAAGCGTGTGTCCATCCGGACTGAAAACAGCGATATTGGCCCAGTGGCCCGGTATCTCAAGCTTGCGTATTTCTGTGTACGTCGCAGCATCCCGCAAACATATCATCTGCTGCCCACACATACTTAAGATCGTTTTTCCATCTGGACTGAACGATACACGTGTGAGACCGAAATTTCTGTGCCCCGTGTACCGTCTGTCCCCCCAAGGATAAGTACGTGTGTCTATTTCTGTCAGCGTAGCAACATCCCACATACGAATAAAGTGGTTGTAGTAGTTGGAGTAATCACCGTCACTTGCTGCGATTGTTTTTCCATCTGGACTGAACGCGACACTCAAGACAGCATCGGTATGCTCATCATATATGCGTACGATATTTTTTTTGTCTGCATCAACAAGCGCATCAACAACCCACAAGACTTCCCATATATCCCGTATATATTCGTCTATTCTTGCTAACAAATTTTTTGTTGTTTGGAACCTTTTTAATGTGCTTATTGTGCGTGTCTGCGTATTTACATCCCAGAAACTCACGTTGTGAAAAGCACCCCCGACCTCACATGCGATTGTATTTCCATCCGGACTGAACAATATACGCGTGACAGTATGGGAAGTCACCCCAAGTATCGCTATTTCTGTCTGCGTAGCCACATCCCATATACGCACCGTGCCGTCAACACTCCCACTGGCGAATGTTTTGCTACCCGGACTGAACGCAACACTATTGACAGCATCGGTATGTCCCCGAAGTATCGCTATTTCTGTCTGTGTATCCACATCCCACAAACGCACCGTGCCGTCAACACTCCCACTTACAATTGTTTTGCCACCTGGACTGAAAGAGACACTACTGGCATATTCGGTATGCCCTTCAAGTGTGCCTATTTCTGTTCGCGTCGTAACATCCCATAAACGCACAATGTTGTCCTGACCACAAGTTGCGATTGTTTTTCCATCTGGACTGAAGGATATACTCTCTACCGCCCCGGTATGCCCCTCAAGTGTGTGTATTTGCGTCTGTGTATCCACATCCCACAAACGCAGTGTGTTATCATCATCCCGACTTGCGATTGTTTTTCCGTCCGGACTGAACAATATAGTATCTGGTTCTCCGGTATGCCCCTCAAGAGTTCCTATTTCTATTTGTGTAGCAATATCCCATAGCCGCAGCGTGTTGTCATTGCCCCCACTTGCAAGGGTGCGTCCATCTGGACTGAACGATATACTATTGATACGCCCCGTATGACCAGTGAGCAGGGCAAGTTCTTCGCTTGTTTGTATATTATAAATCCATATACCGATCTGACTCGCCACAGCAAGCAACGCTCCATCTTGTGAGCACGTTATATCATTTATCCCGCCTTTGCCAAGCCTCGCTTTGGCCCCTTCGGGTAAACTCCATTGCGTATGCGGTTCATACGCCGCATACGTCTGTGGTATACAGAGAAACAGTGAAACACTCAGAAATATCAAGTTGAGAAATAGTGTTGTTTTTATCACATTATAAACTTTCATCAATTTCCCTTCTCATTGTATCGTGGATGCGTGAGGCACCGCATATGATGTTGCCGAGATGCTACTGTGCTGAAATTCGCCACAGATAAAGCGTGCCATCGGAACTTTCACTCGCAAGCGTCTTGCCATCGGGCGCATACCCAAAACGCCAGACCGGTCGGTCGTGCAGGCGCGCAATAAAGGGCATCGCGGTATCGGCTGGCTCCTCGGTGGAATTTTGCGCTAAACAGATCATCAGGATTAAGAACATCAAGAGTGTGACGAATATTTTATGGAACATGAGGGTATCTCCTTAATCGCCGTCGTTAGGGGCTTGCCTTCATATTTATAGTTATTGCTCATAACTAACCTTTAAAAAAACACAACCGGTTTTTTCATTCAACTCCTTTTCTGTCAGGCACCAGTTGCGTGAGAAGCCATTTCGCACACCACGCATGACCGTCTACCAGATCGTCGTTTGCGATATTATCGGGTCTTGCACCAGCGGCTTTTTCTTCGAGAGGTTCGTCGGCTGTGGGATCGCGGAAGAATTTATACGGTCTTGCGCCAGCGGCTTTTTCTTCGAGTGCGGCGCGTTCTGCGTCTGTGAGTTTGACAACCTCCGCCACGGGTGCCTGTGCGATCCCCTGAATCGCCCAAATATAGATACAATGGTATGGATACTGATGCTCCCACATAAACGGTTCTTCGGTGCTATAGTCGGGTCCCTCCCAACCGTAGACATCTCCGAGGGTCAGCAACCTCTTACGCAGCACCGGGATCGTCGTCTCAAGGCGTAAATACACCGCCATTTGAATCGCAAGCGTCGAGCCCTCTCGTATCTCCACATTAACAGCATCCGAGAGCTGGTGTCGGTGCACCTGAAGCCATGCAAGTTGTTCGAGACTGAAAATATCGTGTAGCGATATCAAAATAAAATCTGCTGTGACATCAGCCATCTGCTCAACGATGTCTGACCGAAACGGTATCTGTGATGGTGGCTCTTGCCGCGGCTGACACCCCATGGAACAAACGACACTGAAAAACAAAACAAGCCACTTCATTTTCTGATGCCCTCTATTCTTCGCGAAACACTGACAGCAGGATTGCCTCGGTGTCGGCGTTATATTTCTCAGCGATTTGCTCGACAGACATCTCTGGATGCTCGACAACATACCCATCAACTTTTAGTCGCTCAACAAGTTCATTGACTTCCATGCCGACGACCGGCGCAAGCAACTGAATCGTTGTCTGCTCGATGCGTTCAACAACGACCTCCTCTGCATCTGCTGCCTCCCGAAACGCCGACATCGCGATCAAACTGACCCCAATCAGCCACGCTACTGCGATAATGCCGAGCGCAAGGTGTTGCGTGAAATATCGCTTGAAAGGTCGCCAATTGCTCACAATATGCAAAACGATCGCAACCGCAAAGCATAAGCCAACGAGTTCATGAGCAAACCGAAACGGGTCGGTTGTAATGAAGAACATGATTAAACCCGTCAGCGCGACAAAGATGCCTGCCCCGATGATCAAGGGCGTTGCGAACCCGCGGATGTTTATTCTTTTAACACTCTCACGCCTAAAGTCGTGGGATTCCTGCTTCTTCATTCGATACCTCCTTTGTGGAGGACTGACTCAAACGCCACAAGCGTTTAGACTCTCCGTCTGCCCGATGGCAAAGTGTTTTAGATTGGACTACTTAACTGCACTTTAACATCTCTATATTGCAAGCATCGGTTGAGAGCAATCCGATACAGCCATGTTCCAAACGCCGTGCGACCTTGAAACGTTTTAATGTGTTGGCGGGCATCTGAGAACGTCGCGTGTGTCGCACCTTCAGCATCTCTCGGATTGCCAAGCATCCGATGTGCAACCTCATAAATCTTAGGACGATGACGTTTGACCAATGCCTCAAACGCCTCGGCATCACCTGCTGCTGCCTTTTGGACGTAAACATCATCGGAAATCATAACGTTCACCTTGTTAAGATATAGTGTTGTTAGTAGTATACATCCGTACAATTGATTTGTCAATCTATTTGCTCAAGAACAGTAAGCCACGCTACACTCACGAACCTTTTGCAGAGTGGTGTGTCTAAATTGTATAATAAATTCCAATATGGCATGTCGCTTTTGCGCTGCGTGCTGCTACCATAAAAGAAAGAGAATGCCAAACATGAAAACAGACACAACTAAACAATCAGGAACCTTTGTTAACACACGCATGAAAGCACTCTTTGTCGCACAGGACGATAAACCCGCCACGCTAAAAGAAATCAATCTTGCACGTCTCACACCGTTTCAACGCGGATTGCTCGTTACAGATGGCACAGTTACCCAATTTATTGAAGCGTACACGTTTATGCCGGTAGAAGTTGTGCTACTACAACAGACGAAACAGGTGCTATCCACTGAACACGTATGGCTCCAACTGTCTGCTGGAGAAGAAATTATCTCACGGCAGGTGGTACTCCAGACCCACTCACGGGATAAATCCCCCGCAATAACGCATACCTACGCAGATTCGCTCATTGTACCGAAACGCCTGTCGAAATGCATACTGGGCGGATTAGAATCCAATAAACAGGGATTAGGCGGACTTTTACGGCACAGCGGTTTAGAGACTCGCCGTGAGCTGCTCTGGTGCGGCATAGAAACCTTAACCGACCTACCGTCTGCTATCGCACATCTTGAAGGCAAGACGTTTGTGAGCCGGGCGTATCGGGTGTTCTCGGATCAAGAACCGCTCATGCTGATTAACGAGAAGTTTCCATTGTGATAGTTATCAGAGTTATAAGTTATAAGTTATAAGTTAACTTCTTGTGGTAGGTGGTTGTGTTGGAGTGTCCTCAGCAGCCCTGAATACCACAACAAAATATCTTATAACTGTTAACTGTTAACTAACAACTATTCCCCTGATAACTGAAAGGTTTTTTGCAGAAAACAAAAACTTGAAGGGATATTCATGTTACGCAAAATTTTAATTACATTCACTATAATGCTCATATCGGGTATGCTCGCATTTACGCTCAATATTTTCGACGCGCCTACCGTTAATGCAGAAAAAACAGACGGGATTGCTGAAATATCTACAAAACCTTCAATCGTGGTGCTGGCGACCGCCATGAAAAATTTCCGAGCATCGTTGAGCGACAAACTCCTTGCCGACGCTTCTTTCCCACTCGGACATAAGGAATCCTATTCTTGGACCAATGTACCGCCAGGTAGGGATGAAGATCGCGGCGGTATCCGTTTTAGTGAGTTGTCCATCAATCAATTGACACGTTTCTATGAAGTTTTGAGCGTATTCTTGAGTGACGATGGCTATGCTAAAGTTTCTCTCATTACAAAAGACACTGAAAAACATCTCAGCGACATCAACCCCAGCTTCTGGGCATCAAACCGTTACCATATCGCTCTATTTGGAAACCCAGAGACAGATGGATCCTGGGGTTTCCAGTTGGACGGTCATCACTTGGCTCTCAATTTCTTGGTACACGGGGATGCCGTTTCCATCGTCCCCGCCCTTATCGGGACTGCCCCTGCGACTATTGACGGCACTGTCGTGCTTGAAAATGAAAGAGACAACGCCTTTGCTTTACTCAATAGTCTTGATGAGAACCAGAGAAAGAAAGCAATTCAGAAAGGTCGTCGCGGACTCCGAGTCGGGGCAGGCAGGACAACCGATCCGTTCCTGAATCACGACTATTCCGAATTTGTAGGCGTTGGCTTGAAGGCATCAGAGATGGATGATACACAAAAAGAACACCTTCAGAATCTGATTAAGACGTACGTCTATAACCTTGAGACTGAGTTCGCCGACGTATGGATGGCGGATATCGATGCTGGCATTGACAACACCTATTTCGTCTGGATCGGCGGCACGACCACAAGTGATCCGATTTACTATCGGGTTTTCAATCCTGACATCTGGATTGAATTTAACAATGAGAGCGGTTTAGACCACATCCATACCATCATCCGATCACCAAACGGAAATGACTACGGCATTTTCGCTTTGAATCGTGGACCCAAGACGCTTTTGGAGCATTACACGCTTGAAGATCACGAGAAAATAAATGACGCGTTATTTGATTATAGTTTTTTCAGTCTACAAGACAGAGGAAATATGGAGGCACGTTAATGTTAGAGAAAGTTTTAGCAGAAGTTGAGGAACAGTGTCGGGAAGAACGTGTGCCGATGCTGGGACCTGATAAGGCGAAACTACTCGCCAGTTGCGTTGAAAAGGCAAAACCGTCTCTGATTGTAGAGTGCGGGACTGCTATCGGCTATTCTGGGTTGTGGATATTACGTGTGCTGAAAACTTTAGGTGCAGGACGTTTGATAACAGTAGAAATAGAGGATGCCAACGCACAGCGTGCACGCGCACATTTTGAAGCGGCAGGCGTGGCAGACCTCGTCGATTCACGGATTGGCGATGCCGCTGAAGTCCTCAAAACTATCCAAGAACCCGTTGACTTTCTGTTTCTTGACAATAACAAAGATGGGTATTTCGCTTGTTTCCAAGCGATCGAATCGCGTCTCACCAATCCAGCGACGCTTGTCGCGGATAACGTCGGTAGAGCAGAGCAGATGGCGGATTACTTGGAACACGTCCGCTCAAACTACGCATCCGAAACACACTGGTTTGAGAGTCGGCGGCGACCGGGCAGACGCGATGGAATGGAGGTTAGCATCTATCGTCGCTGATGTCCAAGGAAGGCATTGATGGCGGCGTTTATAGCCCGCCTCACGGAAGCTGCTAAAAAGGAGGCACTTATCTATGATGTCACACTTTACCATTGGTTTTGAGTTTCAACAATGTTGGCGAAAGGTGGGAATTTTGATGCTATTGTGGATGGGCATGTTATCCGTTTCCATCGGTGTTGACGCGCAGACCGAACGAGAGCTGCCACGCATGTCAGCACATCGGACTTCCGAAGAAATTAAAGTCGATGGCGTGCTGGATGAACCCGTTTGGCAAAGCGTTGAGCCAATCCGTCAATTATACCAGATCACACCCGACCAAGGCGATCCGGCGACAGAACAGTCCGAAGTACGTATTCTTTACGATGACAAAAAATTGTACTTCGGATTCATTTTTTTTGATTCAGAGATGGATAAGATTGTCGCTAACGACATGCGTCGGGACTCTTCAGGTTTGCGCTCCAACGATTACGGTTTTCTACTGCTGGACACCTACAACGACCGGCGAAACGCCGTCTTCTTCCGATTTACGCCAGTTGGTGGAATGGAAGACACGGCAGTTTCCAACAGCGGTGGGAGCCTCAATACAAGTTGGGATATTGTTTGGGAGTGCCGTTGTAGAATCAACGAAGATAATTGGACGGTGGAAATCGCAATTCCGTTCAGCCAACTCCGTTTTGAACAAAGCGACGTGATGAATTGGGGCTTAAATTTCGGGCGCGAGATCGCACGTAAACGAGAAATTGCGGCGTGGAATGAGGCACCCAAAACCTACGGTGGACTGGCAAAGTATCGCACCGCCTATTTCGGGACGCTTGAAGGGTTAGAGGGTATTACGCCATCAAAGCATCTGGAATTGCTACCATATCTACTACCCGGCGCAAGTTATACATCGGGAGTTGACGGAAGCGAAGTGGACTTGGAGCTGGATATTAAGTACGGCGAAGCGCAGATCCATCGCGGCAACGCGTTTGCGTTCCTTAAAGGTGGCTTGGACCTTAAATACGGTGTAACTCCGAATTTGACTGCTGATCTGACCTTTAACACCGATTTTGCCCAAGTGGAAGCGGACCAGGAACAGGTGAATCTCACGCGCTTTAGCCTGTTTTTCCCTGAGCAGCGTCCGTTCTTCTTGGAAGGTGCCAGTATCTTTGATGTCGGGATTCCGCGCCCGAGTTTCCGTAGACCACCCCCTTTGTTGCTCTTTTATAGCCGCCGCATTGGACTCGCAAAAGGGCACGCAATTCCGATTCTCGGTGGTGGAAAAATGACCGGAAAAATTGGACCTTACGGCATAGGAATCCTGAACGTCCTAACGAACGCGTTTAAGGATGAAGCGTTCGACTTTGGGCAGCCTCCTATTGATGAGCCACACACAAATTACTCGGTGGTGCGGGTGAATCGGGACATCTTAAAAGGGTCAACTGTCGGCGGAATCTTTATCAATAAGCAAGATGCCGATGCCTACAACCGAACAATGGGACTCGACGTTTCTTACCGTCCGACGCGAGAGATTAATATTGATGGATTGTGGTCACATACCTTTGGCAAGACAGATGCCCCTGATTTTTCTACAGCAGATTTTGACTTACAGGATGTACTAAAAAGGAATGCTTTCTATCTTGGTGGCGATTGGCGGACAAATTTGTTCCGACTTAACGGTTCATACACAGACATCGGTGAGGATTTTAATCCAGAAGTCGGTTATATTCAGCGTAGAGATGTCCGCCGTTTTCGCGGGGGTGGAAGTTATACACCGTGGCCCGACAAGTTTGGCATTCGCGAGATTCAGATTGGACCCGAAATCGACCTTGTCCTGACCCAAGAAAATGCGTTGGAAACCCAAGAGATAACCTTTGAGACCCAATTCGAGTTTAAAACGGGCGATGACATCGGATTTGAAGTTAAGAATGCAATGGAGCATTTAGACAGGGGGTTTATCCTTCAAGAGGGAGAAATCCCAGCAGGTGAGTACAATTTTACATCGTTTCAGACATCCATTCGGAGCAGCAGCAGCCGGATGATTGCTGGACAACTGCAAGTGGAATTCGGTGAGTTCTATAACGGGACGAGACGCGGTTTCTTAATAGACGCAACCGCGAGACCCAACGCCAAGCTGAGCATAGAACCGTTCATCGAGTTTAATCGAATTACGCTACCTGATGAAGAATTCGATGCCAATGCATTCGGCGGACGTATTAGTTATTCCTTCTCAACGACACTCTTCACAAAATTGTTCACACAATGGAGCACCGATAGGGATGTGCTCTCCACTAACTTTTTAGTTAACTATATCTACCGTCCCGGCAGCGATTTCTACCTCGTCTTTGACCAAAATTATGACACCCGTGATGATGGCATCAAACTTCTCGGTTGGACCGTCGTCGGGAAAATGACGTACTGGTGGAATCCATAACACTTTCCAAATAGGAGGAAAAATTCTTTAATGAAAAGGAAATTTACAATAAAATCAAACGAATCCATATTTTTTAATTGGGGCTGGCTCTTCGCCGTCCTATTCACTTTCTATTCAATACATAACGCTACGGCTCAAGATTGGACCCAAAAAGCAGATATGCCTATCCCAAGGCTGTTTTTCTCTTTAGTCACTGCTGATAACCAACTCTACACTATAGGCGGTACGCTCGCTGAACCTGTTGACTTTGTTGAAGCTTATGACCCAGATACGGATAAATGGGTTCAGAAAGCGAGTCTCCCAGCAGCACGCGCGGGTGTTGTAACCTGCGTCGTCAATGGAAAAATCTATGCCATCGGCGGCTGGAATTCGCAGGCACCGGCACTTGGAACGGTTGAAGAATACGACCCTGCAACCGACAAATGGACCCAAAAAGCAGATATGCTGACACCACGTTCCTTTTTTACCGCGACTGCCGTAGACGGTAAAATTTACGCCATTGGCGGTGTCGCGCAAAATGTTGGACCTGTGTTGCCTACTGTTGAAGAATATGATCCTGCGACTGATACATGGATGAAAAAGGCAGATATGCCGACACCGGTTTCAGGGATGGCAGCCACGAACATTGATGGGAAAATATATCTGATTGGCGGAACATCTGCTGTGCAAGGACCTGTACTCACAACGGTTCAAGAATACGATCCGAGTTCAAATACATGGACGGAGAAAGCAGATATGCCGACACCCCGCACGGCTTTGTCTCTCGGTGTGATTGATGGAAAAATTTATGCCGTTGGTGGGACATCTGTTGTGCAGGGCCCCGGACTAACAACCCTTGAAATATACGACCCCGATAACGATGCATGGACAGAAGGTCCAGAGATGCCAACAGCACGCGTTTTCCTGGGCGTTGGCACTATCGCAAACAAAATCTATGCTGTTGGCGGTGTTGCAGAAGGATTGGGCCCCGCGATACTGCCGACCGTTGAGCAATTCGCTCCGAGTCTGAGCGTAGCAGCATTGGATAAATTTCTCGCAGTCTGGGGGAAAATTAAAAAAGCAGATTAGCATTTATTGGGCGCGGTTTTCCAACCGTGCCCTCAAAACTTATCGCACCCACGGTCTTGCTTGCTTGATTGAAAGTTTGCCGTCCCTTGTAATCTTGAACTCAATCTCCATAGCAAAATCCGGTGTCCGAGAAGTAGGATTATACAGCTGATCGAACTTGTTGTGTATCATCGCGAGGTAACCGCTGAGTTCACGCAGGTAGGTATCCGTCAGAATCCGCTCGTTGTCTATCGTCCGATTGGAAGTTTTCACCACTCTGTAGTTATTGCTGTCCCACCAATCCATGAGAATTTCCTCTGGAATAGACTGCTCTTCAGGGTTCGTCACGAGATCCTCACCGACTTGGGTGTTGAGGTAATAATTCCCGATCGTCTGATAAACGACATCATCGGTCACAGCCACACCGTTCGCCAATTCATCGCCAAAGTTAGGATGCACAAGCACTCCCATAGCAGTTGTCAGGTGATTAATACGATAGAAATCACGCGCTTCAAAGGCACGGAAATTCCAGAGGCTTGCAAACACCTGCTTAATCGATTTAGAGAGATGTCCTTCGTCTGGATGATGTGTGAAAGAGTCGTATAAGCCTGCCCCACTGAAACCGGGTAGGTCCTCGTTATTCGTGCTGGAGCGGCATCTGAGGGATGTGTCTTTTGGGAATGTGCCTTGTAATTCCGAAAGTGCATCCATCATCCATGCCGGCACTTCACCTTTCTTAATTTCATCTCTAAACTTTTTGAGTTTCGTTTCTTTTGTGTCGTGATCATTCTGAAACCCCGGATCTCCGAGCAGATTCTCAAGTTTCTCATAGAAACCGTTATGTTTCATGAATTCGTCATAAAAGTAGAAAGGGATCCCAAATCCATTCGGGACCGTTTCTTCAGGGAACCCGAATGTGCGTAAGGTCGCCACATTAGCGGTTTTGACCCCGAAACCTGATGCATCCGTGAATCGGATACTATTAAGCGGCAAAATCTTTCTAAGAGAGAGGTTGCGTTTAGGATTCTGCGCCTTCGCCGGACGCAAATCAGCAAAATGGTTTTCCACCTCCTTGCGTGTTGCTTCCCTAATTTCAAAGCCGTCGGCGTTCACTTCATAGTAGACGTACTTACCGATGAGCGGTGCAATCCTATCGCTTTTCCATGCCTCAGCAATGAAAGCGTTGGGAACTTTGTCTTGAATAGCGCGAAGGTTAACATGCGAAAGCGGGGTTTGCCGAACACCCGTGATAATTCCAGCGACTCGCGGCATCTCGTTTGGCAAAGTTTTACAGATGACGATGTCCCGAACGGTAGGACGCTCATCTGCTTCTAACACGCGCAGCCGACCATAAGACGCTGCCTGATTCAGCGGAAGGTAACCGATATTGGCATAGAGATCGTCTTCAAAATAGACGGGAAACTCCGCCGCGTCATAAAGTGCCCTTTCCCGATTATAAATACCAATCGCGCCCCATAATGGGCAGTAGCCGAGCCGATTTTTCAGTATCGGCATCTTTGCTACGAGCAGATCGTGCGCAAGTTTAATTTCTTCAAATGGAAAGCCGTCATTCGGATTAAACTCGAAAGTATAGACCCCGGGTTCACCGTTCGGTGCTATAGAAAGTGGACGATAACTCAGCACACCTCGCATCTGACCTTGCCCGCGTCCCAAACCTACTGACCTCATGAAACTACCGTGAGAGCGATGCGTCTCCGTATTCATGAAATAGAGTTGTGGATTTTGTGTATGTGTCCTCTCAATCTGAAATTTTACAAATTCAATCCCTGTCAATTGGGTATCAATACGGACATCTGTGCCCTGATACGACATCTTCTCAAAAGTCTCTCGGTCGGGAATTGTAGCTGCACCATCCCTGAATTTGACCTGCTCAGGGTCCAGGCGTGGTCCTGAAGGTTCTCTGGAACCGCGGCCTCTACCGAACCCACCTCTTCTACGAGATCTATCTTGTTGTCCACTTTGCATCTCACGGATCTCTTGTGCACTGAACTTGTTACCCCTCGTGGCTTCAAGTCGCATCACTCTAAACATGAGTTGCTGTTCAGCTGCGCTGAGTTCACTATTCTGGTCAAGGTCAAACCGTTTTTCAGCTGCTGAAAGTTTATTCTGTGACCAAGCCGTTAAAACAACTATCGTCGAAAACATCAGGACGCAAGCGGAAAGTGCGAAGATAAAGTGTTTCTGTTTCATCGGTTCCCTCATTAATAGTCAAAAATTTTTTGTATCTGCCTTCTATAAGATTAGGCAAACAAAGACTGAATTTGTTCAGAAAAAAATAGCGTCTATTCCGCGACAGAGGTTTCTTCCGCAAGGATGGGTTTCATAAAGTTTTGAAATTTATTTGGTAAGTTATCGGGTGAGATGTTTATAATGAAACCCAACATTTCCACCGGTTGGGGTACGATGAAACGTTGGGTTTCACTCGGATAATTCGGCTGAATGTCATCGAGGCATAAGTTGAGATATTTAATGTTTTACCGTTCCATTTTCAACTTTCCCCAAACTGTGGCAAGTTTCGCTTTCGGAGAGACCGCTGCAAAACCGAGGACGACAGATAGTCCACTCTCGGCAATCGCTTTCATATCATCATCTGAGAGTGCTACATTGAAAAAGGCGATCTCATCAATGAGACCTGTGAAAGCCTCCTGCTTGTCGTCTCTTGAACCGATAAACTTGGGACCCGTTTTAAATGGACCCGCAGCATCATTAGACGCTTCTTCCTCACCATCAATATAGACCTTCACTTCTTTACCGTCATAAGTCCCGCCAATGTGATGCCACTTATCATCGTTCAACAAGCTTTTAGACCACGTATTATGCGGAATCGGTTGTGCACACTGTCCAGCGAAATTTAGTTTGTGGTCCCTTAATGTCAAGATAACATCGCCGCAGGGACCTACGATAATGTCAGACCATGCGGGGGCTGCAGGCGTTTTAATCAAAGCCACAATTGACACTTCATCCGTATAGTCAGCAAAATCGCCGACAGCCACATGCGCGCCACCCGCAAACTTTAGGGCTTCGCCGAACTTACCAGCGACCCATTCGGCATCAACAATCTCTCCATCGTTGCCATTTTTAGAAGAATCTTTTGCCGTACCGCCTTTCCCTTCATCAAAGAACCATATCCCCAAAGCTGCGTCCGCATCGAGTTTGGCATAGCTTATACCTGGGATCGTGATACTGATACAGACCAGCATTCCGTAGACCAAAGTTGCTTTTGCTAATTGGATGACTCTCATTTTTTCCCTCCAAGCGAAAATTAGAGTGGACTTATATTTCAGGTTCAATAACGAGATAGCTAATACTCTTTGCCGCCATCTCAATTGGAATCTCAACGTTGTAATTCCGATCAATTTCGTACCGTTTGGGTTCCCCTTCTTTTTCACGAATCTTAGCAATTTCAGACAATCCAGTATAATAGACAGGTAATTTCAAAGTGGTCTGTTGCGCCGTCCGAGTAGGATTATAGAGCATCGCCAGTCCACAAGGACTGATTTGCGCGTTCGCGTGGAGCACGCAATCAATGGAACGACCATCTGGACGGCGCACATGAATCAGGTCAGACTCCAATATTGGACGATATTTTTTGAAGAAATCAACCCATTTCTTAACGACTGCTTTCGTCTGTTCGGTATCAAAAAGACGAGGACCGCGATAGCACGCGATCACACCACTGCCGAAGTTCTGTGCAAGATGTGATTCATAGTCATCAAGATGTTCGCACAATGGCTCAAATGTTGCGGCTTGCCCACCACCGTGATATTCTACCAACGGAACGAACATCCAGCCCATACTCGGTGTCTTTTCATAAGTGCCATCGTAGATATTTTGCCGGGCAATTAGAATTTGCCGCTCGCGGGGCAAGCTAAAATTCGTTTCGCGATACCCCATACCACATTTGTTTGAACCGTTGAGGTAATACTGATCCGGCGAATTAATATAAATACCACGCTTTCGGCATTCGTGATAAAAATGAACGCACGCTTCCCACTGGCGTAACTGCGAATCCGCCAAACCGTTATGGTGTGCGTGCGTCGTTGAAGCACAGACATCACCATGATAAGGACCGTCTGTCTCTATGACATCCATCCCAGTCGCATCCATGAAATTCAGCACTCGCTGGAAATAGCCATCTGCCCAGCTGCTCGCAAGACAAGCACTCTGTCCAAACCGACTGCCGGGTTGCATAGTTTCCGGGTCAATACAATTGAATTCTTCACCCACACCCCGCGAGGCACACATCAGCGTATAACCGCCGAGTTGAATGCCTTTGCTATGTGCATAATCCGCCAACGCCTTCATTGTGGCGATATATTCCGGGTCTTCGCTCTCAACGTTGTATCCACTCCCAAAAGTCATAATCACCATTTCAAATCCGACTTCAGCACACTGATCAATCGCCAAACGGACAGCGTCCGGCTCAGCACTCCGAACATGCATCAGAATTGGATTCTCCGTGACTTGTGGTGCGACCGTGCGATACATCTTGCGGCGTGCGAGTCCTTTTCGCTCACGCTCGTCACTATCATGCAGAACCTCGAAAGTGCGAAAACTCTTGAAAATCTCATCGGGTTGAAGAATCACCCCTGGACCGAGTGGATAGTGACTCGTCATCAACAGTGGCATCTGATAGCGATAATCAACTTGGGTCATGTAATCCGCATCGGGGCCCCACTGTGTCGTTTCCATACGACTGAAGGCATAATCGCTTTCAACATGTAACCGATTCTTCTCCTGCTCATTGACCGCAAGGATTTCACAGCTTAAGGCATCCAGTTGAACTGGTTCTTGACCCGCATTGCGAATGGTGATCCATTTCGACAGTACCGGAATACCTTGGTAGAGTTCGTAATGTACACAAACCTGAAGGGAGCCAACGGATGGTGGTGGTGAGAACACAACCGTCAGTGTTACACCCGCTGGCGGATATACTGATGCGGTCGTAGAACGCCTATGTACCCACGGATAGGGGGTTTCGGGTTCACCGACTCGATATTCGCGAAACTGAAATGCGTTCTCGTCACTCGTCAAGTCCGCAATCCAATCCGAATCCAGATAGGCGTAATCGGGTTGTCCTTTCAACCCACCTACCTCAAATGGGTGTCCGTTAATCGTAAGCACCGCCTCTGGTTTGATGCCACGAAGGAGACTGCTACCGGTAATTTGATTGGTATAATCAACTGTTGCGAAATTCGGTGAAGTGACGAATGTACGCCGAATGAGTCCGTTATCAAGGATAAGCCGATTGCCCGTTTCTTCTACTGAAGCGGACCGACAAAACGGTTGAACCAACCAATCATCTTGCTGTGATGTGTACTGCATGTAAAGTCCTTATTCTATAACGTCCAAAATTTGGATATCTGGCACTTTTCTAATGTGAGTTCCATAGAACGATTTTATCCCTATATTTTCAAACGCAAGAAAAAGTCCTCAAATTCTCAGAATAGTGATACAATATCCATAGAGAACGCTTTGTATGAAGATTTAGGGCATCTCATTATACCAAAGATTCTCTCTTTCTACTATATTTTTTAAAAGGACACCCAAATGCCTTATCAACCGCTTGCTGATGTGCGAAAAACACTCCGTGTAAAATGGAAACGACGGAAAACCGACCCTGATTACTTTTTTGATACGCCGCTCCCCGCAACGGCTAAGCATATCCGTACCGAAGCACCCGATATGCTGGAAAGTTCTATTGGGGAATTGGCACCTAAAGGATTGAAACAAGGAGAAATTTCATCATGAAAAACGTGATAAGCCTGATATGTTACGTAGCACTGGTTACTTTGCTTATATCTGGTGAGAGTCTGCTTGGCATCGCGCAAGATGAACACACCGTCCTCCTCTATACCTTTGAATCAGGGGCAGGGAAGACCGTCAAAGACCTATCAGGTAAAGGAAATGATGGTGAACTCATGGGACCGAAATGGGGGGAAGGCAACCCAGGCGGTGGCCTCGTCTTCGCTGGGAATGGACCCAGAGATTTTGTGGAGATACCCGACAGCGAGAGTTTAGATTTGGTTGAAGGGCTTACTGTGGAGATGTGGATGTACCTTGAGGCGTGGTCAACTGCTGGCGGCACCGGTGCCACTAAAGAGACAACATACAAAGTAGGACCTCGGAGCGACAAGAAAGTATTAATCCGAATGACCACTGACGAAAAGGCTTGGGGTGCCGCAGTCGTTGCCGGTAAAACAGACGTGCCGTTGAGAAAATGGGTACATATCGCTGGCACTTACGACGGAAAATCCGGTGAAGGTAAGATTTATATTGACGGTGTCTTAGATGGCGAAGGCAAAATCGGCGGCAATATCACCCCAAATGACGATGTCTTATGGCTCGGACGCGGTGCCGGACCGTTCTTAGAAGGACGGATGGACGAGGTCCGCATCTCTAACATCGCACGCTCCGAAGCAGAAATTCAGGAATTAATGAACAAAGGCATTGAAGGCGTATTAGCGGTAAAACCGCAGGACAAGTTAGCAACAACATGGGGAAAACTAAAATCAAATCTCGCGCAATAGCAGTGAAAACATCTCAGATTAAATGTTTAATCCTGCTTTTCATCTTCAGTTCAATAACGGCAAATGCTGAAGAAGGGCATAGGGGTTACCCTTCAATTTTTCAGGCGTGGAATGGCATTGAAAATAGACCTGATGTGGATGAACTTCATCGACTTGCGCAACACGATCTCGCCTTTGCCCATCCGTATGCGCTGCTAAAAATTGCTTGGAATATATCAGAAGAACAGCCATATTCAGGGTTAGCAACAGCTCTAAGTCCGAGTCAATTAAATACTGCACGGCAAAGGAAACAGCAACTTCTATCCTTAAATCCGAATCTTTTACTGCTCGTCGAAATCCGATGCAGAGATGCAAGGTATGTCTCTCGTCAGAATGAAGCAGATGTAGAAAATTGGTGGGAGGTCGGTTATCTCCCACCAGATTCTCCGTATTGGCTCAAAGATAACAACGGCAGACCGGTCATCGGTTGGGGTGAGGATACGAATGGCAATGGAAAAATTGATGAAAACGATAAAGTGCTCAGTTACCTCATAGACTTCACAAATCCAGAGATGCAGAAGTTGATGGTCAGCCAAGCCGTTGCATTAAACGCGTCGGGTCTCTTCGATGGGATCATGATTGATTGGTGGAACGAAGATTATGCGACCAGTCCAGTGAGTGTTGACGACTGGTCAGCGACAATTCTCACACCAGAGGCTGAATTAGCGGCGAGGTTAGCGATCTTGCGCAAAATACGGGAGCAAGTGAATGACGATTTCCTAATCCTTGTTAACGCGAATATGCGTCAGATTCCAAAGTCCGCACCGTACGTGAACGGTCTCTTCATGGAATGTTATAAGCAGGCACACGCCAAAGGGTATAACCTCAATCAGATTTTGCAGATGGAAAAGACGCTCCTATGGGCAGAACAGCATCTGAGGGAACCACGCATCAACTGCTTAGAAGGCTGGCGCGTCGTAACGGATTATATGGGAGACTTAAACACACGGGTTACGGAGCGGAACAGTCCAGAAAACTTGCAGTGGATGCGCATGATTACTGCGCTGAGTCTAACGCATTCGGACGGATACGTGCTTTTTGGTGACGATAATGCCATCCCCGCCCCTGATCACCTACACAACTGGTATGATTTTTGGGATGCCGATCTTGGGCAACCTATCCAAGAGAAAGCCGTCGAATATCAAGGGGTAGTGGGGTTATTTCTCCGTGAATTTGAAAACGGTTGGGTGGTGTATAACCGTAGCGGCGGCACGCGAACCATTACTTTTAATACACCTGTCATAGGTGTTGACAGTGGTAAACGTCATTCGCGTTATGAGATGCCGGACTTCGATGGTGAGATTTTTCTCAAGACTGCAACAGACTAAAAAGAACACCACACGTTTATGCTTCCGAGTGTTTTTCCTTCATCCGTTTAACGGCATCTAATTTCGCTTGTTGCCAACCAGTCCAGTCTCTCTCACCTTCATACCGAACGACATCGTGGATTGTTGCACGCGGTTGGTAGGTGATGTAGTTTCCAGTATGCCACGCGAGGTTACGATAAACCATGAAATCCCCCGGTCCCAGATGCACTTGAACTGCACCGGGGAACTGCTGACAATGCGCTAAGCAGTATCGCTCTGCCTCAACATTAGATTGTCCTTCAGCAGGTTTCCTGAGACTTGGGTCGCCTGTGGACTGCTCTTCACCGGGCATATCCCACTGACGTAGATGGCTGCCAGGGACGAACCACGTACAGGAATCAGCATAAATCGCACAGTTGACCTGATTGAAGTGGCGCAGGTCGTACCAGACTTCTGCCAATTTTGCATTGACGGTTTCATCACGCGCTTCGGGCGGCACCTCGACAACACCGTCTCGGTGCCAGCCGAGGTGCCACGGATATTCAAGCGGCTCAACGAGAAGTCCCATAATATCAACGTGACCGTGGGTGTAATCAGGACCGAGCAGTTTGTCAATAGCGTCTCGAAGCTCAGATAACTCAGTATAGTCGTAAAAAGGTTTCAGGTCTAATTCATCACCGTAATTGGATAGCGGCTGAATCCGTTGCGTTTGCGGTCCGTTGAGTTTATGTGCCAGATCTCGTGCTTTCTCAGCCTCACGCCGCAAATCGGTGAGCAACGACGGTGGAACAATCCCGCGGAAAATCAAATAACCTTGCGAGAGGTACTCGTTTACCATTGAGTCTTGAAATTGAAATGCCATTGCGTTCTATATCTCCTGTTTAATTCCGTTACTGAATCTTGAGTTCACCCCAAGTTACCAACCGTTTTTCCTTGTGCGTTACCGCAGTGATACCTCCGAGTGGCGGTTGGGCACCCATTGATGCAGCCGGGCTATGCGGCTCAAGTCGATAGTCGCCGGTGTCAGCGTTAATGAAACGTGGGTCTGCATTAATATTATTTTCATAGATAAACCACTCGCCATCCGGCTCACGATCCATTCCTGCAACCCCGCCGCGTATATCACTCGACTTAATGATGACCCGTCTACCACCCGGAGAGACTTCGTGATGTTTGCTGTGTGAGTGATTATCCCAAACAATGGAATCGGTGAGGGTAAATTGACTGAATTCAATGTAGGTGGCAATCCCGCCGCCTCTGTCATGTGCCGTGTTCTGTGTAATCGTACAATTCGTGATTGTTACCAGCCCCCGGGTCGAAACAACGTCAATTCCGCCGCCAGTCTCTGTTGCTGTATTTTGCGCGATGATACACCCAGAAATGTCAGCATCTCCTGTTGGGCTACAATAAATTCCACCACCGTATTCGGCTCTGTTTTGTTTGATGATACAATCCTGGACCTGCACACTGGACGTTTCGCTGCATTCAATGCCACCGCCTGCGTTCTGCTCAATGCGGCAATTGGTAATAGATGTGCCGCGTGCAAAAAAAGTGCATACGATGCCACGTCCGCTGTTTTGAATCACTGTGCAGTCTTTTATGATAGAGGGGCTTAAATCGAAACAGACAATTCCACTACCAATATTCTCCGAAACGGTGCAATTATCGAAAATCACTGATTGGGGGTTGTTAAATGTCCATACGCCTTCCCCATCAATGAGGGCACCACCACCAAGACCTGATGCCGATCGATTTTGGGAGATTATGCAATCTATTATGTGTACTGTGGTATCTTTCCCATAGATACCACCCCCACCTTGACCGAAGAAGCGCGTCGCTGTCGCTCGATTTTGGGTAATAACACAGTTCTGAATCGTCGGTGAAGCGGTGTGGCAGTAGATACCGCCGCCAAGATCGTGCACGCCGTTTTTGATCGTGAAGCCATCCAACACCGAAGCGCGGGACTCTTTGTTTTCAAAAGCGAAGCCTCTCGTATTTGGTGTTTCTTCACAGTCAATGATCGTTGCTGCGGCACCATTGCGGGACTTGACGGTAATCTCTTTTCCACTAAAACTGATGTTGACGTTTCCTTCACCGGTATAAATGCCGTCGCTCACCAAAACCGTGTCCCCATCTTCTGCGGCATCAATACCCGATTGAATTGTGGGTTGATCTGCGGGGACATGAATCGTTGCGGCAAACGTTGACATACTCAGCCACAACCCACCGACAACGGTCATGATATACATGTGCCATTTACGTGTTTTCAGGATCATGGATGCCTCCTGTTTCAGTTTTAGCGACGTATGAGATCGATTCGACGCAAGGCAATATCTATGAGCAAAAGACAGAGTGCTGTGATGAGAAAAGGTTTCCAGAGGTGAATCCGAAGCGTAACAGGGGCTTCAGGTGCCCGAAACGCCTCTTCCGCTGAAACGTCGAATTTACCACCCGATGTTGCTGAGAGTTGACTCAGGAGCGATTCATCAGCATTGTGGACAACATATTCTTCAGGGTAGGAGACCACAGTGCCAGTCACTTGCGTATTGACAATTTCACCCGCCTGTTTTTGCATGATGTTAACGAAATACGGTCCCACCTCTTTCGTCGGAAAATTGAGTTCATAATGTCCCGGCGCGCTCTGTGTAACAGCGAGCTGCTGCTTTTTAAGGTTGGGACCGATAAGGGAGATGTCGCTCTCCAATTCATTCAGGAATTCCCCAGTTTCCCCGAGCGCGTCAATCGCGAGGTGAGCGGTGCCTTTCTCCTTGCTGATCCCCGCTTGGAAATTGCTGAGTGTCGTTTTTCGCATTGTGTCGCGAACGAGCTGCGTCCAGAACTTACCATATCCGGGCCACTCCAGCCAATCGGAAGCCCATCGTGCTTTGGCATCGGAGGTAAAGGCAACGGATTTGCCCAACCCGTACTGCCAACTCGCAAGCAGTGGATCACCGCGGTCGGAGACGAGGAAGGTTTCGGCAGTAGGCCGCGGTTGCGTAGCCACGTAACCGAGGAGGAACGGCGCGAGTCCTAAATCAATTCCGCTCAAAACTTGGGTCGGCTTAATCTGTTGCGGTATAAAGGGTTCGTCAATGATTGCGGATTTGGACGCGGTGACGGTCTCCTTCGCGAAGATCTGTGGGACATTATACGGGTCCTGGGTGAAATACTCGCGTCCGCCGCCCCAGTTGGCGAGATTCCCCAGCATGTTCATATCAGCACCGCTCCCGATACCGACCGTTGAGATTGTGATATTTTCGCTATACATAGAATTCGCAATGCCGTACCAGTCGCCAGGTGTCGAATGTCCATCACTGAGAACGATGACGTGCTTGAGTTTAGCGGTTGTCTCTGTCAAAGCAAAATACGCCTGTTCGAGCGCGGGATAGAGGTTTGTGCCGCCACCCGCAACGATTGAACCGATCTGATTCGAGAGGTATTGCTTATCAGAGGCATCGTGCATCTCTGCGATCCAGAAAGGGGATCCATCAAATGCGATGACCCCGATTTTATCGCGCTGTCCGAGAAGTTCAACCGATGCCCGCGCAGCCTCTTTTGCTAACTCAATCTTGATTCCGCCCATACTTCCCGATTTGTCGATAACCAGAACGATTGCCAGAGAAGGGGTCTCCTTTTTCTTCTCTGAGTCGGTGCGGACAGGCAATATCTCTTCAATCGGCGTTTTGTAGTAGCCGCCGAGTCCGAAACTGTTCTCACCCCCGAGCATCATAAAACCGCCACCGAGGTCTTGAACATAGGTCCGGACGAGATCCATCTGTTTTTCAGTAAGCCGATTGGCGGGAACGTCGCTGAAGATGATGAGTTCATAATTTTGTAAGTCAGCAAGTTCGTTCGGGACCCCCAATCCATTGCGAACATCCACGCGTATTTTGGCATCTTCAAGGACTCTCGTCAAGTAGCGCGCTTGCGACTCGTTTTCGTCAATGAGGAGGACTTTCGGCTTGCCGGTAACAGAGACAATACCGAGGGCACGGTTGTTATCGTAGCGTGTGTCTTGTGTTGTGCGGCAGATCGCATCGTAGGTAAGCGTCCCACTCTCCATGGCTGTCTGCGTAAATATCACCCGATTTTCACCCGCTTCGAGCCGAGCCTCCTGTTTTGCGACCTCGAATTTATTCTTGAAGAGACGGATCTCGGCGACATCTTCATGGTTACTGTGGATTACAACCTCAACATTAAACGGGGCACCTTGTTTGACTTGCGCCGGCATATCAAGCCGCTGAACCATAACTTCCGGTTCATCACTCGGATATACCGGCACCGTGTCGATTTGTATCCCGAAGTCTTTTCCACGGAGTGCTGTATGAAGCGCATCCCCTTGTGTTTCGACACCATCTGTGATTAAGACAATGCGTTTGTTCGCATTTGCTGGGAAAAATCCCCACGCCTTCTCAAGTGCCTGTGCGATATCCGTTGTATCACCAGCATCTTCATCCGTATCTAACCATGTTTTCTTGATTTCAGCAAGTTTCAATTCCGCATCAGGTTCCTCTTCACCTTCTGATAAGCCTTGGATGACTTCTGCCTTGTCCGTAAATGCGATGAGACCCGCTTGTTGATTCCCACCTTGCGATTTCATAGCTGCGTTGATATAATCCGTCGTTCCCGTCAATCCGTCATCTGAGATACTATCCGAGATGTCTGCCAGAAACATAACTGCTAATTTCTCATCGGTTTTCAGGTATTGAACGTCTGCCACACTCAGGATTAGCAGAATGACAATGATGATTCGCGTGATTAGGCTCATGATGCGCTGCGTTCGCGACAGGTCCACGAGACTGCGGCGGTAACCGTAGTAGAGAAACGGTAGCAGCAGTAGCAGTAGCAGTAGGAAGGGTCGTGTAATTTCCATCTTTTTAGTCCTATTTATAATTGACTATAGCAAATCTCTACCAAGATTGCCCTATTTTGCTGATTTAAGTTTACCCCAAGTGGTAGTGGTTTTTCCTGCAGCATCAACTGCCAAAACACCTTCAATTCCATTGCCGAGCGACTTAACCTCATCCGCAGAGAGTGGAACATTAAAGATAACAATCTCATCAATAATTCCGCTCCAATGACACCTGCCCTTACCGGCATTACAACCTGCATCTGCACCGATGTAAACCGCTTCAAAAGAATCCCAAGGTTGCCCGACTGCGTCTGCACTGTTCTGGAGTTCACCATTAACGTAGATATAGATTTTCTTTCCATCCCATACACCTACGAGGTAAACCCACTCTTTTTCGGGAAGTGGGTCTCCGAGTGCCTCAAATCTCTCAGGCGCGCTCCTTAGTCGATAATGAAATGAAGCTTGGTTAATTCTGCCGCCGACATTTTCATGCGCACCGGTTCCAAGTAGATATTGCGACCAACTTGAACATCCATGTCCTTTCCATATCACGCATTTTCCTTTTGGTGGTGCCGTCGCATATACCCAAGCATGGATTGAGAAACCCTCGGAATCCTTAAAATTTAAGGCTGCCAAACTATCGGGATCCCCTTTCGTTCCGATACGGACATGGTTTTGTGCCTCAACACCGCTGAACTCTATGCCACCGCCGAATTTACCCTTTACCCATTTGATATCGCCAACAAATATGCCATCGCTACCGTTTCCAGAAAGATCCGTAACGGTCTTACCTTCACCTTCTTCAAATGTCCACATCCCTTGAATCGTATTTTCATCAATCTTTGTATCACCTGTCAATACCATTGCGAAAGTAAGTACAATAATAGCACTTATAATGCGCACGTAATTCTGATACTGTTTCGCCAAAAACATGATTTCTCCTGTAAGTCGCGCTTGATAAGGTTACGATTTTTAACATATTCAATAATTATAGCATATCTACTTATGAATTACCCTTAATTTAAGCGGACGTGGTGGCAAGAGACTGAATGTCAGAACTCTCTTTTCGTATCTGTAGGTCGAGGTATAGAAGCGTAACCCCGATGATCCCAATTGGAAAAATGAGGGTATGAATGATTCGATCACTCCATATCATAATAGCGAAGGACAGTGTATCGGTATCCATAGTGAAATCCCTTAGTATCCATTTGACAATATCATCGGAGGCTGTTACACCCTCTACTTTCATTAAAACAAGGATAGATAGGACCGTGATTTGGAGTATACGCTGAATCGCGAAACTTATTACAGAAAAGGAGATTAGCATGCCCCAGACGTACCACCAACTTCCACGGGTGAGTTCATTGCTCTTTTTAAAAGCGTGTCGGATGGAGGTGCCCTCAAGCAGTACAGCTGCAGTGGCGAATGCCCAACGCACGACAAAGTAGATTGAGAGCGGCGAAAGCATTAACGGAATGTACCGAGTCCACGTCAATCCGGGTCTTATCACAAAAGTTATTAAACGAGAAATGATGCTCCCCCAATGCGCGGAGAAACTGGCTGTAAAAGGTATAGAAACTAACCAGATGGAGACAAATAGCGTGGGTGTCAGTTCGTACGCCACCACAGAAAGTATAAGAAAGATGATAGCAGTGCGCGGTATCTCGGAGACGAAACTCCACGGAAAATTACACGCCACTATGTACCAAAACCGCTGTCCGGCTTGTTTCAATGCGTCGCGGCTTGTAATGTGTCTACCCAGATGAATTGTAGCCGTTACGACGATCATTCCACCCATGCCTATAAGCGCGAAAGATATTCCAATAAATTCCATTATATAGGATTTCAGGAAGAAACTCGGGAGGAAACGCCCTAACACGTATCTCACTAAATTTTCAGAAAAAACGAAGGCGATAATGCCCAGAAATAGCAGAAAATGTCTCCGATAGAGACTGAAGATTGTATCCAGAATCTCGCCAAACCCCATCGGTTGGAGTGTTAACGAATTGTTATTATTTGCTTGTGTCGCATCAATTTGGTTTGACATCTGTTCTCACTTACGTTAATCGGCTGTCGTCAACTTGTAACTTAATATCAAATCCTTCCTTTCGTATCCGAAGGTCGAAATACAGAAGGGTGACACCGATAACCCAAATTGGGGCGGTCAAAGTCCTAAGAACTAAATCTGCGCAAGTCATAACCGCATAAAAGAAAAGGTTGCTACTGTCAAGGTCTGTTTCCATTACTGACCATTGGAGAAGGTCTTTGAGGTTTGTTGCCCCCACCAATTTTGTTAGAATAAGAATCAACCCAAGCGAAAGCTCCAATATATAGTGAATCGCGGCACTTAACATAAGAATCAGAGCCAATATCCCGAAGACTCGCCACCATGTGCCGCGAACGAGTTCACTGCTACGGTTGAATGCATCTTTGATACCGGTTCTCTCAATCAAAAAAACTTCAGCGACAAAGCTCCAACGCACCATAAAATAAAGTGAGAAAGGCAGAAACGCAAAAGGAATGAATAGGGTTGCTTCCAAGTTACCCGCGGCAAAAGGTAGCATAATAAGCATAATAAAGAGAACGATAACTGGAATCGTCAAGGGCAGAGCCCATAGAAAATAGCATCCCCACAAGTGCCAAAAGTGTCGGAGAGACCGCTTCAACGCAGCACTGCTTGTGATATGTCCGCCGAAATAGATTGTAGCCGTCGCGACGATTATCCCACCGATACTTACAACCTCAAAGGGCATGTCAACCAAATTTGCAACAAGGTTTTTTAGATCAGAACCGTGGAGAAAACTCTCTATGGAATGTTTTACGAGACTTCCAAAGAAATAGAAGGTGATAACGCCAAGGAAAAGAAGAAAATGTCTCCGATAGAAACTGAAGGTTATATCCAGAATCTCACTAACCCCCATCGGTTGGAGTGTAGGTGTACTGCTGTTGTCTGTTTGTCCTGTATCAGATGAATTTAGCATATACTTTCTACCTACTCAGGCTGTTCCACCTTAATCAATTCTCCTGCGTTGATACAGGAACCACTCGACAACACTCAGTCCTACGGCGAGGAACACCAAATAGACCCACGGTGGATAGCGTAAAATCGCAGTGCCACCCGGTGTTACGGATGCTTCAAGTAGATCTTCGACGGCTGGATCCGTACCGATGTCTGATTCTGTCTCGTCGGCAAGATTGACTGACCATACCGTACCACTATCTTCCTCCGTAGACTCAGATGCCGCCGGTGCGGGTGCGTCTTCCGCTGTAGCATCAACTGCCTCCGAGATTTTCAGTTCATAGAAACCGGCGCGCTGCGTCTGATCAAAGAGCAATTCGTCCCGCTCAATAGGGATTTCCCAGCTCTTGTCTCCGGGACCTGTGATCTTTGCCAGCTTTGGAGTGTCCGGCGGTGAATCAGCTTCTGTCTCCAATTCGGGTTGGATAGCAGTATCTACTGATTCAATTCGCTGTTTTAGCACCTCCCCTGTCCGAAGATGGTGCTCCTGAATTTCAGAACGCTGTTGGAACCACTGAATGGTGTTAGCAATAATCACGGGGAAAGCAATGCGTAACGGCAGGTCGGATTCCAGGATATTGATAGCAGCGAAGACGATTTTTCGGTTCGGTGTAACGTCAATGAACAACACTGGCGATTCAAACGAACGCGCAAGGACCTGTGCTGTTGACGGCGGCGTGACCTGATATGCTGTGCCGATTTGAACGTTCTCCAGATGGACGTGCTGCAGGATAGGATGCGTCCGTTCCCAATCCGTAATAATCGGTGTCTCCAACGCGCCACCGATATTCCATTTCAATTCAGGATTGGCGGTTTCTGACGAGGCAGCGGGTGGGTAAATAAACATATAATTCCCATCACCGAGCGTGGGTGGACTGTATCGATCGAAGATGACGACCTGATACGGCTGTTTCGCTTGCGAGTTACCACTTACAGGGAGAACATCAGTTTCATATTCAGTGGGTGTAAGGACAGTGAGTTTTATCTGTTCATCAACAGCGAGTGCCTTTTGGAGAAACGGATTTCCCGCTGTCACGAGCAGAACAGGGATAAGATCCCGTTTCGGGAGCGTGGCATAAGCGGTATTGTCTGTTGGGAGTGCGTCCTGAACGTCTAAGACCGCTTTGAGTTTCCCACCTTCAAACGCAAAGTTACTGAAAATCTCGGATTTACTCTCGCCGGGCGCAAGATTGTAAGGACGGACATCAAAGAGATTTTCATCGAAATAGAGTTCAACGTTGAACTTCCGCTCTGTTTCCGAGGCGTTGACGACGCGCAGCAGCGTTTGATAGTCGAAGGCATTAACGAGACTCTTGCGGACACGAAATTGTGTTATCCCAACATTATCTTTTGCTTCACCTATCCGGATCAGGCGGCGTTTAATTTCTGGAGCCTCGTCTGCTTCCGTTTTACTGTTAAGTTTGGCGAGCAGTTCTTCCGAAATGGACTGAAAATCGCTGAAGATAACAATTTCAGGGTTAGGCTTTGTTTGGGCAATCGCATAAGCTAAGTCATAAGCGGGTTCAAGGTTCGTGCTGATGTCGGTGGGTTGAATGGCATTGATCGCCTCTCGCAGCGATTTCTGATGGTTGGTAAAAGGGATATGAATGACAGGTCGTGTATGCGAACTAATCACTGTCATCTCGTCCATGAAACGGAGTCCATCTACAGTTCGTAGGGCACTTTCTTTAGCAGACGCTAACCGCGTGCGTCCTTCGCTTTCTTCTTCTTCAATAGCGTTCATACTCGCTGATTGGTCAATAATCAGCACAAGCTGCCGGGCGGATTTCGTTATGAAAGCGAACTGCGGTCGCGCGATGGCAAGCACCAAGAGTGCCAGAAATAACAGTTGCAGCAGGAGTGATAGGAGATGCTTCAGGCGTTGGAACAGCGAAGTCGTCTGCCGCTCTCTGAAAAGTTCCTCCCAGAACATCAGTGTAGAGACAGGCTCGCGACGCCGTCGGAGTTTAAGGATGTACAGCGCGATAATCGGAATGGCTAACCCAAATAGGAGGAGTGAAGTTGGGGATAAGAAATTCATAAGTAGTTAATAGTTAATAGTTGTTGGTTATAAGTTAAGAGGACTCTTGTAACTAATAACTTATAACTAATAACTTATAACCTTTTTTTAAGAGACAAAACCGCCCATCCTAAAAATGCGTAGGATGAGTTCCTCGAAAGGTGATTCTGTTGTCGTCCGGACAAGACTGATTTCGCGTTGCGTGCAATATAAATCCATGTCGTCGCAGTATTGTTGGAACAGTGCTTGATACCGCTTGAGATGGTTCTCGTTGATAGTAACCTGACGGAGTTCATTTGTTTCAACATCAACGAGATGGTAGTCACCAAGCAGATCGGGGGCGACTTCCTTCTGATCGATGATATGGATCACGAAGAGCTCGTGCTTTTGAAATTTCAATACATTTAGGCCCTGCGTAAACCCACTTGGATCGAAGAGATCGGAAATGAGGACGACAAGCCCGCGGCGTTTCGTCGTATGCACAAAATTGTGGAACGCATTCTCCAAATCCGTTTCACCAGTCCCGTTAATCTGATCAAGAAAATCGAGCACGGTAAAGATTTTACCCTTACCACGTTCCGTCGGAAGTCGGTTTACGCCAGTGTTGTTGAAGGAAGTGATGCTTATCCGATCGAGGTTGGATAAACCGATGTAGGCGAGCGCGGCGGCAACACGTTTGGCATAAATCAATTTTGGCAATTCACCGCCATAAGTCATTGACTGACTGGCATCCACAAGGAAATAGATGTGCAAATCTTCGCGTTCTTCGTAGAGTTTCAGCAGGAGTTCATCCAAGCGTGCAAAAGCGTTCCAATCAATGTAGCGAAAATCGTCGCCTGGCGTATAATTACGGTAATCGGCGAATTCGACGCTGACCCCGCGGCGTGTACTGCGACGTTCTGCCTTAATACGTCCGGCAAAAATCTTCTTAGAGACGATATAGAGGTATTCAAGTTTTTTGAGGAATTCGCTGTCAAAGGCGGATTGTGTGTCGTTCATCATTCAATCTCTTCGAGCAGATGCTGGATGATGTGGTCTGGGTCAATTCCCTCCGCCTCGCCTTCAAAACTCAGGATAAGCCGATGTCGTAGACTTGGCAGTGCGATGGCTTGAATGTCTTCACGAGCGACATTATACCTGCCATCAAGGATTGCTCGAACCTTCCCACCAAGAATCAACGCTTGCGCGCCGCGCGGACTGGAACCGTACCGGACATATTGCTTCGTGAGTTCCGGTGCATCCTCTGCTTCCGGGTGTGTCCCGAGTACAAGTCGCAAAGCGTACCTACGCACGTCTTCAGCGATGAGGATATCTCGGACGATCTGTTCTAAGGCGTTAATCTGTGCACCATCACAGACTTTATCAACAGACGGCATCTCGCGTCGCGTTGTACGCTCCATAACGAGATCCAGTTCGTCAAGGCTGGGATATTCAACTTTGAGTTTGAAGAAAAACCGATCAAGTTGTGCTTCGGGCAGTGGATAGGTGCCTTCCATCTCTAACGGATTTTGCGTCGCCATGACGAAGAAAGGCAACTGGAGTTTCCGCTGCTGTCCGGCAACGGTCACAGATTTTTCCTGCATCGCCTCTAACAAGGCGGACTGGGTCTTCGGGGTCGCACGGTTGATTTCGTCGGCGAGAATAAGGTTGGCAAATACAGGACCTTGTTGAAACTCAAAGAATTTGCGTCCGTCTTCATCTTCAGCGACAACGGTCGTACCGATGATGTCGGCAGGCATCAGGTCCGGTGTGAACTGAATTCGGGAAAATTTGAGGTCTAATACCTCATGTAACGTCCGGATGAGCAGGGTTTTACCTAAACCGGGGACACCCTCTAACAACGCATGTCCACCTGTCATGAGACAGATCAAAACCCCTTCGATAATTTCTTTTTGCCCGACGATTTGTTTGGATACTTCTTGTTGTATTTTTTGGAAGGTTTCGCGAAATTCTTCGTATTTTTGTTCGGCGTGTTCGGACATATTTTTAAATTACCTTGCGGTTAAATAACGTGGGTTTGAACAATAACGCGCCACTCTTAAATCCGCGCTCCATTTCATTACGCGCTACGTTTTTTGTTTTAATAATTGCGAGCCACTGGAATATAGAAAGCATATCACTCCTATTGTAGTTATCAGTGGTCAGTTAATCTCTGTGGCGGTAACATTTTCTGCCACCGCCACAGCATGTCTCTTAACTGTTCTCACTGCGAAGCATGAAAACTGAAAACTGAAAACTATTCATCCGTCGGTTTG